>NZ_FMIQ01000047.1 GCF_900095695.1 Hafnia alvei | reverse complement strand
ATCCTTTAGTCGGGCTACATCTGAAAGATGTGCTTTAAATCAAAAAAGTAATATTTCCTTAACATTTTTATCTCATTTCAATAGGCAAATATTAGCCGCCCATCTATAATCGGCGGCGATTCATAGCCGGGGTTCGGCTTTTGAGGTGTGAAATAAGAGAATAATCCTTTCATTCAAATGGTTAGTGCTCTAAAAATATTCCATCTGCCTCTTACTGCTCGTAAACTCATAAAAAGTATCCCTAGAATCATTGGTGTTATGCCAAGGTCCAGCGGAAATAACGGCTCTCATTGGAAGTTAGACAGAGGTTTAAATGACAGTAGAACGTACCTTCTCCATCGTAAAACCGAATGCGGTGGCTAAAAATGTTATCGGCGCTATTTATTCTCGCTTTGAAGCAGCTGGCCTGAAAATTGTTGCGGCAAAAATGGTTCATCTGACTCGTGAACAGGCTGAAGGTTTCTATGCCGAACACAAAGGTCGCCCGTTCTTTGACGGTCTGGTGGATTTCATGACTTCTGGCCCAATCATGGTTCAGGTTCTGGAAGGCAAAGATGCCGTTCGTCGTAATCGTGAAATCATGGGCGCGACCAATCCTGAAAATGCTTTAGCTGGCACATTACGTGCTGACTATGCGGATAGCCTGACTGAAAACGCCGCTCACGGTTCTGATTCATTAGAGTCCGCCGAGCGCGAAATCGCATATTTCTTTGCAAACAATGAAGTTTGCCCGCGCACTCGTTAATCGATTACGCAAATCGGGAATTGATTCGTTAAGCTAAGCCTAATGGCATAGCATACCGATGAGAGACCGAGTACAATACCGCGCCCTGAGTGATTATCCTCAGGGACTTTTTTTTAGGCACATTGCTAACCGCTTTATTTAATAAGTGTTTTTAATGTGTTGTACCGAGCAAGACTGAATCAGATGCAAACTGGGTTTGTATCCGTCGCCAACAGGCACTACGCTTGTCGGGTCAGTCACTTTAATACCGTGCCGCAAAGTGTAACAACGAGGCCAGAGTTTAGTATGTCTATAAGCATGTCTGAAGATCCAACAACTACCCCCCATTCATCCAATTCAGATGCTATGTCTGAATCTATTGTCGTCGAGTCAAACTTGTCTGAAATTAGCGCACCAGTAAATGCTGCGCAGGTTGATACTGTGCAACCTGCCCCGGCCAATTCGTCGGAAAAAATTAACCTTCTCGATCTTGATCGCCAACAACTGCGTGAGTTCTTCGCTAAGTTAGGTGAGAAGCCGTTCCGCGCCGATCAGGTGATGAAATGGATGTATCATTATTGCTGCGATAATTTTGATGAGATGACCGACATCAATAAGGTGTTGCGTAACAAACTCAAAGAGATCGCTGAAATTCGTGCACCAGAAGTGGCCGAGGAGCAACGCTCAACCGATGGCACCATTAAATGGGCGATTCAGGTCGGCGACCAACGTGTAGAAACGGTTTATATCCCAGAAGACGATCGCGCCACGCTGTGTGTCTCTTCGCAGGTGGGGTGTGCGTTGGAGTGTAAATTCTGTTCTACCGCGCAGCAGGGCTTTAACCGCAATCTGCGCGTATCTGAAATTATCGGTCAGGTATGGCGTGCAGCTAAGATTATTGGTGCTCACAAAGTTACCGGCCAACGCCCGATCACCAACGTGGTGATGATGGGGATGGGCGAGCCTTTACTGAACCTGAATAACGTTGTGCCAGCCATGAATATCATGCTGGACGACTTCGGTTTTGGTTTGTCTAAGCGCCGTGTCACCTTGTCGACATCAGGTGTTGTCCCTGCATTGGAAAAACTGGGTGACATGATCGACGTGGCGCTGGCTATCTCTCTGCATGCGCCGACGGATGAAATTCGTAACGAAATTGTGCCTATCAACCGTAAATACAATATCGAGACTTTCCTTGGGGCTGTGCGCCGCTACTTAGAGAAATCTAACGCTAATCAAGGACGTGTCACGGTTGAGTACGTGATGTTGGATCATATCAATGATGGTATGGATCACGCACATCAGTTGGCAGAGTGTCTGAAAGATACCCCATGTAAGATTAACCTGATCCCATGGAACCCGTTCCCTGGTGCACCTTACGGACGTAGCTCAAACAGCCGCGTAGACCGTTTTTCTAAGGTTCTGATGGAATATGGTTTTACCGTAATTGTGCGTAAAACGCGTGGTGATGACATTGATGCGGCCTGTGGACAGTTGGCCGGTGATGTTATTGACCGCACGAAACGCACGATTAAGAAAAAAATGGCCGGTGAACCTATTATGGTTCGCGAGGTCTGACGCAGAGCGCATGCATATTAGTGATTTCCCTAGCATTGTTGGTCAGATTTTTTGATGATTCAGCGAAAAGGATAACGGGGTAAAGCAATGAAGCTAAAAATGGGATGGGTAATAGGACTACTGACGGCGAGTTTGTTGGTGGGCTGTTCAAGCTCTAAACCCGAAGGAGAGCAGATGGCTGCGGCATCGCAAAGCCGGCTCGAACTTGGCTTGGAATACTTGAATCAGGGCGACTTAAAAGCTGCCCAACAAAATCTGGAGAAAGCACGAGATGCGGCTCCAGATGATTACCGAACCCAGCTTGGCATGGCGCTTTACCAGCAACGCACGGGCGATAACAATGCTGCGCAGAAAAGTTATCAAAAAGCGATGAATTTAGCGCCACAGAATGGCACTGTGATGAATAATTACGGTGCGTTTCTGTGTAGTTTAGGGCAGTATGTAGCGGCACAACAACAGTTTAGTTCAGCTGCAAATCTTCCTGATTACGGTCAGGTTGCAGATAGCTTCGAAAATGCAGGTTATTGTTTTCTAAAAGCAGGACAGACTGACGAAGCGCGAAAATTATTTAGTCGCGCTTTGAAGAGCGATCCGGATAAGGGAGTTTCGCTAATTGCGGAAGCTATCCGAGAATTTGACCAAGGGAAGCGCGGAGATGCGCGAGTAATGTTGGATGTTTACAATCATATTCTACCGGCGAGTGCCAATAGCCTATGGTTACAAATCCGCTTCGCTGCGTTAGATGGGCGCCAAACGAACTTAGAGCGTTATGGCAAACAACTGGCGCGAAATTTTCCACAATCTCAACAGTACCAGCAGTTCCTAGCGAATGAATACTGAAGCCCCCCAAGATCAAACAGCTCCATTGACTACAGGCGAACGCCTGCGCCAAGGGCGCGAAAAGTTAGAACTTACACAGCAGGCTGTTGCAGAACGTCTGTGCCTGAAAGTTTCAACGGTTCGCGATATTGAAGAAGACAAGGCTCCGGCTGATTTGGCCTCAACGTTTTTGCGTGGATATATTCGTTCCTATGCAAAACTGGTCCATATCCCGGAAGACGAACTAACGCCGCTGTTAGAAAAGCAGGCGCCGTTGAAGGCGGCAAAAGTTGCGCCGATGCAAAGCTTCTCACTGGGTAAAAAACGCAAAAAGCGCGATGGTTGGCTGATGATGTTTACCTGGTTGGTGGTATTTGTGGTTATTGGCATCACCGGTTCTTGGTGGTGGGAAAATCACAAAGCTCAACAAGAAGATATTGCGACAATGGCGGATGAGTCTTCTGCTCAGCTGGCAAAAAATGGTCAGTTACAACCGTCAGAATCGGCTAATGGTTCTGATGAAGCTGCGCAATCTGCGGATACTCAAGAGTCTGTCGGTACACCGCCAGATTCGTCAGTGACCACGGCAGATAATGGCCAAGCGGCTGCTGCACCTACTGATGCCGCTACCGCGCCAGCCACAGCGGCTCAAACCCAGCCAAACCAAAGCAATAATACCGTTGTTGCTCCTAGTCAGGCTCCGGTTGATACCACCTCCACTGCGAATGGTGCAACTTTACCAACCGCAGGGGCGACCGTTGATTCTGCAGCGTCAGCATCCAACAACTTAGCGATGAAATTTAAAGCTGATTGCTGGTTAGAAGTTAAAGACGCAACGGGTAAAACGCTATTCAGCGGAATGCAAAAATCCGGTGCTTCACTGGATTTAGCCGGTACGGCACCGTATAAGCTGAAAATTGGTGCACCAGCCGCCGTGGATATCACGTACCAAGGTAAGCCAGTTGATTTGAGCCGCTTTATCAAATCAAGTCAGGTTGCTCGTTTGACGTTGAATGCTGAGTGATTCGGTAGAGTCACCTATGGTGAATGCAGCGTGCTGTGAATACGAAATGAACCGCTCTGACATTCTGCATTAAGCAGGGGCAAGGCGGTTTATTTTGTACAGCGTTGGCAGTACAAGTACTTTGTTTACCTGATTGTCGGTTAAATGTTGTAAGCAGAATATGCGCGCTTCAATTGATAGCACGGCATTCATGGAGAATTAATATGCATAATGAGTCACCCATTAAGCGGAGAAAATCGACCCGCATTTATGTCGGTAATGTGCCTATCGGTGATGGTGCACCGATTGCCGTACAGTCGATGACTAACACCAAAACAACGGATGTTGATGCCACGGTAAAACAAATACGCGCACTTGAACGTGTTGGCGTAGATATTGTCCGTGTCTCCGTTCCGACTATGGATGCTGCTGAAGCATTCAAACTGATTAAGCAGCAGGTTTCAGTGCCACTGGTGGCCGATATTCATTTCGACTACCGCATTGCGCTGCAAGTTGCTGAGTATGGCGTTGATTGTCTGCGTATTAATCCAGGCAACATCGGCAACGAATCACGCATTCGCTCGGTTGTTGACTGTGCGCGTGATAAAAATATTCCCATCCGTATTGGAATTAACGGCGGATCGCTGGAAAAAGATATTCAAGAGAAGTACGGCGAACCGACGCCTGAAGCATTGCTCGAGTCAGCTATGCGTCATGTCGATATTCTTGATCGTCTTAACTTCGATCAGTTTAAAGTCAGCGTAAAGGCGTCAGACGTATTCCTCGCGGTACAGTCCTATCGTCTGTTAGCTTCACGTATCGATCAGCCTCTGCATCTTGGGATCACCGAAGCAGGCGGCGCGCGTAGTGGATCGGTTAAATCAGCAGTGGGCTTAGGCATGCTGCTGGCCGAAGGGATTGGTGACACGCTGCGTATCTCGCTGGCGGCAGATCCTGTTGAAGAAGTGAAAGTGGGCTTTGATATTCTTAAGTCGCTGCGTATTCGTTCGCGTGGGATTAACTTTATCGCTTGCCCGACCTGCTCACGACAGGAATTTGACGTTATTGGCACGGTAAATGCGCTAGAGCAGCGTTTGGAAGACATCATCACACCAATGGATGTATCGATTATTGGTTGTGTGGTGAATGGCCCAGGCGAAGCCTTGGTTTCAACGATTGGCGTGACAGGCGGATACAACAAGAGCGGCTTCTATGAAGACGGTGTGCGTCAAAAAGAGCGTTTTGATAACGAACAGATGATCGATCAGCTAGAGGCTAAGATCCGTGCCAAAGCATCGATGCTGGATGTTAACAAGCGCATCGAAGTCAGCCAGATCGACGAGAAGTAATTGAATAGCAGGTCGCTTTAGGCGGCCTGTAATCTCATTTGCTTTGAATAAACAATGCTCCCGATTGATGAGATGGCTTCAATCCTCCATAATCGGGGTCATTTTTTTGAATTACATAGTATAGAGAATTGACGTGGCGAAGAATATCCAAGCTATTCGTGGCATGAACGACTACCTGCCGGAAGACACGGCGCTTTGGCAGCCGATTGAAGCTGCGCTCAAACAAGTCCTGACCAGCTACGGTTACAGCGAAATCCGTTTGCCGATTGTAGAGCAGACCCCGTTATTCAAACGTGCGATTGGTGAAGTGACCGACGTCGTTGAAAAAGAGATGTACACCTTCGATGACCGCAATGGTGACAGCCTGACGCTGCGTCCTGAAGGGACAGCTGGCTGTGTGCGTGCCGGTATCGAACATGGTCTGCTGTACAATCAAGAACAACGTTTATGGTATATCGGTCCGATGTTCCGTCATGAACGCCCGCAAAAAGGTCGCTATCGCCAGTTCCACCAGCTGGGCGCTGAAGTTTTTGGCCTGAATGGTCCTGATGTAGACGCAGAACTCATTCTGCTGACGGCTCGTTGGTGGCGTGCGCTGGGGATCTCTGAGCACGTTGCTCTGGAGCTGAACTCAATCGGTTCTCAGGAAGCTCGTGCTAACTATCGTGATGCATTAGTGGCCTATCTGGAACAGTTCAAAGACAAGTTGGACGAAGACTGCAAGCGCCGTATGTATAGCAATCCGCTGCGCGTTCTGGACTCTAAAAATCCAGACGTACAGGCGTTGCTCAACGATGCACCGCGTCTGTCAGAGTATCTGGACGAAGAGTCTCGTGAGCATTTTGCTGGCCTGTGCAAATTGCTGGATGAAGCGGGCATTGCGTATACCGTTAATGAGCGTTTGGTTCGCGGTTTGGACTACTACAACCGTACCGTATTTGAATGGGTGACGAATAGCTTAGGCGCGCAAGGTACCGTTTGTGCCGGTGGACGCTATGATGGCTTGGTTGCTCAGCTTGGCGGTCATGCCACGCCAGCGGTTGGCTTTGCTATGGGCTTGGAACGTCTGGTTCTGTTGGTTCAAGCGGTAAACCCTGATTTCCAACCTCAGCGCGCCGTTGATGTCTATCTGATTTCTTCCGGTGAAGGCACACAAAGCGCTGCTATGCGTTTGGCAGAAAAAATTCGTGATGCGTATCCGCAGGTCAAACTGATGACCAACTATGGCGGCGGTAACTTTAAGAAGCAGTTCGCCCGTGCTGATAAGTGGGGCGCTCGCGTTGCACTGGTATTAGGCGAAAATGAGATGAATGCGGGCCAGGTGAATGTTAAGAACCTGCAAAGTGGCGATCAGCAAACTATTGCACAGGATGACGTTGCGGCGCTCCTGGCATCAATGTTGGCGTAAAGGAGTAGAGAACAGTGGAAGTCTATAGCACAGAGAACGAACAAGTTGATGCCCTGCGCCGCTTCTTTATCGAAAACGGTAAGGCGTTGGCGATTGGTGTTGTAATTGGGATTGGCGCACTGCTCGGTTGGCGTTACTGGCAGAATCATCAGCAGGCAGAGATGACCGGGGCATCCCAGTCATATCAGCAAGCAAGTGAAGCGCTGACCGGTGGTAAAGCCGATGGTGTGGCGTTGGCTGAAAAGTTTATTGAAAAAAACGCTAACAATTATGGTGTTTTGGCTGCTTTGCAGCTAGCGCAACATGAAGTTGACCAGAAGAACTTTGCTAAAGCTGAGCAGCAGCTGGTTTGGGCTCAAGGTCAAACTAAAGACGAAAATCTGAAATCCCTGATTGATTTGCGTTTAGCTCGTGTGCAGCTGCAGGAAAATAAGCTGGACGACGCACTCAAAACATTGGATTTAATTAAAGCGACCGGCTGGGTTGCTATGGCGCAGGATGTTCGCGGTGATGTGCTGGTTAAGAAAGGCGACGTAAAAGGCGCCCGTGAAGCATACAGCAAAGGCTTAGCCTCTGATGCTTCCCAGTCATTGCAGGGTTTACTGCGCATGAAACTGAACAATTTATCCAACTAAGGGGATAATCAATGCAATTGCGTAAAACGCTCTTGGTCGGATTGCTGTCTGTGACGTTTTTGAGCGGATGCTCTTGGTTCAGCAGTGAAACTGATGTGGTCACCATGTCACCGTTGCCAAAAGTTGAAAACCAATTCACACCGAACAAGGTGTGGAGTACGTCAGTCGGTGATGGTGTCGGTGAGTTCTATTCCCACCTGCGTCCAACTTGGCAGGATAACCGCATTTATGCGGCTGACCGTATGGGTGTAGTAAAAGCAATGGATGCGGATAGCGGCGACGTTGTTTGGTCTGTGAACTTGGCTGAAAAAGATGGCTGGTTCTCACACAAAACAGCGCTGTTGTCTGGTGGTTTAGCGGTATCTGGCGGAAAAGTCTTTGTTGGTTCAGAACGTGCCGTTGTGTATGCGCTGAGTACTGAAGACGGTGCCGAAGCGTGGAAAACGACGGTTGCTGGTGAAGCTATCTCTCGCCCAGTGATTAGCGATGGTCTGGTATTGATCCATACCTCCAACGGTATGCTGCAGGCGTTAGATGAAGCAGATGGTTCTATCAAGTGGACCGTTAACCTTGATATGCCTTCTCTGACCTTACGTGGTGAGTCAGCGCCTGCTACGGCATTTGGTGCTGCTATCGTTGGTGGTGACAATGGTCGCGTTAGCGCAATCATGATGCAGCAAGGCCAAATGATTTGGCAGCAGCGTGTTGCACAGCCAATGGGTTCAACCGAAATCGACCGCTTAAATGACGTGGATACTACCCCTGTCGTAGTCGATGGTGTTGTATACTCTCTGGGTTACAACGGTAACTTGGCGGCGCTGGATCTGCGTTCTGGACAAATCCAATGGAAACGCGAGATGGGTTCAGTGAACGATTTCATCGTTGATGCAGGCCGTATCTATGTTGTTGACCAAGATGACCGCGTTGCGGCATTAAGCGCCGATGGCGGTGTTTCTCTGTGGAAACAAAGCGATTTATTGCACCGTAATCTGACCGCGCCTGCGCTGTATAACGGCTATTTAGTAGTGGGTGATAGCGAAGGTTATCTGCATTGGCTCAATACCGATGATGGGCGTTTTGTCGCTCAGCAAGAAGTAGACAGCTCTGGTCTGCTCAGCGCGCCTCTGGTAGCCAGCGATAAGCTGATTATTCAGGCTCGTGGCGGTAAAGTTTACGCATTTACTCGCTAATAAAACAATTATTTAGGGCGGCGAATTAGCCGTCTGGGAACGGCTCCTGATCACCTCAGGAGCCGTTTCGTCTTCTGAAAAGTCCTTGCTCGGGAGTGAATATTCCCCGCGTATTTGGAATTAAATTAAGTAATAGAGGCTTCAACAATGATACCTGTCGTCGCGCTGGTCGGGCGCCCGAATGTGGGTAAATCCACCTTATTTAACCGCTTAACGCACACTCGTGATGCGTTGGTTGCGGATTTCCCTGGGTTGACCCGTGACCGTAAATACGGCCGTGCTGAAGTTAATGGAAATGAATTCATTATCATCGACACCGGTGGTATTGATGGCACTGAAAATGGCGTTGAAACGCACATGGCTGAGCAATCGTTAATGGCGATTGAAGAAGCGGATATCGTGCTGTTTATGGTTGATGCTCGTGCGGGTTTAATGCCTGCCGATGAAGGTATTGCCCAGCACCTACGCAGCCGCGAGAAAGCCACTTTCTTAGTTGCTAACAAAACTGATGGTATCGATCCTGACGTTGCCATCGGCGATTTTTACTCATTAGGCTTTGGCGAAGTTTATCCAATTGCTGCCTCCCATGGTCGTGGCGTTGCTCAGCTGATTGAAGAAGCGCTGATCCCCTTCGTTGATGCGCCAGAACCAGAGCGGGAGCTGACGGAAGAAGAAGCTAACGCGGCCTACTGGGCTGAGCTTGAAGCGGATGAAGCCGATGAGATGGCTGAAGAGGAAGAAGACGACTTCAATCCTCAAGATCTGCCTATTAAGATTGCTATCGTTGGTCGTCCAAACGTCGGTAAGTCCACACTAACCAACCGTATTCTGGGTGAAGATCGCGTTGTGGTTTACGACATGCCGGGAACGACGCGTGACAGCATTTATATCCCAATGGTACGTGATGAGCGCGAATACGTGCTGATTGATACCGCTGGGGTGCGTAAGCGTGGGAAAGTGACCGATACGGTTGAGAAATTTTCCGTCATCAAAACGCTGCAGGCGATTGAAGATTCGAACGTTGCGTTACTGGTGATTGACGCTCGTGAAGGTATTTCAGACCAAGACTTGTCGCTATTAGGCTTTATCCTGAATAGTGGGCGCTCACTGGTAATTGTGGTCAATAAGTGGGATGGCCTGTCTGAAGACGTCAAAACTCAGGTCAAAGAGATGCTGGATCTGCGTTTAGGCTTTGTGGACTTCGCGCGCATTCACTTTATCTCTGCATTACACGGCAGCGGTGTGGGTAATCTGTTTGAATCCATTCAAGAAGCCTATGACTGTGCGACTCGCCGCGTAAGTACATCCTTACTAACGCGTATCATGAACATGGCGCAGGAAGATCATCAGCCGCCGTTAGTTCGTGGTCGTCGTGTAAAACTGAAATATGCCCATGCCGGTGGTTATAACCCGCCGATTGTGGTGATCCACGGCAATCAGGTGAAAGATCTTGCGGATTCTTACAAGCGTTACCTGATGAATTACTTCCGTCGTTCACTTAAAGTGATGGGAACACCTATTCGCATTCAGTTTAAAGAAGGCGATAACCCGTATGCGGGTAAACGTAACATGCTGAATCCAACTCAGCTGCGTAAACGTAAACGTCTGCTTGCTCATATTAAAAAGAGCAAATAACGTATAGCTAATACGCAAAGTTATGATGGGGCGCAGAATATGCGCCCTATTTTTTTATGGTAGCGCCGTGAATTTTCAGTGTATTCTCTTCGTCTGCAAACTATTTTTTCAACGCCAACAAGGATTTGAGTATGTCGTGGGAGACGTGGAGTTTTGCCTTTGGTGTTACGGTGCCCAATTTACTGATGTTGCTGCTGGGCGTTGTGCTGCGCCGGTTTCGTCTATTAGATGATGCTTTCTGCGATGGCGCTACCCGTCTGGTGTTTAATCTCTCACTTCCTTGTCTGCTCTTTTTCAGCATTGCTACCAATCATTCGACGCTTGGCAATAATTTAGCTTTTGTTGTTTATGGGGGCGTGGCAACAGTGGTGAGCTTCTTGTTGCTGGAATTGGTTGCACTCAAATTGGTGAAAGAGCCGCGTGAGCGAGGTATTTTCGTTCAGGGTGGTTTTCGTGCGAATACCGCTATTGTAGGTTTAGCCTATTGTGCCAGCGCTTATGGTAGCGAAGGGGTTGCCGTTGGGTCGATGTATATGGCTGTAACCGTGATCCTGTTTAACGTGCTTTCAGTGGTCACCTTGACCAGAACATTGAGCTCAGATGGCCAGCAGAAAATCAGCTGGGGTAAGATATTACGCGGAGTTATAACTAACCCGCTGATCATCGGCATTGTTCTTGGACTATGCTATTCGCTGACCAAACTACCGGTTCCAGAAGTCTTGTCCTCAACCGGGAAATTTATTTCATCGATGGCGCTACCGTTGGCGTTGCTGTGTACCGGAGCAAGTATCGATTGGCATGCCATGTTCAGCTCTTCTAACGTGGCTGGCTACTCTAGTGCGGCTAAGTTAATTGCCGTCCCAGTACTTATGACGTTGGGCGGCTGGCTGTTTGGGTTTCGTGGTGTGACGTTGGGGGTTATTTTCTTGTTCACTTCCACGCCAACCGCCGCAGCTAGCTACGTAATGACGAGAGCGATGGGCGGAAATGCAACCTTAGCGGCTAATATTATTGCGATTACTACCGTAGGATCTTTTTTCACCACGGCGCTGGGGCTTTATTTTCTACGCGGCTGGGGTGTTATTTAGGAGGTTTAAATGGACGTGTTTTGTCCGAAGTGTCAGCATGAAATGGCGTGGCGGCAGGGCGATTATTTTTGTCAGCATTGCCAGCAAACCTACCAGCAACGTGTCGAGTGTCCAGATTGTGGTAAGCCACTTCAGGAATTGAAAGCCTGTGGCGCCGTTGACTATTTTTGCCCGAACGGTCATGGAATGATTTCCAAGAAACGCGTGGTATTTAGCTACGCGGTTAAAGAGTAAATTTTAAGCTAGGCGCATTCGTGCGCCTAGCTTACGCTAGCTCGGTTTGGCTCCCTACACCTACACGCGGTGCCTTTGAACAAAATTTTCCAGACGAACCATCGCTTGTTCAATAAGCGCTTTCGGCGTGCCAAAATTAATACGGATATAGTGCTCACCGTTTTGTACGTAGTGCGTGCCATCTTCAACAACTACGCCGGTTTCATGAGCCAGCCGATGTGTAAAATCATAGGCACTCATTCCTGTTGCGCTAACGTCAATCCACGCGAGATACGATGACTCGGAACGCATCATCTTTAATGTTGGTAGGCGCTCACTAATGAAGTCATAAAGATAACGTTCGTTTTCAGCTAAGTAGCTATTCAAGGCTTTTAGCCAGTCCAATCCTTGCGTATAGGCATAAATTAATCCCCATACGCCGAACATATTCGGCGAGGTAATTGAGTTTTTCTCTAGCTGCTGACGAAAACGTGCACGTAATTCTTCATCGGGAATAATGCTATAAGAAGTCTTAAGCCCGCCGAGATTAAAGGCCTTATTGGGGGAGGTGAGCAGAATAAGATTATCTGCATGCGCACAGCCCTCATTTAAGGCATTGATGAAGGTGCCGTGCAGAATATGCTCAGCGTGAACTTCATCAATAACTAATATCACCTGATACTTTTGGCACAGTTCAGACACCCGACGGATCTCTGTCGCCGTCCAAATTCTTCCTGATGGATTGTGCGGTGAGCAAAACAGGTAGAGTTTTGGCTGGTGCTCTTTTATCTGCTGCTCTAATTTTTCGAAATCGAGCTGATAGCGCTGATTTACGGCAACCAGAGGATTGGCTATTACGCGTACTTTTTGGCGCTCTGCCGCCAATGCAAAGGGATCGTACACCGGCGTGTTCATGAGAATAGCATCGCCTGCGTTGCAGAATGCCTGAATGGTATAGTGCAGCGTTGAGACTGTGCCATAGGTGAGCGTGATCCACTCTCGAGCAATATCTGCATTATGCTGCTTAGCTTGAAAATCGATGACGGCCTGATAGAACTCATCAAAGCAATAGGTATAGCCGAAAGTACCGTGCTCAACGATTTGGCGCAGCCCTGCGATGATCTCCGGTGGCGATTTGAAATCCATGTCAGCAATCCACATGGGAATAAAATCTTTTGGCACAGCCCCAAAGCGTGAGCAGACGTAGTCATAATCCCACTTGCGGCATTTATCAACGCTACGATCGATAATCTCATCAAAATTATACATACGGTTCCCTTGGGCTAAATTAATGCTTCAATGCCGGTTTTAACGCTTTGTACCTGTGGGCCGATAATAACCTGTAGGCTATGGCTATCGAGAACCACGACGGCAAGTGCGCCTGCTTTCTTTAATATATCTTTATTGATAAGCGCCATATCTTTTACCACCAAGCGCAAGCGAGTGATGCAGTTATCTAAAGAGTCGATATTATCTTTGCCACCCAACGCCGAGAGAATTAACTCGGGATCGTATTTGGAGCCTTTCTTCTTTTCAGCTTTCTGTTCTGCTTTCGCAGTCACGCTGATGTCATCATCTTCTCTGCCCGGTGTTTTAATATCGTGTTTGAGGATATACCAACGAAATACAAAGAAATAAATCGCAAACCAAATAATGCCAACTGGGAATATGAGATACCACTTTGTTGCCGTTCCTTGCATGATACCGAATATTAATAAGTCTAATATCCCACCGTCGGTATTCCCTATGGTAACACCTAAAAGTGCCATAACCATAAGCGCTAGACCCGACATGATAACGTGGAAGACATATAAGAAAGGTGCAATAAATAAGAATAAGAACTCAATCGGCTCTGATATGCCTGTTACTACGGAAACTAAAACACCAGAAAGTAAAAGTCCTTTTATAATTGGTCTATTTTCAGGCTTAGCGGTACGGTAAATAGCATAAGCAACAGCAGGTAGGCCAAAGATAAAGGTTGGCATAAAGCCTTGAGAGAGAAACGCCGTTACATGTGGACTAAATGGCAAGCCGGCCTTTAGTTCAGCATAGAAAATATTAAGGGCTCCTGATATTTCTTGCCCGCCGATGAATTCGGTGCCACCTGCCGGTGTGAATCTTACCATGGCTAATAAAATATGGTGTAAGCCAAATGGTTTTAATAATAGAACGCCGACGCCATATAAGAATGGGCCAAATACGTTAGTGCTCTGAATTAATCGCCCAATGGCAGTGATGCCGATGGCAACATATTCCCACAAAAACGGAATGATCAGCCCAACGATAGAGAGCGTGAGTGCTGTGATGATTGGTACAAAGCGGATGCCGCTAAAAAAGGCAAAAGCATCATGGAGTTGCGTATCTTGAAAACGCTCATGCAAGAAATAGGTAATAACCCCAACAACAATCCCGCCGAGAACGCCCATTTCAAGCGACTGAATACCTAATACCATGGCCTGCCCAGCTTGCTTCATATGTGCTGCATCGGCAAGTTGATGACTACTCATAAGATAATAATTAATAGAAAGGTTCATTATCATATAGCCAACAAAACCAGAAAATGCGCCAATGGCTTTATTACGCTTAGCAAGACCTAATGGAATTGCCATTGCAAACATAATAGGTAAGTAAGTGAATGCGAACCCACCCACGGTTGCAACAAATCCAAACGTTAGCTGAACTAATTCATTGCCTAAAAATGGAAAGCTTTTTATGGTGGATGGACTAGTAATTGAACTTCCGACGCCTAATAACAAACCCATAAAGGCCAATAACGAAACGGGAAACATAAAAGTCTTTCCTAGACTTTGAAAAAATTCCCATAACCTTGACTTAAAAGATTTTGTGTCCGACATGTGGGCACTCCCAATAAACAGGTAATGATAATAAACCGCCATTGTTAAAAACGAATGGTGATAATGTTTTATCTGTGAACTAGGAGATATTTAATAAATATGATGATCCCCTAATAGCCTTAATGGGCTGTGAGGAATTAAAACAAAGCGGGTGTTTATAGAATGCACTGAGGATCACAGTTTTATTTTGCATCGATTTCACGCCATTTAGCTTTCGATTCATAACCAATCAAAAGCAAAGTGAAATTTAAATGCGTTGTTTTTATCTATAAAGCAAGGAAGGGATGACAGAATAACGAAAGTGGGTATAAACAGGATTCAGGTCACCGCTTTTATTATGCGAAGTGACCTACATCACAGAACTCACTATTTAGGCCTACGAGTCATGTTTCACGTTACGCTTTTTAGGCAGTGTTGCGATGGATGTCACGGTGCTTTCGACCCACCCGTCTTGCACTCGGGTTTTTAACAGATCGCCATGAGTCACCTGCTTAATGCTTTTCAGCACGCCGCCGCTTGGTGGCTGCGTCACGCTAAATCCGCGCGCTAGCGTTGCAAGTGGGCTAACGCCTTCTAACTGCGAACAGAGTGCGCCAAAGCGTTCACGATTGCCGCTAAGCTGGCGTTGGACGAGTAATTCCAGCCGGTTGTGAAGCTGCTCGATGCGCTGTTGATGGCGCTGAATGCGTACAGAAGGCTGCTGTTGGTTTAGGCGCTGATTGGCACGTTCTTGCTGGCGCTCCGCCAGGCGCAGGCGCGTTTGCACCGCTTCATCCAAACGGCGGCGTAGCTTAATCAGCAATGTGTGCTGGCGTGCCAGACGTAGCTGTGGATGCTGCTGCTGTAAACGATGATTCAAGCGAGTGAAGCGCTGCTGATGCCGAGCAAGATAATAATCCATCGCCATTTCCATGCGCTGCTGCTGTGAAAGCATTTGGCGCATGAGCTCGGTTTGATTGCGGCTGACTAATTCTGCGGCCGCGGACGGCGTTGGCGCTCGCAGATCGCCAACGAAATCAGCGATAGTGACATCGGTTTCATGGCCAACGGCGCTTACGATAGGGATTAGGCTGGCAAAAATAGCCTGCGCCACGCGCTCATCATTAAAGCTCCATAAATCCTCAAGCGAGCCACCGCCACGACCGACAATCAGCACATCACACTCTTTACGCTGGTTGGCTAATTCAATGGCGCGAACAATTTGCATTGGTGCATCTGCGCCTTGAACGGCGGTCGGGTAAATGACGACTGGCAGAGACGGATCGCGTCGTTTTAATACGTTAAGGATATCGTGCAGCGCGGCACCGCTTGATGAAGTCACAACGCCCACGCAGTGGGCTGGCGACGGTAATGGTTTCTTGTGGGCAGGATCGAACAGACCCTCTTCCTGTAAGCGTTGCTTCAACTGCTCAAATTGCTGTTGCAGCAAACCATCACCGGCGGGCTGCATACTTTCAGCAATCAGTTGGTAATCCCCACGCGGCTCGTACAGCGTGATGGTGGCACGCATCAAAATCTGCTGACCGTTTTGCGGGCGGAAAGTGACACGGCGGTTGCTATTACGGAACATCGCGCAGCGAACCTGAGCACGATCGTCTTTAAGCGTGAAGTACCAATGGCCCGATGAAGGCTGAGATAAATTGGAGATTTCGCCTGATAACCAGATCTGCCCCATTTCCATTTCTAACAACTGACGGACGGTCTGATTTAACCGGCTAACGGTAAAAATTGGTGGGGAAGATGGCAGCGACATGTGACGTAGATCAAACTCTAAATCAAGGTGTTAATCAGTCGATACTACATGCTTGAATGACCTTCGCAAGACTTTTTTATAAAAAGTACTGGAGGCAACCGTTTTCGGCCTGTATAATGCCGCGGCAATATTAAATCTATTTGATTTACCACTCTGGTGAGATATTGCCCATGCTACGTATCGTAAAAGAAGCCCTAACGTTTGATGACGTTCTCTTAGTTCCAGCCCATTCTACCGTTCTGCCAAACACTGCCGATCTTAGCACTCAGCTGACTTCATCCATTCGTATGAATATCCCAATGCTGTCTGCGGCAATGGACACCGTTACCGAAGCGCGCCTCGCGATTGCCTTGGCACAGGAAGGCGGTATTGGTTTCATCCACAAAAACATGTCTATTGAGCGTCAGGCTGAAGAAGTTCGCCGCGTCAAAAAACATGAAAGCGGTGTGGTAAAAGATCCTCAAACGGTGACGCCAACCACCACTCTGCGCGAAGTGAAAGAGCTGACCGAACGTAATGGTTTTGCGGGTTATCCAGTCGTTACTGACGATCTGGAACTGGTTGGTATCATCACAGGTCGTGACGTGCGCTTTGTTACCGATTTAGAACAGCCTGTTACTGCGGTAATGACGCCGAAAGAGCGTTTGGTTACCGTGAAAGAAGGTGAGGCTCGCGAAGTTGTTCTGCAGCGCATGCACGAAAAACGTGTGGAAAAAGCGCTGGTTGTTGATGAAAACTTCCACCTGTGCGGCATGATCACCGTTAAAGATTTCCAGAAAGCAGAGCGCAAACCTAACGCTTGTAAAGATGAGCATGGCCGTCTGCGCGTAGGTGCTGCGGTTGGTGCTGGTGCAGGCAACGAAGAGCGCATTGCAGCGCTGGTTGAAGCCGGCGTTGACGTACTGCTGATTGACTCTTCCCACGGCCATTCTGAAGGCGTGTTACAGCGCATTCGCGAAACTCGCGCTAAATTCCCTGACCTGCAAATTATCGGCGGCAACGTTGCTACGGCTGCGGGTGCAAGAGCATTGGCTGAAGCCGGTGTGAACGCGGTTAAAGTGGGTATCGGCCCTGGTTCTATTTGTACTACACGTATTGTTACCGGCGTTGGCGTTCCACAGATCACCGCCGTTTCCGACGCCGTTGAAGCGCTGGAAGGTACTGGTATTCCTGTTATCGCCGATGGCGGTATCCGTTTCTCCGGTGATATCGCGAAAGCACTGGCCGCTGGCGCAAGCTGCGTCATGGTGGGGGGGATGCTGGCAGGTACCGAAGAATCCCCTGGTGAGATCGAACTGTATCAAGGCCGTTCATTCAAATCATATCGCGGTATGGGTTCACTGGGCGCGATGTCTAAAGGTTCTTCTGACCGTTACTTCCAGAGCGATAACGCTGCCGACAAACTGGTTCCTGAAGGTATCGAAGGCCGCGTAGCTTACAAAGGTCACCTGAAAGCGATTATCCATCAGCAAATGGGCGGTCTACGCTCATGCATGGGTTTGACAGGCTGTGCAACCATTGATGAATTGCGTACCAAAGCTGAGTTTGTGCGTATCAGCGGCGCAGGGATTCAAGAAAGCCACGTTCACGATGTGACCATCACCAAAGAGTCACCGAACTACCGCATGGGTTCGTAATATCTCTACAGGCGGCGAGGGCGCAAAGCTGTTTCTCGCCGCTCAATATTCAGTGACCTATTTTCGTTTTTTTTGGCTATTTATTTTTCTAAACAAGGCCTGACATGACTCAAAATATTCATAAGCATCGCATTCTGATTCTGGATTTCGGCTCCCAATACACTCAGCTTCTGGCACGCCGCGTACGTGAGATCGGCGTATATTGCGAGCTGTGGGCATGGGATGTTACCGAAGAGCAGATCCGTGAATTCAACCCAAGCGGTATTATTCTGTCCGGTGGCCCTGAAAGTACGACTGAAAACAACAGCCCACGTGCGCCAGAATATGTCTTTACTGCCGGTGTGCCTGTATTCGGCGTATGTTACGGCATGCAGACCATGGCGATGCAGCTGGGTGGCCATGTAGAAAGCTCAAACGAACGCGAATTTGGCTATGCGCAGGTTGAAGTGACCGCGCACAGCAAAATGTTTGACGATATCAAAGACTCTCTGACTAAAGACGGCACTCCAGTGCTGGACGTTTGGATGAGCCATGGCGATAAAGTTACCGCTATTCCTTCCGATTTTGTCACCGTTGCCAGCACTGAAACCTGTCCTTACGCCATTATGGCGAATGACGAAAAACGCTTCTACGGCGTTCAGTTCCATCCTGAAGTGACTCATACCCATCAGGGACAGCGCATGCTGGAGCGTTTCATTCTGGATATCTGTGGCTGTGAAGCGCTGTGGACGCCAGCAACGATCATCGAAGATGCGGTGGTACGTCTGCGTGAACAAGTGGGCGAAGATGAAGTGATCCTGGGCCTGTCTGGCGGCGTTGACTCTTCTGTGACCGCGCTGCTGTTGCATCGTGCCATCGGTAAACGTTTGACCTGTGTATTCGTTGATAATGGTCTGCTGCGCTTGAACGAAGGTGAGCAGGTTATGGATATGTTCGGCGATAAGTTCGGCTTGAATATCATCCACGTTAAGGCAGAAGAGCGCTTCCTGAGCGCGCTGTCTGGCATCAGCGATCCTGAAGCTAAACGTAAAACCATTGGCCGCGTATTTGTTGAAGTTTTTGATGAAGAAGCGTGTAAGCAGCCAGGCGTTAAGTGGTTGGCACAGGGTACTATCTACCCAGACGTGATCGAATCTGCAGCGTCAGCAACGGGCAAAGCGCACGTGATTAAGTCTCACCATAACGTGGGCGGCCTGCCAAAAGAGATGAAGCTGGGTCTGGTTGAACCGCTGAAAGAGCTCTTTAAAGATGAAGTGCGCAAGATCGGTTTGGAACTGGGCCTGCCATACGACATGCTGTATCGCCATCCGTTCCCTGGTCCTGGTTTAGGCGTACGTGTGCTGGGCGAAGTGAAGAAAGAGTACTGCGATCTACTGCGTCGTGCGGATGCTATCTTCATCGAAGAACTGCACAAAGCGGACCTGTACAACAAAGTGAGTCAGGCATTCACCGTGTTCCTGCCGGTTCGTTCCGTTGGCGTGATGGGTGATGGCCGTAAATACGACTGGGTTGTCTCTCTGCGTGCGGTAGAAACTATCGACTTCATGACTGCGCATTGGGCACATCTGCCATACGATTTCCTTGGCCGCGTGTCTAACCGCATTATCAATGAAGTCAACGGCATTTCCCGCGTGGTGTATGACATTTCCGGCAAACCACCGGCTACCATTGAGTGGGAATAATCGTTTAAGGATTATTTTTCGCTAATGGGTAAACACTAAACCTCGCTACGGCGGGGTTTTTTTATGTCTAATTATCTGAGTTTTTACCAAGTTGTGGATGGCGGTCTATGCTTAATGTTGTGTCTCATCAAGATGATGGGAATTCATTAACACCATTTAAGGAGAGTGAGATGGGATTTTGGCGAATTGTTTTCACCATTATATTGCCACCGCTAGGGGTATTGTTAGACAAGGGGATTGGCGGCGCTTTTCTGCTAAATATTATCTTAACGCTGCTAGGGTATATTCCGGGGCTTATCCATGCGTTCTGGATCCAAACACGTGATTAAAATGAACGATATTTAGTGAAAACCGTACGCCGCACCGCGGCGTACGTGGGATAAAACCTATTTCTTCATCTTCACAAAACAACGACGCGCAGCGTCGATGGTCTTCTGAATATCTTCCTGAGAATGCGCCAGCGACATAAAGCCCGCTTCAAACGCTGAAGGAGCGAAGTACACGCCTTCTTGCAGCATCAAATGGAAGAACTGTTTGAAACGTTCCACGTCGCAGCGCGTCACATCCTGGTAGCAGGTAACGGTTTCCTGATCGGTGAAGAAGATCCCAAACATGCCGCCTACGTGATTCACTACCAGTGGAATACCTTCTTTCTGCGCGGCATCTAACAGGCCGGAGGCCAGATTGTCGGTGAGTTCGGTTAGCTGTGGGTAGATACCCGGCTGAGAGATCTCGTTGAGGCAGGCGAAGCCCGCGGCCATCGCGACAGGGTTACCTGAAAGCGTACCCGCTTGATAAACAGGGCCGGTGGGTGCCAGTGCTTCCATCACGTCACGGCGACCGCCGAATGCGCCAACGGGCATGCCGCCGCCGATGATTTTGCCTAAGCAGGTCAAGTCCGGTGTCACGCCGTAGTAATCCTGTGCGCCAGCCAGCGCAACGCGGAAGCCTGTCATCACTTCATCAATAATCAGCAACGCACCGTATTGGTCGCACAGCTCACGTAAACCTGGCAGGAATTCAGGCTGCGGAGGAATGCAGTTCATGTTTCCCGCTACCGGTTCAACGATGATACAGGCGATATCGTCAGGGTATTGTTTGAACGCCTGTAAAACGGACTCAATATCGTTATAGGTGCAGGTCAGCGTATGTTTAGCAAAGTCAGCCGGAACGCCCGGAGAGTTTGGTTGGCCTAGGGTGAGGGCACCCGAGCCAGCTTTCACCAGCAGGTGATCGGCGTGGCCATGGTAGCAACCTTCGAACTTGATGATCTTATCGCGCCCTGTGAAGCCACGAGCAAGGCGGATGGCGCTCATGGTTGCTTCTGTACCCGAGTTCACCATGCGCACCATGTCCATGCTTGGCACCAGCGTGGTGACCAGTTCGGCCATTTTTACTTCCATTTCGGTTGGTGCACCAAAACTCAAACCACGTCCAACGGCCTCTAGCACGGCTTCGCGAATCGCTGGATGATTATGGCCGAGAACCATTGGTCCCCATGAGCCAACGTAATCAATGTAGGCTTTGCCATCGGCATCGTACAGGTAAGCGCCATCTGCGCGCTCAATAAATAAAGGCACACCACCAACGCCGGTGAAGGCGCGAACCGGGGAGTTAACGCCACCCGGAATTAGCTCTTTTGCCTGAGCGTACAGACTTTCAGACTTACTCATAAATCGGCTCCTGACCTGTGCTGAATGTAAAAAGTCGCTTCTATTCTAAAGAAGTCGTCACTGAGATGAAATGAAGAAAAACGTCAGGTTGGCGTTGAACATAATTCAATCTCCACAACGTGGATCTAAACGCTATCCTTATGGAGTAGCAATCTCTCACTCACAAAGGGGACTTAGCGACGTTTGCCATGTAGAATAACGCTTCTTTTATTTGTATTACTTATCAACCACACCTTTAGTTGACTGATTATGACACAGAAAGAACAACAAACTTCTCTGCCGTCTGCCACGCGTTTGCGTCGTAGTGACGTGATACTGCAAATTTTACGCCGCGATAAAACTCCAGTGGCCATCTTATTAATGGCCGCGGTGGTCGGGACTCTTGCGGGTCTTATCGGCGTAGCGTTTGAAAAAAGCGTCGATTGGGTGCAGCAGCAGCGATTGGGTGGATTGGCCCACGTAGCTGATTATTGGATTATTGTTTGGCCGATGGCGTTTATTGGCTCCGCGCTGTTAGCGATGTTTGGCTATTATATGGTCCGTCGTTTTGCCCCAGAGGCAGGCGGTTCCGGCATTCCCGAAATTGAAGGGGCGCTAGAAAATTTACGTCCGGTACGCTGGTGGCGAGTGATCCCTGTGAAGTTTTTCGGTGGTTTGGGAACGCTTGGCGCTGGCATGGTGTTAGGACGCGAAGGACCCACCGTGCAGATGGGGGGGAACCTTGGCCAAATGGTATATGACCTGTTTCGCGCTCGCAGCACGGAGGCGCGCCATAGCCTTCTGGCAACCGGTGCGGCTGCGGGGTTAACCGCCGCGTTTAATGCGCCGCTGGCGGGCATCTTATTTGTGATTGAGGAGATGCGCCCGCAGTTTCGCTATAGCCTGATTTCAATCAAAGCGGTCTTTATTGGCGTTATTATGTCCTGCGTGGTGTTCCGTTTTTTCAACGGCGAACGCACGGTCATTGAAGTGGGTAAGTTGGGCAACGTTGGCATTAATACTCTGTGGCTGTACCTGCTGCTCGGCATGATTTTTGGCGTGGTCGGGGTAATGTTTAACCGTGGCGTATTCCGTGTTCAGGATATGTTCCAGCGGTTACACGGTGGCGATTGGCGCAAACTGGTGCTGATTGGCGGCGTTCTAGGCGGGCTGTGCGGCGTGCTAGGACTGATTCAGCAAGAGGCTGCGGGCGGTGGTTTTAATCTCATCCCAATTGCTGCTGCTGGGAATTACACGATGGGCATGTTGCTGTTTATCTTTATTGCCCGCGTAGTCACTACGCTACTGTGCTTTGGTTCCGGTGCGCCAGGCGGCATTTTTGCGCCTATGCTGGCTTTGGGAACGTTGCTGGGAACGGCATTTGGGATGGCAAGTGCACATCTGTTTCCACAATACGGCATTGAGGCTGGCACGTTCGCCATTGCCGGAATGGGGGCCCTATTTGCCGCCACCGTTAGGGCTCCGCTCACCGGAATCGTGCTGGTTTTAGAAATGACCGATAACTATCAGCTCATTTTACCGATGATCATTACCTGTCTTGGCGCTACACTATTAGCCCAGTTTTTAGGTGGAAAACCGCTGTACTCTTGCATCTTAGAAAGAACGCTCAAGCGTCAGGAGCTGGCACAAAAGCAGGCTCAAGAACAAGCAGCTCAGCAAGAAGCGGAAAAGGCATCGTTACCGACGAGCAATACTTGAACGAATTAGTCAGGTATTAGATAATGACCGCATAAATCAACATGGATTTCTGACGATACCTGCATGTACGTGTCTCCATGTTGTGTAGAAACATTCTGTGAAAAGCAGAGTTTGGGAGTGAGAAATGAGTGAAGATATGGCTCTGCCGTTGCAGTTTACCGAAGCTGCAGCTAATAAAGTTAAAGTACTGATCGCAGACGAAGAAAACCCGGATCTGAAACTGCGCGTCTATATCACCGGTGGAGGCTGTAGCGGCTTCCAGTATGGTTTTACCTTTGACGATAAGGTAAACGACGGTGACATGACCATTGAGAAGCAGGGCGTTATGCTGGTAGTCGATCCAATGAGCCTGCAATATCTGGTTGGTGGTTCAGTCGATTATACCGAAGGTTTGGAAGGTTCTCGTTTCATCGTAACTAACCCGAACGCGAAATCGACCTGCGGCTGCGGCTCCTCTTTCAGTGTTTAACTGTTAGTAAATAAAGCCCGTGTCTATCGCGGGCTTTTTGTTTTTAACAACCCACTACCCCATGGCCTTTTCTACGTTCACCATCCAAGGGATCCCGAACTTATCGGTTAGCATCCCAAATCCTAAAGCCCAAAAGGTTTCCTGAAAAGGCATCGTCACCGTTGCCCCTTCCGATAGTCGCTCAAACCAAATTTTCCCCTGTGTTAAGTCATTCGAGTGCAGGCTAACGGCATAGCCGCCGTGCTTTTTCTCTTCCTCACACATGTTGCCATCGCTCAGCATAAGCAAACTATCTCCAATTTTAAGCGAAGCATGCATAATTTTATCGGTAGGGAACGGTGGCGTGGTTGCGCATTGAGCATCATCGACAGGAGCGTCACCAAAGCGCATTTTGAATAAAACTTCGGCGTCTAGCGCCTGAGCATAGAACGCAATTGCCTCTTCAGCGTTCCCGTCAAAGAAAAGATAAGTACTTAATTGCATAGATATATTCCTCGGTAGCGTTATGGATTACCGAGTGCTCATGATCTTAGCGCTTCGTACCTGAGCGTTAGGATCTGCTGTAAGAGAAATTATATGCTGAAAGTAATCCGCAACAGAAAGTGTAGTCAAAGACAGGCCGTATTGCCGCCGCGCTGCTTTACGGGTGATCATCATCAAACGTCTTTTAATTTGGTTTCATGATTTTTGAAACGCAGGTTTAGTTATCGGTGTCACAAAAATATTGCTCCTTTTTGGTAGAATGTTTCTTTACTTGAAATGCCGGTTCATTTTTATGGGGATAATGGGGCGAAGCATGAGTCAATAAACCTACTTACTCAGATGTCTTTTTACATTTGGTGTTAGATATATTAGCCAAAATTATAAATTTTATGCCATGTGAAATGGTTGGGGATTATTTAATTAAATAACAGTAGAGAGTATTTAACTATTTTTCTACGGAATAAATTAATACGCCTAATAACAAATTTTATTTATAAAAAAGAATGCGGCTCATTAAGTTAGCTATTTGATGAGGGGATGAGTGTTGCCGTTTCTTGCTGGACATGATTTTTAAACTTAATATAAAAATAAGGTTTCTCATGGACTATTTATTAAAGGTTTTTGGAACACCATCGATCATCATAGCTTTTATTGCTTTCTGCGGACTTTGCCTGCAAAAGGCAAAGTTAACCACGATTATAAAAGGGACCGTATTAGCCTTTTTAGGCTTTGTGCTGATTAAAACCGGAGGCGGAATACTGGGTGGCGTATTGACCATGTTCAGCGACCTGTTTACTCACGCATTTGGCTTGAGGGGTGTGGTTCCCAGTAACGAAGCGATTATGGCGCTGACTATTGACCGACTAGGTCGGCCTGCGGCAATTATTCTATTTTTTGCCATGATAATTAATATACTGCTTGCGCGATATACACGATTTAAATCTATCTATCTGTCATTGCATCTTATTGTCTTTATGGCTTTTTCAGTGACAGCAGCACTGGTGGGCTTAGGCTATAGCGAGCTATTTTCCATCGTCTTTGGCTCAGTTGTTATTGGCGTCTATATGGCCGTGTTTCCAACAATTTTGTCCCGGTTTAGCCGAAAAATTATCGGTCATAATGATTATTGTATCGCTCACGCAGCATCCAGTTCTTATCTTATCGCTTCTTTCCTAGGTAAATGGTTTGGCAACACCTCTGTTAACGTCGAACACGTTAACGTCAGCGATAAATTCAGCTTTTTGAAAAACTCAGACGTAGCAACGTTCCTCACCATGTTCTGCCTTCTTGGTGTCTCCTCTTTATTCTCCAGCAATGAATATTTGGTTAGCATTATGGAGAAGAAACCTTATCTTGTTTGGCTGTTGGAAAAATCGGCGGTGTTTGCCGGTGGTCTATTTATTGCTAAAAAAGGCGTGGTGTTATTTGCCGAGGAGATTGTTCCCGCATTTAAAGGTATTTCCCAAACTATTGCTCCCGGATCAATTCCGGCTGTTGATCCCATGGTACTTTTTGATAAGTCGCCTAACGCGGTATTGATTGGTTTTTTAGTGAGTTTCTTTGCTGAACTTTGCTGTATTGCGATTTTCCCTTCGCTTGGCTTACCGATTATTGTGCCGGGAATTCTCGCCAGCTTTACCTGCGGTGGTACCGCAGCCATCTTTGGTAATGCCACCGGTGGTTTAAGAGGTGCAATCATTGCAAGCTTCGTTAACGGCTTATTATTGTGTTTTCTTCCCGCGCTCGTTTTGCCGTTATTCAGCTATTTAGGTGCCACTGGCGTGACCTTCGCCGATCCTGATTTCACTATCTTATCCGCTTTTATTAAATACACGTTTGGCCTTGCGCACTAAGAAAACGTTGCTTTAACTATGGCGAATATATTAACGAAGAGCCTATATCGAAAGGAATAAACCATGTTTTTCTTTTACCAAAATATTGCAGTTGAACCAGCCGGTGAAGGCGTTACCCGAAAGGTTCTCGCGCATGGTGGCAGTATGATGATGGTGGAGGTTTGCTTCCAAGCAGGGGCGATTGGCCCATTGCACAATCATCCACATGAACAGAGTACCTACGTAAAATCAGGCGTTTTCGATTTTACGATTGGTGACGAAACGCATCGGGTGAGTGCGGGCGACACGCTCTATAAAAAGCCAAATGTTACGCATGGTTGTGTATGCATCGAGGCGGGGACGTTAGTTGATGTGTTTACACCGCAGAGGCAGGACTTTATTTCATAATGCTTGAAGATAAATAGATTCAAGATGGTGCATTGGTAGGAGCGGCTAAGTACCGCTCCTAGAAGGATCTGTTAACTGTCCAGAGTAAACGTGGGCAGTTTCAAATGCCAACGAATAGCGGCAAGGCGAATGGCTAGCGTCACGAACATGCCTAGCATCATCGCGTTCTGTAGAGCCATTCCGAAGGTTGCATAAGCGGTTACGTGGACAATACCGCCAATAATACAGGCCGTTGCATAAATTTCAGTGCGCAGGATCATCGGGATTTCGCGCGCGAGAACATCGCGGATCATGCCACCGCCCACGCCGGTAATTACCCCCATACAAACGGCGATAAGCGGGCCTGCGCCACCGGCAAATGCTTTGTTAACACCGATACCCACAAATACCGCTAAACCAACCGCATCCAGTACTGGCAGGACCCAGCTTGGTAAGCGACGTGGTTGCCGTACCAGCACAATGGTTGCCAGACAGGTAACCATTGCCACAACGAGATCGGTAGGATCCTTGACCCAAAAAACAGGGCCGTGGTCGAGTGCCATATCACGAATAGTTCCGCCACCAACGGCGGTAACAACGCCTAAAACCAGTACGCCAAATGGGTCCATTCTCAGTTTACCTGCTAATAAAACGCCTGAGATGGCAAATACCGCGGTGCCTAAAATATCCAGCCAATATACCAGCATGGTTGGTTCCCCTGTCTGTTCCTCTGCAATGTATGACCACTGTCAAATACGAGAGTGAGTGATTATGTAATTAACTTATTGTTTTAATTGATTATTTTATTTCTTATGATACAATAAGATACATTGAATTTTGAACACTTTCTATGGCGGGATACAGAATTAAACACTTTTCTTCACTGGTTAAAGAAAAGTGTTTTTAGCTATTGTGCCGTTTTAGGCGTGAGATTATCTAACTGCTCGCAAAGAGATTGAGCTGCCAGAATAATGCGCGGGCCGCTGCGGTTTAGCCAGTCTTCGTTGATGGCGATAACGGGAACGTTTAACTGTGGTTGCCAAAACCGTTTCACCGTTTCGATTTGCTCTTGCGAACCACTGACTACAATCACCTGTGGTTTACGGACAATGACTTGCTCGCGACTCACCTGAGGCCAAGGCACTGGGCTGTCAGCAAAAATGTTTGTCGCGCCGCACAGCGACAACAAATCGCTCTGGATGGTGGCTTTAGAGGTCGTGAAAAGTGGCTGGGTGCCAAACTGCATTAGTACGCGAGTTGCCGTTGGGCGATGATACTTCTCACGTAGCATTTTCACCTCGTCACGAAAATGGTTTGCTGCATCGTGAGCAACTTTCGGCGTTGGGCTATAAGAGGCTAAGCGATCGAGATCGTCAGCGATCCCATCAATGCTCTTAGGATCGGAATAAAAGATGGGAATATTGAATCCGGCCAGCTGATCGAGCACGCGCTGAGGATTACCTCCGCGCCACGCCAGAATTAAATCAGGCTTCAGCGCGAGAATACGTTCAAGGTTTATTCCCTGCCATGAGGCCACTTTTTCGAGTTTTTCCGCAGCTGGCGGATAATTAGAATAAGCGCTGGCCGCAACCATCTTATCGCCCAGTCCGGCGGCGTACGCCATTTCGGTGGTATGTGGTGAGAGGCTAATGACGCGGTCTGCCGCAGAGAGCGGCAGACACAGCAGCAGCCAAAGAGCGCCTAACAGGCGTGAGACAGGCTGTTTCAGTTTCATTTTTGGGGTCTCATAATGTCTTAAGCCTGTTTAGCGAATTCCTGCAGCATCGCTTCGACCATCAGTGACGACTGTTGAGCGGCAACCACTAAGAACTCATCAAAGCTCAGGTGCGATTCTTTATCCGCCACGTCAGAGATAGCGCGCACAACCACAAACGGCGTGTTAAATGCGTGGCAAACATGGGCAACCGCTGCTGCTTCCATCTCAACCGCAGCAACGTTTGGGAAGGTTGCACGAATGCGAGCCAGCGGCTCTGCGCCGTTAATGAATGCATCGCCGCTGCAAACTAAGCCGCGAACCGCATTCAGATTCAGCGCAGCGATGCAGCGCTCTGCCAGCGCAATCAGGTTGGCGTCTGCGACAAATGCGGCAGGGCAACCAGCCATTTGCCCTGGCTCATAGCCAAAAGCAGTTACATCGGCATCGTGATAGCGAACTTCATCGGAAACGACGATATCGCCCACTTTCAGTGTGTTAGCCAAACCGCCAGCAGAACCAGTGTTTATCACCACGTCTGGGCGGCAGTGTTCCAGCAGCAAGGTGGTACCCATCGCGGCAGAGACTTTACCAATCCCCGATTTGAGCAAAGCGATTTCAACACCACCAAGGGTGCCGGTATAGATTTCACAGCCTGCACGCTGCAGCGTTTGACGATTTTCGATGCGATCGCGCAGCACAGCAACTTCTTGCTCCATTGCACCAATGATGCCTACTTTCATGATAATACCTGCAAAATTGTGAGTTAATGCTCGTTAAATATTCAAGCTTAAGCCATTCAAAGACCTGCCCTAGTCTATCATGAGGAGATAAAAAGTGCTTTTGGCTGTAAATGGGCCGCTAATGCAAGAGGGATGGCGAAAAAAGGATGAATTTTCAGTATATTACTGTTAGCGTATTCTTTTATTGGTTATTTTTTGTCTGTTGTTTGAGGGCTTGGAAAAGGATGCAGAATGGATATTAACCTAGGTGCTAAATTTTGCTATCAGCGGTTCTATAGCGCAGATTGCCAAGAACTCGACGATGGATATGAAATAGCACGACGTTTTGAAAGCGATCGTGGTCGTATTATCAATTCAGCTGCCATTCGCCGACTACAGCAGAAAACACAGGTCTTTCCTCTGGAACGCAACGCCGCCGTTCGGAGCCGCCTGACTCATTCGATGGAAGTGCAGCAGGTTGGACGGCATATTGCTAAAGAAGTGATCCATCATTTGAAAAGAACAGAGCGCATAAGCGAACTCGGTCTGGATCTGTATCTTGATTCCTTTGAAAGTATCGTTGAAATGGCGTGTCTGATGCATGACATCGGCAATCCACCGTTTGGCCACTTTGGCGAATCAGCGATTAACGATTGGTTTAGTCGACGATTAGGCGTAATTGCTGAAGGTCAGAAGTGTTCAGATGATGAATTACAGTGTCAGGTTGTTGCATTGCGTCGTGACATGGTTGATGCAGATCTGAATACTTTGCGCGCTAAAATTAGAATTGATCTCTGTAATTTTGAAGGTAATGCTCAGGCAATACGACTTATTCATACCTTATTGAGATTAAATTTAACCTACGCGCAAATTGCCTGTGTTTTTAAATATACCCGCCCAGCCTATTGGACAGGTGAGAAGCCGAAGCAATATAGTTATTTAATGAAAAAGCCCGGCTATTATTGGGCGGAAGAAAGTTTTATTCATACCTTACAAAAAAAAGTGAATATCCAGCAATACCACCGCTTTCCTCTGACTTATATAATGGAAGCAGCGGATGATATCTCCTATTGTGTTGCAGATTTAGAGGATGCGGTAGAAAAAAGCATTTTTACCGTAGAACAGCTTTATGACTATCTCAAAGTTGAATGGAACAAAAATGGAGACGGCGAACTCTTCGCCACGATTGTGGATGACGCATATTGCCGTATGCAAAAAGCGGGTCGCTCAGAAGCGTTCTTCATGTATTTGAGAGTTAATGTCATTAAAGTATTGGTGCCGCATGCCGCCGACCGTTTCTGTCGTCATCTTGAGTCAATTGTTGAAGGGGCATTTAATGAGCCGCTCATTGACGATGAAGGACAAGAAAATCGTCTGCTTGATGTGTTTAAAAATGTTGCGCGTAGCTATGTGTTTAATCATCACGAAGTTGAGCAGCTTGAGCTGCAGGGATATCGCGTTATCACTGGGCTATTAGATATCTACAGTGGTTTGCTTGATATGCCAACGGGCGACTTTGCTCAACTCGTTGAAGATAATAAACATAAAAAATTTCCTATTGAAACTCGGCTATTTCATAAGCTTTCGGGGAAGCACCTTGCCGCTTATCGTGAAGCCCTTAAACAGATTAAACATCTATCTAACGAGCAGCATGAGGTTCGAGAGTATTATCATCGGGCCCGTTTAATTCAAGACTATATCAGCGGTATGACCGATCTTTATGCATATGATGAATATCGACGCCTAATGGCAGCGGAATAATAAGGATGATGAATAAAGTCTAGTTTTGTAAAGGCTTGCCATAATTTTTTACGCTTCCTTGACTCATGTAAAGGGAACTTCATTGTTTTATTCGACTCTTAATATGCACAAATATCATGGCTTATTTGCCAGAGATTAGATTAGTTGGAACATATTGAAAATGCTCGAATCAGACCTACTTTATAGATAAGAGTATCTGGATAATGTTAAGTGTTCCCCCACATTATTTATCGTTGATAATACAAGAGAAAAAAGTTCTATGAAAAAATCTACTTTAGTATTGAGTGCAGTAGCATTGAGTTTGGGAATGGCGTTAAGCCCGATGTCAGCCAGTGCGGCTGAAACGGCGTCGGCTGCGACCAGCCAGCAGCTACCTAGTCTGGCACCCATGCTGGAGAAGGTGATGCCATCCGTTGTGAGCATCAATGTGGAAGGTAGTGCGACTGTGAATAACAACGCGCGTATGCCACAGCAATTCCAGCAATTCTTTGGTGATAATTCTCCTTTCTGTCAGGAAGGATCGCCATTTAGCGGTTCACCGATGTGTCAGGGCGGCGGCGCCAATGGCCCTTCTAAAGAAAAATTCAAAGCCTTGGGTTCTGGCGTCATTATCGATGCAGCCAAAGGTTACGTTGCGACGAATAACCACGTCGTGGAAAACGCAGATTCCATCCAAGTTCAATTGAGCGATGGACGTAAGTATGACGCGAAAGTGATCGGCACCGATCCACGTACGGATATTGCCTTGATCCAGTTGAAAGACGCGAAAAACTTAACGGCGATTAAAATGGCCGATTCTGATGCATTGCGCGTGGGTGATTACACCGTGGCTATCGGTAACCCATATGGTCTGGGTGAAACCGTCACTTCAGGTATCGTTTCTGCGCTAGGACGTAGTGGCCTGAATGTTGAAAACTACGAAAACTTTATCCAGACAGATGCGGCCATTAACCGTGGTAACTCCGGTGGTGCGCTGGTGAATCTGAACGGTGAGCTGATTGGGATTAACACCGCGATCCTGGCACCGGACGGCGGTAACATAGGTATCGGCTTCGCTATCCCAAGCAACATGGTGAAAAACCTCACTGGTCAGATGGTCGAGTTTGGTCAGGTGAAACGTGGCGAATTGGGGATTATGGGCACCGAGCTGAACTCTGAATTGGCTAAGGCCATGAAGGTAGATGCACAGCGTGGCGCATTCATTAGCCAAGTATTGCCGAAATCTTCTGCGGCGAAAGCGGGCATTAAAGCCGGTGACGTTGTGGTCTCGCTGAACGGTAAAGCGATCTCCAGCTTCGCGTCGTTCCGTGCTGAGATCGGGACTATGCCGGTGGGCAGCAAGCTGAAACTAGGCCTGATCCGTGAAGGTAAACCAATCACGGTTGACGTGACCTTAGAGCAGAGCCAACAAAGCCAAGTCGCATCAAGCAATGTCTTTGCTGGCATTGAAGGCGCTGAGTTGAGCAACGTGACCACCGGTAACGTTAAAGGCGTTAAGGTTGATAACGTGCAAAAAGGTTCAACGGCGGCACGCGTTGGCTTACAGAAAGGCGACATTATTCTGGGCGTGAACCAGCAGCCGGTCGCCAACTTAGGCGAACTGCGCAAGATTATGGATTCCAAACCACCGGTTCTGGCGCTGAACATCCAACGTGGTGATAGCTCACTGTATTTGTTGATGCAGTAATCTTCTCTAGGCCATTTTTCGATGGCCAGATATAAATGCTCACGCCCTGCGAGTTCATGCTCTCAGGGCGTTTTTTATGAACGGAATTTGCGAGGAGTATTGCTGATTTGAATGCAATTAGACTGTAACTGGTGTCTGATGTTTTCTTCTTCTATCTGCCGCGCTATCTTGCAGTGAGCACAAAAGTGAGCTGGCTATTGTTTATTATCTGGTCATAATGACAACACAAATGACACCACAGATTTTAAATGAGAGCTGCACATAATGAGTACTATCCATTTTCGTATTGAAGAAGAAACCAAACGTCTTGCTATGCAGGCTGCGGAGCGCAAAAAGATGACTTTAACTGAGCTGGTGAGGGAACGAGTTGAAGAGTTGGCTGAGGAGGAACGTCAGTTCCAGTCCGCGCATGCGGATGCTGCGCTTGAAGTGCTTATCGAGCAGGCATTTAGTGATTATGATGGCGGAAAAATAGAGTTTATTTCTGATGAGCAAATGAATTCAGAAATGGATCGACTAAAAACGTTGGCACGGCAGGGTAAACTGTGAGCTTCGTGACATGGGGAAATCAAGCGGTCGCTGACAGAGTCTCGATTTTCCAATTTTTAGCTCGAAGGGCTGGAGCTAGCGTCGCGATTACCACGGATGATCGTTTTGTCGCGTTGTCAGTACTCCTTGCTCAACATCCTAAGTCGGGTCATTCAATTAATGGCAATGCTAACCGGCGGAAGCTAGTTGTTCCCCGTTTTCCTTTTGTTATGGTTTATGCTTTGGAACTTGATGTGGTACGCATATTGCGCGTCATCCATACCGCAAGGAAGGTTGCAGCTAGCTATAGCCAAACAAAAGCTATTAATTCAAATAAAAAGGCCCAAACCGAAGTCTGAGCCTTATCTTTAACGATACTTTACTAACTAGTGCGCGCCACCACCGCCGCCGGCGGTTGAGAACGGTGGACGAGCAAACCAAATAAGCACCAGCAGGGCGAGGAATACGCCAGCTGAAATCCAAAATATCTCGTTGGCCGAAATAATCAGACCTTGCGCGGTAATCTCATTTGCCAAGTAGGCTGAAGCTTGCTTGCTGCTCATGCCCAGCTTTTCCAGTTCACTGTATGTCTGTTGCGCTATCGGATTATAGGGGTTCACCGATTCCGTTAGCTGTGAATGGTGCAGTGCTTCGCGGCGCGTCCACAGCGTAGTGGTAATCGACGTCCCGATTGAACCCGCCAACGTACGACAGAAGTTACTCAGGCTCGATGCCGCCGCCAAACGTTCTGGTGGAAGACCAGAAAGGCTGATAGTGGTCAATGGCATAAAGAAGCACGCCACGGCGAAGCCCTGAATAAACTGCGGCCACGCGGATGCGCCAAAGTCCATGCCGGGTTCGAAGGTATAAGCACGCCAGTAGAAACAAACCGCATACATAATGAAGCTGAAAGTCACTAGGCGGCGCATATCCAGTTTCGGCGCAAACTTACCAATAATTGGCGAAAGCAGAACCGGAATCAAACCGACAGGTGCAGATGCCAGACCGGCCCACGTTGCGGTATACCCATAGACCTCTTGCAGTAACTGAGGCAGCAAAACAATGGCGCCAAAGTAGAGCATATAGGCCAAGCTGATACACAGCACGCCGATGGTAAAGTTTCGCATCTTGAAGAGCGACAGATCGACGACCGGATGATCATCGGTGAGTTCCCAGACCAGCAAGAAGCACAGCGCTACTACGGCGACAACCGTCAGCACAATGATCTCGGTGGAGTTGAACCAATCGAGCTCTTTACCTTTATCCAGCATGACCTGCAGACAGCCCACGCCAAGCGCCAGAAGTACTAGCCCCACCGTGTCGATAGGTTTGATCTCGGTTTTGGTTTCTCGTCCTTTCAACGTAGACATCGCGACCAGCGCAACGGCAATCCCTAGAGGGACGTTGATAAAGAAGATCCAGCCCCAGTGATAGTTATCACTGATATAACCACCCAGAATCGGTCCACAAATCGGCGCGACGATTACGGTCATCGACCACATCGCCAACGCCATACTTCGCTTCGCTGGCGGATAGTTACTGAGCAAGAGACTTTGCGAAAGCGGGATCAGCGGGCCTGCGACGATCCCCTGCAAAACGCGGAAGAAGATCAGCATTTCCAGACTAGAGGAGATCCCACATAGCCAAGACGCGACGGCAAACAGGATCGTCGACCACAGGAATAAGCGAACTTCCCCGAAGCGTTTTGCTAGCCAGCCGGTGATCGGGATCGAGATGGCGTTTGCCACCCCGAATGATGTGATCACCCAGGTTCCCTGCGAGTTAGATGCACCCAGGTTCCCGGAGATCGTAGGGATCGCCACGTTGGCGATCGTCGAGTCCAGAACCTGCATAAAGGTGGCCATTGCTAGCGCCACCGTCATCCATGCAAGCCGTGCGCCCTCAAGCGGTTTTTGTTGCACGTTAACCTCTGCCGTTTTTAGCTTGCGTTAGCCTGAATAATCTCGGCAATCACCTGATTCACCGGTTCCAGATTCAACGTCAGGACATTACTTTCGTATGCAGGCGTTTTACGTACGGTATTTGCCAGCACTACCCCGTCGGCATTCGCGGTATCCACCGTCACCAGCGTAGACAAACCGATACGTAACGGATGCTCTGCAATCTGTTTCGCATCAAGCTCAATACGCACAGGTAAACGCTGAACTACTTTGATCCAGTTACCGGTCGCGTTCTGCGCAGGTAGCAGAGAGAACGCGCTGCCAGTACCCATATCTAAACCGACGACTTTACCTTTATAAACCACGTCGTCACCGTACATATCGCTCACGACGGTAGCCGGTTGGCCAATACGCATACCGGCTAACTGGGTTTCTTTAAAGTTGGCATCAATCCACAGTTGGTTATCAGGAACAACCGCCATCAGCGGGGTACTTGGGGTGATTTGAGCGCCCACCTGAACACTACGGCGTGATACATAACCGGTGATAGGACTGCGAATCTGAGTACGTTCCAGCGCCAGCCATGCATCACGAACCTGCGCTGCAGCCTGTTGAATGGCTGGTTGTTTTTCTAGCGGCGTATTCAGAATCAACGCCTGATTGGCGTTGTACTGCTGAACGGCAACGTCCAATGCGGCTTTCGCACTTTCAACGGCGTCTTGCGCGTGTTGCAGTTCTTCACGGCCAATAGCGTTAACGCTGCCTAAAACTTGGCGACGTTTATAGTCATCGGTCGCTTTATTCAGCTCGGTTTTACGCAGCTGAATGTTGGCTTGATACTGCTTGCTATTAATAATCAGCTGGTGGGTTTGACGTACGCTGTTTGCCAGCGCGGTTTTAGCTTTCTCGAAGGCCTGCTCCGCATCGGTACGATCGAGCGTAACCAGAATATCACCGGCTTTAACCAGATCGGTTCCGTCGAAATAAACCTTGGTTACGCTGCCGGAAACCTGTGCACTGATCTGCACCTGATTACCGGTGACATACGCATCGTCAGTTTCCTGATGATGACGCAGAACGAGGAACCAATAAGCCAAATAGGCAATGCCAATAACAACAAAAATGACGGTCAAAATCGTGAGCCACGTTTTGCGCTGTCTCTTTTTGTTTGAAGGTTGCTGCTGAGTGGTTTGAGCTGCCACGCTTTCGCTCATGTGTATCTCCGCCTTACTAAAATATTATGCTTTTGAATTCACTGCTGGGGCTTGGTAGCCGCCGCCAAGTGAACGAATAAGATCAATTTTTGACTGCAACAGATTATTTTTGGCATTCAATTCTGCCTGTTGCTGTTGTAACAGCTGAGTTTCGCTGTTGAGCATAGGAAGACGTCCTGTCAGCCCGCTTTGGTACTGAGCCTGTGCAACACGGTAAACCTGCCCCGTAGACTGCGAAGCGCCCTGTGCCTGCTGATACATTTGGCTTGCGCTTTGTTGCTGGGTAATAGCATCAGCCGCATCTTGAACTGCACTAAGGATAGTCTGGTTATAAGATTCTACCGCCTGATCGTATAGCGCTGATTCTTCACCCAATTTGCTCTGTAGCGCACCCGCGTGGAAGATTGGCAACGAAATCGCTGGCGCTAAATTCCATGCCTTACTCGCGGCCTCAAGCAGAGTGGGGTTGGTGCCTTTAAAGTTGGCAGTGGTAAAACCGGCAAAACCACTGATGGATACGCTTGGATAGAAATCTTTGCGGGCCGCCTGAACGCTTTGTTCATACGATTCGACTAACTCTCGCTGAGCCGTGATATCTGGGCGTTGGCCCAACAGATTGATAGTTAACTCTGTGGGCGGTGTTAGCAGATTGCTATCCGGTAAGGCAACGCGCTGGAGGTTGGATTTTCCGGCGGCGCTTTTCCCTGTCAATGCGGCAATTTGGTGAGACAGCAAATCAATTTGCGTCTGAATTTGTGTCACGAGCTGGCGATTAATATCAACCTGTGCCTGCGACTGTTGCCATACTTCAATGCCGATGACGCCCGCGTTGTATTGCTGCTCATTGATTTCAGCCAATGCTTGATAGGATTGGATTTGCTGGTTGAGCAAATCCTGCATCGCATAGTCACTTTGCAACTGATAATACGCAGACGCAATAGCAGATGTCAGAGACAACGCCGTTTGCTGTTGTTCAGCTTGAGCGGCATTCACCTGAGCTTTTGCGGCATTCACCTGATTGCGATATTTCCCCCACCAGTCAAACTCATAGCTAAAGCTTAAGCCTAAGTTATTGGTGGTTTCATACAGCGGCTGTGGATTTGGCACGTTGGGCGCCAGCGGCTGGATTGTGTTCTTGGAGAAACGATCGCGGCGGCTGTTGGCGGTTAAATCCAAATTTGGGCCGTTGGCCGAGTTCGCCATACCTACCGCGTTCTCGGCTTCACGTACGCGTGCTGCCGCCTGCTTCAGCGTCGGCGCATTTTTCAGGGCGTCGGTCATCAACGCATTAAGCTGCGCGTCGTTGGCTGCCGTCCACCAGTTGATACTCACCGCTTTGGCGGCGTTCGTCGACGTCGATAACTGCAATTGCTGTGAGTTCAGCAGTGAAGACTGCGGTTCAATATTATTAGTTGATGCGCAGCCAGCCAGCAGAAGCATCGTAGCGAGCACAGTCATTTGCCTACGAATAGGGAATTGCATGGTTAATACCTGACGATTGAGTTGGCGCGCGATTACTGCGTTAGGCCAGATTGTTCCATTTCTTCGATACGACCCAGCAGCTTGCGCGTTAAGGTTTCGAGCTGTTGTTGCTCGTCCGCACTCAGAGTAGACCATAAGAAATGCAGGCATTTATGCTGCGGAGGAATAATTTCCCCGAGGAACGCCTCACCGGCTTCGGTTAGGTGTAAATGCAGGCAACGGCGGTCGCTGTCGCTTTCTTTACGTTCGATCCAACCGCGTTTTTCTAACTCATCGGCAATGCGGGTGGCATTGGTGCGTGATGAGCCTAACGCCGCGCTCAGTTCAGATGGCTGAATACTTTTGCTCTCTTGTGCATCCAGCGTGATCAGAGCCATGAACAGTGTTTCGTTAATCCCTTGTTCTTTTAGCATTTTGTTGCGATTTTCCAACAATTTGCTTTGCATGTGCATGCACAAACGCGTCAGTAAAATTTCTTGATAAGGGAAGTCCTTCTGACGGAGCGCGCGTTGCTTCAGCATTTCCTCAATATGAGCTATAGAACTTGACATGGGTGTAACCTCATTAGTTTCGGGCGATATAGTAACTACAGGGATTAATAATGTAAATAATCTAACACATAAATAATTAGCAATAATTGTTATTAATTGCTGTTAGAAACATTATCCATAAAAATAGTTTGACGGGTTAATATCATTCAGTCGAAATCAGGTGAACATCATCATCATCTTAAAAACCAGCCCAAAGGTCACAGCGCCGGATAACGTTGACATAATGATGCTTTGCGAGCGGTAGAAGCACAGTGCGAGAGCAAGGAAACCACACAGGGTGGGGATCAGGCGTTCATGCTGGGCTAAGATCTCTGGCGTGCTGGAAACCACCAACAACGCACAAATTGAGGCGATGCCAATATTGTCTAACAGAAGGGTGACAATACCTTGCTTAGCCGTATCGCTTTTACGTGCGCGGCCTAGTCGAAGCGGCAAATAACGAAAAAGGAAGTTCGCCGCCCCCACAACTAAGCTGATGGTGATTACCGTCGAGTCCATGGCGAGGCTGCTGAAGGAGAAATGACTAATCATCGCAAACCTCTGGGATGGGTTGTGGTTTAGGACTCAACAATGAGGCAATGCAACCCGCTGCGATACCGGCCAAAATAGAAGCAGGGATCGAGAAAATAAGCAGCGCGGCCAAAGACGCTGCGATGGATGCAACTACCGTAAAGCTTTGCTGGCGCTTAAAGGAGGCTAACAGGAAGCTCAAAAAGAGCGCGGGCAGCATAAAGGTGAGGGACGCTTCAATGGCCGGATAGGCCTTCAGGGGACCATTGCCGAAAACAGCACCTACGGCGGTGCCGATCACCCAAGAAAGCCACGAGCAAAGCGCAATGCCAATCATCCAGTTTTCGCTCCACTGGCGATTATCACGCATCAGTTTGCTGGTTGCGGCGGCAAACACCTCATCAGTTAGGCCAAATGCCCACAGTGCGGTTTTCCCCGGACTCATTCGGGTAACAATACGATGACGTAGCGACGGGCCATACAGGATATGACGAATATCCATCGCCATCACGGTGAGTGCTGAAACCCATAGCGACATCCCCGCGCTGAGCAATGCGGTGATCACAAATTGGCTGGCACCTGCATAGATGACGCTGGAAAAGAAAATGCTCTCGAGCGGAGAGAACCCGAGTTTTACTGCGGTTAAACCGAAAGCAAAGGCGACGGGAAAGTAACCAATCACAATAGGCAGACTATCCACTACGCCTTCTTTAAATGTTGACGGCGTTGCAACAGGCTCTGCGGCTTGTTCAACAGAAGTATGAGTTTGCATTTTTGAGTCGTTATTTGATTGGATTAGAGACACTACAAGCGTATGAATCGTTAAGGTGATCACATTATCAGACTGTATACATGCATGATAGTCCCGCAGATAATTAAAATAAAAAATAACTATTCGCAGGCTAATTTATGCGCATTGTATATATGTTATTTAAAATGCATAGCAGAAATAACTACGCATCCTCATAGCCGTTAGGTTTTGGGCGAGATATTCAGTGGCCGACAACGAACTAATCTTGCTCTGAAGATCCATCCATATAGTAGACGTTGCTGTTAGCCGCACCGTCTTCCGTGGATATTGCCGTGAATCTTGCGTTGTAGCGCAGACGATAGGCCGCCATCTCGTTAGGATCTGGCTCAAGTTCGCGCAAAAATGTGAGCGCCAAGCGCACGTGTTTATGGGTAATTTCAGTGGGCAGATGGGCTTTGCGCAGAACCGAGCGCCAAAATGTTAAGCTTTCGTCTGATTCATCAACGATAAATGTCTGATAAATAAGCAACACGCCAGCGGCATTCCCCATGTGCGACTCATTATCCTGCAGCAGGTAGCTGATAAACTCTCCACCAGCCGTTTTCCCCATCTGGCTCAACATCGACTCAACATACACCGGCTCAATGTTCAACCGTTTCGTTAGAGCTTGAGACGCGCGTCGCGCGTCGGAGTTCAGCACCCGAAAGCCGACAATAAATACCACCACCAGCGTTGCCAGCATTAACCAAATCATGGAAAGCCCTATCAAGAAAAGTGAGTGACATCATAATGGCAAAAAACGCTGCCGCAAAATAATCACATCATAGGTAGGCGTCGCTCGCCGTCCCAACGGTAATGGCGCACGGCGTGTTGGTCAGAACCATAGCTGTCTTGAATACAGTTGCCGTATTCATCGTAGCGATAGTGATGGCTGCCGAGCAGCGTGAGGCGATGCCGCTGACCTGCCCATGTATATTGTCATAGCGATATTCTTCATTGGTGCCATTTGCGTAGATAATATGTTTGAGCAGGGTTGAGTGGGGCAGATACTCGAACTGGGTCTGATTACCCAGCTCGTCTTGTTCAAGGGTAATTTGGTGATAGGCGTTGTATTGCCAGCGTTTAGGTTATTTACTTACTGGTTTAGATAGCGGTGTTATTAATTTTATATAACTCATCTTAGGCTGGGTTTGACATGAACTTTGGAATTAATGGTGTCATGAAAATAAAAATAGCCGAAAAGAATACACACTCCTTTCGGCTTTTCCTTCTCACGATGTAGGTATTTCCCATGAAAAGTCGAAGGCTAATAAACCGGCTTCTTCTACGCGTTGTTTGAATTTGTCTGTAACAAAAACCCAATTAATACCTTCTTCGATAGAAAAAAGATACTCATCTGAAATATTTTCAGATATTAACACCGGTTTATAAATCATCAAGCCATTGGGGTATTCTATATAGTCTGAAAGTTCGTGATTGAAACAATTCGATAGTGAGTTTGTTGGATAATATCCAAAGAATTTTTTCTTTTTACTCCGTGATATGATAGGTAAAATTTGCCCTCTGGGTAACAAAATATCACTTAATGAACTGAGAGTATTTTCACTTATTATAAAAAAGGGGGTAGTGCACTGCTAATATCAAACTTAAAGTTTTTCTTGCCTGTTCCATTTCTTCGTAATTCAAGAGTGATTGGAACATAACTATCATCGAAGAATCGCCAGTCTTGATCCATTGCTAAACCAATAATGCTTTCTTGCCCTTGAGGATAGTTTTCAATAAATGAACAAAAACCTTCTACATCAGACCTTAGTTTATATATTTTACTCATTTTAATACATTACTCCATGATGTATTACGGTTTGCTTTGAGAAGGATGTTTCGCATTACTCTTAGTTCTGTAATAATTTGAAACTTGCCACCCTTACGATCTGCACGCTTTATTCTTTCATTTGTATCATCAATATGATCATCAGGATGCCTGCCATTGTGCTCTATCCCCGGCAGGTCATCGGTATTATGACGATTCGGCAAAAATACGCCGTTATCTGCGCCGTTAATATCAATGCCATGTTTATTCAATATATCTCTCGCAGGGCCTGCCGATTGAGCTCTTTCCGGAACAATATGATGCGCTTCTGAGTTGGCGGGTCTTGATATTCCAGCCTCTTCTATGGCCTCGGCTAACTTACAGCTTGTTAACCCCAACGGATCCACCCAGCTCAGCGGGCTTGGCACATCGGCGTACGCATTAACGCCGCCGGCTAAACCTATCGGGTCTGGCGATAAATACCGCAGGGCACTGACATCTTAATAGCGATAGCGGTTATAAGACAACCCGCTTTCGTCGTCGTGATATTGCCATTGAAAATATTTTTATTTTTTATGAGACAAATAAAACTGTAGGTATTTATTATCAAATCCTTGAAATGCTCTTATTTTCCCCTTTTGATAGGCTTTTTCAAATTGCTCCATTGCCTCATTCTCTAGGCCAAGTTCAACATATACTTTCCCTAAATTAATTAACTCTGATGTTGCTTTGTAAGGAATGTTACAGTTAAATACTTCCTTAGCCCATTTTTCTGCAGAAATATAATCCTTCAAAGAAAAATAAACATTATAAATGCATCTTATTAACCATCGAGTCTCATCAATATCATAAATATTCTCATAAGAGTTACGAAGATCATCCAAGACGGAAAAATAGATATCGAGAGACTCTTTGTTTTTACCCTGCTCATGAAGACTGTTTCCTTTTTCAATCCTTTTTACAATCATTTCATAAGGTATTGTCATTTGTTTTTTTATTCCTAATTTAATAATCACAGATAAGTAAACTTGTCTCAATTTAGCGCCAGCTGAGCGGTTTATTGAGTTGTGATCAAGCACATAGTTATTTGAGTCAAGCATCCATTTCCTTACTTCTTCAGATCGTTCTCCTTGGTACCTCCCTGTTTGATTCCACCATGTGACTGCGTCGGTAGTATGAGACATATCTGCTTCAGTTATTGGATGTTACTTGTTATCTGATGATTGAAGTTTAAGGTGTTTATAAGTGTCTTAGGCTTTTTTTAGCTTGTCAATTTGCATTCTTTCAATAATTTTTTAGTTAAGTTTATAATTATTTAAGATGTTATTATCATGTATTACATGGTTGTGATTGATGCATGTACTATCTAAATACCTTAATTTCATTGGTTTGGAACGTGAATGGAAGAGAATCTTCAGTTAATCAGTTAA
>NZ_FMIQ01000049.1 GCF_900095695.1 Hafnia alvei | reverse complement strand
ATAAAGTACATACGTGGTTATTTGGTGCGAAGAGAGGGACTTGAACCCTCACGTCCGTAAGGACACTAACACCTGAAGCTAGCGCGTCTACCAATTCCGCCACCTTCGCATACCGTTTATGTCGCTTTGCAGCAACATAACCACGGAGGCGAATTCTAGAGATTTTCGCGGTTACGTCAACACTTATTTCCCCATCAATACCTGTTTGATGCGTGTTTGCTGAAAATGTGGGCATTTATTTTGTAAATCACGATAGGGCAATGAATTATCGTGATCAATAACACGGCATGCAGAAAAGCAGGTGGGGCGCTGGTAAACCGAGGCTTACCAGCTAAAAGCAGAAATTAACGTTTTTTCTTGGCCATCGCAGCACGGCCTAAGCGCGCTGAATACACTTTGAAACGACCAGTCTGTGCCAGCACTTCGTGCGCGCCAAAAACATCGTCCAACAGCTGTGGATAAGGCAGGAAGGCGTTGGCAACAATGCGCAATTCACCACCAATTTGCAGCTGTTTAGCCGCGCCGCGGATCAGCGTTTCTGCGGCGGTTAAGCTGGTTTGCATGCCGTCATGGAACGGTGGATTCGAAATGATCATATCAAAGCGGCCGGTAATGTCGGAATAGACGTTACTGGCAATGACTTCGCCCTGAATATCATTAGCAGCAAGCGTTGCACGGCTAGATTCAAGCGCAGCAGCGCTGACATCGCTTAGCGTTAGCTTAATTTTTGGTGACATTTTTGCCATTGCGGCAGACAGAACGCCTGCACCGCAGCCAACGTCTAGAACTTTGCCTTTCATGTGTGGCTCAAGCGATGACAGCAGCAGATGGCTGCCGACATCCAGTCCGTCGCGGCTAAACACACCCGGCAAGGTGGCGATAGTTAGGCTGCCTGTCTGATAGCTTTCCCACCAGTCTTCTAGGTTGAAATCACTCTGTTTTTCTAAGCGTCCGTGATACAAACCACAGCGGCGTGCGCTGTCGATTTTATTCAGTGGGCCAAACGCCTCGATGACACCTTCGGCGCTACGCACGCCTGCGCGGTTTTCACCGACGATAAACAATTCGGTGCCAACCGGCAGCAAGGAAAACAGGTTTTGCAGCTGGAACTGCGCTTCTTGTTTGCTCTTTGGCCAGTAATAAATCAGGGTGTCGCAATCGGCAACCAGCTCTGCATCGGCTGTCAGACCAAACTGGCAGCGCTCAGCCATGGTGCGGCTCAGCTGTTGCCAATGATGGTACTGATTGGTGTGAACGCGAACCTCTGCCGCTTCAAACTGTGCTGGCAGGGTATCTTGTAAATCGCCTGCAAAGAGGACTCGGCGTGATTCGAATTCCTCGCTGTGGCGCAGAATGACTTCGCTGGCAGGGGTAAATAATGACATTAAACGTGTTTCCTTAGGTTAACTAGCCGCGCAGTATATACCCAAACTATGTGGAGTTGCAGCCAACACCGTGCCGCTTTGCGTAACAAGCAGATTGAGCTTTAATGACGCGGTCTTAGTAGGTTTGCTAGAATACGCCCCAAATAGTTTATTTAACGTCTCTTTGACACTCTAGCAGGACAGTATGGCCACCCGACGCGACCTTCTTTTACAGCAGCTTGGTATTACTCAGTGGGTGCTACGGCGTCCAACGGCGCTGCATGGCGAGATTGCAGTGAGTGTACCTAGCTCGACCCGCTTGTTAATTGTTTCCGCGGAGCCGATTTCTCCCGACGACGTTTTGCTGTGTGACGTACTTAAGGCATTGATGCTCACACCGGATCAGGCGGTTATCCTCACGCCTGAACAGTACGCCATGCTTAATGATGGCGCTGAATATTATGTTTGGTGGCTAGGCGACTCTCCGGCTACTGAACGCGCAAGCGCCACGCTGCATTCTCCGGCGCTCAGTGCGCTTTACCATAACTCAGGCGCCAAACGCGCGCTATGGCAGCAAATTTGTCATGATGAACAACATTTCTTCCCTAAAGGGTGAGATTTCCCCTCTCACCGAGGCTGATTTTAAAGCGGCTTTTGACATCGAATGTGCCAGCCACGCGTTTCCGTGGACGGAAAAAACGTTCCTCAGCAATCATGGGGAGCGCTATTACAATCTGAAATTAGAGTGCGACGGAAAACTCGCCGCTTTTGCGATTACGCAGGTGGTGCTTGATGAAGCCACGCTTTTCAACATCGCCGTTGCTCCCTCGCATCAACGTCAGGGGCTTGGCCGCGAATTACTGGATGCCTTGATTGCGAGCCTTGAGGAAAAAGGCATCGTGACATTGTGGCTAGAGGTACGAGACTCTAACCGCGCAGCGATAGCGCTTTATGAGTCGCTAGGCTTTAACGAAGTTTCACTACGTCGCAATTATTACCCAACTCCCGATGGCCGCGAAGATGCCCGTATTATGGCGTTACCGCTGGGCTGATCTGAAAAAAAACAGCGAATTTGTTGTTTTTTGAGTTAAATACAACTGATTTGTTGTTTTTATTGCAAATAACAACTATTGAGTTGTATTTTGAGTGAAAAACAATTCATTAGTTGTTAATAGCATAATTAACAACTAATCTGTTGTTATTGTCATACGCTGAGTTTATCGCCATGAAACACCTCTCTGAGCTACCTAGCTTGCTTAAACTTCGTCGGCAACAGCTCGATCTCAACCAAAAAGATATGCTGATGAAAATCGGCATGTCACAACAGCAATATCAACGTATTGAAGCGGGGGGCGACCCACGCTTGTCGACTCTACTTAGGGTTCTGGAAGGGATGGATCTGGAGATGATGCTGGTGCCGCGAGATAAAGTTCCGGCGGTGGAAGAGTTGTTGGCCCCAATCTTTAATAATCATCGCATGCCGATGCCATCGGATGAGCAAGCGCTGGTTTGGAATGATGAGTGGGAAGATATCATACGTAAACTGGAGGATTGAGCGTGACTAAACAAACTGAGTCCGTCCAGGCATTAGCGCTATATCTTAACCAGCAACGCATTGGGGTTTTAGCGCATTATGCTAGCAATCATAATATTCTGACCTTTGATCCTGAATATGCTGCGTTGCCACTCTCGGTTCGTCCTATTTTTACGTTGCAACAAGTTATCTATCCCAATTATTTACAGTCACCGTTGAGATCGACCACGCGATTGCCGCCGGTACTGTCTAACCTTCTTTCCGAAGGTGCGCTACGAGACTTAATGACGCGAACGTTAAAAGTGCATCATGACGCCGAGTTTCCGTTATTTGCTTACACCGGTGGTAATTTGCCAGGGGCTATCACCGCTAAGCCTCTTGCTTTAGGCGATATTCCTGGATGGGCATTATCTGCCCGTGGGGAGCGCTTAGAGGCGGTTCAGATTGAAGTTCGCCATCAGGCGGATAAATTTTCTTTGGCCGGTGTGCAGATGAAGTTTTCCGCTCAAAGTCGAGACAACCGCTTTAATGTTAGCGCGGACACCGACGGCGATAGCTGGATTATCAAAACGCCGTCAACGGTACATGCCCACGTACCGGAAAATGAGTTTACGGCGATGATGCTGGCGAAAGCGATTGGCGTTGAGATCCCTGAGATTAAATTAGTTGAGCTGTCTCAGCTAGATCATTTACCCAAGATCAATCTACCTGATGAACGCTATGCGTATGCCATTCGCCGGTTTGATCGCAGTGACGCGGGCAGGATACACACCGAGGATTTTGCCCAAATATTGGATGTCTATCCTCATGAAAAATATGGTCGCTACAACTACGACATTATGGCGGCGTTGTTATATCGGTTTGGTTCCGGTGGCTTGGCCGACGTACAACAAATGGCGCGGCGTTTATTGGCAAATATCCTGCTGGCGAACGGTGATGCACATTTGAAAAACTGGACGATGATCTATCGCGATGCGCTACATGCTCGATTGTCTCCGGCCTATGACATTGTGACGACGTTACCTTATGTTGCCGGTGAGGACAGCGTTGCTTTAAATATGGCAAAAGAAAAACGCTGGCAACGAATTGAATTATCGACTTTTGAACGCTGGGCCGAGCGCCTTGAAATTGCGTGGCCCGCTATTGCCGTTCATTTGCAAGATGCTATGACTACGGCACGCCAAATTTGGCCTTCAATGCTCGAAGAACTACCCATGAAGGAGGAACATAAAATCGTATTAAGAAACCATTGGGCGAGCCTCTCTTCCGACTTCCGCATCGCTGTACCTTAGCGCTTAAAAAACGATTGATTGTCTAACCTGATTAAATCAGAGAAAATAGCCCGCTATACCCGTCATACTTCGAGCCGCATGTGCGTTGGCTACGTTTGTTCACCCTAGTCACATAGTTATCTATGCTCCTAGGGATTCACAAACTTGCCGCCTTCCTGCAACTCGAATTATTTAGGTTATAACCCTTTTTATTCCCGCTTTGCGTAACAAGAAATCGTCTGAATTACGGGCGCTGGCGCAGGGTGGCTAACGATAGAACGTAAAAACATGTCTCCTAGTGAATACGCTCGCGAAGTGGCTAAACGCCGCACTTTCGCAATTATTTCTCACCCCGATGCCGGTAAAACCACGATTACTGAAAAAGTTCTGTTATTCGGACAGGCTATTCAGACCGCGGGAACGGTAAAAGGGCGCGGCTCCAACCAGCACGCTAAATCTGACTGGATGGAGATGGAAAAACAACGTGGTATTTCGATTACCACCTCGGTGATGCAGTTCCCTTACCACAATTGCTTGGTAAACCTGCTCGACACCCCAGGGCACGAAGACTTCTCTGAAGATACCTATCGTACCCTGACCGCCGTTGACTGCTGCTTAATGGTTATCGACGCGGCTAAAGGCGTCGAAGATCGTACCCGTAAGCTGATGGAAGTTACGCGCCTGCGTGATACGCCGATCTTGACCTTCATGAACAAAGTCGACCGCGAAATTCGCGATCCGATGGAGCTGCTGGACGAAGTCGAAAACGAGCTGCGTATCGTGTGCGCGCCAATCACGTGGCCAATCGGTTGTGGTAAATCGTTTAAGGGTGTTTATCACCTTTATAAAGATGAAACCTATCTGTATCAAACAGGTAAAGGCCACACCATTCAGGAAGTTCGCATCGTTAAAGGTTTGGACAATCCTGACCTAGACGCTGCCGTTGGCGACGATCTGGCAGAGCAGCTGCGCGGTGAGCTGGAGTTGGTGAAAGGAGCCGCCGCTGAATTTGATAAGGACGATTTCCTCAATGGTGAATTGACCCCTGTCTTCTTCGGTACGGCTCTGGGTAACTTTGGTGTTGACCATATGCTTGATGGCTTGGTGGATTGGGCGCCTGCGCCAATGCCGCGCAAGACTGATACCCGCGTGGTTAGCGCTGATGAAGAGAAATTCACCGGTTTCGTGTTTAAAATTCAGGCCAACATGGACCCTAAACACCGCGACCGCGTTGCCTTTATGCGTGTGGTATCTGGCCGTTATGAAAAGAGCATGAAACTGCGTCAGGTCCGTACGGGCAAAGACGTGGTGATCTCTGATGCACTGACCTTTATGGCCGGTGACCGTTCGCACCTTGAAGAAGCCTATGCGGGCGACATCATTGGTTTGCATAACCACGGCACGATTCAGATTGGTGACACCTTCACTCAGGGTGAAGATATGAAGTTCACCGGTATCCCGAACTTTGCCCCAGAGCTGTTCCGTCGTATTCGTCTGCGCGATCCTCTGAAACAGAAACAGCTGCTGAAAGGTTTGGTTCAGCTGTCAGAAGAGGGCGCTGTGCAGGTGTTCCGCCCAATTCACAACAACGATCTGATCGTTGGTGCAGTCGGTGTGCTGCAGTTTGAAGTGGTGGTCGCGCGTCTGAAAAGCGAATATAACGTTGAAGCTATCTATGAATCCGTCAACGTATCAACTGCACGTTGGGTTGAATGCGATGACGTGAAGAAATTCGAAGAGTTTAAACGTAAGAACGAACTGAACTTGGCGTTGGATGGCGGCGATAATTTAGCCTATATTGCGCCAACGATGGTTAACCTTAATCTGGCTAGCGAACGCTATCCTGAAGTGAAATTCCGCAAAACTCGCGAGCATTAATCGTTTTGTTCGTGTAATTTTTCTGCTGAATTTGCTGATAAACCGCACTCATGTGCGGTTTTTTTATACCCAAAATTCGCAGAATCGTCTTAATAAGCCGCTTTTTTGCACAAAAAAACGCCGGTTATTGTGATCTAAACTGCATTTTTTTGTTACTGGGCTATAGTTATTCCAGTGGCGCATGACACCGAGAATTAATCGGTTTGATTAGATTAGTTTAACAGTCGAGTGCTTCACCAAGGTAAAGCGGAAAGCATAACGTATTGATTTTAAATCAGCAGACTAACGATTGATAGTTTAAATAATGGATGATGAGTGGTCCACAAGACGTGTTTTCATACCGTGATTTGTTAATCGTTTGTTTGTTAATTGCTGGTTTTAACTGCTTCTTGCTGAGCCGATGGTGAACAACGGCCACACTTTTAAGCATTAGCACAGCGAGTCTCCGATGAGACGATGTGATTAAGGGCTGACTGAAATACGGCCCACGGCGTTAAGCCGTTACTGAAATCAAAAGGAAGAAATCGATGAAAAATACCAAGTTTGCACGTTCAATGATGGCGATTGTTTTAGGTTCTGTACTGGTTAGCGGTAGTGCTCTGGCAGAAGAAACCTTAATGCAGAAGGCACAAAGCGCGGCTGACTCTACCGGTGCGAAAATCGATAGCTCCATGAAAAAAGTTGATGGTTACATGGACGATAGCGGGATTACCGCTAAAGTTAAAAGTGCACTGGTTGATGCCAAAGATATCAAAAGCAACGATATCTCTGTGAATACCAGCAAAGGTGTCGTTACCTTGAACGGTTTTGTCTCCTCACAGGATCAGGCAGAACGCGCGGTGACTCTGGCGAAAGGTGTTGAAGGCGTTAAATCCGTGAGCGATAAGCTGCACGTAAAAGATAGCACCAAGGCCAGCGTTAGCGGGTACGCCAGTGACACGGCTATCACTAGCGAAGTAAAAGCGAAATTACTGGCTGATGACATCGTCCCATCACGTAATGTGAAAGTGGAAACCGAAAATGGCTTGGTACAGCTTTCCGGTACGGTGAAAACCAAAGCTGAATCCGATCGTGCTGAAAGTGTTACTAGCGCGGTGGAAGGTGTAAAAAGCGTTAAAAACGATCTGACGGTAAAACAGTAATCTGCTTTCCCCGGACGTATCTCTTATGAGCGCGTTCGGTGTGATTACCTATGAGAAACAAAGACCTTTTAGAAACAAAGAGAAGAACGTCGTTGGTCGACACTTCATTTTTATTTTAGGCAAGGTAAGGAGAGCATATGTTTCGTTGGGGAATTATCTTTTTAATCATTGCATTAATCGCTGCAGCATTAGGTTTTGGTGGTCTGGCCGGTACAGCGGCATGGGCAGCTAAAGTGGTGTTTGTAGTGGGTATTATTCTGTTCTTGGTCAGCCTATTTACAGGACGTCGTCGTCCTTAGGTAAAGATATCCTCAGCGCTCATTGTTAGGATGATTCAACATGAGTGATGGGGGTATCAACACCAAATTCGCCATCCATTTTTAATGGAAAGCACAAAAGGTTTGTAAATATGAACGGTGACATTGTTGTCGGTAAGTGGAAACAGATTCGCGGTCAAGTCAGGTCTACTCTGGCTGAATGGCTTGGCAGTGACGGCGAATGGCTTGCTGGCAACAATGATTGCCTCCTTGGATTGCTGCAAGAGGATTACGGAATTGCGCAAGACAGGGTATCCTCGGAGGATGTGAAGACTCATTGAGGATGGATGGTTGGGATACAGAATACCGATTACGCTGGGCAATATAGAGCCGTTGGCGTACAAACCCTACCAGCCGGGTAAAATTGCGCTGGTATGTGAAGGTGGCGGTCAGCGTGGAATTTTTACCGCTGGTGTGCTGGATGAATTTTTGCGCGCGCGCTTTAACCCCTTCGATCTCTATCTCGGCACTTCTGCCGGAGCACAAAACCTTTCCGCTTTTGTCTGTGGCCAACCAGGCTACGCACGACGAGTCATTACTCGCTACACCACCTCTATTGATTTCTTTAATCCGCTGCGTTTTGTCCGTGGTGGGCACTTAATCGATCTTGATTGGCTGATTGAGGCTACGGCAAACGATCTACCGTTAGCGATGGATTATGCGGAACAACATTTAGTCGATGGCCGCCAATTATTGATGTGTGCCAGCCGTAGTGACGATTTTGCTCCTACCTATTTCCCCGCTCAGCGTAAAAATTGGCTGGATGTGATCAAAGCCAGCAGCGCGATCCCTGGATTCTATCGCTGGGGCGTTGAGCTAGACGGTGTGAGCTATCATGACGGCGGGATAAGCGATGCGATCCCGGTGCGCGAAGCCCATCGACGCGGAGCGGATACGATTGTGGTGATACGCACCGTGCCATCACAAATGTTCTATACCCCAAAGTGGATGCGTCGAATGGAAGCCCTGCTGGGTGAAAGTAGCCTGCAGCAAATGGTCAAGATGATGAAGTACCATGAGAAAAGCTATCGTCGTATTCAGCGTTTCATTGAGAAACCGCCCGGCAAAGTGAGGGTATTTGAAATCTATCCGCCGAAGCCGCTGGCAAGCCATGCGTTAGGGAGCAAAACTGCAGCCTTAAATGCGGATTATCATCTCGGGCGTCGCTGTGGTCGCTATTTTTTAGCCACCGTTGGGCACTGGCTATTGCCACGAGAAGATCAAACCAATGCAGACAAACGAGCGTTCTCTCGTCGTTTATTGCAGCCGTCAGATACGATTTCTCCTGAAGTGCCAATTGTGGCGGCAACGCACTCGGCGGCTAAAAATGGCATCGTCCTGCCGGAACCGCAAACCAATATGGTGGCGGAGAAGTCTTTGATATTGCCTGATAGCGTGCATTTGGATAAAAGCGCTCGGCAAACCACCATTGACCCTAGCGCTGCCAAAAAAGCAGATAAACCGTCTTCGCAGGACAGTTCGACGTGATGGCTCCTATGGCTGATGCGCTGTTCGTCGATACTCACTGCCACTTTGATTTTCCGCCGTTTAGCGGTAATGAGTCCGAAAGCCTTGAGCTGGCACACGCACAGGGAGTGCGTAGCATCATCGTGCCAACCATCAGCGCACAGCGCTTTCAGCGAGTGCTTGAACTGGCGAACAGTTACTCGATGCTATACGCCGCATTAGGTCTTCATCCACTGTATATCGCCCAGCATCGAGAGCAGGATATTGATGTTCTTGCTCAGGCCTTGGCGCAGAAACCAAATAAGCTAGTCGCAATCGGTGAGATTGGGCTTGATTTGTTTATGGACGACCCACAGCTTGAGCGACAAATTACGCTGCTAAAAGCTCAGTTAAAGCTGGCCAAGCGGCATGATTTACCTGTGATCTTACATTCGCGCCGCTCCCACGATCAGCTAGCTCGTGAGTTAAGAAATGCCGCGGTGCCGCGATGTGGCGTTGTGCACGGTTTTTCTGGCAGCCTTTCACAGGCTCAGGCATTCATTAAGTTAGGCTATTTTATCGGTGTTGGCGGCACGATAACCTACGAGCGAGCGCAGAAAACACGGCAGGTGATCGCCCAATTGCCATTAAGCGCATTACTGCTGGAAACCGATGCGCCCGATATGCCATTGGCGGGTTACCAAGGAGAGCCAAACCGCCCTGAACGTGTGCGTCAGGTATTCGAAACGCTATGCCAACTCAGACCCGAACCTCCCGCAGTGATAGCCGACGCCATATTGGTAAATACTGATAGATTGTTCGGTATTTCCGCGCTGTTTTAGATTCATTGCTAACTATTATAAATGCGGATGAAATACCTGTTTTCATTGATGTGATGTACATCTCATTTTAATGATTTTAGATGCTTCAAGTTGTATAAAACTGTGACGACACTGACCAATAATTCCTCTCTCCTCGGTATAATCGCCCCCATCGGCAATATGAATCTTTCGTCGATACTCAATCAAAAAATCTAACGCGTTACAGGGACTATTCCATGCAACTTATTATGAGCGTGGTAGGGATGGCGGTACTCATTCTGATTGCCGTGCTACTTTCGAGCAATCGTCGTGCTATCAACCTACGCACCGTGATTGGCGCATTTCTTATTCAGGTCGTTATCGGCGCGTTCGTGCTTTATGTTCCCACAGGGCGGGATGTGTTGGGTGCCATGTCCTCTGGCGTCGCCAACGTGATTGCCTACGGAAATGAAGGGATTTCGTTTATTTTCGGCGGGCTAGTGTCTGACAAAATGTTCGAAGTCTTTGGCGGTGGCGGGTTTGTATTTGCACTGCGCGTTTTGCCCGTTATTGTTTTCTTCTCCTCATTAATTGCTGTGCTGTATTACCTCGGCATTATGCAAATCGTGATCCGTTTGCTCGGCGGTGGCTTGCAGAAACTGTTGGGCACCTCCCGAACAGAATCCCTGTCTGCAACCGCAAATATTTTTGTGGGTCAGACTGAAGCACCTTTGGTGGTTCGCCCATATATCTCCACCATGACGCAGTCTGAGCTGTTTGCCGTGATGTGCGGTGGTTTAGCTTCGGTGGCGGGTTCAGTATTGGCGGGTTACGCACAAATGGGCGTGCCGTTGGAGTATCTGATTGCGGCGTCATTTATGGCGGCGCCGGGTGGCTTACTCTTCGCCAAGCTGATTGTGCCTGAAACGGAAAAGACCCACGATAAAACTGACGCAGCGGCGCTGATTGCTGAAGAAGATCGCCCGGCTAACGTGATTGATGCCGCGGCTGCGGGTGCGGCGTCTGGTATGCAGTTGGCGTTGAACGTGGGCGCGATGCTGCTGGCGTTTATTGCGTTGATTGCGCTTGTTAACGGTATGCTGGGCGGTATCGGTGGCTGGTTCGATTATCCGCAGCTTTCACTGGAATTGATCTTGGGTTGGGTCTTCTCGCCGATTGCTTATCTGATCGGTGTGCCGTGGAGCGAATCCCAGATTGCGGGTTCTTTCATTGGTCAGAAGATTATCGTGAATGAGTTTGTGGCATACATGAACTTTGGCGAATACCTCAAAGCGGATGCGGAAGTTACCGCCGCGGGCTTGCAGGTTCTTTCCGACCATACCAAAGCGATTATCTCCTTCGCTCTGTGTGGATTTGCGAATCTCTCATCGGTGGCTATTTTGCTCGGAGGCTTGGGAAGCATGGCACCTACGCGCCGTCATGATATCGCCCGCTTCGGTCTGAAAGCCGTGGCCGCAGGAACGTTATCAAACCTGATGAGCGCCACAATCGCTGGTTTCTTCCTCGCGCTGTAATGGTTTTACTCAATCTCCAGCCCGCTCGTTGGGCTGGAGGTTGTGACCTCTCGATAGATTCATGTCGATTTATTTAAAAGCCTGATTTTAGGGAGCGCCCCGCGGGGTGGTAGACCCGTGTACCTCAATCTCTTAAACGATCTGGCATACCTCTGTCGCTAAGCTTTACCTTCAACTTTAAACGGATCGATCCCGCGCAGCTGCATGCGGCGAAAACGGATAATATTGAAGCCGTTCATCAGCAAAAAACTCCCTTCAATCAGTGAACCACCAATCGAGCCCAGCCAGATATTGTGCGTGACCCAGCAGGCGGTGGAGCACCACATGACGCAACGCGTGGTTAATCCTTTGGTTCGGAAGAGCGCCCAGGTACTGGCAACGGTGCCAATAATCGGCAGCAATTCCATCGCGTGCTGCAGGCTATAGCCGCCAAACCCTAACGTGAGAGCAATAAAAATAAACATCACCCAAGTGCTGCGTGTGCGAGTGGATATCACAGTACGAATGGCATTAAGTTCGGCAGCAGCGGCGGCTGAATGCGCGCCCATCAGGAAAAAATGCAGACCAATAATGGCTGAATAAATAGAGAGTTGGTATTTAAAGCGCAGCTCATTGCGATTGAAGAAAGTGGTGATACCCACCAGAAAAGCAAAAACGCCCACGCCCTGTGCAAACCACTCGTAGCTATGCATATCTAACTCCCTTTAATCCTTTCTTCATGTCGCTTCAGATAGAAAAACGGCGCTCACACGAACGCCGTTTTTTCTGCGAGCGACTATTGCTATGGCTTTATAGCGTTACACCGCTCTTAAAAATGGCCAGTTCGCGGAAATCATTAATTTCGTTACGCGTCTGATGCCCATTGGCGATATTGACGATCATGTCGATGAATGAAACCAGCAGTTGATCCATGGTTTTACCATGCAACAACTGGCCTGCATCGAAGTCGATCCAGTGCGGTTTTTTGGTTGCGATTTCGGTATTGGTAGCCAGTTTCACGGTTGGAACAAAGCCGCCGTATGGCGTACCGCGACCGGTACTAAACAGCACCATATGGCATCCGGCTCCGGCCAGAGCGCTGGTGGCAACCGCATCATTGCCCGGTGCGCTCAGCAAATTCAGCCCCGGTGTTTTTAACCTTTCGCCATAGCGCAGCACGTCGATAACCTGGCTCTGTCCTGCTTTTTGTGTGCAGCCTAAGGATTTCTCTTCCAGCGTGGTGATACCGCCCGCTTTGTTGCCCGGAGACGGGTTTTCATAAATAGGCTGGTTGTGTTCGATGAAGTATTGTTTGAAGTTATTAACCATGTCGACGGTCTTTGCAAACGTAGATTCATCGCGGCAACGGCTCATCAGAATGCGTTCAGCGCCAAACATTTCAGGTACTTCGGTGAGAACGCTGGTGCCGCCGTTGGCGATCACATAATCAGAGAAACGACCCAGCAGCGGATTAGCGGTAATGCCGGATAAGCCGTCAGAACCGCCGCATTCTAAGCCAAATTTTAACTCGCTGAGTTTGCCCGCTTCACGGCGATCGTTGCGCATCACCTGATAAAGCTGGTGCAGATGTTCGATACCGGCTTCAACTTCATCATCCTGTTGCTGACACACCATGAAATGTACGCGGCTGGCATCGTATTCACCCAGCGTGTCACGGAAAGCCGCAATTTGGTTATTCTCACAGCCCAACCCAACGACCAGGACAGCACCGGCGTTAGGGTGGCGCACCATATTTTGTAGCATGGTACGGGTATTGATGTGGTCGTCGCCCAACTGTGAGCAACCAAATGGATGAGTAAATAAATAAGCGCCGTCGATGCCTTCGGCATCGCCGGTTTCCTTCAAAAAGCGGGTTAACATCTGACGAGCCATACCGTTAACGCAGCCAACGGTAGGCAAGATCCAAAGCTCATTACGGATCCCTACATCGCCGTTTTGTCGGCGATAGATCTGTACGTCACGATCGGCCATCTGCGCCGGAAGATCGGCAAAATCGGGTTGGTATTGATACTGATCCAGATCGTTGAGATTAGTTTTCGCGTTTTGCGAATGAATATGTTCACCTGCGGCAATCGCGGTTAAGGCATGGCCGATGGGTAAACCATATTTCACAATCATGTCACCCGATGCCAAAGGCGTGAGGGCAAATTTGTGTCCACGAGCAATATCGCTCAGTAAATGAATAGATTGTGATTCCACGCTAAGGGTCTCACCTGCGCTGAGATCGCGCAGGGCAACGGCGACATTATCCAGCGGGTGAATTTTAATAACGCTAGGCATATTTTGCATAATTCAATTCAGCTCAGGCAGTAGCGGATAATGATGAAACGGCAGAACGCATACCGTGCTGTTCAATTTGCTGTAAGTATCCGGCGATGGTTTGGGTCATCTCAGGGATCTGATTAAGATCTTGTCCCCAGTGTTCGGCATCGCTCAGGATTTTTTGTACTAAGCCTTCCAGATTTTCGCTTCCTGCTTTTACTGCGCTCCAGCCGGAGTGGTAACGTTCGAGCCAATGAGCATCATCTTGCAACGGATAGCTTTCACCATCGCGTTCGCCACGATAGAACGCGATCAGCGCGGCAAGGGCAAAACATAAACGCTGTGGCAATTTGCCGGTCTTCTGTTGGTAAGCCAGCACCTGAGGCAGAATACGCGTGCGGTATTTCGTCATACCGTTTAACGCAATGGACAACAATTGGTGCTGAATAAACGGGTTACGGAAACGGCTCAGCACCGCATCGGCAAAGGATTTCAGCTCATCAGCTGGCAGGTCGAGCACCGGCACGATCTCTTGGCTAATCGCTTTCTCCACGAACTCGGTTATCTGAGCGTCATTCATACTTTCGCCCACGGTGTTAAGTCCTGCTAAGAATGCCACCGGAACCAGTGCGGTATGAGCGCCGTTAAGGATCGCCACTTTGCGTTCTTTATAGGGTTTGATGTCGTCAACGATGCGAATGTTCAGCGGCTTATGATCCTGAGCAAAGGCATCTAAACGAAGCTCTTGGGCCAGCGACTGTGGGCCTTGGATGACAAACAGGTAAAAGTGCTCTGCGGTATCTAAAAATGCGTCCTGATAGCCCAGTTCGCTCGTCAACGCTTCGACCTCGCCGCGCGGGTATCCGGTGACGATACGGTCTACTAGCGTTGAGCAGAACGTGTTGCTTTGTTCTAACCACTGGACGAATTCTGACGGTAAATCCCATTGCTGAGCGTAGCGCAACACCAGTTCACGCAGTGCCTCACCGTTGTAGTCGATGAGTTCGCATGGAAGTAACACCCAACCTTTATCGGCTGCGCCATCGAAATGGCAAAAACGCTCGTAGAGTAAACGTGTCAGCTTGGCTGGGAAGCTGGTTGGAGGGGTATCGGTCAGCTTATCTTCGGCGACATAGCTAATACCTGCTTCGGTGGTGTTCGAAAACACAAAGCGGATGTTGGCATCATGCGCCAGCGCCAAATAGGCATCAAAGTCTTGATACATATTGATTTCGCGGTTCACGCTGCGAATGATGCGAGACTCACGAACGGCTTCGCCTTGTTCATTCAAACCACGAATAATGGTGGTAAATAAACCGTCCTGCGTGCTGAGCGACGGCGGGAAATCGCTATTTAGTGGGCGTACGACAACGACGCCCGCATTTAAATCGGTATGCTCATTCAGCAGATCCAACTGCCAGTCTACAAACGCGCGTAGGAAATTACCCTCACCAAACTGAATCACTTTGTCTGGGTGCTGGCGGCCGGGAAAATCACGACGATTAAGAGTTTGCATTCTGGATCTACCTCAGAGGGGCCGCCATTTGGCGGCCTTCAACATATAAAAGGAACAAGCGTTGGGTATTATACCCTTCATACTTCAAGTTGCATGTGCGTTGGCTTTCCTCGCTCACCCTAGTCACTTACTCAAGTAAGCTTCTAGGGATTCACTGTGTTGCCGCCTTCCTGCAACTCGAATTATTTTGGGTATAGAAAAAAGGGGCGGCTAAACCGCCCTAGGGTAATTACAACTCAATCGCAAAATAGTTTTTGGCATTATCGAAGCAGATGTTTTTCACCATATTGCCCAGCAATTCGATATCTGCCGGTGCTTCGCCATCAGCCACCCAACGACCAATCATTTGGCACAGGATGCGGCGGAAATATTCATGACGGGTGTAGGACAGGAAGCTGCGGCTATCGGTGAGCATGCCAACAAAGCGGCTCAGCAAACCAAGCTGGGCTAACTGAGTCATCTGGCGTTGCATTCCGTCTTTCTGATCGTTGAACCACCAGCCAGAACCGAACTGCATTTTTCCCGCCATACCTTCGCCTTGGAAGTTACCAATCATGGTGCCGATGACTTCGTTATCGCGTGGATTCAGGCAATAGATAATGGTTTTGGCTAAGCCACTAGAGCGGCTTTGCGCGTCGAGCAAGCGAGAAAGGGCGAAAGCCACCGGCGCGTCATGGATCGAGTCAAAACCGATATCAGGACCAACGGTTTCAAACATGCGAGAGTTGTTATTGCGCAGTGCGCCAATGTGATATTGCTGCACCCAACCGCGTCTATGGTACTCGGCGCCCAAGAACAACAGCACCGCCGTTTTAAACTGGGCAACTTCTTGCTCGGTTGGCATTTTGCCTTCTAAACGACGGGTCAGAATGCTGTTCAATGTGGCTTCGTCGGCTTCGCCGTACATAACCACATCTAATGCGTGGTCAGACACCTTGCAGCCATGCGCGGCAAAGTGGTCCATCCGGATTTTAAGCGCATCGCAGACATCGCTGAATTTACGGATATCAACGTCGGCCGCAGCGCTCAGCTTTTGCATATATTCAGGGAAGATCGCGGCATCAATGTTAAATGCTTTATCTGGACGCCAGCTCGGTAGCACTTTGACGTCAAAACTGCTGTCTTCCGCGATGATTTTATGATGGCTCAGATCGTCAATAGGATCGTCCGTAGTACCTACCATTTTGACATTCATCTGCTTCATGATGCCGCGAGCGCTGAACTCATCGCGTTCAAGCAACGCATTGCAGCGATTCCAGATATCGTCTGCCGTTGTGCCAGAGAGCAGGGTACCGGTAATGCCGAATGGACGGCGTAATTCTAAGTGTGTCCAGTGGTAGAGCGGGTTACCAATGGTATGAGGAACGGTTTCAGCCCAAGCTTGAAACTTCTCACGATCGCTTGCGTCGCCGGTGCATAGGCGTTCGGCAACGCCGTTGGTACGCATCGCACGCCATTTGTAATGGTCGCCTTTTAACCAGATGTCATACAGGTTTTTAAACCGATAATCCTGTGCAATCTGCTCAGGAGGGAGATGACAGTGATAGTCAAAAATTGGCTGTTCAGCCGCGTAATCATGGTACAGGCGGCGCGCAAACTCGGTATCAAGCAAGAAATCTTCGGTTAAAAACTGCGACATAATCGGGTTCCTCAGGAGCGTAACGCTTCGGTGAGCTATTCTTTTGCGGCTAAAGTTATCACACCAATTATGGCGCTCGTCCAGAACTTTTTCCGCGATTAGCGTAATGAAAGCGACAAAACAGAATAATTACTCAGCACTTTCGCTTATGAAGCCACTTTTCTACGTGGCCAAAATGTGTGTTTATTATTCCTTAATCCAAAAATGGTTTTTGTGATGGCTCTCAACTTTTAAATCTGTATGACAAGTTATCTTAGCCTCCGCTGAGAAATGAGTATTGCCCTAACCAATCATGAATGGTGGTTTGACCAATATCTATTGACCAAGCAACAGAAAACCAATTCAAAGTCGGAACAGGAACGTCCGAACTTTCCATCTAGAGCCGTAGTTTTAGAACCACAGCGCAGATGAATAAGGTAGATGCGTACCTCATAAGTAACGCCATCACCGTTTCAATATGGAGAGTTATTACGCGGCGCAGTCACAAGCGCGGTTCATTGCAGCCTTGCACATATCGCCAAAGGCGTTCCACAAGGCAGAGTTCTAAGCCCAAACAATTTCAAGGTGTCGGAAGTCGGCCAATGCTGATGTCGCTTGAAGGTTACGGGATATACTGGGAGAGAGTTTAAATGCGTAAAATTAAAGGCTTACGCTGGTACATGATAGCCTTGGTTACCGTGGGAACTGTATTGGGTTACTTAACTCGTAACGCCATTGCCGTTGCTGCTCCGACCTTACAAGACACCATGCATATCACCACCCAGCAATACTCTTACATTATTGCTGCGTATTCTGCGTGTTATACCATCATGCAGCCCGTTGCGGGCTATGTGCTTGATGTGCTGGGAACGAAGGTGGGTTATGCACTGTTTGCCATCCTGTGGGCGGTATTCTGTATGGGTACTGCATTAGCCAGTAGCTGGGGTGGTTTAGCTATCGCACGCGGTGCGGTGGGTATGGCTGAAGCCGCGATGATCCCTGCTGGTTTGAAAGCCTCATCCGAATGGTTCCCTGCGAAAGAACGTTCTATCGCCGTGGGTTACTTTAACGTAGGTTCATCGATTGGTGGGATGATTGCGCCTCCATTAGTGGTGTGGGCTATCGTTGCACACAGTTGGGAAATGGCCTTCATTATTACCGGTGCGCTCAGCCTGATTTGGGCAATCTGCTGGTTAATCTTCTACAAACATCCGAAAGACCAGAAGAAACTGTCTGACGAAGAGCGTGATTACATCCTGAGCGGTCAGGAAGCGCATCACCAAACCAACAACGCTAAGCGTATGTCTGCATGGGAAATTCTGCGTAACCGCCAGTTCTGGGGCATTGCTCTGCCACGTTTTCTGGCTGAGCCAGCGTGGGGGACTTTCAATGCTTGGATCCCGCTATTCATGTTCAAAGCCTACGGCTTCAACCTGAAAGAAATTGCGATGTTTGCCTGGATGCCGATGCTGTTTGCTGACGTTGGTTGCGTGCTGGGCGGCTATTTGCCTCCGCTGTTCCAGAAATATTTCAAAGTAAACCTGATTGTTTCGCGTAAGTTGGTTGTCACCATGGGCGCAGTTCTGATGATTGGCCCTGGGATGATCGGCTTGTTCACCAGCCCTTATGCGGCAATCGCTTTGCTGTGTGTAGGTGGTTTTGCTCACCAGTCTCTGTCTGGTGCATTGATCACGTTATCTTCCGATGTCTTTGGGCGTAATGAGGTAGCGACCGCTAACGGTTTGACCGGGATGGCGGCATGGACTGCGAGTACCATGTTTGCGCTAGTCGTCGGGGCATTGGCAGATACTATCGGCTTTAGCCCGCTGTTCGCAGCGCTAGCGGTCTTTGACCTGCTGGGTGCACTGGTTATCTGGACGGTGCTGCAAAACCGTACGGCGGAAGAGGTTGAGGCGGCATCGAGCCATCAGAAAGCAACGGTGTAACCTTCTGATATATTAACGGTTTAAGTTATCGACCGTATCCTTGAAATCCGCCCTTTATCGGCGGATTTTTTTTACCTGTATTTTTTACCCATAACCAGAGCGTTGGGCTCTCTGGTGCCCATATTGGAAAAGTGGTATAACAGATTTAAATCTGCATGTATCACAGCATTTGCCCATTCTTAACCCTAATAGAGCACCATAAATGGAATTCACAGAACCCAGAAGACTGTATCAACAGTTAGCCGCAGAGCTGAAACAGCGCGTCGAATCAGGCGTTTACCCTGTGGGTGAGAAGCTGCCAGCCGAGCGTTTTATCGCCGAAGAGATGAACGTGAGCCGCACAGTGGTTCGCGAGGCTATCATCATGCTGGAGGTAGAGGGCTATGTTGAGGTGCGTAAAGGTTCTGGCATCCATGTCATCAGCAATCAGCCAAAAACGTTGGTTCAGCCCAACCGCAATATTCAGTTTGCGAGTGCAGGGCCGTTTGAGCTGCTGCAAGCACGTCAGCTGATTGAAAGTAATATTGCTGAGTTTGCGGCGACTCAAGTTACAAAGCAGGACATTGTGGCGCTGATGGAAATTCAGGAACATGCGCGTCAGGAAGATCGTTTCCGTGATTCTGAATGGGATTTGAAATTTCATGTGCAGGTCGCTTTGGCCACGCAGAACTCAGCTATGGCTACGATTGTGGAGCAGATGTGGAGCCAGCGTATTCATAACCCGTATTGGCTAAAACTCCATGAGCATATCGATGATGTGTCGATCGAAAGCTGGTGCGAAGATCATGACAAGATCCTCAAAGCGCTAATGCGTAAAGATCCTTACGGCGCGAAGGTGGCGATGTGGCAACATTTGGAAAATACGAAGCAAATGCTTTTCCAAGCAACCACCGATGACTTTGAGTTTAACGTCGATCGCTATCTGTTCGCTGAAAACCCGGTGGTTCATTTGGACGGCGTGACCAACGCTAAATGATTTCACCCAACTGATTGTATGTTGTAAAGAATCGTCGGCTTAATCTATAATTCAATCGGTGATGGTGCTCCACCGTTGGTTGCTAAATTCTCGGCAACTAAAAACCGCCAAAAGAGCTATCTCTTTTCGCTGATGACGCCTGGCAGAAGTCTGAGCTTTATTTCTCTGTTTATTCAGGGCGATAGTGTTTGGCTGCCGGGCTAAAATTCTCTCCCTGTAGTCAATCAAATCGTCGCTGCTAACAGTCTTCATTTATAACATGCTTGTTATTATCAAGGAGCACGCCATGAGCTATGGCCTAACACTACTGATTGTTGCCTTTGGTGGCGCCGTGGGAGCTATTACCCGTTTTCAAATTACCAATTGGTTTAACGGTTGGTTTGGGAATTCATTCCCTTACGCAACGTTGACGGTGAACGTGGTGGGTTGTTTTATCATGGGGTTATTGGTTGCGGCGCTAAATACCGGAACGCTAATTTCTCCTCATTGGCGCCCACTGATTGCGGTTGGTTTTCTGGGGGCATTAACCACCTTTTCCACGTTCTCGTTTGATACCCTAGCGTTGTTTACTCAAGGATTTTGGCTGCGGGCGGCCATGAACGTTATTTTGAATCTGGTGCTGTGTATGATTGCGGTTGCCGCAGGCTATGCGCTGCTAAGCCGTGGTTCAATGCCAGGTTAACCAGTCATGTCTAGCCGTGTTTATTGAGATCGTGTGTTTATTGAGAGTAATAGGTAAACACGGCATGGTTCATTGATCATACTAATACCTACTTTTTTTCCTTCTTGTTTCCTTTTCTTGAACCTCGTGGAAACTAGACGCAAATAAGCCTATATATCGCTAAATTCGTCGTGATAAATGCGTATTTTCTGCTGTTTCCTAGACGGTGATTTTGCTACAGTTAGCCGACTTTTTTCTGCATATGTCTGGAAGCAACAAAATATTGAAGCGTCTTTCGTCTGCCACCGTTATGTTACTGTTGTTATGCTGGGTCAGTATGGCCTCTGGCAAGCAAACGGCTTGGCATTCGCACAATGCGAATCACTATGCTAATCCAGCCTACGTTGTTAAAGCAGATAGCGATTTAGACGAGATATTCATAGACAGTTTGTCCATGTCGGTCATGCAACTGCCTAGTGAACGTCAGCAATATCTTTCTCGTAAATCTAATTCGCGGAAACTGGCGGCGCTGCTGCGCCTCCATATGCAATCGGGATCAGAACAAGGGCGAGCGTCGCCTAAGTTGCCGGATGCTCCTCTACCCCTGCGCGCGGAAATTCCCTATTTCGAAGCCTCTCGACAGTATAGCGCCGAGGTTGTTTCTCTTGCTCTATTACGAACATTACAGCTTCCCCCACATCAAAATCGGCTGGGTGGCTGGAAAGAGAGTAATATTCTATACAGAGGAAAGCTGACGTATGACCAACCGGATGCCACGCGCACGTTGGTTAACTTTAGCTAGCTCCCTGACTCCATCGTCCTTTGTGACGTCCATGAGATGAGCTGGCGGATGGACCTTCCGAATTTTCAGTTAGGAATACTCGATGGATATGATTAACGAATTGATACACGCCCTGTGGCAGCAGGACTATGAAACACTGGCGAATCCATCGCTAGTGTGGACGATTTACGGCATTTTGTTTGTGATTTTATTTCTGGAAAATGGTTTGCTGCCGGCGGCCTTTTTACCGGGTGATAGTTTACTGATCCTCGTCGGCGTGCTGATTGCTAAAGGTACTATGGGCTTTGGCATGACTATTTTTGTGCTAACTACCGCGGCTAGCCTCGGCTGTTGGGTGGGGTATATCCAAGGGCGATGGTTAGGCAATACCAGGCTGGTGCAAAAGTGGCTTTCTCATCTTCCCGCACACTACCATCAGCGCTCGCATCATTTGTTCCACAAGCACGGTCTATCGGCACTGTTGGTCGGACGTTTTCTTGCTTTCGTGCGCACGCTGTTGCCGCTGATTGCGGGTCTTTCGGGTTTAAGCAGCACTCGCTTCCAGTTCTTTAACTGGGTGAGCGGTTTTCTGTGGGTCATTATTTTGACAACGCTAGGCTATGTGCTGGGTAAAACGCCGTTATTCCTGCGTTATGAAGACCAGCTGATGTTCCTGTTGATGATGCTGCCGCTGGTTCTTCTGGTCGTGGGATTGGTGGGGTCATTGGTCGTGCTATGGCGTAAAAAACATGCAACAACACAGCCTGAGCAAAGGAAATAACGTGACTCTGTTACTTATTCAACGGCTTGGATGGAAGCGTGCTTTGCTGCTTTTGGCGCTGATCGTCGCTGCATTTGCATGGTGGGTGGTGCCACATTTGGTGCATAAGGAAACCACGCTGCAAATCAGCGCAACGCAGTCTGGTTTAGCAACGCCCGATGGTTTTTTTGTCTACCAGAAACTCGATGAGCACGGCATCAGTATTAAAAGCATCACGCCAGACGGGAACGGTTTGCTGGTTCATTTAGCTAAGCCCGAACAGCAAGATGAGGCAATGCATGTGCTTCAGACGGTGCTGCCGCGTGGCTATAGCATTGCTTCTAAAACGCATCGGCGCACGCTATTTCAGTCAGGCGAGGGTGACGTCAAGGATCCTCCCAGGCAACCGAGACTTAGCAGCTAAACATTAAAAACAGAGCCTTATGGCTCTGTTTTGGTTTTTAAGGATTGTCTGATTTTTCGATTACCGGCTCCCTTTTTTGACGACAAAGCACCTATTATTTAATGATAGTGATAAGTAATCGTTAATAATTGCAGGTTATAGTTATAACGGTCGGACGCACTTCAGCGATCGCGTTATGCTTATCGAATCGTATGTTTGTTTCGATGATACAAAGATACATGTCCCCGGAGTGGGGCACTTTCAAACTTAATAAGGACTTTTCATGACATTCAAAAAAACCGTAATTTTTGCTATGACCGTTGCCTCTTTGGGCATGATGAGCGCAGCTGCTAATGCTGCGGCGGTGACCTGTGCTAGCAAGCAACAAAGTATTGAAGAACAGATCCAATATGCCCAACAGCACAACAATACGCATCGCGTTGCAGGTTTGCAGAAGGCGCTTAGTGAAGTGAAAAGCAACTGTACTGAAGCCGGGCTACGCGCCGATCTGCAAAAGGACGTAACAGAAAAACAGCAGAAAGTTGCTGAACGCCAGCAGGAGCTCAGCGAAGCTCAGCAAACCGGTAAAACTGACAAAATCAGTAAAAAAGAGAAAAAACTGGTCGAAGCTCAAGATGAGTTGAAAGAGGCGCAGCAGGCGTTAGGGCAGTAATTAGCGTCGCCAAAAAACCGAGTTTTTTCATACCAAATACGGCAGATGCAGAAGGATATGTGGCAATTACCTTTGCGCTCATGGAAAAAGCTCGCTATGTTAAAAGACCATATCAGTAAAGTTAAGGAGTCTAGGAATGGCTAACGATTCAACTTCCGAGCAATTACGTGCTGAACTGAAGTCCCTTGCCGATACCTTAGAAGAAGTTCTGAACTCTTCTACCGATAAGCCGAAGGCCGAGCTGGAAAAAATCCGTGCGAAAGCTGAAAGCGCATTGCAAGGTAGCCGTGCACGCTTGAACGCGGCCGGTGAGAAAGTGGCTGCACAAACCAAAGAGATCGCAGATCGTGCAGATAGCTATGTTCATGACAACCCTTGGACTGGTGTTGGCATCGGCGCAGCGGTCGGTGTGGTGCTAGGCGTACTATTGGCTCGCCGCTAATGCCTGCTGATAACGCAACTTCTCAGGGCCCCGCTCGCGGGGTTCTGAGTACCGCTCAGCGCATTGTCACCATTATTGTTGGCATGGTAGAAACTCGGCTGCGTTTGGCCGTGGTGGAGCTGGAAGAGGAAAAGGCTAACGTTATTCAATTGCTGATGATGGCGGGCATTACGCTGCTGTTTACGGCGTTTGGTTTGATGACGTTGCTGGTTTTGCTCTTTTGGGCGATTGATCCAGCCTATCGTTTGATGGCTTTAGGTATCACCACCGCTGTTTTACTGGGGTTAGCATTAATTGGGGCAATTTGGACTATCACCAAAGCTCGACGATCAACGCTGCTAGGGTCAACTCGCCGGCAGTTAGAGATTGACCGAGAGCTACTGGAAGAGGATCGCAAGTGAGCCGTAATCGACAAGAACTCGCTTTGGAGAAAGCACGTTTGCTGCGTCAAGTTCAGCAGCAACGTCTTGATTTAGCCGGTGAGCGTCGTGCATGGTTGCAGCTCACTGCGAAATTTGACCACCGTGTTTCGGCCGTGATGCGGTTACGCAAATTTATGCTGTTAGGCTCAAGCCTGCTTGCATTATATGGCGCTCGTCATCCGGCTAAAACCGCTCGCTGGACGCGCCGTGCATTCAGTGTATGGGGCGTGGTTAAAGTGGTACGTAAAGCGTTTTACTCAAAATCCTAGCCCAATTTCTCTTTCTTCAAATCGATAAAAATCCCACAAAAATCCTGCGTGTTTATCTAAATTAAAAGTAATAACTTGCGAAATCACTCGCATGCTATCTTTTAACTTATTGTATTTGATTATTTTCTTATAACTTTTTGACTTCAGTTTTTTTGAAGAATTCCAGCAATTTTACTCGCTAACACTCCTTCATGCTTTGTCCTAGTATTAGCCCATCGAGAGAAACGCGCTCCACAATATGGCTAACGCCACATGGATTGCACGCCTCACACCGAACAGCGCTGCATAAGCGGCAACATAAAATTGTCTGGAGCATGAAAATGAGCAACAAATTAGAAAATATCGCACTGCTGGCCGCCCGTATCCTGATGCCAATCCTGTTTATTTCTGCGGGTTGGGGCAAAGTCACTGGCTACGCTGGCACGCAGCAATACATGGAAGCCATGGGTGTTCCCGGCGCACTGTTGCCGCTGACTATTTTATTAGAGCTGGGTGGTGGTTTAGCCGTTCTGTTCGGTTTACTGACTCGCACTACTGCACTGTTTACCGCAGGCTTCACGATTCTGACCGCGTTCCTGTTCCACTCGAACTTTGCGGAAGGTGTTAACCAACTGATGTTCATGAAAAACCTGACTATCGCTGGTGGATACTTGGTTCTGGCAGTTGCAGGCCCTGGCGCATTCAGCATCGACCGTTTACTGAACAAAAAATGGTAATGACTTGCCTTTCTACAGCTCGAATGATTTAGAGTAAAAAGGGCTATAGTGAGATAGTAAAGGGGCGAAAACGCCCCTTTATGCTTTGGTATAAAGTCACTTCCCGGCAAATTATTGGGCACAATCAGGAGGATTTATGGGACAACTCGTTGACGGTATCTGGCAGGATATCTGGTATGACACCAAATCTACCGGTGGACGTTTTAAGCGTTCAAACGCGCAATTCCGTAACTGGGTCACTCCTGATGGATCTGCTGGCCCAAATAATGAACCGGGATTTAAGGCTGAAAAAGATCGCTACCATCTTTATGTCTCTTTGGCCTGTCCGTGGGCACATCGCACGTTGTTAGTTCGAAAGCTCAAGGGGTTGGAAACGCTGATACCTGTTTCCGTGGTCAGCCCGCTGATGCTGGAAAATGGTTGGACGTTTGATCGTTCTTTCCCTGCCGCGACCGGGGATGAACTTTATCAGCATGATTTTCTCTATCAGCTCTATCTACAAGCCGATCCGCACTATACCGGGCGCGTTACTGTCCCTGTGCTGTGGGATAAACAAACCCAAACCATCGTCAGCAATGAATCCTCAGATATCATTCGTATGTTTAATACTGCGTTTGATGATTTAGGCGCTAAGCCGGGTGATTTCTATCCGTTGGAATTGCGTGCTGAGATTGATGAACTCAATAGCTGGGTCTATGACACCGTCAATAATGGCGTCTATAAAGCAGGGTTTGCGACGTCGCAAGAGGCCTATGATGAAGCCGTTAGCGCGGTTTTTGCCTCATTAGATAAGCTGGAAAGCATTCTTGCTCGTCAACGTTACTTAACTGGCGAGCGCTTAACCGAAGCCGATCTTCGTTTGTGGACCACGTTAGTGCGTTTTGACCCAGTATACGTGACGCATTTTAAATGCGATTGGCAGCGGATCAGTGACTATCCGAATCTATATGGATTCCTGCGCGATATCTATCAGATACCGGGTATTAAAGAGACGGTCAATCTAGAACACATCCGTAATCATTATTATCGCAGCCATAAAACCATCAACCCAACGGGCATTATTTCGATCGGGCCAAAGCAAGATCTTGAGGCTCCGCACGGCCGCGATAAACGTTAATTAAGCCGCACTTTAGCGGCAATGCTGTTCACTTAAGCGTGATTTTAGGGGAAGTACACCGATGGGGTCGTAGCAGCTTTAGCTGCCGGAGGCCCCGCGGTGTGCTAGCCCCGTGTATCTCGATCGTTTAAACGAACGGGATTACACCTTAGCGAGACTTCTTTATTTCTCACAAATACAGCGCAGGGCGAATAATCTGCTGTACGCCACGCTGGGTAAGCGCGGCGGCTAGCGTTTCAATATCTTCTTTTGTGGCACTTTGCCATGCCTGCGCGTCACCGCGAACACCATGATGATGAAAGGCGTTAAGGCGTACCGGAATCTCACCGAGTGCGGTAATAAACTGTGCTAATTCATCGACATGTTGCAGATGATCGCTATGCTGTGGGATCACCAGCAGACGCAGTTCGCTGAGCTTGTCGTGTTTTGCCAACCACTGAATACTTTGCTTGATCCTTTGATTATCTCGCCCCGTTAATGCCTTGTGGCATTCGTTTCCCCAAGCTTTAAGATCGATCATAGCACCGTCCATCCATGGTGCGATTTTCTCCCAGCCAGCGGTGGATAGTTCGCCGTTACTGTCGATTAGGCAGGTTAAATGCTTGAGCGTTGGCGTGGATTTAATCGCGGTAAAGAGATCATATAAAAAGGGCAGTTGCAGCGTTGCCTCGCCGCCGCTAACGGTGATCCCATTGATAAACAGCGCATTACGTTTTACCTGTGCTAAAAGGGAATCTACGCTGTAGCGCTGCACCATCGGGCTGGACTGCCGCGTACAGGTTTGCAGGCAGGTATCGCATTGCTGGCAGGCCTTCTCATCCCAGCGCACGCTCCCTTCCACCAGACTTAGTGCCTGATGAGGGCAGGTTGCTACACAGTCGCCGCAGTGGTCACAAAGGCCAATGGTGTAGGGGTTGTGGCAATTTTTACAGTTTAGATTGCACCCTTGCAGAAAAATGGCCAGGCGACTGCCTGGCCCATCGACGCAGGAGAACGGTAAGATCTTACTTACCGAAGCGCATCGTTTGCTCATGGCTAATCACTCGTGGCTGGCGTTGCATAATCCCGGTGTTTTTGGCCGCTTCCTCTCCCAGCCACGTGGTATTTAGGCGAGAGCCTTCCGCATTGAATTTTTCAATATCAGACAGACGCACCATGTAACCGGTGATGCGAACCAGATCGTTGCCGCAGACGTTAGCTGAAAACTCACGCATACCCGCGGCAAAACCTCCGAGGCAAAGCTGCATCATGGCTTCAGGATTGCGCTTGATGGTCTCTTCCAGCGTTAAGATATCGCTGATGCCCGATGTGTAATACGCATGGTGAGGCGCAACGGTCATCAAATGGGTGACGGGATCGGGTTCTGTGCCGTAAGGAATTCGTGCGCCCGGCGTGGTGCCAATGTCAGAACTAATACCCGATTGAGCATGCAGCATGGCACGCTGTTTCCAGCCGTGCTTAACCGGCGTTTGCGCTACAAATTCAGCTAATTGCTCACTGATACGGTAGCCAAGCTGATTAGCCTGCTCATTTTCACCGTAAACTCCCGATAAACCGTCTTTCTCCTGCAAAATATTTACGGCTTCTGCCAACGCATAAATCCCAAACATAGGTACAAAGCGCTGAGGATCGATTAAACCTTCTTTTACGAGAAAGCTTTGCTCAAAGAAATGCGATTGGTTGTAGAGGAAGTCGGTTCGAGCATCAATAATATTAATTTGCTGGCGACAATAATACGGTAGTTGGCGAGTGAAGAAGTCCTGTGAAGACTCGCTGCGTAACGCAACCTGCCGCAAATTAATACGAACTAAGGTGTTTCCGCCCCCGGCAAGCGGCAGAGAATTGTAACAACTGACAATGCCGTAGCCACCTTTTGTGAAAATATTATCATGTACAGGGCCGTTGGCTATGTGAGGCTTACTGCATTCACAAATATTTTTAGCCGCTTGAAGTAACAAAGATTCAGGCGTGATTTGTGGATCGTAAATAAACGTGAGGTTAGGCGCAACCTGCTTCAGCTCTGCATCTACGCGTAAAATCAGGCGAGTCAGTAAGTTATCGTTCGGCCCAATGTTTGCGTGCATAAAGGCATCTGGTAAAGTGCGATCCAGATAACGCCAGAAACGTTTTATGCGGATATATAATTCGTTTTCTGTTAGAATTCCAACATAAGGCAGCAATAAGCTGTCTAAATGACCGAGAAATACCGGCATAGAGGTGACGGAAGGTACATGGTGGTACAGGATGCACAGCATATTTAGTGCGTCGTCAAAGTCCTGCGCCGGTTCCAATTCCAGATATTCGGAGCCCTGTGACAAAAACTTGGCGTAATCCGGCAGAACGTAGCGTGGCTTGTACGGCGCATGCCCTTCAAACATATCGCAAATCACGTTCTCATCCAGTGCCTGACGAGCTTCTGGTGGTAAATTGGGATACGGCAGGGCGTTCTCGGCTTCTAGAGCCAGAAAGTGACGTTTTTGCTCTGGAGACAGCGTTTCGCTGGTCGCAATTTGCTGGCAACGCTGTAGTAAAGCAGGTAGTTCAGAAGTATTGATGGAATTCGTCATAACGCCTCTCTGCGGGCAATAGTGCTGTTTTATCGTCATTCTAAAGAGGATAAGCCAGCGATCTATTGATCCTGATATGGGCCGTGAGAAAGTAATGCGTTTTTCATCTATATAAGAGGTTATTTCGTGATGACAATCACATATAATCTCGAGTTGTTACAGTTGGTTTTTCATCTACTGTGACAGTGAGCACAAATGTGACGGAGGGTTTGTGTTCAAATAGTAACATATGATGTTGACCATGAAGGGCCACATGCGGTGAGATGGATCTCAGTTGCTTTCCGGTCAGAATGACGGAACAGAATCTTCAAGGAACCAAGTCCGCTCGCCAACGTATTGGGATACCTTCAAGGCTTTCGCGCTTATCGTGAACTGTGAAGCCTCCGAGCCCTAAATCATTGTGTCTGAATCTAGGCAAAGCCAGTTCAGCCCAGTTGGAGAGTAAAATGACTGATTTAAAAGTTGCTGCAAAACGTGCGTTACAGTTGATGGATTTGACTACCCTGAACGAAGACGACACCGATGAAAAAGTGATCGCTCTGTGCCATCAGGCAAAAAGCCCAGCTGGTAACACCGCAGCAGTTTGCATCTACCCACGTTTCATCCCAATTGCGCGTAAAACTTTGCGCGAGCAGGGCACCCCTGAAATTCATATCGCTACCGTGACTAACTTCCCGCACGGCAATGATGATATCGCTATTGCACTGGCTGAAACCAAAGCGGCTATCGCTTACGGCGCCGACGAAGTTGACGTGGTATTCCCATACCGCGCGCTGATGGCGGGCAACGAGCAGGTTGGTTTCGACATGGTTAAAGTCTGCAAAGACGCTTGTAACGAAGCAGATGTATTGCTGAAAGTGATCATCGAAACCGGCGAGCTGAAAGACGCTGCGCTTATCCGTAAAGCATCTGAAATCTCTATCAAAGCGGGTGCTGACTTCATCAAAACCTCTACCGGTAAAGTTCCTGTTAACGCCACGCTGGAAAGCGCAGAAATCATGATGACCGTGATCCGTGATATGGGCGTAGGCAAAACCGTTGGCTTCAAGCCTGCTGGTGGTGTTCGCACCGCTGAAGATGCCGCAGAATATCTGGCTCTGGCGGGTCGTTTGCTGGGTGATGACTGGGCTGATTCCCGTCACTTCCGCTTTGGTGCTTCCAGCCTGTTGGCAAGCCTGCTGAAAACGCTGGGCTACGATGCCAAAGGCACTGGCAGCGCTTACTAATTCAGTTTTTGTCTTAATGTTTTTCGCCGCGACGGTTTCGTCGCGGTGATACTTATTGTTTTATTTAAATTATTTGTTCGATACCCAAAATGATTGACGTTGCATTAAGGCGGCAAACATAGCCAACATAGCGGCAACTTCAAGCAGAAAGGGGCGGGGCGTTCCGCAGAACATACCTCTTTAACCTACACACATATCCAATGTCTTGAGCATGCGCTCTAAGCTCTAAGGATATAATCAGCAGGGGGATACAACCTTGTTTCTAGCACAAGAAATTATTCGTAAAAAACGTGATGGCCACGCGCTCAGCGAGGAAGAAATTCGTTTTTTCATCAACGGTATTCGTGACAATACCGTTTCTGAAGGTCAGATCGCGGCATTGGCGATGACTATCTTTTTCCACGATATGATCATGCCTGAACGCGTTGCTCTTACCATGGCAATGCGAGATTCCGGTACGGTTCTGGACTGGAAATCATTGAATCTGAACGGCCCGATTGTGGATAAACACTCCACCGGTGGCGTGGGTGACGTGACTTCATTGATGCTTGGCCCAATGGTGGCGGCATGCGGTGGTTATGTTCCGATGATTTCTGGCCGTGGTTTAGGGCATACCGGCGGTACGCTAGATAAACTGGAAGCAATCCCAGGATTTGACATTTTCCCTGACGATGCGCGTTTCCGTAAAATTATTTCTGAAGTGGGTGTGGCTATTATCGGCCAGACCAACTCTTTGGCACCGGCAGATAAACGTTTCTACGCGACGCGTGACATTACCGCGACCGTCGACTCAATTCCGCTAATCACTGCGTCTATTTTGGCGAAGAAATTGGCGGAAGGGCTTGATGCATTAGTGATGGACGTGAAAGTGGGTTCCGGTGCCTTCATGCCTACTTTTGAGCTCTCCGAAGCGCTGGCGCAGTCTATCGTTGGCGTAGCTAACGGCGCAGGCTGTAAAACAACCGCGTTACTGACTGATATGAATCAGGTTCTGGCGTCAAGCGCTGGTAACGCCGTTGAAGTTCGCGAGTCCGTGCAGTTCCTGACGGGTGAATACCGCAACCCGCGCTTGTTTGAAGTGACTATGGCTTTATGTGCTGAGATGTTGATTTCTGGTAATTTGGCCGCAGATCAACAGGACGCACGCAATAAGCTGCAAGCGGTGCTGGATAACGGCAAAGCGGCAGAGATCTTTGGCTGTATGGTGGCAGCACAAGGCGGCCCGGCTGATTTTGTTGAGCGCTACGATAGCTACTTACCACAGGCCACATTAAGCAAGCCGGTCTTTGCTGAACACGGTGGTATTATTACTGCTATGGATACCCGTGAACTCGGGATGTCAGTGGTTGGACTGGGCGGCGGACGTCGCCGTGCGACTGACAGCATCGATTACAGCGTTGGTTTAACTGATATGGTTCGTTTGGGCGACAGCGTGGATGCGCAGCGTCCATTGGCGATTGTGCATGCGTCCAATGAAGAAGATTGGCAACAGGCTGCTCGTGCAGTACGCAGCGCAATTGTGTTGGGTGACAAGGCTCCGGCAGAAAATCCGGTAGTTTATCGCCGTATCACCGAGTAAACGCCATACTTAACAGGTGTTGGTTAAACCAGCCTTCGGATTAAAACCAGAGAGTCGCCAAGTTTGCATCGGCTCTTTGGTCACAGCGCTAAAGCGCAGGAGAGTAAGATGAAACGTACATTTATCATGGTATTAGACTCATTTGGTATCGGTGCGAGTGAAGATGCTGAACGCTTTGGCGATGTGGGTTCCGATACGCTAGGCCATATTGCTGACGCCTGTGCGCGCGGCGAAGCTGACATTGGTCGCAAAGGCCCGCTGACCTTACCTAACCTGAGCCGTTTAGGCTTAGGTAAAGCGGCTGAAGAATCAACCGGCCGTTTCCCGCAGGGTTTAGATAAAAACGCCGATATCATCGGCGCATATGGCTATGCGAGCGAACTCTCTTCCGGCAAAGACACTCCGTCGGGTCACTGGGAGATTGCCGGTGTTCCCGTTCTGTTCGAGTGGGGCTACTTCTCCGATCATGAAAACAGCTTCCCACAGGAGCTGTTAGATATTCTGGTCAAGCGCGGCAACCTGCCGGGCTATCTGGGTAACTGCCACTCATCGGGTACTGTGATTCTGGACCAGTTGGGTGAAGAACACATGAAAACCGGCAAACCGATTTTCTATACCTCAGCTGACTCCGTATTCCAGATTGCTTGTCATGAAGAAACCTTCGGGCTAGACCGCCTGTATGAGCTGTGTGAAATTGCACGTGAAGAGCTGACTAAGGGTGGTTACAACATTGGCCGCGTGATTGCGCGTCCATTCGTGGGTGATAAGCCCGGTGAGTTCAAGCGTACCGGCAACCGTCATGACTTAGCGGTTGAGCCACCGGCACCAACCATGCTGAAAAAACTGGTTGATGAGAAGGGCGGCGAAGTCGTTTCTATCGGTAAAATTGCTGATATCTACGCTAACGTCGGCATTACGCAGAAAGTGAAAGCGACCGGTATTGATGCGCTGTTTGATGCAACGCTTATCGAGATGGAAAAAGCGGGCAATAACACTATTGTGTTTACCAACTTTGTCGACTTCGACTCCTCTTATGGCCATCGCCGTGACGTTGCTGGTTATGCTGCTGCGCTTGAGCTGTTTGACCGTCGTCTGCCAGAAATGCTGAAATTAGTGAAAGATGACGATATCATCATCTTCACCGCTGACCACGGCTGTGACCCAACATGGGAAGGCTCTGACCATACCCGTGAACACATCCCAGTTCTGGTTTACGGACCTAAAGTAAAACCGGGCTCGTTGGGCCACCGTGAAACCTTCGCAGATATTGGCCAAACCGTAGCAAACTACTTTGGTCTGTCTCCGATGGATTACGGTAAAGTGATGTTTTAATTTCTGAGCGCCACCCGGCTTTAATGAGTCGGGTGGCGTTTCATTTCACAGTTAGCTTGATATTTAGACTTACATACCAAAAGGATACGAATTATGGCTACGCCGCATATTAATGCCGAGATGGGTGATTTTGCAGACGTTGTGTTGATGCCGGGCGATCCGCTGCGCGCCAAACACATTGCTGAAACTTTCCTGCAAGACGTCCGTCAGGTAAACAGCGTGCGCGGCATGCTGGGCTTCACCGGTACTTATAAAGGCCGTAAGATCTCTGTTATGGGCCACGGCATGGGTATCCCATCATGTTCTATCTATGCGAAAGAACTGATCACTGATTTTGGCGTGAAAAAAATCATCCGCGTGGGTTCATGTGGCGCAGTGCGCATGGACGTTAAACTGCGTGACGTCGTTATCGGCATGGGCGCATGTACCGACTCTAAAGTTAACCGCATGCGTTTCAAAGACCACGACTATGCAGCAATTGCGGACTTTGACATGGTGCGTAACGCATCTGACGCAGCGAAAGCCAAAGGCATCAACGCACGCGTAGGTAACATCTTCTCTGCTGACCTGTTCTATACGCCAGACCCGTCTATGTTCGACGTGATGGATAAGTACGGCATTCTGGGTGTGGAAATGGAAGCCGCTGGCATCTACGGCGTTGCCGCTGAGTTTGGTGCGAAAGCGCTGACTATCTGCACCGTTTCTGACCACATTCGTACCCACGAGCAGACCACTGCTGAAGAACGCCAGACCACGTTCAACGACATGATTGAAATCGCGCTGGAATCCGTTCTGCTGGGCGATGCGGAAGAAGCTGCTGCTAAGTAATAGCGAATAGCTGGAATAAGTTTAAAGGCCCCTGAATAGGGGCCTTTTTTGTATTCGTGTTCGGGTGATTAATGGTATTGCGGGAAGGTTTCGGCTGTCTCTCGTTTATGTGGTGAATGGTGAATGGTGAATGGTGAATGGTGAATGGTGTAAGGTTTCGTTCGCCTATCCGCTGCTGTATTCACATACAAACTGGGTAGAAGGCGACCGATGAGGGGCGCCAGCGCGCGCCCCTTCAATCCTCGCGCTTTTATCCGAGACGCCATCTCCGCTCCGGTTTGGTATCGCCCATCCAGGGCGCCCCAAACTCCGCCGGTACATCCCTGTACCGGCGGCTCTCTCTACCAAGACTTAAACAATGAAAAGAAAAGAGAGAAATAAAATAAAAAGATAAGAAGACAAAAATGTCTTTTGTTTTTTTATGTTTAAGGAATGCATTTTAGAGCCGCCAGCAGGGATGCTGGTGGCAGGTTGAGGGCGTACAGGATGTGCGCTCCGAGACCGGTCGGACAAACGACTCGGTAAAAAGCGCGCGAGTTGAGAGTCCCCGCGCAACGGGACTCTCATCGGACGCCTACGTCAGCGGTTTCATGGAAACATAAAAGCTAACCGGCGTACGAAACCTTTCACTGTTCTAATATAAATACAAACAAGGCGACACAATTGCCGCCTTGTTCGTTCAGTGTTCGAAGCGTATAGAACCTACGAATCGATATTACATCAATTTAAATCACTTAGACCCAATCTTACGCAGTGGCTTACCCTGCATCAGATTACGTTCGATGTGTTCCAGAGAGATGTTCTTGGTCTCAGGGATCAGCGCTAGCGTAATGAAGATGAAGATAACGTTCAGACCGGCATAGACCCAGAAGGTGTGTGCGCTACCCAGAGAGTTCAGCATGGTCAGGAAGGTTGCCCCGACGATCATGTTGGCAATCCAGTTGGTTGCGGTTGAACAGGTGATACCAAAATCACGGCCTTTCAGCGGCTGGATTTCAGAACACAGCACCCAAATCAGCGGGCCGGCGCTCATGGCAAAACCGACGATGAAGATCAGCAGCATGATAACGGCAAAGTACTGAGCAAAGACGGAGCTGATACCGATGTTCATCATGGTACCCAATGTGCCCATACCTAAAGCCATCACGATGAAGCCGAGTATCAAGGTTGGCTTACGGCCCCAACGGTCAACTAAACCGATGGCGATGAAGGTGGCCAATACGTTAACCAGACCCACGATAACCGTGCCCCACATCTGCTGCGACGTGCTGGCAAATCCGGCTAAGTCGAAGATTTTTGGTGCGTAATACATAATGACGTTCATACCGGTGAACTGCTGCATCACCTGTAACAACACGCCTAGATAAACGGCACGACGGAAGTTTTTATTGTTAATAAACAACGCCCAACCGCTTTGTTTCACTTTCAGACTTTCGCGAATTTCATCCAGCTCACTTTTGGCTTGTTCACTGGTATCACGTAGTTTTTCTAACACACGGCGGGCTTTTTCATCGCTGCCGCGTGCGGCTAACCAGCGTGGGCTGTCTGGCAGGAAGAAAACACCAATCAACAACAGAATGGCTGGAATGGTGATAACACCCAGCATCCAGCGCCATGCGCCGGTGTAGCTGAAGGCAGTGTCAGAAAGATAGGCGGCCAAAATACCGATGGTGATCATCAATTGGTACATTGAAATCATACTGCCGCGAATCTTTTCTGGAGCAATTTCAGAAAGATAAATCGGAGCTGTATAAGATGCGATACCCACCGCCAATCCCAGTAGTACGCGAGAAAGGATCAGGATTTCAACGTCAGGTGCGAAGGCAGAGAACAGTGAGCCGACCACAAACAGGATTGCGCCAATCATCAAACTGTATTTACGGCCAATGCGGAAGTTCAACCAGCCACTACCTACTGCACCGACTGCCGCACCAAACATCATAGAGCTCACAACCCATTCTTGTTGGGAGCTGGTGATTTGAAACGTCTCGCTGATAAATGGCAAAGCACCAGCGATAACACCAATATCCAGCCCGAACAGTAAGCCTGCCAGCGCAGCTAAAAAGCAGACAAAGAACGTTAGACTGGCATTTGAACGGGTCTTGCGAACCGATTGTGTACTCACGGTAGTACTCATACTGCCTCCGAAAAGAAACTCGTTTGTATGCTTATCATGTTAAGAATCTATGGCGCTAATGTAAGTGCTCCCGATCACATAAATGTAATCGTTTACACCAATGTGGCATTCATATGGAGAGTGAGTCAGCGTGAGATTATGGATTTACTTACAGTAATCAATGGCTAATTCATTGGTTTTAAAACGATTTGATCCATAAAATACAATGGTGTCATATTGGTTTGTATGGGTGGTTTTTAATCATTAAACGTATTTTTAGTTTAAGTATGAATTTAATGTAATCGTTTTCATTTTGACGGCAATAGCGATGTGTCGATTTTTAGGCAACAAAAAAGCAGGCACAAAGGCCTGCTTTTTTCATTGGAATTAACCTTATTTCAAACCAGCAGCTTCACGCAGAAGTGCGGCTTTGTCGGTTTTTTCCCATGGGAAATGTTCACGGCCAAAGTGACCATAGGCTGCGGTTTCACGGTAGATTGGTTGGATCAGATCAAGCATCTGAATCAAACCGTATGGACGCAGGTCGAAGAATTCACGTACCAGCAGGGTGAGTTGCTCGGTAGAGATTTTCTCAGTGCCAAATGTTTCGATCATGATTGAGGTTGGCTCAGCGATACCAATTGCGTAAGAAACCTGAATCTCACAGCGGTCTGCCAGACCTGCAGCAACGATATTTTTTGCTACGTAACGGGCAGCGTATGCCGCTGAACGGTCAACTTTTGAAGGATCTTTACCAGAGAATGCGCCGCCACCGTGACGTGCTGCACCGCCGTAGGTATCAACGATGATTTTACGACCGGTCAAACCACAGTCGCCCATTGGGCCACCGATAACGAAACGGCCTGTTGGGTTGATGAAGTATTTGGTATTGGCAGACAACCATTCTGGCGGCAGGACCGGCTTGATGATCTCTTCCATCACAGCTTCTTTCAAATCAGGCAGGCTGATGGTGTCAGAGTGCTGAGTGGAAAGAACCACTGCATCGATACCGGCAATTTTGCCGTCGTCGTACAGGAAGGTTACCTGGCTTTTGGCGTCTGGGCGCAGCCATGGCAGGGTGCCGTTTTTACGTACTTCAGCCTGACGCTCCATCAGACGATGGGCATAGGTGATTGGCGCAGGCATTAATACTTCGGTTTCGTTGGTCGCGTAACCAAACATAATACCTTGGTCGCCAGCACCCTGTTCTAAAGGATCGGTACGGTCAACGCCTTGGTTGATATCTGGAGACTGCTTACCGATAGCGCTCAGAACGGCGCAAGAGTTAGCATCAAAGCCCATATCAGAGCTTACATAGCCGATTTCAGCAACGGTTTTACGGGTCAGCTCTTCAATGTCTACCCATGCATTAGTGGTGATTTCACCACCCACTAGCACCATGCCGGTTTTGACATAGGTTTCACATGCAACGCGCGCTTTTGGATCCTGTTCGAGGATCGCATCAAGCACGGCGTCAGAAATTTGGTCAGCAATCTTATCAGGATGTCCTTCGGACACTGATTCAGACGTGAAAAGGTGTTTAGCCATGGTGTTCTTTACCTTTAAAAGACGGGTTTAAAATCACTGCGTAATGCTGGGGTATGTACATCAGTATCTAGCTTGTGGCTAGCTCTGGTGCCTGATGCATCCTGCAACGCCCCTCAGGCAAAGCCGTTCAGCAGTTTATCAGTAAATAAGTATAGATGGATTACCATCTGGACGGCTATTTTAAGACAGACCCGCCGTAGTTTTCTAGTCTTTTTGTCACTTTATGTCCGCAAACGAGTATTTTTTTCTATACAGTCGGTTTCTTTTACACCTGCGTAAACGCACAGAAACAGTTTTTAGCAAAATTTCATTTTGCAATTTCCCGCTGTTGATTGTATAAACTGCGCGCGGCTTACCGTTGCATGACGCTTTAACCGAATCGCTAAAATGTGTTAACAGCAGTGGTTTTTAGATAACTTGCTGAAAATACAAGTGATAAGGGGCGGCTATGTGTCTCACTTCCGGCCGAGGAGGGTATGAGTTGTTGCTCATACTGTCAGTCTCAACACACTGTTAACTTTTTGGATCTGCGCGTTATTTTAACCGCAGGCATGGAGGTGGTTCAGGTAATGATCCGCACGAATATCTCAGCGACAACGGTCGCGTTTCACACTATTGCTTCCGGCAATATTCTGCGTCTTCATGGCGCTCCGCTGTTCCGCGCTTTGCGCCTTCCTTCCTATTTATCTGCATTTCTCGCATTTTCCCGATGTTATTCACCGCTTTGGTGAAGATGGGGAGCGACTCAGGATTCTTACGCCGATAGCGGCAACTGATGACTGAACAAGGGTAACCTGTAGCGTGGTATGACTACCAAACAACGCGCAGGTGAATTTTCATTGGGGTTTATCCTGCATTTAAGAATGCACTCCCCGACCCACGGAGTTAGCGACGTGTTTTGCTCTTATACTTATATCAGTCCGGCATTTTGTCCGGTGCTGAGCTTTGTGGTCACGCCAAAAATCCCGGCGTGTGGGTTGTTAAGCGCAGATGTTGCTGCGATAGTGAATAAGCGTGCTGTGAATAATTCCATTATTTGCCACGGCAGTGCACAAGGAGTTCGTCATGTCTAACGAACTTCGCCAACGTCCGCAGGAAGCGGCCGGACACCATCAATTGCGTTCTATGCAGGAGGTTGCCATGAATGATCGTAATGCCAGCAAAATGCTGAGTACTTATAACGTCGCCTACTGGGGTGGCAACTATTATGACGTCAACGAGTTGGGTCATATTTCAGTTTGTCCAGATCCCGACGTCCCAGAAGCGCGCGTCGATCTGACGCAACTGGTAGAGAAGCTGCAAAAAGAGAGCAACCAGCGTTTGCCTGCGCTGTTCTGTTTCCCGCAGATCCTGCAACATCGCCTGCGTTCAATTAACGCAGCGTTTAAGCGTGCGCGTGAATCTTTCGGCTATGAGGGCGGCTACTTCTTGGTTTATCCGATTAAGGTAAACCAGCATCGTCGCGTCATTGAGTCGTTAGTGAATTCTGGCGAGCCCTTAGGTTTAGAAGCAGGTTCGAAAGCGGAGTTGATGGCGGTACTCGCCCATGCTGGTATGACGCGTTCGGTGATTGTGTGTAACGGCTATAAAGATCGTGAATACATCCGCTTGGCATTGATCGGCGAAAAACTGGGTCACAAGGTGTATCTGGTTATCGAGAAGATGTCTGAAATCAAGCTGGTGATGGAAGAAGCCGAGCGCCTGAACGTGGTGCCCCGCCTTGGCGTGCGTGCGCGCTTATCTTCGCAAGGCTCGGGCAAATGGCAGTCGAGCGGCGGTGAGAAATCTAAATTCGGCTTGGCGGCAACGCAAGTATTGCAACTGGTTGAAACCCTGCGTGAAGCGGGTCGTTTAGATAGCCTGCAACTGCTGCATTTCCACTTAGGCTCTCAGTTGGCGAATATTCGCGATATCGCCACCGGCGTGCGTGAATCTGCGCGTTTCTACGTTGAGCTGCATAAGTTGGGTGTGAACATTCAGTGCTTTGACGTCGGCGGCGGTTTGGGCGTGGACTACGAAGGAACACGTTCCCAGTCTGATTGCTCGGTGAACTATGGCCTGAACGAATACGCGAATAACGTTATTTGGGGTATCGGCGATGCCTGTAACGAGCACGGTTTGCCGCATCCTACGGTCATCACAGAGTCTGGTCGTGCGGTAACGGCGCATCACACGGTTCTGGTTTCCAATGTCATTGGTGTTGAACGCAACGAATTCCATGCACCTGTGGCTCCGGCCGAAGATGCACCTCGTGCACTGCAAAGCCTATGGTCTACGTGGGAAGAGATGCAGGATTCTGATACCAAGCGTTCATTGCGTGAATGGCTACACGACAGCCAGCTCGATCTCAATGATGTGCATAGCCAATATGCGCACGGTATTTTAGATCTAACCCAGCGTGCTTGGGCTGAGCAGCAATATCTGACGATTTGTAGCCAGATCCAAGAGCATCTTGACCCAAGCAATCGCGCACACCGTCCGATCATTGATGAACTGCAAGAGCGCATGGCCGACAAGCTGTATGTGAATTTCTCGCTGTTCCAGTCGATGCCTGATGCGTGGGGGATCGATCAGCTGTTCCCGGTTCTGCCATTGAGTGGTTTGGATCAGGCGCCTGAGCGCCGTGCGGTGCTGCTGGATATTACCTGTGACTCAGATGGTGCCATCGATCATTACATCGACGGTGATGGGATCGCAACGACGATGCCGATGCCGCAGTACGATCCAGAAAATCCGCCGTTGATTGGTTTCTTCATGGTCGGTGCGTACCAAGAGATTCTGGGCAACATGCATAATCTGTTTGGCGATACAGCCTCGGTTGACGTCTTCGTCTTTGAAGATGGCAGCGTTGAGGTGCAAGACTCGGATGAGGGCAATACGGTTGCCGAAATGCTGGAATATGTTCAGCTCGATCCTGAAGTGCTGCTGACCCGTTTTCGCGATCAGGTGCGCAAAACCGATCTCGAACCTGAGCTGCAAACCCAGTTCTTGGATGAATTTGAGTCTGGTCTCTACGGGTACACCTATCTCGAAGATGAGTGATAGGCTGTTCTAACAGACATCGAGATCACAAAGTGTAAGGGTGCTTCGGCACCCTTTTTTGTGGCTGATGTATAGTGACAAATCACACCGATCTGAAGAATGGGAGTATTCACATGGAAAAAGTCGACCTGCATATGCACTCGCATCATAGTGATGACGCAGATTATCCGGTTGCAGAACTGATTGCTCGCTGCGTTCGTGAGGGCGTTACAACGCTGGCGGTAACCGACCACAATTCGGCGTTTTCATTTGCTGAATCTGAAAAGTGGCGGAGTGATGCGCTGAATATCATTTCGGGGATTGAAATCGACTGTACCTTTCAAGGACGTAATTTTCATTTGTTAGGCTATGGCTTTACGCCATCGGATGATTTCACGCAGGTGTATGAAAACTTCAACGATATTCAACGCGAGCTGGTGCCTGTAAAGCTGGCGAAGCTCCGTGAGTTCGGTTTCTTTATTGATGACGAGCATTTAGCGCGGCTGGCGAATGGCCGTTTGCCTCAGGAAGAGCAGATGGGCGAGGCTATTCTTGAAGATGAGCGTAATGCTAATAATCCGCTATTACTGCCGTACCGTTCCGGTGGTGCTCGCGCCGATATGCCATTAATTAATTTTTACTGGGATTTTTTCGGCCCCGGTAAAGCCTGCTATCAGCCAGTGACCTACCCGGCTCTGGAGGAGATGACGGATTTGATCCGTGACAACGGCGGCATTCCCGTTATTGCCCATATTGGGGCCAACGTGAAAGAAGAGCATGAGGCGATACTTGAACTAATGCTGGAATCTGGCGTGGCAGGAATCGAAGTTTTCTCCAGCTACCATGATGATGAACTGGCGCAGCGCTTATATGATTTTGCTCTTGAGCAGGGCGCTTATGTCACCTGTGGCAGTGACTTCCACGGGCGTAACAAACCCAAAATTGAAGTGGGAACCTGTCGATACAATCCAGAGCAGTTGCTAGAGATAAAACGTTTTCTCGATGTGGTGAATCAGTAAATTGTATTCTGCCCGGATGGTAAAAATGCATTCGAGGATAGGATTACGTAGTAGTGTCGAATGACTAAAAATAAAATCCCAGACAGTGTGACAGTCTGGGATTTATTATTTTTAAAATAAGATCAAACTATTTATTGGCTAGGTATATATCCGTATTGTATTCACCAATATAAGACCAGTCACTATTGCTACTTTTCGTTGTTGGGAAATACCAGTAATCTTTATTGCGTAATTGGAAGAATCGATAGCTACCCGCGCTGTGATATAGATATATATCACCTGGCGTGCCAGTTGGATTACTATCATCCCATGTGTGAAGCTTATCTTTTCCATAACGTTTCAGTATTTGTGCGCAATAGATAGTTTCGGGCCGTTGCTGTTCTCCTGGGGATTTCAGCTGAATTTTAGCACCCATATCTATAGTATTGTCTTTATCTGATACCGCACACACGACGCTAACGTAGGCGTTGGCAATACATTCTGCAGCGGAGCGGAAAACGGCGGTCGGGCCATTATGAGAAACTAATTCGAATCCTTCAGGCGTTTTCCAGCTATAGCTTAACTCCGCATCTGGACGGTTTGTCACTATGGCTTGTACCGTAAATTCCTCTCCTATCAAAACCGTTAATGGCAGTGATAATCGTCCTGAAATGCCTTGCTGTTCGAGTGAATAACGATAAAGAACTTTTTCATCTTCATTGAGCCAAATCTTGTCGTTGAGTTTCTTTAACTTCATTTTTGCTAAATTGACAGGGGCTTTCGCGGTTGAGCGATATCCCCACTGTTCAAAGAATGGCGATAAATCAAAACCTGAAACCTTGCAGGCTAACGCAATGAATAAAGATTTTTTTTCTTCATCGCTATCAGGTAACTCAGATACCGAAAGCATGCGAATATTATCAGTTAGGCGTTGATAAAAATCCTTTCCGAAGGTGAGATCAAGCTGCCAGAACATGGTGACGCTTGTCCATAAATCCTCTTCAGCATCGTAATTATTGCCCGATTGCTGCAGATAATCACGAGTACGTTGCCAACAGTTATCCGCCAGCAGGCGTGAAGTGAGCCCCAGTTCCCTCTGGACGTATAAAGAGGTCAGATTTTCGAGAACCTCACTTTTTGTCTGAAAGGCAATAACTTCATACTGGTGGCCGAGTTCATGCCACGGTCCCCACGATAGATTAATATTGTCCGTGATATCTTTGATGCCGTCCTGATTTGTCGCTATCCATTCGTTAGCTGAACTCATGTATCCGCCCGTGCTATCGGCTTTAGTAAAGAAGTGATAACGCACGGCGGTTGCAATATTCGGATATGGGCCATTTTGTGTCAGCCCGTATTGTGTTTCAGCCCAATCAATAATTTTATCCCATGAATTTAATATTGCGACGGGATCGGTGACATTACTTTTAAATTCGTGAATTGGGAGGGTAATGATCATACGCTTCCCGACCAACTCTGCGTAAGGTGATGTGTTTTTACTGACGGCCTGTGCAACATCTTTCAGCCATTGTTTCGCATTGGCATCATCTCTGCCTAATACAAAAACCGGCATCAGATTTCCACCACTAACAATAGTGACTTTCATATTTACCGCAGGGTCAGGAATATTATTAGATGCAATATATACTACGCCAGTTTGTGCGACGTTGATTTTATTGACCCCAACTTCAAGCGGTATTTTTTGCTTATCGCTATAATATTGTTGAGCCTCATCGTATCCCTCGACAATACAGTGGATCCAAATTTGTGGTGCATCTGTTGGTGTATTACCTGATACAGCATACTCAACGGTCAATACGCTGCCGGCTTTGGCCCAATAGCCTGTTGGCTGAATTGGCGCAGGAACAGATTGACGGCGCTGCAGATCGTTAAGTGCATAGGGGTCGCCATGTTGTTCAACCTGAAAAACATTACGTTGGTCTTCCTCAGGCTCAGGTTCAGGTTCTGGCTCTGGCTCAGGTTCATTCCCAATGGCATTCAAAAACGTTGTAGTGTATTCATAGTTTTTGGTTTGTGCCGAATTCTGCGTACAGGTGGATAAATCACCCATACCAGGGAAGTCACGACCAAGCGACCACATTGAAACCAGATTTAGGCTGTGCTGTTTTGCATATTGCGCCGTTTTGGTGGCGTCCTGAAAACTAAACATTTCACCAGCGGTATCGTTCTGGCCAATCATAGGGATCACACCGATCATCTTGTAGAGATCAGCAGAGGATTTATCTGGATAAATGCTGGATAGGTTATTTTTCGTGGCATCAATGGCACTCACGGCCGCCGCCCCCATATCCAGACCCGATGCGCCGTAATCCATCGCCATAATTTGCACGTTAAGTGCCAGACCGATCTGCTTAGCATAAGTGATCATGGCAATACCTTCACCGGTCAACCCTGTTGGCATCACCGGTAGCGTCAGGCTAAACCACAGCGTTGGATCCAGTTTTTGCGCTGCCAATGCGGCAGGGAACGCCACTTTGTAGTTGTATTGCCCCGCGCTTTCAAAATCAAAATCGATATGCTGAATACCGAAATCTTTTTTCAAGTTGAGATAGATAGTGGTGAGATCAGCTTGAGTTTGGGTAACTGAAGGATCGGTGCCGCTGGCGCCGCCAAACGCCGCAATCGGTTCGCCGCCAGCTGCATGAATAATGTCGCAGACTGGCTTAACAGCGCTGTATGGGAAATAAGTATTGCCCCAAACTAACTGGTTAGAGGCACGATCTTGTACGAGAAAAGCCAGATGGAATTTCTTCACTCCGAGGGCAATGGCATCGGAAACCAGGCTAGTGTTGATCCCCGGAGGATTTGTCCCCCAGTTTGCATTGATCGTGACATCGATATAAGGCGCAAAACTGGTGGTCGTGGCTAGCGGTGCCTGAGTGGTTGCCGTGATGATCGCAGAATAGGCGGAAACGTTATTATTGGCATCATAGGCGGCTACGCTTAGGCTATATACTGTATTGGCAGTCAGGCCGGTTAGTTCACAGGTTGTCGTGATGACATCTTTGGTGACGCTGCTACCACTGGCTGAGGTGTATTTGACTTTGTAGCCGGTAACACCAACGTTATCCGTTGATGCTTTCCATGTTAGCGTTAAGGAGGTATCGGTAATAGCACTAACGCCGAGGCCATTAGGTACAGAAGGCGCGCTGGTATCAGCAGAGGGGGTCGCTGTTTTAATCGTAGCGGTGGTTGCAGGTGATTGGTTACCTGCGGCATCTACGGCAGTTAGCGAAATAGCGTAATTTGTTTCCGCCGTTAGGTTACTCAAAATAACACTGGTGATGGTGGTTTGAATTTCAAGTGCAGCCTGAGTATCGCTCACTGGTTGGTAGGTCACCACATAATGGTCGACGCCAACGTCATCGGTTGCTGCATCCCAACTTAGAGAAACGCTGTTAACGCTAATGTTGGCAGACTTCAGATTGCTAGGTGCGGTAGGTGCAGTGGTATCAGGTGTTTGGGCGGTGGTGGTCACATTTGCTTCAACGATTGATGTCCAATTGTCAGGGGTATCGAAAGTAGCAATAGCGATGATATATGAGGTTGTCTCCATAAGGTTATTTATGGTGACCTGAGTTTCCGTGGTCTCGATTTGTAATGCGGCCTGAGGGTCATCCTCTGGTTGATAGGCTACATCATAGTGATCGACATCGCCAGTCGGTGCATCCCAGCTCAACGTAAAACTGTTCGCACCCACACTTGAGAATTTCAGGTTAGTGGGTTTTGTTTGTGCGTCGGTATCTGTGCTGGCAACGCTATTAATAGCGTTGAGGCCATTTACCCAATAAGCCACAGGAGACATACCACATGAGTCATTAGCGGTGACCGAGAAAGTCACTGTTTGATTATTAGCAACATTAGGCTCTTCCAAGTAACCCACTAAGCTACCATAAGAGGGCGTAAACATAATCCCATCATTATATTCAATATATGAATCTTCTCCAAAGTCTATTGTAATTTCAGGATTAATGAGCATCTCTCCGGTGTTATTAGTGAGTTCAAATTCAAATACTCCAACATATGATGAAGTATTTATCCATTTTGCATTGAAGGTGATATTAGTGTTATTTGACATGATATCTAATTCCTGATTTTATTTGGGTTGAAATGCAATATCAATGTTAGATACATATTCCTCATAAAAAAATAGAATTAAATTTATTCAAATAACTTTAAATAATAAAAGTTAGCTCATAGCTATTTAAAATTAAATAAACTAGGCGTGTAAACATAAATACATTTATTAATAAGTGTTCTTCTATGAATTAGTAATATTTTTAATTTTTATAAATATCTTATTTAGTAGCTGAGTTCTTTGCTGTTATCTCTTTGAGAAAAAAGACCTTTTATACAATTGTTTTTCAGGGTAGATAAAGACTCACGTCGGGCTTGAAGAGTTGAAAGTTTGCGGCGATAATTGCCAACAGCAGCTTTAAAAGCGAACAATAAATCCCTTTCTCGTCGGGCTAACGACGCGGAAGGGATTTTTTTTCATCGGTACTTTGACTTCGGCCAGCAACAACTGCGGCCTTTTACGAGGATTGATTATGAGCACCCTAGGCAATAAACCCGATAACTCACTGGTTTCTAACGCCTTTGGCTTCCTGCGTTTTCCGCTGAACTTCCAGCCATACGACAGCGATGCCGATTGGGTTATCACCGGTGTACCTTTCGATATGGCGACTTCAGGTCGTGCTGGTGGGCGTCATGGCCCTGCGGCAATTCGTCAGGTCTCTACTAATCTGGCGTGGGAAGGCAACCGCTGGCCGTGGAACTTCGATCTGCGCGATCGCTTAAACGTGGTTGACTGTGGCGACGTCGTATTTAACTTCGGTGATGCGCAGGACATGAGCGACTCTCTGCAGGCGCATACAGAGAAACTGCTGGAGTCTGGTAAGCGCTGTTTGACTTTCGGCGGTGACCACTTTGTAACCCTGCCTTTGCTGCGTGCGCATGCTAAGCATTTTGGCAAGATGGCGCTGGTGCATTTCGATGCGCATACTGACACCTATGCTAACGGCAGCAAATTCGATCACGGTACGATGTTTTTCCATGCACCTAACGAAGGTCTGATCGATCCAAACCACTCGGTGCAGATCGGTATTCGTACTGAATTCGATCGCGATAATGGTTTTACCGTGTTGGATGCCGCACAGGTAAACGATCGTGGCGTGGATGATGTGTTAGCGCAGATCAAACAGATCGTAGGCGATATGCCGGTATATCTGACCTTTGATATCGACTGTTTGGATCCTGCTTTTGCACCAGGTACCGGTACTCCTGTTATTGGTGGGCTGACTTCTGATCGTGCGCTCAAACTGGTACGTGGCCTTAAAGATCTTAATATCGTCGGTATGGACGTGGTGGAAGTCGCTCCGGCTTACGACCAATCTGAAATTACAGCTTTGGCCGCTGCAACGCTGGCGCTGGAAATGCTCTACATTCAGGCAGATAAAAAAGGCGAGTAATCCTCGCGTTTATACTGATATCAAGGCGGCCTTCGGGCCGCCTTTTTTCGTTATGGATGGTTATTTTCTTCGCCTCATCGTTGTAGATACTCATGTGATAAGAACAGAATAAGATGCTCGGTATAAAGGTAGGGTACAACGTTGGCGGTGTGGGATAAAAAAGTGTAAACAAGATTTTTCAATATTGAATAGAATGTTTTAAATATGAGGTTAGTCTCTCGGAATTAAATATAATTACTCTATTAGGATGGGGTTGAAATAATTATGTTTAATCATTCTAATGATTTATATAAATATCAATTCTATTTTTTTTGGGAATAATTTATGACAAAAGTTCCTACTGCACCACCGAACGCACAAGGCCTTAAACGCCGCTAAGGGGACGCAGTGTTGGGGGGAATATCCTTTTGGTGATGATCCTAGCGATCAAGAGATGATTGAAGCGGGTATCCGCTATGCGAGAGAAAATGGTTATTAAAATTATGCTATTTATTGGAGGGTTTATTTGTGGGGCTTTAGCCCTATTATATTTATTTTCTGATTCTGACCAATTGAATAATAGCCATCTGGTTAAATCATATCAGGCCTGTGATGGTGTTTACGTGAGTGTGCTACTTGATGATACCGGCGGTGCGACAGTTCCTTTTTTCTATCAATATTACTTGATGGAGCATCGCGTCATTTCGTTGAAAGACAAAAAACAGTTTCCTGCACCCGTATTAATTAGCGATGTTGGAAGTGCAAACATTACCTGTGATGGTAATAGAATAAAGATAAATGTTACTGGTCGAGTGTTTGAGTTCACCAACCGTGTTTTAGTCAAAAGTCTGCAGAGTAACGCCCGCCATATTGATTTAGTTGCGATCAGCCAGTAATCAATTGCTATGCCAACAGCTCATGGGTCTATTGATACTGTAAAGCGGCGCCAGTCGCTGTCTTTTTAACAGTAAATCACTTTTTTAATCTAATTTTTTGAATGACTACTTAGTTGCAGATAAATCCTACAAATCCTTACTCTGTGTGCCATAGGAGTTAACGAAACGTTACCCTTTCTACTTATTAAGGGGTAAATATTGAGTGAATAGTTCTATTTTTTGATTTGACTCAATATGAGCAGGGTTGTAACTGTTAGTTTGCCGCTGACAAAAACATCATTGAAGCAATGAGGATGGCAATGGACGTCAGTCGCAGACAGTTTTTTAGAATCTGCGCCGGCGGGATGGCTGGTACAACAGCGGCAGTTTTAGGATTCACTCCTACTATGGCGCTGGCGGAGTCACGTAACTATAAGTTGCTGCGTGCAAAAGAAACCCGTAACTCCTGTACCTATTGTTCTGTTGGCTGTGGGTTATTGATGTATAGCCTTGGCGATGGTGCCAAGAACGCGAAATCAACGATTTTTCACATTGAAGGGGACCCGGATCATCCGGTAAACCGTGGCGCACTTTGCCCGAAAGGTGCTGGCCTGCTGGATTACATCCACAGTGAAAATCGTCTACGTTACCCTGAATACCGTGCGCCAGGCTCTGATAAATGGCAGCGCATTAGCTGGGACGATGCTTTTGAGCGCATCGCCAAGCTGATGAAAAACGACCGTGATAAGAATTTTGAAACGACAAACGCCGAAGGCGTCACGGTTAACCGCTGGCTTTCAACCGGCATGTTGTGCGCCTCTGCGGCCAGCAATGAAACCGGTATGCTAACGCAAAAATTCGCCCGTTCACTGGGCATGTTGGCGGTTGATAACCAAGCGCGCGTCTGACACGGACCAACGGTAGCAAGTCTTGCTCCAACATTTGGTCGCGGTGCGATGACCAACCACTGGGTTGATATCAAAAACGCCAACGTTGTTATGGTGATGGGTGGCAACGCCGCTGAAGCGCATCCGGTCGGATTCCGCTGGGCGATGGAAGCCAAAAACAACAATGACGCCACGCTGATTGTGGTCGATCCGCGCTTTACCCGTACCGCTTCTGTGGCGGATATTTATGCGCCGATCCGCTCTGGCACCGACATTACTTTCCTGTCGGGCGTTTTGTTGTACCTGATTTCTAACAACAAAATTAACGCTGAATACGTTAAAAACTACACCAATGCCAGCCTGCTGGTGCGGGATGATTTCTCGTTTGAAGACGGCTTGTTCAGCGGCTATGACGAATCTAAACGTCAGTACGACAAAACCACGTGGAACTATCAGTTCGACGAAAATGGCTACGCCAAGCGCGACGACACCTTGCAGCATCCGCGCTGCGTGTGGAACCTGCTGAAAGCGCACGTTAGCCGTTATACGCCGGACGTGGTGGAAAACATCTGCGGCACGCCAAAAGCGGATTTCCTGAAAATCTGCGAAGTGCTGGCTTCTACGAGCGCGGCTGACCGCACCACCACGTTCCTGTATGCATTGGGTTGGACTCAGCACACCGTGGGTGCGCAGAACATCCGCACCATGGCGATGATCCAGTTGCTGTTAGGCAACATGGGGATGGCCGGTGGCGGCGTTAACGCCTTACGTGGTCACTCTAATATTCAAGGTCTTACCGATCTTGGTTTGCTGTCTACCAGCCTGCCGGGCTATTTGACGCTGCCATCGGAAAAGCACACCAATCTCGAAACCTATCTTGCCGCCAATACGCCAAAAGCGACGCTGCCGGGTCAGGTTAACTATTGGGGTAACTACCCGAAATTCTTCGTCAGCTTGATGAAGGCTTTCTATGGTGACGATGCGCAGAAAGAAAACAACTGGGGCTTTGATTGGCTGCCGAAGTGGGATCAGTCCTACGACGTGATGAAGTACTTCCAGATGATGGATCAGGGCAAAGTCACCGGCTATATCTGCCAAGGCTTTAACCCCGTTGCGTCGTTCCCAGATAAGAATAAGGTCGTTGATTCGCTTTCTAAGCTGAAATATCTGGTGATTATCGATCCGTTGGTGACAGAAACCTCAAACTTCTGGCAAAACCACGGTGAGATGAACGAGGTTGATACGGCATCGATCCAGACTGAAGTCTTCCGTCTGCCTTCAACCTGCTTCGCCGAAGAAGATGGTTCGATTGCGAACTCAGGTCGTTGGCTGCAATGGCACTGGAAAGGCGCAGACGCCCCAGGTGAAGCGCGTAACGACGGCGAAATTCTTGCCGGTCTGTACCATCGCCTGCGCACCATGTATCAGAATGAAGGCGGTAAAGGCGTTGAGCCGTTGCTGAAAATGGGCTGGGGCTATGAGCAGCCAGATCATCCTGAATCTGAAGAAGTGGCGAAAGAAAACAACGGTTATGCGTTGGCCGATTTGTACGATGCTAACGGCACGTTGTTAGCCAAGAAAGGTCAGTTGCTGGATACCTTTGCTCATCTGCGCGATGACGGCACCACGGCAAGCGCCTGCTGGATTTATGCCGGTAGCTGGACCAGCAAGGGCAACCAGATGGCGAATCGTGATAACAGCGATCCGTCAGGCTTAGGCAATACGCTGGGCTGGGCTTGGGCATGGCCGTTGAACCGCCGCATTATTTATAACCGTGCGTCGGCAGATCCAATGGGTAAACCGTGGGATCCTAAGCGCATGCTGATCGAGTGGAATGGTAGCAAATGGGTCGGAAACGATATTCCAGACTACAACACCGCCGCACCGGGCAGCGGCGTCGGACCGTTTATCATGCAGCCGGAAGGCCTGGGTCGCCTGTTTGCCATCGATAAGATGGCGGAAGGGCCATTCCCTGAGCATTACGAGCCGTTTGAAACACCGCTGGGCACTAATCCACTGCATCCAAACGTTATCTCTAACCCTGCGGCTCGCTTGTATGAAGCGGATGCCAAACGTATGGGCAGCAAAGCTGAGTTCCCTTATGTCGGTACCACGTATCGTCTGACCGAGCATTTCCACACGTGGACGAAGCATGCGCGCCTTAACGCCATCGTTCAGCCTGAACAGTTCGTAGAAATTAGCGAAGGTTTGGCCAAAGCGAAAGGCATTGAGCACGGTGATACGGTGAAAGTCAGCAGCAAACGCGGCTTTATCAAAGCGAAAGCGGTGGTGACTCGCCGTCTGCGTACCTTGCAGGTCAATGGTCAGGAAGTGGATACCGTTGGTATTCCAATTCACTGGGGCTTTGAAGGCGTGGCGCGCAAAGGCTTTATCGCCAACACCCTGACTCCGTTCGTAGGCGACGCTAACTCGCAAACGCCAGAGTACAAGGCGTTTTTAGTTAACGTGGAAAAGGTGTAAGGAGCCGAACTTATGTCCATGCAATCACAAGACATTATCAAGCGTTCGGCGACTAATGCCTTAACGCCGCCGCCGCAGGCTCGCGACTACAAAGAAGAAGTGGCTAAGCTTATCGACGTGTCTACCTGCATTGGCTGCAAAGCCTGTCAGGTAGCCTGTTCTGAGTGGAACGATATTCGTGACGAGGTAGGCCACTGCGTCGGGGTTTACGATAACCCTGCCGATTTGAGCGCTAAATCTTGGACGCTGATGCGTTTCTCGGAAGTTGAGCAAAACGGCAAGCTGGAGTGGCTCATCCGTAAGGATGGCTGCATGCATTGTACCGATCCGGGCTGCCTGAAGGCATGCCCGTCGGCTGGTGCGATCATTCAGTATGCTAACGGTATCGTAGATTTCCAGTCTGAGCACTGTATCGGCTGTGGCTACTGCATTGCGGGCTGTCCGTTCAACATTCCTCGCTTAAATCCAGACGACAACCGCGTGTACAAATGCACGCTGTGCGTTGACCGCGTGAGCGTGGGACAAGAACCTGCCTGCGTGAAAACGTGTCCGACCGGCGCGATTCATTTCGGCAGCAAGAAAGAGATGCTGGAAGTGGCAAGCGAGCGCGTTGAGAAGCTGAAAAAACGTGGCTTTGAGCACGCGGGTATTTATAACCCTGAAGGCGTTGGTGGCACTCACGTGATGTATGTTCTGCATCATGCGGATAAGCCAGAGTTGTACCACAACCTGCCGAAAGATCCGAAGATCGATATGGCGGTTGGTTTGTGGAAAGGGGTGCTGAAGCCGCTGTCAGTCGCTGGATTTATCGCAACCTTTGCCGGTTTGATTTATCACTATATTGGTGTGGGTCCGAACAAAGAGGTGAGCGACGAAGAAGAGAGTGATGACGAGAAGGGGAACCATCATGAGTAAAAGTAAAATGATCGTTCGTACCAAATTCATCGACCGTGCCTGTCATTGGACGGTGGTAATTTGTTTCTTCTTGGTCTCGCTATCTGGCATCGCACTGTTCTTCCCAACGTTGCAGTGGCTGACACAAACGTTTGGTACACCGCAGATGGGGCGCATCATGCACCCATTCTTTGGCGTGCTGATTTTTGTGGCGCTGATGTTTATGTTCTTCCGTTTTGTGAAGCACAACATTCCTGAACGTGAAGACGTGCCGTGGGTGGTGAACATCGTTGAAGTGCTCAAAGGCAATGAGCACGAAGTTGCTGACGTGGGTAAATATAACGCCGGTCAGAAAATGATGTTCTGGAGCATCATGAGTCTGATTTTCGTGCTGCTGATCACCGGCATCATTATCTGGCGTCCGTATTTTGCCCAGCACTTCCCGATCGAAATGGTGCGTTATTCGCTGCTGATCCATGCGGCTGCGGCAATCGTGCTGATCCACGCGATCCTGATCCATATGTATATGGCTTTCTGGGTTAAGGGATCGATCAAAGGTATGGTGGAAGGTAAAGTCAGCCGTCGCTGGGCGCGTAAGCATCATCCACGCTGGTATCGTGAAATCGAAGCCAAAGAAGCGAAAGGCGAGAAAGCCGACGACTAGCTCGTTTTGTTTTCTTCGTTAAATAAAAACCGCAGCTAAAGCAAAGCTGCGGTTTTTTTATGCGGCAGATTTTATTTGTCTGCAGCGATACGATCGCGGATGTGCTGTGCGCGTTCGGTTGATGGTGGGTGTGAATCAAACATGCTGCCTTTACGGCCACCGTCGAGCTCGGCCAGTTTCTCAAAGCTGGTTGCCAGCCCCAGCGTGTTCAGCTTGTGCTTTCTCAGGAAATCATATGAGAAGTCATCGGCTTCAGATTCTTGATGCTGTGAGAATTGCGAGTTGATCAGCGCTTCGCCCAGATCGGCTAACTGCGTTTGTGACAGTTCGGCGGCTACGCCGCTGGTGGAGGCTACTGCCGTTCTTGCCGCGATGGTGCCATAAGCGACCTTCATGGCTTTCAGGCTGTGACCAAGTGCAACGTGCCCCATTTCATGGCCTAACACGCCTTCAATTTCATCGTCGGTCATCATGTCCATCAAGCTGCTGTATACGCGAATACAGCCGTTTGCCATCGCGAAGGCATTGATGTCATCGGTCATGTACACCTTGTAATTAACCGGCATGCCGTTGATGTTGTTACCCATCGCCTTCGCAATTTTGTTTAAGCGCTTGGTGTATTTGCTTTTGCTGCTGGCGATTTGGCTTTGGTTATCCAACTCTTTACAGGATTGATTCGCGAGGGATCTTGCATCTGCATCGCTGAGCGTTGCGGCCTGAATCGCTTGTACGCCAGACTGCGCGGCCATTTGGGTATTAATGTGCTCACAGCCGGTTAATGTGGCTGATGCGATTGCTATCGCGATAAGCGTTTTAATGTTCATTATCTTTATCTTCCGTTGACAAATGATAGGTTAATTGTATGATTTTTATGCAATAAAATCGGCTGAGACTATCATTAGGTACATTCTGGAAGTAGTTAATTTACGATTAAAAGAGAAGCAATTTTGCGGCCGGGAGATAAGTGGAAAATGGCTCCGAAATGATATCGGAGCCTAGGAATATTATTGCTCTGCGGCGATGCGATCGCGAATGTGTTGCGCACGGGCCAGAGAGGATGGGTGATCGTCAAACATGCTGCTTTGACGCCCAGCTTCCTGTGAGGCCAGTTTGTCGAAGCTGGTGGCTAGCCCAACCGGGTTGATTCCGCGCTTTTTAAGCAGATCGAAAGAGTAGTCATCGGCTTCGCTTTCTTGTTTTTGTGAGAACTGTGAATTCACCAGTTTTTCTCCCAGATCGGCAAGCTGTGATTGGGATAGCTGTGCACCAACGCCGCCGCTGGCGGCAATGGCGGTACGCGCAGCCGTGGTGGCATAAGCCACCTGCATCGCTTTACGTGAATGGCCTAATGCAACGTGGCCCATTTCATGCCCAAGCACGCCTTCGACTTCGTTGTCATTCATCATGTCCATAAGTCCGCTGTAAACACGTACGCAGCCGTTGGCCATGGCCCACGCGTTGACGTCTTTCGTCACGTAGACTTTATAGTTGACTGGGGTACCATTGATGTCGCTGCCCAGTGCTTTAGAAATGGTCGCTAGGCGTTTGGCATAGGTGCTGTCCGCAGGAGCGATTTGGTTCTTGCTGTCCATTTCCGCACAAGACTGTTCACTTAAAGCTTTGACTTGAGCATCAGAAAGCGTTGCTGCCTGAAAGGCCTGTGCGCCAGACTGCATCAGGCCTTCAGCATTCATGTTTTGGCAGCCGCTGAGGAAGGTAGAGGCTGTTAGAGCGATAAGAGGAAGTGTTATTTTGTTCATGTTATTTTCCTTGGGTGCAGTCTTTCCAGAGATTGAATGACGATCTGTGATAGTGTATCCAGCACCAAATGGGCTGTCATTGAGTATGTATTCTGTCTATACAGACCCCGTATGAAAGCGGATTAATCTGCTATTAAGAGAAATATAATGAGACTTCATCGACTCATTTAGCCTTAGGGATTGCTGTTTTCATACGTAGTCTGAGAAAATACCCCGAACCCTATTTCTTTAAATCCGACTTGGAGTAGAACATGTCCTCTCGTAAAGAGCTTGCCAATGCGATCCGTGCACTCAGTATGGACGCTGTGCAGAAAGCCAATTCTGGTCACCCAGGTGCCCCTATGGGTATGGCTGATATCGCGGAAGTCCTGTGGCGCGATTACATGAATCACAACCCGACCAATCCAAATTGGGCCGATCGTGACCGCTTTGTGCTTTCTAACGGCCATGGCTCTATGTTGATTTATAGCCTGTTGCACCTCACTGGCTATGACCTGCCAATCACCGAGCTGGAAAACTTCCGTCAGTTACATTCTAAAACTCCAGGTCACCCTGAATACGGTTATACCCCAGGCGTAGAAACCACCACTGGCCCACTGGGTCAGGGCATCGCGAATGCGGTGGGTATGGCGATTGCTGAACGTACTTTGGCCGCGCAGTTTAACCGCCCAGGTCACGATATCGTCAATCACCACACCTATGCATTCTTGGGCGATGGTTGCATGATGGAAGGCATCTCTCATGAAGTTTGCTCTTTAGCGGGTACCTTGAAGCTGGGCAAACTGACCGCGTTCTATGATGACAACGGTATTTCTATCGATGGTCACGTTGAAGGCTGGTTCACCGATAATACCGCTGAGCGTTTTGAAGCTTACGGCTGGCACGTTATCCGTGGCGTAGATGGCCACAACAGCGACGCGATCAAAGCGGCTATCGAAGACGCACGTAAAGTGACCGACAAGCCATCTCTGCTGATGTGCAAAACTACCATCGGTTTCGGTTCACCGAACAAAGCAGGTTCCCACGAAGCTCACGGTGCGCCACTGGGGGCCGCTGAAATTGAAGCAACCCGTAAAGCTCTGGGCTGGAACTACGCTCCGTTTGAAATCCCTCAGGAAATCTATTCTCAGTGGGATGCTAAAGAAGCGGGCAAAGCCAAAGAAAGTGCTTGGGATAAGAAATTTGCTGCCTATCAGGCTGCATTCCCTGAACTGGCCGCTGAGTTCAAACGTCGCGTAAGCGGTGAGCTGCCAGCTAACTGGGCTGAAGAATCCAAGAAATTCATCGATCACCTGCAAGCCAATCCAGCGAAAATCGCAAGCCGCAAAGCGTCTCAAAACGCGCTGGAAGCTTTCGGGAAAGTGCTGCCTGAATTCCTAGGTGGTTCTGCTGACTTGGCACCAAGTAACCTGACCATGTGGTCTGGTTCTAAGCCGCTGAACGAAGATCTGGCCGGTAACTACATCCATTACGGTGTACGTGAATTCGGTATGTCAGCCATCATGAACGGTATTGCTCTGCACGGCGGTTTCCTGCCATACGGCGCGACCTTCCTGATGTTTATGGAGTATGCGCGCAACGCCGTTCGCATGGCTGCGCTGATGAAAATCCGTAATATCTTCGTTTATACCCATGACTCTATCGGTTTGGGTGAAGATGGCCCAACTCACCAGCCGGTTGAGCAGATGGCTAGCCTGCGCGTGACACCAAACATGAACACGTGGCGTCCATGTGACCAAGTTGAATCTGCGGTTGCATGGCAGTTCGCTATTCAGCGTAACGATGGCCCATCTGCGCTGATCTTCTCGCGTCAGAATCTGGCTCAGATGGATCGTACGGCAGAGCAGGTGGCTAACATCTCTCGCGGCGGTTACATCCTGAAAGATTGCGCTGGTCAGCCAGAGCTTATCTTCATTGCGACCGGTTCTGAGGTTGAGCTGGCTGTGAACGCTGCAGATCAGTTGACAGCGGAAGGTCGTAAAGTTCGCGTAGTTTCCATGCCTGCAACTGAAGTCTTCGATAAGCAAGATGCTGCCTATCGTGAGTCCGTACTGCCAGCGGCAGTTAGCGCTCGCGTTGCTGTTGAAGCCGGTATCGCTGACTTCTGGTACAAGTATGTTGGCCTGAACGGTGCCGTGGTAGGTATGACTACCTTCGGCGAATCTGCGCCAGCTGAGCTGCTGTTCAAAGAGTTTGGCTTCACCGTAGACAACGTAGTGGCTAAAGCGAAAGCGTTGCTGAAATAATTCGGTAGCTATCGCTGATAAAAACGGGATTGCCGCAGGGCAGTCCCGTTTTTTTATGCTTAGCGGCGCGCTTTAATACCCATAATTTGTGAGCTATAGCACATTTTAAGCGAAAGAAAGCGAGGCATAACGCCCATTTTATTGCGGTTATTTCTTTTATTGAGGCTTTGGTTTATTCTTAGCTGAAGCGTTTCAGTTGATTGATGAAGCATCAATTATCAGGATTATGTGACAGCGGGATTTCCATCGTTTTCGATGCTGGATTACTCTATGCTCTCGCCTTAAAACTTTCGTTTTAAACTGCGTTTGGCGCAGGGAGTGATATGACTATTCGCATCGCAATAAACGGTTTTGGCCGTATCGGACGCAGCGTATTACGCGCGTTATACGAATCCGGCCGTAGAGTAGAGATGTCCGTGGTAGCGATAAATGAATTGGCAAATGCTGAAGGCATGGCTCATTTGTTGAAATACGACACCAGTCACGGGCGCTTTGCTTGGGATGTCCGCCAGGAGCGGGATACGATGTGGGTGGGCGATGACACAATTCGTCTGCTGCATGAGAAGCAGATTGCAGATTTACCGTGGCGTGAACTGGGTGTGGATATCGTACTCGACTGTAGCGGTGTTTATGGCAGTCGAGCCGATGGCGAAGCCCATATTATGGCGGGAGCCAAAAAAGTTTTGTTCTCCCATCCAGGCAGCCACGATCTCGATGCGACCGTAGTCTACGGTGTGAACCAGCAGGAGTTGCAGCCAGAACACCACATTGTGTCTAACGCATCCTGCACGACTAACTGCATTATCCCAGTCATTAAATTGCTCGATGATGCGTTTGGGATTGAATCCGGCACGGTGACAACGATTCACTCATCAATGAACGATCAGCCGGTGATAGATGCGTATCATTCCGACCTGCGTCGGACACGCGCGGCCAGCCAGTCGATAATTCCCGTCGACACGAAATTGGCCGCTGGTATCACCCGCATTTTTCCTAAGTTCTGCGATCGCTTTGAAGCGATTTCAGTGCGAGTGCCGACGATTAACGTTACGGCAATCGATTTGAGCGTTAGCGTGCAGGCCGCAGTAAAGGTGAGTGATGTCAACCACCTACTGCAAAAGGCAGCAAGCACCTCATTTCGTGGTATAGTTGACTATACAGAATTACCACTGGTTTCGACCGATTTTAATCACGACCCGCACAGTGCCATTGTTGATGGCACGCAGACGCGCGTCAGCGGTCAACACTTGATAAAAACGTTGGTCTGGTGTGACAACGAATGGGGTTTTGCCAATCGTATGTTAGATACTACGCTGGCGATGTTCCAAGCGGTTTCCAGTACGGCACAGCCGCCTGTGCAGCTGTGACGGTCAAGCAACTTTAAGAGAATCAACGAGAGGGTTCACCATGTCTGTAATTAAGATGACCGATTTGGATTTGGCTGGTAAACGTGTCCTGATCCGTTCAGATCTGAACGTTCCAGTTAAAGAAGGCAAAGTGACTTCTGATGCGCGTATTCGTGCGTCGCTGCCAACTATCGAAGCTGCTCTGAAGCAGGGCGCTCGTGTAATGGTTACTTCCCATCTGGGTCGTCCTACCGAAGGCGAATACAACGAAGAGTACTCTCTGCTGCCAGTTGTTAACTATCTGAAAGACCACCTGAAGTCTCCAGTTCGTCTGGCTAAAGACTATCTGGACGGTGTTGACGTTGCAGAAGGTGAATTGGTTGTTCTGGAAAACGTTCGCTTCAACAAAGGCGAAAAGAAAGACGACGAAACCCTGTCTAAAAAATACGCCGCGCTGTGTGACGTTTACGTCATGGACGCATTCGGTACTGCACACCGTGCACAGGCTTCAACCCACGGCGTAGGTAAATTTGCACCTATCGCATGTGCGGGTCCTCTGCTGTCTGCAGAGCTGGAAGCACTGGGCAAAGCGCTGGGTAACCCAGCACGCCCAATGGTTGCTATCGTTGGTGGTTCAAAAGTTTCTACCAAACTGACCGTTCTGGACTCTCTGTCTAAAATCGCGGATCAGCTGATTGTTGGTGGCGGTATCGCGAACACCTTCGTTGCTGCTCAAGGCCACAACGTAGGCAAATCACTGTACGAAGCCGATCTGGTTGATGAAGCGAAAAAACTGCTGACTACCTGTGATATCCCAGTACCTACCGACGTACGTGTTGCTACCGAGTTCTCTGAAACTGCGGCTGCAACGCTGAAATCAGTAAATGACATTAAAGATGACGAACAGATTCTGGATCTGGGTGATGCTTCAGCACACCAGCTGGCTGAGATTCTGAAGAATGCGAAAACCATTCTGTGGAACGGCCCAGTCGGCGTGTTCGAGTTCCCTAACTTCCGTAAAGGTACCGAGATCGTTGCTCAAGCAATCGCTGATAGCGAAGCATTCTCTATCGCGGGCGGCGGTGATACTCTGGCAGCTATCGATTTGTTCGGTATCGCAGACAAAATTTCCTACATCTCTACTGGCGGCGGCGCATTCTTAGAATTCGTTGAAGGCAAAAAATTGCCAGCGGTAGTGATGCTGGAAGAACGTGCTAAGCAGTAATGAACCGTAACGGGAGGCCGAGCCTCCCGTTGTTCTATCTATTTGGATACACGATGCTCCATTGCGATATTCGTGATAAGCGTGTAGCAAGTAGCTGAAAACGATTTATTTTTTACTTACGGCCCACGAAACAGGACGACGTAACATGTCTAAAATTTTTGATTTTGTTAAACCGGGTGTCATCACTGGTGATGATGTTCAGAAAGTTTTCCAGATCGCTAAAGAAAACAATTTCGCATTGCCTGCAGTTAACTGTGTTGGTACAGACTCAATCAATGCGGTAATGGAAGCTGCTTCTAAAGTACGTGCTCCGGTTATCGTTCAGTTCTCAAACGGCGGTGCTGCATTTATCGCTGGTAAAGGCGTGAAAACCGACGTTCCTCAGGGTGCTGCAATCCTGGGTGCAATCTCTGGTGCGCATCACGTACACCAGATGGCTGAACACTACGGTGTTCCAGTGATCCTGCATACTGACCATTGCGCTAAGAAACTGCTGCCATGGTTAGACGGCCTGTTGGACGCTGGCGAAAAACATTTCGCTGCTACTGGCAAACCACTGTTCTCTTCTCACATGATCGACCTGTCTGAAGAGTCTCTGGAAGAAAACATCGAGATCTGCTCCAAGTATCTGACCCGTATGTCTAAATTAGGCATGACGCTGGAAATCGAACTGGGCTGCACCGGTGGCGAAGAAGATGGCGTTGATAACAGCCATATGGATAGCTCTGCGCTGTACACTCAGCCAGAAGACGTTGATTACGCGTACACTAAACTGAACGCAATCAGCCCACGTTTCACTATCGCTGCCTCTTTTGGTAACGTACACGGCGTATACAAGCCAGGTAACGTACAGCTGACGCCAAAAATCCTGCATAACTCTCAGGAATACGTTTCTAAGAAACACAACCTGCCACACAACAGCCTGAACTTCGTATTCCACGGTGGTTCTGGTTCTACTGCTGCAGAAATCAAAGAAGCGGTCAGCTACGGCGTAGTTAAAATGAATATCGATACCGATACCCAGTGGGCAACGTGGGAAGGTATTCTGAACTACTACAAGAAAAACGAAGGCTATCTGCAGGGCCAGCTGGGTAACCCAGAAGGCGCAGACAAACCTAACAAGAAATACTACGATCCACGCGTTTGGTTGCGTGCCGCTCAGACTAGCATGATTGCTCGTCTGGAACTGGCATTTGACGAACTGAACTGCAAAGACGTTCTGTAATGCTTGTTGCATCACGCTAATTTGCTTAGTGTGATAGACGAAATTAAAACACCCTAGCGTTCTCGTTAGGGTGTTTTTTTTGTATTTTTATTATGGCTAAAATATTCGTAATGGTTGGTTCGACTAATCCCAATTATTGTTATTTAAGCTTTGATTAGTTGGCGTATAGCGCATTGTCCGTTAACCTTACACAAACATGCCGTACAAAACGGCATAAATTGAGCATGTTGCGCTACTTTTGATTTGTTAAAGGAAGGATGGTTTATGAAAGACCTGAACGTTGCCGATGGAATTAATAGTGCTGGAAACTGGTTAGTGAAAAATCAGGACTTACTAATTCAGTATGCAGTGAATATTGTTGCTGCGATTGTTATCTTCATTGTCGGTTCGATTATTGCCAAAATTGTTTCTGGTGCAATTACCCGTCTAATGAAGGCGCGCGGCGTTGATCTCACAGTCGCTCATTTCCTTTCAGCATTAGTTCGCTACGGCATTATGGCGTTCACCATTATTGCGGCATTAGGTCGTATTGGTGTGCAAACAGCCTCCGTTATTGCGGTGATTGGTGCCGCAGGCTTAGCCGTTGGTCTGGCATTGCAAGGTTCACTCTCTAACTTTGCTGCAGGCGTATTGTTAGTTCTATTCCGTCCGTTCCGCACGGGAGAGTTTGTTGATCTTGGCGGTGTTTCCGGTACGGTGAAAGATGTTCAGATTTTCTCTACAACCATGCTAACTTCGGATAATAAAACTATCGTGGTACCCAACGGGAAAATCATTGCTGGCAATATTATTAACTATTCCCGTGAGCCAAATCGCCGCGTAGATATTACCGTTGGTGTGGCCTACGATGCGGATATCGATCTGGTCAAAAAAGTATTAGGCGATATTGTTGCTGCTGATAAACGTATTATGCAAGACCAAGGTGTGACCATTCGACTGAATGAAATGGCGGCTTCATCGCTGAATTTTGTGGTGAGAGTCTGGACGACGAATGCTAATTACTGGCCGGTCTATTTTGATCTGATGGAAAACTTCAAACGTGGTCTGGATGCCAATAATATTGGAATTCCATTCCCGCAAATGGATGTTCATCTGTATCAAACCGCTGTGCGCAAGGCTGGACAGGAATAATCCTTAGCGAGTGCCCCTCCATAACCGTCCTTTAGCAAAGGAAGCGTTGGGAGGGGGATCGCGTTATATTTCCCCTCTATTAGCTGCTCTAATCCCCGATAAGAATCATCCATTTCCTCTTCTTAACATCTCGGCGTAATATCGCTGCCATTCCGGCCCATCTTCTCTTTGGGGCGCAGCTATATTTTCGAGGAACTACCCATGCTTTCTGTTTTTTTACAGGGCTTTGCCCTGAGCGCAGCCATGATTTTGCCACTGGGCCCACAAAATACATTTGTTTTAAGCCAGGGGATCCGTCGGCAGTATCATCTGATGATTGCTTGTCTATGCGCGCTCAGTGATATCGTTTTAATCTGCGGCGGTATTTTTGGTGGTAGCGCGCTATTGAGTCAGTCACCCTTGTTGTTGATGCTAGTGACTTGGGGCGGAGTGGCATTTTTGCTGTGGTATGGTTGGGGCGCTTTTCGTGCGGCAATGGCGAAAGAGGGGATTCAAACGGGGGCTGACGTGGCGCAGCAAAGCCGCTGGCGGATTGTTGTGACCATGCTGGCCGTGACATGGCTTAACCCGCATGTCTATTTAGATACGTTCGTCGTCTTAGGCAGCCTAGGTGGACAGCTCTCAGTGGACGCTCGCAGTTGGTTTGCTTTTGGTGCCGTCAGCGCTTCTGCGATTTGGTTCTTTTCATTGGCATTGCTCGCTGCGTGGTTAGCACCGTGGTTAAGTACGCCCAAAGCTCAACGGGTGATTAATCTTCTGGTTGCCTGTGTGATGTGGGTTATTGCCCTACAGTTGGCAAGAAATGGGCTACATTTGTAAGGTGTAGTTGGCGGTTGATGGATAAAATTCTGGATTGTTCCTAATGCGTTAGCGCTTTTTTTAGTTCAGGATGTTGTCCATCTTTCAGCGCCATATACCGGCAGTTGAAACCACTAAACATCGAGTATGTCTACAAGGAGACACCATGAAGCTAAAAGCCTTAGCGATGGTTGCAGTGATGGGATTAAGCGCGTTACCCGCGCTGTCTCAGGCGGCTGAAATGCCAGAAGGACCACATCTAGTGACCTCTGGAACATCAAGCGTAGACGCAACTCCTGATATTGCGACGCTGACTTTCCAAGTTACCGCTTCTGCAAAAGATGCGGCGAGCGCCAAGACGCAGGTTGATCAGCGAGTAGCTAAATATTTTGATTTTCTGAATACCAACGGTATTGAGAAAAAAGACATCAGTGCGGCTAACTTAAGCACTCAGCCAGAGTACGATTACCTGAAAGACGGCAAAAGCGAGCTGAAAGGCTATCGTGCGGATCGCCGCGTGCAAGTCACTCTGCGCCAGTTGGATAAACTGAATGGTTTGTTGGATGGTGCATTGAAAGCGAATCTCAACGAAATTCGCTCCGTTGAGTTAGGCGTTGCTAAGCCAGAAGCTTATCGCGAACAGGCACGTCAGGAAGCGATCAAAAATGCAGTGAGTCAGGCCCAGTCTCTGGCAAAAGGTTTTGGCGTAGTGCTTGGACCGGTGTACAGCATTCGTTATCACGTATCTAACTACCAGCCAGCCCCAGTAAGCCGTATGTATATGGCGGCTGACGCAATGCAAAAGACCTCTGCTGCGCAGACCTATGAACAGCAAACTATCCAGTTTGACGATCAGGTTGATGTGGTCTTCAGCCTGAATAAATAACGGCTGCTGATAGCGCAAAAAAGCACACCTCGCAGTGTGCTTTTTTTATGGTTTTTTATAGCAACCATGGGTCGCTTAATCTTGGCGCAGTACGTTGTGCCCGTGAGAAAGCAGCGCGTCGGTGACTCGGCGCATCATGCGGCTTTCTGGTGCAAAGCGGTGCCAGTAAAGCATACGGCGCTGAACCATACCGGGAGTTAAGTTTATCAGCGAGCCTTCTTTCAGCTCTTTTTCGATCTGAAGATGCGGGATCATACAGCAGGTGGTTCCCTGCAATGCTAGCTGTACAAAGGCTTCAGAGGAGTTGACGATGTGACACGGTACGCTGCCCGGCGGCAGATCAAAGTTCTGTTGCAGGAACGCCTGATGCATGTCGTCTAAGTGGTCAAAGGCGACGGCTGGAGCTTTCAGCAGGGAAGAACGGTTCACGCCATTTGGGAAGTAACGTGCAGCAAAAGTCGGTGACGCCACAAACAGGTAATCAAGCGCACCAAGGCGGTCGACTAAACAGCTAGGTAGTGGCTGTGGCTGGATACTCACCGCGCCGACCACTTCACCACGACGGAGTCGTTCCTGAGTTCGCGTTTCGTCTTCAACCTGAAGGTTCAAGCGCAGCGGTGAATCCGCCAGCACCGGTTTTAAGGCAGGCAGCAGCCAAGTTGCCAAACTATCGGCGTTGACGGCGAGAGAGAGCAGTAGCGGGCCATCGGTGCTGCTATCGTTGCCTAGCCACTCCTCTTCAAGTAGCTCAACCTGATGCAACAAAGCCAGCAAACGCTGTCCCTGTTCCGTTGGGCGAGGAGGGACGGTACGAACCAGTAGGGGCTGACCGAACAGGTTTTCTAACTGCTTGATTCGCTGTGAAACCGCTGACTGAGTTATACAGAGTTTTTGTGCCGCACGCTCAAAGCCACGTTCGCGTATTACCGCATCCAGTGCTTGCAAAGTCCGGTAGTCCGGGCGTTTCATGTTGTTCTTCGTCCCCTGCTCTTATGATTTTTATATCTTAATAACTGCAATATGCCACATTTTTTCCCCTTCAAGAGGAGAAAATGCACTCTTATCATGGAAAAGGTGATCGCTTAGGGCGAAAAAGCCGCCTTCTGACACGCCATTTACAGGCAGTTACTCTATAATACGCACACGTTTTCGTAGCATAGTCCATAGGATTCGGTAATGACTCAAGATGAACTGAAAAAAGCAGTGGGTTGGGAAGCGCTCAAGTATGTAAAACCAGGCACCATCGTGGGTGTGGGCACGGGCTCAACCGCCGCGCATTTTATTGATGCGCTGGGCACCATGAAAGGGCAGATCGAGGGCGCGGTATCAAGCTCTGATGCTTCCACTGAGAAACTGAAAAGTTTGGGTATTACCGTTTTCGATCTTAACGAAGTCGATTCGTTAGATATTTATGTTGATGGTGCGGATGAAATCAACGGCCATATGCAGATGATCAAAGGCGGCGGTGCTGCACTGACTCGCGAGAAGATCGTGGCGGCCGTGGCGAAGAAATTTATTTGCATCGTCGACTCTTCTAAGCAGGTAGATATTCTGGGTAACTTCCCGCTGCCTGTAGAAGTGATTCCGATGGCGCGTTCTTACGTTGCGCGTGAGCTGGTGAAGTTAGGTGGTCAGCCAGAATATCGCCAAGGCGTTCTGACCGATAACGGCAACGTGATTTTAGACGTGCATAATCTGAAAATTATGGATGCGATTGCGTTAGAAAAACAGATTAACGGTATTGCCGGTGTGGTCACCGTTGGCCTGTTCGCGAATCGTGGCGCGGATGTAGCGCTGGTTGGCTCGGCTGACGGCGTGAAAACCATTACGGCCTAAATTATCAGCCATGATGAATCAGCAGCTCCGAAACTTCGGGGCTGTTTTTTTATGCGTACTGCCTTCGGTTTTTTATCTTATTCTTCCCTCTTCGTTAACTTCGTTTTAAACATAGAATTCCATTTATTTATCACACCCCCTAAATTCGGTGACATATGTCACATATTTGCGCTTGACGATACTTTCACGCTGTCACGATTAAAAGCAGTAGCATTTTTCGCCAACTTTTAACGTTTTCAACCCGTTGCTCCCCCCCACGTAGGCAATCGGTTGGCTTGCTGGATGCGTAATATTTGTTATGTTGGCTGCATGCCGCAGGAGTTTTGTTTTCCGTTGCGGCCACACTAAGGTTCGAATTAACAGGGGTTAGGGTCGGGTCATGGCAAAAGTATCTTTGGAGAAAGACAGGATTAAGTTCCTTTTAGTTGAAGGGGTTCATCAAAGCACCGTCGACAATCTACGTGCAGCGGGTTACACCAACATCGAATATCATAAAGGTGCGCTGGACTCTGAATCGATGAAGTCATCCATTCGTGATGCACATTTCGTTGGCATTCGTTCCCGAACCCACCTGACCGAAGATATCTTCGCTGCGGCTGAAAAATTGATTGCCGTAGGCTGTTTCTGCATTGGTACCAATCAGGTTGATCTTACCGCTGCGGCAAAACGTGGCATTCCGGTATTTAATGCGCCGTTCTCTAATACACGCTCGGTAGCCGAAATGGTACTGGGCGAGCTGTTGCTGCTGTTACGCGGCATTCCAACGGCCAATGCCTGTGCACATCGCGGTGAGTGGAATAAACAGGCCGTGGGCTGTTTCGAAGCGCGCGGTAAAAAACTGGGTATTATTGGTTACGGTCATATCGGAACTCAGCTGGGTATTTTGGCTGAAGGGATTGGTATGAACGTCTTCTTCTACGATATCGAGAACAAACTACCGCTGGGGAATGCGCAGCAGGTACGCCATCTCTCTGATTTGCTCAACATGAGCGATGTCGTTACGCTGCATGTGCCAGAAACGCGTTCCACCAAAGATATGATTGGTACCGAAGAGTTGGCGCTCATGAAGCCTGGAGCTATTCTTATCAACGCATCACGTGGCACCGTGGTGGATATCCCAGCCTTGTGCAACGCGTTATCTTCCAAGCATTTATCTGGCGCGGCCATCGACGTGTTCCCAACGGAGCCAGCCACCAACAGCGATCCGTTTAATTCGCCGCTGTGTGAGTTTGATAACGTCTTGCTGACGCCGCATATCGGCGGTTCCACGCAGGAAGCACAGGAAAATATCGGTGCTGAGGTAGCGGGTAAACTCACAAAATATTCTGATAATGGTTCTTCATTGTCGGCGGTGAATTTCCCTGAGGTTTCCTTGCCGATGCATGAAGAAAATGTCAGCCGTCTGCTGCATATTCATGAAAACCGCCCAGGCGTACTGACGCAGATTAACCAGATTTTTGCGGAAGAGGGCGTAAACATTGCCGCGCAGTATCTGCAAACCAATGCTCAAATCGGCTATGTCGTTATTGATATCGAAACCAAGACTGAACGTGCGGAAGCGGCGTTGCTGCGCATGAAAGAAATTACGGGGACGATTCGTGCCCGTTTGCTGTACTAATCTCTAAGCGAGAGCTTATTAGCACTAACAAAAATGGCAGCCTAATGGCTGCCGTTTTTATAGGGGAATTTTGTCATCTTACCAGCGGTAGTGAGTGCTGGGCGTGATGATTTCTGGCAGTGGAACGTCCCACTCTTGTACCGGTAACGCATCGACTCTCTGGCAGTCATGCGCCAATCCTATAGGGTACGGCCCGCATTGTTGCGCGTAGGCACTTTCCCAATCCTGCAAAGTACGGTCATAAAATCCGCCGCCCATGCCTAATCTTTGCCCTGTGGCGTCAAATGCAACCAGCGGGGTGAAAATGATATCCAGCCGAGACACAGGCAATACCTTCTGTACGTTAAGGCGTGGTTCTTCAATGCCAAAATGATTCAGAACCATTTCGCTTTCAGGGGCGTAGTGTAAAAACAGTAGGTTACCGCGGCTGAAGGGATGCAGGACCGGAAGATAAACCGATTTTCCCGCCTGCCAAAGACGTTCAATCAGCGGTCTGGTATCCAGCTCACCGTCGAAAGAGAGAAATAGGGAAACGGTGTGTGCATTTTGAACGCGCGGTAGTTGTATCACGCGCATAGCAATATCTTGTGCAGCCTGACGTTGGAAATCAGCGCTAAGGTTTTTACGCAATTGGCGAACTGAACGGCGGATATCCGAACGAGATAGACAGGAATTTAAAGTAGAATTGCTGAGAGAGACGTTATTAGACATGACACACCCGTTTAAGGATGTTTGGTGTAAGGGAATCTCCGAGGTGCCGCAGCAGGCTGTAACCCTTGAACCCATGGTTCAAGGTGAACGCAACGACGCAATCTTAAGGCTTCTCGGAGACCGAGCGTGCTCACCGATTACGGATCCGCCGCATTCTTGAGGTATTAAATATCGGCTCAGGGGACTGGCCCGCACACGAACACCTCAGAGAAATTTTGTATCCTTTACTGTTAATTAGCTTATCACATTTTTCTTAAAATGATACGACTTTCTTTAAAAATCGTTAGCTAATCAACATGTTACAACTATAAGTCACACTTATTCGAACTGCGCACCCTGACGATCAGTGATGCGACCTTGTTCCAGCAGAGCTTGTTCGATGGTCTGCTGCAACATGCGAATTCTTTGTTCCATATTGGAAGCATAATCGCGAGTTTTCAAGCGTTCTTGCGCCAGTTCGTGACATACGTTTAATGCCGCGATGAAAACTAGTTGCTCCGTATTGGTGACTCTAGTGCGAACTTTGAGATCTTGCAACCGCTGATTAAGATCCTCTGCAGCCTGATTCAACGCTTCTTGTTGTTCTGGCGGGCAATTAACTCTTAACGAACGACCAAAAATTTGAATATCTACCGGTTGTGCAGACATACCACCTTCCTGCCTAGATTTTGCGCCAGTTTCAAAACCGCGAGGGTCACTAAATCGGGCGCCAACTATATATACCTCGCTATGCAGATACAAGCCTTTTGACTCATGCCCTTCATACTTGAAGATTTATCTGTGTTGGCTGCGCTTGCTTGCCGACTTGATGTAACTCCAACTATTTTGGACATATACCCTTGGTAGCGAAAGCCGCAAATGTGAATGCAACTTCAATGACTTTGGGTATGACAAGCCTTATAGCGTGCCCTTTTCTGGTATAGCGACTGATCTTGATGGTAGCATAACACGAACTTTATCTGCCAACGATGACCAAAACGTATGCCAATTGAGATTACTGTACCCGAATATTCTGTTTTTACTCAGGCTTTGCAGCAGCAAGGCGTTGGATTAACTCCCGCTGAAATGCATGGCTTGATCAGCGGGATACTGTGTGGCGGCAATCATAACGATAATTGGCGCACGATGATCCACGATCTAACCAACGACGGCGAAGCGTTTTCTCAAACGCTCGCACAGCCACTTCAGGTGACTTATCAGCATACCCGTGATGCGTTAGAAGACGATGGTTTTGGCTTCCAACTGCTTTTGCCAGATAGCGACGACGTAACCGTGTTTGATCGTGTCGATGCGCTTTCCGGCTGGGTAAACCATTTCTTGCTGGGGCTAGGAATGATGCAAAAAAATCTTGGCCAGATTAAAGGCGAAGTCGGCGAAGCAATCGACGATCTGCGTAGCATTGCTCAGTTAGGCTACGAAGAAGACGAAGATCAGGAAGAGCTGGAACAATCTCTGGAAGAAGTCGCGGAATACGTGCGTATGGCAGCGATGCTGTGTCACAGCGAGTTCTCACAGAAAAAGCCAAACGCGGCTGAAATGCAAAAACCCACTCTGCACTAAATTAACATCACGCCAAGCGCAACGATGAAATCAGGCGGAACTCCTACCGCCTGATTGATCTTGCTTATCCCATTACGCAATCCGCATGATAGTCTATATCCTTCATACTTGAAGCTGCATCCGTGTTGGCTGCTCATTTCGTAGAGCGCCACGCCACGTGCTCGCAATTGCCGATTTCAGGAGAAGGTCATGACCCAGCAAGAATTTCAACGTCGCCGTCAGGCTGTTTTGGCACAGATGGCACCCGGTAGTGCCGCGCTTTTTTTTGCTGCGCCAGAATGTACCCGCAGCGCTGACAGTGAATACCCTTATCGCCAGAACAGCGACTTCTGGTATCTGACCGGCTTTAACGAGCCTGAAGCCTTGCTGATCCTGATTAAAAGCGACGAAACCCACAATCACAGCGTGCTGTTTAATCGCGTGCGTGATTTAACCGCTGAGATTTGGTTTGGGCGTCGTTTAGGGCAAGAGGCTGCGCCAGCAAAACTCGGCGTCGATCGCGCACTGCCTTATAGTGATATTGAAGAGCAACTTCACCTGTTGTTGAATGGGCTAGATGTGGTTTATCACGCTCAGGGCCAATATGATTTTGCAGACCAAATTACGTTTGCAGCGCTAGAAAAACTGCGTCGCGGCATGCGCCAGAATTTCCGCGCGCCGGCAACGCTGATCGATTGGCGTCCTTGGGTGCATGAAATGCGTCTGTTTAAATCGCAGGAAGAAATTGCAGCGATGCGCCGCGCAGGTGAAATCACCGCGCTGGGCCATACTCGAGCAATGGAGAAATGCCGTCCCGGTATGTTTGAGTACCAGCTCGAAGGTGAAATCCTGCATGAATTCACCCGTCATGGGGCGCGTTACCCTTCCTACAACACCATCGTGGGCGGCGGCGAAAACGGCTGCATCCTGCATTACACCGAAAACGAAAGCGAGCTCAAAGACGGCGAGTTGGTGTTGATTGATGCGGGCTGTGAATATAAAGGCTATGCCGGTGATATCACACGCACCTTCCCCGTCAATGGCAAATTTACCCAACCTCAGCGTGAGATCTACGATCTGGTGCTGGCCTCAATGGATAAAGCGTTTGAAATCTTTGGCCCAGGCCACAGTATTCGTGAAGCTAACGACGCCGCAGTACGCGTGATGGTTGAAGGTTTAGTCAAATTAGGCGTGATGAAGGGCGACGTAGAACAGCTGATTGCCGATCAGGCGCATCGTCAGTTCTTCATGCATGGTTTGAGCCACTGGTTAGGCTTGGATGTACATGACGTCGGTGATTACGGTTCTTCTGCTCGTGAGCGCGTGTTAGAACCGGGCATGGTGCTTACCTGCGAACCGGGGTTATATATCGCGCCAGATGCTGATGTTCCGGCGGAGTATCGCGGAATTGGCATCCGTATCGAAGACGATATTCTCATTACCGAGAAGGGCTTTGAGGTGCTGACCAAAGATGTGGTTAAGCATGCTGACGATATTGAAGCGCTGATGGCACAGGCAAAAGCCGCTAGCTGAGGAACGATACACGGCATGAAAATGATCATTGTAGGCGGAGGCATGGCGGGCGCAACGCTGGCGTTGGCGGTTTCCGCGTTGAGCGCAGGACGCGTTCAGGTTGAGGTCGTTGAAGCGGTTTTGCCAGACAGCCGAAAACATCCGGGATTTGATGCGCGCGCCATTGCGCTAGCCTACGGCACCTGCCAGCAATTAGCGCGTATTGGTGTGTGGCCAGCGCTGAAAGCGTGTGGAACACCGATTGAGCGTGTTCACGTCAGCGATCAGGGTCATGCCGGTTTTGTGGGGCTTGAAGCATCTGACTATCAGATCCCGTATTTAGGTCAGGTTATTGAGCTGCATCAGGCCGGTTCGCGACTGTTCAAACTGTTAGAAAAAGCGCCCGGCGTCACTCTACACTGTCCGGCAAAAGTGGTCGACGTCGAGCGCCAACAGCACAGCGCTACTATCACGCTGGATAATGGTACCCGTCTTTCTGGTGAGTTACTGGTGGCAGCAGATGGCTCATCATCGGCGTTAGCACAGCACTGTAACGTTGACTGGCGCAGCGAGGATTATGGTCATATAGCAGTTATTGCCAACGTCACGACCTCTCTACCGCATCAGGGCAAAGCGTTTGAGCGCTTCACCCGCAACGGCCCGTTGGCGATGTTGCCGATGAGTGAAGGCCGATGCTCGCTGGTGTGGTGCCATGCGGCTGAAGATCAGGCTAAGGTCGATAGCTGGAGCGATGCTGAATTTTTACACCAACTGCAACAGGCTTTCGGCTGGCGTTTAGGTACCATGGTGAAAACGGGGAAACGCCATAGCTATCCGCTGCGCTTAACGTCTGCCCAGCAACATATTAGCCATCGCCTTGCGCTGGTGGGAAACGCGGCACAAACGCTACACCCCATCGCGGGGCAGGGATTTAATCTTGGCCTGCGTGACGTCATGTCTTTGGCGGAAACTATTGCTCAAGCAGAACAGCAGGGCAATGATATCGGCAGCTATCAAGTATTAAGCCAATATCAACAGCGCCGAGAACCCGATCAACAGGCCACAATCGGTGTGACCGACGGTCTGATTCATCTGTTTGCCAATCGTCTGGCTCCGTTGGTTGTTGGGCGTAATCTCGGCCTAATGGCGATGGAGTTGGTTCCTCCGCTGCGCGAAACGCTGGCGCGGCGCACCCTTGGCTGGGTAGAACGCTAAGTTTATTCCTGTCGTGCTCAGCGCTGTTTAAGTTGCCTGAGTGATTGAAGGAATAGGATTCATTAACAGAAACAGAGAATCACAATGCAATCTTTTGATGTGGTTATTGCCGGTGGTGGCATGGTGGGGTTGGCAACGGCGGCGGCGCTTCAGGGCAGCGGGCTGCGCATTGCGGTGATTGAAAACCGTATCCCCGAGCACGCTGAGCTAACGCCTGAACCTGCGCTGCGTGTTTCTGCCATTAATGCTGCCAGCGAGCGTTTGCTACAGCATCTGGGCGTTTGGCAAGATATCCTCGCCCTGAGAGCGAGCGCCTATCAGGGCATGGAAGTTTGGGAAAGTGACAGCTTTGGGCGTATTGCGTTTCGTGCCCAAGAGTATGGGCATACCCACCTTGGCCATATCATTGAAAACCGTGTTATCCAACTGGCGCTGTGGAATAAAGTGAGCCGCCAGTCCGAGGTCACAATGATTGCGCCAGCGACACTCCAACAGGTGGCGTGGGGCGAAAACGAAGCTTTCATCACGTTAGATAATGGGCAGATGCTTACGGCTCGTCTGGTGATTGGTGCCGATGGTGCGCATTCATGGCTGCGTCAGCATGCCGATATTCCGCTGACGTTTTGGGACTATGGGCACCATGCGTTGGTGGCTACCATTAAAACCGAACGGCCCCATGAAGGCTGCGCGCGTCAGATTTTCCGCCCAAACGGTATTTTGGCTTTCTTGCCGCTGGAAGATGCGCATTTATGCTCCATCGTGTGGTCCGTTTCTCCGGAAGAAGCTCAGCGCTTAGCCGCTTTGCCTGAGTGTGATTTCAACCGTGAATTGGCCGTTGCGTTTGATACGCGTCTTGGTCTGTGCGAAGTCGTCAGCGCTCGACAGTCACATCCTCTGGTTGGGCGCTATGCCCGCAGCTTTGCCGCGCACCGATTAGCGCTGGTGGGGGATGCGGCGCATACCATCCACCCATTGGCTGGGCAGGGTGTGAACCTTGGTTTTATGGACGCGGCTGAATTGGCCTCCGAGATCAAACGTCTACAGCGTCAAGGCAAAGATATTGGTCGCTACATGTATCTGCGCCGCTATGAGCGTACCCGTAAGCACAGCGCCGCGCTAATGCTGACGGCCATGCAAGGTTTCCGCCAGCTGTTCGACGGCGATAACCCAGCCAAGAAACTGCTGCGTGATGTCGGCATGGCGCTGGCTGATAACCTTCCCGGTCTTAAACCGCGTTTGGTTCGTCATGCCATGGGCTTAGCGGATTTGCCTGAGAGTTTGCAAAAGTAGAGCCCGTAAATACAGACGTTGTAAAAATAGTGCTTCGCGGCTAGCTATGTATTTATGTTAGCCGCTCCCCCTTTTTTGTTCCCTTTGGTTATCCCTCCAACCTGATTTGAAATATTCTAATGTTGCCGTCTTTTTTGAATTAGTTTTTCTCATGCATGGAAATTTAACATCCGCTATTTTCCCTAATGAAATTGCGATATACGTTATATAACTGCAATGCAGTTGCGGTGAAAATGTTAATAATGTGCCATTCGACGCAGTTTTGTAGATGAAACTTCTGCATTATCCCTTCTCTAAATTTCACTATCGATAAAGTCTGGTCTTATTTTAACTTATGGTTAATCGCTGATATCGGTGATAACGTCTGGGGTAGGGTATCGTTTGCGTAGCGATGTTTATTGGCGTTTAGCTTTAGGCTTCACATCAACATTTTTAGACATTTTTAGGCAAAAAGTATCTTATTAGCGCGCCCGGGACTCTATAGCGAATGGCTTGTACCGGATGACAAACGTTCAGGAAAAGAGGGTTAAGATGGCCAAACAGACTCCACTCTTCGATCAACACGTCGCCTGTGGCGCGCGTATGGTTGATTTTCACGGCTGGATGATGCCACTGCACTACGGTTCCCAGCTCGATGAGCACCACGCGGTGCGTCAAGATGCGGGCATGTTTGATGTCTCACACATGACTATCGTCGATCTTCGTGGGCCGCGTACGCGTGAGTTCCTGCGCTACCTCCTCGCGAACGATGTGGCAAAGCTAACGGTACCGGGCAAGGCGCTCTATACCGGCATGTTGAACGCCTCCGCGGGCGTTATCGATGACCTGATCGTTTATTTCCTTGATGAAGAATATTTCCGCTTGGTGGTTAACTCCGCCACGCGAGAAAAAGATTTGGCGTGGATCACCGAGCATGCCGAGCCTTATCACGTTGAAATCACCGTGCGCGACGATCTGGCGTTGATTGCGGTGCAAGGCCCGCAGGCACAAGAACGCGCTGCGACGCTGTTCACTGATGCACAAAAACAAGCGATTAGCGGCATGAAACCGTTCTTCGGCGTACAGGCCGGCGACTACTTTATTGCGACAACGGGCTACACCGGCGAAAACGGCTATGAAATTGCTTTGCCAATCGGCGAAGCGGCGGAGTTCTGGCAGAAGCTGGTGAAAGCGGGCGTTAAGCCGTGTGGTTTGGGCGCGCGTGACACTCTGCGTTTAGAAGCTGGCATGAATTTATATGGACAGGAAATGGACGAAGGCGTTTCGCCGTTAGCCGCCAATATGGGCTGGACCATTGCTTGGACGCCAGAAGATCGTGATTTTATTGGCCGTGAAGCGTTAGAACAGCAGCGTGAGAACGGTACCGAAAAGTTGGTTGGTTTGGTGATGACCGAAAAAGGCGTGCTGCGCAATGAGCTGCCGGTGCGTTTTACCGATGCCAACGGAAATCTTCAAGAAGGTGTGATCACCAGTGGTTCCTTCTCACCAACTTTAGGTGTCAGTATTGCATTGGCTCGCGTACCTGCAAGCATTGGCGAAGAAGCTATCGTGCAGATCCGTAACCGTGAAATGCCAGTACGTGTCGTTAAACCCGGTTTTGTGCGCAACGGTAAAAGCCTGATTAATTAGGTTCCTACGCGCTGACCGCACTCAAATTGGCTACGCCAATTGAATCAGACTTATAAAGTAAAATTTAACAAACATTTAAGAGAGGATGTCGATGAGCAACGTGCCTACTGAATTGAAATATACCGCATCTCACGAATGGGTTCGCGCAGAAGGCGAAGGGGTGTATAGCGTTGGTATCACCGAGCATGCACAGGAACTGCTGGGCGATATGGTCTTTATCGATCTGCCAGAGGTCGGCACATCTTTCGATGCGGGCGATGACTGCGCTGTTGCCGAGTCTGTGAAAGCGGCTTCCGATATCTATGCCCCAATCAGCGGCGAAATCGTTGCCATCAACGATGAACTAGAAGGTGCGCCAGAGCTGGTCAACAGCGCTCCGTACTCCGAAGGCTGGCTGTTCCGCATCAAAGCATCAGACGAAGCGCAAATTGCTGGGTTGCTGGATGCCGCAGCCTACGAATCTTCTATCGAAGATTAAAGCCTGCGTTGTGAACGGTGTTGGGCGTAACCGCGCTTGATCGTGCTTCATACTTTCTCCCCGTGTTCTTAGCGGGGAGAAAGTGAGTTCGTGCCGCATTTATTTGTGTCAAATCAGCATTTCTTCTGTATGTACATTTAGGAATCAGTCACTCATGACCCAGACTCTCAGCCAGCTCGAAAACAGCGAATCCTTTATCGCTCGCCATATCGGTCCGTCTGCCCAGCAGCAACAGCAAATGCTGGAAACCGTTGGCGCACGCTCTTTGCATGAACTGATCGAGCAGATCGTTCCTTCCGATATTCAGTTACCTACTCCGCCTGCGGTCGGTGATGCCGTAACGGAACATCAGGCGTTGGCTGAGCTGAAAGCAATTGCGGGTCAGAATCAGCGCTACAAATCTTTCATTGGTATGGGGTACCACGGCGTACTGATGCCACCGGTTATTCAGCGCAATATGCTGGAAAACCCAGGCTGGTATACCGCTTATACGCCGTATCAGCCGGAAGTTTCTCAAGGTCGCCTTGAGGCGTTGCTGAACTTCCAGCAACTGACGCAGGATCTCACCGGTCTTGAATTAGCTTCGGCGTCCTTACTGGATGAAGCCACCGCCGCAGCGGAAGCCATGGCGTTGGCGAAGCGTGCTAGCAAGCTGAAAGATGCGAATCGTTTCTTTGTGGCTGCCGATGTTCATCCGCAAACGCTAGACGTGGTGCGTACCCGAGCTGAAACCTTTGGCTTTGATGTGATCGTTGATGATGCAGATAAAGTGCTCGATCATCAGGATGTGTTTGGCGTATTGCTGCAACAGGTGGGGACCTACGGCGAGCTGCACGACTACACCGATCTGATGAATGAGTTGAAAAGCCGCAAGGTGATTACCTGTATTGCCGCCGATCCTATGGCTCTGGTGCTGCTGGCCGCGCCGGGCAAATTGGGTGCTGACGTTGTGTTTGGTTCTGCGCAACGTTTTGGCGTACCGATGGGCTACGGTGGTCCGCATGCGGCATTCTTTGGCTGCCGTGATGAGTTTAAGCGCTCCATGCCAGGGCGTATTATTGGGGTTTCTCGCGATGCCGCAGGGAATACCGCACTGCGCATGGCGATGCAAACGCGTGAGCAACATATCCGCCGCGAGAAAGCGAACTCCAATATCTGTACTTCTCAAGTCTTGCTGGCGAATATTGCCAGCCTGTATGCGGTCTATCATGGCCCCGTTGGCCTGAAACGCATTGCCGATCGCATTCATCGTTTGACGGATATCTTGGCAGCGGGCCTGAAGCAAAAAGATGTCACCGTTCGCAACCACAGCTGGTTTGATACCCTCACGGTAGCCGTGAAAGACAAGGCCGAAGTATTGGCGCGTGCGCTGGGCTTTGGTTTTAACCTGCGCAGCGATATTCCGGGCGCAGTGGGGATTTCTCTGGATGAAGCGACCAGCCGCGAAGACGTTGAAGCGCTGTTTGCCATTCTGCTGGGTGATAACCACGGATTGGATATCGATACGCTGGATGCTCTGGTTGCTGAAGACAGCGCTGGCAGCATTCCTGCCCACATGCTGCGTACCGACCCGATTCTGACGCATCCCGTGTTTAACCGCTATCACAGCGAAACCGAGATGATGCGCTATATGCATCGCTTGGAGCGCAAAGATTTGGCGCTGAATCAGGCTATGATCCCACTGGGATCTTGCACCATGAAGCTGAATGCTGCTGCGGAAATGATCCCAATCACGTGGCCTGAATTTGCTGAATTACATCCGTTCTGCCCACCAGAGCAGGCGATGGGCTATCAGATGATGATATCCCAGCTGTCGCAATGGCTGGTTCAGCTAACCGGTTATGACGCCGTTTGTATGCAGCCAAACTCTGGTGCGCAAGGTGAATACGCGGGTTTGCTGGCCATTCGTCGCTACCACGAAAGCCGCAACGACGCTGCGCGCCATATTTGCTTAATTCCAAGCTCTGCGCATGGTACTAACCCTGCTTCGGCGCAGATGGCAGGTATGAGCGTGGTAGTGGTGGCCTGTGATGACTCCGGTAATATCGATCTGCACGATCTGCGCGCTAAAGCTGAGCAGGCGGGCGATGAACTTTCCTGCATCATGGTGACCTACCCGTCAACGCACGGCGTGTATGAAGAAACAATCCGCGAAGTGTGCCAGATCGTGCACCAGTTCGGCGGTCAGGTTTACCTCGACGGTGCGAACATGAATGCGCAGGTTGGGATTACTACGCCGGGCTATATTGGCGCCGATGTATCTCACCTGAACTTACATAAAACGTTCTGTATCCCGCACGGCGGCGGCGGACCGGGTATGGGCCCAATCGGTGTGAAATCGCATTTGGCTCCGTTTGTACCGGGGCATACCGTGGTGCAAATTGATGGTTTAACCACCCAGAAAGGCGCGGTTTCTGCGGCACCGTTTGGTAGTGCTTCCATTCTGCCAATTAGCTGGATGTACATCCGTATGATGGGGGCTGAAGGGCTGAAGAAAGCCAGCCAGACCGCGATCCTGAATGCCAACTACATCGCAACACGCTTGAAAGCGGCGTATCCGATTCTGTACGCAGGCCGTGATGGTCGCGTAGCGCATGAATGTATTTTGGATATTCGTCCGCTGAAAGAGCAAACCGGCATTAGTGAAATGGATATTGCTAAACGTTTGATCGACTTTGGCTTCCATGCGCCAACTATGTCGTTCCCGGTTGCGGGCACGTTGATGGTTGAGCCAACGGAATCTGAAAGCAAAGCTGAGTTGGATCGCTTTATCGATGCGATGCTGGCGATCCGTGCTGAAATTGAACGCGTGAGCAGCGGCGAATGGACGTTGGCGGATAACCCGCTGGTGAATGCGCCACACATTCAGGCTGAACTGGTTAATCACTGGGAGCACGCATATTCTCGCGAACTGGCCGTATTCCCAACGGAATCAACGCGTGAGAATAAATACTGGCCAACCGTAAAACGTCTGGATGATGTTTACGGCGACCGTAATTTATTCTGTTCTTGTGTGCCGATCTCTGAATACGAATAGCGCTTAGACTGTTCAATAAAAACCGCCCTGATGCTTAAAGTTGCTTCAGGGCGGTTTTTTTATGGATGTTTATGATGGAAGTGAACGTTACAGCAAATTGAGTAAGTGCAAAATAATATGGCTGCTGTCGCCGCGGCGCCACGCAATGGCAATATCACTGGTCAGCTGTGTGTCTTTCAGTTTCAAACACACCACGTTTTTCTCGTCAATCTTGCTTAATGAGTCAGGCACGATGGCCATGCCAAAACCTCCGCCTACCATGCTGATCGCCGAGGTCAACTGAGGCGATTGCTGGCCTAAATTGGGCGAAAATCCGGCGATTTCACAGGCATGGATCGTTTGGTCGTAAAGGCTGGGCGCCACCTCGCGTGGAAAAGTGATTAGAGATTCATCTTTGAGATCGATCAGGGAAACTGAGCCGTTATGGCTAAGCGGGTGTTGGCGAGGGAGTGCCACCATCATCTCTTCGGTGTCGATGACCCGACACATAAAGTCTTTACTGCGCTCGCACGGCAGGCGAATAAACGCGAAATCAATATTTCCCTCTTCTAACGCATTCATCAAGCCGGACATCTCTTTCTCCTGCGGCTGAAGATGCATCATCGGGTAGTTTTCTCTAAAGCTGTGTAACAGAGAAAAAACCGCAGGGTTGAACGCCGTAGAGCAGGCGAAACCGATGTTGACAGTTCCACTAATGCCTCGGGCGACGTTGCGTGCTCGCTCAAGCGCTGCATCGGTGAGTTTGATGATTTCACAGGCATCTTTGTAGAGCGTTTTACCCGTTTCGGTTAGCTCAATTCCGCGCGTTAAACGCTTAATCAGTGGGGCGCCAACCTCATGTTCAAGTCTTTGAATTTGCTGGCTGAGAGGGGGCTGCGAGATCCCTAACTGTTCTGCTGCACGCGTAAAGTGACCTGTTTGAGCCACCGCGACGAAATAGCGTAAATGGCGTAGTTCCATATCAAAAACGTCTCAAAGTGAACACAACATCATATTGGAACTCATTGCTGAAAGGAGTCAACCTTTAGTTAATAACGCTAATAATTGAATAACTGGATCACCTCATGAAATCACATCCTTCTGACTGCACATGCGTGGCAGACATCGCAAAAACGGCTATGCAGCTGCAACGTGCACATCCAGAACGCGTCATTTATCAAACTTCTCTAATGAGTGCGCTATTAAGCGGGGTTTACGAAGGGGAGACGACGATGGCCGATTTGCTCCAGCATGGCGACTTTGGCTTAGGCACTTTTAACCATCTTGATGGCGAAATGATCGCGTTTAACCGCAATATTTTCCAGCTACGTGGTGACGGCAGCGCTCGTCGCGCTAAGCCAGAACAGAAAACGCCTTTTGCGGTGATGACCTTTTTTCAACCGACTGAAGAATACCGCATCAATCGTTTGCATAGCCGCGATGAGATCCATCAGGTTATCGACAAAATGCTCACCAGCCAAAACGCCTTCTGTGCGCTACGTATTGACGGGGTATTCCGTAACGTAGAAACCCGTACCGTGCCGGAACAGCACCGCCCCTATAAACCGATGCAGGAAGCCATTGAGGCTCAGCCGACATACCACATAGAACATCGCGAAGGGGTATTGATTGGTTTTCTGACACCTAACTACATGCAAGGTATCAACGTTGCGGGGTATCACGAACACTTCATCACCGCTGAACGCGACTGCGGTGGACATATTCTTGATTATCAGGTGGAAAGCGGCGTTTTGACCTTTGGTTCTATCGATAAATTGCTGATCGATTTCCCTCATGATGATGATTTTATGCAGGCCGATTTGTGCCCTGCAAATTTAGATACGGCGATTCGTTCCGTTGAAAGTTAAGCCTTTTTGGCTGCGAGGAGTGTGGTTCCATGAAAAAGTCTGATAGCAATAAAGCATGGCAGTGCGGGGCGGATCTGATCGTCGCTCAGTTAGAAGCTCAGGGGGTTAAACACGTATTTGGTATCCCCGGAGCGAAAATTGATAGGGTGTTTAACTCGTTGGTTGATTCCAGCATTGAGACGATTGCCGTTCGTCATGAAGCCAATGCGGCATTTATGGCGGGAGCGGTTGGGCGCTTAACCGGCAAAGCCGGTGTGGCCCTAGTGACATCCGGGCCAGGCTGCTCCAATTTAATCACCGGCGTAGCGACGGCGACCTCAGAAGGCGATCCTTTGGTTGCGCTGGGCGGGGCGGTGAAGCGCGCCGATCATCTCAAACAGGTGCATCAGACGATGGATACCGTGACGATGTTCCGTCCGGTAACCAAATATTCCGCTGAGGTGACTTCGGCGTCGGCATTATCTGAAGTGATGGCTAACGGCTTTCGTGCCGCCGAGTTTGGCCGTCCCGGAGCCAGTTTTATCAGCTTGCCGATGGATATTCTCAATGAGCCGGTCAACAGCAGGGTGTTAACAACACAGCATCCTACTCTGGGCGCGGCTCCTTTTGAAAGTATCGTACAGGTGGCTCGCCGGCTGGAAAAAGCGAAAAACCCGGTGATTTTACTTGGCCTGATGGCAAGCCAGCCGCGCAACGCTGATGCTATTCGTCGCCTATTGCATAAAAGCGGGCTGCCGGTAACCAGCACCTATCAAGCGGCTGGGGTTATCGATCAGGCTCATTTCCATCGTTTTGCTGGGCGCGTAGGGCTGTTTAATAATCAGGCGGGCGACCGCTTACTGCGTAACGCTGATTTGGTGATAACAATTGGTTACAGCCCGATCGAATACGAGCCAGCGCAGTGGAACAACGATGATGCCGACTTGGTTCATATCGACATTATGCCTGCCGAAACCGATAGCGATTATCAGCCGGATATCGAGCTGGTGGGGGATATCGCAGAGACGCTAGATTTGCTGTCTGAACATATTCACGCCGCGCTTGATTTAAGCAGCGACGCGGTGGCTATTTTGGAAGAGCGCCGTCAGCAGCGCGATCTTTTAGCACAGAAAGGAAGAAGCTTAACCCAGTTTGCCATTCATCCACTGCGCTTGGTGAGAGCGATGCAGGACATTGTGAATAGCGATGTGACGCTGTGCGTCGATATGGGGAGCTTCCATATTTGGATCGCCCGCTATCTATACAGCTTCCGTGCGCGTCAGGTTCTGATTTCAAACGGGCAGCAGACGATGGGGGTTGCGTTACCGTGGGCGATTGGTGCCGCGTTGGTCGACCCGAGCCGTAAAGTGGTCTCGGTTTCCGGCGATGGCGGTTTTATGCAGTCCAGCATGGAGTTGGAAACGGCGGTACGATTAGGTGTGAACCTGTTGCATATCATATGGGTAGATGAAGAATACAATATGGTTGCGATCCAAGAAGACAAAAAATACCACCGCACGTCGGGGGTGAAATTTGGCCCAATCGACTTTAAAGCCTACGCGGAAGCGTTTGGTGCCAAGGGATTTGCCGTTACGTCTTCAGAAACATTGGAAAGCACATTGCGTGCAGCGATGGACGTACAGGGCCCTGCGGTGGTTGCCGTGCCGGTTGATTACAGCGATAACGCGCTGTTGATGAGCCAACTGAACATGAGCGAGCTGTTTTAAAATTCTTTATTGTGATTTCACCTACCCCGAAGGTTGTCTGACATAACATCTCTTCGGTTTCGGCCTCATCGTTTGCTTGATGAGGCTTTTTTTATTTTTCGCGTTCAGGAATATCTTTAAGCCTTACTTTTTTTCATTAATTTTGGGTGAGATTTTCTAATGACAAAACCCAATAACCACAATTAAAGCTTGGCTGGGTGATAATGTAAAAAGTGATAAATATTAAATAATTATATTGTTATTATATCCTATTACTTACGCTAATCATCATTTTTACTCATGTTACTGATGGTCGGTTTCTGGACAAGTCTGGCGACAAAAGTGTGATAGAGTTCTCACCGTGAAATGTTCCCCCTTTTAAGACGAGATCAGCGGGGCCTATCTGGCCTTATTTGTTGATACATCTGCATTTTTCATTATGGCAACCCACCTTGGTGCTTTTACAGGCTACGGGTGAACTATTGGCTTAAAACAACAACCATGACGTGTGACCACACACGCACTGGCATAAAAACAGGTAAGGCATTATGGAATTCATTGCTCAGTTAGTTAATCAGGTTAACAGTCTGCTTTGGGATGAACTGCTGATTTTCCTCCTGTGTGGTACAGGTATTTACTACACGCTGCGTTTGGGTTTCATTCAGATCCGTCATTTTGGATCTGGTTTTAAAGCGCTGTTCGGCGGTATTTCTCTGTCGGGCGCGAAGGCTGATAAGCAGGGCATGAGTTCATTTCAGGCGGTTGCAACGGCGATTGCTGGTCAGGTCGGTACCGGCAATCTGGCGGGCCCCGCAACGGCAATTGTGGCGGGTGGCCCCGGTGCAATTTTCTGGATGTGGATTTCCTCGTTTCTGGGAATGGCGACGATTTACGCAGAAGCGATGTTGGCGCAGAAATTCAGATCAAAAGATAAAAACGGCCAAGTGGTCGGCGGCCCTGCGTATTACATTGAGAAGGGGCTGAACTGCAAATGGCTGGCCTGTATTTTCTCCGTGTTGGTGATTATTGCGCTGGGCTTTATCGGCAATATGGTGCAGTCCAACTCTATTGCGGCGGCGTTTAATAGCTCTCTGGGCGTGCCGGGCTGGGTGATTGGTATTGTATTGGCGGTGATCACCGGCGTGGTGATTATGGGCGGGATCAGCAGCATCGCCTCATTCACCGAGAAAGTAGTGCCGATTAAAGCGGTGTTTTATCTGTTGGGAACCTTGGTTATTTTGGTGCACAACGCCCACTATATTTTACCGGCGTTTAAATCGATTTTTGTGGCGGCATTTAATCCAACGGCGGTGTTGGGCGGTGGTGCAGGGATTGCGATTCAGCAGGCAATGCGTTTTGGTATCGCTCGCGGTCTGTTTTCCAACGAAGCAGGCATGGGCTCAACGCCGCATGCTCACGCGGTGGCTAAGGTTGAGCGCCCAGAACAACAGGGTTATATCGCGATGATGGGCGTGTTTGTGGTGTGCGTTATCGTCACACTAACCGCATTGGCGATTATCACATCGGGTATGAGCATGTGGGAACTGGGTGGTAAAACCCAGACCAACTTCCTTGGTGTATTCACCGGGCAAGGCATTGCGGTGACTCAGCAGGCGTATACCTATGTTTATGGCTATTTTGGCAGCCTGTTTATTTCGGTTTCGCTATTCTTCTTTGCTTTCTCAACGATTGTTGGCTGGTACTACTATGGTGAAATGAATATTCGTTATCTATTCAATTCCCAACGTGCGGTACGTGCCTATCAACTGGTGGTGATTGCCTTCATCTTTATTGCCTCGTTCTTCAAAGTCGAGCTGGTGTGGAATATGGCGGATATGTTCAACGGACTGATGGTATTGCCAAACCTCGTGGCGTTGATTTTGCTGTCGCCGATAGTGATTAAGATGAGCAAGTACGTGGGTGGGAAGGTAGTGGAGAATAAGGTTTAAACGTGGTGGATGTTGTGTCCGCTTTTAGGCAATGAATTTTACCTTTGTACTGTGCGAACGTCCTTTAAGTATGGTGTTTATTACGTCCGCCTAAAATACCGAGTCCTGCATATACATCGTGCTGGCGT
>NZ_FMIQ01000050.1 GCF_900095695.1 Hafnia alvei | reverse complement strand
CCTTTCTCTGGTTTACCTCAATACTACTTCCACTAAATTAAATTCAAAAATCTTACATGCCGCCATGACTGTCAGCATAACAGATAAGCCTATATCCAAATGTTATCTATCGAACCACGCGTAAATAAGCCTGCTGCCTTTACAGATTGCGTCGTATTTTTTACTCAATAACGCGCAACAGCAACCATATCAGACGCTTTATTTACACAGGTCGAGGATAGTGTTTAAGGCGTACAGAGAACAATTTTGGGAATATGTCATAATTGTGTTTCTAGCCATTGTCTGACTTCATGTTTACGCTAGCACGCACCGCCTCTCAGGGGGATAGGGTTGGTAACACAGGACCAGCAATGTCAGCCGATTTAGAATCATACTACATACCCCACCATTACTATCACTTCTCTAGTAACGAATTACGCTTCCCTCTGACCTTGTACTAATAGCAACTCGCTTTTCCACGATTATGCTGACAGACGCCAGCAAAGGGTTACCCCCCCCCTCTCGCTCCTTGCTGTACCGAGCGCGTTAGGAATGCCACGACATAACCAATTGTTTTTGATTGCAATAAAAAGTACCTTACACTATATTTCTCATATGCAATCTCCCCTTAGCTGAAGTCATGAGCAGAGTATCCTGAAGTCCAGGTACACTAATTTTAATTATCTTAACAACACAGTTCAGGCGTACAAAATGGCCTTTAAACGCTCAGTTTCAACCTATTTTACAAACCAAAAATGCTTCACAGACTTTGATGCATTAGCAACAGCCCGTGGTGTAACGCATTCTAAATTCATCATGAATCTGATAGAGAAGGCTTTGTACAATGGCGTGAACTCACATCCACGCCCCTCATTTCTCGAGAAGGATGCGTTCGCTCCTGCATTCACCAAACACACTCGCCTGATATTGACACAAAAACACTCACACTTTACCTTTGAACTGCAAGATAAGGACAAAATTGAAGTTAAAAAACGCATCTTTGAAAGGGTAGACTTAGGAATTAGAGATGCTTTAATTTATCAAATCACTACAATGAAATTTCCCCAAAATTATAAAAAAAACATAGCTATCGTGATGCTCAAACAGGGGTTAGATATTAGTTACAGTTTAAAGCAGGGTGAAAGTGGGAGCTCATGGGTAACGTGTAATTTTTCTTGCGACGTAAGTTTTTTCGAGCTAACAGATGCGATATGGTATCAATGCGGTGGCCGTTATGACCTGACAAAAGTGAAATATCATAAGTATAATGACATACAAAAAAACCCTGATGCAAAACAACAA
>NZ_FMIQ01000088.1 GCF_900095695.1 Hafnia alvei | reverse complement strand
CAATGGTCAGTAATGGCAGGGTTACGCAGGGCGAAGCAATCCTTAAACTGAGCCAGGTGAAAACGGAGCAGGATACAGAGAAGCAGGAATATTGGTTTTTACCGTATGCGAACGGTTACGTGCCGAAAAGCAACAAATCCGCTGAAACACTGTCGCAATACGATCTCGAAAAGCTGGGATTTACCACCACAGTGGACGAGGCACCGAGCTTTGATCACCTTGATGCTACAACCTCACCTGAGGGTCTGGTTCGCAGTATTCTTGACAGGATTTTACATGCATCCCTTCTTGATACGCGCTTAACCCATCGTGTCGTTCCGTATAACTATCAGCGCTTATTGAACCGGATTGACAGTAGTGTCAGCCCCTATTCACCCCAAGAATACTTGAGTGCCATTCATAATCCATCTTATCGCGACGTGAAGAATAAGATGATCGTGAAACACCCCAGTGAGTGGTATCACAAAAAAGAAACGCCGATTTGGCAGTCTTTTTTAAACAAACTGACGAGCGATGCACCCGAGTGGAGAGAATACTGTGAAGACTATCTTGATAAGATGGTGTGGATACAGGATGCCAGTAAATTAAAACTGGGTTCGTCTTTATGGCATATGCATCCGGTAGAATTTTTAGGGTGTTTGGGTCAGTCTCCAGATTTAATAAATGTTGATGCTTTCATTGCATTGTATGAAAAGGAGCATGTCTCATTTGCATCTGGGACTGCAGCTTTAACTTCTGTATCAGAACAAAATTTGCGCAAGCTGTTGGTTAATATTAATGCATTTTACTCCTCTACTCAGGAATATGAGCCTAACCTATATAAACTATCCTATATGCTTGCCACGGCAAGACATGAGACATATCACTATACAACAGCTGAGTTCTTCAGTGAAAAACCAGAAATTGGTGGGGTGAGCTACTTCAATAAATACGACCCGGTGTTAGCCGATACACAAAAGAGAAAAGATCGAGCTGTACTGAATGGTAATACAGTTCAAGGGGATGGCTTTAAATATCGAGGGCGTGGTTGTGTTCATCTAACATGGAAAAACAACTATAAAAAAGCACAAGATAAATTTGGTGTTAATTTTGTTGGATCTCCTGACCTTGCTGGTGATTTCAAATATGCAGTTCCTATTATGATATGGGGAATGGAAGAAGGGCACTTCAGTGGTAAGGCCTTAGGAAATTACATTAGTGAAAGTGGTGTTAACTATTCAGGCGCTCGTTATGTCATAAATGGACAAGATCAAGCTGCTTTGATAGCGTCATATGCGAAGCGATTTGAAAACATTCTAGAAAAAACGTCAACAGCGCAAAAAGGATTCTAATATGAAAAAAATAATAATAGCAACATCCTCTCTCCTGGCGCTTATTTTTTCAGGGGGAGGAAGTGTCGCCGCTGATATGGCTCCTAGTCTGTCTTATGACAAAGATACTCAAGTAATAAAATCGAGTGATGGCGCAATATCAATAAAGTTTGAAGAAAGAGATGAAGGTAACTCATCTTATTATTTTGATTATTTTGGTGGATTACCTTCAGTTGTCCATGATAGCAATTCTTTAAATTCTTATTCTGTATATTCCATAATAGATTCTGATAAACGAGAACCGGGCATTAAATGTATATATATTGATTTCAAAAGTGGTAATAATGGAGTTGCTTCTAAAGAAGGGCATTGTGGGTTAGACTTAAAAGGAGTTGAGCACCTTTCATTTTCTGGTGATGAAGGAGATGAAATTGTTAACAATATCATTGAAAAAAACGATGCCATTGACACTTCATATCTCACTAAAGGGAAGCTTAAATATCTTCCGATTATGATGTTTCAAAGCAAAAGCCAGTATGTGTATAAATTATATGAGACAAGTAAGGATTTGAGTGATGGCTCTTACAAAATAATTTCTTGTAATAATGATGGTGACGCCTGCGAAGTATATTCAAACAATGCATGGGTGGTATTTAATGATGCAGTCGGGGTGAATGTAATATTCGAAGAGATAAAGAAAGTAAATGGCAATTCAATTATAGACAAAGCCTCCCCAGATGAAATGAGTGATAACGTAAAGAAATACTTGCCATTTAACATTAAATCACCCAAAGCATATTTGCGTTTGCCATCAGGCGAAAAGCTGAAGTCATATTTAATTCAAGGCGATAAAATTACACTACTGACAATTGATAATAGCATTTGTTCAATCAGGTATATCAACTCTAAAAACAAATCACTTGATGGTAATGTTACCTGTAGTGACCTAAATCTTTACAATTAATTTATGATCTGAAAGTAATAAATTTGATGTTAGGTGGAATGCTAAAGGTTATTCATAAAGGGGATGGTATACCTCCTTGCTGGGGCTTAAAATGATGACAATAAATAAATTAAGCTTGATAGCTTTGCTGAGCTTTTCAACTTTCAGTGTGTTTGCTAACTCAGCAGGAAGAGTGCCTACAACATACGATGGACTGACATTGACTGAAGCTGCGAAGGATTTTGTATCTAAAGGTTACTCGAATGTTTCCGTGAACCTTTTGAATAATTCTAAATATCTATATCTGAGTAGTGAGAGCGATGTCAATAAATGCTCAGTGGTTTTTAAGGTGAATAATGACAGTATAGAAAACACTCCGTCTGCGGGCGCGGATGGGAAACTCTGTAATATAACGGGAAATGATGGGCGCGTAATTAGCTCCAGAAGGGACCAGGGTGTTTGGTTCAATGATGTTTATCGGGTTTCCTCTGATGATGAGTGGTCATTGCTTTTTACAGATTCTTGTGCCGATTGCCAGCAAGTAAAAAGAATACACTACAAAAATGGCGTTAAAGATTATGAGGAGTTAATGACTGGAGGTGACGATTATAAAAATAGAAAGCCATTAAATGGTGGCATCTCTGTTGATAAAGCATTTTTATATTCCGCTCCTGATGAATCAAAAAAAACGAAAGCGTATCTAATTAAAGGGAATGCTTTCTCACTTGTTGATATGTCTGAGGATGGCTCCTTTTATAAGATTAATTACAAACCAGCCAGCGGGAAGAGTAAGGTGTATTGGGTCAAATCAGATGATTTCGATCTTAAATGACCATGGGTTAAGACGCAGTGGGTATTATCTGCGTGAGGTTGTGAAAATTAATCGCTGAGTAAAAATTGGAACGGAAATGTTAAAGATTATTCGTAAAGGGGATAAAACGACCCACGGTGGTTCAGTATTAACTGCCTCAGCCACCATGAAATTTGGCGGCATTGGTGTTGCCCGTAAAGGGGACAAAGTCTCCTGTCCGAACCATGGTAATACGACCATTGTAGAGGGCAATCCCAACTATCTGGATGAAGACGGTCTCCCTGTGGCTTTTGAAGGCCATAAATGTGGCTGCGGGTGTACGCTCATCAGTTCGTTTTCTGCGGCAAAGGTTGGCTGATAATGCCGATTTATCTGGATGAAGTTCCTGGTAACGTCGACGGTATTTCACGTCCGGTGACGATACGTTGGGTGATTTTTCTGGTTGTCATCATGCTGGCAGGTGTGGTGCTGACCCTGTGGCAGTGGACCGGAGAGCGGCGCGGGATTTCATTCTGGTTTACGGCGCTGGGTCTGCCTTTTTGCCTGTGGGGCATTCTGGCTGTTTTTCGGCATATCGGGTACCGCCTCGAGCTCAATGGGGAAGCCGGCTGGAACCACGAATGTGATGATCTTGAAGAGACCGAAATCTCACGCGGCAGGCGCTTTGCCTGGGTTCTTGATACCTGGGTACAGAGCCCGGCTGGGCGGGGAACGGGAAGTCTGAGTGCGGCAATGGCATCCAGCACACCGCTCCTGAAAACGGCCAAACCGCGAGCCGGTGGGGAGCCCGTCAGGCACGCCCGGATAACGGATTTTGATTCCGATCCACAGGCCCTGACAAAAGCCGTTGAAAAAGCAGCACTTCGCATAAATAAAACACTGGCCCGCCTGCCTGAGAAACTGCCGTGCTGGCTGATGTTCGAGTGCGATGCAGACCTTTCGGTGGAGAAAGAAGCCGGACTGCTGCAACTGGTCACAGAGAAATCCGGAAGGGCGCTACGCCAGATACCGGGGCAGGGCATGAATGCGCTGGATTACTGGCTGGACCATCGCTGGGACAAACCCTCCGCACTGGTTGTTCTGACGCTCACACTGCGGCCCTCACCGCAGGAAAATGATGCGGAAGCCATAGCGGCAATGGTGCTGTGTAACCGAAAGAGTCACCAGTACCCGGATGCGGTCAGGCTGCATCGCCCGCAAAAGAGCAGCCCGGAAACACTGACTCACAACATGGCGCACTCTCTTCGCTGGGCTGAGTTATCCCCTGACGAGATTAAGGGCATCTGGATAACCGGCGAAGCCGTCACTGGCAGGCCCGGTCTTAATCAATCCTGTGAAGACAATAAATTAACACTCAGCCTGACAGACGGAATCAAAAATATTGACGCCACGCTCGGGTATGCTGGCCAGGCATCGCCGTGGATCGCAGTGGCGCTGGCGGCAGACAAAGTTTTGGAGCATGGTGCACAGCTGGTTGTTGTGCAGCCGGATCCCGAAAGTGACGATATCTGGCTGACTTCAATTACGGCAGAAGAACGAGAAAAGGGCGTTATCAGGGAATGAGCAGCAAAAAAAATGAAAACACCAAAAAAACCAAAAATCCTTGCTTGGACTTGCTGTTCTGGCGCTGATTTTTATCTCCGTGATCATTGTTTTCGCGCTGACAACCGGAGGCGATTTTATTGCCAGCACGTTTGGTCTCGGCCCATATCCCATTGAGTGGATAGTGACGCTTTGCGCAATCGTCAGCGTCATTCTGTTGACCCTTCTCTGGGGGCTGGAACACCTGTTCTTTATTTCCGGAAGGAAAGGAGCACGGCGGTTCTGGGGGCTCAACAAAGGATCTTCAGGCACTCTCCTGGAAAGTAACGCCGCGAATACCTTCGTTGACGAAAAAGAGCGTGCAGAAAAAAGTTTCAGTGCCGAAGCCCTGATCGAACACTTGCAATTGCGCTATCGTCGTCGCTGGAAGGCAAAAGTACGTCTGCTACTGGTTCAGGGCGGTGATGAAGATATTGAAAAAGTGGTGCCAGGACTGAAACGCGATCACTGGCAGGAGAGCGACGGAATTGTGCTGATCCACGGAGGCCTGCCTGATAGCGTGCCGGATGACGAGTTTCTGTCGGTGCTTAAAGCCGTTCGCCCACAGCGCCCACTGGACGGGGTCGTACAGGTGTTAAATGCCGGTGCGCTCCCAGACACAGTCAGACTAGACACCTTTGGCCGTGTGCGTCAAAAAACCGATGCCCTGCTGGGCTGGCAACTGCCGGTTTGGCTGTGGGTCGTCCATGAAGGTGCATGGACGCATGATGGTGACGGGGTTCCGCCAACGGGCGCCCTTTTTGGCCCGAATGTCACCTCTGAAGAGACCCGCTCCACGCTGGCGGCACTGTCCTCAGTGTTGCAGGAGGCCGGCGTGGCTGCTCTGCTTAAGGACTCGCAACATCACTGGCTGTTAAACCTTTCTAATGCGCTGCGTGGTCGTCTAAGGCAGTCTCTGCTCTCGTTAATCAACATGTTGATGTCCGGTCCGGCACCTTATCACCTGCGTGGCGTGATGTTCAGCCCGGTGCTGTCGGGCGCAACGACGGTCCCCCATGCGCGACTGTCACCGCCGGTCTGGCAGGCACTGGAAACGGACAGCCCGCAGGTGCATGCCCGAAAAATCGGCGTCCATTGGCAGAAAATCTTGCACATGACTCTGCTGGGTATCGTGCTGCTCTGGGGAGCCGGGACATTGCTGTCGCTGTCCGTTAACCGCACGCAAATTTGGCTTGCCCAGGACACGGCGCGCATCGCTGCTGACACAACGCAGCCGCTGCCTGAACGTCTGCGTAATCAGCTGGCCCTGCAGCAGACCATTGCCCGACTGCAGGACAGGGAAGCTCATGGCGCACCGTGGTACACCCGTTTTGGTCTGAATCAGGATAGCGAGACACTCCGCATGCTCTGGCCACTGTATGCCCGCAACAACCAGTTGCTGATACGCGACCCGCTGACCGATGAGCTCCAGCGCCAACTGAATGCTTTTGTGCAACTGCCACCAGCAAGTGAGGCGCGTACGTCCGCCACCCAGAAGACCTACGGTCTGTTGAAAGGCTATCTGATGTTGGCCCACCCTGATAAAGCCGACGAAAACTGGCTTGCCGCTAATATGCTGAAAGTCTGGCCGCATCGCCGTGATGTATCGGACGGAGTCTGGCAAACTCAGGCCCCCAAACTGCTCGGCTTCTATGCCCGTAACCTGCCGTCACATCCGGAGTGGAAAATCACGCCAGGCCGTGAACTGGTGGGTACCGTTCGCCAAATCTTGCTTAAACAGATTGGACAGCGCAATGCCGAGTCTGGGCTGTATCAGGAGATGCTGGGACGTATTGCCCGAAACTGGCCCGATCTGACGTTGGTGGACATGACGGGCGATACGGATGCCTCGTCGCTGTTTTCATCAGAAGAAGTGGTATCGGGAATGTTTACTCGTCAGGCCTGGGAAGAGCAAGTACAGGATGCCATTGATGAGGTGGTAAAGACTCGCCGTGATGAAATCGACTGGGTACTGACCGACAAAACCCATCAGCCGGGCAGTGATATCTCCCCGGAGGCTTTGAAACAACGTCTGACCGAACGCTATTTCACCGATTTTGGTAACGCCTGGTTGAACATGGCCAATAGCATTCAGTGGCATGAAGCCGGGTCGCTTTCTGAAGCGATTGCGCAGTTGAACCTGCTGGCCGATGTCCGTCAGTCTCCTCTGGTGGCGCTGATGAATACGCTGGCCTGGCAGGGCCAGACGGGGGCCAAAAGTGAGCGCTTTGCCGACTCTCTGGTGGATTCAGCGAAAAAACTGGTTGGTCGGGAAAAGCATGCAAAACAGTTTGTTGAGCAGGCTCAGGGACCCAGAGGACCACTGGACGGGGTCTTCGGTCCTCTGACTAGCCTGATGGCCGGTAAGGACGGTACCGGGAATAATGGGAATCTCAGTTTCCAATCCTGGCTCGCACGTGTGACGCAGGTGCGTCTCAAGCTGCAGCAGGTAACGAGTGCGCCCGATCCGCAGGCCATGTCCCAGATGCTGGCGCAGACCGTTTTCCAGGGTAAAGCAATCGATTTGACCGATACCCGGGACTACGGGAGTCTGGTGGCGGCAAGTCTCGGTCAGGAGTGGAACGGGTTTGGTCAGGCGTTGTTTGTTCAGCCGCTCGACTTGGCTTGGCGTCAGGTGCTGGCGCCAGCCGCGGGCAGCCTCAATGCCCGCTGGCAGAGCACGATTGTGTCGCAGTGGAACACCGCCTTTGCCGGACGTTATCCGTTTAAAGCCACCGGCAGCGATGCATCGCTGCCATTGCTGTCTCAATTCCTGCGCGGAGATTCCGGGCGCATTGCTGCATTTATCAAAACCAATCTTGGCGGCATTCTGCATCAGGAGGGCAATCACTGGGTGGTCGATCCTGCCGCTAGCCAGGGGATGGCCGTTAGCCCGGCGTTCCTGTCTGCCATCAACCAACTGGCAGACATTGCCGATATCGTCTTTGCCCAAGGGGATGCTGGCGTTCACTTTGAACTGATGGCGCGACCGTCGCGGGATGTGGCGCGGATGCAACTGACGCTGGATGGCCAGAAACTGGATTACTTCAACCAGATGGAAAGCTGGCAGAGCTTTATCTGGCCGGGCAACACTTACTATCCCGGCGTGGATCTAAGCTGGCGCACAACCCGTAGCGAAATGCAGTTGTACGCTAATAATCAGGGGAACTGGGGCTTTATTCGGCTGCTGGGTAAGGCGGTCATCACGCCGCTTGACAGTAGCCGAACACAACTGGTGTGGAAAACCCCGGACGGTAATCCGCTGAAATTTATTATGCGAAGTGAGCTCAGTGACGGGCCACTGGCACTGCTCAAACTGCAGGGCTTCACCTTGCCACAGAATATCTTCGACGCAACCCACGCATCGTCAACAGGAGACGTCAACTAAATGGCCACTGCAGAGACTTTACTGACATTGTGTCTCCCGGATGAGCCACAGCGTACCGCGTTGCTCACGCAGATCCGGGGCGACCTGTCTCGGTGGGATGCCTGGCTCCCTCCGCTGACGACGGGAAACGAGGCAGGAGACGATCCGAGTTATGAGGATGATTTCCAGCTGATGCGTGAGGAAATCAATAAACTCTCCGGCACCGATACCGACATGCTTTGCCGTCTTGCCGAACAGGTTGTCACCCATCATGCCCGTGATATCAGGGTGGCGGCCTGGTATACCTTTGCTCGTCTGCAACGCGACGGGGACAGTGGGTTTGCCGAGGGGCTCCAATTGCTTACTGCCATACTCAAGCAGGCAGGTCGGCACGTCCATCCACAGCGCAGCAATGCTCGACTGACTGCACTGGAATGGCTGAACAGTGACAAAGTGCTGGACGTGTTCTCACGCTGGCCAGATGTGACGCGCGAAGATACCGCCAGAACGGCCGCCACGCTGTGCCTGTTGGAAGATGAACTCGTGAATTTGGCAGACAACGTTCAGCCCTCGTTTGCCGGCCTGTTGCGCACCCTTGAAACCCGGCTGGCAGGTCACGGCGGGCTCGATACGCCGGTGGCCGCCTCACATCAAGAAGAGATGAATGATGCCGGACACACAGCATCTACCGGTAATGCCGTGCCTGCCACTACCGCCGTCAAATCGGAAGTTGAGCTGGTACGCCAGTTGCGCGTTCTGTCTAGCTGGGTGGTGGAGCAGCCGCAGGGCTGGCTTGCAGCCCACCGAATAATGAAAGCCGCCCGCTGGGATTTGGTGACTCAGTTGCCGGCACTTGATGCCAGCGGCCGAACCCGTCTGCTGCCACCTAAAGGGGACTACCGTGCCCAGTTGAAACGCCTGTATCTGCAGCAAAGTTGGACTGAGCTGGTGGAGCAGGTGGATATGATGTTCACCGAAGGCGGCAACCGCTTCTGGCTCGATTTGCAGTGGTATCTATGGCAGGGACTGAGTCGTGCAGGTAGCCCCTGGGAGCTTTGGGCCGACTATATCCTTAGCGACCTGAAACTGCTGCTGAAACGACTGCCGGGACTTGAAACCCTCACTTGGAATGATGGAACGCCGCTTGCCGATGAGGTGACGCTTAGCTGGATAGCGGAAAAGGTCAATAACGACATGCACGGGTTCACCGAAGAGCCTGCCGCCTTACAGGGTGCTCAAACCGATGACATATTTGCGCTGGAAGCGGAGGCCATGGAAAAGGGGGACAGCGATGGCCCCGAAGCGGCGCTAGGCTGGCTTCAAAGTCGTCCGAGCATGGACTCACCACGAAGCCGCTGGTTACTCCGCTTACTCATGGCGCGGGTGGCAGAACAATACGGCCGCAACGAGCTTGCCCTGCACCTGCTTGGCGAACTCACCGCCAGTGCACCGCAGGTGTCCCTCAGTGACTGGGAGCCCAAGCTGCTGTTTGACGTGCAGGCCCGCAGACTCCGGTTACTTCGGCTGAAAGCCGGGCGCAGTGAAAGTGACAAAGCCCGGCTCACCCCCGAAATGGACAACTTGCTGGCCGGGCTGATTACGCTCGATCCGGCCCGTGCGATGGTGCTGTGCGGGTAAATCCCCGGTAGCCACTGCGTTTCAGTTAACGATTGTCTTCTTGATGACGTCTTTCTTTTGATGATTTTTCCACTCAGGATGTCCATACATGGATGATTTAACCCTGCGTTATTACGAAGCCGAGATGCGCTATTTACGCGAAGCCGGCAAAGAATTTGCTCGTGCCCACCCGGACCGGGCGGCCATGCTCAATCTGGATAAAACCGGCGCGCGTGACCCGTACGTGGAGCGTCTATTTGAAGGTTTTGCCTTCCTGATGGGGCGTTTGCGTGAAAAGCTTGATGATGACCTGCCAGAACTGACGGAAGGGCTGGTCAGTTTGCTGTGGCCGCATTACATGCGCACCATCCCTTCGCTCTCCGTGGTGGCCTTCAGCCCAGACTGGCAGCAGCTGCGCAAAATGGAGATGCTGGAAGAAGGCTTCTCCGTGCTGTCCCGCCCGATCGGGCCGGAGCGCACGGTCTGTCAGTACCGTACCACCCGTAAAGTGCCGCTACAGCCCCTGTATCTGGCCGACGGCCGCCTACAGACAGAACCCGATGGCCGTGCAGCCATTCGTCTGCGTTTCGAATGCCCGGATAAAGTGGACTGGTCCAAAGCCGGTATCGATAAAGTATCTATCTATCTCGATGCTGACAGCCCAGTGGCCTCGGCGCTGCACCTTGCTCTCACCCGACGGGTCCATGCCATGTATGTCCGCCACAGTGAGACACGCACTGAACGGGCACGCTTTGACGGCTGGTGTAAACCGATGGGCTTCGACGATACTGACCGCCTGTGGCCCAAAGGCGATACTGCATTCAGCGGTTATCAGCTGCTGCTGGAGTATTTTAGCTTCCGCCAGAAATTCATGTTTGTGGAGCTCCGGGGTCTGGAGCTGGCTGGGCTCAGTGCTAAAAATACTTGGTTTGAAACCGAAATCGTGCTGGATGATGGCTGGCCATCAGACCTGCCATTTGAGACTGAGAATTTCCGTCTGCACTGCGCGCCGGTAATAAACCTGTTCCCACTGGAAGCCGACCCGCTGACGCCGGACCCGCTGCAGAACGAATATCTGTTGCGTCCGATGCGCGTGCAGGACGGGCATACCGAAATCTACAGTGTGGACGACATCCACGGGGCGGTGAAAAACGGCAAACATCCGTATGTCCCGTTCACCAGTTTCCGTCACCGTGGTGGCATGATGCGTTTTGATGCGCCGGAACGTTACTTCCACACCCGCGTGAAGCGCGGTCCTTCGGGTCTTTATGATACCTGGCTCATCCTCGGCGGTAAGTCCTTCGAGCAAGAGCAGTTGTCCCGAGCCCCGGAGTCACTCTCTATCCGTATTACCGGCACCAACGGTCAGCTACCGCGTCGGTCGCTCGAAAGCACGCTGCTTGACCGAGTTGTGAAAGCCGGCAAGGTGCCGGTGAGGGTGATGAACCTGAAGGTCCCGACGCTTCCGCTTTATCCACCGGCCAATGACCGTTTCCACTGGCGGGTCATGAGCCATCTGGGTTCCAGTTTCTTAAGCATGATGGATAATCCGGAGGTGCTGCGTGGAACACTGGCGCTGTATGACTGGACCGATGACGAGATGAACCGTCGGCGTCTGGAGGCGATTGTCGCCGTGAAGCATACGCTTATTCGTCGCTTTGAGAAGGGCTTTATGCTGCGCGGGGTGGACATTGAAATCACTCTTAATGCTGATAATTTTGCAGGTATTGGGGATGTCACCCTGTTTGGTGAAATGCTGCACCGCTTCTTTGCACTCTATGCCGACGTGCACCTCTTCAACCAACTGACGCTGGTACTGCAACCGACAGGGAAACGACTGCGATGGAAAGAGAATCACAGCCAACACATTCCGGGCTGATAGAGCGGTTTCGCAAAGATATCTGGCGGGTGAATTTTTACCGTTTCTGCCAGCTACTTGAACAGGAAAATCCGGGTGCGCCACCACTTGGCAGTACCGATAAAATCAGCGATGATCCGGTTCGTTTTCGCCCCTGGCCCGGGATGGGCTTCCCGGCCAGTGAGCTCAAGGTTGTCGAAACCGATGAAGATTACCCGGAACTGTCGCCGACAGTGCGTACCACCTTTCTCGGAATGTATGGTGTGGATTCGCCGCTGCCGACGGTGTACCTTGATGATATCGCTCAGCGCCGGGAAGGGCATGAAGCTACCACCGCGTTCCTCGATATCTTCAGCCACCGCATCCATACCCAGTACTACCGCATATGGCGTAAGTACGCCTACCCTGCGACGTTTGAAGCGGGTGGGAAGGATAAGACTTCGCAGTGCCTACTGGGTCTGGTTGGCCTCGGTATTCCGGGCACCGCAGAGCAGGTGGCTACACCGGTTTCCCGCTTTCTGGCATTGCTCGGGACTATGCGTCTGCCGACCCGTAATGCCGAAGGCATTTGCCAATTGGTGAGCCTGCTGGCTCCGAAGACCCGTACTGCAGTTATCAGCCCGGACCCGGTAAAAATCCCCATCGCGCAGCGCAGCGGACTCGGCAAGGGCAACCGGATATCGCTGTCACAACGCGCCACCCTCGGGAAAACGGGAAAAGAGGCCTGCAGCCGTATCCTGCTGATGCTCACGACCGACAATCCGGAAGAGGCACAGGGCTGGCTGCCCGGTGGGCAGTTGCACACTGACCTGATGGTGCTGCTACGGGTGTACATGGGTTATCGCTCTGATGTCAGAGTGCGTCTCACGGTCCCCGTCGCTTCCTTGCCTGAGCCACGTCTGGGCAAGAGCCGTGGGGTGCAACTCGGGCGTACTGGGGTGCTTGGTCTCAAACGCGCTAAGCCGGCGAAACGCGCCCACCTGACGGTCAGTCTGGGCACCTATGAAGGACTGACTTGCAGCGCTCTTCCTGCGGCACAATCCGGTGACTACCGGTTTAGCTGATGAACAACGCCCTGCCCCAAACAATTCTGTTGTGAAGTCTGAAAAGGACCTACGAATGACATTCGCTTCCCTGCAACGTTGCACGTCCCTGATGCTGCTCACTGCTCTCCTGACCGGCTGCGGTCTGACTCAGTCGGTGACGGACGGCACCGCTAGCATGACCAAAGCTATTTTCTATAAAAAAATTAAGGTGCTGCACCTCGATTTCGAACCACGTGCCGCCGCCAATGCTGATGAAAACCAGACTCCACTCGCCACCATGGTGCAGATCTACCAGCTCAAAGACCGGCAGAAAGTGGACGCCGCTGACTACCAGAAACTGCTGCGTGATGCGGATAACACCCTCAAAGAAGACATGGTGGCCAGCAAGTCGCTGTTGGTGATGCCCAATGGCAGCGTGGCCCTCAATATGCCGATGGACGAGGACGCGAAATATGTGGCAGTGGTGGGGCTGTTCAATCGCCCGGATATCCGTAACAACACCTGGCGACTGGTACTGAGCCGGGATGACCTTGACCCGGAAATGCCGCGCACCATCCAACTGAACAGTACCGGGCTGACTCTGGTGCCAGTAAAGGAGTAAACCATGGATACCCTACAGGATAACTGGCTGGCGCTGTTTGACGGGCAGGCCCGCTATCGACTCGAGATTAATGACAGCATCCTAAAGCCGGATGTGCTGAACTTCCACGGGCGCGAAGCGCTGAATGCCCCGTTTAGATGGCGGATTGAATTCACCACGCCACAGAAAGGCATCACCCGGAAGGATGCAATGCTGAAATACGCCACCCTGTCGATGCGTTCAGGGCGCGTGGTGCAGGGTATCATTACAGGCGTTGAGTGCCTGAATCAGACCGCTGACCAGACGCACTTTGCGGTGACGCTCACCTCCCGCCTTGAGCTGCTGTCCCACAGCCGGCGCTGCGCGGTGTACCAGAATGTCTCCGTGCCGGAACTGGTGGAACAGATATTACGAACCCACGGGCTGGAGGGCTCAGACTTTGAGTTTCGTCTGGCGCGGACGTACCCGGCGCGCGAGCTTATCACCCAGTGGCGGGAAACCGACTTACAGTTTATCCAGCGTATTCTTGCCGAAGACGGGATCTGGTTTCGCACCGGAGTCAACACCACTACCGGGCTGGATACGTTGACCTTTGCCGACAGCCAACTGCAATATGAGTTTGATGTGCAGCTTCCGTACCGGGAGCCGTCAGCGCTGTATGACGGCGCGGCTGAAGCCGCGTGGGATGCGCGAGTCTGGCATAACACGGTCACCGGCAGTGTGGCCACCCGTGACTACAACTACCGTACGGCCACTACGCCAATGGATGCGCGCACAAGCGTCAGAAATGAGGCGGCAACTACCGGCGAACACTACCATTACGCGGTACCTTACCGCAAAGCCGGTGATGACACCACTTGTGAGCCAGAGACCGAAAGCGGGGCATTTTACGCCCGGCTTCACCATGAATATGCACTCAACCGCGCCGTTCGCCTGCATCTGTTTAGCAACGCCAGCCACCTGACGCCGGGCATGGTGTTGGAGACCGCGGACAGTGGCGTGCCGGAGCTGAAAGAGGGGATGGTTATCACTCTCACGACCTTCCGTGCCGCCCGCGACACCCGCCTGCATGTATCTGTGTGGGGCATGCCCTACAGTGAGCAGTTCTGCTTCAGGCCGAAAGCCGCCCCACGCCCGATGATTGCCGGGACGCTGATGGCCCGCGTGGAGAGTGAAGAGAGGAATGCTCCGTATGCACATCTGGATAACCAGGGTCGCTACCGGGTGAAACTGGATTTCAGCCGTGAAGAGGCCGAGCCGGGTTACAGCTACCTATGGATACGTCAGGCGAAACCGTATTCCGGTGAAACCTACGGTTGGCACACGCCGCTGATTGACGGCACCGAAGTGGGCATTGCCTTTGACGGTGGCGACCCGGACAGACCGTACATTGCCCATGCCTTTCATGACTCAGAGCATGCGGATGTAGTCACCCGGGATAACCGCAGCCAGAACATCCTGCGAACGGCCGGGCGTAATGAACTGCGAATGGAAGACCAGCGACAGGCAGAGCATATTGCGCTGAGTACCCCGTTTGGTGCCACTGCGCTGAACCAAGGCCACGTAGTAGATGCGAAGAATGCCCCCCGCGGTACCGGGTTTGAGCTGCGCACCGATGAGTTCGGTGTTATCCGCGTGGCAAAAGGGCTGCTGGTCACGGCCACGGGCCAGAGCAAAGCCGAAGGCGATGTGCTGAGCATGGATGAGGCCCTGAGAGAAATTGATATAGGTCGTCAACGGCTGGCCCTGCTCGCGGATGCAGAACGACAGGCCCTGGCGCTGGAGGCCGATGTGGCCAGTCAGATAGCGATGTTCAATGAACGACTGAAACCGCTGAACGAGGCCATTCATTTCACCGCCCCTGAAGGCATGGCCTTTACCAGTGATGAACACCTGCAACTGACCGCGACTGACAATATTGGTATCAATGCCGGTGGAGATATCAGCACCGGTTCGCTGGGAAATACAGCACTGTTGGCAGGGCAGACCCTCGGATTGTTTGCGCACAACGGCAAACTGAGCCTTATCTCCGACCAGGGGCCGGTACAGGTGCAGGCGCAGAACGGTGCTTTGCATATGAGTGCTGCACAGAAACTCAGCATCAGCAGCATGAGCGACATTCTGTTTGCTGGTAAAAAGAAGGTGACGTTGATTGGTGGTGGTAGCTACGTGAAGATTGAGGCGGGTGGGATTGAGTACGGTACGCCGTACACCTACACCCGTAATATCAAACGCACCCTCAAGCTGACACCCGCAAATCAGCCTGTTGAAATGCCTGCACTGTTCCCGCCAATTGAAAATAAAATTTGTATTCCATGCCTTCTTAAAGCCATTCAGGCCAACGATGCGATAGTGCAGGGAGCATAACGATGGACAGCACAGAACTGGTTGCAGCGTTACCGTATTGTTCAGACGAAAATATCTGTCTGCTGTTTGAAGCCGGTACACAGCCGGAAGCAGACTTTCTGGCATTTAAAGAAAAACATGAGGACAAACTTCACTCGCTGTATATCCATCCTCAGTTAACGGAATTTCAGAACTACGGTCCCTGGTTGCTGGCAATTGATAATGCAAAGCAGCTACCTGACTATCTGGCGTCGGTACCAGGAAGTGCCGCAGTCACTGTTTCCACGCGCAACCCATCGTTGTTAGCGGTGCAG
>NZ_FMIQ01000051.1 GCF_900095695.1 Hafnia alvei | reverse complement strand
TACAGACTAATAGTAGATGAACCATTTAAGGTAATTTCTTTACTTAAATCGATATGGTCTGTCTCTGTTATCGTGGCCATGACGTTATAGTCCATGGAAAAGACGCTCCCTTTAACGATTTCGCCATCTACATTTAAGAAGTTATAAGCGAGTGGACTTCTTGCACCCATATATTCAAAAACTTTCGTTGGCGTAGCAGCGCCTTTTTGGAAAGGCGTGGTCGCGGTACTAGCAAAATATTGGTCAATGCCATCAACTTTTAACGCAGACAATGTAGCAACATAGTTACCAATACCTTGACCTAAACTGTCAGTGCCCAAACCAAGATTTAAGCCATAGCCAGAGCTCGTTCCACTTGGTTGTAATTGCTTATAGCGACCAATGGTATCCATTAAGCCAATTGCTAAGGTAGCAGATCTATTATCATCCCAGTTAATCGCAACGCTGGTCACTGCAGAGCAGGTAATAGTGACCGCATTAGACAGCGTTTTTATAGGCAGATTAGTACTATAAGTACTATGCAGCGAAGAGGTAGATATATGTCCATAGTCAATTACTCCATTCGCGGCAAGCGCAACCGAACACGGCGGTGGCGTATATTCTCCAGTCACGGTGAGTTTGCCGGAAGGCCCTACTGCAGGGTCGGCAAATGCGCTAGAAATTGACATAGCCAGTAATGGCAATGCCAACAATTTTAGCGATATTTTTACTTTCTTTCCTGACATTTTTCTTTCCTTTTTATCGAAATAATAGAACAAGCACACTACTTAATGAGACACACTCGCCTCATAGGGTTTTACAAAATAGCCATACAAATTTGCCGGCGTGATGGTCACTTTTTGAACATCAGAAATTTGATTATTCAGTTTTACGTTAACCGTATCTCCAGGCAATAAATAAGAGCGAGGTAGTGAAGCACTGATTTTTTGCGGTTGTACGCTTATGATGGGTGACATGCGGATAACATAAGCACCTGTATTTGTTACCTTTAAGGTATCTTGACTCACCTGTTCCCATTTCAGCAACGTCCAAGGCTCTAAATTCTCTTTCAGACCCGCTGGGTGAATAATCAATGGCACATTTTGACGCAGCGTAATCTGTAATTTATCGGCCGTTTTATCAGAAGCTGGGATGCCTTCAAAGATGGCGCGTTTAAACTGCTCAACGGCTTTCGCTGGCGTTTTCATCATAAAACGCACGGTCTGGCTATCACCGGGATTCACCCGAACAACGGGAGGAGTAACAATCAATGATTCCTCTTTATCACCCGGCAGGTTTTCCACCGATGAATAGAGCAATACCGGGGTAGGATCGGTGTTTTTAAGCGTCATCACCCCTTCCCCTTCTTCCGTATTCACCACCACAACAGAAGTTTCAAGTTTCATCCCGGATGCATGTGCATAATTAAGAGGAAATAATAATGGTGATAAACAAGATAAATAAATAATAGAAATCTTTTTCATCTTCGGTGTAAAACTAAATTTAATTAACATATTCAAACACTCTCCCTAACATAATAAGACAGAAAAACGCTATCTGCTGCATATGAGAGCTTCAGATAGCGCTTTTATTAGCTATAATTAATTCAGAATAAAAAATTACTTAATGCTTGTTATAAAAATCATACCTACAAGTTTTATTTAAATCACTCTAAGAAAACCCCATTCCAATTAACTTTCCATAAGATTTTTTTATCACGTTGATTTTATTGAATTTGTTTGCGTAAACCATACCTGAAATCATTCTTTAATTTTGCTACATATAACTAACCACATGATAAATAATGAGTTAACTAAAAATCAATAAAAATGGCCACTTCCATAAAAAAAACCTGGTGTATAGTGAGCCTCGTCAGTTAGCTCGTTGCCAAAGTAAAGCGTCAGGAAATATCTAATATTATTTCTCTGATATGAATGATGCTATATGGATAACAGTATCTGCTTGGAAACAATTAAACATTCATCTATGTCATTAATACTAATGCATCAGAAATCTGAATGAACTAAACACATATGAATAAAGGAAATATAAATATGAAAGCTTCAAAAATGTTGGTGTCTGCGTTATCTGTTTTGACCATGATGGCGGCAGGTTCTGCAATGGCAGCTCCGGTTGCTACACCAATTACCGTTAATGGAGGTTCTATTAATTTTACGGGAGAAGTCACTGATGCCGCATGTATCGTTAACCCTGAATCAGTTAACCAAACTTACGCATTGAGCCCTCTCAAAACAAGTGAAGTAGCAGCAGGTAAGACCGGAGCATCAACTGAAGTCAGAATCTATCTGGAAGAATGCAGCACTGAAGTCTATAAAACCGCGTCCTTTGCTTTTAAAGGCGTGCCTGATCTCAATGACCCAACTGTGCTGGCAAACGCCCCTGGCGCTGGTGGCGCACGCGGCGTAGGCGTACAGATGAAAGATATGGATGGCAAGGTTATTAACTTCACTGCCGCTGACGATAAAGGTGCGAAAATGCAGCTGATTGAAGGCACTAACGTTGCAATTTTCTCTGCTGCTTTAGTTGGTACTTCAGAGACTGCAACACCAGGTCATGTATCTGCAACAACTGACTTTAAAGTTCATTACGAATAACATTTTATTCGTCGTGTATAAGTTATAGAAATTAATTTCTATCTAACGCCATAATTTTTTATGGCGTTCATTTAGATTATAGATAACACATTGAATACACTTAATTAATACTTTTCATCCAACCTCTGCTATCTCGATAAAAATTAATTAAGTGTCATCACCATAAATCTAAGATTTTAACCTCACTTTTTAAGTGCTATCAGAAAATATAAACCAAGGCTATAGGTTATGAAAAACGTAAAAGTCAACTCGCTAATAAATTTATTACTCTTCAGCTCAATTTCTCTCTGCGGATCATCAGCTGCCATAGCCGGTGGAGTCGGTCTTGGTACGACAAGAGTGATTTATCCACAGAATAGTTCGCAGGCATCTTTATCTATTCAAAACACCGATGCCAGCAAGGTTTTTCTGATTCAATCTTGGGTATCCAATCCTGATGAAAATAAGAGTGCTGATTTTATCATTACCCCGCCTATTTTCGTGATTCAGCCCAAAAAAGAAAATACGATGCGGATCATGTTTGTGGGGAAAAAACCACTACCAACCGATCGTGAATCTCTTTATTACGTAAACAGTAAAGCAATACCTTCAGGAAAACCTGAAGAAGGAAAAAATACGCTCCAGATCGCAACGCAAACAACCATTAAAATGTTTGTGCGTCCTGATAATCTGCCTACACCAAGCATCGACGCGCCTAAATCTTTGCGCTGTAAACTAATCGGCAGCAACCTAAACGTAAAAAATCCTTCTCCTTATTATGTGACGCTAGTTAGCCTCAAAGTTGGCAATCAAAAAATGCCAAACACCATGGTTCCGCCAAAATCAGAGGCACAGGTTCCATTACAAGGAGGCCCTGGCGGAAACATTACATTCCAGACCATGAATGATTATGGTGCCATGACCGATCAACAAACATGCTCCATATAACATGCCAGAGAACATGCCAGAGAACATCGTCAAGGATTGGCGTTATCTATTTCTATATTTTTCAGGATTGAAAGTAAGATGAAAAAGCAACTTTATTTCGCATCAGTTCCACAAGCGAGATCTGCTATTAGCCGTTATGCCCCTGTTGTTTTTTCATCACTGGCTATTGTTTCTCCCGTGCAAGTACTCGCTGAGCAATATTTTAATCCGGCATTTCTATCCAGCGATCCTTCCGCTATTGCGGATCTCTCACGCTTCAACAATGAAGGTGGGCAGGCTCCGGGGAGCTATCGCGTCGATATCTATATAAACGATACCTTTATCTCTACGCGTGACGTGGACTTCAAATATTCAAAAGCATCGGCGGCGGAGCCGGAGAAAAATACGACAGCACCTGTCGAAGCATCATCAAAAACGAAATCGTCGGATACAACTGATACGCTCGTGCCATTTTTCAGTATCAAAGAACTGGAAGCGCTTGGCGTAAACACAAAATCCCTGCCTACTCTCAAAGAGACCGCGCAAGATGATCAAGATCATAAAGAGGTCAATCTGGAATCCATAGTTTTAGGAAGCAGAGCCTCTTTCGATTTTGAAAAGCAGCGTCTTGATTTGAGTATTCCGCAAATTGCGATGAAAAATGATGCTCGTGGCTATATTGCCCCAGAGAAATGGGATGAAGGGATCAATGCCCTGCTGTTAAATTACAATTTCTCGGGTAATGAAACGAAGGCTAACAACGAGCGCCAGTCTGACAAGTTTCTTAGTTTGCAAAGTGGAATTAACCTCGGAGCATGGCGCTTACGTGACAGCGCCTCGTGGAGCAGCCAGAGTTCTAACAGCGATCACTCTAGTGAGATTCAACATATTAGTACCTATGTTGAACGTACTATTATTCCGCTGAAATCTGAACTTGTTGCCGGAGATACCAGTACGTCTAGCGACGTTTTTGACAGTGTTCCCATTCGTGGTATACAGCTTTCGTCTGATGATAATATGCTACCCGATAGTCAGAGAGGCTTTGCGCCAACAATTCGCGGTATTGCAAAGAGCAACGCAAAAGTAACGATAAAACAAAACAACTATGTTATTTATCAAACCTATGTAGCACCCGGTGCATTTGAAGTTAACGATTTATTCCCAACTTCATCCAGCGGCGATTTACTGGTTTTAATTGAAGAAAGTGATGGCAGTATTAATTCTTACTCTGTCCCTTTTTCCGGTGTACCAATTTTACAACGAGAAGGTCGGGTAAAATATGCCGTCAGTGCCGGAAAATATCGTAATGGGGGTAATGAGCAGGATAGCCCTGAATTTGGTCAGGCAACAGTAATTTGGGGTTTACCTCATGGAATAACTGCCTATGGTGGTACACAGTTATCTGATAAATACCGTAGTTTCGCGGTTGGGTTGGGCAAAAACTTCGGTGATTTAGGCGCATTTTCTGTTGATATCACTCAGGCGAACAGCACGCTGGCAGATGACACTACCCATCAAGGGCAATCAATGCGTTTTCTATATGCTAAAGCGCTCAATAATTTTGGGACCAACTTCCAATTGCTCGGATATCGTTACTCTACCGAGGGTTTCTATACCTTAAGTGAGACCACCTATAAAAGAATGAGTGGGTATAATGACACCGAAAACGAAGGTAATAAAAAAGACAATAACGATCAGCCCAATTATTTTGATTATTATAATCTGAACTATACCAAACGCGGGAAGTTGCAGGCCAATATTAGCCAGCAAGTGGGAAAGGAAAGCGGTCTATTTGTCTCTGCCAGTCAACAAAGTTATTGGCATACCGATGAAACTGATACCCTGATACAGTTCGGATTTAATAGCACCATCTGGAATGCCAGCTATACCCTGGCATATAACTATAATAAAGTGCAAAACCAACCAGATGCAGATCAGGTTGTCTCATTCAATATTTCTATTCCTTTGGCTCAATTGTTATCTCCGGCCCAAGACGATATGGCGCAGCCTGGACATAATGCGTATGCCACCTACAGCGGAAATAGAGATAAGAACGGTAACACAACTCAGCAGGCAGGTATTAGCGGAACGTTACTTGACGACAATAATCTCAGCTACAGCGTGATGGAAGGCTATGGAAATAACGGTGTCGGCAATAGCGGCAGCGTGAGCGCCGGCTACCAAGGGGGTTATGGTAGCACAAACGTTGGGTACAACTATGGCGCTGACTATAAGCAGTTAAACTACGCTATATCTGGCGGTATTGTTGCCCACCGCAATGGGATCACGCTCAGCCAACCTCTTGGCGATACCAACGTGCTTATCGCCGCGCCCGGTGCAGATAATGTCAGTGTTGAAAATAACACTGGGGTGAAAACTGACTGGCGTGGATATGCCGTTGTGCCTTACGCAAGCAGCTACCGCCAAAATCGTATTGCGCTCAATACCAATACATTAAATAACCACACTGATATCGATGATGCCGTGGTTAACGTTGTACCTACGCAAGGAGCGATTGTGCGCGCTAACTTTACCGCACACAGCGGCGTGAGAGCGTTATTAACCTTCATGCACAATGGTAAACCCCTACCCTTCGGTACCAGCGTGAGCAGAACCGATATTACTGCCAGCGGCATCGTAGGTGACGCAGGGCAGGTGTATATGTCAGGGCTACCGCTAAAAGGAACCTTGAATTCACAATGGGGCCCGGCCGCAAGCGACCAATGCCAAGCTAATTATGTATTACCTGAAGACAGTCTTAATAAGGCTATCGTCTATGCCAATGTGGTATGTAAATAGAAAATTTTTTCATGACGATATGTATGCAATATGGCAGGAAAAACGTGCCAGCAATCTCATATTTTATTAACCAGGTCATGACGATTAGAAACAGGTTTTCAAGAAAAAGGAACGACATGCGCAGCCTATTTACCTTATTTCCTCCTCGCTCAGCCATATTACTTGGGCTGTTTGTTATCAGTTCATATAGCCATATGGCTTATAGTGCCGATCCAGGAATATGCGCCCCCAGCAATGGCATGGTGCCCGAATTGCATATTCAAATGAATATGACTACACCACCAGTTGGCGTTACTACAACTCAAGGGTATAGCTATCCCGTTGTCGCGGCGATGCCAGGACCTATCAAATGCCAGCCGACAGACCCAGCGCCAAAAATTAGTACCGTATATTCATTTAATAATGGTTACTTAGGTCGTGACGCTGGGGCTAATATAACTATTGATGATCCTTACCATCAAGGATACAGGATGAGGTTACAACTGGGTACAGTACCCGGATTCACCACCTTTAACCGATGGGCAATTCCAAATACGAGCGCACCGACTATTACGGAGGCCGTTTACGCCGCGGTTATGGTTTTTCCACCAAGTACCAATCTTGATCCACATGATATCATTCTAAATCATGTTTTTTTGGGATATTACGCCGTATCAGAATTAAGTACATCTGATATCGGTATTCCTGAGAGCACCGATGGTTTGACTGCAGTTTATGTTTCAGGGAAGCTACATATTCCGCCTAAGTGTCAACTTCAACTGGATAAACCTGAAGTGATAATGCCAGATCACTTTGCCGCTGATTTTACTGCGGCAGGCGCGGGCGGGATCTTAGATGATGCGCCCACCCGCTTGGGCATCCAAGGACTATGTTCAGGCGGAGGAGGCTCTGGAGACGGTGATTTAGTGCATATTTCCATATCATCACTCTACTCAGGTGATGGGCAAAATATTATCGGCATTCAAAATACGCCAGAGATTGGTTTGATAGTACGCGATGGTCAAGGAAATATACTTCCGGTCAACAGTTCTGAGGTAGCCCAAGTTCCAACAACTCAAATGACTGTGGGTGAACGACATGAGGGATACTTTGAATATCCATTGTCATTCCAACTAGTCTCACGGACCGGGACGGCGCCAAAGCCAAAAAACTATAACGTACAGATCTCCGTCATATTATCAATGGAATAGTAAAACCATTATGAAAAATAAATGGAACATAGGTTTTTTCATACTTAGCAGCCTCTTACCTTATGCAGGATATGCTAATATAGTTTACAATGGTTCAACGCCTATAAATATAAGAGGAACTATATTACCCAGCTCATGTACTATCGCCAAGAAAAGCCAAGCACAGAGTATTAATCTTGGCTCCTATGCAAATAATACATTAACTGCCGTGGGGAAAATATTAACGACAAGAACGTTAAGTATATCGCTGACGGGATGCAACGATGGAATTATAGGTACCGTAGTGACGCTTACAGGAGATCAAGACCAAGACGATAATACGTTATTGGCACTGAGCAATCCAGAAGCAGAGGGTACAGTAAAGGGCTTAGCTATACAAATTAGAGATAACGCTGACAATACTATTCCTATAAATAGCCAATCATTACAACAGAAGTTGGTCGCGGGTGATAGTAATGTATTAACGTTTAAACTGGCATATAAAGTAACTAAACTGCCAGTAACGGTAGGAGATGCTAACTCCGTGCTATATCTCGATTTGGCTTATCAATAGGATTAATCATGCTAAATAATAGCACCATTCCTAATAAAGGAATTCATAGTAATAGTTTTCATAAACTACTGTTGGTAACCATACTCTTTTTAAGTTCTGGAATCGCTCTGCCAGCGCTTGCTCACGACGTTACAGTAAATATTACCGGAAAGGTAACCAATGGCACCTGTTCAGTATCATCCGATTCCATAGATAAACCTGTTTATCTAGGAAGTGTGCCCATCAGCCTATTCTCTCGTGGTAGCACGAGTTCGCCTCCAGTGCAATTTACCATAAATCTGGAGAATTGCGGCACTATTAGCCGTGGTGTGCAGGTTACATTCACTGGGACGCCTGATGAGAATGCCCTTGATTATTTCAAGCTCTCATCAGACAGTACAGCAAGCGGTATCGGTATAGTCATTACGGATGATACTAGAAGAGTAATTCCAGTAGGTGGAACATCAAAATCTTATTTAATCACGGATGGAGCAGCCACTAAATCACTTATTTTTTATGCAAAAATGGCTGCCGACGGCTCTGCCTTAAAAACCGGAACAGTATCGTCGAGTGCGACATTTACTACCGCTTATCCATAGAGATACTTTATGAGACCCTTTGAGAATAAAAAATTTCACAGTCTGTTTTACATTATATTAGTATCCGTATTACTTTCAGAAAATGGGTATGCCGGAATAATGATAGGTGGAACTCGTTTTATTTATCACGGGGACAGCGAAAAAGGTCTCCCTTTTCTGGTTAAAAACTCAGATGACTTACCCTATTTAACTCAAACAAAAATATTACCTGACAACACGCAAGGAAATAACATACGGCAGGCGTTGCCTAATTCTGAATCAGCGAATTTTGTTGCTACGCCTCCCCTGCTGCCACTGAGAAAAAAACAGGAAAATTACATACGCATCATCCGCACTGAAGGAAAACTACCCGATGACAGAGAAAGCTTATTTCAATTAAGTATCGCGGCGATCCCATCTGGCAGGCCGACAGGAAATGATTTACAGCTGGCCATTCGTTCACGATATAAATTGATTTATCGTCCCTCGGGTTTAAAAGGAGAACCAAACCAAGCCTACCAACAATTACGCTGGCAGCGACATGGGGCACAGGTCACGATTGAAAATCCAACGCCCTATTACGTGACACTATTCCAGATGGTTATCAATGGAAAATTACAGCCGGCTGAAGGCGTAGTGGCTCCTTTTGGCAGCCGAACCGAATCATGGTGTCCAAAGAATGGCGGGTGTGGTTTTAAATGGCAAAGCCTTGACGATTTGGGCACACCAACATCTGCTTGGGCGATTACTCCCAATGGAACAGCACAATTAGGAAACGCCATAGGCAAAGTAACCCCAGTGGTCGAAGCGAAGGAACAGGATAAAAAAAGCACAGAGGGTCATGTCAGTCCTAAGCTCCCATAGCCATTTGTTTGCATGTCCTTCAAGGCCCTCTTGACGTATTCCTGCGTATTTTCCGGCAAATTTTGTGCATTACTCCACATCAGCCCGGCGCATTTATTGGGCTCTTTGTTAACCGGAACGCCATCAAAACGCTTGGCTTCAAACCATAAGTCAATATACGTTCTTTCATCAGATTTACGATGCAGCGTATAGATCAGTTTTAAAGCCGATGGAGGAATGACAATGCCAATTTCCTCTTCGGCCTCTCGCACCGCAGCGGTCAGTGCCGACTCTCCCTCTTCAACATGGCCAGCAGGCAATGACCATTTACCATCATCAAATCCCGTATTTTTGCGCTGAAGCAGTAAAATACTTTGCTGCTGGCGGACAATAATATACACCGCTAAATAAGGCCGAAACTTAGGCATCACAAACTCCCTCTGCGCTAAAAGTATTATGGTATCAGCCTTTCCGCGCGCGTTGCATCAATAGCCCGCCACCTTTCTGCCAGCTATAGCCAGGATTGCTAACTGCGTCATAACGTGAGCACGGCACTTATGCTATGCTCCGCCCCTCAAAATTGACAAAGGACAAAGAGAGTTCTCATGCGCAAGATAACCATCGTCATGATCATCATGGCTGCCGCGGTATACGCATATAACTATATGTAAGTTTTACCCATAAACTGGCGCTGCTTCTCTTGGCATCGCCCTTTATCATCTCCTCACGCTTCTCACCGTCTCATAATAAATCCCTGTGTTTTGTTCCTGATAGCTCATAATAAATTTCAATTGTTCTCTTAAATCTATTAGAGTTGCCGTCCAAAATCATTAGGCACATAACAATGATCGAGCTTATCCACAAAAATGCGCAACACCTAACGCTACGCGACCGACTAAAAGTCGCCGAGATACGCGCCTTAAAAATGAACGTAGGCTGGTTGTTAAGCGTGCAAATCGCATTTGTTTTATTTGTTTTTTGTCGCGATTATTTTTACGTCAGTCACCAAATGCCTGCGGATCCCGCTTTATCTACCCTTCTCGAAACCGCGCTCGTCGTAATAATGGCAATACTGTGCGGTTATGTGGCCGTTTTACGGTTTACCCGCGTCCTTGAAAAGCAGTTTGAAAACGTCATGCTAGTCATAACGTTAAGCATTGGGGTGATGTGGTGCATTATTCTTTCTCTGCTGTTTTACAGTGATTTCAGCCATCTTATTTTTGCTATTTCAACTTTGCTGATGCTGTCGTCGTTAATTGCGCTCTATCCTTCATCGCGGCACCTCTTTTTCGCCACCACGCCGATATGGGCCATTATCGTTGTGCACGCGATGTTTTTTAGTAAAACCTTAAGCTTGGTTTATCTCGCGGGATATCTGGTCTTTGCCGTCTTGTTCGAAACGGGGCGCCGTCTATTACGCCGCTGGTTTGTGTTGGCGGTAACGAGAGAGCATCAAAATGTTCGGCTAGCGAATAAGCTCACACTAATGTCGCAGCAAGACCCGCTTACGGCGCTGGCTAACCGTCGCCACTTTGATCGTGAACTACAGCAGGCGATTGCAAGGGCGACAACAACCGGCCATCCCTTGTCTATTATCTTGATTGATGTCGATTACTTTAAAAAATATAACGACCGCTATGGCCATCAGGCTGGCGATGCATGCCTGATCCAATTAGCCAAACGCTTCCAACAGGCAGTACGCTGCGCACAGGATTTAGTGGGCCGCTATGGCGGTGAAGAGTTTATTATTTTATTGCCGGATCAGGACAAATACGCGGCTGAAAGAGTTGCTGAACGACTCAAGGACTTAGTATTCACCTTAGCACTGCCCCACGATCAATCAGACGTTTCCCCGTATGTTTCACTTAGCCAAGGCATTGCACAGTGGCAAAACGGCGTGGATGCTAAAACGCTAATAGAAAATGCCGATCAAGCGTTGTATCTCGCCAAACAGCAGGGCCGCAATACCGTTCGTCTCGCGCCATAAACAAAAAAGCCAACCCGAAGGTTGGCTTTTAGCCTATAGCAGCGACAAAAATTACGCAGTGGTTGCTGGTTTCTTGTTGCCGCGATACGGACGACGCTGCTGTGACGATGGCGCATCACCACGGGCTTCAGGTTTACGACCTTCTCCCGCTGCACGGCGCTGGCCACCATTGTTGCTACGTGGCTTCTCACCGGAGCGAGCACCATCGCGCGACTGACCATTGCCTTGGCTGCGTCCTTGAGACTGGCCGCGACCTTGGCCTTGCCCACGTCCCTGACCTCGACCTTGGCTTTGACGGCCATTTTGGATCGGATCGGCTTTGATGCTTGGATCTGGCTCGTAGCCTTCAATCGCAATACGTGGGATCTCACGTTTCAGCAAACGTTCAATATCACGCAGCAGCTTATGCTCATCCACACAGACTAAAGACAATGCTTCGCCGGTGGATTCTGCACGGCCAGTACGGCCAATACGGTGTACATAATCTTCCGGCACGTTTGGCAGCTCAAAGTTGACCACATGCGGCAACTGATCGATGTCCAAACCACGTGCGGCAATATCGGTTGCCACAAGCACACGAATCGAACCGGCTTTAAAATCAGCCAGCGCGCGCGTACGAGCACCCTGACTTTTATTACCGTGGATCGCTGCGGCGGTAATACCATCTTTGTTCAGCTGTTCAGCTAAATGGTTAGCACCGTATTTGGTACGGGTGAAAACCAGCACCTGCTGCCAGTTATGAGTGCCAATAAGCTGAGCCAGCAGCTCACGCTTGCGGCGCTTGTCAACGAAATGCACTGACTGCTCAACCTGCTCAGACGCGGTGTTGCGGCGAGCCACTTCAACGGAAGCCGGATTAGTCAGTAATTTGTTTGCCAGCTCTTTGATTTCATCAGAGAAAGTCGCAGAGAACAGCAGGTTTTGACGCTTGGCAGGCAGCTTAGCCAGCACACGACGGATATCGTGGATAAAGCCCATATCCAGCATGCGGTCAGCTTCGTCCAGCACCAGAATTTCTACGTTGGATAAATCAACCGCACGTTGATGTTCCAAGTCCAGCAAACGCCCCGGCGTGGCGACCAAAACATCAACGCCACCGCGCAGTTTCATCATCTGCGGATTAATGCTAACGCCGCCGAAAACCACCAGCGAGCGGATATTTAAATATTTGCTGTAATCACGTACGTTCTCGCCGATCTGGGCAGCCAGCTCACGCGTTGGCGTTAGGATCAGCGCACGCACAGGACGGCGGCCTTTTACCGGCTGCGCATCCTTAGAAAGCAGCTGTAACAGCGGCAGCGTAAAGCCTGCGGTTTTGCCGGTACCGGTTTGGGCACTGGCCATCAGGTCACGACCCTGTAAAACTACCGGGATCGCTTGAGATTGAATAGGCGTAGGTTCGCGATAGCCCTGTTCTTCAACAGCGCGCAACAATTCGGCACTCAGGCCGAGAGTATCAAAAGACATATTAGGGTAAAACTCCAAATCCACCTTGACCCGAAAGGTCGGGTGCAGTTTCCGGGTGGATTTATCAGACGCGGTAGATAGGTGATCACCACGAGGGATAGGCACAAACTGCGAGTGCAACATAATTGTGGGGGATTCTAACAGAAAATGTGATCGGCGTCTGATATGTTTTTTTAGTAGAGGAAATTAGAGGGTTATTCGATAGCTATATGTTACTGCCGTTGAAGGTTTCGTACGCCGGTCAGCAAATACGTTTCTATGGAACCGCTGGCGTAGGCGTCCGATGAGAGTCCCGTTGCGCGGGGACTCTCAACTCGCGCGCTTTTACCGCGTCGTGTGGCCGACCGGTCTCAGAGCGCACTTCCTGTGCGCCCTCGCCCTGCCACCAGCATCCCTGCTGGCGGCTCTAAAATGCATTCTTTCAACATGAAAAAACACAAGACAAAAGACAATTTTAGTTTTTGTCTTTTAAGTGTTTAAGTCTTGGTAGGGAGAGCCGCCGATACAGGGATGTATCGGTGGAGTTTGGGGCGCCCTGGATGGGCGATACCAAACCGGAGCGGAGATGGCGTCTCGGATAAAAGCGCGCGAGTGCAGAGACCACGCGCTGGTGGTCTCTGCCCGTACGCCTTCACCCATGCAGCAATGAAACTCGGTATAAACTGGCGGGCGGAATATTACACAAAGGTGTCATCAACAGCAGTAAATCCTCACCGCTCCCTCAACGCCTCTTTCACCTTATTCAACGGCTTAATCAAATAATCCAGCACGGTTTTCTGCCCGGTTTTAATCTCTACGCTCGCCACCATGCCGGGTAGGATCGGGAATTTTCGCCCTGCTTTGTTACTCAGCTCCGCGCTCTTGGTGCGCACATACACGCGGTAATAATACTGATCGCGACGCACTTCATCTTGCAGCGTATCCGGTGAAACGATTTCCACCGTGCCATTCAAGTTGCCATAAATAGAAGAGTCATAGGCGGTAATTTTCACCGTTGCCGCAAGCCCTGGGCGGATATAGGCGATATCACGCGGGTTAATGCGCGTTTCAATCAACAGCTGATCTTCCAGCGGCACGATTTCCATCAGTTTGCCGCCGGGTTGCAGCACGCCGCCAACCGTCATCACCTGAATATCCTTCACAATGCCGCGCACCGGTGAAATCATGGTGACACGATCGAGCTGATCCTCTTTCCCCGCCATCACTTCGAGCTGAGCGTCCAAATCCGCATTGTTTTTTACCTGTTCTTCACGCGCCCTTAGCGCGTATTGGTTGCGCGCATCATCAATTTTTCCCTGTAGTTCGCTGGCCTGTCGCTGCAAACGGATCACTTCAACCTGACTCGCCGCGCCTTTCGCCACCAAAGGCTGCGTCATTTTTAGCTCAGCGATCACCAATCGATACGACTCTTGTAGATTCGCCACGGTTTCATTGAGGTTACGGCGGCGTGAGTCATAAAGCTGCCGTTCACGCGCCACCAACTCAGGCTCAGCCAACGTGCTAGCACTAAACTTAAGTGGTTCTCCGGTCAGCTCCGACCGTAATCGTTCCGATGATGCTCGTAGCGCACGGGCTCTGGCCGCTGCTTCGCCGTAGTTTGACTGAAAGCGCTTCGGATCGAGCCGCGCCAAAACCTGCCCTTTTTTGACAATATCGCCTTCGTGCACCAGCAGCGCAGAAACAATACCGCCGTCTAAACTTTCAATCAGCTGGGCACGGATCGAGGTTGTTACCTTACCCGTACCGACCGTCACTTCATCCAGCGTGGCAAAATAGGACCAAACAAAAAAGAACGTCATTCCCGCTAACGTTAACCACACCACCGAGGAGTAAAAGCGCGACTGGCGTGCCATGTCTTCCTGCATTGTGAGCTCTGCCATACTGCCTCCCGTTAGGCCACAACCGATGTCACGTTGCTATTACGCTGGGTCTGGCCGAGGATTTCATCTCGCGAACCGTCAGCAACCACTTTTCCGCCGTCCATCACAATAATTCGGTCAACCAGAGATAGCAGCGCCGGACGATGGGTCACCAGTATCAAGGTTCTTCCCGCCATCCAGCTTTGTAGCTGCCTTATCACATAGCTTTCGAGCTGTTCATCCATCGATGCCGTTGGCTCGTCCAACAACACAACCTGTGGATTACGCACAATCATGCGGCTCAGCATCACCATTTGCCGCTGCCCACCGGACAAACCACGCCCGCCTTCGTTGATCATACGGTCGAGGCTGGCGGCATCTTTTTGCACCATGCTCAATGCACCGCTGATGCGCAGCGCTTGAATCAGCTCCTGATCCGTTGCATGCGGATGGCCTAACATCAGGTTTTGCCGCAGGGTGCCAAAAAATAGCCGTGAATCTTGCGAAAGCAGCCCAATCTGGCGCCGCACATCGACCGGATCGATATGCGCCATATCCACGCCGTCGATAATCAGCTTGCCCTTACTGGCTTCGGCTTGCCCTGACAGCAGCTTCAGCAAGGTTGATTTACCGGCCCCCACCTTGCCAATCAGCGCCACCCGTTCGCCCGGCTTAATTTCCAGCTCAGGGATATACAGCGCCTGCTCACCCTTTTCGATGTCATAGCTATATTGCAGATTGTCGAGCTGATAATGTCCCGCCAGCGCCGGACAGTGCGCCATCTTGTGCTCGGGATCGCGATCGAGCGGCTTCTTCAGCAGGTCGTTCAACCCCGTCATCGCGCTCTTAGCATGTTGCCAACGTGAAAACACCATAGTGAGCTGCATTAAAGGCGCAATCGTGCGCGACGACAGCAGGCTACAGGCCACCATGGTACCGGTCGTAATATCGCCCGCTAGGACCAGATACGTTCCCAGCACCAACATACCGGCATAGGTCACTTGCTGCACGGTAGAAGCCCACCCGCTCAAACGAGCGCCCCATACGCGCTGCTTCATCCCTATGGCCGCGCTCACATGATGCGTTTGCTCCCATTGACGCTGGAAATAGGGTTCTGCCTGTAGCGCCTTAATATCCTCAACGCCTTCAATCGACTCCACCAGTACCGCATTACGAATCGCGCTTTCACGCATGCCTTCTTTGGCAAGCTTCGCCAGCGGCCACTGGATCAGAATGCCGGGGATCACAATCAGCGGAATGGCTATCAGCGGGATCGCCACCAGCGGCCCACCGACCATCGCCATAATCACCAAGAACAGCAGCACAAACGGCATGTCCATGGCCGCCCCTACCGTGGTGGAGGTCAGCAGTTCACGCACCTGATCGATTTCACGCAGTTGAGAAATAAAAGAGCCGGTCGATTTTGGCCGCGCATCGTTTTTAATCGCCAACGCACGGGCAAAGAACATCGACGACACTTTTAGGTCGATGTGCTTGCCCATCAAATCGGAGATATGCGTCCGCGAGAGGCGGATGAAATACTCTAAAAATGCCGCAAACAAAACGCCCACAAACAGCACCCACAGCGTAGGATATGACTGCGCAGGGATCACGCGGTCATACACCTGCATGGAAAACAAAATTCCCGCCAGTGCCAACACGTTGCCCAGCACCGACGCCATAGAGATTTCTGAAAGCTTGCGGCCTGCATGTTTAAAGTGATGCCAAAACCAATGCTGCTGATAGGGCTGCACAAAATCATCAATGCGTGAATCGTGCCCGCGCGCGGCGATGCCAAGCAGCACCACGTCTGGCTGAATGCGCCCTAGCAGAGCATCAAGCTCTTCCTCTCTCACCATGTCGCCGCAGTCGCTTAGCCAGTAGCTGACGTGCTTTTCAGCATCGAGGTTTTCCAAGATCAGCACCGAACCATCTTCTAGCTGCGCCATCACCGGCATCACTTCGTTGCGCCAGCTCACGCTGTTTTTCGGTCGAATGGTTATCTGTAAACCCAGTAACGCCCCTATCCGCTCTAAGCGGCGCTGTAACGGAAGATTTTCAAACCAGCGCATTTGCTGCTGTAGCGCCGGAATATCACAGGGAAGTCCAAAGCGCCCTGCGGCGCGCACCATCGCTAAAATCCACTTATCGGCGCCTGAATGTTGATCTGCCATCACATACCTCTTCTGGATTTAACGCGCTTGTTATAATGCAGGCAGAGTGTCGCCCGTGACCTTTGGCCGAGAAATATTCAGCATATCTAATAAGTTATCGACTGCACCCGCATAGCGAACCGCCGCATCCCAAACGTCATAGCGAGCCACAATCGCCGCGCTATCGGCCTGCAATACGTCTTGCTCGACGCTGAGCAGATCGTTCAGGCTACGTTTGCTGAGCTTGTATTCATCCTGATACACGCTGCGCGTATGTTCAGCCGAGCTAAACTGGTCTTCACCCGCTTCCTGACGCTGCTGTGCGCCAATCAAATCAGCATAGGCCACCGACGCCTTTTGGTTGAGATCCAGCTTGCTGGCCTCAACCTCTGCCAGTGCCGCTTGGCGATCGCCTTCAGCCGCATCTACCTTGGCGCTGGTCGCTCCCCCTTGATAAATCGGTGCTTGCACCACCAACTGCACCCGATCGTCCCAATAAGAGCTGTCGCTATTTTCATAACGGGTTCGCCCTGCCTGTACAGAAATCGTCGGCCAATGCTGCGCTTCCGCCTGCCGCACGCGCTGCTCAGCGGCCAATTGCTTAGCCTGAGCGCTACGCACCGCGCTGTTCTGTTCATAAGGAAGGTCTTTGATGGTGATCTTTTGATCGAGCAGGTCTTTGGGAAGGTCAGGAAGGTTTTCTGATACCACGCCGGTCAGCACCGTCAGGTTAGCCTGAGCGGAACGTTCTTGCGCACGGTATTGTTCATAGGTGGCGTTCATGCCAGCGATGCGGGTTTCTGCTTGTAAAACGTCAGACTGAGAGCTAAGTCCGGCATCTGCGCGCAGCTTCGACATCTCTCTCACCGATTCAAGCGAGGCCAAATTGCGCTTGGCCGCCGCCATCAGCTCCTGATAGCGTTTTACCTGCAAATACGCCTGAACCGTTTGCTGCCCCACGTTATTGAGTACCGTATAGAGCTGATAATCATAGGCCGCGCCCAGATTTTGTTGTTCATCAATACTGCCGCTGGTTTTGCCAAAATCATACAGCAGCTGATTTAACGTCACGCCCGTAGACGCATTGCTATTGAGTGAACCAGAGGAGTCTGTTTGATGCGAGCGCCCCGCCGCACTTTGCAGCGATACCTGAGGATACCAGGCACTTTTTGCCACGGTGAGGTTCGCTTCGCCTACGTGGATCTGTGCCGATGCCTGAGCAATTTGCGGATGGCGGCCAAATGCTCGCAGGATAGCTTCTTTAATCGTGAGCTCATCTTGCGCCTGTTCAGACGGCGCGGATTGCCACTGGTAGTTCGTTGTGGTGGTTTTAGCCCATACCGGTAACGCAGCGAAACAGCCCAAACCACAACACATCCAGACCGTTACCGGCCATTGTTTTATGCGCTTTATCATGTTGCCCCACCTTTACATCGTGATGATGGCTTATCGGTTTTATGTGTTAGAGCTCATCCTGCTCTGTGTTCTCTTTTCTAAAACAAGGAAAGAGAAAATCTTTATTGCACTCACTTACTGTGTAAAATTCCGCCCGCCTCTCCGCTCCGCATTTTCATGTTGCTCCGCGTAGGCGTTCGGGTTAGGGACGCCAGCGCGTCCCTAACTTTATCCGTGATGGCATTTCCGCATCGGGTCGGCATGCGCCATCCTTGGCGCCTCCTCCCCTCACGCCAACACCCCGTTGGCGTGGCTCGAACAACCAAGACTTAAACTAAACACCTGACGAAAACAGAATGCTTCGTCACTACATCAAGTTCACATGCAGACCTTGTTGAATCAGCACGTCTCCCAACGTGCTGCTGCCGGTTGAGGAGTTGTGGTAAACGTCGTAGGTCACGCCGTTTACTTCACGTTGCCCGCTGACATCCCAGATATCGCCCTGTCCATGCACCAAATTGACCCGATCGCCGATGCTCCCTTTGATCAACAAGTCATCCTGAGGTTTATCCGTGACGTTCAGTGCTTCCTTGAGATCCAAGGTGATAGAGTTATTACCCGTCTTGCCCAGATCGAAAATCTCAATGTGTTCGACTTTCAGCCCCAGCGAGGTGAGATCCAGGTTGAGATTGCTACCGTCCAACACCAGCGTATCGGTGCCCGCTCCGCCATCGATATGGGTGAAGCCCAAATCGCTAACGTGAACCTTATCGCCGCCTGCGCTACCGGTGACTGAGCCGCCGCTGCTATGCGTGCCGTCGGCCAAATCAATAGTAACGCCGCCGATGGTGAAGGTACCGGAAGTGGATGTGGCCGCCGAATCATCAAGACTGGTCGCAGAGTGACTCTGTGACAGATGATCCTGTGAGTCAGACTGACTGGCCGCGACATCATCGAGACTCATGGCCATCATCATTGCCGGTGCTGGCGCAGAGGTTGGCGTGATATCAATAATGTGACCATCCAGACCGACGTTAACGACCACGCCGTTGCCCGCTGAGTCGTGTGCGCTGAGGTTCACCACCTTGTTGAGCAGGAGAAGCTGCAGCAGGTTTAGGGTTAAGTTTAGTGAAGCAGACCAGTTGCCGTTGCCATCCACCGTGGTGTTAGCAGAAAGCGTATCGTTGAGCAGCGAAACATGCACCGCGGCGCCATTCTGCAGATTCTGGGAGGTTCCTGTGATCACCAACAGTTTGCCGCCAAACAACAGGTCGGTTAACGGTGGCAGAGTCACAATGTTGAGTCCCAGCAGCGGTTGAGCTAGCTTGACCCCCACATCAACGCCGGTGCTGTTGGTGTTGCCTACCACGTCGGTGACTTTCACGCCGATGTGCAATGGACCATCGGTCAGCAATTTCAGCTGAGTTGAGGTTAGATTGAGCGACCACGTGCCGTTCGCATTCACCGTGGCCTGATAGTCTATGGTACCGACTGTCACCACCACTTTGGCACCCGGCAACGCGCTCGTTACCGTACCGGTAAGCAGCTGTGAAACGCCGGACTCGGCGATATTCAAAATACCGTCACCGAATATGCCGCTCGTAATGCCCACGGTTGGCTGGTGGGTGATCACGTTGAGTGAACCACCCGCACTGACCGTATTGCCGATCGGGTTAGTCAACGACACGTTGACGCCTAAACTGCCATCGCCCAACAGTGACAAATCGGTTTTCGGAACGTTAATGCTCCATGAACCGTCATTCCCTACCGTCGTTAGATAAGATTTACCGCCCAATGTTACGGTCAGCTGAGAGCCTTGCGCATTGGTACTGGTACCGCTAATCACCTGTGCGCTGGCTAAATCAGTGATATTCAGGCCACCGTCGCCAAAAACGCTGCCGATAGTCAGCGTTGGCAGAGCATGCGTAACCACCGACAATATGCCGTTGGCGCTCGCAGGGTTACCCGCCGCATCCTTCGCCGTGACTCCAACCGTTAAGCTCCCATCCAGCAGCGCTTTAAGATCCAATGGCGATACAGACAGGCTCCATGCCCCGCCGCTGCCCACCGGCACCGTGTAGGTTTTGCTGCCCAGCGTTAGCGTGAGCGAACCACCGGCCAAATTCGTGGTAGTACCGCTAATCAGCTGCGACGTCAGCAAATCACCGACGCTCAGCACAGAGTCACCAAACAGGCTACCCAACGTAATGGTCGGCAAGTTGTGAGTCAGCGTGGTCAGTATCGTCGGCAACGAGCTGGTGTTGCCCACCGCGTCGGTCACGCTCACGTTGATATTCAACGGTCCATCAGGTAATCCGCTCAGCAATCCTGCCTTCAGCGTAGCGCTCCACGTTCCGTTCGGGTTGATCGTCGCCGTTAACGGCGTACCGTTAACCGTGATGTTCACCGTACCAGAAGTCAGGTTTGTCACTTTGCCGCTGATGACTTGATCCACCAGCGATTCCGCTTTGTTGAGGAACCCGTCGCCGCTTAACAACGGATCGAGCGTGATGGTTGGTAGATTGGTTAGCCCTACTTTCACGCCGGCCGTGGCCGATGACGTATTGCCGCTTGGCGTGGTCACGGTAACCGTTGCCGTCAGGCTACCATCGGGCAGTTGAGCGAGATTGGCAGGCGTTAACGCAATGCTGAATGTGCCATTGGCTAGCGTCACACCCGTAAAGGTTTTGCCACCGATCAGTACGTTCACCGTTGAATCCTGTGGCGCACCGGTCGCCGTACCGGTAATTAGCTGGTTAGTCGTCGCATCTACCGCGTTTAACAAACCATCACCGAACAGGGAAATGCCGCTGAGAACGGGTGGTGTTAGGTCAAGTTTAAGCCCAACGCTCTGGTCAACCGGGTTACCGGCAATATCATTGCCTTTCACCTCAACCGTGACGTTGCCACCAACCACACCCTCAAGAATGTCGAGGATTTGCGGCGTGACGGCAATGCTCCACTTGCCGTTGGCGCCAACTACCGCCGTCGCTACCTGAGAGCCGCCAATCAACACCTTCAGCGTTTGTCCTACCATGCCGCTGGTCGAGCCGCCGATCGTCAGACCGCCAGCCAGCGCTTCGGTTAATGACAGCACGCCGTCGCCAAACAGCGGATCCAGCACCACCGTTGGCAGGTTATGGGTAATCACGTTCAGGTTGGTGCTGCTGGTCACCACGTTGCCCGCTGGATCGGTGGCGATAATCACCACTTTTACCGAGCCGTCTTGCAAGCCTGCCAAGACATTTTGCGGAATGGTGGCACTCCACGTGCCGTTGGCGTTGACCGTTGCTTGGTAGGTACCAATCCCCAGCTGTACGGCAACCGTGGTACCGGTGACCATATTGCCAATTGTCCCTGTAACCACATTGTTTGCGGTACTTTCCAATTGGTTCAGGAAGCCATCACCTATCGCAACCACGTTTTGAATCAGCGGTAGATCGGTCAGCGCCAAGTCCACATGCACCGGCGTATGCACAATATTGCCGTTGGCATCAGTCAGCACCAGATCGAAGTCCAAGGTTTTGCCGGTCGCGAGTAGCCAACGGCTTGGGTCGATATTGATACTCCATTTACCGTTGTTGCCCACGCTAACCGTGTATGTCTGCCCGAGGATCGTGGCCGACACGGTTGCACCGGTATAGTTGCCGCTCACGGTCCCCGTCAGGGTTTGCGTCAGCAGCGACTCCGCCAGGTTCAGCACGCCATCGCCACCAATCAGCGTATTGAGCGTATCGCCAAGGCCCGGATTTAACGCCACGTTCAAGCCCACGTTGACTGGAACGCTCACGTTGCCCGCGCTGTCGGTGCTGGTAACGGTAATCACCTGCGGCCCATCGGTGAGGCCTTGCAGATCTACCTTAGCAACGTTTAACGACCATTTACCGTCGTTGTCGGTCTGTACGGTCACGCCAGCCAACGTGCCCACTTTAATCGTGACGCTGCTGTTCGGCTCCGCCGAACCATTCAGCAAGATCCCCGCGCCGATATTGACAGTGTTGAGCAAACTGTTAATTACGCCGCCAATGCTGAGCGGGTTAATGCTGACTAACGGGATCGTGGTATCAACCAGAATTGGACGGTCAACCTCAACGCTGTTGCCTGCTTTATCCGCCAGCGTCGCGACAATTATTGGGCTGCTCTGCCCAAGCGCGGCCATATCAGTAACTGGAATAATCACTGACCATTTGGCACCGCCTGCACCATCGGTAACAACGGCGGCGCTGTAGGTTTTGTTGTTGAGCGTTATCTGTACGTTCTGGCCAATTTCCGTCACGCTCGCCGTACCGCTGAGCGTTTGCGGCACCGCCGCCTCAGAGGCGTTCAGAATATTATTGCCCGCAAAAGCATCAATAGTCAGCGTTGGCGCGGTGAGATCGACCGTGACATCCAGATTTGCCGTCAGTAGCGGTAACCCCAATGTTACGTTCGCCGTAATGGTGTGGTCTCCCTCAGAGAACACAGAGCCGGGAGCCGTTATCTGCCACGACCCATCGACACCGATAACTACCGGGATGCTGAAAGGAGGTGTGCCACTGATCGTCACCTGAAGCGTACTCAGAGGGCTTAGACCCGAAGAGTGACCGCTGACAATCACCGTGCCTGACGCGAGGTCGCTGCTTCCTAGCAGATTGTCCACGCTAATTGGGTCAATCGTCAGCACCGGCACCGCTGCCAGAGGGTTGACGACGTAGATGGTTGGCAGTGATTCCGCTGGGTTACCCGCCGCATCGGTGGCCGTAACGACCAGAGAACCGTTCGGGATATCCACCAAATCAGTAATTTTCAGCGTATAGCTCCATGAGCCGTCGCCGTTTACCGTAGTCGTAAATGGTTTTCCACCAATGTTGACCGTGATGGACTGCCCTACTGATAGCCCGGTTGATCCGCCGGAAATAGTCTGCGAAGCATGCAGGTCGGCATAGTCGATCACGCCGTCGGTAATAAAGTTAGTATTCACCGTAATCGTCGGCGGCGTCAGCGCAATCAGCGCCTGCCCGGTCGAGGAGTTAGTGTTTAACCCTACGTCGGTTACGGTCACCTTAATATCTTGCAGGCCGCTGCCCAGATTTATCGCCGTCATATCCCCCGGCTGTAAATCTAGGGTCCATGACGTACCGCCCGGATTTATCGTGGCGGTAAAGTCGTGGTTGTTGATGGTGACGGTGACAACCGAACCGGCAACCGTTGAATTATTCAACGTTAACGAGCCATGCAGCGTTTGCGTAATTCCGCTCTCGCTGATGCTCAGTGCACCGTCGCCAAACGGCGTATCCAACGTCACGCTTGGCGGCGTCAGATAAGCGGTAAACGTCGGCGCTGGCGTGATGGTGGTTGAGTTACCCGCTGCGTCTTGCGCGGTCAGCGTAATTTGGTGGTCACCGTTGCCGATACCCAATAGGGCTTTCGGCGGCAACGTAATCGTCCAGTTACCGCTAGCATCGACCACGCCGGTATAGATGGTGCCGCCGATATCAATGCTCAACTTAACCTGTTGGTTTAGGCCACTAGAACCCGTTGTTCCCTTCAGAGTCAGCGTGTCATTAGCCTCACCGATATTCAGAAGACCATCGTTAAACAACGTGCCAATAGTTGGGTTAGGTGGCGTTAAGCTGGCGATGTAGCTGCCATCTATCGAGCCAACGTTGCCTGCATGATCGGTCACCTCAACGTGAATCAGCTTAGAACCATTGCCTACGGTAACTAACACGTTTGATGGCACCGACAGCGTCCACTTGCCATCATCCGTCACCAGAGCATCCAGAATTTGCCCACCCACGGTGACTTTAACAATCTGCCCGGCGCCGGTAATACCCGTGCTCCCCGTCAGAGTTTGCGACGTACCCGCTTCGGCAATACTCAGCAGGCCATCACCAAACGGCAGGTTAATGGTTGGCAGCGGCACCACGTGAGTCAGAACCTCGGCGGTTTGCGTCGGTGAGGTCACCACGTTACCCGCCGCGTCTTTCACGGTCACCGATAGTGACCAAGTACCATCTGGCAGCCCCTGTAGGGTGCCAACGTCTAGCGGCAGCGTCCAACTGCCGTTAGGATTCACAATAGCGTTTACCGGCGTACCGTTGATGTTCACGATAACGCTCACGCCCACGTTGGTGGTTAACCCTGACAAACCATGCAGGGAGGTCGCCGTTTGTGAATCCACAAAGTTCAAAATGCCGTCGCCGAACGGTGTATCTAAGGTTGGGATCGGCAGCGTCACTTTAGCGGTAAAGTTTGCGGAGCTGCTGGTTTCAGTATTTCCTGCGCGATCCGTTAGCGTCACGCTCAGGGTATGAGAGGTATCGCTCAGCGCACCGAGCACGTTAGACGGCAGCTGCACCGTCCAATTACCGTTCACGTCCACGGCGCCCACGTATTTGTTGCCATCCAACGTGATGTACACCGTTTGCCCGGCACCCAGCAGACCTGAATTACCGGTCAGCGTTTGCCCCAGCAGCGCTTCAGCATTGTTCAGCACATTGTCACCAAACAGCGGCAGCGTCAGCGTCGCCGTCGGTTCAAGGTGCGTTAAGACATCCAACTGCCCCGTCGCACTGCCAACGTTGCCGTAGATATCGGTAGCCGTGACGTTGATCGCTGCTTTACCATCCAGCAACGTATCGAGCAGGTGACCAGAGACCGGAATCGACCAGATACCGTTGAGTCCCACGCTACCGATAATCTGCACGCTGTTAACACCACTGCCGATAGTGATAGTGATCTGCGTACCTTGCAGCAAGTGCGTCGAGGTGCCGGTTAGCACGCCGCCCGCCGCCGATTCCGCAATGCTCAGAATGCCATCAACAAACGGCGTATCTAGCGTGAGGGTCGGCAGTAGATGTGTGCCAACGTTCAAAGACAGATCTTTGCTGGTGGTGTTGCCTGCGCTATCGGTTGCCGTCACCGTGATGGTATTAGTGCCATCCGGTAGCGCCTGGAGATCGCCGGCTGAAACCGTCAGTTTCCAGATGCCGTTGCCGTCAGCGGTTACCTGCACCGTTTTATTGTTGATAGTGACGCTGACCGTTTGGCCCGCGTCGGTTTTGCCACTTAATATCTGCGAAACCAACGCTTCAGCGTAGTTCAGCACGTTATCCGTGACGAACAGATCGATGCTCAGTAATGGTGCCTGAGTGTCTACCTGTACAGCGTGGGTATCGCTGGCTGGGTTTTTCGCCACGTCGTTCACATTGGCAACGATGTTTTGCGATCCCTGATCCAGTTTTTGTACGTCAGCAGCAGGAACCGTAACGCTCCACAGCCCGTTGGCGTCTACGCTGCCGGTATAGGTTTTGCCACCCAAGGTAACGGTGACCGTTTGTCCATTAGTGACATGCGTTGTGGTACCGGTAATTTGCAGGTCGCTTTGCGCTTCTTTGGCGTTAATCACGTTATCACCGGCTACGGTATTCACGTGAATCGTCGGCAAATCAGCAGGCTGCGCAATAACGGTCACATTGTGAGAATCCGTTGCGGGGTTACCGCTGGTATCGCTCACCGATACGTTGATGCCATCAATGCCGTCAGGCAGCTGTTTAACATCAGCGATAGGGACGTTATAGCTCCAGCTGCCGTCCGCATTCACCGTGGTGGTGTAGGTTTTTCCGTTGAGCGTAATCGTGACGATTTGGTTCGCTTCAACGTTGGTTGACGTACCCGAAATCGTCAGCGGAGCGTTAATCTCGGTGGCGTTGATATAGTCATCGCCAGAAACAGTGCCAATGTGAATGGTGGGCTGGTTCGCCGCCGAGGCATCCAATTTAACCACTTGGTTGATGCTGCCGGTATTGCCTGCGGCATCGGTGAGTGAGGCGTTGAACAAGATATTGCCATCGCTCACGCCGTTAAGCGCCCCGGCAGGGAGTGTGAGGCTCCAAGTACCGTCTGGATTAACATTGGCGGTGTAGGTCGCGCCGTTGACTACCACTTTGACAACCACGGTCTGGCCGCTGTCGCCAACCGGCGCGGTGCCTGAAATCACAATCGGGCTGTGCGATTCTGCGGCGTTAATTACGTTGTCGCCGGTGATCGGATCAATAGTCAGCACCGGCAATGTTTTATCGATCTGGGCGCTGCCGCTGATGTTATTGCTGTTACCCACCGCGTCGGTTGCCGTCACGGTAATCGTCTGTGGGCCATCCTTCAGATTGGTGAAATCACCGCTTGGAATATTCACCGTCCAGTTGCCCTGAGCGTCAACCGTGGCGGTATAGTTTTTACCGCCAAAGTTAACCGTTACCTGCTGGCCTGCGCCCGCTACGCCCGTTGTTCCACTCAGCTGTTGGTTACTGCCAGCCTCTGCGGCATTCAAATAACCATCGCCAAACGGCGCATTTAAGGTTGGATGCGGAGCAGTATGGGTAATAATTTCAAAGTTCTGACTGGAGGTGACAGGGTTCCCGGCGTTATCTAATCCAGAGACCGTCAGCGTGGCGGTGCCATCAGGGATCGCCTTGGCGGCAGCGGCAGGCACGGTTACGCTCCACACGCCACCGGCCTGAATGGTGGTGTTATAGGTGACCCCGTTGAGGGTAACTTCTATTTTCCCACCAACCGGAATATTAACGGAGGTTCCGTTAACCACCAGCCCTGAAGCCACTTCGGCTGAGTTAACCAGGTTGTCGCCGGTGAGCGGCGATACGGTTAAGGCGCTAGCGGTGGTATTAACCGTGAAATCATGGCTGGCCTGCGCACTGTTGCCGCTCACATCGCTGACTTTAACATCGAGCGTATAGCTACCGTTGTTTAAACCGCTTAATGCACCCGCCGGAATATTGACCGACCAACTCCCATCAGCCTTGACCGTGCCGGTATAGCTGCTACCGCCAATGGTCACCGTCACCACCTGACCCGCTTCCACGTACATGGCTTTACCGGTGACCGTTTGCAGATTCTGTCGTTCAGTGCCATCCAGCACGTCATTGCCTGCAAACACGTTAACGCTGAGCAGCGGCGCAAATTTTGGATCGGAGTCAACCAAAATAGTTTCTTGTAGGCTCGCCCCGTTACCGGCTTTATCTGTCACGCTCACGCTGATGGTGGTATCACCATTGCTCAGCGCTTTTAAATCAGTGGAAGGAATCGAGGTTGTCCAGTTACCACTTGCGTCTACCGTAGCGGTATAGGTTTTGCCATTCAGAACAATGGTCACTTTTTGGCCCGCTTCGGCCCCAACCGCGGTGCCAGACAGCGTTTGTGCCTGCGTAGCTTCCTGAATGTTCAGGCGATTATCGCCAGCAAAATTGTTAATGGTAATCACCGGCGCAACGGTATCGACCGATGCGGTGAGCGAGCCTCCAATCTGGTTACCGGCAATATCGCCAGCGGTCACCTTGATGACCTGATTACCATTTTGCAGCGCCTGCAAATCGGCCTGAGGAACCACCACTTTCCAGTTACCATTCGCATCAACTGTGCCGGTATAGTCATGGCCATTTAAATTCAGAGTGATGGTTTGTCCTGCGCCCGTGATCCCCGTTTTACCCGTAATCGTTTGTGCGCTCTGTGCTTCGCTGGCGTTAAGCACGCCATCACCAAACGGCACATTGATCGTTGGGTTTGGCAAGGTATGCGTGAGCACGTTGAGATCGTGCGTTGCACTGACCGAATTACCTTCTTTGTCTTTCACGGTGGCGGTTACGGTGGCGACGCCATCTTGCAGCGCTTTTAGGTCAACGCTGCTGACCGAAGCCTGCCAACGTCCATCCGCACCGACGGTCGCCTGATAGTTTTTGCCATTTAGCAAGACGCTAACGGAGCTGCCAGCACTCACGTTAGTCGTGGTGCCGGTAATATTGAGTGAGCCATTGCTTTCGGCAACGTTGAGATAGTCATCGCCGGCAATAATCGAAATCGCAATACTGCCGTGCGAAGTATCAGTATCAACGTTGAAACTGAATTTGCCGTTAACGGTTTGTCCCGCCAAGTCGGTAACGCTGACATTACCATTGGCAAGACCTTCAGGTAATTTTTCCAGATCGGCGGATGGGATCGTCAGGCTCCACGAGCCGTTGGAGAGCACATGCGTGGTGTAGGTTTGCCCGTTGAGCGTTACCGTAATCGTGCTGCCGGTTTCGGCATTGGTGGTGGTGCCTTTGAGCACCTGAGCGGTTTGGGCCTCGCTGTTATCCAGCGTGCCGTCACCGGCAAAGGTGGAAACGGTTACCGTTGGCAGAAGATTTTTCACCACGAAACTATGGCTGCTGCTGGTGCTATTGCCCGCGCTGTCGGTCAGCGTAGCGGTAATCGTGTGATTACCATTGGTCAGCGGCGCGAGATCGTTGGCCGGAACGTTAACGCTCCAGCGGCCATCAGCCCCTACGGTGGCGCTGTAATGCTTACCGTTGATCAGCACATCGACCAGTTTGCCTTGTTCAGAAACAGAGGCTGTTCCTGACACGGCCTGTACTGTTTTTTGTTCGCTGGCATTGAGCACATCATCACCCGCGAATACGCCAATCGACAATTGCGGCGCAATGGTATCAACGCTAAAGCTGCCGTTTATCTTGCCATTGTTGCCTGCCACATCGGTGGCAGATACTTGATACGACAGCGAGCCCTGCGGGAAACCGTGCAAATCGCTGACCGGAACCGATACTTGCCAATTACCTTGCGCATCAACGACGGCGTTATAGACTTTCCCCCCAAGGGTGATCGTCACCGTTTGCGCCCCGTGGATGCCTGAAGTTCCGTTCAGAGTCTGAACCTTGCCCGACTCCTGCAAATTCAAAATACCGTCGGTGAACGGCGTATCAATGGTTGGCGCAGGTAACTCATGCGTCAACACGTTGAGCGTATGTTGGCTAGAAACCACCTTGCCCAGTGAATCCGTCACCGACGCCGTTATCTTGGTGGCACCATCAGCCAGCAGCGCGAGATCGGCTGGCGGTACACTGACGGTCCAATTCCCAGCGATACCGACCGTGGCACCATAGGTTTTACCGTTGAGAAGCACCGTGACATGGGCTCCAGCGCTGACACCCACGGTAGTACCGTTGATTGCCAGCGGCTGCTGTGCCTCGCTGGCGCTTAAGTAATCGTCGCTAGAAACAATGGAAATAGCGATGGATGAGTTGTCACCCGAGGCTTTAAAGCTATGGCTACTATTCGCCGTTTGATTCGCCAAATCGGTAACGCTAACGCTAAAACTATGGTTACCCACCGACAGCGAACTTAAATCACTAGAAGGAATTGTGACTTTCCAAGAGCCATCAGATTGCACGGTGGCGAGATAGGTTTTGCCATTGTCGAGTTTGATGGTGACCACGCGCCCGGCTTCAACGTTGAGCGTGCTTCCGCTGAGTACTTGGGCAGTTTTTGCCTCCGCGCCGCTCAAGGTGTCATCACCGGCGAATTGTGCAACGCTGATCGCTGGCGTAGTGGTTTTTACATCAAACTGTTCAGTCTTGGTGCTGGTGTTGCCATATTTATCGGTAATAGAAACCAATAGATTGTTCTGACCCTGCGGCAGATGCTGTAGATCCCCGCTGGTGACGCCAATGCTCCACGTACCATCAGCCCCGACCACCGCCGTGTAGCTTTTCCCGTTTAACGTGAGCGTAACTTTTTGGCCGGCATTATCTGCGCTGGTTTTCCCGCTCAGGCTCTGAGTTAGCGTACTCTCTAGCTTGCTCAGAACATTGTCGCCCGCAAAGGCATTGAGCGTTAAATCCGGCAGTGCCGTTTTGACGTTGACCACCAGCTGCGTGGTGGTGCTGTGGCCTGCGCTGTTGGTCAAGCTGGCGCTGATATTCAGACTGCCCTGTGGCAACGTCTGCAAATCAGCGGTTGGAATATTGATACTCCAATTCCCATCTTTGCCCACGATCCCAGTGTAGGTTTTACCACCAAGGGTGATCGTCACCGTGCGCCCCGCATTCGAGGCCGTGGTGCTGCCGCTTAACACTTGGCTGGCTAAGCTTTCGTTGTGGTTAAGAATGTTATCGCCCGCAAAAGCGTTCACTTTTAGGGTTGGATTTCCCGTCAATGTGGTGTCGACATTGAACTGCTCGGTCTTGGTGTTGGTGTTGCCGTATTTATCGGTGATGGAGACCGATAACGTATTCTTGCCCTGCGACAGGTGCTGTAGATCACCGCTGCTGACACCAATACTCCACGTGCCGTCTGCCCCAACCACGGCGGAATAGGTTTTCCCGTTTAGGGTGAGCGTGACTTTTTGGCCGGCGTTAGACGCGCTGGTTTTCCCACTCAGGCTCTGAGTGACCGTGCTCTCCTGCTGGTTCAGGATATTATCGCCCGCAAACGCATTGAGGGTGAGATCAGGCAGCGCCGTTTTGACGTTAACCACCAGCTTGGTCGTGGTGCTGTGGCCTGCACTGTTGGTCAAGGTGGCGCTAATATTCAGGCTACCCTGCGGCAGAGCCTGCAAATCGGCGGTTGGAATATTGATACTCCAACTCCCATCTTTGCCCACAATGCCAATGTAAGTTTTCCCGCCAAGGGTGATCGTCACCGTGCGCCCCGCATTCGAGGCCGTGGTGCTGCCGCTTAGCACTTGATTGGCTAAGCTTTCGTTGTGGTTAAGCACGTTATCGCCCGCAAAGGCGTTCACTTTTAAGGTTGGATTGGTTGTTCCTCCATTGCCATTACCATTGCCGCCGTTGCCATTGCCATTGCCATTGCCATTTCCATTGCCATTTCCACCATTTCCATTTCCTGAGCTGCTGTCTCCATGCCCTCCGCCTCCCCCACCTGCGGCCAGTGCAATACCGCCGCCGATAGCTAATGCCCCGAGAACTCCGCCAATCACGCCAGCAGAGATACCATCATGCCCAACTAACGTCGTGATCCCGTCACCCAGCGTCTCATAAGTCGGGATCACTGTTTGCGCGGTAGAAGAACCTGCCATGTCTGCAAATGGGAAAATGGCATGGTGTGTCGTTTTGCCATCGTCGAAAACGAGTTCGCTGTGCTCACCGTGCTCATCGAGAAAGAAAAAGCGTTGATAGCGCACGGTCGATCCATCTTTCATGTGGACAATCAAATCATTGCCCTGCCGCTCATAGCTGGCCACTAAGGAAGAGTCACCGTGGATTTTCACCACGCTAGACTCTGTCAACGTCACTACTCGATTTCCTTGAGCATACTGAGCAATTTGTTTCCCATTGGAACGAGTAACAATATCAACGCTTCCTGAACCAGCAGATACGCCAGAAGATAAATTTGACTGTGCCATAACCACTCCTTTCAATCACTTTGCTGTGTATAAAGCGCGCCTGAACGCAGCGCAAACTTAGCCGCAGCCCAGCTGATAAGCCGTGCTGTGAAATCATTGACCTGGTTAAAAAACTTAAAAACAGAGAATCGAAACGTGTAGATACTTTCTAAATTATAAATTCTTACTTAGAAATATATAAACAACGATTGATATTAAGGCAATTGGATATTTACATAAATTTAACTACATCTCACACTTTAGACACAATCCAGCGATATCCCATTGAGCGGATTTTTTATGAAAAAAATTATTACCAGCAAATACATGATGTTAAAAGTAAAATTTCATGACGAAAAATAAAATGTTTAATGTTAATGATTAGTAATTTTATTCATTCATAAAATCCATTATTAGCCGCACTAATCATAATTTCTAATTATTTGTTATCGGTCTTTACAGCCATATCTTTAACGCCTAAAGTTAATCAATCATATGATTAACTTTATAGCTTGAAATGAAACCATCGACAAAGCCATCAGATTCGCCGATGACTTCTCGCGGCGAACAGGCAAAGCAAGCACTGATAGACTCCGCCGTTGCCTTGTTTGGTGAACGGGGCTTGGAAGGCGCAACGACGCGCGATATCGCTTTAAAAGCGGGGCAAAACATTGCCGCGATTACCTACTATTTTCAGTCCAAAGAGGGGCTTTATCTCGCCGTTGCTCGTTGGATCAGCGACTTTATCCGTCAGGCTTTTGCCCCCCTACAGCAAGAGTGTTCATTATTTCTTTTGCAGAAAGACCCCAAACCTGATGCGTATTTAGCTTTCATTCATCGAGGGCTTGCTATCTTCTGCCACCTGATGACACAGCCAGAAACGCTGCACCTCAGCCAAATTATGTCACGTGAACAGCTGGCGCCCACGGCCGCCTATCCGCTGATTCACCAACAGTGCATCGCGCCACTGCATCGTCTCATGACACAGTTGGTTGCGGGTTACAGTGGACTCCCTGCGGATAGCGCAGTGACAACGCTGCATACCCACGCCCTGTTAGGCGAAGTGCTGGCTTTTCGTATGGCACGTGAAACGATCCGCATTCAGGCTGGATGGGAGTCAATCGGCCCCGAACAGGCCGACCTGATTAACCAAGTTTTACAACAACATATTGATTTACTTCTGAACGGATTGCGTATGACTTATTCGTCAACGGCGCAATCGACTACGGATGGGATGAGTGATGAATAACAAAAAACTCGTTGGAATCGTTGCTGTTTTAGTGATTATCGCGTTGGCGATTGGCAGCATTTATTACTACCGCAGCCAAGAAGAACGGGGTTTAACGCTGTACGGCAACGTTGATATTCGTACCGTTAACCTTGGTTTTCGGGTAAGTGGTCGCTTAGCTTCACTGGCCGTAGATGAAGGCGACGCCGTCGCCCCTGGCGCGCTATTAGGAAAGCTCGATGACGCCCCGTTCATCAACTCGCTTAATGAAGCCAAGGCCAATGTGGCCGCCGCTCAGGCTCAGCTGGATTTGCTGCTAGCAGGATATCGTTCAGAAGAAATTGCCCAAGCACGCGCTGCCGTGGCGCAACAACAGGCAGCGTTCAGCTATGCCGACAGCTACTTAAAGCGTCAGCAAGGCCTATGGGCCAGTAAAGCCACGTCTGCCAATGATTTAGAAGATGCTAAAACCGCACGTAATCAGGCCTTAGCCAATTTGCAGGCCGCCAAAGATAAACTGTCGCAGTACGAAACCGGCAATCGCCCACAGGAAATCGAACAGGCGCAGGCCGCTTTAGCCCAGGCACAGGCGGCAGCCGATCAGGCCGAACTGAACCTAAAAGACACCCAACTCTTTGCACCTTCCACCGGTACCGTTCTCACTCGCGCCGTTGAACCCGGCACCATGCTGGCCTCTGGCAGCACCGTATTTAGCGTTTCACTCACCCGTCCAGTATGGATCCGCGCCTATGTGAGCGAAGAAAATCTGAACCGTGCGATACCGGGAGCCGAGATTGAAATCTACACCGATGGCCGCCCAGATAAGCCTTACCACGGCAAAATCGGCTTTGTTTCGCCAACCGCAGAATTCACACCGAAAAGCGTCGAAACGCCGGAATTACGTACCGCGCTGGTCTATCGTCTGCGCGTCATTGTCACCGACGCCGATGACAGCTTGCGTCAGGGCATGCCAGTGACCTTACGTTTTAACGATAACGGAACAAAACGCTAAGGGATGTGATGATGAGTGCGCAACATGAAATCGTGCTCGACGGCGTAGAAAAACGTTTTGCGGGCATGGATCAACCGGCGGTCGCGAGTCTTTCCACGCGCATTGCCAGCGGCGCAGTAATGGGGCTGGTTGGCCCCGACGGCGCAGGTAAAACCACGCTGATCCGCATGCTGGCCGGTCTGCTAAAACCCAGCGCCGGCACAGTGAGCGTCGTGGGTTTAGACCCGCTCACGCAGGACAGCGAATTACACGCCATTTTGGGCTATATGCCGCAGAAATTTGGCCTGTATGAAGACCTCACCGTTATCGAAAACCTAACTCTGTATGCAGATTTACGCGGCGTCATCGGTGAGGAGCGGCGAAAAACCTTCGAGCGCCTGCTTAAATTTACTGATTTAACCCGTTTTACCGAGCGCTTGGCGGGTAAGCTGTCAGGCGGCATGAAGCAAAAGCTAGGATTAGCCTGTACGCTGGTCGGCGAGCCTAAGGTTTTATTGCTTGATGAGCCGGGCGTCGGCGTCGACCCTATTTCTCGGCGCGAGCTTTGGCGCATGGTGCATGAGCTGGCCGATGAAGGGATGCTGATCCTCTGGAGCACTTCCTATCTCGATGAGGCCGAACAGTGCCGTGAGGTTCTGCTGATGAACGAAGGCCAGCTGCTCTACAGCGGCGCGCCGCAGCAGCTTACCCAACGTATGGCCGGGCGCACCATTTTGCTGCGGGCTAAAAATATCTCACATCGAAAATTACTTCAGCGCGCCATCTGCTTGCCCTCGGTCAGCGACGGCGTGATCCAAGGCAAATACCTGCGTCTTATCCTGAAGGATAACGTCGATCACCACGCATTATTAAATGACTTAGACCAGCCTGACGCCGAACTGCTGGAAGCTGAACCGCGCTTTGAAGATGCCTTTATCGATCTGTTAGGCGGCGGACCAGATCATGAATCTGAACTGGCAAAAATAATGCCGCAGGTGAAAGTTGATCCCAGCGAAACCGTGATTGAAGCCCAGCAGCTCACCAAAAAATTTGGTGATTTCGCCGCCACCGATCACGTTGATTTTCAAGTTAAACGCGGCGAAATTTTTGGTTTACTGGGGCCAAACGGCGCGGGTAAATCCACCACCTTTAAAATGATGTGCGCCCTTCTCAAACCCACCAGCGGTAAAGCGCTGGTGTTGGGTATGGATCTGAAAACAGATTCAGGCCGGGCGCGCCAGCATCTGGGCTATATGGCGCAAAAATTCTCGCTGTATGGCAACCTTACGGTGGCGCAGAACCTGAAGTTTTTCTCCGGCGTTTACGGGCTGAAGGGGAAACAGCAAAAGGAAAAAATTGCTGGCATGGTCAACGCGTTTAACTTCACTCCCATTTTGAATCAGACCCCGGACTCTCTGCCACTCGGTTTTAAGCAGCGGCTGGCGCTGGCCTGTTCACTGATGCATGAGCCCGACATTCTGTTTTTGGATGAGCCCACCTCAGGCGTCGATCCTCTCACCCGCCGAGAGTTTTGGCTGCACATCAACGGTATGGTTGATAAAGGCGTGACGGTGATGGTGACGACACACTTTATGGATGAAGCGGAATATTGCGATCGCATCGGGTTAGTCTATCGCGGCAAAATCATTGCTGCCGGTTCTCCCGATCAGCTCAAACACAGCGTCGCCAGCGATGACAATCCCAATCCAACCATGGAACAGGCTTTCATTGAACTGGTTCAGGGCTACGACAAGGAGCAGACGGCATGAGTGAAAGCGTCAACAGTATTCACTTTTCATGGCGGCGATTGCGCGCGCTGTGCCGCAAAGAAACGGCTCAGATCCTGCGCGATCCCAGCAGCGCGCTGATTGCGGTGGTGATCCCATTGCTATTGCTGTTTATTTTTGGCTATGGCATCAACCTCGACTCCAGCAAACTGCACGTGGGTATTTTGATGGAGCAGCAGTCAGAAGACGCCCGCGATCTGACCAATACATTTCTTGGCTCACCTTTTATCGCAGCCACGGTCAGCGACAATCGACAGGCGCTGATTAAGCAAATGCAGGCGGGTAAAATTCGTGGGCTAATCGTCATCCCCGTTGATTTCTCTGAACAACTGGCGCGTCCGCAGGGAAAATCCCCTATTCAGGTGATTACCGACGGCAGTGAGCCAAATACGGCAAACTTTGTGCAAGGCTACGCGGAAGGCATTTGGCAGATATGGTTGCAGCAGCGCGCCGTTGATAACGGTGGAGAATTCAAGCCGCTTATCGACGTTCAGCTACGCTATTGGTTTAACCCTGCCGCTATCAGCCAGCACTTTATTATTCCTGGAGCGATAACCATTATTATGACGGTTATCGGCGCCATCCTGACATCGCTGGTCATTGCCCGCGAGTGGGAACGCGGCACCATGGAAGCACTGCTGTCTACGCAGGTAACACGTACCGAATTACTGCTGTCAAAACTGCTGCCTTATTATGTACTGGGCCTGCTGGCCATGACGCTGTGCATGGCGGTTGCCGTCTTTGTGATGGGGGTTCCTTACCGAGGATCGCTGCTGATTTTATTCGTGATGACCACGCTGTTTCTTGCCAGCACACTCGGGATGGGGCTGCTTATTTCCACGATTACTCGTAATCAGTTCAATGCCGCAATGGTGGCACTCAACGCGGGTTTTCTGCCTGCCGTTATGCTTTCTGGCTTCATTTTTGAAATTGACAGTATGCCCGCCATTGTTCAGGCCGTGACCTATGTGATCCCCGCCCGCTACTTTGTCAGCACCTTACAAACCCTATTTTTGGCCGGTAATATCGGCAGCGTGCTGATGGTTAACCTGCTGTTTTTAATTATTTCTGCCGTAGTCTTTATCGGACTTACCGCGTGGAAAACCAAGCGCCGACTGGATTGAGGATTTTTCATGTTCTATAGGCTGTGGACATTAATCATTAAAGAACTTCAATCGCTGCTGCGCGATCCACAAACACGCGCCATTTTGATCATGCCGGTCATTTTGCAGGTGGTGCTGTTTCCTTTTGCCGCAACGTTGGATGTCACCAACGCCAGCATCGCGATCTATAGCGAGGATACCGGCCAGTCGTCGGTAGAACTCACCCAGCGTTTTGCCAAAGCCGAAGCCTTTAGCAACGTGCTGCTCCTGCACAGCCCACAGGAGATCGCTCCAACCATTGATAACCGTAAAGCGCTGCTGCTGATCCGCTTCCCCGCCAATTTTTCGCGCGATATTTTGTCAGGCCATCAGGCACCGTTACAGATAATCTTGGATGGCCGTAGCTCCAACAGTGCACAAATCGCGGCAAACTATGTTCAGCAGATCGTCCGTGACTATCAACAAGAACTTGTCAGCGGACAGCCTGTATCCACTCACGATCTGGCCCAGAGAAACTCCGAGCTCGTCATACGCAACTGGTACAACCCAAATCTTGATTACAAATGGTTTGTGGTGCCGTCGCTGATTGCCATGATCACCACCATCGGCGTGTTAATCGTAACGTCGCTGTCGGTGGCACGCGAGCGCGAGCAGGGAACGCTGGAGCAGCTGTTGGTTTCACCGCTGAATACTTGGCAAATATTCGTTGGGAAGGCGATTCCCGCCCTGATTGTCGCTACGTTTCAGGCCTCAGTGGTGTTGCTGATCGGGATTTTTGCCTACCAAATTCCGTTTGCCGGATCTCTTTTGCTGTTTTACTTCACTATGCTGGTCTACGGGCTTTCGTTAGTGGGGTTTGGTCTGCTGATCTCTTCGCTGTGCTCAACGCAACAGCAGGCATTCATTGGCGTGTTTGTGTTTATGATGCCCGCGATTTTGCTGTCCGGTTATGTATCGCCGGTAGAAAATATGCCGGTTTGGCTGCAAAATCTCACATGGATAAATCCAGTTCGGCACTTCACCGATATCACCAAAGAGCTTTATTTGAAGGACGTGAGCTTCGATATTATCTGGCATAGCCTGTGGCCACTGCTGGTGATTACCTTAACCACCGGCAGCGCCGCCTACGCAATGTTTAGACGTAAGATTGCATAGCGAACACTTAGACAACGCATAAGCAGCTTCAAGTATGAAGGGGATAAGGACTCTTGCTATACTGCGGCATAGTCTTTGCCGCAGACGCAATGTCATCATCTTAGATAGGGTTAGATCAGCATCATGTTAAGTCCGAAGGAATCATCCAATAGTGCCGATGCCTCTCTCTCTGGGATCACGCGCAGCTATATGCTGTTTATTTTCCTGCTGGTGCTGGCTAATTTGCTGTATGGCTATAACTATGTGAATGCCTATATCAACAGCAAGCAAACCATGTTGGCGACGGTTGCCGATCAGTTGCAAAAGCGTATCGAGACCTACCGTTTTGTGACCTATCAGGTGTATGACAACCTTTCGGCTTCTAATTCTGTGCAACTGCCCTCTCCGGTCAATGAGATTCGGTTACGCCCTGATATTTATCTATTGGAAAAGAGCCGCCATAAAACCGACGCCTTGATTTTTGGTCAGCATGACGCTAGCACCAGCGATTTAGCGCTGCGCATGTCAAACTATCTCGATATTTTGTGGGGCGCGGAAACTGACACCTATTCCATGTATTACCTGAACGGGCAGGATAACAGCCTGATCTTGGTCTCGACGATGCCGATGAAAGATCTGTCTGCACGTTATAAAGAGGGATATTTGGGTAACGTGGTCGAGTCTCGGAAAACCGAAATGCTGCAACAGTCTAACTCATTAGACGAACGCGAAGGTTTCTCGGGATTGCGTAAATTCCGTTTCCTGAACTCCTACTATTTCACGTTGCGCACCACCTTTAATAACCCTGGGCATTTAGCTACCGTCGTCGCTTTCGATCTACCTATTGGCGATATTTTACCGCGTGATTTGCCGGTTCAACGATTCCTGATCACGGAAAATCCTGAATCACCGTCAGAATTAATGTCGCGTGAAGAACTGCCAGAGGCTTTCTCGACGCTAAGATGGCCGTGGTTAACGATCAGCGCCCCGCTGTATAACACACCGCTGAAGATCGATTTCAATATTCCGATGACAACGCTCACCGTGGATATGCTGAGGAATAATTTCTGGCTAGTGCTGATTAATTTATTGGTGTTGGTGCTGTCATTCACCGGCTTTTATTTCGTGCGCCACCAATATATTCGTCCGGGAAAACGCATGGCTGCCCAGCTTAGCGCCCAGCAGGAAATGAATCAGGAAATTATTACCCATTTACCGATTGGCCTGCTGATTTATCGTTTTGACACCGATACCGTGGTTGCCAGCAACAAAATTGCCGATCACCTGTTGCCTCACCTTAGCCTGAGCAAAATTGCCAGCATGGCTCAAGAACATCAGGGCAGAATTCAGGCAACGGTCAACAATGAAATGTATGAAATCCAGATGGTGCGCAGCCAGCAGAATATTAAATCTGCCCTGTTCTTAATGCGCGATCTGGATAAAGAAATGATGGTCAGCAAAAAACTAAAACAGGCGCAGAGCGAATATGAGAAAAATCTGACCGCCCGTAAAATCATGACCACTAATTTAAGCCGCGAGCTTAATGCGCCGATGAGTAATATTCAGCAATTAGTTGCTGATATTCAAAATAATAAAAATGATCCACGCCTGTTGGATTTACTGTGGGGCGAAACACGCCATGCGCAGGCTCTGATTGATGAAATTACGCTGCTGACCGAAATTGAGAATCGGGACTGGCGTCCGATGACCGAAACATTCAACCTCAACAAACGCATCGATGAGTTGCTAAAGCGTAGTTTACCCGAGCTGCGTCGCAAGGGGCTAACGCTAATCAACCACACGGATATTGATCCAGATAAAGAGTTTATCGGTGATATTCGTTCGCTGGAACAAGTGCTTTCCATGCTGCTGCACTATTCCATCATTACCACGGTGTATGGAAAAATCACCCTGAAGGTGACGCAGAAACCGGAGTCTCCTGACCACATTTGCTTTGAGCTCAGCGATACCGGAACCGGCGTATCCAATAAAGAGATCAATGGATTACGCTTTCCAAACCTCGGTGAGCCGCAAAGCGATCGCTTCGCTAGAGGGTCAGGAATGACCTACTATCTTTGCGCCCAGCTGTGTAAACGCATGAGCGGCAGATTGGATATCCAAAGCAAAGACGATATCGGAACGCGTTACAGCTTTAGCTGCATCATGCATCCCGTTGAGCATCCAGAAGAAGAGTCGGAAAAGCTGCTCGATGGGATCACCGCCTATCTGCAAATCACCTCCGATGAAATTCGTAGCCTGATCACGCATAAACTGGCTGCTTTTGGGGCCGCATCCATCATTGCCGACGGCCGCGATGCCAACGAAGAATATGATATTACGCTCACCGATGCGCCTGAAAGTGCGGAAGATTACACCCTGCTGTTAGTCTCCGATATTGACGGCTTTGAAGAGTACGCGCCGCATCGCATTAAGGCTAACTTTAACCTCACCGAGCCGCTCATTGACGCCATTTTGCTGTTGATTGAGCAACAGATTGCGGTCACAGAATCGCCAATCGATGCGGAATATGCTGAAAATGCAGATCCTTCATCTGATAGCTCTCCTTTTAAATCAAAGGATTACTTTTCTCTGTTTGTGGAAACAGTACCGGAAGATGTACAGAAACTGTATACTGAAGCTGAACGGAGTGATTTATCCCCGCTTTCTCTGACTGCGCACCGACTTAAAGGTGTTTTTGCCATGCTTAATATTCCCACCGGCAAAACTCTATGTGAACAGTTAGAACTCGCCATTAAAGAAAGCGATGTAACAAATATAAAGATTTTGATCAGTCAGATTGATACTTTTGTCAGCCGACTGCTTCTACTAGGTAGCCAACAACATGAATAACCTAAATGTAATTATTGCTGATGACCATCCAATTGTCCTATTCGGTATTCGGAAGTCACTTGAACAAATCGAATGGGTTAACGTTGTCGGGGAATTTGAAGACTCAACGGCATTAATCAATAGCTTATCTAAGCTGGATGCGAATGTACTGATCACCGATCTTTCCATGCCGGGCGACAAATACGGCGATGGCATTACCTTGATTAAATATATCAAGCGCCACTATCCGCACCTGTCCATTATTGTTCTCACCATGAACAATAACCCTGCAATTTTAAGTGCGGTTCTGGAATTGGATATTGAAGGGATTGTTCTTAAGCAAGGCGCGCCAGCTGATTTACCAAAAGCTCTGGCTGCATTGCAGAAAGGCAAGAAATTCACCCCAGAAAGCGTGTCCAAACTGCTGGAAAAAATTAGCGCGAGTGGCTATGGCGACAAACGCTTGTCACCCAAAGAAAGCGAAGTATTGCGCTTATTTGCCGAAGGTTTCTTGGTAACAGAAATCGCCAAAAAGCTAAACCGCAGCATTAAAACTATCAGTAGCCAGAAGAAATCAGCCATGCTGAAACTGGGCGTCGATAACGATATTGCGCTGCTGAACTATCTTTCTTCCGTCAATATTATGTCGGTGGATAAAGACTAAGTTTAGACCGAGTCTCAATATGGCATTATGCCGGAACGGTGCAAGGTTTCGTTCGCCAATCAGAATCTGCATTCCATGAAACTACTGGCGTAGGCGACCGATAAGGGTGGATCAGAGCGTCCACCCTTAACCCGCGCTCTTTTATCCGAGATGCAATCTCCGCTACGGTTTGGTATCGCCCATCCAGGGCGCCCCAAACTCCGTCACGACATCCCTGTCGCGCCGGCTCTCCCTACCAAGACTTAAACTCAGGCCAAATTTTCTCTTTGGGTGTTGGCCTTTTCCGGCACGTTGTTCTTCAGCCGAATAGAGGAATGTAGGCTAGGATTCGCCGACAGGGACGTCGGCGAAAGAACGGAGGAGCCAGGATGGCGATTGCCGTTCGTTCCGTTAAAGCCGGAATGACGACATTCGGGTACCTGCGAAGCAGGCTGAAGGACGGTGCCACGCTGGGGTGTCGGGGGGCAGCGACAGGCCCCCCGACTCGGACGCATGCGCGATGCATATGCAGATTTCGGTGCTTTAGGCGTACGAAATATTACAGCGGCACCTATAAACCTAGGCTGACAGAAACCTTATACCTCTCCATTAATCACTTTTTAGCCTTCCCTTCCTCACCACCTCAGCAAAATGATACAGTGATTTTTGTAACTCTTCTAGCGTCACCGGCTTCGACAAACAGCTATCCATCCCGACCTGAATACAGCGTTCCCGCTCTTCCGCCAACGCATTCGCCGTTACGCCGATAATTGGCGCGGTGCGGCCTTGCTGGCGCAGACGCGCAGTGAGTTGGTAACCGTCCATGTTTGGCATGTTAACGTCGGTAAGCACGATATCGGCCAGCTGTTTCGCCAGTGCGCCTAATGCATCCAAACCATCGCTCGCCGTTGAGACCGACTGGTATCCCAATGAAATCAGCTGATCGGCCAGTAAACGACGGTTGATCGGATGATCGTCGACGATCAGGATATGCACATCGCTGTAATCTTTGACTTCAATAGGGACATTATCTTCAGAAAGATCGGGGAGTAATGCCGTGTCTTCTGGCACAAAGATGCGACGTAGAATACTCAGCAACTCCAGCGGAGCCGCCGTGCTGAGCACCCATGAGCCATCTTCGTTACGCTTAGCGTGGCCTATATATTCTGCGGATAGGCGTATATGCGTCTTAACCGGCGTGTTCAGGGTAATATCATGATCTGAAATCAAAATCCCCTGCTCGTCGCAGCGTTCGCTGGCGCTGCACAGGCGAACATCTGCACCCGCCATCGTCAGGAGTTTCAGTAGATAACCTTCCAGACGCGCGTTGTGGATCTCAAGCCAAACGGCTTTTTGGGCTAATGCTGTAATTTCAGGCGCTGATTCCACGGCCTGATACATCGGAATACGTACGGTAAATATGCTGCCCATTCCCGGCTCCGATTCCACGGCAATATCGCCATCCATCAGGCTGACCAATTTTTCACAAATGGCCAGACCCAGACCTGTTCCTTGGAAATGGCGCTGCACACCGGTTCCTACTTGGAAGAATGGATCGAACAGCTTCATCACATCGCGGAACGGAATGCCTAGACCGGTATCACGTACGCGGAATTCGAGATAGAAATCCTGTACCCGCACCTGAAGAATAATGCAGCCCGTATCGGTAAATTTGATCGCGTTGCTTAATAAATTCGACAGTACCTGCTGAATACGCATGATATCGCCAGCCACGGAATCCGGTACTTCAGGCTCAATAAAGCAGTACATCGCTAAACGCTTGCGCACCACCAGCGGCAAATAGTTGCCGATAATATGCGGGATCACCTTACGCGGCTCAAAGATCCCCGGCTCTATTTTGAGCTGTTCGGATTCTATCTTGGAGAAATCGAGAATATCGCTGATGATTTTAAGCAGCAGACCAGAAGAGTTGCTCATTGCCGCGAGCAGGCGCTGAGTCTCCTCCGGCAGCGACTTAGTTTGTAGCAGGTCGAGATTGCCAATGATGCCATACAGCGGCGTTCTCAGCTCATGGCTTACCGTTGCCAAGAACATTGATTTCGACTGGCTGGCCTGTTCGGCGGCATTCGCTAACTCTTGTAATGATTCTTCAATTTTAACGCGCGCGCTTACGTCAATCATGACGCAAATCGCCACATCCTCATTGCGATAGCGGGAGTGAACAAAGCTAATTTGCAGATTTTGGTTCTGACTGGTAATAACGTCGACCACGCTACTCGGCTGTTCACAGATAATACGCGTGATCCGATGGCGGTCTTCAGAGGTGAACAGGCTAATATAATTATGCGCCAATTCATTGCTCAGAATATTGCTACCGTCTTTAATCCGCAGAATACAGATGCCAACTGGCGCAGATGCGACAATTTTACGGTTAAATTGCTCATGTTCTTCCAGACGAAACGCATTATTTTCTGCCGGAGAAAACATTTTGCGCTCAAATAACCACGTCAGCACAATGAGAATAAGTGCACTGATTAAGTTTAGGATCACCGCATTAATCAGCAGTAGATTAAACCGCTCGAGCAATACGCTGGTTGGCAATGAATAGACAATGCTTAACCCTGACGGGCTCAGTTTCTTTTTCAGCAACAGGGTGTCATAGCCGCTGTTATAGCCAAAATAGTTATCATCGTTTGGAATACCTGAAAGAGCCGGCTGTTCCCCGCCATTTTCGGTATAGGTCATTAATACGTCATTATTTTCATTCAACAATGTGACGCCTACCGGCAGCGTTGAAGGATTCGTGAAATCCTCCAAGCGAATATTTTGCTCGGTGCCTAGCAGCGCTTCCAGTTTGTTGGCGATGTAAACCGGCGTAATAACATAAAGCGCGCCCACGTCATTTTGGGTTCCGGGGATCACCCAGAACAGCGTATGTTCTTTCTCTTTATTATTGCTGTTTTGGAACATCAAAATACGCTGATGTAAATTGCGGAACACATTGCTTTGGTCGAGTGGCGTATTGCGAATACCAAAATCAGCCAAGCACAAACTGTCGCCGCCGATAAAGAAGATTCGGTTTAAGTCATACGCCGCAACGAAATTCTCTTTCCAATAGTTGATGAAATTACTAAGCGACTCTAACGAGTTCTGGTAATTATCGCTAAGTAACTGGCAATCAGACTCAGGGAAAATGGGCGTCAGCGGCGGCAGCGTATTCTTTCCACTAAATACGCCGTTGATCATATCTAGCCCAGTCACAGACCAGCTCAGTCGATTTTCTGCGATATAGCGAATATCGCGCATAATGCTTGAGGAGTGCTTGATCATCCCCTGCGCCTGATCAAAATTCAGGTTGAAGTCTTGGCGGATGTCCGACTCTTTCTCATGAAATTCATTGAGAATATAAAACGTGGTCAGCAAAGCGCCCAAGATCCACAGCATCAGCGCCAACGATCGGAATAGATAACGTGAAATTCGCAGCGTTGTTCGGAAAGAGGCTAGATATTTCAAAGGATTACCATAGCAGAAAACGGACTGTTAAACGAAAGGCCTACATGCATGTATCACACTAGTCACTAGAGATAAAAAAAGCCAGTACAAACATCTGCACTGGCTTTTTATCGAGTCAACGAAACGCTAGCAATTAGGCGTTTTCGTCGCCCTCTTCATCATCAGACTCTGACGCATCATCAACACTTTCAGCATCGTCTGCGACATCAGCGATATCGCCGTCAACCGCTGCGGCCTCTTCACCATCAAGGACTTCATCGTCCTCTTCGGGTTCAGCAACACGCTGCAAGCCAACCACATGCTCGTCTTCTGCGGTGCGGATCAGCGTAACACCTTGGGTGTTACGACCAACAACGCTCACCTCAGAAACGCGGGTACGTACTAACGTGCCAGCATCGGTGATCATCATAATCTGATCGCATTCGTCGACCTGAACAGCGCCAACCACGTTACCATTACGCTCGCTGACCTTGATAGAGATAACCCCCTGAGTCGCACGGGACTTGGTTGGGTACTCTGCTACGCCGGTACGCTTACCGTAACCATTTTCGGTCACGGTCAGGATATCGCCTTCGCCACGAGGAATGATCAGTGATACAACGCGGTCTTCACCGTTGAGGTTGATACCGCGTACGCCCGTTGCGGTACGGCCCATAGAACGCACTTGGCTTTCTGGGAAACGCACCACTTTACCGGCCGCAGAGAACAGCATCACTTCGTTGCTGCCATCGGTCAGATCAACGCCAATCAGCTCATCGCCTTCGTTCAGATTCACGGCAATAATGCCCGCGCTGCGAGGACGGCTGAAATCGGTCAGCGCAGTCTTCTTCACGGTACCGCTCGCGGTTGCCATAAAGACGTGACGACCTTCTTCGTATTCGCGCACCGGAAGAATAGCGGTGATACGTTCGTTGGCTTCCAGCGGCAGCAGGTTGATGATCGGACGACCACGCGCACCACGGCTCGCTTCAGGCAACTGATAGACCTTCATCCAATACAAACGACCACGGCTTGAGAAGCACAGAATGGTATCGTGCGTGTTGGCCACCAGCAGGCGGTCAATGAAGTCTTCTTCTTTAATACGTGCTGCGGACTTACCTTTACCACCGCGACGCTGTGCTTCGTAGTCGGTCAGAGGCTGATATTTCACATAGCCCTGATGCGACAAGGTCACAACGACGTCTTCCTGCGAGATCAAATCTTCGATGTTGATATCAGCAGTGTTTTCAGTAATTTCGGTACGACGCGCATCGCCAAACTGATCACGAACCGCAATCAATTCTTCGCGAATCACTTCCATCAAGCGATCTGGGCTTTCCAGAATGAAGATCAGCGCAGCGATCTGTTCTAGCAGATCTTTGTATTCGTCGAGCAGCTTCTCATGCTCAAGGCCGGTCAGTTTCTGCAAACGCAGATCCAAGATCGCCTGAGCCTGCTGTTCAGTCAGATAATAATGACCTTCACGAATACCGAACTCTGGCTCTAACCATTCAGGGCGCGCAGCGTTATCACCGGCACGTTCCAGCATGGCTGCAACGGTGCCCAGCGCCCAGCCACGTGCAACCAGCAGCGCTTTCGCTTCTGCAGGGTTTGGCGCATGACGGATAAGCTCGATGATTGGGTCGATATTCGACAGCGCAATCGCCAAACCTTCCAAGATGTGCGCACGATCGCGCGCTTTACGCAGTTCAAAGATGGTACGACGAGTCACAACTTCGCGGCGGTGGCGCACGAATGCCTGTAGGCAATCTTTCAGCGTCAGCAGTTTAGGCTGTCCCTGATGCAACGCCACCATGTTGATACCAAACGTCACCTGCATTTGCGTCAGTGAGTACAGGTGGTTCAGAACCACTTCGCCCACGGCGTCACGTTTGATTTCAATAACAATACGCATACCGTCTTTATCAGACTCATCGCGCAGGGCGCTGATGCCTTCCAGACGTTTTTCTTTCACCAGCTCGGCAATTTTCTCAATCAGGCGAGCTTTGTTCACCTGATAAGGAATTTCATGCACGATGATGGTTTCACGGCCGGTTTTTTCGTCCGCTTCAACTTCGGCTTTGGCACGGATATACACCTTGCCGCGCCCGGTACGATACGCTTCCTCAATACCACGGCGACCGTTGATGATCGCGGCTGTTGGGAAATCCGGGCCAGGGATATGCTGCATCAGGCCTTCAACCGTAATGTTTTCGTCATCAATATAGGCCAAGCAGCCATTGATCACTTCATTCAGGTTGTGTGGAGGAATATTGGTTGCCATACCTACGGCGATACCGGAAGAACCGTTCACCAGCAGGTTTGGAACTTTGGTTGGCAGCACCGCTGGAATTTGCTCGGTGCCGTCATAGTTAGGCACGAAATCAACGGTCTCTTTTTCCAGATCCGCTAACAGTTCGTGAGCAATTTTGGACATGCGGATTTCGGTATAACGCATTGCTGCGGCGGAGTCGCCATCAACAGAACCGAAGTTACCCTGTCCATCAACCAACATGTAACGCAGCGAGAACGGCTGAGCCATACGAACGATAGTATCGTATACCGCGCTATCACCATGTGGATGGTATTTACCGATAACGTCCCCGACGATACGGGCCGATTTTTTATATGCTTTATTCCAGTCATTGCCCAATACATTCATCGCGAACAGAACGCGACGGTGAACTAGCTTCAGTCCATCACGAACATCCGGCAGCGCACGCCCGACGATAACGGACATGGCGTAATCCAGATACGAGTTTTTCAACTCTTCTTCGATGTTGACCGGCGTAATCTCTCTGGCAAGGTCGCTCATGGAGCTGCTATCCCTCTACTGACTTCTGATGATTCATCTGCTGCCGCTACCCTAACAGACACCCTTGGGTATATTCATCGAATAGATCAAAGCGCATACACGATGACAAAGACCGCGAATTATATCATAAAGCCGGATTTAGTGCGAAACCCTGTGCGCTTTTCAATGCACGGCGGAATTAACCTCATTTCGCCAAGAATCTGTATAATCCACAGCAGTACTTTTCTCAAAAAATTATTTTCCGGTGAATGATTCACGCTGCCAGAAATATCTTAGAAGGAGTGTTCGGTGTCTGAACAAAACGTAGACCATCAGGAAATCGCTAAATTCGAAGCCGTGGCGTCACGCTGGTGGGATCTCGAAGGCGAATTTAAACCACTGCACCGTATTAACCCTCTGCGCCTGAACTATATTCAGCAGCGCGCCGACGGTGTATTTGGTAAGAAAATCCTCGATGTTGGCTGCGGCGGCGGCATTCTGGCTGAAAGCATGGCGCGCGAAGGTGCGGATGTCACTGGATTAGATATGGGCGCGGAGCCCTTACAGGTCGCCCGTTTACATTCACTGGAAACCGGTATCAAAGTCACCTACGTTCAAGAAACCGTTGAACAGCACGCCGACGTTCATGCTGGACTGTACGATATTGTGACCTGCATGGAAATGCTGGAGCATGTTCCCGATCCGCGCTCCGTGGTTCTGGCATGCGCCAAGCTGGTAAAACCCGGCGGACACGTTTTCTTCTCGACCATTAACCGCAATAACAAAGCCTGGCTGATGGCGGTTATTGGCGCTGAATACGTATTAAAGATGGTGCCAAAGGGAACTCACGACGTGAAAAAATTCATCCGCCCTGCTGAGTTAATCGGTTGGATCGACGAAACCCCGCTGCGCGAACGTAATATGACCGGGCTGCACTACAACCTGTTGACGGATAAGTTCAAGCTGGCACCGAACGTGGATGTGAATTATATGGTGCATACGGTTAGGGATTTGGGGTGAGGTTTCGTGCGCCTGTTGTTTATGACACCTTTGTGTAATATTCCGCCCGCCAGC
>NZ_FMIQ01000053.1 GCF_900095695.1 Hafnia alvei | reverse complement strand
AGACCGCCGATACGGTGTGAAGTGATTCACATGTTCCGTGTCGATGGAGGCGCATTATAGGGAGTTCTCACGGGCTGACAACCCCTAATTACACTTTTTTTTCTGTTTGGCTTATTTTCAGCCATTTAGTGCACTAAACCCGCTGTTTTATCGCTTTTGGCAAGTCAGCAAGGCTCTTAATCACGAAATCCGCCTTGGCCTCAGCTTCTGGGGTCACGGGTTTACCGCTGCGAACCAATACTTTAGTCCCCACGCTAGCCGCTTCACCCGCGAGTAGGTCTTCTATTTTGTCGCCTACTATATAAGAAGCACTCATATCGATATTTAGCTCTTCTTTAGCGGATAACAGCATACCAGGCTGTGGCTTGCGGCAATCACATACCTGACGAAATTCTTCTACACTTCCCTCGGGGTGATGCGGGCAGTAATAAACGCCGTCCAAATCAACGCCGCGATCCGCCAAAGACCAATCCATCCATTCGGTGAGATGCATAAACTGATCTTCGGTAAACATACCGCGAGCAATACCGGACTGGTTCGTGACCAATACTAAGGCATACCCCATTTTTTTCAGCTCAGCCATGGCGTCAATGACGCCATCTATAAACTGGAAGTTATCGCTTTCATGGACATATCCGTGATCGACGTTAATCGTGCCATCACGATCTAAAAAAATTGCGGGAACAAGCTGGGCCACAGATATTCACTCCTTATGGCGTTAGATGCCCTCAGTATCGCACGATTTACATGAAAGGGAGAGCCTCAAGCGCACTCGACATCTGTTGACTTAGACGTCTAGACGCCTTAACATCTAGTTCAATACTTTGGGCTTTCCCAAAGTTTGCTTTTTATCTGCCACGGGCAACACCAAAAGTAAAAATATAAAAATGATTAAACTTACAAATATCACCAAGGTTTTTCAGCAGGGTCAGCGCCAGATTAAAGCGCTGTCTGACGTGTCATTACACGTCCCTGCCGGGCAAATTTATGGCGTCATCGGTTCATCCGGTGCCGGTAAAAGTACACTGATTCGTTGCGTAAACCTGCTCGAACGCCCAACCAGCGGTACCGTTTTGGTTGGCGATCAGGACATGACTGCACTTTCTGAAAGCGCATTGACCAAAGCGCGCCGTCAGATCGGCATGATCTTCCAGCACTTTAACTTGCTCTCATCGCGAACTGTTGCAGGGAACATCGCTCTGCCGTTGGAATTAGATAACACGCCGCGTAGTGAAATCACGCGTCGCGTCAGTGAGCTATTAGATTTGGTCGGCCTAAGCGATAAACGAGATGCCTATCCCGCAAACCTGTCTGGCGGGCAAAAACAGCGCGTGGCAATTGCGCGTGCATTAGCCAGCAACCCAAAAGTCCTGCTGTGTGATGAAGCCACCAGCGCGCTTGATCCTGCAACCACGCGCTCCATTCTGGAACTGCTGAAAGACATTAACCGCCGTTTGGGTCTGACAATTCTCCTAATCACTCACGAAATGGATGTAGTGAAGCGCATTTGCGATCAGGTAGCCGTAATTAGCGATGGCCAACTGATTGAGCAAGGCACCGTTGGCGAAGTGTTCTCCCATCCAAAAACACCACTCGCGCAGCAGTTTATTCATTCCACACTGCATTTAGATATTCCAGACGATTTTGCTGCTCGCATGACACCAGATCGTAAACCTGATACGCAGCCGCTGTTGCGCCTTGAATTTACCGGCCAGTCCGTCGACGCACCGTTAATCTCTCAGGCCGTTCGTCGTTTTAATGTCGATATCAGTATTTTAAGTTCTCAAATGGATTATGCCGGCGGCGTTAAATTTGGCGTGATGTTAGCCGAGCTGCACGGTGATGACGCGGATGCGTTATCTGCTATTGAGTTTTTCAAGAATCATCAGGTAAAAGTAGAGGTACTGGGTTATGTCTGAGGCAATGATGTGGTTAATGGGCCGAGGCATTTGGGAAACCGTCGTCATGACCTTTGTATCCGGCTTCTTTGGTTTTGTTATCGGTCTACCCGTCGGCGTGCTTCTTTACATAACGCGTCCGGGACAAATTTGGGAAAACGCCAAGCTGTATAACCTGCTTTCCGCGTTGGTTAACATCTTCCGTTCCATACCGTTCATTATTCTCTTGGTATGGATGATCCCTTTTACCCGCGTCATCGTAGGAACGTCTATCGGTTTGCAGGCAGCATTAGTGCCATTGACCGTTGGCGCAGCACCGTTTATTGCTCGCATGGTCGAAAATGCGCTATTGGAAATCCCGACAGGGCTGATTGAAGCTTCACGAGCCATGGGCGCAACGCCGCTGCAAATCATCAACAAGATCTTATTACCGGAGGCGCTTCCAGGCTTGGTCAATGCGGCAACCATCACATTGATTACCTTGGTTGGCTACTCAGCAATGGGCGGCGCAGTCGGTGCTGGCGGTCTAGGACAGATTGGTTATCAGTATGGTTATATCGGATATAACGCAACCGTGATGAATACGGTATTAGTATTGTTAGTGATTTTAGTGTATCTGATCCAGTTTAGTGGCGATCGCATTGTTAAAGCGGTCAGCCGCAAATAAAGCAGTCTAATAATAAAAACGGCGCTCGCTATGGCGCGCCAAACGATGTTTCAAAACAACGTCTCAACAACAATGTCTCAAGAACAAGTCAAAAGAAGGATAAGGGTATGTCATTAAAGTTTAAGTCGATTGCTGTCGTTGGCGCACTTCTGGGTTCTCTGGCGCTGGCGGGCTGTGGTCAGGAAGAAAAAGATCCCAATCATATTAAAGTGGGCGTTATTGTCGGGGCAGAGCAGCAGGTTGCCGAAGTTGCACAGAAAGTTGCCAAAGACAAATACGGTCTGGACGTTGAGCTGGTTACATTTAACGACTACGTTCTGCCAAACGAAGCCTTGAGCAAAGGCGATATTGATGCGAATGCTTTCCAGCATAAACCTTATCTGGATCAGCAAATCAAAGATCGTGGCTACAAACTGGTTCCAGTCGGTAGCACCTTCGTTTACCCAATTGCGGGCTACTCGAAGAAAATCAAATCTCTGAGCGAACTGCAAGATGGCTCTCAGGTTGCCTTACCAAACGACCCAACTAACCTTGGCCGTTCACTGTTACTGCTGCAAAAAGTGGGTCTGATTAAACTGAAAGACGGCATTGGCTTACTGCCAACCGTGTTGGACGTGACCGAGAACCCGAAAAAACTGAAGCTGGTTGAGCTGGAAGCACCACAATTGCCACGTTCACTGGACGATGCGCAAATTGCTCTGGCGGTTATCAACACTACCTATGCAAGCCAAATCGGCCTGACTCCAGCCAAAGACGGTATCTTCGTTGAGGATAAAGATTCTCCATACGTAAACCTGATCGTGGCTCGTGAAGACAATAAAGATGCAGAGAACGTGAAGAAATTCGTTCAGGCTTATCAGTCTGATGAAGTTTACAACGCTGCCAATAAAATCTTTAACGGTGGCGCAGTTAAAGGCTGGTAATTGCCTCTCGCAGTTATAGTACGTAATATCTTCAAGACGGGCGATTGCCCGTCTTGTCATTTCTGTCATACCTTGATTCAATAGCACTCACTTTTATAAAAATCAGGAAACATTTATGCGTGCATTACCTTTATGCTTGCTCGCTGCCACTTTGGCTTTGTCCGGTTGTTCTTTACTGCACTCGAAATCAGAAAATACAACGCCCGTTCAACCGGCAAAAGCACAGGTAAGCACAACAAAAACCACCAAGCCGACCCAGCCGAAACCGCGTCCGGTAAAAGTGTATGACAATGCCGAAGACTTGGTGGGCAAACCTTTCCGTGATTTAGGTGAAGTGGCAGGCAGTGTTTGCCAAGCAACAGAGCAAGATTCGCCACCGAATCTGACTACAGCGCGCAAGCGTATGCAGATTAAAGCTTCAACCATGAAAGCAAATGCGGTGTTACTACATCAATGCCAAGTGGTCACCGATGTGCAAGGTTGCTACCAACAAGCGGTGTGTAAAGGTTCTGCGCTAAACGTTTCCAAGCAATGAGTCAGTTTACCTTCGATACGATCGGGATTATTCGCTCTCCTTATAAAGAGAAATTTGCCATCCCTAGACAGCCAGGGCTCATTGAGGACGGAGGCGGCGAGCTGGAGCTTGTTGCACCTTACAACCAGCCCGAAGCGGTACGTGGCCTCGAAGAGTTTAGCCATTTGTGGATCGTTTTTGTCTTTCATCAAACGATGGAAGGTGGATGGCGCCCCACGGTTCGCCCGCCACGCTTAGGGGGAAATGCACGCATGGGCGTTTTCGCCACACGCTCCACGTTTCGCCCTAATCCAATTGGCATGTCGTTAGTTGAGCTAAAATCTATCGATACCAAAGGCGGCAAAGTGATATTAACGCTGGGCAGCCTCGACTTGGTCGACGGCACGCCAATCATCGATATCAAGCCTTACCTGCCTTTTGCTGAAAGCCAGCCTCAGGCTCGCGGTGGTTTCGCTCAAGACGCACCTCAAGCAGATATGCCCGTTAGTTTCTCGGACATTGCTCAGCAGCAAATTCAACAACACCAGCAGCGCTATCCTCATCTGCAGCGATTTATCCAACAGGTGCTGGCGCAGGATCCTCGTCCGGCCTACCGCAAAGGAGAGCGCGAAGATCGCATTTATGCCGTGCATCTGCTCGATTTTAACGTGCGTTGGCAGGTGAAAAATGGCATAACCGAAGTGATCGACCTGAATTCAGTCTAGAATTTCATGCCCTTCTCTTTTGACAACTCGCCGTCGCTGGTAAACTAAGCCACTTTTCTTTATTTTGGCCGCCTTTCCCGACGGTCTGATACATATTGCGTTCTAACGGAACAATACACATGCGTACAAGCCAATATCTGCTCTCCACTCTGAAGGAGACTCCAGCCGACGCCGAAGTTATCAGTCACCAACTGATGCTACGTGCCGGTATGATCCGCAAACTGGCCTCAGGTCTTTATACCTGGATGCCTACCGGTCTGCGTGTTCTGAAAAAAGTTGAAAACATCGTCCGTGAAGAGATGAACAACGCCGGCGCAATCGAAGTGTCCATGCCCGTAGTTCAGCCTGCGGATCTGTGGCAGGAAAGCGGTCGTTGGGAACAGTATGGCCCTGAGCTGCTGCGCTTCGTCGATCGCGGCGAACGTCCATTTGTATTGGGTCCAACCCACGAAGAAGTTATCACCGATATGGTGCGCAATGAGATCAGCTCTTATAAGCAGCTGCCACTGAACTTCTTCCAGATTCAAACCAAATTCCGTGATGAAGTTCGCCCGCGCTTTGGCGTCATGCGTTCGCGTGAATTCCTGATGAAAGATGCTTATTCTTTCCATACGTCTCAGGAATCATTGCAAGAAACCTACGACAAGATGTTTGCTGCGTATAACAAAATCTTTAGCCGTATGGATTTGGATTTCCGTCCAGTTCAAGCGGATACCGGCTCTATTGGTGGTAGCGCTTCCCACGAATTCCAAGTGTTGGCACAAAGCGGTGAAGATGATGTCATCTTCTCCAATGAATCTGACTATGCGGCAAACATCGAATTGGCTGAAGCCGTGGCACCTAAAGGTGAACGCGCTGCGCCAACGGAAGAGCTGCGTATCATTGATACACCAAACGCCAAAACTATCGCTGAATTAACCGAACAGTTTAATCTGCCGGTTGAAAAAACCGTTAAAACTCTGCTGGTTCATGCCACCAAAGAGAGCGGTCATGCGTTAGTTGCTCTTCTGGTTCGTGGCGATCACGAACTGAACGAAGTAAAAGCTGAAAAACTGGAAATGGTTGCCAGCCCACTGACGTTTGCAACCGAAGCTGAAATTCGTGCGGTTGTTAACGCGGGCCCAGGTTCTTTAGGCCCAATCAATATGACTGTGCCAGTAGTGGTTGATCGCACCGTTGCCATGATGAGTGATTTCGGCGCAGGCGCAAACATTGACGGTAAACATTACTTTGGCATCAACTGGGAGCGCGATCTGCCGTTGCCACAGGTTGCGGATATCCGTAACGTGGTTGCAGGCGATCCAAGCCCAGATGGCAAAGGCACCTTGCTGATCAAACGCGGTATCGAAGTTGGCCATATCTTCCAGCTCGGCACTAAATATACCGAAGCCTTGAAAGCGACTGTCCAAGGTGAAGATGGCCGTAATCAGTTAATGACAATGGGCTGCTACGGAATTGGGGTAACACGCGTTGTTGCCGCCGCTATCGAGCAGAATCATGACGACCGTGGCATTATCTGGCCAGACGCTATTGCACCGTTCCAAGTCGCTATTCTGCCAATGAATATGCATAAATCTTTCCGCGTGAAAGATCTGGCGGAATCTCTGTACGATAGCCTGCGCGCTAAAGGTATCGACGTGATTATGGATGACCGCAAAGAGCGTCCAGGCGTGATGTTTGCCGATATGGAGCTAATTGGTGTACCGCATACCATCGTTATCGGTGACCGTAATCTCGACAGCGATGAAATTGAATATAAGCATCGCCGCAGCGGCGACAAACAAATGATTAAAACCGGTGAAATCGAAGATTTCTTACTGGCTCGAATCAAACGCTAGAGTCGTTTGTTAGAGAATGAAAAAGGCCGACAGCAATGTCGGCCTTTTTGTTACTAAATGATTCAACGTTAAATCACTGTGCCGCAGCGGCAGCTGGAACGCTTGTCTCGGCAGTAGCCCAAGGCATGATAGGCACTGCGCTGATGGCGTTCTTCGGAGAACCATCCACAACTTTGTCGGAATAGGTCAAATAGACTAAAGCGTTGCGAGCAGGATCGTAAAAACGGACCACCTGTAGTTTTTTAAACACCAATGAAGTGCGTTTACGGAAAACAACTTCTCCATCAGATTTCTTATTCTTGATCTTTTCGCTTATTGCGATTGGCCCTACTTGCTGGCAAGAGATCGCGGCATCAGCAGTATCTTCTGCTAATCCCAAGCCACCTTTAATGCCGCCCGTTTTAGCTCGGCTGATGTAGCAGGTCACATTTTTAATGTCTGGATCGTCAAATGCCTCAACCACAATTTTATGGTCAGGCCCCAGAATTTTAAACACTGTATCAACTGAACCGATCTGTTCTGCGTGAGCGGCAGAAAGCATCGCAGTCATTGTGAAACATAACCCTACAAAAAATTTGTTCACCTAAGTACCTCGGATAATTATAATCACGCCAGTTATTAATAAAACAAACGCAATTACATACTATATAAAAGATCTAAATCTTACAGCACGGCTCACACCTGCATAGCACTCTTTGCGCTGAAAAAACCTTAATATAAGTTTAAGGCGCAAAAAATTGCTATTATGCCGTTTAGTTGCTGTATACGATCATTACTGCTTTTGAGGATGCTATATGGATCAGGCCAGTATTATTCGTGACCTGTTAAGCTGGTTGGAAGGACACCTAGACCAACCACTATCGCTCGATAACGTCGCAGCCAAAGCGGGATATTCTAAATGGCACCTGCAACGAATGTTCAAAGAAGTCACTGGTCAAGCCATTGGGGCCTATATACGCGCACGCCGTTTATCTAAGGCCGCCGTGGCACTGCGATTGACCAGTCGCCCAATTTTAGATATCGCACTGCAATACCGTTTTGACTCGCAACAGACTTTCACTCGCGCCTTTAAGAAGCAGTTTAATCAAACTCCTGCGCTTTATCGCCGTGCGGAAGATTGGCATGCTTACGGAATGTGCCCACCGATTCGTCTCGGTCTAAGCAATTTGATTCAACCTGAGTTTATAACATTGCCAAGCATATCATTAGTCGGCATCACACAATGTTATACCTGTACGTTGGAGCAAATTAGTAAAGTCCGTACCGAACTGCGTAGCCAGTTCTGGCACGATTTCCTGCACGATGTGAAAAACATCCCGCCGGTTCTATATGGCTTACACCACTCTCGCCCAAGTTTGGATAAAGACGACGAGCAAGAAGTGTTGTATACCACTGCGCTGGAGATTGAGCATTTACCGCCTGATGTCACTAAAGAAGTGCAGTCTATAACTCTTCTCGGCGGCGAATATGCCCAATTTTGCTATAACGGCCCGGCAGAAGGATTTCAAGAATTTATCTTGAACCTTTACGGAACCACATTGCCAACGCTAAATTTGGTGCGTCGTAAAGGTTACGATATCGAGCGATTCCATCCACAAACGGATTCCTCGCAGCGACCACCTAAACATATCTGCTGCGAGTATCTGATTCCGACCCGTCGCGAAGAAGGTTAACGCTGGATCTCATCAAGTGCAGGTCTATCCAGATGATGGATATCACCTGCACTTTCAACGACCCATCCCGGCGCAAGCCAAGGACTTTGCTGATAGTCTACCCGCGATAACGAACAGTTGCGCAGGCGCAAACGTCGCTCAGCGTGTGGTGGTAATCCTAAGATAGTCCCTAACAGCGCCCCCAAGGCAATCCCATGACTCACCAACGCGGGCTGACTTCCCTCAGGTAAATCTAGGCAGCTATTCAGGGCAGCGCGCATGCGCGTGGCCAGTTCTGCCATACTTTCCCCGTCTGGGATACGTGCATTTGGCGTACCATCAACCATCTGCTTACGCCACTTCTCTTCCTCAGGGGAAAGGGAATCAAGCAAACGCTCTTCTAATACGCCCATATGCAGTTCGCGCAGGCGCGGATCGAGGATAAGCTCACATCCACAGGCATCAGCGATGGCCTGCCCTGTTTGGCGAGTCCGTCCCAGATCGCTGGCAATAACATGCGTGATCCCCATCTGGCTCAAACGCGCCGCTACCTGATGCGCTTGAAGTTCTCCTAACTCGGTCAATGGACTGTTGGATTGTCCCTGAATCCGGCGTTCTGCGTTCCACTCGGTTTCACCGTGGCGAATAAGATATACCTGTGTCATGTACTTTTTCCGTATACTGCGAGAAATGCGCTAATAGGAAGCTGGAAATAATATGTACCATGTTGTAGCAGCAACTACCAACCCCGCAAAAATTAAGGCTATTTCTCTGGCGTTCGATGATGTTTTTGGTCATGACCAGTATCGCATTGAAGGCATTGAAGTTAATAGCGGAGTACCCGAACAACCCATTGGAAATCACGAAACGCGAACCGGCTCACGCCACAGAGTGATGTGTGCACGCCAAGTTTGCCCTGAAGCTGATTTTTGGGTCGGTGTCGAAGCAGGTATTGAAGAGAATATGACTTTCGCATGGATGACGATTGAAAATCATCATATGCGTGGAGAATCGCGTTCAGCGAGCCTGATGTTACCGGAATCTATTCTGCAAGGCATCGCAGAAGGCAAAGCCTTAGGCAGTGAAATGAAGGCAATCACAGGCACAAATGATATCGGCCGTCGCGAAGGCGCTATCGGTGTTTTTACCAACGGCGTACTGACACGCACCAGTGTTTATCACCAAGCGTTAGTTTTAGCGCTGGTCCCTTTTCATAATGAAATCTTCCAGAAACGCGCTGAAGCAAAATAGCGATACGCCTTACTAGACGCTCTAGCGATCTGACGATGGCTCCCAAACGAGCCATCGCATAGTCATTCGTTTAACACCGTATTATTTATCTGTCAGTAACTGCTGTTCTAGCCATTGTTTCAGGTCTGCGGGTGCCGTTTTCAAACTATTCGATCCGCGAGTGATGGTTGCAATGCCTGCGCCTAACTGACTTTTCAGCTCACGCTGGCTGATCTCGCCTTTCATCAACTCTTCGATAATTCGCACCCGCGTCGCCAGCGCTGTTCTTTCATCCGGCGTCAAAAAAAGCTGTAGCATTGGGCCTTGCAAATCTTCGGCAAACGCCTGCCGTAGCAATTCAACAAAGCGTTGCCAGTCATCATTCTCTTGTGCGCTGAGCGCGGGATCATTCAGGGATCGCGTTGTCATGATTAGCTGCCATACTCTTGGTGAGAAAATACTCATTAACTAGTACGGCAGCATACCATAAACTTGGCGCAGTCAAAGATATCCAGAACAGAAATCAGTAACGGCGCTCCCATTCTGCATCGGTCAGGATCTTGGTTGGACGCTTCATGAAGTAACGATAGTAAGCATCATAAGCCAAAACGTTCTTCACATAGCCACGGGTTTCAGAGAACGGAATGCTCTCGATAAAGGCGACTGCATCCACGCGACCACCCGTATTTCCGAGCCACGTAGTGACTCGAGATGGCCCCGCGTTATAAGCTGCGCTCGATAAAATACGGTTACGTCCCAAACTCTGATACACATATTCCAGATAGCTGGTGCCGATCTGAATGTTGGTAATAGGATCGAGCAATTGGCTGCTGTTGACGTAGTTGCTCAAATTAAACATTTGCGCCGTGTGTTCAGCTGTTTTAGGCATCACCTGCATTAGTCCGCTAGCTCCTACCGGAGATTGGACTTTCGGATTCCAAGCACTTTCTTGACGTGCGATGGCCATCGCATAGGATTGAGAAATGCCTTTATCTTCTGTTGCTTGACGGAACTGCTGCGGCCACGCCATTGGGAAACGTTCTTCTAAATGATCCCATAGTTTCGCGGTGATCGTCGCCTGAACACTGAGATCGGCCCAATTTTGCTCAAATGCATAACGCGCTAAGGCCGCCTGATCCGGTTTAGATTTACTGCTAATGAGAGAAACCCATTCGCTCCGTGCGGTGTTATCCATATTCCAATACATCAGTTCACGGATACGATCGATCGCAGGATCGTTGGTAAGCTTGGAAGATGGCTTATCCGCAACCTCCACCTGCAATGGATATGTAATACCCAGTTTTTGAGCCGCCACCATCGGATAGAATCCGCGCTGCTGAGTCAACGAACGAAGAATGCTTTCACCTTCGCTGCGTTTGCCGTCCTCAATCATGACGCTCGCATTCCAGTAGCGCCATTCGTCTTTATTACGCACTTCTTGCGGCAATAAAGCCAGCCATGTGCGGATTTCCTGCTTATTACCGTTTCCTAAAGCTAACCGCACACGGCGTTCAATCAGTGAAGCGCTATTACTATTTTTAATCACATTATCTCGCCACCGAATATCATCGGTGGTGGCATCGCTGCCCATCAAGCGCCACGCAATACTATCTTCCATGGCCTGACGCTGTTTATCGCCAATTTTTTGCAGTCGCACCAACGTTGGTAGCATCGCACGTGCTTCATCAGCGTTCTGACGCGCCAAGCTGGAGAATGCGATTTCAGTTGCGTCGCGGGTAAAATCGGTTGGCCCCACGCTACGCGCAAATGCCTCGACATTGCGAGGATCGGCCTGAAGGCTGGCAAGTGCGTCACCCATGGTTTGATAATCAGGCGGAAGCTGCTTGGCTAGGAAGCTCACCAGCCCGTTATTGCCTTTTTTCAGAGCCAACCGCATGCGCTCAAGCACGGTCAGCGGCGTCTGATCGCCAGATGCTTTCCACGCCTCAAACAGCTTGTCACAGTTGGTGGGCAGTGATTGGCCGCTTAGCCAGATATCACGAGCGCCATCCCATGCAATTTGCTGATGGCCCGTTGCGTACTGGGCGTAGTAATAATTACAGCGAGCCGCAATAGGTTTGGGAGGCTGAGGGCTAAACACCAACAATCCTGTCCAATCCTGACGACGAGAAAGCTCATTCACATAACGAGAAGGCAATGATTTAGCGGGAGGCAAGGTCGGATTGCGAGCAATAAAATCTTTAATCTCAATCGTTGTAGCCTGACCGAGATCCTGAGTCAGCTGGCGGTATTCTAGATAAGGATAAAGCGGATAATCGCGCAGCGTTGGCATCAGCTGATTGACCGTCATCATCTGATTGCTATCCCATGCCTGCTTTACCTGTAAATAACGCTGACGCTGAGCATCCAAAGAGTCAGCAAAACTGCTCCCGGACACAGCGACTAAACATAAACCTATACCCCAAGCACGCAAATTGTCCGCCATGACCATCTCACCTTTCCTCGCTTTAAACCGATACCACTCATAGACAGCGATTTTAGCAGAGCATTCCGTTAGCCCCTGCCTTTCTTCACAACTTTTACGTTTAGGTTGCCTAGCCACTAACATAAACAACCGAGGATGGAAAACAAAGGGATAGTGAATTTTGGGCATAAAAAAACCCGCTCAAGGCGGGTTTTTCTTTTCAGTATTCTTTAACTGCTCAGGTCTATGCCGTCATCGCTATCGTAAACAATACTAAACTATAGAGATTACAGCGCTACTACGTTAGCTGCTGCTGGGCCTTTAGCGCCATTCTCGATAGTGAACTCAACGGTCTGACCTTCGTCCAGAGATTTGTAGCTATCGCTCTGGATTGCAGAGAAATGTACGAATACATCTTTGCTGCCGTCAGCTGGAGAGATGAAGCCGAAACCTTTATCAGCGTTGAACCATTTTACTAAACCAGTCATTTTGTTAGACATTAGATACTTCCTTTCAATTTTTTAAGCCACATTATTGCAGCGAACGAGGTTCGTCGTCAGAGCTAGCTTATGGGGTGCACTTAGGAGGAGACTCACGGAAGAAGAGGTATCTAAGGATAACGCTTGAACTGAGGACTGCTTTACTAAAACTGCTTTCACATAAGGTCTGTGTTCCAAACCGATGACGCTATTTACTCATGCCTTAGGTTTATAAGCAACACCTATTTTTGAATCTTCTTGAATAAACCGTAGTAATTTTGGGGAGAAACCAACGCGGACGCGGTCTACAGGAAAGAAAATTCTTAACTCAATATTTATCCGAACGATGAAATAAACACCCAATGCCCTATATTTGCATAATATAACCTACAAAATTTACGCGTTAAACGCCCCTGTCATGCGACGATGGCTGGGATAAAAATCGAAAACGGGCTAAACTCCGCCTTCATAAAATGCCCTGTCGCGCCAATGACAGAACGTCATTTAAATGCTTATGCCCCGCCTCTGTCCCATGAATCCGTGAGACTGAGGTAAAACCCTTATAAATCAAGGAGTATATAGCCGTGGCTCAATACGTCTATACTATGCACCGCGTCGGCAAGATTGTTCCGCCGAAGCGTCACATTTTGAAGGACATTTCCCTTAGTTTCTTCCCCGGAGCCAAAATTGGTGTTCTGGGCCTAAACGGTGCCGGTAAATCAACGCTGCTGCGCATCATGGCCGGTATTGATACCGAAATCGAAGGTGAAGCCCGTCCACAGCCGGGGATCAAAATCGGTTATCTGCCACAGGAACCAAAACTTAATCCAGACCAAACAGTGCGTGAAGCGGTTGAAGAAGCCGTTGGCGAAGTGAAACGCGCACTGACTCGTTTGGACGAAGTGTATGCGCTGTACGCCGATCCTGACGCTGACTTTGATAAGTTAGCCAAAGAACAGGGCGAGTTGGAGGCGATTATTCAGTCGCACGACGGCCATAACTTGGATAATCAGCTAGAACGTGCCGCCGATGCGCTGCGTTTACCTGCTTGGGATGCACAGATTGCTAACCTTTCAGGTGGTGAACGTCGCCGCGTGGCAATTTGCCGTTTGCTGCTGGAAAAACCAGACATGTTGCTGCTCGACGAACCAACCAACCACTTGGACGCCGAGTCCGTGGCATGGCTGGAACGCTTCCTGCACGACTATGAAGGCACCGTGGTTGCGATTACCCATGACCGTTACTTCTTAGATAACGTTGCGGGCTGGATCCTCGAGCTTGACCGTGGTGAAGGTATTCCATGGGAAGGCAACTACTCTTCTTGGCTGGAGCAGAAAGATCAGCGTTTGGCGCAGGAAGCCTCGGCTGAAGCTGCGCGTCGTAAATCCATTGAGAAAGAGCTGGAATGGGTGCGTCAGGGCGCGAAAGGCCGTCAGTCCAAAGGTAAAGCGCGTTTGGCTCGCTTTGAAGAACTTAACAACGTTGAGTATCAAAAGCGTAACGAAACCAGCGAACTGTTCATTCCACCAGGACCTCGTCTGGGTGACAAAGTGCTGGAAGTTCAGAACCTGTCAAAATCTTACGGCGACCGCCTGCTGATTGAAGACCTCTCCTTTGCGCTGCCGAAAGGTGCCATCGTGGGTATCATCGGTCCGAACGGTGCGGGTAAATCTACCCTGTTCCGTATGATTTCCGGCAAAGAACAGCCTGACTCCGGCAATATCGATCTCGGCGAAACCGTCGTGCTGGCATCGGTAGATCAGTTCCGTGACAGCATGAATGACAAAAAAACCGTTTGGGAAGAAGTCTCTAACGGCCAAGACATCATGCGCATCGGTAACTTTGAGATGCCAAGCCGTGCCTATGTCGGTCGCTTTAACTTTAAAGGCGTCGATCAGGGCAAACGCGTAGGCGAACTGTCCGGCGGTGAACGTGGTCGTCTGCACTTAGCGAAACTGCTGCAGGTTGGCGGCAACATGTTGCTGCTCGATGAACCGACCAACGACCTCGACATCGAAACTCTGCGCGCCTTAGAAAACGCCTTATTGGAATTCCCAGGCTGCGCGATGGTTATTTCCCATGACCGTTGGTTCCTTGACCGTATCGCCACCCACATTCTGGATTATCAGGATGAAGGTAAAGTTGAATTCTTCGAAGGTAACTTCACCGAATATGAAGAATACAAAAAACGCACCTTGGGCGCTGAAGCATTAGAACCGCACCGTATTAAATACAAAAAGATGACTAAATAGTTTTAGTCTCTGTGATTAAGGCTCCTATCAAGGAGTAATGTCGTTCAAAAGATCGAGATACACGGGTCTACCACACCGCGGGGCGCTCCGGCGGCTTACGCCGCTACGACCCCATCGGTGTGCTCCCCCTAAAATCGAGCTTTAGTAAACGATATTACTGTCAAAGGGAGCCTTTTTTATCTCTCATCGCCTGCCAACTAATCGCGTAGCGCCTGATTGTATTGAGCAAAAGCGCGGTGACTTAATGCAACCTCAATGAAGCGGTCGAGCGCAGGCGAGTTCAGCTTACGACTTGGATAAACCAGATATAGCTCATTTCCCTCAGCTTCCCAACCGGGCAATACACGCACCAAACGCTCTTGATCGACCAAATCCTGCGACAAAAATGCGGGCAGTAGCGAGATCCCAGCCCCAGCCAATAGGCATTCCCGCACATACAGCAAATTATCGGCAGCATGGTCCATCGGCAGTTCCCAACGATAGAACTCCCCTTTGCGCTGTAACACCCATTCATGCCATGCACGGTGCGCGATACACTGGTGCTGTTCCAGCTGTTTAGGATGTTCAAGCGGCGTGAAGCGTGAAAGATAAACCGGCGATGCCAAAAGATAGCGCGGAGAATATCCCAGACGGCGTCCCACTAGCGAAGAATCCTGCGGTTTCCCGGTACGTAGTGCGACATCAAATCCATCTTGCACCAGATCGTTCATCACGTCCGAAACGTAAACTTCCAAGCTTACGTCTGGATAACTTGCGCGGAAATCACTACACACATGCGCCAATAGCGTCACCGCAATGCCCGCTGGTGCAGTGATCCGCAGGCGTCCGCTAGGGTTCTCTTTCAGGCGCTGCAAGCTAAGATCGGCGCGCTCGGCGGCTTGGATCATTTCGCGGCAATGCACCAAATAGCGCTCCCCTGCATAGGTAAGATTGAGTTGCCGTGTCGTGCGGTTTAGCAGCCGCAGTCCAAGCTGTCGCTCTAAATTACTGACTCGCTGACTAACGCTGGATTTAGGTAACCCAGCTCGCTGGGCGGCAGCCGTAAAACTTCCACACTCCACCACCAGCGCAAACAGCGCCATGTCCTGCAGTTGATTAAACATCTCGCCTCATTGTTCGTCACAAAAGAACACTGCATTAATAATTGTCCATCTTATCATCGGAAAACAGCTCGACTACACTAACTTTATTCAACGCAGTTTCTACTTTTGGAGCTTGACCATGACTATTACCGCTATCGCCGTCGATCCTTCTAACCCGAAAGAATTCACCGTTATTCACCCACAAATCTCCGCTCCAGCTGATTACGATTTGCTGGTCGATATTAAAGCCGTCTCGATTAATCCAGTTGATACTAAAGTGCGTGAAAGCCTGATTAAAAACGGTTTGGAGCAGCCGCGTGTATTAGGCTGGGACGCCAGCGGCGTGGTGCTAGCCGTTGGAAGCAAGGCCACTGGATTCAAGGTAGGAGATGAAGTTTGGTACGCGGGTGACATAACTCGCTCAGGCAGTAACAGCACTCAGCAGCTGATCGACTCGCGGATCGTTTCACATAAGCCTCAAAGCATGAACTGGGCGCAGGCCGCAGCCATGCCATTAACCACGCTAACGGCTTGGGAAGGCTTATTCGAACGCCTGAAAGTTCAAGATGCTGGCGCCGACAAAACGTTGTTGATCATCGGCGGTGCTGGCGGCGTCGGTTCATTGGCGATTTCACTTGCCGCATTAAACGCAAAAGTAAAAGTGATTGCGACGGCCTCAAATGCTTCGTCTGCGCAATGGTGTCGAGATCGCGGTGCCGATCTCACCGTTGACTGGCATGACCTAAAAGGTGAGCTTGCCAAGCACGATATCAAACAGGTCGATTACATCTTCTGTTTGAATGATACCGACGGACACTGGGCCGCGATCTGCGACTTAATCGCCCCACAAGGACAAATCTGTACCATCGTAGAAAACAGCCAGCCGCTGGATCAATCTGCTTTAAAAATGAAAAGCGCGGCTCTGCATTGGGAATTCATGTACACCCGCAGCATGTTCAATACGCCAGATATTGCTGAACAAGGCAAAATTCTTCAGCAGGTGGCTAAGTTAGTCGATGAGAGCAAATTGCAGGGCACGCTCAGCGATACGCTGCACGGTTTCACTATCGAAAACTTGGAAAAGGCGCATAGCAAAGTTGCCGAAGGCCGAATGCGTGGCAAGATGGTGATTGAGTTTTAATTCACAGTATCAAGCCTCTCCCCACGGAGAGGCTTGACGTACTCTTTAGCGCTGATGCACCTGCAAATTATTATGTTCTGGTAATATCAGATGCGCCGGTACGCTATGTTCCGGCAGGCTGCGCATCATGGGGCGACCTTGATTTCCACGTTCTTGCTGCGGATGCCAATTCGGCGCCCCACCTGCGTTACCGCTGAAAAGATTCTCGTGCTGCTGATTAAATCGCGGCACTATTTCTTGTCGAGCTGGTTGCTGCCGAGCTTGCTGCTGAAAATCATTCTGCAACATATGGTTTTGCTGGGCGTTAACATGCTGAGTATTAGGCTGACTCACATGTTCAACACGCTGTTCCGCGACATTTCTGGTTACGGCAGCATGCTGATTTATAGGAGCGCGTACTGGCGTTGATGATTCAGTACGATTATGCAGCACAGATTCCGCATTTTGGCGCTGCAAGCCTGCACGAGTCATATGAGTAGCCCCGCTATCAACCCCATGTAAGTTAGCTCGCTGGTCACTGGACATCAGGTTTGGGCTAGCCGATAAATGGGTCTGTCCTGATAAAACCGGCGATGTCCCACCTTGCGTATGCAGCGAACTAAGATCAATTTTATTGGCCGAATTACTGCCTATATTGGCCTGAGTTGCACCGGACACGAATCGCTGCGACGTAGCCGGATCGTGATACGGCACGCCGGCGCGATAAGCTGGATTATGCTGCCATTGTGTCGCCCCACCGATGTTCCCACCGGTAATATGGTTATAGTTATTAACGTTGATATTCACATGACTGTTATTCACGTAGTTATTACCCTGATGGTAATTCCCGCCGTGGCCGTCATCATGATGCCCGTCGTCATGGTGATGATCGTCGTCGTGATGGTGGTCATCATCATGGTGGTGATCGTCATCATGCCAATCAAGGCTACTAAACAGAGCATAGGTGGTTGCCACTCCGACACCAAAACCGATACCGGAAACCAAACCATTGGTAAATTGCTCTCCCGGAGGTGGCGGTAGATATACTGGCGGATAGGCGGGCGTAGCCCAAGTGCCGTACACCACATTCGGGTTGTAGCTGGGTACGTATACAACCTGCGGGTTAGCAGGCTCAATAATGATAGTTTGTGGCTGGGAGGCCACCACGGTCGTTGGTTTGCTAGAGACACCGTGTGCGGCAGTGTTAACCGGTTGAATAATCACCTTCTGCTGAGCATTTGAGGTCAGCGATCCATTCTTCTGTGCCGCCTGTCGCAATTTCTGCACGGTATCCATCACGTCATCAGGCTGAGGTAAAAAGGCATCACCTAAGTTTTGCACCCACTCAGGATTTTGTCCCATCAATGCTAAAAGTTGCGGCAATGCGACTAACGATTTCACACTAGGATCCCAAGGCTGATTCGCCACCAGCTTAACCGCTGAATCCCCCTGCACCTTTGGATTGTCGCGCGACCATAGAACCGCCTGAACAACGTTAGAGGGATAAGTAGAAGCCATCAGAATTTGAGCCAGCACGGGGTCAGGATAAAGCGCGATTGGCGCGACCAGTTGATCGAGCTGCGGCTGGGTAAAGGTTTTGGTAGCGGCAGCTGGCGTAGGCACTTCAGACTGAGTCTGTGCTACCTGAGGCTGTTGCCACGAAATATACCCATTTTTCACTAATACTGTACCCGCGACGGCAACCGCACCCACTCCACAAAGCAGCGCAATCACTGACGGTTTAAATGACATACTCATTCTGACTCTCCAGAAATCAACATTCTGAATGCATTGTGCTGCGCTTAATCACCGCACACGCTCAAACACAGAAACTCAATTAATTAAAATGGACCGTTTCAATATGATGTATGACAGCACACCGCTGAATTAGTTAGTGGGCAGAAGCCGAGGGAATAGAGGAGAAATAACGTAGATGTTTTGGTCTATATAAAGTCGTTAATACACATAATACAAATAAGGTTATTAAGCGCATTAAAAAAATCATATTAATCAATGAGAAAAAAACGCAAAACAGATTCAAACCATAGATGGCACAGAATAATGTCACTTAAACATTATAAATTTAAATATAAAAAACGAAGTTATTCAAATAAAGAATACTTCTTGTCGGAGAAACACATACTTAATAACAATAAGTCACATAATAAAGTCATGTGGCTCTCAGACATTATCCCCTAAACGGACTAAGAGCGCTCACCGCTCTCCCCCAACATCTGTTTCACCAGCTCAACGCAGCGTAAAAAACGCTCGTCGTAGTCTGAGGATTCAACGCGCACAAACTCCATATTATTTTTCCGCAGCATCTGCTCAAGCAAGTCCTGAAATTCGCGGCGCTCTGTCGAACTTCCTAGACTGCGTAAGCCATCGGCCACCCACGGCGTATTGTTTTCCAACAGAATAATCAGATCAAAGCGATACTCATCGATCAGAGCCTGCACAAACGGGTGTTCACGCCCTTCATATTTTTTGCAAAACGCCTGCGTGGTAACAAAATCAGTATCGATAAAAGCCACTTTATTCGCATACTTTACCGCAAAATCAATATATTGCGCGTGGCCCAAGGCAATTTTGTCATAGTCAGAATATTGGAGCGCCATCTCATCGCCGCCAAGATGTGAGAAGACATAATCGCGGCCATATTCCCAAGCACTGGTGGTATTAAAGATATTTGCCAGCTTATTCACCAGCGTCGATTTGCCGCTGGATTCACCGCCGAGGATCGCCACGGTACGGACAAAGAAAGGTTTCACTTCGGTAGGAATATAGTCCCAATAGCGAAAGGGATCGTGACGGATTTGCCCACCGCTGATATTCATAAACGAACGTTCAGGATCAATCAGCAAAGTTTCCATGCCAAAGAACTCGTGATACACCGGCGCATCTTGACTATCACCCGAGTAAATCACGCTCGGAGTAATCCCGTTTTCCGCCATAAACGCCTTCATGCCATCGCTCCACACTTTCCAGCCATGGGGATAAGGCTCGATCCCCTGTTCATCAAAGGAGTGAATGCGAATATTTTTTTGATACTTGAAGGTCTGCAACAGCCAACGAAGTCGATCGCTTACCGTAGGCTGCTGTGACATCGCGCTATTTTCAAACAGCTCACGATCGCGGGGTTCGTCATGGCACAAAATCACATGCAGCTCATCAACTTGGCTACATGCGCGTTGTATAAGATAGATATGGCCCGTGTGCAGGGGATAGAACTTCCCAAACACCACGCCGACGCTTTTAACCTTGCGTGGGAATTCGATATCGAGGAAGCGGTGAATCGCCTCAAGCTTTTGTGCGCTCGGGCTTTTGATTTTCTCGTTTAGCAGCTGGCTTAAGTAGCCTTTGGTCATTCCGCTAGCGTCCGCCACCTGCTGTAACGTGCAGCCTTTTTGCTTAATGGCGGTTTTTAGATAATCAAACTGCGACATTCGCGCTTCCCCTGTTTATACCCAAAACAATTCAACATGACGGGTTTAGTTAACTAAACAAAAGTAGCACAAGTGCCGCTGTAATCATCATAAATCTTGCAAGACATCCAAAGCATCGGACAGCTTTTTCACCCCAAAGACCTGCATATTCGGCAACGGTTTTTTCGGCATATTGGCATGAGGAACGATGGCGCGTTTAAAGCCATGTTTTGCCGCTTCAGAAATACGCTCCTGGCCGCTGGTCACCGGACGAACTTCTCCCGCCAGCCCCACTTCACCAAATACCACTAAATCTTGCGGCAACGGACGATCGCGCAGGCTAGAGACTAAAGACATCAACAGCGCTAGGTCTGCGCCGGTTTCCGTCACTTTCACCCCACCCACCACGTTGACGAAAACGTCCTGATCCGCCATCTGCAAGCCACCATGACGATGCAACACCGCCAGTAAAATCGCTAAACGGTTTTGCTCTAGTCCCACAGCAACACGGCGAGGATTTGACATCATTGAGGTATCCACCAACGCCTGAATTTCAACCAACAGCGGGCGCGTACCTTCCCACACCACCATCACAGAGCTGCCGGAGGTAATCTCTTCGCCACGGCTCAGGAAGATTGCTGAAGGGTTGCTCACTTCACGCAGCCCCTGCTCTGTCATGGCAAACACGCCCAGCTCATTCACGGCGCCAAAACGGTTTTTATGACTGCGCAGAGTACGAAAACGCGAGTCAGCATCCCCATCCAACAGCACGGAGCAGTCGATACAGTGTTCCAGCACTTTCGGCCCTGCCAGCGAGCCATCTTTGGTTACATGGCCCACCATCACAATAGCCACACCGCGCGTTTTCGCAAAACGGGTCAAATACGCCGCCGTTTCACGTACCTGCGCCACGCTGCCCGGCGACGATTGAATGTCTGCCATGTGCATCACCTGAATGGAGTCGATAACCATCAGCTTCGGCTGCTCTTGTTCCGCGATCAGGCAAATTTGTTCAATGCTGGTTTCTGACAGCATATTCAAGCCATCGGTGGGCAGCCCCAAACGGTGCGCTCGCATCGCAACCTGCTGCAACGACTCTTCTCCGGTGACATACAGCGTTTTCATTTGCTGAGACAATTTGCACAGGGTTTGCAGCAGCAACGTACTTTTCCCCGCGCCGGGGTTACCACCGATCAGAATCGCACTGCCCGGTACCACGCCGCCGCCTAATACCCGGTCAAACTCAGCAAATCCGGTTGAAAAGCGTGGCAACGCCTCAAGGCTGATATCCGAGAGCTTTTGAACTTTGCTAACGCCGGCATCGCCCGCATAACCAGACAACCGTTCTGCGCGCGCCACCGCAGGCGAAGCCGCCAAGCGTACTTCAGTAATGCTATTCCACGCCTGACAGGCGCTGCACTGCCCCTGCCAACGCGGGTAATCAGCACCACATTCGTTGCAGACAAAGGCTCGTTTAATTGCTTTCGCCACGGAGACTCCTAGAACGGTTTTAGTCACAAATTGATAGGGGAATTCTAACAGGATATGGGCGAATATTACTGTTTTTTTATACAGACTTTAGGGTAATGACTCTCTCCTTTGCATAAAAGAGAAAGGAGAAAACACACCGCATGCGTCTCCCCCTAACAAGGGGGAGACTGGAAGAGAGGAAAATTACCGCTCTTCGTGCTTCAAACTTGCACTCAGCACGCACAGCACGCCCATCAAATCAGCATGACGAATAGCCACCGAGGCCTGAGCATAAACTTTCGGCTTCGCATGAAACGCCACGCCTAATCCCGCCGCCTGAATCATTTTTAAATCGTTGGCACCATCGCCAATCGCAACGGTTTGCGATAGCGGGATCTCCAATTTCTCGGCGAGTTTTATCAGAGTTTCAGCCTTGTACTGAGCGTCTACAATCGGGCCGATCACTTTACCCGTCAGTTTACCATCCTTAACTTCCAGATGATTGGAGACCGCATCCACCAAGTCAAAACGATCGCGCAGGTGATCGGCAAAATAGGTAAAACCACCGGAGGCAATGGCCACATGCCAATCTAACGATTGAAGCTTACGCACTAAACTCGTCAAACCGGGCATCAGCGGCAGCGAAGAGCGCACCGTTTCTAGTACCGAAACATCGGTATCTTTCAGCTTACCGACACGCTCACGCAGGCTGGCTTTAAAGTCTAACTCGCCGCGCATCGCACGCTCGGTAACCTCAGAAACCTCTTCACCCACACCGGCCAGCTTAGCAATTTCATCAATACATTCAATTTGGATCGCGGTGGAGTCCATGTCCATAACCAACAAACCGGGTGTGCGAAGATGCGGAATTTTACCCAGCGTAGCAATATCCAGCCCCTGCTCATCGGCCAGCTTTTTCGCACGCGTTGGCAGGTTTCCCGCTAAACGGATCACCTGATAATCTTCAATACACCATGCGGTCACCACCACCATGGCAGCACCAAGGCGGCGCTGGAAGGCACATAACGCGGTCTTATCCAGATTGCGTCCATAAAGAAGCCATCCGGTATGACCTGCGCGATAATCTAACGGCATGACTTCGTCGCCGCTGAGAGAAAGGGGTAAACCCGGCCAGCGATAAATTTCTGCTGGCAAATCGCAATAAGTCAGACTGTTTGGCATAACAACTACTCCTTGGAAGACTTCATTTGCCACCACAAAACCGAGCATCAAGCTATCCTATCGGTAAGGCTTCTGGCAACATAAAGTGATAAACGTCTTATAGGGCAAGCTATGGTTAAGGCTAAAATTAAATTCAGGCTGCACCGCACCGCTATTGTGCTGATTTGTTTGGCCTTATTGGTGCTTTTGATGCAGGGAGCATCCTATTTCAGTTTGAGCCACCAAATGGCGCGTTCTGAGCAGGTTGAAGAACTGGCACAAACGCTGGCCGAACAGGTTTCCGATCGCCTCATCCCATTGATGAATACCGGCAATGACGATCCTGACAGCGAGAAAATTACTCAGATACTGAATCGACTGACAGAGCATAGTCGTATTTTAGACGCCAGTGTGTATGACGTTGATGGCACCATGATCGCTCGCTCCGGCGAAAAGGTGGCCGTTCGTGACAGGTTGGCGCTAGATGGAAAACGCGCTGGTAGCTATTTCAATCATCAAATCGTGCAAATGATTAAAGCTAAGGATGGCCCAATTGGCTTTCTACGCTTAACGCTGGATACGCATGTGTTAGCCACGGAATCTCAGCAGGTGGATAACACCACGAACCTGCTGCGTCTGATGATGTTACTGTCGCTGGCGATTGGCATTATCTTGGCGCGCTCACTGCTGCAAACGCGTCGTTCACGTTGGCAACAATCAACCTATTTACTGACGGCCAATACGCCGGTGGAAGAAGATCCTGACGATCAAAACGATGATGATTCTACCACCAACAGTCCTGACACATTGGAAAAAGCCCCGAAGAAACCGTAATTCAGTCTCTGAATGCAAAAAGCCCCGCCAAGCATACGCTTCGCGGGGCTTTTTAACGAATGAGGGAGTTGACCGGTAAGCCGGGTTCTGTCGTGGACAGTCATTCGTCTAGGCCAGCAATCGCTCACTGGCTCAAGCAGCCTACCCGGGTTCAGTACGGGCCGTACCATGTGAACCCCTATTTGGCCTTGCTCCGGGTGGAGTTTACCATGCCACGGACTGTTGCCAGCCGCGCGGTGCGCTCTTACCGCACCCTTTCACCCTTACCTGATCCCACTTGCGTGGGCCATCGGCGGTTTGCTCTCTGTTGCACTTGTCGTAGGCTTGCGCCTCCCAGGCGTTACCTGGCACCCTGCCCTATGGAGCCCGGACTTTCCTCCCCTCCATCTGTCTCCCCGAAGGGGACGGCAATGAAGCGGCGACTGTCTAGTCAACTCCGCGGCGGATAATAGGGCATTACGCCCTATTTGTCACCCTCTGCATTCTCAAGCGCGTATTTATACAGCGCATTCTTCTTCACGCCGTGAATTTCGGCGGCTAAAGCAGCGGCTTTTTTCAACGGCAGCTCTTTTTGCAGCAGTGCTAACGTTCGCAGTGCATCGGCCGGTAGCGCATCCTCATCGGCTTTATGGCCTTCGACAATCAGCACCATTTCACCACGGCGACGCATATCATCTTCCAATACCCAATCGAGTAGCTCACCCACCGGGGCTCCGTGGATATTTTCCCACGTCTTGGTCAGCTCACGCGCTAACACCACGTAGCGGTCGCGCCCCATGACTTCAACCATATCTTTCAGGCTATCAATCAAGCGATGCGTTGATTCATAAAAAATCAGCGTGCGTGGCTCTTCTAACAAAGCCTGAAGCGTGTCTTTACGCGATTTTGTTTTCGCAGGCAGAAAGCCTTCATAGCAGAAGCGATCGGACGCAATGCCAGACGCACATAAAGCAGTGATGGCAGCACAGGCACCCGGAAGCGGAACCACGCGAATACCCACTTCACGACAGCGACGAACCAGATGATAGCCCGGATCGTTAATCAGCGGCGTACCCGCATCAGAAACCAACGCAATACTCTGACCTTCTTGAAGTTTTGCAATAAGCTGGTCTGCTTTTTGTTGTTCGTTATGGTCGTGCAAAGCGAATAGTCGAGCATTAATAGCAAAATGCTGTAGCAGTAGGCCAGTGTGTCGCGTATCTTCTGCTGCTATCAAATCGACCGCTTGCAAAGTATCCAACGCTCGCTGGGTAATATCACCGCGATTCCCGATTGGCGTAGGAACGACATACAGCGTTGCAGCAGAAATTACAGCTTGATCGTCTTGATTCATTGTTTCATCCGGTTTACCGATTTAATATTGAGCATCTTTGAAAAAACTGCACTGGATACAGTATGCTTTCCTCACTCATTGTCCGCACCAAGTCCGGACGCATTATCCCCGTAGTTCTCGCCGCTATGTTAATGGCTGCGTGCTCGGGACAAGCTCCACAGACGCCTGCGGCAAATATTCAGGCTGAAGCCACGGCTTCATCCGAATACTATCTGCAACAAATGCAGCAGAGCAGCGATGATAACAAGGCTGACTGGCAATTACTCGCCATTCGTTCCCTGATCCGCGAAGGAAAGCTCCCACAAGCGGCGGAATTGCTGGGCAAACTACCGCAAGAGCTAACTGATGTCCAACGTCAGGAACAGCAGCTAGTTAGCGCTGAGCTCAGCATCGCACAAAAAAATATGCCTAACGCCTCGGCGATTTTAGCCAAGTTAGACGTCGACTCGCTTTCTAACAGCCAGAAGACCCGCTACTACCAAGCGGTTATCGACGCCAGCCAAGGCAAAGCCTCATTGCCGGTTATCCGCGCCTATATTGCTCAAGAGCCGTTGCTCAATGACAAACAGCGTCTGCAAAATATCAATGGCACCTGGGCTGCACTAACTCAGTTAACGCAGGCCGACCTGAATAGTTTGGTCATTAACGCCGACGAAAATATTCTGCAAGGCTGGCTGGATCTGCTGCGTCTGTATCAAGACAACAAGCAAGATCCAAGCCTGCTGAAAGCCGCGATCAAAGATTGGCAAACTCGCTATCCAAACAATCCGGCCTCCAAAGTATTGCCAACCGCGCTGGATAACGTGCTGAATTTTAAACAGGCCTCAACCTCAAGCGTTGCCCTACTGTTACCGCTAAACGGTCAGGCTCAGGTTTTCGCTAACGCGATCCAAGCAGGTTTTAACGCCGCGAAAAACGGTGCTATCACCCAAAGCGCGCCAAGCCAGCCACAGCCAGCGGCTGCCCCAGACGATGCCAACGCGGCCCAGCCAACCAGCACCGACCCTAACGCTAACGGCGCAGTCAGCACCAGTGGGGCTGCGCCCGTAGCGGAAGCTACGCCAGCAGCACAAACCGACGCTGACGGCATGCCTGTTGCACCTATCGTGCCGCCATCTGCCAGCAATGCGCAGATTAAAGTGTATGACACCAGCTCCCAGCCATTACCTGCCCTGCTAGCACAGGCCAAGCAGGATGGTGCAACGCTGGTTGTTGGCCCACTGCTGAAAGAAAATGTGGATCAGTTATCCGCTGGCAGCACACCGTTAAACGTACTGGCGCTGAATCAGCCAGAACAGGTGCAAAACAATCCCAATATCTGCTACTTCGCGCTGTCTCCTGAAAATGAAGCACGCGATGCGGCTAAACATATTTGGGATCAAGGCAAACGCAACCCGCTCATTTTGACCCCGCGTGGAGCATTAGGCGATCGCGTGGCTAAAGCCTTTGCTCAAGAATGGCAACAGCTCGGCGGTTCAACCGTTTTACAACAGGGCTTTGGCTCAACGGGTGAGCTGCGTCAGTCGATTAACGGCGGTACAGGTATTCGCATGACCGGGCAACCTGTCATGGTTGCTTCAGCCTCCCAGCCCCAATCCGTTACCATTGCCGGTTTAACCATTCCAGCGCCTCCGGCTGATGCGGGTGCAGTTTCCACCTCAAGCGGCAAAGTCGATGCGGTGTACATCATCGCTACGCCTGCGGAACTGACGCTTATTAAGCCGATGATTGATCTGGCTAACGGTTCGCATAGCGGATTAGGCTTGTATGCAAGCTCACGTAGCTACCAAGCGGGTTCTGGCCCTGATTTCCGTTTAGAAATGGACGGACTGCAGTTCAGTGATATTCCATTGCTGGCGGGTAGTAACCCTGCCTTGATGCAACAAGCCGCTGCTCAGTTCAAAAATGACTACTCTCTGGTTCGCCTGTATGCCATGGGTGCCGATGCTTGGGTGCTGGCAAATCACTTCTCGCAGATGCGCCAGATTGGTGGTTTCCAATTGAATGGCTCCACCGGTGTTCTCAGTGCGGACAGCAACTGCGTCATCAACAGGAAGTTGCCATGGCTCCAGTACCGTGCAGGAAGCATAGTGCCGATGCAATAAGTAGGAAAAAAGTAGACCGGCGCCAAATTGGTGCGCAGTATGAAATAATTGCGCGCCAATACCTTGAACGTGTCGGACTTCATTTTTACGCCGCCAACGTCACGCTACGTGGCGGCGAGTTAGATCTTATTATGCGCGATGGCGAAACGTGGGTTTTCGTTGAAGTTCGTTATCGCCGCACCTCTCTTTATGGCGACGCAGCTGCGTCAGTCAGTTACACCAAACAACGCCGGTTGTTGCACAGTGCAGCAATCTGGTTGGCAGAACGCGGTGGCAGCTTCGATACCACGGATTGTCGCTTTGATGTTTTGGCAATCACCGGTAGCCAGTTACAATGGTTGCCAAACGCATTTGCAGCGGCCGAATAATTTCGCCCGCCGCGCCTTGAACCAATGGACAATTTTACCGTGCTGGAAAGAATCAAAGGCTGTTTTACAGAAAGTATTCAAACTCAGATTGCTGCGGCTGAAGCCTTGCCTGACGCTATTTCGCGTGCAGCAATGACGCTGGTACAGTCATTACTGAACGGCAATAAAATTCTCTGCTGCGGTAACGGCACCTCTGCCGCAAACGCCCAGCATTTTGCCGCCAGCATGATTAACCGCTATGAAACCGAACGCCCAAGTTTACCGGCAATTGCACTAAATGCCGATAACGTGGTCTTAACTGCCATAGGCAACGATCGGCTGCATGATGAAATGTATGCCAAACAGGTTCGCGCACTAGGCCATGCAGGTGATGTGCTCCTGGCAATTTCAACGCGCGGAAATAGCCGTGATATTGTGAAAGCCGTGGAAGCCGCGGTAACCCGCGATATGACGATTGTGGCACTAACAGGCTATGACGGCGGCGAGCTGGCCGGTTTACTTGGCCAACAGGATGTGGAAATCCGCATCCCGTCACACCGTAGTGCTCGCATACAAGAAATGCATATGCTTACGGTCAACTGCCTTTGTGACTTAATTGATAATACGTTGTTCCCCCATCAGGATGTTTGAAGGAGTCTCGATGACTAAGCGTTCCCCGTTCACCCGCTGTTTTCCTATCGCATTCATTGTAATGAGTGCGCTATTGCTTCAGGGATGTATCGCTGCTGCCGTTGTTGGTAGTGCTGCTGTGGCCACGAAAACCGCCACCGATCCCCGTAGCGTAGGGACACAGGTCGATGATGGTACGCTCGAAGCTCGCGTATCGAATGCGCTAGGCAAAGATGAGCAGTTGAAGAAAGAAGCGCGTATTGTTGCTACCGCCTATCAAGGCACCGTTCTGTTAACGGGTCAGGCACCAACAGCAGATCTCGGCGCCAGAGCTAAACAGATAGCCATGGGCGTTGACGGTGCAACATCGGTCTACAACGAAATTCGTACCGGTAAACCGGTGAGCTTGGGCACAGCCTCAAGCGATACATGGATCACCACCAAAGTTCGCTCTCAGCTGTTAACCAGCGATGCGGTTAAATCCTCTAACGTCAAAGTAACGACGGAAAATGGTGAAGTGTTCCTACTGGGTTTGGTAACGCAGGAAGAAGGCCAAGCTGCGGCGAAAATCGCCAGCCAGGTTAGCGGCGTTAAACATGTCACCACGGCGTTTACCATTCTGAAGTAACGTCAAAAAGACAATAATAAAAAACCCCGTTGAGACGGGGTTTTTTATTTGTCGATTCGGTTAACTCAATCTTAATACAGCTTATTCTGCTTCAGATAACCTTCGCCACCAAGCTGTCTCATTTGGCGTAAAATCCACTGCTGCCGGCGTAACACATAGCCGGAAGGTGCCTTGGCACTAAACCGATGCGGATTGGGCAATACGGCGGCTAAAAGAGCCGCCTCAGATGCAGTAAGGCGGCTGGCTGGTTTATGGAAATAGCTTCTGGCGGCTTCTTCAACGCCAAAAACGCCGGGGCCAAACTCCACGATATTCAAATAAACGGTTAATATGCGGCGCTTGGTCCATACCACTTCAGTGCCCAGCGTCAGCCCAGCTTCTAATCCTTTACGCACCCAACTGCGGCCATCCCATAAAAACAAATTCTTAGACGTTTGCTGGGAAATCGTTGATGCGCCGCGCACGGGCTTATCCCCTTTGTCGCCACCATCGATCACCGATTCAATCGCGCCAAGATCAAAGCCCCAATGTTGTGGAAACTTTTGATCTTCAGCAGCAATCACGGCTAACGCCATATAGGGAGAAATTTCATCCATCGGCACCCAGTCTTGATGGGCAACGTAGCCGAAATCGCCGCTAAGCCAAGCGCCCAACTGGCGCTCAACCATCACCGCTGAAAATGGAACAGGCAAAAAAGCAAAGATAACAATTCCCGCAGCCCATACACCAATCACGGCGAGAACCGCTTTGACGGCCCAAAAACGCAGCCGTGTCAGCAAGCTATTTCCCTGCCCGCGTCGCTTCTTCATTCAGTCAGTTCCAGCACCCGCGCAACTAGTTTATCAATCCCTACCGCCGCTTCGCTGATAGAGTTAGCCAGCATATAGGCAGGTGTTGTGACCACTTTCTGCTCCAAATCAACCACGATGTCATCCGCCGGACAAACAACGTGTTCGCCGCCCATCTTATCAATAGCCTCAGCGGTATCAGGATCGTTGCCAATCGTTAAACGCGTATGCACGCCTAACAACTTAGGCAGCATCGTTGGCGCAATACACATAAAGCCTAGCGGTTTACCCGCCTGATGCAGCTGCTGAACCAATCGTTGCAGATCGGCATCAACGGAACATTCCGGCCCCTGCACGGCAAACGTACTCAGGTTTTTAGCTGCACCGAAGCCGCCGGGAACGATCAGCGCATCGAGTTCTTCTGCGTTAGCTTGGGAAAGCGGTTTGATATCACCTCGTGCGATACGCGCAGACTCCACTAATACATTGCGACTTTCGTGGCTCTCATCACCGGTCAGGTGATTAATCACGTGCATTTGAGGTTTATCTGGAGCAAAAAAGTAAACCTGAGCACCTGCGCGATCCAAGGCCAGCAGAGTTAAAACCGATTCATGAATTTCAGCACCATCAAAAACACCACATCCACTCAAAACCACACCGACTTTTTTCATTTTTTTCTCCAAAAAATGGTTACTCAGCATATTTACCCAACACTTAACAAAGCTAAAGGTATGCATGCTAAGCATTAGAAATATTTAACAGTTTGATTTTTCTCAATGCAAAGGAACGTTTTTACTGGAATTTTCCTAGTAACTATCTAGAGTTAAGTCAATCCTTAAAACGTTTGTATTAGGAAACACTAGGCTGCATCACACATTTTAATGAATCAACTAACAAGCAGTAAAACATGTTGGTATGTTGGTTCGGCTTCGCGTGAAACTCATAAGTTATGTTTACGCAATTGCTTCAATGCAATACCTTTAGAAAAACTTAAGCGTAGACACCCTGTTTCCCTGGTGTTGGCGCAGTCGTTGCGCACCCCAGCCTAGGCTGGGGTCATTTTTCTATTTCTTGGTCGTTTTATCCGCCCAGTCTCTCAACACTTTCACATCATGACGCCACTCATGTTTGAGTTCATCAACCCACTCCTGAACGTTATCCCACCATGCAGGCAATGATGACGTCTGAATCTGCTGAGCAACCTGTTGTAAATGACGTAAACCAACAGACCCTGCAGCGCCTTTGATTTTGTGACCTTCTTCGGTAATGCCTTTCTCATCGCGAGCGGTCATATTGGACTCAAGAACCGCTAAATAGCCTGGCATCATTTTTTCAAACATCTCAACGCTTTGATAGATGAGTTGCGGTCCGACTAAATCAATGTACTGTTGCAGCATGTCAGTATCTAAAAGGTCTTCGGTATTGTGGGCCACTTTTTTACTCTCCACCTTTTTCTCCTTAGCCTTCGGCGCCTCATCCCAGAACTTCTTGATCATGGCGGTTAGAGCGGGAACCGACAGCGGTTTGCTCAATACATCATCCATACCAGCATCAAGATATTCTTTCTTGTCTTTCAGCACGTTAGCAGTTAACGCCACCAGCGGTGGCAAATCATCATAGTGCTCACATAAATTGCGAGCGATATCCAACCCCGTCATATCTGGCAACTGAATATCAAGCAGCACCAGATCGTATTCACCCGGCGTGAACATATCCAACGCCTGTTGCCCCGTCATCGCAACATCCACACTGTTGCCCAGTTTTTCTAGCACGGAACGCGCCACAATAACGTTTAATTCAATGTCTTCCACCAATAGCACATGCAGTGCCGGCAGCGGTAACTCAGCATCTTCCGGCTGTGGAGATAGCGCTTCCTCCACCACGGGCGCATCAATCGAGAGCGTAAAGCATGAACCTTCGCCCGGCGTGCTGCGAACCACGATATCACCACCCATGTTTTGCGCTAAACGCTTGGAAACTGCAAGACCAATACCGGTGCCCGTTGCAGGTTTGCCACCATTCTGATCTTTCACCTGATAGTACATGGCAAAGATTTTATCTTGCTCATCCTGCGGAATACCAATGCCGCTATCCTTCACTTCAAAGAACAGTTTCCCATCGTTTTCACGCCATACTTTTACGTTTACGCCGCCTTTCTGAGTAAACTTGACCGCGTTCCCGATCAGATTCCATAGGATTTGGCGCAGGCGTGTGCCATCTGCCAAAATTTTATGCGGTAAATTAGGCTGTGGCTCTAAGGTGAAATCCAGTTTTTTTGGCTGCACCAACAGCCCAGAGAGGTTCTCTAAGTCAGTGAGGAAACCGGTGAAATCTATTGGTTGGTTATCAAGCTGAACCTTACGTCGTTCCAGCTTATCCATTTCGATAATGTCGTTGAAAATATTGCCGAGGGTAATGGCGCTCACATGAATAGTTTTGAGGTAGTTTAGCTGCTCTTGATTAAGCTCGGTGTCGAGCAAAATACGGCTCAGGCCAACGATACCATTCAGCGGAGTGCGGAGCTCATGGCTGATGGTCGAGATAAAAGTGGTTTTGTCGCGGCTGGCGTTTTCCAGCGCATCCTGATAACGCTTACGCTCTGTGATATCACGGCCAAAGCCCATTAAGCCATGGCGTTTACCGACGCGATCATAAAACGGCACTTTGCGCAGCTCGAAGCAGGCCTTGCGCCCATCAGGATAAACTAGCCACTGTTCATAGGTCAGCGAGACGTTATGGCGGAATACTTTCTCATCGGTCTCAATGACTTTTTTGGCGATATCCTCATCGTAAACATCACCCGGCTGTAGGCCAATCAACTGTTTCTCGCTCTTCCCCGTCAACAGCTCCATGGCGCGGTTGCAGCCAGAGAATTCTTCATTTTCATTGCGGTAATAAACCAGATCGGGCGAAGCATCAAGGAAAGAGCGCAGCAGCGCCGACTGTTGTTCCAGTTCAATCTGCGCTTGTTCACGCTGATCGATTTCGTGCTGCAAGGTATCAAGCACCTGTAAGCGCGCGTCTTCAGCTTTCACACGCTCGGCAATTTCTTGGTTCAGTTGAACGATATTATTTTTTAGTTGCTGATTAAGCTCAAGATCGCGATAACGCATCTCTTCCAGCTTATTCACTAATTTAGACAGGCGTTGGCGTGACTCTTCCAACTGCTCCACGACTACGGAAAGAAAATAAACGGCCCATGGCGTGATCAGTAAACCAAAGAATACTGAACGGACAACGTCGATACTCTCAACTTGCCCGCGCAAAAGCATCGTTACGGCCATCTGCACCACGATAGCTAATATAACCAGCACCGAAGCCAACAGGATGGAAAAGCGCACCAGCCCTAGTTTTACCATTAAATCGACATAGTATTGGGCTAATACCCGAATTTGCTTCATGTGCAACTCCCTTGGATTACGGTCTTTTAAATCATACCGTAAAACGATTGTTAAGGGAGGTTTCTGAGATTGAAATGGGATATCAAAAAGTTAAGTTCTACTTTGCCTAAGCGGTGTAAGGTTTCGTACGCTTAAAAGCCATAATTTTTGCATCAGTACAGTGCAAGCGTACGAGCAAGGCGGCTCAATCGCCGCCGCCTTGCATCCCGGCTTGGCACCGTTTTTCAGCCTGCTTCGCAGGTT
>NZ_FMIQ01000054.1 GCF_900095695.1 Hafnia alvei | reverse complement strand
GTACTCGGCTTGGACTGGCTAGAGCCATTGACGGTGGCGGTGATGTTCACCGTTTCGGCTTTCAGGTCGGTAAACGTCACGGTGGTTTGGCCGTTGCTGTCGGTTTTGGCTGAAGTGCCCACAACGGCGGTGCCATCCTGCGACCAGTCACAACCTGATCCGGCAGCGGGTTATTTTTTCCATCCACCACGGTGACCGTGGCTTGGTTGTTTGCCGTGCCGTTGGCGACTGCGCCGCTGGTGACGGTTAAATCATTGACTTTGGCGGTGCTGCTGTCGGCAATAAAGCTTGATGATACGGCCTTAGTATTGCCGTTATCCAACGTGGCAGTGAGTTGGGCTGTTTCCGCAACGGTATCGGTGAAGCCTATGGTTAACGAACCCTGAGCATCGGTCTGGAAGGTTTTTGCGGATTTAGCTTTAGCTTGCTGGGAGACACCAAAGTTCACCGTTGATTTATCTGCACTCAACGACACGTTGGCGTTGCTGACCGGGGTGCCATTATCGTCTTTGACGGTGATATTGACCGTATTTTCCGTAGTCCCGTTCGCCGTGCTGTTATCTTTGGTTATCACCATCGTGTCGATAATGTTGCTCGCTGAATTGGCAGCAAAGTGCCCTTGCTGCGAAGCGCTCTTCTCGCCCGATGTGACCGTCAGCGTGTAAACGCCGGCTGTCGTTGACGTAAAGCCGGTTGTCACCTGACCGCTGGCGTTAGTCATCGTCTGGGTATTTTTCAATAAAGCGGGTGCGTCGAGACCCCACGCAACTTTAGTATTGGCGATAGGATGATTATTGATATCTGTGATTGTCGCCAGTGCTTGGTTGGCTGTTTTCCCATCCGCCACGCTATTATCTTGGGTGATTTTCAGTGTGACGTTGCTGACGGTCGCTGCATTAAACTGACTATTTTGGGTGGCCGTAGCCACACCACTCTTGGCCGTGATTTGTACGGCTTCTGGCTGGGTGTTAGTGAAATTGACGGATGCCAGACCACTGTTATTGGTCACCGATGTGCTGGTCGCCAGTTTTGCCGTACCACTCGTTGACCAAACAATAGGAGCATTACGGACTGGCTGACCGTCTTTGTCTGCGGCAAACACCTGTGCCGTGTTCGGGGTCAAGCCATCAGAAGGACTGTTATCGACGATCACCTGTAAATTAAGATTACTTACGCTCTGTTGGTCTTTTTTCTGATATTGCAAAACAATCTGGTTATTACGCTCAACCAAATCGTAACGGCTACCGGCTAAGCTACGCTCAAGGCGCACGCTCTCTGGGTCAAGCTGATAGGCCAGTGGGCGACCCAGATCGTAGCGGAGGTTGATTTGAAACTGGGTATCATCCATTGAGTCTTGGCCACGTTTATAGTTAACGGCCAGTTGGACTAACGGAATGGGGGTATAGCTCACCCCTGTCGTTACGGCTGACGGGTTACTTTGCAGATGATCGGTATCGAACAGGGCGACTTTATCACCGTAGTATTGTTCGTACATCAGCTTAGCACCCAGCTGCGGGTAGGCTGGCAGGTAGCCTTCTGCACGCACGTCGTATCCATCTGCGGGCTTTTCATTGTAATCGTCAAAATCACGCGACTGATGCCAATCGGTGGTCCCAACATAGGTATTAGCGGAAAGTTTTAAATTGTTAGTCCATGCTTCAGCGCCAAATCCGACGCGGCGGTTTTTTCCCGTAAAGTCGTCGTCGAGAAATACGTTGCCGCCAAACATCCAGTTCTCAACATAAAAAGTACGCACCCCCATCCCCATATTTCCAGTAATACGACCATCAGGTGCGCGTAAACCTAATTGGGTAAAAAGCATGGATTTTTTGTTGTCATAAAGCGGGGCAAGAAAATCGATAGCACTATCATCCCAATTCCCATTGTCATCCACGTTGAGCTGAACACGCGCCGTACCAAATTGGCTTAGCCACTGTTGTGCAGAGGAAGAGGCATAGCCTGTTGCCGCGGATTTGGCGCTGTTGGCCACACCGTCAGCGCCATTAGATGAAAGTGAAGTGGCAAGACTTCCCATCGTGTCGGCGTAGGGTAAGATGGTGCTATCTTTTGTCGTCGAACTCGTATTTTGGTCAACGGCAAAAGGCGATAAATTAGTGCTACTTGTCGGTATACCCTGAGCTAGCGCGCTATGAGACACCATTGATACTAGAGGGAAAAGAACTTGTAATAGTATTTGTAGCCATGCAAAAAAACGAAATAGCGTGCTTTTCCTTGGAAAAATATCTTGCTTCATTATCGTGTTCCAAATAGTTTTTATGCGTTGTTTGTCAACTGTAGTTGCTAGTTAATGAATTGCTATAATTGAAAGAGATTCTTTTTTATAAGTATGAAAGTATTTGTAGGAAGCACTTGGCATTCACGTAATCAAGTAGCTGTGGCGTATGGTGAGCACCGAGCTTTCGCATGACGCTACGCTTATAGGTGCTGGCTGTTTTTCTATGTATTTCTGCGGTTTTGGCAAATTCATTTTGAGTTTGAGCCATTCTTAGGGCATTCAAAAAGCTTTTTTCTGTATACGTTAATAGCGGTTTGTGTTTGTTTTCAAAGGAAATAAGACCTTCTCTTCTCCCAAAGGGAACCTTAAGAATCGTTAACCATTCATGGAGTTTTGTTTTACTGCTTTGAACAAACAATCTACATCTTTCTCGAATAAAACGTGTTATGACTTCAATCGGCACCACATCAGAAATGACTAGAATAATGTCATCCGGTTTAAAACCATTAAATACCGAAAGCTTCATCAGACTTTCTGATGGTGATTTGTCATTAAATAATATAATATAATCAAGCATCGTTCCCACTAATCCAGCACTTATACCCGCCTCACCTTGAAGTTCTTTTTCTGTGGAAAATAAATAACGAACTGCGCTATTAAGATAAAAATCATCTGTATAAGAAATAATATTCATTGTCAGTTTCCAGTGTGCTGACGGCCAAAGAAAAATCTGTGGTTAGTTAATATCCGTGAATGACGTAATGAGAAGAACGTATGAGAAATCATTTCGCCATTTAATTGATTCCAAAAAATGATGGGATTTTTTTGCTCATGGGAAACGTAAGCAGCACTTAAAATTAAATTAGAACAATCTTACTTGTCCAAAATTGGGAACGATACCTTAAAGTTTATCTGATTTAGTAAAAATGTATGATTTGCCAATAAAATCAATGCAATTTTTTGCACTTTAGCTCAAGCACGCCAATAATTCCGTTGGTGTATTTTAATATATCAGAGCAAATATATTTCAATAAATAATAATTTATTTAAAAACACTCAATTCATGAATGCATTAATTGACATAATTATCGTCGAAAATATCATGACAGTAATTAACATCATAAGCTCCACGAACTTGCTGACAATAAACAGTTAAGTTGCGCGAGTTTTATAAACATCATTTGCATCTCAATACGCAGCGTAGATACCGATGACTTTCGCACAACATGGCTGATGTGTTCATTACGTGGAGCACTGACGCCGCCTCTACAGGCTAATATGGAGAGGAAAGCTTAAAACCAGCGAGAAGCGAGCCATTCCTATATTTGATCCGCTCGCAAGGTACATCAAGGCTAAATCAACGAGCTTATCGTTTGCTGCAAGCTATGATTATGTTCATGATACATAGAAAAAACACTAGCATGGCAAGCCGCTCACGCTCTACGGCACACTTTCGCCACTCATTTCATGATGAACGGGGGTAATATCGTTACACTACAATGCATACTCGGACACTCAACAGTTCAACAGACGATGACTTATGCGCATTTTGCTCCCGACTTCCCCCAAGATGCTGTAACATTGAACCCTATAAGTAGAATGTCCATAAATTGTCCATAATTGAGCGCTAAATAGCGCTATTTAGAGCGATATGAATAATATAACTGATTGTTTTGATGATAAAACCCCGGCAGCAGAGGGGGCTGAGATGCAGCTTAAAGGTCGCATCCACTCTTTCGAATCCTGTGGTACCGTAGACGGCCCAGGGATCCGCTTTATCACCTTCTTCCAAGGCTGCCTTATGCGCTGCCTGTATTGCCATAACCGAGATACTTGGGATACACATGGTGGTACTGAAATTACCGTTGAAGATTTAATGAAGGACGTGGTGACCTATCGTCACTTCATGAATGCTTCAGGTGGCGGCGTAACAGCTTCCGGCGGTGAAGCTATCCTTCAGGCCGAATTTGTACGCGACTGGTTCCGTGCCTGCAAAGAAGAAGGTATTCACACCTGTTTAGACACTAACGGCTTTGTACGCCGCTATGACCCAGTGATTGACGAACTGCTCGACGTTACCGATCTTGTCATGTTGGATCTCAAGCAGATGAACGATGATATTCACCAGAATCTGGTGGGGGTTTCAAATCATCGTACGCTGGAATTTGCCCGCTATTTGGCAAAGCGTAACCAGAAAACGTGGATCCGCTATGTTGTTGTCCCTGGCTGGTCAGACGATGATGCTTCTGCCCACTTGCTCGGTGACTTCACGAAAGACATGAAAAATGTTGAGAAAATTGAGCTATTGCCTTACCACGAATTAGGCAAGCATAAATGGGAAGCCATGGGTGAGGAATACAAATTAGGTGGTGTGAAACCACCAACTCACGAAATCATGGAACGCGTAAAAAATATTCTCGAAAGTTATGGGCATAAAGTCATTTATTAATGATTTATGTCTTTTGGGCTGGTAAAAATACCAGCCCAATTAATTATTCCGCCCGTGATAATTTCTTTAGGTTCCCAATCCAATTGCTTCCCAGCGCTCTTCATTTTGATATCCATTATTATTTACAACCTTCCCCGCTGAATACAAACACACAAAAATACGCATAATCCGCTTCGAAAGTCATTTTTTATGAATATTTAACATTCAGAGTTTTATACTACTTAATACGCGCCTAGCTAAATTATTTTCCTAATATTCATTACGGAATTTAAGTAATGTGATGAGATGGCGTGGATTATTAGACTTTCTTCTAAGCAGTGACTTCCCTGATTTGCCCCGATACACTGCCCATACACCCGCAAATGATAGGCTTTTAATTTCAGTCTATTGCGGAGTTGTGAATACTTTTTTTCATACTGACTTGTGCCTGCACATTGCTGCAAACACCAGAGGTGGATGAATCAAATAAACACTATGGATAGCCTTTATTTAATTTTTCAGGCGCCCCATTTACAGGTGCAATGTTACCGGAGGTTTTATGTCAATTGATGCAATTCTCGACCAACGCTGGCAGTACTGCCACCAGCCGCTGAGCTGGCGCCACGCGATCCATTTAGCCTGCCAACCGCTAATTAGCGAAAGCAAGGTGAATGCTAGCTACCCGCTGCATATCATCGATGCGCTTAAACAGGACAAACAGGATTTCGTGGTTAGCGAAGGTGTATTACTGGTGTTTGCCCAACCTGAAAACGGGGTAATCAGTAAACGTGGAGAAGCATCAGTGCTGAAGTGCGATAAACCGGTTGTGCTGCAAAATGGCAGTGAAGTTAGCCTGATTATCGTGCTCTCTGCGGGAACGCAAGCCGAGATGAACACTCTTCATCAGCAAATTGAAGGCTGGTTAGAGATGAATAACTGCCGTGAACACCTGATGCAGGCAACCAGCCAGAATATGCTAGGCTCTCGCATCCAAGCAGGAAGCCGCATGCACTAATTGCAGGCTTAAATGCAAATACAAAAAACGCCCGTCTCGGGCGTTTTTTTATGACTTTTTTATGAGCACTGAAAACTCATGCAGCAGGAAGTGCATGATGATGATCGGTCTTCTTCATCAACATAAGCAAATAGACCAACGCGATACCTGCAATCATCACAAACAGCACGTTATCAGAGTATTGCTGCATCAAGGCAGCAACCGTCGCGGGGCCTGCAAGGCTTCCAATGGTGTAGCTCATCAGCAAAGCCTGATTCATCGCGACCAATTCATGCGCTGCTGCGGTTTCACAAGCCCACGACATTGCCACCGGATACAGGGTAAACCCTGCACATCCCAGCGTAAATAAGGCTGGCACTATGCCGTAGTTACCCAGCATCGCCACGCTGCCGAGAATAACCAAACTCACCTGCACGCGCAGCACTGCCAAACGCCCAAAGCGATCGGCTAAACGGCCAACGGGCCACTGCCCCATGATGCCAGCGCTGACCAACAATGCCATCCAAAGCCCGACGTTCGCATCGCTCATGCCTTTATGGGCCAGATACAAAGGCAATAGACCATATAAAGAACCCAGCACCGCACCTGATATAATACAGCCATGGATACCTAAGCGCGCGCTACGACGACGTAACATCGCCCACATCGGCACTGAGGTATGCGCTTCTGGCCGCGTAAAGCGAGCAAACAGCAGCGGCAGCATAGCTAATACCATTAGCGACGTTACCCATGGTAACACCTGCAATACGGCGGTTGGCACAACGCCCAGCATCAACTGCCCCAGCACAGTGCCCAAATAGTAAACCGTCATATAAGCAGCCAGCAGTTGGCTACGATTAGCGTTCGTTCCACTACGCAGTAATGCGCTTTCAACAATCACCCACACCATTGCACAGCCAACACCGGCGAAGAAACGCAGGGCCAACCAGCTCCAGATATCGGTTGAAAAGCTCAGTGCAGCGGTCGAAATCGCAAAAATGGCACAGGCATAATGATAGCTTCGGTTAAATCCAGAGTGCATGATCACCGAACCAGCAACCAGCGTCCCGACCAGATTCCCCATAAAATACGAGGAACTCACCAGACCGACTTGCCAAGTCGGCAGTTGCTCATGGCTCAGCCACAATGGAACTAAAGTATTTAAAACCGCCATAGCAACGGTCAGCAGCAGGAGCCCGCAGAGCAATAAAAGCACTGGGCGAGAATATGAAAACATGTGAATTTAAAACCGAACCGCATTGAGAAGTGGCGGCATCATGCCACTGGTGAATTAAAAGTCAATCGCCCATAGATTAGACATAGCACGATTTGTTAATACGCAGGCGAACAAATTTATCTTTCTGACAAATTGGCTAATTTTGGACTTCCTGCCACCAGCAAAATATGCCCATGATAACAGGCTGTTTTACACTGGCCACAGCCGTCACAACAGGCCTCTTCAAAGTTTGGCTGATGGTATTCATCAAACTTAATTGCCTGTGAAGGACACGCGCGAACACATAAACGACAGTCGTCATTTCCCCGCCCAATGCAACCTTTGGCGACAACGGGCCTTAATGCCGTATCCGATGGAATTAATGAAGAGAGCGCCCCCGTTTTGCACGCCGCAGTACAATAGTTGCACTTAGCGGTATCACAGGATGAAAAATCAATCTGTACCGCCGCCGCACCCTCTTTTATTTCAACTAAGCCGTAGGGACATGCACCCACGCAGTCCTCACACGCGCTACATAATGCAAGAAAAAGACTTTCTGCTACCGCCTGCGGCGGGCGACCAACAGCCCGTTGCACCGTTTCTTGCGCAGCCTGCAACTGAGCTTGCTTGCCTGCCCCCAACAAACCACGGAAAAGCCCGCGTCGGCTAACGGTACGATGAGACATCCAAGCGCGGTAGTAGTCTTGATCCTTTTGCTCACTCATTAGCGATAAAGCTCACTCACGGCAGGCACAATCGCGAGCTGTTGCTGCCAAGCAGAGAGCGTTAACAACGCAAGCTCTGCTAGCCCTTGATAAAACGGATGCTGGGCATCTTGTATCATGAGAGTCAAATAGCGTGAGCTCCATGGCAAAAGGTGAACAGATAAAAACTCACCGAGCGCCTGAGGCTGTGTCTCAGCTAGCCATGCAGCCATCATCAACATTAAACCGAACTGATCTTCTGGCTCCTGTTGCTCACTTTGCCCTTCAATATGATGAAGACGCATCCACTGGCGTAGCGCCAGCGTTGAATCGCCAAAAAGAACGCTCTCTTTGTCCAGATAAACCGAGCCCCAAGGAGGAGCGGGTAAAGCATGCGGTCCGATAAATAAGCGTTGGTACGCATCTTCCAGAGGTTCATTCGTAGCAGTGGTCAGCAGAGCCACACATTGCTCTAACTGCTGTTCCGATCCATAGGGCCATTCACTGCGCCATTCGGACGAAGAGAGGATTTCCACCAGCGGCGTACAGGCTTCGCTTTCCGGAGGGTAGTAAAAAAGTGCGCCTAAGGAGCGGGCCGAAATGGCAATATCTTGAAGCTGTTGTGGTTGTAGCATGAGGATACCAAATCAATTTTATCGCGATGCGAATAACAATTCTAATAACATAGCAAATGCGAGCCGACAGATAGCGGGGCTCTATACGGAGCCCCGCTCAGCGACAACCGCATTTATCCTGCGATTGCCATGCCTACGGTCATATGCAAACCATAGAACATACCGCGACCAATCAGCTCACCGGCGACAACCAGCAAGAAAGCAATCACCAGCCATGCAACAGATGGCGCTCGGCCTTTAATCATTGGGCAAATCCAGCAGCCCAATCCAAGCACTAGCAGCGCCAAACGCCATGCCAGCAACGCCCCAAACGATGGAATAAGCGCGGAGGCCTGTTGAACTGAACTATGAATTTCAGCCAAACCAAAGCCTTGCATCGCCACAGAGGCAACGCTGATAAGCACCGCCAACCCGCTAATTACAGGCAAAATACGCATTGCACAACCGCACACACCGGCAGCTCTCAGCAGCAGGAAGCCGAGCAATGGCCCACCAATAAACATCGTTAGTACGAAGCCCAGCGTGGTGTAGCCGTTATGCCACGTAGGTACAGTATCAATCTGATATACACGACACATGGCGTAAACAAAGAACAGGCCTAACACCATGGTCACGGCAAGCCAAAGCTTACCTAGCGCCGCCGGCATTTTGTTTAACACCGCCAAAAGCCAGTAGATACCCCCCACGGCAAAGAACACCGAGCCGCTGGCAATTTCGTTACTCAGCGCGGATTCTCCGATGCGGTTAAGCGAATTGAACGCCCTCATTGGTGAACCCAAATGCATCACCGAGGCGATAAACGCTATTCCCATCAGCACCCAGAGAAAAAACATACTCAGATGAACGCGTCGCGTGCGATCGTTATCCAAACGCCCAGATATTAATGCCAGCGCCAGTACGATGAAACCACCGACAACACACTGCCCTAAGACCGTAAAAATCATTAACGGCCATTCATGCCATCCCATACCCATCTCAGACCTCCTTCGGATTTGCCAGATAACCGGTGGTATCTCCGACCGGGCGGCTGTTGGCGTTAGGTTTTAATACGATATTCGGCTTCGTAAAGTGCGCAGCAGGAAGCGGAGCAATTTCAGCTAAATCACCGTATTTGGCGCGCAGCTCATCAATGGGCGCTAAATCCAATGCACGCAGTGGGCAAGATTCAACGCAGATCGGTTTTTTGCCTGCTTCGACTCGCTCATAGCAGCCATCACACTTGGTCATATGCCCTTTCTCCTCATTGTATTGAGGAGCGCCATACGGACAGGCCATGTGGCAATAGCGACAACCGATGCACACTTCTTCGTTGACGACGACAAAGCCATCTTTCTCGCGCTTGTGCATCGCACCGCTTGGACACACTTTGGTACAAGCCGGATCGCTACAGTGGTTACACGAGATCGACAGGTAATAAGCAAACACGTTTTGGTGGTAAACACCGTTGTCCTCTTGCCAATCACCACCTGCATATTCATAAATGCGGCGGAAACTCACATCAGGCGTCAAATTTTTAAAATCTTTGCAGGCCAGCTCGCAGGTTTTGCAGCCGGTGCAACGACTAGAGTCGATATAAAAGCCGTATTGCGTTGTCATCAGCTACTCCTTATGCCTTGGTGACTTGAACAAGATTCGAATGCGACGGATTCCCTTTCGCCAACGGCGATGGGCGCTGAGTGGTCAACACGTTAATTGAGCCAGCATGATCGACACGGTTTGCGTCAGGGCTATACCATGCTCCCTCACCCAGCGCGACAACGCCCGGCATCATGCGAGGTGTCACCTTAGCATTGATGCGAACCTCACCGCGATCGTTGAAAATGCGCACGATATCACCGTTGGTAATACCGCGTTTTTTCGCATCCATCGGGTTAATCCACATCTCTTGACGACACGCAGCCTTCAGCAGATCAACGTTGCCATAGGTAGAATGCGCACGTGCTTTGTAGTGGAAACCCGTTAGCTGCAGTGGGAATTTCTCAACCAGCGGATCTTCATAGCTTTCAAAACCAGCGCTGTATATTGGCAGAGGATCGATAACATCATCCTTGGCTAATTCCCATGTCGCCGCCTTTTCAGCCAATTGCGCAGAGTAAATCTCGATTTTACCTGACGGTGTGGTTAACGGATTAGCCGCAGGATCTTCACGGAACGCTTTGTAGGCCACATGGTGCCCTTCAGGATCGCGCTGCTTGTAAATCCCCTGCTGACGAAACTCTTCAAACGACGGTAGGCCTGGCATAGCTTGCTGAGACTGTTTATATAGATGACGCAGCCACTCTTCCTGATTACGCCCTTCGGTAAACTGAGCCTCCACGCCCATGCGCTTGGCTAATTCACTGGTCATCTCGTAAATATTTTTGCATTCAAAACGTGGCTTAATCACCTGATCGGCAAAAATGACGTATGACATGTTGCCCGCTGATGCATCTAGGCAAAAATCCATCTGCTCTGATGCCGTGCAGTCCGGCAGTAAAATATCGGCATACTTCGCCGATGCGGTCATGTGGTTATCGATCACCACAATCATTTCGCACTGCTTATCATCTTGCAGAATTTCATGCGTACGGTTGATTTCAGAATGCTGGTTGACCAAGCAGTTACCTGCGTAGTTCCAGATCATTTTGATTGGCACATCCAGCTTTTCTTTACCGCGTACACCATCACGCGTCGCCGTCATTTCAGGGCCGCGTACGATGGCATCGGTCCATAAGAACATAGAAATACTGGTCTGAACGGGGTTTTCAAGCGTTGGCATACGCACGAAATCAAGATCGTAGGAGCCTTCGCGCGCGCCGCTATTTCCGCCGTTGATCCCAACGTTACCCGTTAGGATAGCCAGCATAGAAATAGCGCGTGAGGCTAATTCACCGTTTGAATGGCGCTGTGGCCCCCAGCCCTGTGAAATATAGGCAGGCTTTGCTGCACCGATTTCACGGCCAAGTTTAATAATTTTATCAGCTGGAATTCCGGTAATCGTTGAAGCCCATGCAGGCGTTTTAGCAATGCCGTCAGCGCCTTCGCCTAAGATGTAGGCTTTATAGTGGCCGTTGGCTGGCGCACCGGCAGGCATGGTTTTTTCGTCGTAGCCAACGCAGTATTTATCGAGGAATGGCTGATCAACTAAATCTTCTTTGATCATCACATAGGCTAGCGCCGAGGCCAACGCCGCATCGGTTCCCGGACGAATAGGTACCCACTCATCTTCACGACCGGCGCCCGTATCGTTATAGCGCGGATCGATAATGATCATACGCGCATCAGATTTCTGGCGAGCCTGTTCCAGATAGTAAGTCACCCCGCCGCCGCTCATTCGAGTTTCACCCGGGTTATTACCAAACAGCACGACCAGTTTGCTGTTTTCAATATCTGACGGGCTGTTACCATCGGCCCAACCGCCGTAGGTGTAATTTAGCCCTTCGGCTATTTGCGCCGTGCTGTAGTCGCCATAATGATTCAGGTAACCACCGCAGCAGTTCATCAGACGGGCTATCAGGGTTGATCCCGGTGGCCATGAGCGAGTCATGGTGCCACCCAGCGTCCCGGTGCCGTAGTTAAGATAGATAGCTTCATTGCCATAATCTTTGATGATGTGCTGCATACTCGCCGCGATGGTATCGAAGGCTTCTTCCCAGCTAATACGCTTGAATTTGCCTTCGCCACGCGCACCAACTCGCTTCATCGGATATTTCAAACGGTCAGCGTTATAAACACGACGGCGCATTGATCGCCCACGTAAACAGGCTCGAACCTGATGCAGGCCTTCGTAGTTGTCATCACCGGTATTATCGGTTTCAACATACTTAATTTCGCCATCGACAACATGCATGCGCAATGGGCAACGGCTGCCACAGTTTACGGTGCATGCACTCCAGATAACTTTTTCATTGGCGTTAGCAGATGCTGTGTTTGATTGGGCCACTGCCTTGCGGGCAAACGGCAAAGATAATCCGCCGCTTGCCGCAACTAAACCACCAATAGCACTGGATTTAACCAGTTTGCGGCGGCTTACCTGCGCAGACAATAAGCCTGTCTCTTTCGTATTTTTCATACAATACCCACTCAGTTTGCTTTCAAAATCAAAAATGTGACCACGAAAAGCACAGGCAAAAATCCGTGTTTTTCTTTAGTCAGCAAAAAAGAAAGTGGCCTATTACGTCATTGATCATCCAACGTGTGCTCAAAACACTAAGGAAAATAGTCAACTCGCAATTAATTAGAATGAAATGATATGGAATGGAAGGTCATTAAATATCAGCGTCCACTTTCTCAAATGGATAATACTTCTTTGGGAGTAACCCATATTGTTTGATGTCAATAAAGGCACGCGCAAGCAGGCCGCTAGCGGTTTATGTGATGGAATTAGCAACTTATCAAAATCAAAAACTTACGATTGAGAATAACTATCAGTCAACTTAAATGCTTTTAAACTGAATTAATACAACCGCAACAATATTAAAAATAGGATCTGAATTTATATTTGAGTTTATAAACGAAAAAAGCGCCCGTAGGCGCTTTTATTAAAAATATTGGGAGTTAACCAATATATTCTAAACCATTCATATACGGACGCAGAACTTCTGGCACCTGAATTCGACCATCAGCTTGCTGATAGTTTTCTAATACGGCAACCAGAGTACGACCCACCGCCAAACCAGAACCATTCAGTGTATGCACCAAACGCGGTTTTTTGTCGGTTTTATTACGACAGCGAGCCTGCATACGACGAGCCTGGAAGTCCCACATGTTTGAACATGAAGAGATTTCGCGGTAAGTGTTCTGCGCAGGAACCCAAACTTCCAGATCGTAGGTTTTGCTTGAGCCAAAGCCCATATCGCCGGTGCACAACAGCACTTTACGGTATGGCAGATTCAGCAGCTGCAGCACTTTCTCGGCGTGACCGGTCAGTTCTTCCAGAGCATCCATTGAATCTTCTGGACGAACAATCTGAACCAGCTCAACTTTATCAAACTGGTGCATACGAATCAGACCGCGTGTATCACGACCATAAGAGCCCGCTTCGGAACGGAAACATGGCGTATGTGCAGTCATTTTCAACGGCAGAGATTCTTCTTCCAGAATTTCGCCACGCACCAAGTTGGTGACTGGGACTTCTGCCGTTGGGATCAGCGCATAGCTGCTAGAATCGGCTTCTTCTTCCAGTGGACGTGTGTGGAACAGATCGCCGCCAAATTTAGGCAACTGACCAGTACCGTACAGCGTGTCATGGTTAACCAAATAAGGAACGTAGGTTTCGAGATAGCCATGCTGCTCGGTGTGCAGATCAAGCATGAACTGAGCCAATGCACGATGCATACGCGCCATTTGGCCTTTCATCACAACGAAACGCGCACCGGTCAATTTAACTGCGGCAGCAAAATCCAGCCCGCCAGTCATTTCGCCCAGAGTCACGTGATCGCGAACTTCGAAATCGTACGTACGAGGCTCGCCCCAGCGGCTAACTTCCAGATTGTCGTTTTCGTCTCTACCTACCGGCACAGAATCATCTGGCATGTTAGGAATGGACAACGCCAAATCGCGGATATCATTTAGCAACTGATCCAGCTCTGACTTGGCCGCATCCAGCTTTTCGCCCAATTCGTTGACTTCAAGACGCAGTGGCTCAATATCTTCCCCACGCGCTTTAGCCGCACCGATGGATTTGGATCGCGAGTTACGCTCTGCTTGCAGGCTTTCAGTTTCAACTTGCAGCACTTTGCGGCGTTCTTCCTGCTGACGCAAAGTGTCAACATCCAGTTTAAAGCCTCGACGAGCCAGCTTTTCGGCGACTGCGTCTAGCTCATTACGCAGTAGATTGGGATCTAGCATGCTAATCCTGTGATTATATTGAGGGAGTTTTAATGAGCAATACATTGAGCACAAGGCGCTCAATGTAAAGCGTATTTTATCAGGGATAACCTTACCGCAATGGGAATATTAGCGGTAGCGTTTTGTCGGGCTATTTTGATCCTGCTCAGCCAACCATGCCAGTTTTTCACCAATTTTGCCCTCTAAACCACGGTTAGTGGGCACATAATATCGGGTTTGTGACATTTCAGGCGGGAAGTACACTTCGCCCGCGGCGTAAGCATTAGTTTCATCATGCGCATAGCGATACTCAGCCCCCAGCCCCATTTCCTTCATGAGTTTGGTTGGCGCATTACGCAGATGATCGGGAACATCATAGTCAGGGCGCTCTTTGGCATCACGCACCGCGGCTTTAAACGCGGTATACACGGCATTACTTTTCGGCGCACAGGCCAAGTAGACAATGGCTTGCGCAATCGCACGTTCGCCCTCAGCAGGCCCGACACGGGTAAAGCAATCCCATGCTGAAATCGCGACCTGCATGCCGCGCGGATCGGCATTACCCACATCCTCGGAGGCAATCGCCAGCAAACGTCGTGCGACATAAAGCGGATCGCCACCGGCGGTGATAATGCGCGCATACCAATACAGCGCGGCATCCGGTGCTGAGCCGCGTACTGATTTATGCAATGCTGAAATCAGGTCGTAAAAGCGATCGCCTTTATTATCAAAGCGCGCGCTGCGTTCGCCTGAAACTTCCTTCAGCAGATTCGCGCTTAAAACACGCTGACCACTGGCGTCCACCTCCGCCATATCAGCCATCATTTCTAACGTATTTAGCGCGCGGCGGGCATCGCCCCCCACCAGCTCAGCGATCATGTCGCGCGTGTCATCAGGCAAAACAATATTTTGTCCGCCATATCCGCGCTCTTTATCGGCCATCGCCTGATTGAGCACTTCAACGATATCTTCGCTGGTTAGCGCCTTGAGCAAGTAAACTCTAGCCCGTGAAAGCAGCGCAGAATTAAGCTCAAATGAGGGGTTTTCCGTGGTAGCACCGATGAAAGTAATGGTGCCGTCTTCAATATGCGGAAGGAAAGCGTCTTGCTGGCTTTTGTTAAAACGATGGACTTCATCTACAAACAAAATGGTTCGACGGCCCGCATCACGGTTATTACGCGCTCGTTCAATCGCTTCACGGATCTCTTTGATCCCAGAAGTTACCGCCGAAATACGTTCAACGTCAGCATTGCCGTAGCGGCCAATCAGTTCAGCCAGCGTGGTTTTCCCTGTCCCTGGCGGCCCCCACAAAATCATTGAATGCAGATGTCCAGCCTCAATCGCTCGCGGCAGAGGCTTGCCCTCAGCCAGCAAATGGCGCTGTCCGATGTACTGCTTCAATGTTTCTGGCCGCATACGCGCGGCCAGTGGTTGAAATTCATTCTGCGAGAAGTCGAGGGACAGATTACTCACTGGCTTTTCCCATTAATCTATTTTGGCTATTGGCGTTGATCGTCCACCGTCACGCCTTTAGGCGGTGTGAACTGGAATTTGCTGGCATCAACAACGCCGCTTTGCTGGCTTTTCAGTTTATACGCGCTGCTTTGTCCGTCTTGTTCAACGGCGGTAAAGCCATTGATCGTACCCGTTGGCGATACGTTAATCGTAAATTTCTTCAGATTATTTTTCTGGCTTTTCGGGGTCAGATCAAACGTATCACCGGTTTGCTTCACATTATACTGGCTCCACTCTTTCGCATCGTTACGCGTAATCAGCATAAATGGCGTATTGCTGGTGGCGCTATCTAGCCAAGTCGCGGTTACCTGCTCCACAAACGGGTTATAGAACCACAGCGTTTTACCATCAGAAACTAAAACGCTCTCATCGGGGGAGGTCATATGCCAGTTGAACAAGTTAGGACGTTTTACCCAAAGCTCACCCTCGCCCTGCTGTACCGCAGCGCCATCGGCTGTTGTTACGGTTTGAGTAAAGCTTGAATGGAAACTATTGACCTTATTCAGACGACTCTGCAAGTCACTGCTTGGCGTCGCCAGCGCGGCGGTCGATGCAAAACCAGTCATTAAACAGCACGCTAATAACAGCTTTTTCATTATTTTCTATACCTTTTGTCGGTCATGGTTAGCTGTAAAAACAGATAACCTCGGCTGATTTTTATCATCTGGTCAGCGGCGCGTTCGCCGCTACACCACGCTTTATATTGAACAATATAATACGCTAACTTTAGCCAATAGACATGGAGTTATCATCGGTAACATTCTGAATGACGGTGATTTACACATCTTTTCGCTGGCAGACATTCGTACGTATTCACATCTCATCGATAAATAAAACGGGCGGTGAAATCACCGCCCGCAAACATGGCATCATGCAATGACGAAATTACATATCATGCGATGGCGGCGCTAATACCTCGCGGTTACCATTATTACCCGGTGAGCTCACGATCCCCTGAGCTTCCATCTGCTCAACGATACGCGCAGCGCGGTTGTAACCAATACGGAACTGGCGTTGAACGCCTGAAATTGACGCTCGGCGCTTATCAACCACGAAAGCAACGGCTTGGTCAAATAACGGATCGAGTTCTTCGTCGCTATCTAGCCCAAATCCACCTTCACCCTCTTCAGAAGCGCTCAAGATGCTATCGATATACTGTGGACGTCCACGCGCTTTCCAATCCTGAACCACCGCATGCACTTCCTCATCACGAACGAATGCGCCATGCACACGAACCGGCATTGACGAGTTAGGTGGCATATACAGCATATCCCCCATCCCCAGCAACGATTCCGCACCGCCTTGGTCCAGGATAGTACGGGAGTCGATTTTGCTCGAAACGGTAAACGCGATACGCGTCGGAATGTTCGCCTTAATCAAGCCGGTGATAACGTCAACCGATGGACGCTGAGTCGCCAGAACCAAATGGATACCCGCCGCACGCGCTTTTTGAGCTAAGCGTGCAATCAACTCTTCCACTTTTTTACCGACGGCCATCATCAGATCGGCAAACTCATCGACCAACACCACGATATAAGGCAGTTTTTCCAATACCGGCGGCGTCATATCCATGCTGTCACCCGGTTTCCAGAACGGATCTGGAATTGGACGTCCCATGGCAATCGCCTGCTCAACGCGTTCGTTGTAGCCAGCAAGGTTACGCACGCCTAATGCTGACATTAGCTTATAGCGACGCTCCATCTCACCCACACACCAACGCAGCGCATTAGCTGCATCTTTCATGTCGGTAACCACTTCGGTCAGCAAATGTGGGATCCCTTCGTAAACCGAAAGCTCCAGCATTTTAGGGTCAATCATGATGAAGCGAACTTCATCCGGCGTCGCCTTATACAGCATACTGAGGATCATGGCGTTCACGCCAACCGACTTACCGGAACCCGTGGTACCCGCCACCAACAGATGTGGCATTTTTGCCAGATCGGCAATCACAGGCTGACCAGCAATATCTTTACCCAGCACGATGGTCAGCGGAGAAGGGCTTTCGCGGAACTTAGTGCAGTCCAAAACCTCTCGCAGATAAACCGTTTGGCGATGCTTATTTGGCAACTCCAATCCTACATAAGGTTTACCCGGGATAACTTCGACCACACGCACCGCAACCGCAGACAGTGAACGAGCCAAGTCACGCGACAGGTTAGAGATTCGCGCAGCTTTAACGCCTGGTGCCAAATCTAACTCAAAGCGGGTGATCACCGGACCCGGAGAAATCCCGACAACTTCGGCTTTGACCCGATAATCAGCCAAACGTGATTCGACCAGATTCCCCACTTGCTCCAATGCAAACATATCAACCGGCTCGGAGTTAGCAGGAGGCTCGGTGAGCAGATCCAACGTTGGCAACGGCGTGGTTGGCTTTTCCAGCGGCTGCTCGTGACCACGCATCAAGAATGGATGAATCAAACCATCCATCGCTGGGTGCTGGCCTGCTGGCTGTTGGGTCACTGCTGGCTGCTGCACTGGGGCAGTTGGAGCTGCAAACTGTGGCGCAACAGGCTGCTGCACGCTCGGTGCTAGCTGGCTATATTGGCTATTATGCTGGCTATATTGAGATTGAGGCGCTTGCGGCACAGATGGCTGCTGCACCGGCGCAAAACGTGGATCTTGCTGACGCGAATCATACTGCACAGGTTGTTCTGGTTCATCATAACGACCAAACGGAACATCGTACGCATCATCGTCACGTGCAGCGCTCTCTTCCTGCTCAGGCGTAATAGTGAATAATGGCTCGGAAGGACCGTCATCCACTAAGTCTGAAACAGGAGTAAAGCTGAACGCATTATGATTGGAAGCCGCGGCTTCGCTCAATGCCTTCGCAGGTGAGAAGTCCATTAAGTCATTGCGAGAAGCGGTCACACCGCTTAATGCCGATGAATTCTCGTCTGCGGCAGGTTGTGGCTGGTAACGCTGCTGTTGCTGAGCAGAAAACTCGCTCTGCAACCGCGCCATTTCAGCAGCCTGTTCATCTTCGGCCTGATGCGCATACTGCTGCTCACCGTAGCGCTGCTGCTGTCGTTCGGCAAACGCCTGACGCAGTGCAAGGCTTTCCTCATCCATCGGCTGAGTAACGTTCTGTTCCGGCTCTGGAGACGCTTCAATTTGCTGGCGTTGGGCTTCCGCTTCTTTCTTCGCCTGCTCTTCAGCCATTCGCTGTGAAGGAAGTTTAATGCCTAAAGAGGCTAACTCACGGCGAGTTGGAATACGCACAGGATTTGGACGCGGCAGTTCAGGTCCAACGCCCTGTTTCACCTGTAAACTGCTGTCTTCGGTTGCGCTAAACGCAGGCATAAACATCGAGCCAGCGGCGGCTGCAGTTGATACGGTTGCAGGAACGACATCGTTACGCGAGGCCGCGCCAAACGGAACCGTATCCACAGATAAACCCGGATTAATGTATGGCGTTGCTGGCGATTCATCGTGTTCAAAATGCGAGGCGGAAAAATTCATCCCCGATGAAGACGAGCCCGCTTGTGGCGCAGGCGTTTCAGGCTCAAAACTGCCTAGACGTGGGCCTTCATCATCCCAAGCAGAGCGCGTTGGGCGCGATGAGTGATTAGCCACGTTAGACGGTCTATCTTCAGGTACTTCAAAAGAGTAAAGCGGAGGCATGCTCGGCTTAATTTCCGCGACAGGCTCTGGCTCTGAAGCGCTGAAAGTCATAGGCTGAGTTGCAGCAGAAACCACCGGCTGAGCGGCGGCAACCGCAGCGCCAACGGCAGATACCGCGGCGGTTGGGGCCATCGTCGGTGTAACCGCGGGCTGGGCCACATCATTTAGCGAACGTTCAGCCTCGTGCAACGGACGAAGTTTACCCAATAAAGGATCGTCGTCTTCAGCATCTACATCAGCAAAAGGCGCTTCAACAGGCTGTTTTACGGGTTTAGCCAAGAGAATATCGTCATCGTCTTCAACGGCGGAGGTATTAAGCAGCACATCATCTGCGCCCTCGCCTGCTGAACGTTCACGCTCAGCAGCAACGACTTCTCGGCTATCATCTTCGTAGTCGTAGTCATCCTCCCGATCGCGGCGTGAACGATTGCTCATAAACGTCATGCCACCGAGAAGAACACCGCCGATTTTTTCGGCAATCGTCAGCCAAGACCAGCCGGTAAATAACGTCAGCCCTACCGCCCAAACACCCAACAGAAGCAGTGTTCCGCCAACGCTACCCAACAAAGGAATAACGCCGTTGGCGAGAAGGCTACCAATCACGCCGCCGGAGGCGAAATAGTAAAGATCGTCGACGTTCAGCGATGCTAAGCCACACGATGCCAGCACCAATGCCAACATACCGATAAGCTTGAGCGAAATAGAGAAATAATCGACATAGCCGCTGTCGTCGCGTTTGCGATAGGCAAACCAGCACAAAACGATGATGACGGGAGGAATGGCATAACCCATCACTCCGAAAACGAAGAATAAGGTATCAGCCAGCCATGCTCCTGCGCCGCCGCCGATATTATTGATTGGTTCGTGCCATGCCGTTTGCGACCAGCTCGGATCCGAGGGGTCAAAGCTCAGCAACGAAACCATAAGATAAATAGAAAACAACGCTACTACGATGAGTAACGCCTCGTATAACCGACGTCCACTGCTCATTCGTTTGAGAGTAACGTCCTTCTCTTCTGTGTATTCCTGGCTCAAGAAAGGCTCTCCAGGTTCCTGTTTTTCACCATAGCACTATTATTGCCTATTGCCGCTTTAGAACAACGCATTGCCACGTAATTTTTTATTTCAGTAAGACTCATACCAATAACAACGCCGAGAGAGTCTGCCCTCGGCGTTGAAACTGTATAGATACACAGGAGTGTAACCAAATTAATCAGGTTTTGCACCTGCTACCGTTATCGTGTCTTGATAACCAAGCGATTGCTCTGTTTGACTTCTTCCATAACCACATAGGTACGGGTGTCATTAACGCCAGGTAGGCGTAACAGGGTTTCACCAAGCAATTTACGATAAGCGGACATGTCAGGCACACGTGTTTTCAACAGATAGTCGAAATCACCTGAAACCAGATGACACTCCTGAATTTCTTCCAGTTTCTGAACAGCCGTATTGAACTGTTCAAACACGTCTGGCGCTCCGCGATTTAAGGTAATTTCTACAAATACCAGTAGGGATGCATCCAGATAGTGCGGGTTCAACAACGCAGTGTAACCTTGAATAAAACCTTGACGTTCAAGGCGACGCACACGTTCTAAACATGGAGTTGGTGATAAACCAACTCGCTTTGAAAGCTCAACGTTCGAAATTCGTCCATCCTTCTGCAACTCATTCAGGATGTTACGGTCGATACGGTCGAGATCTTTACCGGGGCGCTTTTTATTGTCTGCCATCTTATTGTCTCTCTTATATCCTTCCCTGCTCGCCATCCCCTCAACAAGTTCAATTTGTTAAGGATTTGTCCCAAACGAAAACCCCATGCCTGCAGTCAATCAGCAATTCCCATTGCTCATGATGACGAAAACAACCGGATAAATCCGCTGAAGATAAGTTTCAACTTCATCTGTTTCCGCCGATTGCGCTTAATTCACATGCGAGGGCTCGCATAATTGCTTTGCTCTGATTTCAAATCAATGCACATTGAGGTTATATCGCAAGACCACGATCCCTAGCGCCACTCATTGAAGCCAATCTAAGCACTACACATTTCTTTTCGTATACACGGTATTTCTTATATCAGGAGAAGAAAGCGTTGTTTTAGGTCAATAGGCTATTTGTTGCCTTCAAGCAGATAAAAATTCTGCTAAATGCCTTTCAAGCCACAAAAACCAAAGACAAGTTCTTCCCTACATCCATGTTTTCGCAAATGCACAGGCGATTGTCAAAGCAAAAGAAGCAAAATCAGACGAACATGCCAACTATTCTAAAGAAGGCTTTCGAGACAACAACAAAATAAACCGTCAAAACAGACGAATAAGCGTCGCCGAGAAGCGCTATTAGGGGGCTTTCTCGGCAAGAATGTTATCGGAATAGGTTTAAAAAAAAATTATCTGCTGCCATGATTATTACTAATCGATAGCTAGCTACTATCAAACAAATTGATAACATTTTTTTTGCACACTTTTTTTCAGGCGCTAACTTCCCTACAATCGAGCTATTGTCCGGTAAAATTGGAAAAGAGGAATTCATGGGCACAGTCAAACACAGCAAACTCCTGATCTTGGGTTCAGGCCCTGCGGGATATACCGCGGCGGTCTACGCGGCACGCGCTAACTTGAACCCGGTATTAATTACCGGCGTTGAAAAAGGCGGTCAGCTCACCACCACGACAGAAGTCGAAAACTGGCCAGGCGATCCAGAAGGGCTTACCGGTCCTCTGCTGATGGAACGTATGAACGAACATGCGGCCAAATTTAATACCGAGATTATCTTTGACCACATTCAGCGTGTCGATTTACAAAGCCGTCCATTCCGCCTGTTTGGCGATTCTCAGGAATACACCTGCGACGCTCTGATTATTGCAACCGGCGCTTCCGCGCAGTATCTCGGCCTGCCTTCTGAAGAAGAGTTCAAAGGCCGCGGCGTATCTGCCTGCGCGACCTGCGATGGTTTCTTCTATCGCCAACAAGAAGTCGCGGTGATCGGCGGCGGCAATACCGCAGTTGAAGAAGCGCTTTATTTGTCTAATATCGCTTCCAAGGTTCACTTGATACACCGTCGTGATACTTTCCGCGCCGAAAAAATCTTGATTGGACGCATGATGGATAAAGTGGAAAGCGGCAACATCGTGCTGCACACCAACCGCACGCTTGATGAAGTTCAAGGCGATGCAATGGGTGTAAACGGATTACGTTTAAAAGCTACCGACAGCGATACCGTTGAAGAGCTGAGCGTGACGGGCTTGTTTGTGGCTATCGGGCACAAACCAAACACGGCGATTTTTGAAGGTCAGCTCGCACTGGAAAACGGCTACATCAAAGTGCAGTCTGGCCTGAGCGGCAACGCGACCCAAACCAGCATTCCCGGCGTTTTCGCCGCGGGTGACGTTATGGACCATATCTATCGTCAAGCCATTACCTCGGCGGGCACCGGCTGTATGGCTGCGCTTGATGCTGAGCGTTATTTGGATGGGCTGTCTGCCGCCAATCAATAAATTGACTCCGGTTCAAATCATAAGGGCTGCTTCGGTAGCCCTTATTTACTGGTAACCTCCCTATTTTTCACCTATTTGTGCTCAAATTTTCACTTGTTATCTGAACTCCCCCACAGTTGTTAACAGAATTTACCTTCCTTTGGTTTCATGTCCCCGCAGGCCGTTGTAATATCAGCGCTTACGCGTGAGCCGGTGAGTAAAGATAAAATAGGCCGGTCATCAGCACTCTTTTCGACGCTTCATCTGCTTTAGAAACCATCGCAACACATGAATAAAAACAGGCAACGCGAATTAACCCAATGGCTCAAACAGCGCAGTTCGCTGGCCCGCCGTTGGCTTCGAATTTCTATGATCCTCGGTTTGATATCTGGACTTCTGATCGTCGCTCAGTCGTGGATCTTGGCAAAACTGCTGCACGATTTGATCATTGAGCAGGTACCACGCCAATCCCTCCTGCTGCCTTTTGGCCTATTGATTGCCGCCATTGTGCTTCGTTCAGCCTTAAGCTGGCTGCGTGAGCGCGTCGGTTTTAAGTGTGGCCAAGTGGTACGAGTACAAATTAGAAACTTGGTGCTCAATCGACTCGACGAACTGGGCCCTGCATGGATACAAGGAAAACCAGCCGGACATTGGGCAACGTTAATTCTTGAACAAATTGAAGACATGCAGGAGTTTTACTCTCGCTATTTGCCACAGATGTATCTGGCAACCATGATCCCGCTGTTGATTCTAATCACCGTATTCCCGATCAACTGGGCCGCAGGCATGATCCTGCTGGTCACCGCGCCGCTGATCCCGCTGTTTATGGCGCTGGTTGGTATGGGCGCCGCCGATGCCAACCGCCGAAACTTCTTGGCATTAGGACGTTTAAGCGGCAACTTCCTCGACCGCTTACGTGGATTAGATACGCTACGTCTGTTTAACCGCGCCGCTGCCGAAACCGACAATATCCGTCGTTCATCGGAAGATTTCCGCAGCCGCACCATGGAAGTTTTGCGCATGGCATTTCTTTCCTCTGCGGTGCTTGAGTTCTTTACTTCCATCTCCATCGCCGTGGTGGCGGTCTATTTTGGTTTTTCCTATCTCGGTGAACTCAATTTTGGTAGCTATGGCACCAGCGTGACGCTTTTTGCTGGTTTTCTGGTGCTTATTCTGGCGCCGGAATTCTTCCAACCGCTGCGTGATTTAGGCACCTTTTACCACGCCAAAGCACAGGCGGTGGGCGCGGCTGAATCACTGGTAACTTTTTTAGCTGAAGATGCCGAAAGCCCAACGCAGGGCCAAGGCCAAGAACAGTTAACAGGTACGCATCCCGTTAGCATTGTGGCTTCAGAGTTAGAAGTATTATCTCCGCAGGGAAAAGTACTGGCAGGGCCACTCACGTTTAGCATTGATGCCGGACAGAGAATCGCGCTGGTGGGCTTCAGCGGCGCGGGCAAAAGTTCGTTGATTAACGTGTTGCTCGGCTTCCTGCCCTACCGCGGTTCGCTCTTGGTTGACGGGAAAGAGCTGCGTGAATTAGCGCCAGCGAGCTGGCGTCAGCTCCTCGGCTGGATTGGGCAAAACCCTAATCTGCCAGAAACCACGCTGCGCGCTAATGTGCTACTGGGCGCTCCGCATGCCACTGAGACACAGCTAACCACTGCGTTAGAGCGTGCGCATGTTACCGAATTTTTACCCCTGCTAAATGATGGCGTTGATACGGAAATCGGTGAAAGTGCGGCTCGCCTCTCGGTAGGCCAAGCTCAGCGTGTTGCCGTGGCGCGCGCCCTGCTTCGTCCATGTCGCCTTTTGTTGCTAGATGAACCCACCGCCAGCTTGGATGCACACAGCGAACAGCTTGTCATGCAGGCATTGTCTGAAGCTTCACACCAGCAAACCACGCTGATGGTGACTCATCAGTTAGACGATGTGAGTACCTACGACCAAATTTGGGTGATGGATAATGGCAAGCTGGTTCAGCGCGGCGCTTATGCCGAGCTCAGCCAGCAAAAAGGGCCTTTTGCCGATCTGCTTGCAACCCGTAGTAAGGAGCTATAACCATGCGCGTACTATTGCCGTTTTTAGCACTCTATCGCCGCCACTGGTTCCTCATCTCACTGGGCGTAGTTCTGGCTATCGTTACCCTTCTCGCCAGCATTGGGCTTTTGATGCTTTCGGGCTGGTTCCTTGCTGCATCGGCGCTGGCTGGGCTTGCGGGGCTGATGACATTTAACTATATGCTGCCAGCGGCTGGCGTACGCGGCGCGGCGATAATCCGCACCGCAGGACGTTACGCCGAGCGCGTTGTCAGCCATGATGCAACGTTTCGCGTGCTTTCCCATCTGCGCGTATTTACCTTTAGTAAAATACTGCCGCTGTCGCCGGGAGCCATTGCGCGTTTTCGTCAGGCGGAGTTACTCAACCGTTTGGTTGCCGACGTAGACACTCTCGATCATCTCTATCTGCGCGTCATATCTCCGCTGATTAGCGCCATCGTGGTGATCGTGGTCGTTACGGCCGGTTTGTCTTGGTTCGATCCCACGCTAGCAATCACGCTAGGCGGCATCATGCTGATGTTGCTGTTTTGCCTGCCGCTGGGTTTTTATCAAGCAGGAAAGCCCGTAGGGATTGCGCTCACTGAACTCCGTGCCGACTACCGCACACTATTGATTACGTGGGTCGCAGGACAAGCAGAACTCGCCATCTATGGCGCGGCTGACCGTTTCCGTCAGGCGCTGGACGCCAAAGAACGTGAATGGCAACAGCAGCAACAGAAACAGGCGTCCTTAACCGGCGCCGCGCAGGCTTTAATGATTTTGGCGTCGGGGCTAACGTTCACCTTAATGCTCTGGCTCGCCGCCGGTGGCGTTGGGCACGATGCTCAGCCGGGGGCGCTGATAGCGCTGTTTGTCTTCTCCTCACTGGCCGCGTTTGAAGCCTTAGCACCGGTTGCAGGCGCCTTCCAGCATTTGGGGCAGGTCACGGCATCAGCGACGCGTGTAGCGCAAATGATCGACCAAAAACCCGAGGTGACATTCCCTCTATCAGGCCCCGCACTGAGCGAACAGATTGCCGTTAACATTAACCACGTTAGCTTCAGCTATCCAAACCAGCCGGTTTCAGTACTTAACGATATTTCCCTTTCGGTGCGGCCTGGAGAGAAAATCGCCCTGCTCGGACGTACCGGCTGTGGCAAATCGACCCTGTTACAGCTGATAACACGCGCATGGGACTGCTCTCAGGGCGAGATTCGCCTGAATGACATACCGCTGCCTACCTTTGATGAAGCAACGCTGCGACAAGCCACTGGTGTCGTCAGCCAGCGCGTACATGTTTTTAGCTCAACCCTGCGTGATAATTTAAAAATCGCCAATGACCACGCTACCGATCTTGAACTAAAAACCGTATTGGAACAGGTAGGTCTGGGCAAACTGTTAGAAGACACAGGACTGAATGCATGGCTCGGCGACGGCGGCCGACCACTCTCAGGCGGTGAGCAACGTCGCTTAGGCATTGCTCGCGCGTTGCTGCATCGCTCACCGCTGTTGCTGCTGGATGAGCCCACTGAAGGCTTGGACGCTGACACCGAGAAACAGATCCTTGAGCTCATCATGCAGCATTGCCAACACAAGACGCTGATCCTAATTACGCATCGCCTACAAGGCTTGGATAAAATGGATCGTGTCTGTGTGATGGAAAATGGCCAGATCGTCGAACAAGGTCATCACGCTAAACTTCTTGACGCAAAAGGCCGATATTATCAACTGTGCCAACGGCTATAGTTATTATGAACGGTAGTAAACAAGGCCAATGATGTTTTTCATTCAGATTGGAATATTTTGATGCGCATCATGCAACTGGATCGGCAATCAACGTTGTTTCCCCCAACGGATCTCGCACTGCGTGAACCGAATGGGCTACTGGCTATTGGCGGGGATTTGCGCCCTGCCCGTTTACTGGCCGCCTACGGCGCGGGGATATTCCCTTGGTTCACCCCAGGGGACATCATTCTCTGGTGGTCGCCCGATCCACGTGCGGTTTTATTCCCGCATGAGTTGCACATTAGCCGCAGCATGGCGAAATTTTTACGTAAGCACGATTTTGAAGTCACGATTAATCAGGTGTTTGCCGATGTCATTCGTGAATGTGCCGATCAACGCGAAGAAGGCACATGGATTGGTGAAGACGTGCAGCAAGCTTATTTAAAGCTGCACGAGCAGGGCTATGCGCACTCCGTCGAGGTCTGGCAGGAAAATCGGCTCGTAGGCGGCCTGTATGGCGTGTTACAAGGTTCTCTCTTTTGCGGCGAGTCGATGTTCAGCCGCGCAACAAACGCCTCCAAAACGGCACTGATTGCGTTTTGTGAGCATTTTGTGTCGTTTGGGGGAACATTAATTGACTGTCAGGTGCTTAACGCGCACACTGAGTCGTTAGGTGCGCGTAATATCCCGCGCAGTGATTATTTACACCACTTACGGATTGACCAGAATAAGGTAATTAATCCCGCCTGCTGGAAACCCCAAACTATTATTTCACGCGAGTTTGCGATAAAACCCCATCAAAATTGCCCGTAATGGATGAAGAACAACCGACACTCCTTTACATAATCGGGGTTTTTCGGCATTATCTTGCCGATTAAAAAATATGGTACTCATACCTAGAGGATTCGATGGCCAAAGAAGACAATATTGAAATGCAAGGTACCGTACTTGATACGTTACCAAACACGATGTTCCGCGTTGAATTAGAAAACGGACACGTCGTTACCGCTCACATCTCCGGTAAAATGCGTAAAAACTACATCCGCATTTTGACGGGCGACAAAGTCACTGTAGAGCTGACCCCGTACGACCTGAGCAAAGGCCGCATTGTCTTCCGTAGCCGCTGATAGGCTCACCCTGCGCACCTGCGTTCACGCATCTGCGGCATAAATTATACTCGCGGTGATATGACGTCTGACGAGACACATAAATATCACTGTGAGTTAGCTGAAAAACTTAAGTTTCAGCCATAAAAAAGAGCGCCTTTTGGCGCTCTTTTACTTTTTCAGCTTCGGTTAATGCAGGGCGTCTTCAGCTTTACGCTTCTGTGCGCTGCAAAATTCATACGTTAACTGCTGCTTATCTTCGCTCAAATCAACGGTGACCGAGCCGCCATCCACCAACGAACCAAACAGCAATTCGTTCGCCAACGGTTTTTTCAGATTTTCCTGCACCACACGCACCATCGGACGAGCGCCCATCGCGTGATCGTAGCCTTTCTCTGCCAGCCACAAACGCGCTGCTTCGCTCACTTCCAACGAAACGCCTTTAGCATCTAGCTGAGCCTGCAGTTCGACGATGAACTTATCCACCACCTGCTGAATAATGTCAGTCGACAGATGGTTAAACCAAATGATGTTATCCAGACGGTTACGGAACTCTGGCGTGAACACCTTCTTGATCTCTTCCATCGCATCGGTGCTGTTGTCCTGCTGCGCAAAACCAATTGATTTACGCTGAGTTTCACGCACGCCGGCGTTGGTCGTCATCACCAAAATCACGTTACGGAAATCGGCTTTGCGGCCGTTATTGTCGGTTAAGGTGCCGTTGTCCATCACCTGTAACAGCAGGTTGAAGACGTCAGGATGCGCTTTTTCGATTTCATCCAGCAACAGAACCGCGTGAGGATGTTTAATAACCGCATCCGTCAGCAAACCACCTTGATCAAAACCGACGTATCCCGGAGGCGCACCAATCAAACGGCTAACGGTATGACGTTCCATATATTCGGACATATCAAAACGCAGCAGTTCAATATCCAAGGCTTTCGCCAATTGAACGGTGACTTCGGTTTTACCTACGCCCGTTGGGCCTGCAAACAAGAACGAACCGACCGGTTTATGATCTTGTCCTAGACCTGCACGACTCATTTTGATCGCTTCGGTCAGCGCACTGATGGCTTTATCCTGTCCAAACACCAACATTTTCAGGCGATCGCCCAAGCTTTTCAGCACATCGCGATCGCTGGCTGATACGGTTTTCTCTGGAATGCGCGCAATACGTGCAACCACAGATTCAATATCAGCCACGTTGACGGTTTTCTTGCGCTTGCTCACCGGCATTAAACGACTACGAGCGCCCGCTTCATCAATAACGTCAATGGCCTTATCTGGCAAATGGCGATCATTAATGTATTTAACCGACAGCTCAACCGCCGCGCGAATCGCTTTCGCGGTATAGCGCACGTCGTGGTGAGCTTCATATTTTGGTTTCAGACCATTAAGGATCTGAACCGTTTCATCTGGGGTTGGCTCAGTAATATCGATCTTCTGGAAACGACGCGCTAAGGCACGATCTTTTTCAAAGATATTGCTGAACTCTTGATAGGTCGTCGATCCGATCACGCGGATCTTGCCGCTAGACAGCAGCGGTTTGATCAGGTTAGCCGCATCAACCTGCCCACCAGACGCCGCCCCCGCACCGATGATGGTATGAATTTCATCGATAAACAGAATGCTATCGGTATCTTGCTCAAGCTGCTTGAGCAACGCTTTGAAGCGTTTCTCAAAGTCGCCACGGTATTTCGTCCCCGCCAGCAATGAACCAATATCCAGTGAATACAGGGTGCAATCCGCCATCACCTCTGGCACGTCGCCCTGCACAATTCGCCAAGCTAGTCCTTCCGCAATCGCGGTTTTACCGACGCCGGATTCCCCAACCAATAGCGGGTTGTTTTTACGACGACGGCACAGAACCTGAATCGCACGCTCCAGCTCTTTATCGCGACCAATCAACGGATCGATACCACCGACGCGTGCAAGCTGGTTTAAGTTCGTGGTGAAGTTCTCCATGCGATCTTCACCGCTAGCAGGCTCTTCCGGTGCTGGATTTTCGGCATTGGGTGCCTGTCCAGTTTCGTCTTTGCGTGTGCCATGCGAGATAAAGTTCACGATGTCCAAGCGGCTCACGTCGTGCTTACGCAACAAATACGCGGCCTGCGACTCCTGCTCGCTGAAAATCGCGACCAGTACGTTGGCACCGCTGACTTCATTGCGGCCTGAGGACTGAACATGGAAAACAGCACGCTGCAGAACGCGTTGGAAACTCAGCGTAGGCTGAGTATCACGTTCCGCTTCACCGTTAGGTAACGTGGGTGTGGTTTGTTCAATAAAGGTTTCGAGTTCTTGACGCAAAGCGGCTAGATCAACAGAGCAAGCCTCAAGCGCTTCACGCGCAGCAGGGTTACTAAGCAGTGCCAGCAGCAGGTGCTCCACGGTCATAAACTCATGGCGATGCTCGCGCGCTCTGGCGAACGCCATGTTGAGACTGAGTTCCAGTTCTTGATTGAGCATAGGCACCTCCCCCATTTAAGCGGCCGTTAACCGGCCTTTTCTAACGTACACAACAGTGGATGCTCGTTCTCCCGCGCATACCGATTGACGTGAGCGACTTTAGTTTCCGCCACCTCAGCGGTGAAAACACCGCAAATCGCTTTTCCTTTATAATGCACAGTAAGCATCAACTGCGTTGCACGTTCAATATCATATGAAAAAAACTTTTGCAGGACGTCAATCACAAATTCCATCGGTGTGTAGTCGTCATTGTTAAGTATAACTTTATACATTGACGGCGGTTTTACCTCATCGATTTGTTTGCTGTCGGCTAATTGTTCAAAATTCAGCCACTCGTTTTGGTTTGCCATGTCCTGCCCATTCTCTGTTAACCATTATGCGATACAGACCACGATCGCATAACCACATGTCTTTCTTGCTAGTGACTTAACTGTGACACAAATCTTCACAGTTGTGTTATTTGCGTTGCATTAAGTGATTAAATTTTACCCGGTTCGTATAAATAGCGTTATCTGCTTCAAACTTTCATCACAATACACTGTGTTAAAAATAGCCATTGCTTGACGAACTAGCGGCATACACTAGAGTGTAAATTTGTAAGCTGGTGACGATTCATACAAATCGATGCCGTTTCGACCGATAAGTTCCTGTTTCAAACTGAAGATATTAATCGCTTGATTAACAGATCTTTTCGGCACCCGTAGTGGGAGTTCCTAAGCTGTTCAGTACCACCATGTGGTGCGTTAATCGAACATCTTAAGAACACGTCCTGTATCTGCCCTAACAGCATCAATCGTTGGTTCGTGTTAACCGAAACCAACGGTATGAAGAATGAAGGGCATCAATCTTATCTCATAACATACATAGTGAGTTTTGCCGATGACTCTAGGTCAATCGTACAAATCTCTTATCACAGCATGGCGAGGGTTGTATAAGCATGGAGACGGGTACCGTTAAATGGTTCAATAATGCAAAAGGTTTTGGCTTTATCTGTCCTCTGAACGGTGGCGAAGACATTTTTGCACACTATTCCTCAATTCAGATGGAGGGTTACCGCACACTGAAAGCCGGGCAACAAGTCCAATTTAATGTGCAAGAAGGCCCTAAGGGTAACCACGCCAACACCATCGTTCCCATCGAAGTAGAGATGACGGCCTAACATCTTCTCTGCGCTCGAAGTAACGACATCAGATCCATGCCAGCCCCGCGCTGGCATTGTTCATCATAAACGCGTCTCATCATGGCAATACGTTATCTGCCTCTTTGTTAGATAGTGGCATTTCCCTTTTTTTCAAGGCCAAGACGCCGCCCTCTCCCTCACAATTAATTAACTTTCTAATAATTAACATGAATTGTTATTTATTCGTTCACATTGGCCATTCAGTAAATAAATCATCAACGAGAATAAGATAATTATTTAAAATACGTTCAGCTAGCACGCTGATTTAATTGCTGTTGAGGTTTGGCCTGTTTAACTATTTGGTAGAAATTAAAAACAGCAACGTTCTATCAGGTATATCGTATGTCTCAAATCAGCGTCGAACGCACAGCAGATCCATCCATGACGGGTTTCCAGCTTTTTAACTCTCTGGTGAAAGGAGACTTAAAGCCGGGGCGTCTTTGGCATGCGAAAAATTACCGCGCGAAATTTGCGCTCAGAACGCTGTTAGCCCCGCTGACAACCATAAAGTTGCTGGAAAACATTGCTGCAATTCCAACCTGCCAGGACGTGCTTTTAGCTCAGCCTCGCCTGCCGTGTAAACTTCATCACCCCTATCTGAATGTTCACTTCAAGCGCCAAGACACCGTCAAAGCCATTGGCGAACATTACCAGATGATGGATGACGCGCTGCCGCACAGCGTTTTGCGCAAAATATATAATGCCAAGCCGTATTATCTGTGTGAAATAATTGGGAAAAACGGCCAGTTATTCCGCATAGGGATAAGCCCTATAGATAGTCTGAATAAAGAAGGCGAGCTATCGTTATTATTTTATAACGATGAAGGCACCATGCTGTCTGAATGCACATTTACCCTGCTCACCTATTTGGATAAAAAAACGTTATTCGTCGGTGGATTACAGGGACCAAAACGATCTGTCCCTCATGAGCTTATTCAGACCGCAACCAAAGAATGCCATGGCTTATTCCCTAAGCGCCTTTTGATGCAGGCACTTTGCTTATTTGTCAAGAGTGTGGGGTGCGAACAGATATTAGCCGTCGGCAATGACACCCATATCTATAAAAACTGGCGCTACAACAAAAAGAAAAGCAGCAGGATGATGTCTGACTACGACAGCTTCTGGCTCTCAATCGGCGCAGAAACAACGCAGGAAGGTTATTTCCGCCTACCATTAACGATTGCCAGAAAATCGTTGGAAGAGATCGCCAGCAAAAAACGCGCCGAATATCGCCGCCGCTACCAGTTGCTGGACGACCTTGAATTAGCCGCTCACGCAGCGCTGAGTCGTTAACCTCACACAGAAGCCGCCATTCTTAATATGGATGGCGGCTCTAATTTCACTCCGCTTTTCCTCTTGCTAACCAAATCACACGTGAAAACATCCCTTTGATTAGCGCGGGCACGGAATCTCTACCCCAAATTTCAGCCTGTGCTGCCACAGAAATGGCTAAATCAGGTTTAGATGAGCGATGTATCGCTTTGGTAATCACCTTACGCGCTGAAAGTGGTACGTTGCTCGGTAGGCCTGCGATATCGTGATACACCGACGCAAATCCCTCACGGTACATGTAATGCTCCATATCCGGCGCGGGTAGTGCTGTAAGACGATCGCGTTCATTCTCTTTGGCATGCTCGGTCAGCGCACGTACCGCCGCGGCATATTTACGTCCCGCATCGTCGCCGTCAACCAGCACGTGCCACTCTAATCCCATATGGCGCGCAAATTTCACCAGCGGGCGAATACCGCACTGCGCAAACTCGATGACTTTGATCCCTTCAGTTTCGAAATGATAGCCGCACTGCCGCGCGAGCTCATTGAGCAACCAAACCTCCGTCTCCCCCTCAACCAACAGCCAGCAACGGGCAAACAGCGTCGACGCCCGATTAAATCGAATATGGAAGGCAATCCGTCGGCTATCTTCAGGTGACATCCCTTGCGGGCCAATACGATAGGTTGCGACACGATTTGACTGACGCACCAAACGGCATACGCGATCAACCGGTACCAATGAAAGTAATTCGCCAGAGTTGGTGGTGGTGATTTTTTGCAGCGGTAGCTGATTGAGTAGCCCCCACGCCACCGACAGCATGATCGGATGCAGGCGAGTTTCAGGATCTTCCACCAGCAGCAGAGGACGCGCATGGGGATCGAGCGTGATCGCGCCTTTAGCCTGCAATAGCGTTGAAAATAGCCCCAGCAAAATCAACCGCATGTTTCGACTGCCGGATTCAGCCACCATTTGATTCATATTTTCGAGCGAACGCCACGCCTGACGTCCGTGTACTTCATCACTATGACGTCTGCGACGACGCGAGTTCTGTGGCTGTTGCCCCTGCTCGGCAAAATAGTGTTCCAACAGCAGCTGCATGGCATTCAGGCCCTGACGCAGTTCGCTATTGCTCAGCTTTTGCGGGTTACGCACCATTTCACGCGTCAGATCGTCTAGCTGCTGGGTAATTTCAGCCTGATCGGGGATCTGGCGTTCTGCCAACGGGTTAGGGCGCAATCGGCGAATAAAGCGCGCATCGCGCAGGCGCAGTACCGGATGCAACCGAACAATCTCACGCGCCAGCTTATCGACGTGATGCAGTTTTAGCGGTTCGCCATTTTGATCGAGAAAAGAACGCCACGTACACACCGTTCCATCATCACACAGCTCGCCTTCCTGACGAAAATAGATACGTTGAAACCGATCGTTACCCTCCTGCCATAGGGAGGAAAGTGGTCGATAACGGGGCGCGTTGTGGTGCCCAACATCTGATTCACAGAACACGAAGACAATTTGCAGGTAACGCTCTTTTGCGCTTTCATCGCCGGGAGGGAAATAGAAATCTTGCGATTCGAAGTGATACAGATCGGCGTTAGGTGAAAGACACAGCGTTAGCGCATCCAAAAGACTGGATTTCCCCCACGCATTTTCACCGATCAGAACCGTATTCTCATCCAGCGTCAAAGAGAGGCGGTTTATCCCTCTGAAACCGACAATTTCGATCCGTTCTAGATACATTGATACTCTCCCTTACGGATGCATTCATCTGAGAATGAAAAAAAAACGCTGTCTGGTCAAGCACTCACTGAGATGTGATGCCCGATTTTCTTCTGCCTATTCATATCGTGAAGAGTAAAACGCCAAACCATTCAGCTTGTTTTATCAATTCCTCTGCCAAGCTTTACTCACCAAACCCTTTTGGGTAGCGTATCGCCATTATTCTCCGCAATTTAGGTTTTCCATGTACTCGGGACTGCTCATTATCTTGGTGCCGCTTCTGCTCGGCTACCTAATCCCTCTACGCCAAAAGAGCTTAGTGGTATTAATCAACCGTCTGCTTAGCTGGATGGTTTACGTCATTCTGTTTTTCATGGGCATCAGCCTCGCGTTTCTCGATAATCTCAGTGAAAACCTGTGGCTTATTTTTCAGTATGCTTCGGTATTCTTTATTTGCATCATCGTTGCCAATCTTATTGCATTACTGCTACTGGAAAAAAAGCGCCCTTGGGTTGTACCTCATAAACAGGAAGAACTTCCTTCACGTCTTCACATGGCGCTAGAGTCGCTCAAGCTGTGCGGCGTGGTGGTCGGCGGTTTTGCGCTCGGCCTAACGCAGTGGCCATGGCTCAGCTACGCCTCTCACGGCAGTGAATATGCACTGATTTTCCTGCTGTTGCTGGTCGGGTTGCAGCTGCGTAATAGCGGAATGTCACTCAAACAAATCATCCTCAACCGCCGCGGTATGATTATCGCCGTGCTGGTGTGTGTGAGCGCACTGGTAGGCGGCGCCGTCGCTGCCCTGTTGCTGGGACTGCCGATAAAAACAGGCTTAGCCATTGCGTCTGCCTACGGCTGGTATTCCCTTTCGGGGATCATGATGACCGATGCGTTTGGCCCGGTAATCGGCAGCGCGGCCTTCTTCAACGATCTGGCGCGTGAATTATTTGCCATTATGATGATCCCAACGCTGGTACAGCGCAGCCGCTCATCCGCGTTAGGCCTGTGCGGTGCTACCTCCATGGACTTCACGCTGCCCGTTCTACAACGCAGCGGCGGCTTAGAATTAGTGCCCGCCGCTATCGTTCACGGCTTTGCCTTAAGCCTGATCGCACCGGTTCTGATGGCCGTTTTCTCCTCATAATTCCCGTCTCAAAAAAGTATGTCATGGGGTGAATAACCTCATGACATACCTATAAAGTTTTAGCATTTCCCCGCTGAATAATTCTCACTTACAACTTAACTTGCGCTATATCAAACAAAGCTAAAGTTGCCTTAAAAATTCCTTTTTTACCTCACTGGACCGGACTACCCTTAAAACAAGCATAATAAATGCAACTTTAAAAGGAAGCCCAGAATGTACTGTGTCCAATGTGAACAAACCATCCGAACGCCTGCGGGTAATGGCTGTTCTTTCGCCCAAGGTATGTGTGGCAAAACTGCTGAAACGTCTGATCTACAAGATCTGCTGGTTGCAGCCTTACAAGGCCTGTCTGCATGGGCACTGAAAGCACGTGAGCTGGGCATTATCGACCACAATATTGATAACTTCGTGCCTCGCGCCTTCTTCTCTACCCTAACTAACGTGAACTTCGATTCAGAACGTATCGTCGGCTATGCCCGTGAAGCGTTGGAAATGCGCGATGCGCTGATGGTGGCCTGCCGCGCGGTTGACGCTAACGCACAGGTTGATCATCCATTAGCTGATTTACAGCTGGCGGGTACAGACCTTGCCACGCTGCGCAAACAGGCTGAAGAATTCGCGCTCAATAACGATAAAGCAGAAATCGGCGACGACGTTCACGGCCTGCGCATGCTAAACCTGTATGGCTTGAAAGGCGCGGCGGCCTATATGGAACATGCCCACGTACTCGGCCAATACAGCGATGATATTTATGCTGAATTCCACGCTTATATGGCATGGCTAGGTACTCAGCCGCGCGACGTGGATACCTTGCTGAATAATGCCATGGGCATCGGCAAAATGAACTTCAACGTGATGGCGATTCTGGACAAAGGCGAAACCGACGCTTACGGTCACCCAACGCCAACCTCCGTTAACGTTCGCCCTGTTGCAGGCAAAGCCATTCTGATTTCAGGCCACGACCTGAAAGATCTGCGCATGCTGCTGGAACAAACCGAAGGTACCGGCGTAAACATCTATACCCACGGTGAAATGTTACCCGCGCATGGCTACCCTGAACTGAAAAAATTCAAACACTTGGTCGGTAACTACGGCAGCGGCTGGCAGAACCAGCAAACTGAATTCGCCAAGTTCCCAGGCCCAATTCTGATGACCTCCAACTGCATTATCGATCCAAACGTCGGTAACTATACCGACCGTATTTGGACGCGTAGCATCGTCGGCTGGCCAGGCGCGCGTCATTTAGAAGGTGACGACTTCAGCCAGATCATCGCTCAGGCGCAGGTGTGTGAAGGCTTCCCATACAACGAAATCGAACACATGATCACCGTTGGTTTTGGCCGCCAAACCTTGCTGAACGCGGCAGATACCGTGATCGATTTAGTGTCACAGAAAAAACTGCGCCACGTCTTCTTGGTAGGTGGCTGTGACGGTAGCCGCGCTGAACGTAGTTATTTCACCGATTTCGCCCGCGCCGTGCCTCAAGACTGCCTGATCTTGACCTTAGCCTGCGGTAAATATCGTTTCAACAAGCTGGACTTCGGTACTCTGGAAGGCTTGCCACGCTTGCTGGATGTCGGTCAGTGTAACGATGCCTACGGCGCAATCATGCTGGCGGTGAAACTGGCTGAAACACTAGGCTGCGGTGTGAACGATTTGCCGCTGAGCTTGGTTCTATCTTGGTTTGAGCAGAAAGCCATCGTGATCCTACTGACCTTACTGTCTCTGGGTGTGAAGAATATCTACACCGGCCCAACGGCTCCGGGCTTCTTGACCGACAACCTGCTGGCCATTCTGAATGAAAAATTCGGCATGCGTTCCATCTCTACGGTTGAAGCGGATATGACCGAAATTCTGGGCGCGTAATCGCACTTGATGTCACCTTAAAGCCGCAGCCCTTCGGGTCTGCGGCTTTCGAATTGAGAAAACATGATGACAATGCCAACTCCCCTCTGCCCTAATCAGATGCAGGTGCATTCCATTCATCAGGAAACGCCGGACGTCTGGACAATTTCGCTTATTTGCCACGATTTCTACCCTTATCATCCGGGGCAATATGCGCTGGTGAGCATTCGTGATAGCGAAGAAACGCTGCGCGCTTACACGCTGTCTTCGTCTCCGGGGCAAAGTAAATTCATTACGATCAGCGTGCGTTGCTTACCCGACGGCGAGGGTTCGCGCTGGCTCACGCAGGAAGTTCATCCGGGGCAACAGCTGTGGCTCTCCGATGCGCAAGGCGAATTCACCTGCGCCAATGCACCTGCCGATCGCTACCTGATGCTTGCCGCTGGCTGTGGTGTGACGCCAATCATGTCTATGACCCGCTGGCTATTGGCGAATCGCCCTGAAGTTCACGTGCAGGTTATTTTCAATGTGCGTACTCCACGCGACGTGATTTTTGCCAATGAGTGGCGCGATCTTGATGCGCGTTATTCACAGCTGAAGCTAACGCTGATGGCTGAAAGCGACGCTAGCGCCGAGTTTTTGACCGGCAGAATTACGCGTGAAACGCTGGAACAGATTTGCCCTGATATTGCCAATCGCACCGTGATGACCTGCGGCCCGGCGCCTTACATGAAAGCGGTAAAACAGCTCGCACTCGATCTGGGCGTTCCAGCACAAAACTTCTATCAAGAACAGTTCCAAGTGGTTGCCGATAACGACGCCGATGGCGCAACGCTCAGGCTCACCACCAACACCCCGTTGCACACCTATCACGCACCGGTTGGCGCAACGCTGCTTTTCGCGATGGAACAGAACAAGCTTCCTATTCAGGCAGCCTGCCGTGCAGGGGTTTGTGGTTGCTGTAAAACCCGCATTCTTAGCGGCGATTACACCACCAGCAGCACCATGACGCTGACGCCGGACGAAATCGCGCAAGGGTATGTACTCGCCTGCTCTTGCCAGCTAAACAGCGATGTGGTTATTGCTTAAAGCCATTGTCTAACAAGTAGGGTCGTCCTGTTTCCATAATCAACTGATGACCCGCTTATTTCCCCCGCCTCCGCCATACCAATATCTTTCAGTAATGCCTCATTGCTATAACATTTCTACAATATTTATAATACAAAATGTATAGTGGTCTTCTCGATGGCAGACAATGCACTCGGCATTGCCGACAGCGCCATGACTTTCACTCGCTCACTGAAAGTATCAATGAGCGAGCTACCTGAATTCATTCAAGGGAGGTGTTCATGAAGCAAACTGTTGCAACCCTAGTCGCTAAAACACTCGATCAGGCTGGCGTAAAACGTATTTGGGGCGTCACTGGCGACTCCCTAAACGGCCTCAGCGACAGCCTATTAAGAATGGGAACCATACGGTGGATTGGCACGCGCCATGAAGAAGTCGCAGCCTTTGCCGCAGGTGCCGAAGCACAGCTCACCGGACAGCTCGCCGTCTGCGCGGGTTCCTGTGGGCCGGGTAACCTTCATCTGATCAATGGCCTGTTTGACTGTCACCGCAACCACGTTCCGGTACTCGCCATCGCGGCACATATTCCTTCCAGCGAAATCGGCAGCGGCTATTTTCAAGAAACACATCCACAAGAACTGTTTCGTGAATGCAGCCATTACTGTGAATTAATTTCCAATCCAGAACAGCTACCTCAAGCGCTTGAAGTGGCGATGCGTCAGGCCATTCTCAAGAAAGGCGTTTCGGTCATTGTGCTGCCGGGCGATGTTGCACTGCGTCCCGCCCCTGAGGATGCCAACCTCGTTTGGCACACGCCTTTGCTGCCTCGCGTTTTGCCACAGGAAAGCGAGCTGGAAGCCTTTAAAAACATTTTGGAAAGCGGCAAAAAAATCACTCTACTGTGCGGCAGCGGTTGTGAAGGCGCCCACGACGAGCTGATTCAGTTTGCCGAAAAGATAAAAGCGCCGATTGTTCACGCGCTGCGCGGCAAAGAACACGTTGAGTGGGATAACCCTTATGATGTTGGGATGACTGGACTTATCGGCTTCTCCTCCGGCTACCATGCCATGATGAACGCCGACACCCTGATTTTGCTCGGCACCCAATTCCCCTACCGTGCGTTTTACCCGACTAAGGCAACCATCGTTCAGGTTGATACCAATGCGGCAAGCATCGGTTCACACTGCGCCGTCAATTTACCGTTGCTCGGCGATGTGAAATCAACGCTCCAAGCGCTGCTGCCTAAACTTGAAACCCGCAGCGATCGCCAGTTCTTGGATCAAGCGTTAGAGCACTACCACAAAGCACGTAAAGATCTGGATGCACTGGCGACGTCCAACGACGACCAGCCGATCCATCCACAATATTTGGCGCAGCAAATCAGCGAACTGGCTAACGAAGACGCAATATTTACCTGCGACGTTGGCACACCAACCGTATGGGCCGCGCGTTATCTCAAAATGAACGGCAAACGCCGTTTACTGGGCTCGTTTAATCATGGTTCCATGGCTAACGCGATGCCACAGGCCCTAGGCGCACAGGGAAGCTATCCTGACCGTCAGGTTATCGCCCTATGCGGTGACGGTGGATTTACCATGTTAATGGGCGATTTCCTCACGCTAGCGCAGCAAAAATTGCCGGTCAAAATCGTGATTTTCAACAATAGCGTGCTGGGATTTGTAGCAATGGAAATGAAGGCCGGTGGCTATCTTACTGATGGTACCGACCTGCATAATCCTGATTTTGCCGCCATTGCGAACGCCGCAGGGATCAAGGGCATTCGCGTAGAAAAAGCCTCTGAGGTAAACAGCGCACTGGCTGAAGCTTTCGCCCACGATGGACCGGTCGTCGTCGACGTGGTTACCGCCAAGCAAGAGCTCGCTATGCCGCCGCAGATTAAATTTGAGCAGGCAAAAGGCTTCAGCCTTTATATGCTACGCGCCATTATTAACGGTCGTGGAGACGAAGTGGTGGAGTTAGCCAAAACTAACTGGCTGCGCTAACCCCGCGCGTTCTTATCTTTCAAGCTCACTAACGCGGCGCAGAAATCCTGCGCCGTTTTTTTCATCTAATTTGCGGTCATCGCCGCAGATCGTTCGCTATCTATCATTTTCAATTTTGAGTCTACAAACGCGCATGCTACAAAGAATAAGGTTTATAAAAATCCTATTCCAATCACTTAATAATCTACCACCCACGTTGAAGCCAAGCGTCAGCCAGCGCCAAACCGAGGGATTAAGGAGCAGTACGTGATCGACCTTCGTAGTGATACCGTTACTCGTCCAAGTGACGCCATGCGTTTAGCCATGTCTCGTGCCGAAGTCGGCGATGATGTTTATGGTGACGATCCCAGCGTTAACCTGCTTGAACAAGAAGCCGCTGAGCTTACAGGTAAAGAAGCCGCACTGTTTTTGCCAACGGGTACACAAGCAAATTTGGTGGCGCTGCTGACACATTGCCAACGTGGCGAAGAGTATATCGTTGGGCAAAAGGCGCATAACTATCTGTTTGAGGCCGGCGGCGCTGCGGTTCTCGGCAGTATCCAACCGCAGCCGATTGATGCCGCAGCCGATGGCACGTTGCCGCTCGACGTCGTCGCCAGCGTTATCAAACCCGATGATGTTCATTTTGCGCGCACCAAGCTGCTGTGTATCGAAAATACCCATAACGGCAAAGTCTTACCGCTCGACTATCTGCAGCAGGCATGGATATTCACACGTGAAAAAGGCCTTGCTCTGCACGTTGACGGCGCGCGTATTATGAATGCCACGGTGGCGCTTAACGTACCGTTGTCGACGCTGACACAGTACTGCGACACGCTGACTATTTGCCTTTCCAAAGGACTGGGCGCACCGATTGGTTCGCTTTTGTGCGGCAGCGCTGAATACATCAAGCAGGCACGTCGCTGGCGCAAAATGGTCGGTGGCGGCATGCGTCAGGCCGGTATTTTGGCCGAAGCGGCACGCTATGCGCTGCTCAACAACGTTGAACGTCTACGAGAAGACCATGATAACGCACAGTGGCTGGCTAATGCGCTAAGCGCCATTGGCGTCGAAGTTATGGCTCCGGGGGCACAAACCAATATGCTGTTCCTCAAAGTCCCCGCGCATGAAGCCGCCCAATTAGGTGGATGGATGAAAGAGCGCGGCGTGCTGATGAGCGCAGGTCCTGTCACGCGTATTGTGACCCATCTCGACGTCTCACGTTCAGATCTAGAAAAACTGGTTTCCTTATGGAAAGAGTTTAAACAATCTATCAATACTCAGAGCAGCACCACAGCCACCAAGGCGATTTACGGCTAACATAAGTCATAGCCCGCACGCTTATCCCAGCGATGCGGGCAGCATCCTAAAATAATAAAATATATCCAAAATAATTCGAGTTGCATTGAGGCGGCAAGTGAGTGAGTCCCGATGAGCTTACTCAAGTAAGTGATTACTCGGCCCATCCATGGGCCTCGCCCCTAAAGGGTCGTAGTAAACTACGCTTAAATCTGCTCCAAGCAGATTTATCGGGTTCGCGAACGCAGCCAACAAAAATGCGGCTTGAAGTATGACGGATATACATTCTCATCTGCTTAGGTTTAACTATGACCCCACAAAGGATTTTAGTGCTGGGTGCCAGCGGCTATATCGGGCAACACCTGATCCCCAAATTAGTTGAAGAAGGCCATTCAGTCAGAGCCGCCGCACGCCGAATTGACTGGCTACGTGAACAGGCTTGGCCGCGCGTTGAATGCCAGTACGTCGATCTTCATAAACCAGAAACCCTGCCCGCCGCCGTGGCTGATATTGATGTCGTTTATTATCTGGTTCACGGCATGGGTGATAGTCATGATTTCGTGACCGGTGAAATTAACGCAGCCAAAAACACCTGCGAAGCACTGCGCGATTCAGGCGTGAAACAAATTATTTTTCTCGGCGCCCTTCAGCCCACCGGAGACTCATCACGCCATTTAGTGGCACGCAAAGAAACCGGTGACGCACTTCGCGCCAGCGGAATTCCGGTGACCGAACTACGGGCAAGCATCATCATCGGGCCAGGCTCCGCCGCTTTTGAAGTGATGCGTGATATGGTTTATAACCTGCCGATCCTCACGCCGCCACGCTGGGTGCGTTCGAAAACATCGCCGATAGCGCTTGAGAATCTGTTGACCTACCTCACCGAGTTACTGAACCATCCCGCCATCGGCAACCGCGTGTTTGACGTCGCAGGCCCCGAATACATCAGCTATCAAACGATGTTTGAGCGGTTCATTGCCTTGAGCGGCAAAAAGCGTTGGATGATCCCATTGCCGATCCCAACCCGTTGGGTCTCCGTCTATTTTCTCAGTATGATCACGTCGGTTCCAACCACCATTTCCCGTGCGTTGATCGAAGGTTTGAAGCACGATCTTCCGGCGCACAGCACCGCCATTGAGCGACTCATTCCCCAAACGCTGATCAAATTCGATCAGGCGGTGCAAGACACGTTGGATAAAGAGGCCGAAGTCGTCAACTCCGCTGACTGGGGTTACGATCCTGAAGCCCGTGAGCGCTGGCGGCCGGGCTATGGTTTCTATCCAAAACACGCAGGATATGAACAAGAAACCAGTGCCTCGCCTGAGGCTCTATGGCACGTGGTGCAGCAAATCGGCGGCAAAGAGGGCTATTTTTATGCCAATATTCTCTGGGCTATCCGCGCCAGAATGGACGATATGATCGGCAATAAAGTGGTCTATGGCCGACCTGATAGCGATTCTCTTGCGCTGGGCGATTTGGTCGACGGCTGGAAGGTGATTACGGTAAAACCCCTGCGCCAGTTAGCCATGATGTTTGGTATGAAAGCCCCCGGCCTTGGGCGACTCACCTTCACCATTGAAGACAAAGGTGACAAACGCGTTCTGGATGTGCGTGCCTGGTGGCATCCAGCGGGATTCAGCGGCCTGTTGTATTGGTTTGCCATGATGCCCGCTCATCTGTTTATTTTCCGTGGCATGAGCAAAAAAATAACCAAGCTTGCCGAAGCCTACGATCGTGAAAATAAGCAACGATAGTTAACCTCGCCTCAGTATGGCTTGGCATAATAAATCCATGCTGAGGTTACGGTACGCATCTATCATAAAATGCGCACCCTGTGAGCAACTAAACAATTGTTACGTTCTCTCTCCGTAATCTGATTGCATGTAAAGTAAATTCACGGAAGAATGGCACCCTTGTTGCTAGGAGCGGTCAAATTAGCGATGAGAGCGCCCTTTCCATTTGAGTAAGGGCAATGAACTAGCTGGCTGAAATCAGCCATAAAACGCCTATTAACCTAGGCACACTGCGGATTCGGATAAGTTATGAAAGTATTGGTGACCGGTGCAACCAGCGGTCTCGGACGTAATGCGGTTGAGTTTTTACGTCAGAAAGGGATTAGCGTTCGCGCTACTGGGCAAAATCAGGCCATGGGCGACCTATTGAAAAAAATGGGCGCGGAATTTATTCATGCCGATCTCACCAATCTCGTATCATCACAGGCCAAGGCCATGCTGAACGACGTGGATACGCTGTGGCATTGCGATGGTTTTACCTCACCGTGGGGCTCGGAAGAACTCTTTGAGAAGGCCAACGTACGCTCGACCCGCCGCCTTGGCGAATGGGCTGCCGCCTACGGGGTACGCAACTTTATCCATATCTCCTCGCCCGCAGTCTATTTTGATTACCGCCATCACCGCGATATCAAAGAAGATTTTGTGCCAAACCGCTACGCCAATTACTACGCACGCAGCAAAGCGGCCGGTGAAGACGTTATTCAGAATCTGGCGTTATCTAATCCACAAACACATTTCACCATTCTGCGTCCACAAGGGCTGTTTGGCCCACACGACAAAGTATTACTGCCGCGCTTGCTTAACGCAATGCGTAAGCACGGCACTTTGCTGCTGCCGCGCGGCGGCGATGCGTTAGTGGATATGACCTATGAAGAAAATGCGGTGCATGCCATGTGGTTGGCCACGCAGATCGAAAGCACACCGTCGGGCAGAACCTTTAATATTTCAAACCATCAGCCACGTCATCTGCACACCTTGTTGCAGCATTTAATCGACGAGCTAGGTGTGAAATGCAAAATCCGCTCAATTCCTTATCCTATGTTGGATATGATGGCACGCGGAATGGAAAAAATTGGCGCCAATAGCCCTAAAGAACCTGCGCTCACACACTATGGCGTCGCAAAACTCAACTTCGATATGACGCTCGATACCACGCGTGCGCAGCTTGAATTAGGCTATCATCCGATTGTCTCGATTGATGAGGGCATTATTCGCACAGCGCATTGGCTTAAAGATCACGGGCGTCTGCAAAACCGCGACCGTCATTGATCCACGCTGCCATATTTCTCGATAAGCGCATCAATAATCGCCTCTGTTTCAGCATCCGGCTCGCCCTGATAGTTTGCGGGTCTGAAGTGCATTTGAAACGCGGCGATCGCGTTGCGCGAGGCTGAATCATTATTGCCGCTGGGCGCTATATCATAGCCGTAAGTGGCTAGCTTCTTCTGCAGCGTTAACACATCCACCGGTGCCGTTTTCGCTCTGCCCGCCAAATAATAATCTACCCTGTGTTGATCCGGCCACGCGCCAACCCCCCGTTCAGCCAGCTGCTGCCATGGAAATAACGGTCCCGGATCGAGCTTGCGTTGCGGAGCAATATCCATATGCCCCACCACATTTTGTGGCGCAATCGCGTAACGCTGCACAATGTCTTTACTAAGCGCAGCCACCAGCTCAATTTGCTGTGGCGTATAAGGTGCCCAAATCTTGCCTAGCATGCCTTGCTGGTAGCCTTTGTTCACGATTTCGATACCAATCGATGTGTCATTCAGGCTCGTCCGTCCGCGCCAAGAACTGGCTCCTGCATGCCATGCCCGCTGCGATTCCGGTACTAACTGCCACACCACGTATTTGCCGTTCTCCGCAGGCGGATGCGCGGGCACCAGATAATGCGCGCTCACGTGTTCATCGGTTAGGGTTTTTAACGATGAATGGAAGTCTTCCGCCGTGTAGTGCAACACTAAAAACCGGATGCGCTGATCGACCCCCTGAGCCTGATGGCGATCTTCAACCAGATAGGTGCCTCGATTGACCAGTTGGTGCTGCGACGGCGAGCTTTGGCACCCAGCTAAGCCGATTGCCAACAATATCACCATCGCTGCGAACCCAATCCGTTTTGGCATGTCTTAAACTCCAGTATGCAATTTCATTTAATTTTAAAGGGACTATACCCAAAATAATTGGAGTTGCATCAAGGCGGCAAGCGAATGAATCCCAATGAGCTTACTCAAGTAAGTGATTTGGGTGAAAGAGCGCAGCCAACGCAGCGGCAACTTCAAGTATGAAGGGTATATTTCATGCGCAATAGCACAACTCCATCCCTAGAAGGCCTTACTATCGTTGACTACTGCGGCGTTGTCACCGGAGAGGCGATCCTTGGTGCCAATATTTTCAAAGATTTCTTCGCTGGCATTCGCGATATTGTCGGTGGCCGTTCTGGCGCTTATGAAAAAGAGCTGCGCAAAGCACGGGAAATAGCCTTTGCTGAAATGAACGATCAAGCCAAATCGCTTGGCGCCAATGCGGTCGTCGGCATTGATATTGATTACGAAACCGTAGGAAAAGACGGCAGTATGTTAATGGTTAGCGTGAGTGGTACCGCGGTGAAGGTGAAGTAATTAATTTGTAAGGGCTGAATCATTCAGCCCTTACGCATTCTCATCACTCGCAGCAAAGACTCATGTCTTTATTCAGCAAGTAAGGCCGTAAATAGCCCACCAAATTGGATAACGGCAGAATATCCTCTCCTAATGCAATGTTGAGATGCTCAATAATATAGGCTCTGCGCTGTTGAATACGCTGCCAAACCTGAGGATATTCACCCGCAATCTGCTCGCGAAGTTCAGCATTAGCAATAGCTACACACTCTTCGGCGCTGGCACCGGCGTAGCCCGCAACCGAGGGAATAATATCGATTTGCAGCAGCATTCCGCTGTGTATTTTAGCCTGTGAACCCGAATAGATTGGCGAACTCATCCACTCTTCATCGGCAACCAGATGGCCCGGGTTAAGGTGCCAGCCGTATTGCGCTTTAGGCAACACCGTCTCGATGCGTTGATAAACATCATCCCCTTTCACGCCAATTGCCATGTATTCAAGCCATGCAACAACGGCGCGGTAATAAGGTTTTGCTACGGCGTTGACATAATTCTGCTGGTCATGCGGCAAATCATTTTGCTCATAGGCAACGTAGCCGCCACGGCTGGATAAACCGCCTTTGTAGCTGGTTGTCAACGAGGCACGATCTGACAACGTAATACGATTCTCACCCGGATATAAACGCGCATTTTTAAACCGCTGGCCAAACGCGGCAATAGTCACCACGTTATTTGGCTGCCCATCCGCCGTGAGATAATGCCCAATCTCTTTTTCGGTTTTATTCAGCTCTATGGCGTTCATCGCCTGTAACATACAGCTTGAGGCCAAATTTGCGCCGTATTCATAATGGGCAATTTCGTTGGCCGAATTGATGACTCGCGCCCCGCTGTCTCCGCCAATAAATAAATGCGTCGCGTTGCAGATCTGAGCTTGAGGAGAAACGACGCGCTGAATAGCGTTCATCATGAAATAAGGCAGATCAAAAATCTGCTCGTTATTTTCTGTTGGGCTGGTGAACATTTTCCAACCCACAATGCCCACGGAAGACGCGCGATGAATTCCGGTATCTTTCAGCGCCTGAGCCAACGTCATTGGGTTATCCATCGGCTGATTAGGCAGCGAGAAATGAGGCACGCAGATGGCCTGATTGGCAATTCGCGCATGCTGGGACATTTTCATGTTTTCATTGCCCAACAATAAAAATGAGTCCCCTGACGCAGCGAGCACGAGTAACGCTTCTTCAAATCGAGGGATAAACCCCGTCAGATATTCAAAATTAGCCCCGTGCTCTTTGTCGGCATAAATCACCAGATAGTTATGCCCTGATGCCTTCATACGCGCCAACACACGATCTCGGCGAAGCTGAAGTGTTTCATCCAGCAGTTCTACCTGCTGAGCATCTGGAAATACCTGTGGCTGAGGTACAGACTTTAAAACAATACTCTTCTCTTTCAGTGGATCCATGCCGACTCTCCCTTTAGCTCGCGCAGTCATCATCTAAGTCACAACAATAACCGCGATAATAGCGGAATTAAGTCAGAGAGAGAGAACTCTGATCTGAATAGCCGAGCTCGCTTGCAAAAATCATCGTGGTTCGAATAATTGTTTTCTTTGCGTTTAATTTATCTAGATTGGGTAGGTGAAATTCTGAGCAGAGGCATCAGCGCTTGCGCGATATGACCCTGGCGCAATACCAAATCGTTTGCGGAACATACGGGTAAATGTCTGCTGATTATCAAACCCACAGGACAACGCAATATCCAACACCCGACGATCGGTTTTACGCAACGCCAGCGCCGCGCGCGTAAGCTTGCGGTTGCGAATATAGCTAGCAATGGTTTTGCCGGTGACGGCTTTAAATTTGCGCTGAATATGCCATTTGGAATAACCCGACTGGCGTGAAACATCATCAATCAGCAATTTGTCGTCGATATGGCTTTCAATCCAATTCACCAGATCGGTCACAATGAGATGGTCGTATTGTTGTGTTGTCATTATTCTCTCCCTTTTGAATTCAGCCTTAATCGATACAAACGGTATTTTTTATCTCTTCCAATGCCATACGTTGCGCCTCCGAGCGACCTGGATGTATTTTATCGACGCCCTCGGCGCGAATAATTTTGACGTTTTTTAACCCCATCAAAGACAGCGCCGAAACTAAATAAGGTTCCTGAAAATCCATCGCTCGGTGAGCATCGTCGGCGTAGATACCGCCTCGCGTTGAGGCAATAAATACCGGCTTATCCGCAATCAGCCCTTGTGCTCCTTGTGAGGTAAAAGCAAAGGTTTTCCCCGCCTGACAGACCTGATCGATCCAAGCTTTGAGATTAGTCACGATGGAGTGATTAAACATGGGCGCGCCAATCACCAGCGCATCGCACGTTTTGAGCTCTGCAATAGCCTGATTGGCAGCATCAACCGCCAGAATAACCTCGTCGCTGCATCCCACGATGCCATTACGCATCGCGTTGAATACGGCTTCGGTTAAATGTGGCGGCGGCGTTAATCCAACATCTCGGTAGATGACGGATTGAATACGATGATTTTCCTGTAGCTGTGCAACGATCGCGGCGCTCAGCACGCGCGAGGTCGATTGGGTGATAAACGGGCTTGAGTCGATATGCAGCAGTTTCATTCTGATCCCTAAAGATATTCTGTTTTTAAAACATAATTTTTTTAAACAAAAATTAGCTGCTGTTAGATTAATGGTTGCAATTACAGAGCGAAATATCTAATTTTCGGAAACATTGTTGCAAAAACGAGACAATAAAATGAAATGCGATCTCAACGATATGCTCTATTTCGTTCATGCCGTCGATCATCAGGGCTATACCGCAGCGGCTAAAGCGCTCGGTGTATCGAAATCTTTGCTAAGCCGCCGCATCGCATCGTTGGAAGACAGCCTTGGCGTGCGCCTACTGCAACGCTCCACCCGCAGCTTTAACGTCACGGATTTGGGGCTTAAGTTTGCCGAGCAGTGTCGTTTGGCGGTGCAGCAGGCTCAACTGGCCGAAGATTTGGTGAGTAATGCGTTGGCTTATCCAAGCGGTAAACTAAAAATTGCCGCGCCGGTGATGATGACGGAAGAGTTTATGGCTCCGGTGGTGTGCCGCTTCATCCAAAAATATCCCGATGTGGAAATTGAGCTGTTAGCGATGAACCGAGACGTTGATTTAACCACCGAAGGTATCGATATTGCGATTCGCCCAGAGCCGCTCCCGCTGCGCGACTCTAGCCTGCACGTAAAAACCCTGTGCATTGAGCACCAAATCTTGGTGTGTAGCCCAGATTATATCGCGCGTTTTGGCATGCCCAGCGATGTTTCAGAGCTCACGCAGCATGCAACAATAATCAAAAAAAGTGATGACAATAGCCGCCAATGGCGTTTGATTAATCTGCATAAAGAAAAAGTTACCCTTAACGTCACTCCACGCCTGATAACCAACAATATGCGCGCGGTAGTTTATGCAGCCATTAACGGCGTCGGAATTACCTGTCTGCCGCGGTTTATCTGCTTAGATCTGATTGATTCCGGTGAGCTGGTACACGTTTTACCCGAGTGGACTAACGAACCTCACTCAATCCATGCCTTATATGAGTCTAAACGTGGTCAAACGCTGCTGTTCAAAACCTTTTTAGACTATCTAAGTCAGGCTCTGAATGAAGTGCGCCGTATCAACAAAACCTGATACCCTCGTTTGTTGAAGCTGAATTCATTCACTTTGTATGCATTCAGCCAAGCGGATTTAGTCGAGTCTGGGCAAATGCGCCAGTTTTCCGGTAAAAAGGTGATATTGTGCTAATCTTAAGCGATTAAGAGGTGCGGTAATAAATTTTAACGCACAAAGATTGCATAAGTATTCTGTGGAAGTTAACATTTGCATCATCAATGGCTATTCAGTAAACGCGCATGAGTATTCAAATAAACGGCATTAATTGCTTTTACGGCGCACATCAAGCGCTGTTCGACATCACTCTGGAATGTCCTGCGGGCGAAACCTTGGTATTACTGGGGCCGAGCGGTGCAGGTAAAAGTTCTCTCCTGCGGGTATTAAACCTGCTTGAGATGCCTCGTTCCGGACAACTTTCTATTGCGGGTAATCAATTCGATTTCAGCCAAACACCGGGTGAAAAAGAGATCCGCGAGCTACGTCGTAACGTCGGGATGGTGTTCCAACAGTACAATCTGTGGCCACATCTGACCGTGATGCAAAACCTGATTGAAGCACCGTGCAAAGTCTTGGGGCTGAGCAAAGCTCAGGCCGTGGAACGCGCGCAAAAATTGCTGCAACGCCTGCGTCTAACAGACTATGTAGATCGTTTCCCGCTGCATCTTTCTGGTGGTCAACAGCAGCGCGTGGCCATCGCTCGTGCTCTGATGATGGAACCTCAGGTTTTACTGTTCGATGAGCCAACCGCGGCACTTGACCCAGAAATTACCGCTCAGATCGTTAGCATTATTCGCGAGCTATCTGAAACCGGCATCACACAGGTTATCGTGACTCACGAAGTAGAAGTGGCACGTAAGACCGCCAGCCGCGTGGTGTATATGGAACAAGGCAGAGTGATTGAGCATGGCGACGCCAGCCATTTTGCTCACCCACAAACCGAAGCGTTTGCTGGTTACCTGTCTCACTAACGGCTAGATTGACGCTTTAACAGGGTCGTTTTGACCAAACTATTAGCTAACAGAAGTTGGAGTCTGCGATGAAAAAAATCATAATTGCCACAGTATTAGCCGGTATCAGCGTCTCTGCATCAGCGGCGGAAACCATTCGTTTTGCTGCCGAAGCTTCTTATCCTCCCTTTGAATTCATGGACGCAAATAACCAGATGCAAGGGTTTGATATCGATCTGGCCAATGCCATCTGTAAACAGATGAAAGCGACCTGTACTTTCACCAATCAGTCTTTCGATAGCTTGATCCCAAGTCTGAAATTCAAACGTATCGATGCGGTTATTTCCGGTATGGATATCACCCCAGAGCGTCAGAAACAGGTGGCGTTCACCGCGCCATACTATGACAACTCTGCGCTGTTCATCGCTGAGAAAGGCAAAGTTGCCGACATCGCCGCGCTGAAAGGTAAACGCGTTGGCATGCAAAACGGTTCAACTCACCAGAAATACCTGCAGGAAAAACACCCTGAAATTACGCCAGTTCCGTATGACAGCTACCAAAACGCCATTCTGGATCTGAAAAATGGTCGTCTGGATGCGGTATTCGGTGACACCGCGGTTGTCAACGAATGGCTGAAGCAGAATGCAACGCTGTCCGCCGTGGGCGACAAAGTGACCGATCCTAACTACTTCGGCACCGGTTTGGGCATTGCCGTGCGTCAGAACAACGCGGAACTGTTGAACCAATTTAACACCGCGCTGAACCAGCTGAAGCAAGATGGCACTTATAAAACCATCTATAGCAAATGGTTCCAGCAGTAATATCTCTGATATCTTTGGCGCTGTTGCTAGGCTAACCGCCTCCATGCAGCGCCAATGAACGGGGATATATACCCTGCACTGTGAACGGGTATAGTGCCTATCTTTGTAGGCGTAATAAAAAGTATCATTTAGGCGTGTATAGCGCTTGATGGGATAGGCTCCAAGCAATGATTGAATTTCAACCTTTATTAAGCGCGGCGGGTATGACCGTTGGCCTCGCGCTTTGTGCATTAGTTCTTGGGCTGATATTAGCCATGATTTTCGCCGTATGGGAATCGTCAACCATTAAACCTGTGGCTTGGCTGGGCACCGCGTGGGTAACGCTGGTGCGCGGACTCCCTGAAATTCTCGTCGTGCTGTTTATCTATTTTGGTTCAGCGCAGTTGCTGATGGTGCTTTCAGACGGTTTTAATCTGAATCTGGGTTTTATCCAGATCCCTATCCAGTTGAATATCGAAAACTTTGAGGTGAGCCCCTTCATTTGCGGCGTTATTGCGCTGGCGATGTTGTATGCGGCCTATGCCTCTCAAACCCTGCGTGGCGCACTGAAAGCCGTTCCTGAAGGACAGCGCGAAGCCGGTCAGGCATTAGGATTAAGCAAAAGCGCCATTTTCTTCCGTTTGGTCATGCCGCAGATGTGGCGTCATGCGCTGCCGGGATTGGGTAACCAATGGCTGGTACTGCTGAAAGATACCGCTCTGGTTTCATTGATCAGTGTGAATGATTTAATGTTGCAAACCAAAAGCATTGCTACCCGAACTCAAGAGCCGTTTACGTGGTATATGGTTGCCGCGGCGATTTATTTGATTATCACCCTTTTCAGCCAATATATTCTGAAACGAATCGAACTGCGTACCACACGCTTTGAGCGGGGGAACGCCTAATGTTTGAATATATTCCCGATATTATTCAAGGATTGCCGACCAGCCTGACGCTGACCGTGGTTTCCTTGTTGGTAGCTTTGGTGCTGGCTTTGCTGTTTACCATCGTGTTGACCCTACGCCCAATCGTACTGACTCAGCTAGTGCAGGGCTATATCACGCTATTTACCGGCACTCCGCTGCTGGTGCAAATCTTCCTGATCTACTATGGCCCAGGCCAGTTTGACTGGATAAAGCAGACGCCATGGCTGTGGAATATGCTGTCGCAGCCTTGGCTGTGCGCCATGGTTGCCTTGGCGCTGAACAGCGCGGCGTATACAACTCAGCTGTTCTACGGCGCGGTGAGGGCCATTCCATCGGGTCAGTGGCAATCTTGTGAAGCTCTCGGTATGTCACGCAGCCAGACGCTACGTATTTTGCTGCCGTTCGCGTTTAAACGTGCACTGTCGTCCTATTCCAACGAAGTAGTGTTGATTTTCAAAAGTACGTCTTTGGCATACACCATCACCTTGATGGAAGTTATGGGCTACAGCCAGCAGATGTATGGTCGCACTTACGACGTGATGGTGTTCGGCGCAGCGGGCGTGATTTACCTGTGCGTAAATGGTTTACTTACGTTAATTATGCGTATGGTTGAACGTCGCGCCTTGGCATTCGAACGCAGAAATTAACTTAATTATCTAGAATACCTACTAAAAGCCAGCCATCGCGCTGGCTTTTTTGTATCGATAAAAGTGAGCTTTAAATATTTAACCAAATATATTGCATATAAATTCACTTAATGGCAAAGTCAATTCTGTTCACTTAGCCGTCATTGCGCATGAACGTCGTTCCGTTCGCGTGAATACCTCAAAACAAAGACGGTCGCCTAAAGATACTATTTCAGACAGGAGTTCTACGATGAAAAAGCTGATGGTTTGTGCATTACTGGCAGGAATGAGCGCTACCGCAACCGCAGCGGAAACGATCCGCTTTGCCTCTTCTGCCACCTATCCACCGTTTGAATCCATGGATTCAAACAACCAGATCGTTGGCTTTGACATGGATTTGGCCAAGGCGCTGTGCAAACAGATGCAGGCAACCTGCACATTCACCAATCAGGCCTTCGACAGCCTGATCCCAGCGCTGAAATTCAAACGTTATGACGCCGTGATTTCTGGCATGGATATCACGCCGGAGCGCCAAAAGCAGGTCACCTTTACCCAGCCCTATTACGCTAACTCCGCCATTATCATTGCAGACAAAGGCAAATATAAAACCTTCGCTGATATGAAAGGCCTACGCGTGGGGATGGAAAATGGCACCACCCATCAGAAATATTTGCAGGATAAGCATCCTGAAATTAAAACCGTGGCCTATGACAGCTATCAAAACGCGATTCTAGATCTGAAAAGTGGCCGCTTAGACGGCGTATTTGGCGATACTGCGGTCGTTAACGAATGGCTGAAAAACAATCCTAATCTCGCCGCCGTGGGCGATCACGTGACCGATGCGCAGTATTTCGGTACCGGCTTAGGGATTGCCGTTCGCCCTGAAAATACGGCTCTGCTGGCGCAGCTCAATAAAGCGCTGGACGACATCAAAGCCAATGGGACGTACAAAAAAATTAACGACCAGTGGTTTCCGCAATAACACGGTTGTTTGGTCATTCTAACCAATCACGTTAGGAAGCCATACCCATACAAGTGACTTAAACTACGTCAACCGTATAGCACGCTGTTCGGATAGATAGACAACGCTGAGAGCGCCGGTTCAGCACCGGCGAGCTCTTAGATAAATATGAAAACCAATCTGCAGGCTCTTGCTGTTCATTTCACAAACTAAAAAATACTTTTATTATTCACTCAATTAGGCGTTGCCTCTAGCAAGGGCTGTGCGCTGATCCTCTTACCTGCCCCAACGAAAGCGGCATTACATCTTAAGCGCTATCACGTCTTCGCTTCATTTGGACTCCAAAATCCTAAAAACAATAATTAAAGCCTTCTAACTGTCAGGGATCACAAGTTAATACGTTTTACTCTCACTTTCAGACTTAACCCCTTTCATTAGTAAGGCTAATCATTTATATAAGAAACGTTAACCGATCCGACATCAACGTTAGCTTATCGCGGAGCGGTATTGGCATTAAATATGGAGATTTATTTTGGCCAGCCATTCCCCCAAAGAAACGCTAAACCGTTATTTGCTTGAGATATTACATAGCAATGTGATGACTGACGTTGAGTCATTCACCGGTCATGAAGCACTCAGTACCCCCTATCGCTATACCATCCGGTTCACCTCCCCCACAAAAGACATATCGCCCAAAGATATCCTAAATCAACAGGCCACATTGTTGATGCGTGCGCCGAATACCGCATGGTCGAGCTATCTTGAAAGCAGTGAAAAGTGGCTGGAGACACGGCGAATTGAAGGTGTTTTCACGGCTTTTGAGCGCATTAGCACCTCGGCTGATGAGTCACTTTATGAGGTTGAACTCTCACACCCTTTAGCGCTGTTGGAAAGAACACGGCGCCACGCGATTTATCTCGATACAACCGTTCCAGAGTTAGTGAAACAAATCCTCAAAAGCCATAATTTTGAAGGGTATGAAATTGATTTTGATAACCTGTCATGTCGCTACCCGCATCGGGAAATGATTACCCAGTGGGGCGAAACCGATTTGCAGTTTATTCGACGCCTGCTGTCCGAGGTCGGGATTTGGTTCCGCTTTGAGGCTCACCCTGAACATGCGTTTATCATTGTGATGGTCTTTGCTGATAACCAGCAGCGCTATATCTTCGATCATAAAATCAACCACATTAATACGAGTGGCTTATCGAGTAACAGCTACGCGGTTCACAGCTTAAAAGCGCGTCATTGTATTGTACCGGCTGAAGTCGTCGTCAGAAATTATGATTACCGGCTAGGTGGCGCGCAAACGTTGGAAACACAGGCAGATATTGCGCGTCAAGACACGACAACCTACGGCAGTGAATACCACTACGCCGATATTCACCACGCACCCGGCGATCGGTGGCAGCAAGATCAAGATGCAGAAACAACGTGGTTCTATGCCCGTATTCGCCATGAATATTTACTCAACCAACAGACTCAGCTTTCGGCAACGGCTGACAGCCCAAATGTCACGCCAGGGATGGAATTAACGATTGCCGGAGACATACCTGAAGCCTTTGCATCAGGATTTATTGTGACCTCCATGGTCGCTAAAGCGTCTCGCAAAAATGCATATTGTGTTGAACTCAGCGGTATTCCCTACAGCGAAGAGATCTGTTTCCGTCCAGAGCGACTTCCTCGACCTTGCATCAGCGGTACCGTTCCAGCACGCGTGTCATCGCTGACGGCAAACGATCGCTATGCCCATCTCGATGCCAAAGGACGTTACTGGGTTAAATTTGATTTTGACCGACAGGATGAAGAAAAGGGCCATGAAAGTATGTTGGTTCGTTTGGCTCGTCCTTATGCAGGCGATACCTACGGCCATCACTTTCCGCTGTTAGACAATACGGAAGTGGGCATTGCCTTTGAAGGCGGCGATCCAGAGCGCCCCTACATTGCCTACGCCATGCACGATGAGCACAATCCCGATGTGGTGACTCATCGAAACAATACGCGCAATGTGATCCGTACCCCTGCGAATAACAAAATTCGCCTTGAGGATAAGCGCGGAGAAGAGCATATCAAGGTCGCCACCGAGCTGGGGAAAACCCAGCTCAATATGGGGCATTTAGTCAACGCGGAGCATGCGCTACGAGGAGAAGGGTTTGAGGTCAGAACCGATAAAAAGGGAACGCTGCGCGCCGCCGAAGGGATATTAGTTACCACAGAGCCTCAAACTCGCGCCCAAGGCAAGCAGCTGGATATGTCTGCAACCGTACGCCAGCTCGAGCAGGCGCTAACGCTGGCAAAAACTTTGCAACAGAGCGCCAGTATCGCACAGGCAACGCCGGTTGATGCCACCAAACAGCAACAGCTGCAACAAGCACTCAATGGCCTCTCTCAACCGGGGATGTTGCACTACGCCGATGCGGGGATAGCACAGGTGACCCCCGCTTCCCTCCAGCTTTCGGCGGGCGAAGATATGGTGTTAACCGCAGGGAACAGCAGCAGCATTAACATCTTCAAAAATCTATCCGTGGCCGTAGGGCAAGGGATCTCCGCCTTTGCGCGGAAATTAGGCATTAAGCTTATTGCCGCTTCCGGCGATGTCACGATGCAGGCACAAAAAGGGGCCATCGGCATTCTTGCTGACCAACAGTTTAGTATGACCAGTGTTAATGGGCAGATGGTTTTGAGTGCCAAAAAAGGTCTACAGCTGGTATGCGGCGGCGGTGGATTACGCGTGAATACGGATGGTTCTGTCGAGATATTCTCGCCCACCAAGATTTCACAAAAAGCCCCGGTGCTGGTGTACCAAGATGGCGAAAGTGTCAAAACCATGGCTCCCGCCTTTGAGTCCGGTACGTTCGCCCGTCGTTTTGCTTTACATGCCGATGGCGATCCTAAACAGGTGATTGCCCACCAGAAGTTCCGCTTAACGAAATCCAACGGTGAAGCCGTGGAGGGGATCACGGATGCACAAGGATGCTCTCCCCTACTCGACATGACTGACTTAGAACAGGTGACAATGGAACTGCTCCATGGAGAAACCGCATGAATACCCCGTCGTCAAAAAAATAGCAAACCCAGTCCTTACAATCCCACTATCGTGGCCAAAAATGAACTTGGGGTAGATGCTAAAACCGGTGGCGCAATGACCACCTGCTATGTCGGTCTCAAACGCCCGATGCCCTGTATCGTTATTCTGGTGCATGGCGTAAATGACGTGGGCGAGGCGTACCAAAACCAAGAGTCCGGTATGATTGCGGGCCTCAACCAGCGGTTGGGCAGAGACGATTTGTATCCGCATGAGTGGAAGGATTACGCCCTTGAGGAGGAGACGCCGCAAATGCGCGTTTGTGGTCCGGGCCGTTCACCGGTGATCCCATTTTATTGGGGGTACAAACCGGTCGATCACGCAACATGGGAAGCGGACCAACGCGAATATCGTGCGGCGATGAAAAATAGCAAGAACAGCGCAGAGACCCCGCTGCCGTATGATGCTTATCAGGAAAATAATCCTGATAAATTAAAAAAATACGGTAACGACAATAACAGCCGATTCGCTAATGACTGTTTTGGTAATGTGCTGGACTCCACCGCGGCGAAAGGCGGCGGCACGTTTGCTAATGCCACCACGTCATTACCCGATATGCTTGGGCCCGGTGCCGGAGGGGTGGTCATGGCGGCCATTGGCTTTATGTCGAGGACCAACTGGATAAACGACGGTGATTTTACGCATCCCATCTATGACAATCCCCATCGTATCTACCAGTTCTTTGCCGCTCAGCGACTAGCTGATTTGATACTGACGATTAGACAAAATAAGCCCACCGAGCACGATACGATTAATATCGTGGCACACAGTCAAGGCACGCTGATCACCATGCTGGCCAATATGTTGGTTAAACAGGAAGGTGCCGATCCCGCCGACTGCGTGATCCTCAACCACTCTCCCTACGCGCTAGCCAATACGGTGATGGAAGGCGTGCAAGATGGCCATCACCAAACAGACAAAGCACGTCAGGAGACATTCAAGCACTTCTGCCAGCTGATGGCGACCAACCCGCACGCCAGTGCCGACGGGCAACACTCGGCTGCCGATACCCAAAGATTAAAAGACCGTGTGTGTTTACCGCGAGAATCTCATTGGGATACCGATCCTCGCTACAGCCGAAATAACTTTGGCAAGGTTTACAACTACTTTTGCCCAAACGATGGCACCGTATCTCTCAGAAGCGTGCAAGGCTTTGGCTGGCGAGGCATTCCTGATGCAATAGCAAACAGCATTCCGAATCTGCGCCAGCGGGTGTTTTATCAAAATTATCCGGTTGGGGGAGCGCCAGCGTCCACGCCGTTCAGAAAACCACCCGCTGGCAGCGGTGACTACGCTTATTCCGGCAAAACTAACCAGCCCTACAGCTATTCCGATGTCACTCCTAACGGCGATGCTCTGCCAAAGGTATTCAGCTTCAGCTTACAAGGCCAATATAACGACGAGAAGGTGAATAAAAAGTATCAGCACAACATCGAAAAGGGCAGTCAGGACGAAAATATATCCTATTCCGCCCGCGCCAATGCGCTAAAACGCGCGGCCCCGCCTAAGGTGGTGAATTTACCTTACAGCCTGCGTTATCAAACTATCGGACATGTACTTACCCCCAGTGAACTGGCCGTGGTGAGTGTTGATCAGCCAACGCCGGTGATCAGTGGGCGAGTTGTGGGCACTAACGACGCGAATAAAATGCTGGAGCTACGCTGTGAAAAAACCAAACAGCAGCTTGATGAAGATTGGCGAAAAAGCGATCCGGTCACCTACAGTCAGCACTCTTCCATTGTTGCCAACCCCAAGGTGCCTAAAATGGCAATGGCCTACGATTTAGCCATTGGGCAATGTCTGGCGTTTGAACTGCAAGGCGGGCAGTTTTGGAACAGCTTGCTATGGCGCGCGGATTGGCGAAATAAGAACAACCCAAATGGCGCGGCTAGGACATATTATCAAACAGGAATATTGTCAAAAGTTGATACTAAGAAATATATGAATAAGGCGGATGAAGTTCTGCCAACGGGGGATTTTGGTGTCGTGAATGCATTTTACAATGCCAGTAAAGTTATTCCCGCTCGATACCCTGAAGTTGAGAATAAAGAGGTAGCTCGGCTGCAATGGGATATGCCTAAACCAGCAGGCTATGGTGAAGTTCCTTATCAATACGGCGAGGATGCCTAATGAATACCAATATCGCTCTGATAGGTGTTCTGCTCTCGACAGTATTAACTGTGGGATGTCAGGCCAAAAAAAGTGAAATTCCAACGCAGGTTATTTACCGTTTTGATGACCACCGCTATCTGGAACTTAAAGGCTACTACTGTGAAGGTGCTCTCTGGTATGTCGATACCCAACGAGGCATTAAGTCAGAGGTTATGGACAAATTCTATCGCGCATTTGGGGGGAAATATGTTCACCCCTCAGAACGATATATTGCTATAACAGATTGGGATATTAGCGGTTTTATGGTTTCGAAAGATTATGGTCAGACTTGGCGCAATGCCCATTACGCCTCCGTCCCCTATGGCGTCGAACCTGATGGTACAACCAGCCCCAAGCGTGAAAACGTGGTGTCTTTCACCGTCGTGAATGACCAAGGTTTTTTGCTCACCAAGCAAGGCCACCTCTATCTCAGCTCTAAACCCTTCGATGACCCTAGAGTCCTCCCTGGAGGACCCGGTATCGATTACACCTTCACCTACGATGGCAAAATAGGCACAGGACGGATCGATCCCCGCTCACCAGGACAAAAATGGGGAATGTCATACATTGAACTCAGCACGCTGAAAGGCCAGACGAATGAAGAAAAAGCCGAATGGCAAGGGCTACCCACCAAAGTCCCTGAGGTAAAAAACTATACCGGTTGGGATCATATGCAATGCGATCCTGATTTGGGGTTGGAATAGGCATGAGGCTGGTTAGAGGCGGTTCCGTATCAATACGGCGAGGATGCGTAATGAACATAAATATCGCTTTGATAGGCGTTCTGCTCTCGACAGTATTCATGGCGGGATGTCAGGCCAAAAAAAGTGAAATTCCAACGCAGGTTATTTACCGTTTTGATGACCATCGGTATTTGGAACTCAAAGGCTACTACTGTGAAGGTGCACTTTGGTATACAGATACAAAACGAGGAATACATGTAGAAGTTGAAAGTCAATTTTATCGCGCTTTTGCTGGACAATATATTCATCCATCCAAGCGCTATATTGCTATTCCTGGCTGGGATTCGGGCGGTTTCACAGTTTCTAAAGACTACGGAGAAACATGGAAAACAGTAACCTACGCCTCGGTTGGCTTTGGTGTTGAACCCGGCGGTGGAACCAGTCCCGATCGTGAAAACGTGGTGTCTTTCACCGTGGTGAATGACCAAGGTTTTTTGCTCACCAAGCAAGGCCACCTCTATCTCAGTTCTAAACCCTTCGATGACCCAAGAGTCCTCCCTGGAGGCACCGGTATCGATTATACGAACCCCTATGATGGATCTCCCGAACATATATCGCCTCAATCTCCGGGCCCCAAATGGGGATTAGACTATGTTGAGCGGAGCTCCATCGGTCAATTGACGTCGCAGTACCACACAAACTATCAAGGCTTACCCACTAAAGTCCCTGAGGTAAAAAACTATACCGGTTGGGATCATATGCAATGCGATCCTGATTTGGGGTTGGAATAGGCATG
>NZ_FMIQ01000055.1 GCF_900095695.1 Hafnia alvei | reverse complement strand
CAATGAGGCTAGTTAGGGGCGGTTCCGTATCAATACGGCGAGGATGCCTAATGAACATAAATATCGCTTTGATAGGCGTTCTGCTCTCGACAGTATTCATGGCGGGATGTCAGGCCAAAAAAAGTGAAATTCCAACGCAGGTTATTTACCGTTTTGATGACCATAGGTATCTGGAACTCAAAGGCTACTACTGTGAAGGGGCACTTTGGTATGTCGATACCCAACGAGGCATTAAGTCAGAGGTTATGGACAAATTCTATCGCGCATTTGGTGGGAAATATGTTCATCCCTCAGAACGATATATTGCTATCACTGATTGGGATATTAGCGGTTTTATGGTTTCGAAAGATTATGGTCAGACTTGGCGTAATGCGCATTACGCCTCCGTCCCCTATGGCGTCGAACCTGATGGTACAACCAGCCCCAAGCGTGAAAACGTGGTGTCTTTCACCGTGGTAAATGACCAAGGTTTTTTGCTCACCAAACAAGGCCACCTCTATCTCAGTTCTAAACCCTTCGATGACCCAAGAGTCCTCCCTGGAGGTCCGGGTATCGATTACACCTTCACCTACGATGGCAAAATTGGCACAGGACGGATCGATCCTCAGTTCCCAGGGGAAAAATGGGGAATGTCATACATTGAACTTAGCACGCTGAAAGGCCAGACGAATGAAGAAAAAGCCGAATGGCAAGGGCTACCCACCAAAGTCCCTGAGATAAAAAACTATACCGGATGGGATCATATGCAATGCGATCCAGATAAGGAGTAAAACAGAATGAATGGAAATATTAGATTACTAACACTTATGGCTACGGTAATGCTTTTTGCAGGATGCGCAAATAGCCAGCATGATGCATTACAAAAAGCGTCAACCACGACTTCAGCAAACACATCAGAAACTGAAACTACGTCTGAATGCCCAGATTTTTCAGGAACCTATAAAGTTGAAGGCGGAAAATCACGTTTCTACGTTGAAAAAACGACCTCCTCAACGTATCTCTTTACGATTGAAACTCCCTATGACCCACCAATAACGCAATCAGCGTCGGTGAAACGTTCTAATAAAGAACAATCCACATTCTGTACTCTAGACATTGATGGATTTGGAACAATATCACCATGGGAAAAGGGGAGTATTTATCATATTACGTTTGACTCGAGAGATTTCGAGAAAGTTATCAATACGGATTACATATTAAAACTCAAAAACCTTCGCCCAGTGCAATATGGCGTTGATTTTGGTGTATATGGACTCACTAAAAAATAAGTTATAGCGAATGAATAGCCTGAATACAGAAAGCTAATTATTTAATTAATACTCCTTCAATAAAGGTTAATGAATGAAAGGTGTTATTCGCTTGGGTGATCCACTCAGCAATGGCGGAACAGTGATCAGTGCATCCGGGCCAGACTTTATGGGAAAAAATGTGATGTTACTCGGGGAAATGGTGAGTTGTTCGCTACATGGACAAAAAACAGCGGCGCAATGTCATCCAACTTGGATGATAAATGGTAAAGGGGTGGTCGTTGACGGGTGTAAAGCTCAATGTGGGTGCTCCATAAACACAACCTTACCCAATGCAGGAGTGGAATAATGCGCTGGAATATTCCCCCCGCCAACCCCATGCCTAGGCCAACGCGCTATCCTTGGCTGGTGGTTTCTCTGATATTTATTGCCCTCGTTATTATTTTTTTTGTGGCTACCCTACTCAATTGGCCAACAGGAAAACTTGTTGATAACAGTTTCATCCATCGAGCATTCTTACTTCCCGCATCAGTGGGTTTTCTCATCGCAGGAATCGTTCTCTTCGTCAAAGTCTCAGAAAACTTCGCATGGCATACACGGAATTACCTCTATGGCTGCCTGAAACAACGATGGAAATATTGGGGACGGAGCCATCTCCTACTCCATGAACATGCTTCACTGTCATCTCTTGACGATCTTGCTTTAAAAATACTGCGCCTAGAAGGTGAATTCCCTACCGCACCGGCCACGCCACTTGAAATCGATAATGACAGTGGAGAGCAATTTGAGTCAACGAGACTACAGCTAATTCTCACATCAATACTGAAACCGCTTGAGAAAACGCTCTCGTTCCAAGGCAGCGACTTGAGCCTATGGCTTTATGTTCATGGCGGAAGTGAGGATAACGTTGATGAATTAAAAACAGTGCTCAAAGAGCTATCCATCCCAGCCATAGAGAAACATAAAATCCATTGGCTATCAGAGTGTCCCGACCTTGCGCTATTAAATACATGGATAGATACGCCATTCTCTGAGCGCCGGCTGTTGATCATTGTTGACCTCCACACAGAAGACAAAGCATCCTTTTGCGAAAATGCGCAGGCATTCCTCTTCACACACCCTGATGCACATAACAAAGGGTTTTATTCCGTACAAAAGCCCAGTGAAACGCCTCTCTATTGGTTTCGTACTCTAGAGAGCTCAGCCTATAAACTGGCTGAAGATAGCCGTACCTATCTCGCTGTCGAGCATATTGCAGATGGAACTGGACAACACTTATGGCACAGCGGCTTAGATAAGCAGGAAAAATACGGTTTATATGCGGCATTGGATGGCATCGAGAGCAGTGCATCAGGACAAAACCGTCATGATGTCAATTTTAGCCTAGGCGACCACTCTGATGGGCAAATTTGGCTAGCATCGGCTCTGGCCGCAGACGCCGCGCGTTATGGACAAGGTAGCCAACTCGTATCTGGCACCAAAGCAGATAGTTTTCAGCTTGGTTTGTTATCGATTCGTCCGCCAAAGGAAACCTTTACGCCTGAAAATCACAGCCCAATACTTGATTCCGTCCTATGCAGCAGCGTGGCCTATTTGCCTCTTATGGGGCTTATTTTCGAAGTGGGATATATAGCCAATAATAACAACGCAAAACTAGACAGCATCTATATCTGGCTCATTATTGGGGGATTCATTTCATTTTTCGTTATGGGCATTGTGACTCGATTCATCATCGAACGTGGAATTGAAGAAGAGATAGGTATGTATTTATAGCTAGCACTAAATGATAAACGTTCTTAAATTCCAGATAGCATCAGAATACTTAAATATCGCTCAAAGCGGATTTTTTGCTGACTGTTTTATTCATATTCCACATTCATGCTTCCACTAAAATTACACCGCTTTCACCTAAAGCCTCTCCCACATCGGGAGAGGCTTCGCTGAAATTCCGAATCTCATCCCTTATCCTTCATGGTAATACCCTCCCTCGCCGCGTTTTGCTACCTTAGCGCAATTAACGTGGACTAAACCAAACTCAGGGAGATTTCATGTACCACGCACTTTATTCCTCGCCCGTTGGCATGCTCAGGCTAGTTTCGGATGAACAAGGGCTGCGCCAGCTGTGGCTGCCCAATGAGATTGAAGAAAAGATCTGCCCTTCCGCGTGGATTGAAGATGGAGATTTCTGCATCAATCGCCAGATCCGCGACTGTTTAGATGCCTATTTTGCGGGGGAAAAACGACGCTTTGATAACCTGCCGCTGGCGCCCGTCGGTACGCCGTTCCAACAGTCGGTATGGCAGGCATTACTCGCCATCCCATACGGCACCATCAGCCACTACTCGGTGATTGCCAATGCGTTAAACAATCCGAAAGCCGTGCGGGCCGTGGGCGGCGCAGTGGGAAGAAACCCCATTTCGATTCTGATACCCTGCCATCGCGTGCTCGGCAAAGATCTCTCTTTGACCGGTTATTCGGGCGGATTGCCAATCAAAAAAGCCTTGCTCGAGCTTGAGAAAATCAGCTATCGATCCTGACGAACTAACATGGTTAACACTTCGTAGTGTGCCGTGTGCGGGAACATATCGAAGAGCTGAACTTGCTCGATGCGGTAATTTTCCAAGCGTGCAATATCCACAGCCATCGTCTGCGCATTACAGCTTGAATAGAGAATGTAGTGCGGAGACATGGCGCTGAGATAAGCGCAAAGCTCAGCCCCAATTCCACGGCGCGGCGGATTAACTAACACCAGTTCGGGTACTTCGCCTTCGGCAGTGGCAAAGCGCGTTGAATCCAGTGCGGCAAACTGGACGTTATGCAGGCCAATTTGCTGCGCAGAGCGCGTGGCGCAGGCGATGGCTTCCGCACTAATCTCAATGCCGGTGAGTTTCATCTCTGGCGTTGCACAGTGCAATCCAAAGCCCCCCACGCCACAGAACAGATCCCACATGCTGCCGACATTCAGCTCACGCACCCAGTCACGCGCGGTGGCATACAGCGCCGAGGCAACCTGAGGGTTAGTTTGGAAAAAACTCTGCGGGCGAATATACAGTGGAATTTGGTTAAACGACTCTTCCAGCGCCTGCTGTTCGGTAAGAAAGACTTCTGTCTCCCCTTCCAAAATAGCCATATGCACCGGTTGAATATTGGCCGTGATCACCGCGAGCTGAGGCAGTTGCTGCTGCAACCAAGGCAACGCCTGCCGTAGCTGCGCCAACTTAGTTTCCGAGCGCAATACAAAGCGCAGCATAAGTTGGCCATTTTTCTGGCTTTCGGTTAACAGTAAATATTTTAGCTCGCCGCGTTTACGTTCTACGTTGTAAGGCGTTAATCCTGCACGAGCGATAAACACTTTAAGCGTATCGAACACCGCTGCAAAGGCGTCGGGATAAAGCGGGCATTCGCATAAATCAACCGCCGTGCCATCACGATGCAGCATGCCTAGCAGCGGGCGTTCTACGCTGCCGCTGACAACCATCTTAGCTTTATTACGAAATGCCTGTTCTGCACTGCTAACAACCGGTAGCCAACGTCCGACCGGCAAGGCAGACATCAGCGCTTCTAGCTGCTGCTGTTTCTGGGTGATTTGTTGGGTGTATGGCGTTTCAAGCCACTGACAAGAGCGACAGGTTCCCGACTGGTACAGGGCACAGTGCATATCACAAAGACTCTATTGAATAAGAAAAGATGGGGTTACGACGGCGCGAATTGTAGCATAAAGGCATAGGTTCAGGCGAAACACCGACGGTAAATAACGCGTTAGCTTACCCTGCGGCGGTTTTGCAAACCAAAATAACGGCGGCTAGTAAGAGGAACAAACAGCAGAGCTAAAATCATGAGCTCGGGGATTTTTAAACGCACCAGCTCAGCAAAAATTTCACTGCCGGTTTCTCCGTTTACGCTGAACATTTCAGGATGGAACCAACCAAGGGAGGCCAGCAACATATAGCCTATTACCGTAATCTGACAGCCCAAATACCCCCAGCGCCCCCAGTTCTTTCCCTGAATGACGGCCAGTCCACAGGCAATCTCAATGCTCAGCACCATAATGCTGGCGATACAAAGCAGCATAGAATCCCAGTTTTGTACGCTATCTGAAATAAACGCGCTTAAACCGTCAAAGCCCAGCTCATGGAGTAACAGCAAAAATCCAAGCGTATGGATACCGATCATTGCCGTGCCGGCAATTAATACAGGTACCGGGGCTAAAGCCCATTTTTTCAGCATTTCATGCCGGTTACGCAGTATTTCTGACATCTTATTCCATAAGCTAGCCTGAAAAACTCATAATAGGACAAATTATGTTATTCAGGCTAGCGGTTTATGATCTTTATGTTTCAAATTAACGCGTTACAGACCCTGTTTATTCACACGTTCACTGATTAAATCTGCGGAAATAATAACCATAGTTAGCCACCTGCCGCTTTTCTGATCTCTTTCAACCGCTGTTTTTCCGTTCTGGCCATAAACCACCACGCAATCAGCCCAATCACTCCAACCACCAGCAGAATAATACTGGCCAGCGCGTTAATTTCAGGGTTAACGCCCATACGCACGCTGGCAAACACCAGCATTGGTAACGTCGTTGAGCCCGGCCCCGCCACAAAACTGGCAATAACCAGATCGTCGAGCGACAGCGTAAATGCCAACAGCCAGCCGGAAACCAGCGCGGGGGCAATCATGGGAATGGTGATCACAAAGAACACCTTCAGCGGCGTTGCGCCAAGATCCATCGCCGCCTCTTCCAACGATTTATCCAGCTCACGCAAGCGCGAGCTGACCACCACGGTGACATAGGCCGTACAAAAGGTCACATGCGCCATCCAGATCGTCAGCATACCGCGCTCTGCAGGCCAGCCGATCAGGTGTCCCATTGCCACAAACAGCAGTAGCAATGAGAGACCAGTGATCACATCGGGCATCACCAGCGGCGCTGTCAGCATGAATGCAAACCCGTTTGATCCGCGAAAGCGGCCAAAACGAACCATCACCACCGCCGCCATGGTGCCAAGAATTGTCGCCATCGTAGCCGCCGCAGCGGCAATAGTTAGGCTTAATCCCACCGCGCTAATCATCACTGAATCATTGAATAACACGCTGTACCAGCGCGTTGACCACCCTGCCCACACCGTGACCAGTTTAGAGCTGTTGAAGGAGTAGATGACCAACAGCAGCATCGGGGCGTACAGGAAAAAGAAGCAAACCACCAAAATCACAATACGCCACGGCGAGCGCACAACCGGTAAAGTATTCATTAGTGCGCCCCCAGTTCTTTATTCTGATATTTGTGGAACAGCATGATCGGCACGATCAACAGTAACAACATCAAGATCGCCACTGCCGAAGCCACTGGCCAATCGCGGTTGTTAAAGAACTCCTGCCACAGCACGCGCCCAATCATTATGCTATCCGGCCCGCCTAGCAGTTCAGGAATAACAAACTCCCCCACGGCGGGAATAAAGACCAGCATCGAGCCCGCGATAATTCCGCCTTTGGTTAAAGGAACGATAATTTTAAAGAAGGTTTTCATTGGCCTAGCGCCAAGATCTAGCGCCGCTTCCACCAACGAGTAATCAATACGCGTTAGCGCGGTGTAAATAGGCAGCACCATAAAAGGCATATAGGAATAAACCACGCCGATGTATACCGCCGTGTTGGTGTGCAGAATAATCAATGGATGATCGATAACGCCGAGCCACAGCAGCACGTTATTCAGCACGCCGTTTTCTTTGAGTATTCCCATCCATGCATACACGCGGATCAGAAACGACGTCCAAGACGGTAAGATCACCAGCAGCAGCAAAATATTGCGCGTCGATGAACTGCTGTGCGCTACCGCCCACGCCAGTGGATAGCCAATGATTAAACAGCATATCGTTGAGACAGCGGCGATTTGCAGCGATTGAAGGTAAGCATCTATATAAAGCGGGTCGTCAAACAGCTGAAAATAGTTGGCAAAATTCAGCGCAATATCTAGCTTGTCGTCCGCCCAAGTCATTAAATCGGTGAACGGCGGGATGGCGCGTGCCATTTCGGCCAGACTGATTTTAAACACCGTCAGAAACGGCAGTAAAAATAAGCAGATCAGCCATAGATAGGGCAAGGCAATAACCAGTTTGCGGCCATGCACACCGCGTAAACGGTAGAGCCACGCAGTGAATTTCCCAACCCGTTGAATCGGAGGGCGATCGCTGCGACTTGTAAACAGTGTAGACATCGCTATCTCCTCAGACGGTGAGAACTACGCAGCTATCGGCATCCCAACACAGCTTGATTTGGTCGCCCCAGGTTGGCATGCCTTTACGGAAACGGTGACCGTTCTGTAACTGGGCGCTTATCATTTGCCCACTGAGCAGCTTAACGTGATAAATAGACAAATCACCGAGATAGGCAATGTGCACCACTTCTCCCGTTGCATAGTTGCAGCCATCTTCCGGCGGCTCTTCGCACAGCAGAATTTTCTCTGGGCGCAAAGCAATCTGCACCGGAACGCCCTCAACCACGGCCGCATCGAGATCCACTTTGAGTGGATTCAATAAGCCAGGACTTTGGATCAGCAGCGCATCGTCTAATTGCTCTTTTAAAATACCGTCAAAGACGTTGACTGAACCGATAAACTCGGCGCTGTAGCGACTATTGGGGTGCTCATAAATCTCCTCAGGTTCGCCGATTTGCACGAATTTCCCACGATTCATAATGGCAATTCGCCCCGCCATCGTCATCGCCTCTTCCTGATCGTGCGTCACCATTACGCAGGTCACGCCCACGCGTTCTAAGATATCTGCCACTTCCAGCTGCATGCGCTCACGCAGTTTTTTGTCTAATGCTCCCATGGGCTCATCCAGCAGCAGCAATTTTGGCCGTTTGGCCAAACTGCGAGCCAACGCAACACGCTGGCGCTGCCCGCCTGAAAGCTGATGCGGCTTACGTTTCGCATATTCTTGCATATGCACCAGCGACAGCATTTCTTCCACCCGCTGGCTGATTTCACCGCGGCTCAAGCGATCTTGCTTCAAACCAAAGGCAATGTTTTGCTCCACGCTCATGTGGGGGAAAAGCGCATAAGACTGGAACATCATATTGATGGGGCGCTGGTAGGGAGGCACGTGGGCTAAATCCTGCCCATCGAGGACAATTTGCCCGCTGGTAGGCATTTCGAAACCGGCAAGCATGCGCAGTAACGTGGATTTTCCACAGCCGGATGCGCCAAGCAGCGCAAAAATTTCGCCTTTATAAATCGTTAGATTGACGTCATCGACGGCAAGTTGCCCGTCAAAGGTTTTACTGAGATTGCGAATTTCCAACAGCGGCGTAAACGCTTTATGCACCTTAGGTGCCTGACGGGGGATAATATCATTCATTCGGGACGTCCTCGCTCTCGTACCTGATACAGACCCGGCTGCATCGACACATACCGCTCAACGAGCAGTGTAAAAGCACACAGGCAAAGAGGTTTTCTCTGCCTGTGTATTCAGCGTAGCCACATTATTTGTCTACGTAACTGTTTCGCTGATTTATTTTCCGGTTTTCACTTTGGTCCAAGCTCGGGTGATCACGCGGTCAATTTTTGGCGATTGCACTTTAAGCGTGAACATTTTTGCTCTCACGTCCGGCGGAGGATAAATTCCCGGATTATCCCGCACTTCTGGATTCACCAACGGTGTCGCCGCTTTATTGGCGTTAGCGTAATAAACATGGTTGCTGATATTTGCGATCACTTCAGGGCGTAATAAGTAGTTGAGGAACTGATATGCCTCAGGGGTGTTTTTAGCATCAGCGGGCATGGCAAACACATCGAAGAAGATCAGTGCGCCTTCTTTCGGAATACTGTAGGCAATATCCACGCCGTTTTTGGCTTCTTTGGCACGATTGGCGGCCTGCATCACGTCGCCCGACCAGCCGACCGCGACGCAAATATCACCGTTGGCTAAGTCATTGATGTACTGAGAGGAATGGAAATAACGAATATTTGGACGAAGTTTTAACAGCAGATCGTTCGCCGCGCCGTTGTAGTCGTTGGCATCAGAGCTGTTAGGGTCTTTACCAATGTAATTAAGTACGGTGGCATAAATTTCAGCGGGTGCATCAAGGAATGACACGCCGCAGCTTTTCAATTTCTCCAGATTCTCAGGTTTCAACACCAGATCCCAGCTATTCACCGGTGCATCTTTACCCAATGCCGCTTTCACTTTCTCGACGTTGTAACCAATCCCCGTGGTCGCAAAGGTGTATGGAATCGCATATTTATTGTCTGGATCGTGCTTAGCCACCAGCTGTAACAGCTCAGGATCGAGGTTTTTATAATTACTCAGCTGGCTTTTATCTAAGGGTTTAAATACGCCCGCACCGACCTGACGCTCGAGGAAACTGGCGGAAGGCACAACCAAATCAAAACCGGTACTGCCGGCCATCAGTTTGCCTTCCAGCACTTCATTAGAATCGAAAACGTCGTAAACCACCTTGATGCCGGTTTCTTTGGTGAAATTCGCCAAGGTGTCTGGCGCGATATAGTCAGACCAGTTGTAAATATGCAGCGTTTTCTGATCGGCTGCCGTTGCCCCGGCAGCCATTAAAGCCCCTGAAATGGCACCTACCAGCCACTTTTTATTCCCGTTGATCATCATCAATCCCTCCAAATAATGTAGAAACGGCGCGCACTAGCCCGTTTACCAGCAGTGATGGCATGCGACAGCAGATCGTTATGCATATAAAATCAGAAAAAACGGTTATTTCTTCATTTAAATGTTGGGTAATAATATGAGGAAAATCTGAGCTGTACGCTGCAAATCAAGCATAACTGCAGATAGCCTATCCAGCCACCGAGCGGTGGAAAAAACGTCAATTATCGATTTTCTATGCAATTGCATCTATGTCGTGCGCCATTCATGCCTCTAATGGCGTCAGATATCGGGGAGATTGATTAGTTTGCAGAATATTTATGAGGTTTTTATACAAAAACTAACGGCACCATAACGGTGCCGTTGAACCATGTCAGCGCAGTGACTGTCAGTGGTGTTATCACTAATGCAGCAGAGGTCCGCTCATGGCGTCTGGGTCATAATCGGCGTCGCTTTCTTCACCTTCGCCGAGAAACAACATGCCATTGGCGCGCGTCTCCATCATGATCATCGAAAGCTGTTCTTCGCCCTGTTTCATAAACTCAGCAAACTGCTCAAGCGTCACGCCAACGCTGCCGTTCAATGAAAGACAGGCAATCAGCTTCGGTAAATTGTCATCCTGAATATCAACAAAGACTTTCACTGCCAACGTGCTGGCGTTCATTTGACTGAGATCGGCAACCAACGGAATCAGCGAGGTTGGGCGTATTTCAGCCAGTGCGCTGAACAAAATCGTTTTATCGATCATATCGACTTTGGCATCAAATACACCGTCAAAATTCTGCATATGTGGCAGATGTAGCGCTTGGCAGGAGTCACACTCAAAAAAGGTGATGCCCAGTTGATCCAGCCAGCGTCGTAAAAGATCCAGATCCGGGACGATTAGCGAATCCATAGTGGCCTACCTTACAAAAATGATAAAACAGGAGATAATAAGCACAGACGTAGAAAAGGGGCATAGCTTACGGAAAATTGCCCGTTTTATCTATGCTCAAAGACAATTAATTCATCAATCTTGGCGGAAAGAGGAGTACACAATGTCGCTGACGCGCTATGCCACCATGGACCCATTGATGCTGATGAGCATCGTCAACATGAAACTCCGCGACGAGTGCCCATCGCTAGAAGATTTGACCCGCCGTTATGATATTTCAATCAGCGGATTACAGGAACGATTGGCGCAGGCGGGATATCACTACCAGCCTGCAACCAATCAGTTTGTGCAGGTTTAGTGCTTTTTGCGCGCAATCGTGCGCTCAATGTAGTCGATCATCATATCTGCGATATCTTTCCCGGTGGTAGTTTCAATGCCTTCCAACCCCGGCGAAGCGTTGACCTCCATCACCAACGGGCCTCGTTCGGAACGTAGGATATCAACGCCTGCCACGCACAAGCCGAGCGTGGCAACGGCTTTCAGCGCCACCTCGCGTTCTTGCTCGGTGATAACCACCCGTTTGGCGGTACCACCGCGATGCAGGTTAGAACGAAACTCACCCGGTTTAGCCTGCCGTTCGATAGCCGCTACCACGCGTTTGCCGATCACGAGACAACGTATATCCGCGCCCTGAGCCTCTTTGATGTATTCCTGCACCAGAATGTGCGCATTCAAACCACGAAAAGCATCAATAACACTTTCCGCAGCCTGGCGCGTTTCAGCAAGAACCACGCCGATCCCCTGCGTCCCTTCAACCAGCTTAACCACCAGCGGAGCACCGCCGACCATTTCAATCAAATCGCTAGTATCGTCAGGACGGTGCGCGAATCCCGTGATAGGCAAATCGATGCCCTGTTGAGCCAATAGCTGTAAGGAGTGCAACTTGTCACGGGCTTTGGCTATCGAAGCGGCGTTGTTCAGCGGAAAACTACCCAACATTTCAAACTGCCGCAAAACCGCCGTGCCGTAAAAGGTGATCGCCGATCCAATGCGTGGGATAACGGCGTCATAGCGCTCTAACTGGCGCCCTTTTTCATGCACGCTGGGGGCCGCGCAGTTGATGTTCATATAACATGAAAGCGGATCAACAATATCAATGTGGTGACCACGTCGCAGCGCCGCCTCTTTCAAGCGTTTACATGAATAAAGGGAGCCATCACGGGAAAGTATGACGATATTCACAGCCAACCTCTTAAGCCAGTAGGCAAACTATCTCAGGATCCAACCTTGTTTATGCAGATATTCCAGCATAAACGGGCGGCTCTCTTTCGCCAGCGTGCGCTTAATCTGCTCGCTCCAAGTATCGCTACGTGTATTGCTTCCACGGCTTTGATAGTAGGCGCAAATATGGGCGTCGTATTGCGCGAGAAGTTCGCGATCGAGCGGCTGATAGTAATTTTCATGTACCACCATCGCCTGAGGTAAACGCGGTTTTTGCGCAGGGTTGGTCGCCGGATATCCAAGGCACAATCCCATCAGCGGCAGCACATTTTGTGGCAGCTTTAATAACTGGGTGACTTCCTCAATATTATTACGTAGCCCGCCAATATAGACACCGCCTAGTCCCAACGATTCAGCCGCAGTAAAAGCGTTCTGCGCCATCAGCGAAGTATCAACGGTACCCAACAGCAGTTGCTCGGCCAGACCTAATTGAGCTTCAGGAAAAATTTCTTTATGACGATTGAAATCAGCGCAGAAAACCCAGAACTCTGCAGCATCGGCCACATGCTGTTGGCCTCCGGTTAACTCAACCAGTTGCTCACGTAGTGAAGGATCGGTAATACGAATAATAGAGCTGCACTGCAAGAAGCTTGAGCTCGACGTTGCACGTGCCGCAGCAAAAATTGCCTCCCGCTCTGCGTCACCGATAGGCTGTGGCGTAAACGCACGGACAGATCGATGTGAACACAGAAGATCAATGGTTGGCGTCATTTTTATGCTCCTCAGATTTTGTTTCAGGTTTTGCCGCCGACGCATCTTGCTTTGGCGTTAAGCTAAACAGCGGTGTTTTGCTGTGCGTCAAACTCCAAATCAGCGCCACGGCAGCCGGTATCATCAATGCAACACCGGCAAAAATCATCATGACCGCCGCAAGCGGTGTCGCAAGCAGATCGGGTAGATGAATATAATCGTGAATGCTGAGATAGGCTACCACCAGCAGTACCATTCCCAGCGCTTCACAGATTAAAACAGGTCTAGGCAAATCCCCTAAAGCCTTCATGCGGACTCCCTAAATAGGTAAAATTTATCAAAGTAACAGGCAAATCCTACTTTTTTTTAACTGCCGTAGCAGGCATAGTAAACGCAGTTAAAGTGAGTCGGCGCTAAACATTATCAAGATTTAGTGAATAAGCTCAAATCAATCAAGGAGTTCTCATGTTTGCAGTAATTTTTGGGCGTCCGGGCTGCCCGTATTGTGTCCGTGCTAAAGAGTTGGCTGAGAAACTGACCGAAGAACGCGATGATTTCAACTTCCGTTATATTGATATCCACGCAGAAGGTATCACTAAAGCCGATCTGGAAAAAACCGTCGGTAAACCGGTTGAAACCGTTCCACAGATTTTCATCGATCAGAAACACATTGGCGGATGCACTGACTTTGAAGCCTATGCCAAAGAAAATCTGGCTCTGTTCCAGTAATCGTTTTCTGCTTCGAAAAAAGGGCATCCATTTGGATGCCCTTTTATTTTATCTATCCGAATGTCATGAGTTTTTAGCGATAGCGCTCAACGCCAAGAGAGCGCTTCTTCTGCCAAGTGAGCGCGACAAACCAAAAAAGAAACGCGCCTGACGTCGACCAGAAAAGCGCACTGGTTCCATACGCAAACATCTGTAATCCGTTACGGAGTTCTGTTCCATAAAACAGGTGAATCAATGTTGAAGCCAGCACGGCACAAAGGGTGCCAAGAAAAGGATAAAAAATGCGGCCGCTCACAGAAGCATAGCTCGCGATAAATCCTGGAATAACAAACCACAGCAGGCTGATTTCACCTTTCATTACAATATTGGGGCCGTCTGCGTGATCCCACGGTTTTAATGCCATGAAGAGCAAGCTGACCAAGATAAAAGCAACAATCGCGCCCAACCAACGCCGATACATTGTCATCAAAAATCCCTCTTTCCTTAGAAGCGATATTCAATACACCCACAGTAACCTGCTATTTTCACCGCCCTTGGCGAAACAGATAGCCCTGTGAGCCCACGCATTCCCTAGCGCGATAACGTGCAAAAGACGCATTCCCACATGTTTCGGCTTTTTGTTGGCCGAACACACAAGTCGCGTCTAAAATAGCTGCCAATACATCGTTCGTATTGGGGTTTCATCTATTACTGCGGATCTCCGAGTTAAAGATGAAATTTATTATTTTGTATGGTTGAATGTATCTCCAATAGTCAATCATATCAAGCGCAAGCTAGTTAACGATAAGTTATTCGCCGTGAACATTGATGTCGCAAGTTTGTTAACAGGAAATTACATCCTGCTGTTGTTCGTTGTCTTGGCGCTGGGGCTATGCCTCGGTAAATTACGTCTGGGTTCCGTTCAGCTCGGTAACTCCATTGGCGTTTTGGTTGTCTCTCTTCTACTCGGACAACAGCATTTTGCCATCAACACGGAAGCACTGAATCTCGGCTTTATGCTGTTTATATTCTGTGTGGGCGTAGAGGCCGGTCCCAATTTCTTCTCTATCTTTTTCCGCGATGGGAAAAACTATCTCATGCTGGCCCTTGTGATGGTTGGCAGTGCGTTAGTGATGGCTTTGGGCTTTGGTAAACTTTTCCATTGGGATATCGGCTTAACCGCTGGGATGTTGGCAGGCTCAATGACCTCCACGCCGGTGCTGGTAGGTGCGGGCGATACGCTGCGTCAAACCATGACTAACAATCCTAATCTCGCCCATCTGCAAGACAACCTAAGCCTTGGCTATGCTCTGACCTATCTCATTGGTTTAGTCAGCCTGATTTTTGGCGCGCGTTATTTACCTAAACTCCAACACCAAGATTTGCCAACATCAGCGCAGCAGATTGCTCGTGAACGTGGCTTAGATAATGAAGTGCAGCGCAAAGTTTTTCTGCCGGTTATTCGCGCTTACCGCGTTGGCCCCGAGCTGGTTTCTTGGGCTGATGGCAAAAACCTACGCGAGCTGGGTATTTATCGCCAAACCGGTTGTTACATCGAACGTATCCGCCGTAACGGCATCTTGGCCACGCCAGACGGTGATGCGGTTTTACAGGTCGGCGATGAGATTTCGCTGGTGGGCTACCCTGATGCCCATGCCCGCTTAGACCCAAGCTTCCGTAATGGGAAAGAAGTTTTCGACCGCGATTTGCTGGATATGCGCATCGTGACCGAAGAGATTGTGGTCAAAAACAACAATGCAGTGGGTAAACGCCTCAGCCAAATCAAACTGACTGACCACGGTTGCTTCCTAAACCGTGTGATACGCAGCCAGATTGAAATGCCTATTGATGACAACATCGTGCTCAACAAAGGCGACGTACTTCAGGTGAGTGGCGATGCACGCCGCGTTAAAAGTGTGGCAGAACGCATTGGATTTATTTCAATCCACAGTCAGGTCACTGACCTTTTAGCCTTCTGCGCCTTCTTTATCGTTGGCTTGATGATTGGCTTGATTACCTTCAAGTTCAGTAATTTCTCCTTTGGTATCGGCAACGCAGCTGGATTACTGTTCTCCGGCATCATGCTTGGGTTCCTGCGTGCCAACCACCCTACTTTCGGCTATATCCCGCAAGGGGCGCTGAACATGGTGAAAGAGTTTGGCTTGATGGTGTTTATGGCCGGTGTTGGCCTAAGCGCAGGTGCGGGTATGAACCACGGCCTAGGACAAATCGGTGGGCAAATGTTGCTCTCCGGCTTGGTCGTCAGCTTGCTGCCCGTTGTCATTTGCTTCCTGTTCGGTGCCTACGTGCTGCGCATGAACCGCGCCCTGCTATTTGGCGCCATTATGGGGGCCAGAACCTGTGCTCCCGCGATGGAAATCATCAGCGATGCCTCACGCAGCAACATCCCTGCACTAGGCTATGCGGGCACTTATGCCATAGCCAACGTACTGCTCACGCTCGCGGGGACACTTATTGTCATCATATGGCCAGGCGTCGGCGGATAATAAAACCTTATAATTCAAACAAAAAGGAAAAAGCTGTGATTTTTTTCACTTTGTCTGAAACTTTCTAGCCGCGACAAAGTCTTAATTAGTGCCACTGCTTTTCTTTGATGTTCCCCATATTGAGGAGCCCGATAGTCCCGCCTTCTTAGGTTCAAGACTACCGGGTTTTTTATTGCCTGAAATTTAAGTCTATATAAAACAATATCTTAAAAGTGACTTTTTAGACCGATGGCATCAAAGTGGCAGCAGAGAATAATCACTACTCCCCAGATATAAAAAAACCGCCCGAAAAGTGAACTGGACCGCCGCGAACTATTGGATTATCTGGAATGCTCCCGCGTCGAACAGTGGTATGAACCGCCGATTAGTCTGGATGGGCTGGCGTGCACGTTCCGTGCAGCAACACATCACAGCTCGGCCATTTACGTAAAACGTAATATTCTGACCAGCACCTTCATTCCGCATAGGTTGCTTAGCCAGCAGGCATTCAGCCGCTTTGCGCTAGATTATCTGGTGTTCGGCAACGCCTATCTGGAAAAGCGTAGAAACCGACTCGGTGGCACACTCACGCTAGAGCCTACGCTGGCAAAATACATGCGCCGAGGCGTCGATCTCGATACTTTACGATCTAGATCCTTTTTCTTTCGTGCAGATCCATGCATAACTAGCTGCTTAACACATGATGAGAAAACTAACATCACATAGTCTCCCACCAACAGAAGATCACTCTTCACCGTTTACACTTGCGTAGAATATTCATTTTTTAATTACCACCAAATAGAAAGCAAGTGATGATATATATGCGATAAAGCTAATTATAGTTACAATTACTTTATGTTTTATCCATTTTGTTTGCTCTCTTGGGAGGGATTTTATAAATCGTACCTCATTTACATCCATGTCACGCGTGTAGAACCCATTTTCTCTTGCCAGTAACGCAACTATGTAAAATGAGTCCCGCATAAAAGAAAAAAAGAACCCGCCATCTCTATAGATCAATACTTGAGTAGGGAGTTTATTGAATTTGTCCATAAACAACGTACATGTTTCTTGAAAATCCCTTTTTGATGAAAAATATTGGATAAAGCATAGTAATGTCGATAGCACAGCAATTACCGTAAGCACGGCCATAATGAGTTCTTCAGTAGTACTAAAAATATTATTCACCATAAGTTTCATATACCTTATCACCCAACAATGCATCACCAGAACTACCAAGTTCATGACCTACATGCTTAACAACGCCTATGCCAATAGTCTCATCACATAAATACTTTTATTTTATGAAGATAGTAAAAGCGAGATAGTTAACAATAAGTGATATAAATCCAAATATCAAAATTAAAAACTTAGCTTTAATCCAAAATATTTTTTTGGATGGTTGTTTTTTTATAAAAGAATATATGTTTTTATCTAAATTCCTAACAAAAAAGCTATCATCATTGAATATTTCGGCCATAAGGAAAAAAATATCCTTTTGGAATGTAAATAGGATACCAGAACTTTGATAGGCCAAGACATCTGCGGGTATGTAGTGATACTGTTCAAGGAACTCATTACATAGTTCCTTGTGTTTATTATTTTTTAATTCTGAATAAATGAAGGCTATCACTATGACAGCAAAACTGAAAAGTGATGAAAACATAATTAATAATTTCAATTACTCACCTCTTGATTCATATATAGACTCTCCAAAGCCGTCTCCTAGATAAGAGTCTGCTTCTCCACCAACATGCCTGCACTCTAGTATAACTCTCTAAGTTAGGTCTCTGACGCTACTCAGCTTATTGTTAATAAGCTGTAGGAAATATATGAAATTAGCATTAATATTATGCTAACAGAGAATAATATATATTTTATTTTTATCCATAGAGTTATTTCACTAGGTAGCGTTCTAATGAAGTTGTAGTGTTCAGACTTCATGTCTCTAACTATAAAATTACCTTCAGAAACTATTAGTGGGAATAAAAAGAAAAGATCTTTTTGAAAGGTTAGGAAAACGCCACCCGCTTGAGCGAGTATAATTCCCCCAGGTAAAAAACCAAACTCATTAATAAATAAGGAGCATAAGACTTTATGTTTTTTGTTATTAATGACTGAATAAATAATGGTAGCAAAAAAAAACAAGAAGGATATAACTCCTAATATCATAGTAATAAAATCCATTTTACTCACCAATCACCTCATATATTTTTTCTCCGACCCACTCACCAAATGAACTACCTTTCTCACCTGCAATATACCCCCCAGTCGAGCCTAATACAACCGCACAGACTAGAGCACCACTGCCTCCTGCTGCTATAGTTGCTGTACCTAAAACAATGGAACATACACCTGCACCTATTGCACCACCCGCCAAACCACCGAAGGTACCTCCAGCAAAACTACCAGTTTCTGTGAAACGTTTCTTTGTACATTCGCTCTCACGCCCAGTAGAGCAAGCCTCATTTACTTCATTGATCGAATGCAACGCGCTAAACCCTATCCCAACATAGCCTGTATATTTCATAAGCTTTACATACTTGGCAGCACGTTCTATATGTGTTGCATATCCGTCTATATCACTAACACCTGATGTATTCCATTTATGTGTGATTGAGCTTGTTGAAAGACCTAGAGCACTTTTTATCTTTGTGTATTCACCAAGCTTCATCCCTTTATTTAAAAAACCTACTTTAAGTACACTATCAAGCTGTTTAAATAGTTGGCTTCGTTTTACATAAAACTGATCACCGATAAGTGCGCCACGGGTTAAGTATGTATTTTTATATGTATCTTGTATTTCTTTAAGAATCTTCTCTATATTTTCGAAATATTTACCGACAGGATCAGCAGCAAGCCCAATTCCCTTATCAGCGAAACTAGAAAAATTCGCAATAGTTGCATAGTGTTTATGTAAGAAATTTGCTTCTTCATTTGTCAATGGAGCCAAGGCAGCATCAACTCGATCTTTAGCCGCTTTTAGATGTGCTATTTGTTCAGGATCTTGTTTAAGAGGGTCTACTAAAAGCAAGATAGACCCAGTTTTTACATCGCCACTCCCATTTAGTGAGCGATATAGCTCCTTAGTCCCTTCAGGGGGAGATATAAATAAAAACTGCTCATAACTATTCACCGAGCTCGGTAATGGCAAAACACAGAAACCAGCATCGACAGGTTCACGAGATGATGCTTCAGGAGCAATCAAAGGTTGGGAATGACTTTTAGCCGCTTGGGCGTATTGTGTTGGCGCCTCCGATTGTGGCGCAGCCGCCATTCTTGCTTCTGCACGGCTAGTTTTCTCATATGTCGCACTCGAGAGAGACGAGAGAAGCTTAGCCTTACAAGGGCAACCGCTAATACTATCGAGCGTACCGGCTAGTTGTACATTATTATCCAGCATGCTAGGAATGCCACCGATGATCCGGTATACCTTACCATCCTTGCCGCATGTGACGAGATCGCCATGCCTCGACGCAGCTTTGCCGTGCAAATTGTAATTAGGATTTCCACCTCTAACCGTACCGCCGCAGCTTGTCTTATCACCTACGCGGATAAAATATCCTTTCTGACTCATGTGAAACCTTCTCTCTTGAACTGAAAATTAGATTTTCCCAATGGCCTTTAGTAATTCGATCTCTTCAGGATCGAAATAACCACATGTGATCTCCCCATTGACTAGCCTTATCATTGCTGACATTTGTTGACCAGCATCAATGATTTCATCACCGTTGCTTACGCGAGTCCCACTAGCCGCCACAGTGTATTTAACACCCTCAACAATACTTTCCATCATGGTGCTTTCATCACGCTCTATATGAGCTGTAGGCGCATCAGGATAAACCACCTCATCGCCTTCGATTGCCATGCTGTGTTCGTGATATTTCATTGCACATCGGTTAGCAACAACTCGACCACCATTCTTAGTTTTTGCTCCGTCGATAGCAAAGAATCGAATTACGTCATATTGAGTCACTGAACCACCATTTCTAATTGATTAACAATTGGAATAATATACCAGTTAAACCATACCAAAAATGAGTGAATGTTCAGATTTTCTTATAATTCAGAGTTTGCCAATACCGCCTATACGGGACCTATTTTCTTTCCTTCTCATTAGCCAGTGCAGCCAGATACTTACGATCACCCAAGACAATCTTCAACGAAAAAGCTCACACGGTGTGACTTATGGATTTAACGAATGGCGGGCGTGGCACAATTGAACGAATGGTTCAGGCGTATGGTTTCAAGACTCGGCAACAACTTTGCGATCGCTTGGTGTGTCTAAAAGCACATTAGCAACGCGCTATATGCGTGACTCTTTCCCTTCAGATTGGGTAATTCAGTGCGCGCTAGAAACAGGAATGTATCTACGCTGGATCGCATTTGGTGCAGGCCCAGAGCAAGACGTGGGTGACATTGATGTTTCTACACTTCCAAAATCAAAACTCATAAATGGGAAGTTACAGGAAGATGGCTTTTATCTATTCGATAGTCTTTTCTTCCTGAAAAACTGCAGAACCCTATCGTTATTGTTGAGCAGGATGCAGAGCATATCTGTGAACGCCAGTTTGAAGATGTTCGGATGGTAGTAACTTACTGATTTTAAAGACTCAGTCTCATAACCGGGTTTTTATTGCCTGAAATAAATACCCATATTAAATCAAATAGTTAAACCATCACTGGTATTTATACTTGATGGCGAATTTCATTCAATAACTCCCCTCGCCCTTAATGTTGCCTTAAGCAACTCGCTATACCCTAAGCCTGTTCTGTCATTCAGATCGCCAAGCTGGTTGCTTTTTTGCATCGAGGCAGATTTGAACCCACAGTAATTTTAAAGCCGTTCTCATGATGAGTCGGATTGAGGCCATCTTCTATCAAGGTGGTGCCTAATGGACTTTCACTCATTATTGGTAATGCTATGAAGACTCAAAATAAAATTATCTCAATCCCTCTGTATGCAAACTCCCGCGACCTGATCATGGGCCAGTCGCTATTTAGCGGTGCGTTTTATCTTGTTATCCCTTTCCTTGTGCTATTTATGCATGACTCACTGCGGTTATCTGGAGAGATCATCGGGTTCGCCGTTGGGCTGCGCTTTTTTGCTCAGCAAATGATGTATATGAAGAGTGACCAACTTGCTCACTCTATTGGTGGGAAAAATCTTTTGCTACTTGGGTGTATGACGCAGGCGAGTGGTTTTTTGTGTTTAGCATTCGCGAGTCAGCCCAACCTGCTCATCGCTGGAGTATTACTCACTGGGATTGGTGGCGCGTTATTTGCGCCGGCCAAAAGCCTGCTGCTGAATGAAGCGGGCGAAGGCGATCATAAGCTGAAATCTGGCAAGGTTTTGGAACTTGGGAATTCAGTGGCCATAGCGGGCGAACTAGGCGCTATTGTTGGGCCTTTACTGGGTTTTTGGTTAGTCGACCTAGGTTTTCATACCTTAGCATGGGGCGGCGTTTTGGTGTTTGTTGCTGCAATGATTTGGTTAGCGCAAAAACTGCCTGCCAGTTTCTATTACCCAGAGTTGCCCAAGCAAAAAGGCAGCTGGCAAAACGTGTTACAAAATCGCCGCTTCTTAGTGTTTGTATTAGCCTACAGCAGCTATTTGCTCAGCTACAGCCAGCTATTTTTAGCTCTTCCTCTGACGCTGCGTCATTTGGGCGGCGAGAGTGAGTATATTGGCCTGTTGTTTGCGTTTTCCGTGCTGATTTCAGCGCTGGTCCAAAAAGGTCTACGCAGTTTTACTAACAGAAAAGAGAGCCAGCTATTAGTGATGGGATTTTCAACCCTGTCGCTCGCCTTCATCTATATGGCATTTATCGCGATACGCCACCAGACCACCGGCTGGCACGGCTATTTGCCGCTGTTGATGTTTGTATTCCTCATCAACTGTGGGCAGATTCTGATTGTGCCAACGGCCAAGCGCCTTGTGAGCTATTTTGCAAATGGCAATGATACAGCGCCGTATTATCAGGCACTGGCGCTGAGCGGTGGCTTTGCGGTTTTAGTTGGCAGCCCAATCATCGGGGAACTGATGGAGGCCACTCGTCATAGTCTGACGCTCGCGGGCCTACCTTGGTTTGTGATGGCGTTATTCCCTGCACTTAGCGCCATGGCTATCGGGCTAATGTTCCCGACTACGCCAGCAAGAGCTTACTAATCATTCAAAAAATCATTCATAAACCGAATGGTGCATCACCCCTTAATGTTCCCTTAAGCTGTGATTGTTAAGGTAATGACATGGGGTGAGGCACCCTATTTGCTTCAAATTCTGAATACCACACTTTTTGCTAATTTTCAGATTACTGGCCTTTACTCCCGCGATGCTGACTTTTATTGTATGCGCTCTTTTGCCGTTACTGATGTGGGCCAATGTGGTCTTTCTGCTCGGCTTTGTTTGGGTGTCATTCGATAAAATAGCTGTTATTTCATTGAGATGCCTATTTTGGGTTTGTTAGAAGAGTAAGACGTTATATGGAACAGTTTAACCAAGCGTTCTTTATACTTGTGAACGCCACACCAAATTCTCCGGCTTGGCTCATTGCATTAGCTAAGTTTTTTGCCAACGATTTGATCGCCATTGTGCCGATACTGATCGTGAGTTTTTGGCTATGGGGACCACGTAAAGCCATGGCCGAGAATCGCACTCTTGCAACCAAAGCCACCTTCGCACTCATTTTCGCCCTGCTCGCCTCGCGCGTCATTGGCATGATATTCCCCCATGCTCGACCGTTTGTAGATGGCATCGGCTATCAATTTATCCCGCATGCGCCCGACAACTCTTTCCCTAGCGATCATGGTACCGGCATCTTTACCTTCGCCTTGGCATTTTTGTTCTGGTATCGCCATCTGTTATTCGGTGTGATTTTATTAGCATTGGGCATTTGCATTGCTTGGTCACGCGTCTATCTTGGCGTGCATTGGCCGTTAGATATGGTTGGCGGGCTGCTCGTAGGACTCATGAGCTGTGCGGTAACGCAGCTGCTTTGGGGCATGATTGGCCAAAGCATCGTGAGTCGCTTACACCAGATTTACGCCTTCAGTTTTGCGCTGCCGATTCGACGAGGATGGGTGAGACAATAAGCCCAATGAGATAATCAGCCCGTTTTTGCGGGCTTTTTTGTATTTGCTAGACTACAGTCACTCAATCACCAATTTGCGCCTCAGCGGGCACAGAGGTAAGATGAAAGGCCTCGCGAACGACTGAATTCGTTGAAAGTAGTCGCATTTATCTCATCCAACACCACGTTGGAACGTTGTTCCTTCTCCGGAATCTCATGGGAAAAGGCATCCCGATTATTCTTGCCCGGCTTAAGTACCGGCCACTTTACTGAGAGAAATTATGGAAACCCGGCGTTACGATCGTATTAACCGCTTGTCACAGGCGCTCAAACGAACAGATAAACTACATCTTAAAGATGCTGCCGAGTTACTTAATGTCTCAGAAATGACGGTGCGCCGCGATTTAGCCTCACAAAGTAGCGATGTGGTTTTGCTGGGTGGTTACGTGGTGCTAGATCCTAAAATCCATCAAAGCGCTCGTTACTTCGTGACCGACCAGCAGGAAAAACGTGTCAAAGAAAAACGCCACATCGGCACGCTGGCCGCGCAACTGGTGCAAGAAGATGACGTGGTCTTTTTTGACTGCGGTACCACGGTTCCTTTCATCATTGATGCTCTTGATGAATCTCTCAGCTTTACCGGCGTCTGTTACTCATTAAATACCTTCATGGCATTGCGAACCAAACCAAACTGCCGCGTAATCTTGTGCGGTGGGTCATTTAATCCAGACAGCGCCATTTTCGTTGCCAACGGGCTCTGCAGCGAGTTGGATAATCTTTGCCCCACGCTGGCCTTTATTTCTGCTGCAGGCATCACCCCCAAACAGGGCGCGACCTGCTTTAATCTTGACGAGATAGCACTTAAACAAAAAGCGATTCAGCGTGCACGGCGCTCATCGCTGATGCCAGCAAATTTGGTGAGGTCAAACCCGCTTGGATTGCGCCACTTTCCGAGTTTTCCATGCTAATCACCGATCAGGCACCAAGAACGGAAATTTGTCAGTTCTTGATCTTAAAAAACGTACAACTTTTGTGCTAATCGCTATTTAATAATCATTATCACTTTGATAAATCTATTTATAAACTACAGTTTCAAGATAATTGGAGCTGTAGTCATTTCACCATTATAGTCGTTTGTTTATTTACCAATCCTTTCTTCCCTATTCACCATTTCCTTTCTCACCAATAAGTTAATTAATCATACTTAATTGCCAATTCCACTCTTCGAAGTCAATATTGTTTATTAGTTACGCTCAAGGAATAATCAGTTTCAATCTAATTTTTCGGTTAAAACACATATATTTTCGTCATACAAAAAACAATAAACCAACATAAATAAGTTCATATAAAACAGTTAGTTAAAATATCATCACTTATAATACACATGTTGACTATAACCAAAGTGATAAGAATCTTTGTTTTTTTGAATTCAGTTAAATCGTGTTTTTTATTTCACATAAGAAACGAATTTTTACTAATTTTCCTAATGCTGTTAATTAGCATGAATTTCCTTGTTAATTTTGTGTGTTTATTTTAGCCTAAAAATCAGAAAAAACGCGATAAAATCGAGTGAATATCGCAATTGAGAGCCGGATCACGGACGTTTTAACTGTAAAAATATATCTTTGCCGCCGAAAACAGCTGCAACTCACCAACAATTAAAAAGAGCATTTTATGAACGGACTATTATTTGTTCGCTTTTTTTATTTTGGCTGAGCAGGACAAAAGCAAGCTCCATGAAAAAGTAAGCTTAATGCGTTCCTTTTATACACTGTTGGTTTTATACACTGTTGTATAGTGCAGCCGCTTTATTTAATGGAATGAATCCATTTTTATAACCAGGTAATTAGCAACACACGCAGTACGTTGAATTGAATAAAGTTCTTTCGTAGTACATCACGACTGAACAAAGAATTGTTTTGATAAGAAACTGTTTTAAACGTGTTCACTTCGGAGACCCTATGGACACTACTCAGACTAGTACTATTACTTCTACTTCTGGTTCCGCAACGGCCTGGCGCAAGTCAGATACCATGTGGATGCTGGGCCTGTACGGCACAGCGATTGGTGCAGGCGTACTGTTCCTGCCAATCAATGCCGGCGTCGGTGGTTTAATTCCACTGATCATCATGGCAATCATCGCTTTCCCTATGACTTTCTTTGCGCACCGCGGCCTGACCCGTTTCGTGCTGTCTGGTAAAAATCCAGGCGAAGACATCACTGAAGTTGTAGAAGAACACTTTGGCGTTGGCGCAGGTAAACTGATCACCCTGCTGTACTTCTTCGCTATTTACCCGATTTTGTTGGTATACAGCGTTGCTATCACCAACACCGTTGATAGCTTCATTACTCACCAGCTGGGTATGTCTTCACCTCCACGCGCCATTCTGTCTCTGATCCTGATTCTGGGTCTGATGACTATCGTTCGCCTGGGTGAACAGTTCATCGTTAAAGCAATGAGCATCTTGGTATTCCCGTTTGTTGCAGTACTGATGATTCTGGCTCTGTACCTGATCCCTAACTGGAACAGTGCTATCTTCGAAACTTCAGCAATGACTCAGTCAATGAGCGGCAGCGGCCTGTGGATGACTCTGTGGCTGGTAATTCCAGTTATGGTGTTCTCTTTCAACCACTCACCAATCATCTCTGCGTTCGCCGTTGCGAAACGTGAAGAGTACGGTGTAGACGCTGAGAAGAAGTGTTCTAAGATCCTAGCTTATGCACACATCATGATGGTTCTGACCGTTATGTTCTTCGTGTTCAGCTGCGTATTGAGCCTGTCTCCAGCGGATCTGGCTGAAGCTAAAGCACAGAACATCTCTATTCTGTCTTACTTGGCTAACCACTTTAATACTCCAGTTATCGCATACATGGCGCCAGTTATTGCCTTCATCGCGATCACTAAATCCTTCTTGGGTCACTATCTGGGTGCTCGTGAAGGCTTCAACGGTATGGTTATCAAGTCTCTGCGTGGCAAAGGCAAAACTATTGAAACCAGCAAACTGAACAAAATTACTGCGCTGTTCATGCTGCTGACCACTTGGGCTGTTGCAACGCTGAACCCAAGCATTCTGGGTATGATCGAAACCTTGGGTGGCCCAGTTATCGCGATGATCCTGTTCCTGATGCCAATGTACGCCATCCATAAAGTTCCAGCGATGCGCAAATACAGCGGCCACATCAGCAACGCATTCGTAGTCATCATGGGTCTGATTGCAATCTCTGCAATTCTGTACACCCTGTTTGGTTAATCGCTGTAAGAGTTAATGCTCTACCGGCCAGCGCACTCTTCTCTTGCGCTGGCCGTATCACCCCCCTTCTCTGGCAGCACCATTCTTTATATCCACAGTAATTGGAATTGCAGCACGGTAGCAGCTTCAAGTACGAAGGATATAGCCCTGTTTAACGTACGGAGGCGACATGATTAGCGTATTTGATATTTATAAAATTGGCATTGGCCCATCCAGCTCCCACACCGTGGGCCCAATGAAAGCCGGTAAAGAATTCTCTGACGATTTAATTGAAAAAGGCATCCTGAGCGATGTCACCCGCGTCGTTGTTGACGTTTACGGTTCGCTCTCACTGACCGGTAAAGGCCACCACACCGATCTCGCTATCATTATGGGTCTGGCGGGCAACATGCCTGACAGCGTTGATATCGATATGATCCCCGGTTTTATTAAAGACGTGGAACAGCGTGGACGCCTGTTGTTGGCCAAAGGCCAGCACGAAGTGGATTTCCCGCTGGAAACCAGCATGAACTTCCACCAAGACAACCTGTCGCTGCACGAGAACGGCATGCGTATTACTGCGCTGGCTGGCGACACCGTCGTTCATAGCAAAACCTATTACTCTATCGGCGGCGGCTTTATCGTTGACGAAGAAAACTTTGGCAAACAGTCTGAAAACGCAGTGCAGGTGCCTTATCCATTCAAGAGCGCCGCAGATTTGCAGGAACATTGCAAAGCATCTGGGCTATCTCTGTCTGGGTTGGTGATGCAAAACGAACTCGCTTTGCATAGCAAAGAAGAGATCGAAGCCCACTTCACGCGCGTTTGGGATGTCATGCGTAGCGGCATCGAGCGCGGAATGAATACCGAAGGCATTTTGCCGGGGCCGTTGCGCGTTCCACGTCGTGCATCAGCGCTGCGTCGCATGCTGGTGACCCACGATAAAATGAGCGTTGACCCAATGGCCGTGGTTGACTGGATCAACATGTACGCCTTTGCCGTGAACGAAGAGAATGCGGCCGGTGGTCGAGTGGTCACCGCACCAACCAACGGCGCATGCGGGATTATCCCTGCGGTATTGGCCTACTACGATAAATTCATTCGTGAAGTTAATACTAACTCGTACTCTCGCTACTTCTTAGCCTCTGGGGTTATTGGCGCACTGTACAAAATGAATGCGTCGATCTCCGGTGCTGAAGTTGGGTGCCAAGGTGAAGTTGGGGTTGCCTGTTCAATGGCCGCAGCGGGTCTGACTGAGCTGATGGGCGGAAGCCCTGCGCAGGTTTGTATGGCCGCTGAAATCGCCATGGAACACAACCTTGGTTTAACTTGTGATCCAGTTGCAGGCCAGGTTCAGGTTCCTTGTATCGAACGTAACGCTATCGCCGCCGTGAAAGCGGTCAACGCTTCTCGTATGGCAATGCGCCGTACCAGCGACCCACGCGTTTGCCTAGATAAAGTGATCGAAACCATGTACGAAACAGGCAAAGATATGAATGCCAAATACCGTGAAACTTCACGCGGTGGTTTGGCACTCAAGGTTCTGACCTGCGGTTAATAAGTGCTTAGTATGGGTGCTTAGTGACTGATGCTAACACCACAAGATTGAGCCAGAGTGTCTCAACAAGCGGGGAGTCACCTCCCCGCCGTTGAGTCAGCTTACCGTTTGGATGCGTAGGCCAAAACAGCCGCCACTTCTTTATCACCGTTTTTTATATGTATCTCACAAAGATACCCGTGAGTGATTCTGATAAACGCCAGTAGCGTTAAGCAGACGATCAATACACAATAAATCACCGTTTTTTGCGGCATCTCCGGCCTCCTTTTCCTTGCCTTGCGGCGGGTAAGAGACTAACCTCATGTTGTCTTGCATAAGATTGAGCCTCACTTCGATTTATAGTCGGGTGGGGCTTTTTTCTATCTGCTTTCAGCTAATGCATATACCCAAAATAGTTCGAGCGGCATTGAGGCGGCAAATGAGTGAATCCCGATGAGCTTACTCAAGTAAGTGATTCGGGTGAACGAAAGCGGCCAACAAAAATGCAGTTTGAAATATGAAGGGTATAAAGCAGACAGCCCTAAGCACCCGCAGCCAAGCTAACGGTGATTTTTCAGCGAGAAAAGCGGTATTTCATACTGCGATGAAGACTTGCGAAGAGAATTGCATAAAGCATGAATCAGCGTGCATGTTGCACGCTGATTGTTGGAAGTATTAGCCAAACCACGAACCGAACAGCTGATGAATTTTCATCATCACAAAGTCGATGATACGACCAAAGAAGCCGGCCTCTTTCACTTCGTTGAGCACCACCAGCGGACGCTGCTCAATAGTTTTGCCGTTCAATTGAAAATCTATCGTCCCGACCACTTGCCCTTTGGCCAATGGTGCTTCCAACTGAGGCTGGTTGAGGGTAAAGCTGGCCTTCAGGTTTTTCAGCTGCCCGCGCGGGATGGTGACACCGGCGTTTTTGTCGACGCCCAGTTCCACTTCGCTCTTATCACCAAACCACACTTTTTCAGTGGTAAATGCCTGTCCAACTTTAATTGGCGTAACGGTTTCATAGAAGCGGAAGCCCCACGTCAGCAGCTTTTTACTCTCTTCGAAACGAATTCGATCCGTTGGCGCGCCCAGCACAACCGAGATCAAACGCATTGGACCATCGGTCGCCGAGGAGACTAAGTTATGGCCTGCACCTGAGGTAAACCCGGTTTTAATCCCATCCACGTTCAGGCTGCTATCCCACAGCAGACGGTTGCGGTTAATCTGACGGATTTTATTAAAGGTGAATTCCTTCTCTTTGTGTAACGCATACTCATCAGGTACATCAGCAATCAGACGCTGGCTGATCAACGCCATATCGCGCGCCGAGCTGTATTGCCCTTCAGAATCTAATCCGTGAACCGTTTTGAATGAGGTGTTTTTCAGTCCCCAAGCTTCAACGTATTTGTTCATCAGGCTGACGAACGCATCCTGACTGCCTGCAACATAATCGGCAAGCGCGATACTCGCGTCGTTACCCGATTGAATAACCACGCCTTTATTTAGCTCAGAAACCGGAACCCGATCGCCAGGTTTAAGGAACATCAGCGACGAACCGCGCAAAACGGGGTTACCCGTCGCCCAAGCATCTTTACCGACCACGACCATATCGTTAGGTGTGATTTTACCGGCCTTAATTGACTGACCGATCACATAGCTCGCCATGATCTTCGTCAGGCTGGCGGGGTCCAAGCGCTCATCGGCATTGGCCTCGGTGAGGATTTTCCCGCTGTCGTAATCCATCAGCACATAGGCTTTGGCATTGATTTGTGGGGCCGCCGGAGCAGCCTCATCAGCATAGGTCATCGGGATTGCCATTAACGTCAGGCCAGCCCCGAGAGTGATTTTTTTGATTAACGTAGTGAGTGCGATTTTCTTCATGATGATGCCAGCGTATCCATTCAGATAAATAAAAATTAATCTTTACCTTCGCAAAGGGCGTGTACACCCTGCTTGGAACCATAACGGCTTTAACTTAAAGAATAAACCCTAGATTATTAACCCTTTAAATATAATCCAACCTCACAAACTCGCTAATCAATTTTTTGCTTAATCATTGTGCTGTGCTGGGTCAAGTTTGCAGCAGTGTGGGGTGATATGCTGTTTCCTTCCATTGAAGGAGGATTGACATCGATGAGTAACAAGCCTTTAGATGAAAAATTTGATGTCATCATTATTGGTGCTGGGATCGCGGGAAGTAGTTGCGCATTGCTACTTGCCAGAGCAGGAATGAACGTTCTTCTATTAGAGCGCTCGTCGCAGGCCGGCGGGAAAAACATGTCCGGTGGACGACTGTATAGCTATAGCCTTAGCCGCTTGATCCCCGATTTTGCCTCCAGCGCCCCGCTAGAACGCCTAATAACTCAAGAGCGAATATCATTACTCAGCAATACAAGCGCCGTCACACTAGACTATCGCCACCCGCCTGAGGCATCACAAACAGCCTCCTATTCAGTGCTTCGCTCCCGTTTTGACCCTTGGCTATTGGCACAGGCTGAGGCCGCAGGTGCTCAATGCTTACTTGGCGTAAACGTAGACGCCCTTATTGATCGGTCAGGTAGCATTTGCGGCGTAAAAATAGGTGAGGAATCGCTCTATGCACATTGGGTGATCGTTGCTGAAGGCGCAAACACCCTGCTGGCAGAGAAGCATCAACTGGTTGCAAAACCGTTACCTCATACGATGGCCGTTGGCGTAAAAGAAATTCTCGCTTTGCCAGCAGAAACAGTAGAAGACCGCTTCACGCTGCTCCCTCAACAAGGCTGCGCTTGGATGTTTGCGGGCGCTTGTACCCAAGGAAAAGTTGGAGGAGGATTCATCTATACCAACCGCAGCTCGCTATCGCTTGGCGTGGTCTGCAACCTCTCGGCGCTCAACGATGCAAAACAGAGCCTGCCACAGCTTATGGAGAGTTTTCGCCAGCATCCGGTCATCGCGCCGATAATCAAAAATAGTGAACGGCTCGAATATAGCGCGCACCTCATTCCCGAAGAGATTACCCACAAGCCACGCTCAGTTTATGGCGCAGGCTACTTGCTAGTAGGCGATACCGCTGGCTACTGCGTTAATACCGGCTATATCGTACGAGGAATGGATTTGGCCATTCTCTCCGCTCAGGCCGCAGCCAAAACGATAATTTCCGCATGGCAAAAGCAAGATTTTAGCCCATCATCGCTAAGCGAATATCACGCCGCACTCAAAGAAACCTCGTTATTGTCTCTGATGCATCGCTATCGCCATGTACCAGAAATGCAACTCAAGATGCCCCGTTTGTTCGAGCACTACCCGCAACTAGCGGCCAATTTCATGCAGGATCTTTTTTCCATCAATGAAACTCCGCCACCGCCGCTAAGAACGTTGCTGTGGAAATATGCTAAACGCAGCGGGCTCACTCAATTGCTCAAAGACCTTGTGCGAGGGGGGAAAAGTTTATGAATACTCACGACAGGCTGGCGAAAAACCACTTTCAGTCTTCACCTGATATACCCGCGCATATCGTTTTATCTGCGGATATCGATCCGCAAACGGCTCAAGTATTGATTCATGGCTGCCCTGCCGGGCTTTATCAATTAGACGCCCAAGGCAATCTGATATTCGATCACCTAGGCTGTTTAGAGTGCGGCACCTGTCGAATTTTATGCGACAGCGCGGTTTTTTCGCGGTGGCAATATCCTCCCGCAGGCGCTGGGATCTTATTCAGATATGGATAATGGCGTGCTGTGAAGTATCTCCGCATACGTTGTGCGGCGGAGTGATATGTTATGTTCAGAATCTTTCATTAACATCATGCTGGAGAGCGCCCGTGTCAATTTTGCAACTTCTACGCCACCATCCCGTTATCGCCGCGGTGAAAGATACTGAAAGTTTAAATGTTGCATTGCAGTCAGACTGCAAGATTATTTCGGTGCTATACGGCAATATTTGCAACATCGGTGCGATTGTCCAGCGCATTAAAAACGCAGATAAATACGCCTTTATCCATGTTGATCTGCTTGATGGCACCTCGAATAAAGAAATCGTGATTAACTTCCTTAAAATCGTTACCGCCGCCGACGGCATCATCAGTACCAAAGCGTCTATGATTAAGGCCGCCCGAGCCCAAGGGTTTTACGGCATACACCGACTCTTTTTACTCGACTCCATTTCATTTCACAGTATTGATAAGCAGGTTGCGCAGTCGAATCCGGACTGTATTGAAATTCTGCCCGGCTGTATGCCAAAAGTGCTGAAGTGGGTAACGGAGAAAATTGATCTGCCGATTATTGCCGGTGGCCTCGTGTGCGACGCTGAAGATGCTAATAATGCACTCGATGCAGGAGCCACCGCCATTTCCACCACCAATACCGGCGTGTGGAAACTCTCCTTTGACCAATAACGAAATCTAATTAACCACAGGACATCTTCAGCGGTCCTGTGGCTAAGTGTTCTGTGGCTAAGTGTTCTGTTGCACGCAAACCACTAATGCTTCCAGCACCGGATACATATCATCAACGATGGCGACATCAGCGTGAGCAAAAATAGCCGCCTGAGGATCGTTGTTTATTGCCACAATAAATTGGCTGTGGCATATACCTGCAGAAAACGCCGCTGCTCCAGACACGCCTGCCGCAATGCAAATATCAGGCGCAACAATCGCGCCAGAGATGCCCACCAAGCTCGACATATCGCTCCACGCATTCATCACAACAGGGCGACTTGCGCCAAGTTTTGCCCCCAGCTGTTGCGCGATATCTTGCATTTTCTGGAAGCCTGCACCACTGCCCACGCCGTACCCCACCGCCAAGACACTGCGTGCCTCATTGAGCGGGAAAATATTCTCATTACGTTCAACCTCCGCCGAAAGTAGCCATTCACACTGAGGCGCTGGCTCCAGAATGTCTATTTGTGTAACCCGAGCAGCGGATGCAACGTCGATCGTCCCTCCGCCACTCTGCGCTACAGATATACAGTACGGCGGTATAGGCAGCGAAAACTGAGCCAGCAGATGTTGTTCATAAACGGCTTTATAGGCCGTGCAGCTTGATGAAGAGAGCAAAACGGATCGCGCAGAAGCTATTGCACTTCCATGTAGCCGCATCCCTAGTCGAGCAGCCAGCTCGTTTCCCCACTGCCCACTACTGCACAGTATGGCGTCAGGCTGATACTCGGCGTAGGCTGCTTCGAGCCTAGATAAGCAGGCTTCAACCTGTATCGGCTCAGGCACCGAAAACCCTATAATTTCAGAGGGTGATAAACCGAGCAACGGAAGCTCACTCGGCTTATTTTGATGATAAAACAGCCAAAAAGTGAAAGTAGCATTCTCGATTTGGCTATCTTGTAAAAACCGCCACATCTCACTGGCATGGCGCAAAAATGCAGGCGAATTGGTATCAAAAATTAACGCAATTTTCATACATTTATTCTCTCTCGTAGATACAAATCATAGAGTTTGAGCGCTTTCTCTTGCGGCGTTTTTCCTTCAAGCCACTGCGTTTTTCTCTGTTTGCCAATAGAGGTTAGGCTTTCTAAAATCGGTGAACTAACCTGTTCTACCGGGCAAAACTCAGGTGCTACTGCTGCGATATTTGCTCTGCTGGCCGCCAACTTTTGCTTTAGCGTAGGTATTCGAAGCGCTGCTGCCTGAGTTGAGTTACCCACGGCCAAAACGGCTGGCAATGTTATCGTGAAGTGCTGAACTTCCGTCTCCATCGTTCGACTAACTCGAATCGAATTAGCCGTTGGCAATAATGTGAAATCACTTACCTGATTCAAATGTGGCCATCCCAGTATTTCAGCCAGCATCGCCGCCGTTTGCCCATCGTCAGCATCACCAAACTGCATCCCAAGCACGACCAAAGAATAGTGTTCGTGCTGCAGATAGTTCGCCAATATTGTCGCATTAGCCAATGGATTAAAGGAGAGCTCGCCGGCGGGAGCCATCAGCCGTGATGCCCGCTCAAAACCAAGTGCCAACAGCAACTTAAGGTGATATTCAACCATGCTGTCATTAAAGGCTAAGGCTTCTAGCTTCAGGCTTTTATCTGCCGCCTGAGCTCTTAATAAAAGTTCAGCGGCGGTTTCATCAAAACAGCTCAGCGTTGAACGCACGTGGTCGATATTTAGCTGTCGCTGCTCATTAGGGATCCAGTCATGCTCGGATAACATGCTGAGATCGGGAAGAGGCTTAAACGTAAGTAATGCTTTCACGAAGATTGCTCCTTACAGAGGTTCAGAAGGCGTCAGTACCGTATGGGGATCTTTTTTCCTTACCTGAGATGCGCCAACCAAGGTCGCCCCCTTGGTTTCTGGCGCCCATAGCAGGGAAACCCACGCGCCCAGTAGAAGCACTAAAGCCAGAATTAACGTGGTTGTGCGTATCCCCAGCTCTAACACCGACAGCGGCAGCAATCCCGTCCCCATTGCCGACCCCAACCGACTCATCGAAGTAACAAACCCCACCCCGAGCGAGCGAATGTCTGTGGGAAAACTTTCTGCCGGAAATACCCCAACCAAATTGCTCACCGCCGAGATAGTCAATGTGAACATGCCAAACAGCCCTAACATCACGCTAACTTGCTGATATGGCGTGAATGCAAGGACCACGAGGCAAAAAACCAGCACGATAAATGAGCCAATTAAAAACCGTCGCCGTGAGCAATATTGGGTTAAGACCAAACCCAATAATGCGCCGACGATCAGCAGCCCATGCAGCAGCATATCTGTCGCAAAACCAGCATCGATGTTTAGCAGGATCAGCATGGAGGGCAGATAGGTGTAAATAGCAAAATACGGGATAACCAAACAGACAAAAAACAGGCTATTAAATGCCGTTCTACGCCAATAACGTGCTGAAAATAAAGTGCGAATGTGGTGGGAGGTTTCAACCGGTATTTCATCATTAAGGATCACATTTCGCCCCAGATATAAACGAACTACCTGATGCGCTTCCTCAATTCGCCCCTTCCGCATCAGCCAACGCGGCGATTCTGGCGTTCCCCATCGCAGTAACATAATGCATAACGCCGGTATCGAGGCCGACCCGAGCAGCCAACGCCATGTATCCGGCCCTGAATCTGTAAACCAATGCCCCATCAGGCTGGCGAGCACGTAGCCAATCGTCCAAATCACGCTGAAAGCACCGAGCAGTACGCCTCGGTACTTGCGGGGGGCAAATTCAGCCAGCATGGTGTGACCAACCGCATAGTCTCCACCGAGCCCAATGCCAACCAAAACCCGTAGCCAAAAGAGCTGTTCGGGAGAGGTGACAAAAAACTGTAAAAAAGAGGCCAGCGTGATAAGCACAAAACTCAGGGTGAAAATCTTTTGTCGGCCAATATGGTCGGATAGCCAGCCTAATGTCAGGCTGCCAATAAATAGGCCGAATAATGCAGAACTGCCAATCAGCCCTTCCCAAGCGGGAGAAAGCCCCATTTGTGGCTTAATCTGCACTAGCGCGAAACCAATCACGCCAAGCACATAACCATCCGTTAGATGCGCGCCAAACGTTAAACCCGCAATACGAAAATGAAAACGGCTTAACGGAATATCATCCATCCGTACCTGCTGAGGGCGTTGTTGTAACATTCTGATCCTCATGCGCAGTCACTTGTCTCAATGCGCATACTCAGATCAATAGACCTGAGTATGCTTCATCGTGCTTTTAAACAGAAACCCTACCGCTAAAAAATAGTTTCTATTTTTCAATCGGATAAATGGTTCCCATATTCATGATGCCGTTGGGGTCATACACGTCTTTTAACGCTTTGAGGATATAATAAGCCGAACCATGCTCGTCTTTTGTCCAGTGCACGCGGTGTTTACCAATGCCGTGGTGATGCACCATTGAGCCGCCCTGCTTAATCGTTTCTTCCACTATGATTTTATTCAGCGGGTTATGGTACTTGTTGATTTCTTCCTCTGGCTTGCAGTCCACAACGTTATAGTCATAGACGAAATACATATTGGTACCGTTGATATAGCTATGCGACGAATGACCTCCCAGCATGGTGATATCGTCGGCGTGTGGAAATTCATTGCGAATACGGTGAATAACATTTTCATATATTTTATTAATGCTTCCCCAGTCTCCCGATACTTCCGTAGTGAAGCCCATATTGTTAGTTTTCATTATCTGAACACGCTCAGCGGCCACTTTATCTGGCCCCCAGTTCAGATGGTTAAACCATGTTTCGATCAGTTTGCTATCAACACGGCGACATTCAGGATAGTGAGCAACGATTTCTTCAATGCCAGAGCCAATCGCCTGTGCCATTTTTTGGCTTCCTTCCGCCATGAAAATCAGCACACATTTTCCATCGGCAAAATGGGTAAAGTGCTGAGTGCCATCTTCCGCATCATAAAGGCGAGCAATCGAAGGACGATATCCTTCCACCATGACATCACGCAAAACCTTAAACCCGGTCTGCATATTATCGAGGATATAGCCATAGAACAGATTATTCTCTGGCTGATATTTAAAGATTTTAACTGTAACTTCAGTGATATAGCACAACGCGCCTTCGTTACCGATAATCACGTGGCGAATATCAGGCCCAGCGGCTCTGCGCGGTACGTTTTTAATTCGGGTGATAGTGCCATTCGGGAAAACAGCTTCTAACCCCACGACCATATCTTCAATGGCGCCATACAGCGTTGAAAATTGGCCAATGCTGCGCGTTGCCACCAATCCCCCCATCTGCGCAAGAGGCTTAGACTGTGGCGAATGACCAGTGGTATAACCTTTGCTACGCAGTTGGTTTTCTAGCACTTCTAATGGGACACCACACTGTGCCGTTGCCTGCATGTTTTCAATATCAATCTTGATAACTTTATTTAATCCCGAGCCATCTAACACCACCGAGTTTTCAACCACGGTTTCCAGACCACCTTCGGTCGCTGATGCGCCAGTACGCGGCACACAATTAACTTTGTGTTTATTTAAAAATGCTAGAACATCTGAAACCTGCTGGGTATTTTCTAACATCACGACTGCAGCTGGCAGCGGTAACGTAAATACGCCATGAATATCGGCATATTTTCTGAAGCGATCGATACTATTTTTCTGTAATACAGCTTTGTCGGTAATCACGCGAGCTGGGCCAACAATTTCTTTCAAATTTTCAACAATTTCTTCTCGTGTTAACGGCATAGTCAATCCTTATCATTTTTGATAATTAAAATTTAGCTTTCAGCAAATAAACCCGTGCTAAAACAACATAAAATAAAAAAGGAACCACCCTTTATGATTGAAGATTTATTTTATATTTACCTATCTCACTAAATAACCCCCATCGACAACCAACAAGTGACCGTTAACATAATTTGACGCTCTACTCGCTAAATAAACCATTGCCCCCATTAAATCCTGAGTCTCACCCCAACGATTGGCGGGAATATGGTCTAATACACGTTGATTAGTTTCTGGGTTTTTACGTGTCTCTGTCGTAATTTCGGTTGCATAGTATCCAGGTGCAATACCATTAACCTGAATATTATATTGCCCCAACTCATCACAGTAGGCCTTGGTAAATCCAGCCAGCGCGTGTTTTGTTGCAGAATAAGCCGGTGACCATTGCCCACCCAAATAAGAGAATAACGAGCATATATTAATTATTTTCCCACTTTTCTGTGGGATCATAAATTTTGCTGCTTCATAGCTAAGTTCAAATGCCGCAGTAAGATTGATATCAATCATCGGGTCCCAATCTTTACGGCCAAAATCGAGCACTTTATTAAGCTTACAGATGCCGGCATTGTTAACTAAAATATCCACAGAGCCAAACCGCTCTACGCACTGAGCAATAACCTTGGCCGGCGCACCTTTTTCGGTGATATCAATCTGTAAAAACTCAACCTGTACACCTTGCTGTTCAATAAGTTCGCGGGTTTCACCCTTATCCATAATGAAGCTGGGAATAAATAGATTTGCGCCTGCTTTGGCTAAAGCCACCGCAAAAGCCTGCCCTAGCCCGCTATTCCCACCGGTGACGATCGCGTTTTTTCCTTTTAACGAGAAAAAGTCGAGATTAAATTCATTTAATGCGCTTAATGACATGATATATCCTTTGTTCATAATAAAAGAGCAAAAAAAAAGAGAAAAGCAAACTCCCCGCTTAGCAGGAAGTTACTTTTCTCTTTATCTCGAGTAACTGATAAGATTAGTATCATGATTACCTTGGCAACTTCCGTGACCACAATCACATAAATATAACTAAGACAGATTAAAAATCCCCTTATAAAAAACATGACTTTATTTTTCTGCATAAAACTATTAACTATCTTATTTAAAGGACTTTATATTTAGCTATTGTTTATTAACCAAAATTAGAATTGTGACAATTCTCACGAAATTAATTCAACCAGCATGCTATTAATCTCAGTCGTTACTGGAGACTAAGAGAAAAGTAACTTCCCTTGCGGGGAGTTTACTTTTCTCTTTTTTTTTTGCCATGTGCTTACTGAGAAACTATTATGGATAAAGATAATTTCCGTCGTTGGGTAACACTTGCAATAATAAGCATTAGTGGTGGCGTGAGTTTTGACCTTGCCTACCTACGCTATATTTATCAAATCCCCATGGCAAAGTTCATGGGTTTTTCAAATACCGAAATTGGGCTCATTATGAGTACTTTTGGTATTACGGCTATTATTCTTTATGCCCCAAGCGGCGTTATTGCCGATAAGTTTTCACATAAGAAAATGATGTCATTTTCTATGATTGCCACCGGACTCCTTGGTCTGCTGATGATGATTTATCCGCCTTTTTGGGTCATGATCTTCATTCAGGTTGCATTTGCTATTACCACGATCCTTTTGCTCTGGTCTGTTTCAATTAAAGCCGCTTCGTTGTTGGGCTCACATGATGAACAGGGAAAAATCATGGGCTGGATGGAAGGCTTACGCGGCGTTGGCGTTATGGCCCTCGCCGTATTCACCATGTGGGTGTTCTCACTATTCTCTCCCAACGATCCCAATAGCTTAAAAGCTGTTATTTTGATTTATAGCGGTGTCTACATTCTGCTAGGTATTCTTTGCTGGTTTTTTGTTAAAGACGGCTTCAGCCAACGCGGCGAAACAACCTCTCCAGCATTCCACCTCAGCGATATCCTCTCTGTACTCAAAATTAGTACCACTTGGTATTGCAGCATGATTATTTTTGGCGTGTATACCATCTACGCCATTCTCAGCTACTCGACTAATTATCTCACCGAAATGTATGCCATGGATCTCGTTGCGGCCAGCTACATGGGGATCGTGATCAACAAGATCTTCCGTGCCATGTGTGGGCCTTTGGGCGGTTTAATCACGACCTATAGTCGTTTCAAATCCCCCACCCGCGTCATACAGTTTTTAGCCGTCATCAGCGTTATCACATTAGTTGCGCTGCTCATTACTAACCAAAATCCACGCTCTGTTGCGATCGGGATAGGTTTAATCCTGTTGCTTGCCTTTGTGTGTTACGCCTCTCGTGGACTCTATTTTGCCTGCATTGGCGAGGCACGAACCCCCGCCTACATAATGGGAACCACCGTTGGTATTTGCTCGGTGATTGGCTTTCTCCCTGATGTCTTTGTCTATCCCATTATCGGTCATTGGCAAGACACGTTGCCTGCGGCGCAGGCCTATCGAAATATGTGGCTAATGGGGCTTGCCGCAACCGGCCTGGTTATCGTGTTTACCTACCTGCTGGCTCAAAACATGCGACGAGCAACGCATCGTAACTGAGATACGGTTCAGTCATCCGCCGAATCACAAACCAATCATTAATCCTAAGTTCTAGAGCGAGGCCTTACAGATGAAAAATCAATATCTTATGGGTGTGGATGTGGGTACCCAAAGTGCAAAAGTGGTTATTTTTGACGTGGATGGGCAAGTTATTTGTGAAGGGAAACAAGCATTACGGAAAATGGATATTCCCGCGCCGCTCTTGGCCGAACATCCTGATGACGATCTGTGGGATGCCCTACAAATTGCCTTCCGCGCTGCAATGCAAAAATTCCATCAGCAAGGGCGCCGTGCAGACGATATTCTGGCTATGGGCGTGTGTATCATTCGCTGTTGCCGTGTGCTGCTCAAAGCCAATGGAGAACTGGCTTACCCCGTGATTAACTGGATGGATAAGCGTTTAAATAAACCTTATGAATATATAGACGCCTACCAAGGCGTTCGCTATGTCACGACAACTTCCGGTTATATTACCCATCGGCTGACGGGGGAGTTTAAAGATACCTGCGCAAATTACATTGGCTGGTGGCCAATGGACAACGATACGTTGGATTGGAGCACCGATCCCACTACCTGGCAGAGCTGTAATCTCACTCGCGAGCAGGTGTTTGATGTTGTGCGTCCGGGAGAAATTCTGGGCCAAATTACCGATAGCGTGGCAAAAAAACTTGGCATTCCCGCCGGTATTCCGGTTATTGCTACCGCTCATGATAAAGCCGTTGAAGCCTTGGGCGCAGGCTCTCTCGACGAGGGCGTTGCTCTGATTTCGTTGGGCACTTACATTGGCGCGATGGTTCACGGGCACGAAAATGTCAAAGAGGCTAAAAATTTCTGGCCATTCCAAGCGTCAATTCCAAATCATTATCTCTATGAATGCATGGGTGTTCGCCGCGGAATGTGGACTATCAGCTGGTTTCGCGATCAGTTTGGCGCAGCGGCTTTAGCAGAAGCATGTGACCAAGGTGAAAGTATTGAGGAATTGCTCAATCGTGAAGCTGAAAAAATACCGGCGGGATGTGAAGGGTTACTCACCATTCATGACTGGGCTCCCCCATCAGAGGCTGAATTCCGAAAAGGGGCAATGATTGGCTTTGATGGCCGCCACACCCGTGGCCACATGTATCGCTCCGTGCTGGAAGGCATCGCATTCACCATGAAAAATCATATGGATAAGATGGCGACCGAGCTAAAGACCCCGTTCAAAAGCCTAATCATCTCTGGCGGCGGTGCTAACAGCGATGTCTTCATGCAGATATTCGCCGATATATTTGGTATTCCCACTAGCCGAAACATCATGAAAGGATCGGCCGCCATTGGGTGCGCCATTAACGCAGGCATGGCCGTGGGCGCTTTTGATAACTATGAACAAGCGACACAGAAAATGGTGCGAATGGGCGATACATTTATGCCTAACCCAAAAAACCATAACCTGTATAACGCGTTAAATCAGCAGGTTTACCGTCAGGCGAACCAATATCTTGATCCCCTATTCCAGCGTCTAAGCCCTTTAGTTGATGCGTAAAAAATAATGCGAACGACTATACAGTTTGCGATTTGCAAACCCGGGTAAATACAGCCATAGGGATGAAATCGCTCGCAAATTCTGCATCAGACAGCTAAAAACCTCAGCAGTCCCTATCGATTTTATTGATACTGCCCACGGCAACGCCCGTGGGCATTTTTATATTGGTTTATGCAAAACAATTTTAAGCCAAAGCGTATCGCGCAAATCGTTCGATTCGTGTTATTTTTTGCATACATTCTCACCACCGAAGCGAAGCCATGAAAACCTATACCGCCAACCAAGCAAAAACCCAGTTTGGAGAGTTATTAATGAGCGTTCAGGCAGAACCGATTCAAATCAGCAAAAACGGCAAAACCGTAGCCGTAGTCATGTCTTATGAAAACTATCTGGCCGTGGAAGAGATTAAAGCAGCCCATCTGCAGCACTGTTTTGAACAGGCACAAAGCGATATCGTTAACGGGCAAACCATTGATGGCGAAGTTTTTATGCAGGATCTTCTTGCAGGTAAACACGATAAGAAATGATGGCTTATTATTTATCGCTGGCGGCAAAGCAGCATCTGCTCACGATCCGAGCCTTCAGCGTTGAACATTGGGGTATCGAGCAGGCGGATAATTATCTCTCCGGGCTCAGGAAGCAGCTACAGCTTCTGGCTAGAACGCCACGGATGGGCATCCGTTGTAACAACATGGCCGGAGAGTCATTCTATTTCCCCTACAAGAGCCATGTGATTTATTACATCATCAGCGATGAACGTTTAGTGATTGCCGCCGTCTTGCATCAACGGCAGGCTCCACAAGAACATCTCATTCGGCTTTAGAGAACATGCCGCTCGCTTAAACGAACGGCATGCAGATTTGTGCTATTGCTGTGTGGCCTGTAATTTTTCAATTTCAGGACTGCCTAACAATTTCGGATCGGGAATAATGTCCTTATTCTCGCGCACTTTGGCAACGTCTTTCGCCGTAATTTCTGGGGCTTTGTTCCCCCAGCTAGTGCGAATAAAGTTAACTACATCAGCTACCTGCTGATCGTTCAAGCGCCAGCCAAATGCAGGCATGGTGATCGAGGATGGAGCCCCTTTCACGCCCGGTAGCGTATTCCCGGTTAATACTACATGGATAAGCGAAGTAGCATCATCGGTCATCACCACCGGATTACCACGCAGTTCAGGGAAGAAACGCGTGTAACCACTACCGTCAGTTCGGTGACAAGCCGCACAGTTATCAACGTATACCGCTGCGCCTTTCTTGCTGTCATCGCCCTTCCACAGCGCATTAGCGACGGTTTTATCTTCTTTAAAGGCCTGCTGATCTTTATCTTTTGCCGGCAGTGACTTCAGATACCGCGCAATTGCCGTGGCATCCTCTGGCGTTAAGTACTGCAAACTATGCTCAACCACATCGGTCATGCCACCAAACACGGCAGTACGATCGTTTCGCCCCGTTCGCAGGAACTCAGTCAGATCTTTTTCACTCCAACTACCTAAACCGTCTTTGTTATCACCGCGCAGATTTGAAGCAATCCAGCCATCAATTGGCGCGCTGCCGGAAAGGTAAACATCACCTTGCGCATTATTCAGCGCTTTTTCCTGCATGGTAATACTGCGCGGTGTATGGCAAGCACCGCAGTGCCCTAAACCTTCCACCAGATAGCGGCCACGTGCCAGCACCGGGTCTTCACCCTGTGTGGGTTTGAAATCCTGCACGTCCGGCGCAAACATCCCGCGCCAGATAGACAACGGCCAACGCATCGACAACGGCCAAGGAATATCACTGTCTTTATTTGCCTGATCGACCGGTTTTACGCCCTGCATGAAATAGGCATAAAGCGCGCGCATATCCGGTTCGGTTACAACGGCATAGGAAGGATATGGCATCGCGGGATATAGCGTACTGCCGTTCTTAGCCACGCCGTGTCGCACCGCTTGATCAAAATCCTCAAAAGAGTATTCGCCAATGCCGTGCTTCTTATCAGGCGTGATATTGGTACTGTAAATAGTGCCGATTGGCGTTGCCATCGGTAATCCACCCGCGAATGGGGTTCCACCTTTACTGGTATGACAGGCCACGCAGTCTCCGGCACGGGCCAGATATTCGCCGCGCTTGATCAAATCTACGCCGCTCGTTTCCTGAGCCAGTGCGCTCATGCTAAACGCGCCAAATACCAGCACTGAGAGTATTTTTTTCATGTTCTGGTTTCCTTAAGCCTGCACCAACGGTCCTGGATTTTTCAAATACTGTTCGCGAATTGCACGAGCAGACCAGTAAGTCAGAGCCGCCAAGGTTCCAGTCGGATTGTAGCCCAAGCCCTGCGGGAATGCTGATGCTCCCGGTACAAACACGTTTGGCACATCCCAGCTTTGTAGATAGCGATTGATGGCGCTGGTTTTCGGATCGTCGCCCATAATCGCCCCGCCGTTCATATGCGTGGTTTGGTAGACGGTGGTATCGAAATGCGTCCCTTCACTTTTAGGCGAACCGCTAATCACCGTTGGGTTCATCGCCTCGGCGATTTTATGCATACGCCCATGCATAAACTGCGACATTTTGATGTCATTTTCCTGCCAGTCGAACGTCATGCGCAGCAATGGCTGACCATAAACATCTTTATAATTAGGGTCTAAGTCCAGATAGTTGGCACGATAAGACTGGTGCGCACCGTGCGCATCCATAGAGACATGATGCGGATAAACATCAGCCACTTCGGCCTTCCACTTGCTTCCCCACGCTGGAGTTCCTGGGCGCGTTGGTAAACCAGAAATTGGTTTAGTCCCCGCTTGGTTCACCCAGAACGGCGATCCACCGACGAAGCCATATTTGGCGTGATCAAAGTTATCAGCGTTAAAGTCATCCACGCCCACACCAGCACCACCGGCACCAATGAAGGTATTAGTGAAGATATCTTTATTGAAGAAGGCCTTAATCGTCGAAATGTTCTGGTAAGCAAAGTTACGCCCGACCACCCCTTCATTCGTTATCGGGTTGTAAGGCTGGCCAATGCCAGACAACAGCATCAGATGCACGTTATGGAATTGGAATGCGGCCAAAATAACTAAATCAGCAGGTTGCTCAACCTGACGCCCCTGCGCATCCACATAGGTCACACCGGTGGCGCGCTTTTTATCATCGGTCAGATTAACGCGCAGTACATGTGAGTTGGTACGCAGCTCGAATTTAGGCTCTTGGCGTAAAGCTGGCCACACGTTAACGTTTGGCGAGGCTTTAGAATACATATAGCAGGCGTAACCACTGCAGAATCCGCAGAAGTTACATGGCCCCATCTGAGCACCATAGGTATTAGTGTACGGGCCTGAGGTGTTTGCCGAAGGTAAATCATAAGGATGATAGCCCACAGACTCCGCTGCTTGAGCAAACATCTGTGCAGAGAAGGTGCGTTTCTGAGCCGGTAACGGGAAATTGTCAGAACGATCTGGCGCAAACGGATTTCCCCCTTTGCCCTGACCAATCACTTTCCCCTTCACGCTCCACGGAGTCCCTGAAGTACCAAAGACTTTCTCAGCCTTATCAAAATACGGCTCAAGCTCTTCATAGGTCACGCCGAAATCCTGAATCGTCATCCCTTCAGGAATAAAATTTTTGCCATAGCGTTCTTCATAATGGCTGCGCATGCGCAACTCCATCGGGTCGATACGGAAATGCACCCCAGACCAGTGCAAGCCTGCGCCACCGGTACCGGTTCCCGGTAAAAATGCCGCTAGCTGACGATAAGGCAGCGCGGTTTGAGAGACGTTATGGCGGATAGTCACGGTGCTTTTGGATAAGTCCTGAAACAGCTTACGTCGGGTGTTATAGGTTAATTCATCAATCACCTGCGGATAGGCACCATCAGGATAGGTATCGCGATGCGGACCACGCTCTAGCACCACCACATTTAAACCGGCTTCGGTGAGTTCTTTCGCCATAATGGAACCCGCCCAACCGAATCCCACCACAACCGCATCAACTTTCTTCATTGTATTCGCCATGATTTATCCTCTTTCTCCGCGAATAGACACCGGAGGGAACGGATAACGTTCACCGCGCTCTACCCAGTCCATAAAATCTGCACGTGCGCCTGGGAAATTGATTAGCGTCCAGCCCACCATGCCTTGGTTGCCACCATGGATGGGATCGCTAAAGAAACCTTCACGGGTGTTTTGCAGTAAGAAAGAGAAGAAGACCTTGGCCGGTACCTGAGTAAACTCCGCTTTCCCGCCTTCCATTTGGCTTAACAGATCGTCCTGCTTGTCCTGCGGTAATTCAGCAAAGATTTTGCCTGCCTGCTTTTTTGCGTAGTCATTGGCTTCGGCCACGCCTAAACGATAAATCTGCTGCGGCGTTAACGGCAGCTGATAGCCAAAATCATGTTCTGCATCAGGATTAAATGGCCCTTGCATATACCACTGTGAACCTGTGGCATACGGGGTATTCATTTGGCGATCGATGAACTCGGGTACGCCCGCTTCTAACGCGCCAGGACCACGATCGTCATTCGGGATCAAGCGTGCAGCGGCCGCTTGCACAAACGCATATTCTTCAGGAGTAAAAAAGGTAGGGTTGTAATCACGCGCCGTATGCTTTTCTGGCGCTTTAGGTTCAGTTGCATGAGCAACTATTGGAGCAGCCAGTGAACCAATACCTGTTCCACCGATAGCCACTGCGGGTACTAATGTTATTGTTTTTAGAAGGAAATCTCTTCTTGAGCTTCCAGATTTTTCTTTTGCCATGACATTGCCCATCTACAAAATGTTATCAGTTATTTAACACCATTTCCTTGCTGAATGTGTTGTTATGAAATATTTGCTTACGTTACGCTACGTTTGGAAATGACAGATTTGGCGTGAATAAACCGAATTGTTACGGGTAACTTACTGATTAGGGAGGAAAACGAGCGATAGACTATTGTGACTGAGTAAGTGTGACGGATCGCACAAAATGTTGATTATTTGGTTAAATAATCCACCATAAATCTAACAATTTTGCATACAACTCAAAAAAACGATCGTCCTTGTTGGCTAAAATGCTACCGATATGAACAAGCAACGCTCTCAGGCCCAGATTGAATTAATCATACTTATAAGACCGCAACACATCTGTTTTTCACCCCATAACAGCATAGTTGAAATATCGATTAGTGCTGCGGCTTATCCCTACGATGTGGGTCAGCGGCTGAGCTCGCGGCTACCTTCGTAAATGAGCCGTAACGCAAATGCTCCTACCACGGCACCGATCACCTTACTGATTACGCGTTGAATACGCGAATAACCACGGCGTACTACTGATAGGGAAAAAGCCTGACTCAGGAAAATGCGCCAAATAACTGAACTCATCACAATGCCAAACCATGTCAATAATTTGGCCCAAGTCGGCGTATCAGCACTCAGCGTCACCGAAAAAATACTGATAAAAAACAGTACGGTTTGCGGATTAGAGAGATCGGTAATCAGTCCACGACGGAAAAAAACCGCACCTTCACCGGGCACCAGCGTATGCAACGCGCCAATTTGTATATCATTTTGATTTTTCACTACGCCGTAGGCGTACCAAAGCAAATAGAGACCGCCTGCGATTTTGATGATTGAGAACAGGCTTTCAAACTGGGTCATCAAGGCCACCATACCGAATAGGCCAAGACCGGAATAAATCGCATCGCCTAGCGCCACGCCTAATCCCGTATGCACACCGGCGCGGCGCCCGGAAGATAAGCTAGTTTGAACCACCACAAAGAGGTTCGCCCCCGGATTAAAAAAGGTGAGCACAAACAGCCCAACGGTCACCCAAACCGCATGTAATGGTTCCATTATTCTTCCCGAGTTCGTCAACGTTAGTAACATGATGGTTAGGGGCATTATGAGAAGCTATTTAGCGTAACAACGTGCGCCAACTCACTGTTTATAAACAACACGCCATAGGATTTATTTTATCCTTGTGAGCCCTCAGTTTTGCTCCCCTTTTCTTCCCATCTCTAGGCAAACTGGCTAAAGTGATCTCCTCGCTGTCAGCCTCACTCACTGGATTCATCCCTATGCTATTACACCAACGCTCAATAACATCAACAGAACAGCATAATGCACCGTTTCTAAATCTTGATAATCAACAGTTGGAGCATCTTGATAACATTAAACTGGATGAAGGGCTGACTGGGTTTAGCGCTTATAACAACCAACTTAGCGACTATCCCGAGCAGATTGATAGCTTAACCAAGCTACAGGTGCTCAATATTTCCTGTAATCAGATCGCACATATTCCCGATTCTATTGGGCAGCTTCGCGCGCTGGAAATGCTCGATCTTGGGCATAATAAATTATCCGAATTACCCAACACGCTTGGTCAGCTAACTGAATTGGTCTATCTCTATTTGAGCAATAACCAGCTCAGCGATATTCCATCAACGTTGTCAGCGTTACATAAGCTGCGTTATCTGAATATTACGGATAACCATCTTACAAACATCCCTGAAACCGTTTTTGCCATGCGCGGCTTAGAAGAGCTGCGCTTATACAATAATAAGATATCGTCGTTTGCTGAAAAGATTGGTGAGCTTAAAAACCTCAAAGAGCTGCATTTAATGAATAATCATCTCAGCCAGTTCCCGGCCGAAATCAATCAGCTAACTCTGCTGCGCGTGCTAGATATATCGGGTAATCGCATTAAATCGATACCCGATGCCTTAACGCAATTAAGCCACCTGCAGGATCTTAATTTTAGATTCAATAATCTGTCTGAATTACCAGAAAGCATCGCCGCACTGACTGGGTTACAAACGCTGGATTTGCGGGCAAATAACCTCACTTCATTGCCAGACAGTATCTACACCCTCAAGAATCTTAAACGGCTCGATCTGCGTTGGAATTCATTTAGCCAATATCCGGCACAGCTAGCTCAGCTTGAAGAAAATGGCTGTCTGATTCATATCTAGTTTGGCTAGTCATTATCAACTGTTCGGACAAATAACAAATGTCGCTTAAGATTACGGTTCTGCTAGAAAATGATACCCGTCACGCTGATTTAAACAGCGGTGTAGGATTAAGTTTATGGCTGGATGATGGCGAACAGCGGATTTTATTTGATACGGGGCAGGATCAGCGCTTTTGTCATAATGCTCAACGCTTAGGAATAGATTTAAGCACCATCTCTTGCGTGGTGCTTTCACACGGGCATTACGATCACTTTGGTGGACTTCCCTATCTGATTCCTTACACGCCGCACAAGCCTGAGGTCATTTGTCACCCCGATGTGTTTCTCACACGCTACGCGGGGGGATTTATTGGCTCGCGCGCCATTAAAATTAAAAAAATATCCCCTGAAAATAACAAAGCTCAGTTACAAACCCATTTCCCTTTTCAGCTTTCACGCCAACCGGTGAACATCGGTAAGCGCTTTATTTTTGCCGGAGAAATCCCCCGCAGCAATCCCAATAAACGCTTCGGCTTAATTGAAAATAATATGGGCTATGAAACTGACTACGTCAGAGACGATAGCTGTTTGATCTGGCGTGGGAACCAAGGCTTAGTGGTCATTGTTGGCTGCTCGCATTCAGGCATCTGCGATATTATTGACTACGCCAAACAGATCACTGGAATAGATAAAGTCAGCGCCGTTATCGGCGGTCTGCATTTGCGTAGCGCAGGTCTGCCAGAGATGCTCCGCACCCGACGCTATTTCCAACAGCAAAATATCAATCTTATTTACGGTTGCCACTGTACCGGAAGTTGGGGTCGCTTATGGTTAAATGCTCAGCCGTTTAATACCGGCGATATTCTTAATCTAGAGTAGCTATCAAAAGATCACGATTTGCCCAATTCATATCCCACAGATATAATCCGCACCTAATCTAAAGAGAATTTATCTCTTGGTATCGAGTGTATTTCATGGTTTGCAGCTATTTCAAAAAATCCGTCACCAGACGCAGCTCCGCGCAATCGAAAGATGAAGCGTTGTTCGGAGCCTAATCAGCAGCCACCCGCTGCTTAAACTCTTCATCAGCCAGCTCGTTATCGGTCGTTTAATTACGTCGTTTTCGGCTAGCTGAAATTAAGGGTTGTACCCAAAATAATTCAAGTTGCTTGAAGGCGGCAAGCCCGTGAATCCTCAGGAGCTTACTCAAGTAAGTGACTGGGGTGAGCGGGAGTAGCCAACGCGTAAGCAGCTTGAAGTATGACGGGTTTGAGTCTCTCGCCACGCTTTATCTGTGGCCTTGATGTTGCAAAACATCCGTGACGGATTGTTGAAATAGACAATCTTTAAGCCGGGCCGCCAGCAGTGCGAACCGGCTTTTTTATTGAAAAAACTTGAGTATCAATACCATGACGCAACAACTTCATTGGAAAAAGGACATCGCCCTTTTCCTCTCAGCCCAAACAGTGACCCTGCTTGGTTCATCCATCGTGCAATACGCCATTATTTGGTACATCACGCTGACGACGTCTTCAGGGTTGATGATCACCATTTCGACGCTGTGCGGTTTTTTGCCTCAGCTCGTTATTTCGCTGTTTGCCGGTGTATGGGTAGATCGCTATAACCGCAAGTATGTCAGTATGATTTCGGACGCGGCTATCGCGCTGGTGACGCTGCTATTGGCTATTGCATTTATCTTAGGATACAAGCCGCTATGGTTGATCTTTGCCGTGTTAGCCGTTCGTTCTTTTGGCTCGGGGATTCAAACACCAACGGTGAATGCGATCATTCCTCAACTGGTGCCGAAAGATCATTTGATAAAGATAAATGGAATCAACAGCACATTAAGTTCGCTAAATATGCTGATTGCTCCGGCGGCCAGCGGCGTTCTGTATGCTTATTTCTCCATCGAGAAAATCTTCTTCGCCGACGTCATTACCGCCGCGATTGGCTTAGTGTTTATGTCGATGTTAAAGATCACCAAACTCACAAACGGCAATCTTGACGGTAAATCGACTATCAAGGCTATCGGTGAAGGCTTCCACTACCTTCGACAAAATCCGTTTATCCGCTATCTGATTATGTTCTTGATTGCCATGATGATCTTAATAAGCCCTGCGGCATTTATGACGCCCCTGATGGTCAGTCGTTCGTTTGGCCCAGAGGCATGGCGTTTAGCCATCAATGAAATGGCCTTTAGCAGCGGGGCCATTGCAGGCGGAATATTGATTGCGATGTGGGGAGGATTTACCAGCCGCCTACGCACGACCTTATTCGCTGGCGGAGCCTATGGCTTTTTCATGATTGCACTTGGCTGCGCGCCCCTATTCAGCATTTATCTGGTTTTTAATTTCCTGATAGGGATCACCATGCCGTGCTTTAACGCACCGGTGACTTCTCTTCTGCAGGAGAAAGTGATACCGGAAATGCACGGTAGAATTTTCAGCTTGGTACAGGTCGCCAACTGCTGTGCTTTGCCGCTGGGTATGGTGCTATTCGGCCCACTTGCCGATCATTTTCGCATCGAGCATTTACTGGTTATCGCCGGAGTATTGGTGCTTCTTCTTTGTGCTCAGCTCTTTGTGAAGAGGAAATTAGCTGAATAATAAATCGAATCATAGCAGGGGTTCGCCCCTGCTATATTCTTCGGCCAACAAGCCGAAAACCCAGTCATCATGCCATTTTCCCTGTAGAAAATAATTCTGCCGCAAGCAACCTTCCTGCTGAAAACCGCCGTGCAATAATAATCCCCGCGATGCCTCATTGCCTGAAGTCACCACCGCCTTTAGCTTGTGATAGCCACATTGTGAAAACGCAAAATCAATCAGCGCAGCGAGAGATTCTTTGCCATAGCCTTTGCGTTGAAATTTAGGGGGAATGATGAAACCAACTTCCGCCATACGATGTGGCAGCCATTCAGAAACAAAACCGGTCAATCCCACTCGCTGGCCAGAGTCTCTATCAATCATGACTAAGCACAACCATTGGGGCAGTTCTTTACGCCATTCAGGTAAGCGGCAATCGAAAGCAGCCAAAATTTGCTGCTCTGTTTGCGTATCGGCAATCAGCGCCATAGCTTGCTCATCACGGTAAAGATCGCTGAAAAATGCCCAGTCTGATTCATTTATTTGCCGCATGATTAGTCTTTGAGTTTCTAGTATCACCACCTATGCATCCTTAAAAATCGTTCACTCCGCAGCCATATTTCTGACAATATCACTACGAATTGACCTAGCCTAGGCACCCGCCATGATAAAAACTAGAGGCGGAATAAATTCCCGTGTAAAATCGCAGCCGTTTTTATTCTTTGAACATTTTGTGAGCGTAATATATGCACCAACCGCGTATTGGTTTTGTGTCTTTGGGTTGCCCGAAAAACCTAGTGGACTCCGAACGTATTCTGACCGAACTGCGCACCGAAGGTTATGATGTAGTCCCCCGCTACGACGACGCCGAACTCGTTATCGTGAACACCTGCGGTTTTATCGACAGCGCCGTGCAAGAATCGTTAGAGGCTATCGGTGAAGCGCTCAACGAAAATGGAAAAGTGATTGTTACCGGCTGTTTAGGGGCAAAAGAGAACCAGATCCGCGAGGTTCACCCTAAAGTTTTGGAAATCACTGGGCCACACAGCTACGAAGCCGTACTCGAGCACGTACACCAGTATGTGCCGAAACCAACGCATAATCCGTTTACCAGCTTGGTGCCGGAACAGGGTGTCAAACTCACGCCCAAACATTACGCTTACCTGAAGATATCCGAAGGCTGTAATCATCGCTGTACGTTCTGCATCATTCCATCCATGCGTGGCGATCTGGATAGCCGCCCGATTGGTTCCGTATTGGATGAGGCAAAACGTTTGGTTGATGCGGGCGTAAAAGAGCTGCTGGTTATTTCGCAGGATACCTCGGCCTACGGCGTTGACGTCAAACACCGCACCGGATTCTGGAACGGTCAGCCGGTGAAAACCAGCATGATCGGCCTGTGTGAACAGCTCTCCTCACTGGGTGTTTGGATCCGCCTGCATTACGTTTACCCCTATCCGCACGTGGATGACGTCATTCCATTGATGGCGGAAGGCAAAGTATTGCCGTATCTGGATATTCCGCTTCAGCACGCCAGTCCAAAAATCCTTAAACTGATGAAGCGCCCTGGCGCAGTTGAACGCACCCTTGAGCGCATCAAGCGCTGGCGCGAAATCTGCCCGCAGCTCACGTTGCGCTCGACGTTCATCGTTGGATTCCCTGGCGAGACCGAAGAAGACTTCCAGATGTTGCTCGATTTTCTGAGTGAAGCGAAACTCGACCGCGTTGGCTGTTTCAAATTCAGCCCGGTTGAAGGTGCCACCGCCAATGAGTTGGCTGACCAAGTGCCGGAAGAGGTGAAGGAAGAACGTTTCCACCGCTTTATGCAGCTGCAGCAGCAAATTTCAGCCCAGCGTCTGAAAGACAAAATTGGCCTGACACTTCCCGTTATCATTGATGAAGTGGATGAAGAAGGCGCTATTGGCCGCAGCATGGCTGATGCACCTGAAATCGACGGCGCAGTTTATCTCAACGGCGCAACCGCGCTGAAGATTGGCGACGTGGTTAACGTCACCATCGAAAACGTTGATGAATACGATATGTGGGGCAGCGTTAGCGCCTAAAAGCGGCGCTGATTTCTGCAACAAAAAGCCTGTTAGATGACTGATGCTGATCGTTTAAGAGATCGAGATACACGGGGCTAGCACACCGCGGGGCGCTCCGGCAGCTAAAGCTGCTACGACCCCATCGGTGTACTTCCCCTAAAATCACGCTTAAGTGGCCAGCATTAGTCGAATGACTGGCTTTTTACGTTAACCGCATATCAATTCAATGGCATCAACGTCGGATTCGAATACTGATACTCGAAGCCTAATTCTTTGCTGATTAAGCTACCATCCACCAGTTTTCCCTGCGAAGGCTTATCTTCATCGGCAAACTGCGGTGGCTCCAGTCCTAAAGCCCGCGCTAGAGGCGGATAAAAATCGGCTTTAGTCGGATGGATCGGCGCACACAGGTTATACACATGCCCACCCTGCGGCAGTTTGAGCAGCATCTGAATAGCCGCAATCACGTCGTCCTGATGCACCAGATTCACGCCGCTGTTGGCACCAGAAATACCTGTTTTTCCCGCGAGAAAACGTCCCGGATTACGCCCTGCGCCAACCAATCCTGCCAAGCGCAAAATATCAACCGAGGTATTTGGCAAATCGTGCAGCCACGTTTCTAACTCAGCTAAGGTGCGGCCAGCACTGGTATTAGGCTGCAGCTCAGAGCGCTCATTGACGGTGCCAACGGCGTCGCCATAAACCGAGGTAGAGCTTAGGAAGATAATCCGTGGAACGTTGTGCGCCAAAGCGCTATCCACCAAAAGCTGAACCGCATGCAAATAGCGCTCGCCCTCTTCTGGCTTGCGGCTGGCTGGCAGCGTAATCACTAAAGCATCGGCATCAAGCAGCTGCTCTAGATCGTCTTGCTCACACTCGAGCTCGGGCGTCATCACCAACGGATAACATTCGATCCCGCTCATACGTGCAGCTTCAACGCCGTCGGAGGTGGTTTTACTGCCAACCACCTGATAGCCATGCCCCAGCAGAGATAGGGCCAACGGCATACCAACCCAACCAAGTCCTACTATTGATATTTTTTTCATTGCGGCCCTCTCAATACGCATGACCTGCGACCTAGTCGCACTATTTATTTCAATGAATTATGCATGGAAAACAATTTATTCATATAAATCAGGCTACGCCACTCTCTCTGTTTATACAATTTCCACGCTATATCGTGCAGTAAAGTATTGTCAGTAATAATCAATCATGCTGGGTAAATGAAACAAAAACGAAATATTAAACTTTTCTCGCCATGATGCGGCAATAGATAAAATAAAAAATGACCACAAAAAAGGGGTTGCCATCCCCCCTGTATTTGGTTTAGGTTAATTTACAGTTAACGCAGACAATAGTGTCTGCCAAATTATTGGATTACAAAAATGCTTACTCGCGTTCAGTTCAGCCACCATCATCACCATCATCCTGACTAGTCTGACAGGCCGATGAGTGCTGGAAGACGGTTAACAATCTTCCAGTGGCGCAGAACGCAAAAGAGAGCCCTCGGAAGATTATCTTCCGAGGGCTTTTTTGTTGCCCAAAGATCGCTAAATGACACCACAGAATTTAAAAAATATTAAGGGAAGCCACATGTTAGACAAAACTCGTTTACGTATCGCCATGCAAAAATCCGGTCGCCTGAGCGAAGACTCTCAGGAGCTTCTGGCACGCTGCGGTATTAAAATTAATCTACAGCAGCAACGCTTGATCGCCTTCGCTGAAAACATGCCTATCGATATTCTGCGCGTTCGCGATGACGATATCCCCGGATTGGTGATGGATGGCGTTGTCGATTTAGGCATCATTGGCGAGAACGTTTTGGAAGAAGAGCTGCTGAGCCGTCGCGCTCAGGGCGAAGATCCGCGCTACTTCACCCTGCGCCGCTTGGATTTCGGCAGCTGTCGTTTATCACTGGCGATGCCGCTAGACGTTCCTTACGACGGCCCGCAGTGTTTGCAAGATTCCCGCATCGCGACCTCCTACCCACACCTGCTAAAGCAATACCTCGATAAACAAAATATCCGCTTTAAATCGTGCCTGCTGAACGGCTCGGTGGAAGTTGCGCCACGCGCGGGCCTTTCCGATGCGATCTGCGATTTGGTGTCTACCGGCGCAACGTTAGAAGCTAACGGCCTGCGTGAAGTTGAGGTGATTTATCGCTCCAAAGCCTGTCTGATCCAGCGCGATGGCGAAATGCCAGCGGCTAAGCAAGAGCTGATCGACAAGCTGATGACCCGTATTCAAGGCGTGATTCAAGCTCGCGAATCCAAATACATCATGCTGCACGCGCCAAGCGACAAGCTAGAACAAATTATTCAGCTGTTGCCGGGGGCTGAACGTCCAACATTACTGCCGCTGGCCGGCGACCAAAACCGTGTCGCCATGCACATGGTGAGCAGCGAAACCCTGTTCTGGGAAACCATGGAAAAACTGAAGTCTCTGGGTGCTAGCTCGATTCTGGTTCTGCCAATCGAAAAAATGATGGAGTAATGGCGATGATTGCTGCTGATAAGAAAACGAGCTTTAACAACATCACTTTCTGGAACGAATGCGATGCGCAGCAGCAACAAGCGCTGTTGCAACGTCCTGCAGTCGCCGCGTCTGACTCCATAAGCGCCAGCGTGGCAGATATTTTACGGCAGGTTAAATCCGGCGGCGATGCGGCACTGCGCGAGCTGAGCGCCAAATTCGATAAAGTCGATATTGCTACTTTGCGCGTCAGCGTGAGCGACATCGATCAGGCAGCCTCTCGCTTAGACGCAGAAATCAAAGCGGCTATGCAGCAGGCCGCCCAAAATATCGAAAAATTCCACGTCGCCCAGATTTTGCCTGTGGTGGATATCGAAACCCAGCCCGGCGTACGTTGCCAGCAGGTTACCCGCCCACTTGCATCGGTCGGTTTATACATTCCCGGCGGTACTGCGCCGCTGCTATCCACCGTATTAATGCTCGGTATTCCGGCGCGCGTCGCTGGCTGTCAGCGAGTCGTGTTGTGTTCGCCCCCGCCGATTGCCAACGAAATCCTCTATGCCGCCTCGCTGTGTGGCATCACAGAGGTGTTTCAGGTCGGCGGTGCACAGGCTATTGCGGCACTTGCCTTTGGCAGTGAATCGATCCCTAAAGTGGATAAAATTTTTGGGCCGGGCAATGCTTACGTCACCGAAGCCAAACGTCAGGTAAGCCAAAGCATCGACGGCGCAGCCATCGACATGCCTGCTGGCCCGTCTGAAGTTCTGGTGATTGCCGATGAAAAAGCCACGCCGGCATTTATCGCCGCCGATTTGCTCTCTCAGGCCGAACACGGTCCTGATTCACAGGTCATTTTGCTCACGCCCGATGCCGAAATAGCCAAACGCGTCGCCGTTGAAGTGGAAGCACAGCTCGCAACCCTGTCACGTGCCGACATCGCCCGTCAGGCGCTGGACTCAAGCCGTTTGATTGTCACTTCGTCATTAGCGGAGTGCATCGATATCAGCAACCGTTATGGTCCTGAGCACCTGATTATCCAGACCCGCGAACCACGCCAATGGATTGACAAAATCACTAGCGCAGGTTCGGTGTTTCTTGGCGACTGGTCGCCCGAATCTGCGGGCGACTACGCGTCTGGCACTAACCACGTGCTGCCAACCTACGGCTACACCGCAACCCACTCCAGCCTCGGTTTAGCGGATTTTCAAAAACGCATGACCGTTCAACAAATTAGCGCCGATGGCCTACTCGGCTTAGCGCCGGTGATTGAAGCGATGGCGGCGGCAGAGCTGCTGACCGCCCACAAAAATGCCGTCACCCTGCGCGTTGCTGCGCTCCAGTCTCAGCAGAAGGAGAAAAACTAATGAGCTCCAGCATTGAAGAATTGGCCCGCGCCAACGTGCGCAAATTAGTCCCTTATCAATCTGCTCGCCGTCTGGGCGGTAAGGGCGACGTGTGGTTAAACGCCAACGAATATCCGATTGGCACGGCCTATCAACTCAGCGCCGATACTTTTAACCGTTATCCAGAATGTCAGCCACAGGCCGTAATTAATAACTATGCGTCCTACGCGGGCGTCAACGCCGACCAGGTTTTAGTCAGCCGTGGCGCCGATGAAGGCATTGAGCTTCTGATCCGCGCATTCTGTGAGCCGGGCCAAGATGCGGTGCTGTATTGCCCACCGACATACGGTATGTACGGCGTAAGCGCTGAAACCTTTGGCGTTGAACGCCGCACGGTAGCATTACGTGAAGACTGGCAGTTGGATTTACCGGCCATTGAACAAAATCTGGCTGGCGTGAAGCTGATTTACGTCTGTAGCCCTAATAACCCAACCGGCAACTTGCTTAGCCCAACTGATTTACGCCAGCTGTTAGAGCTGACCGCAGGAAAAGCCATCGTGGCCGTTGATGAGGCCTATATCGAGTTCGCACCGCACGCTACGCTGGTGCCTTGGCTGGCTGAGTTTCCGCACATGGTCGTATTGCGTACCCTGTCTAAAGCATTCGCTTTGGCAGGTTTGCGCTGTGGCTTCACGCTCGGCAGTCCTGAAATGATCACTTTGCTATTGAAAGTCATTGCACCTTATCCACTTTCAACGCCGGTTGCCGATATCGCCGCACAGGCGCTCTCGCCAGACGGTGTGGCAGCGATGCGCCAACGCGTGCAAACCATTCTAGAAAACCGCGCGCTGTTGGTGAAAGCCTTAACCGAATGTGACTGCGTAGAGGCCGTTTATCCCGGCGAAGGCAACTATTTAGTCTTCCGCTGTTCAGCCGCCGCTGCGGTGTTTAAATCGCTCTGGGATCAAGGCATTATCTTACGAGATCAAAGCAAACAACCCAGTCTGTCGAACTGCTTAAGGATCACCATAGGCACACAGGCAGAAAACAACCAAGTGATTGCAGCCCTGCGCGCGTTCCCTAATGCCGTAGCCGCTAAAGAATTCAGCAAGGAGGCCGTGTGAGCCAGAAGTTTCTTTTTATCGACCGTGATGGAACCCTAATTAGCGAACCACCGGTTGATTTTCAGGTCGACCGCTTGGACAAATTGGCGTTTGAACCTGCCGTTATCCCTGCGCTGCTGAAGCTACAGCAGGCGGGTTATCGTCTGGTGATGATCACCAATCAAGACGGCTTAGGCACAGCCAGCTTTCCGCAGACCGATTTTGACGGCCCGCATAACTTGATGATGCAGATTTTTACGTCGCAAGGCGTGGTCTTCGATGACGTGCTGATCTGTCCGCACCTGCCCGCCGACAACTGCACCTGCCGTAAGCCAAAAACCGAGCTGGTGCAGGCATACCTGAACCCTGAAGTGATGGACTATGCCGCCTCACGCGTCATCGGTGACCGTGAAACAGACGTTCAGCTGGCAGAAAACATGGGCATCGCCGGCATTCGCTACAACGCCGAAAATCGCGGTTGGGCACACATCGCCGAAGAGCTGACTAAACGCGACCGCCACGCGCAGGTGAACCGCGTTACGCGTGAAACCGCAATCAACGTTGACGTGTGGCTCGACCGTGAAGGTGAAAGCCACATTCGCACCGGCGTCGGCTTCTTTGATCACATGCTCGATCAAATTGCCACCCACGGCGGTTTCCGCATGAACATCGAGGTTAAGGGCGATCTGTATATCGACGATCACCACACCGTGGAAGATACCGCGCTGGCATTGGGCGAAGCGTTGAAAAAAGCGCTGGGCGATAAACGCGGCATTTCTCGTTTTGGCTTTGTGCTGCCGATGGATGAATGCTTGGCGCGCTGCGCGTTGGATATCTCTGGCCGCCCTTATCTGGTTTATAAGGCCGAGTTTACCCACCAGCGGGTGGGCGATCTCAGCACCGAAATGGTTGAGCACTTTTTCCAATCTCTGGCCTATGCCATGGGGATCACCTTGCACTTGAAAACCAAAGGGAAAAACGATCACCACCGCGTAGAGAGCTTATTTAAGGTCTTTGGCCGCACGCTGCGTCAGGCCATTCGCGTTGAGGGCGATACTCTGCCAAGCTCGAAAGGGGTTTTATGATGGCCGACACTAACGTTGTGATTCTGGATACCGGCTGTGCCAACTTATCCTCGGTGAAATATGCGATTCAGCGGTTGGGCTATGAGCCAAAAATCAGCCGTGAACCCGATGTGGTCCTCACTGCTGATAAGTTATTCCTTCCCGGTGTGGGAACGTCACAAGCCGCGATGCAACAGTTGCGCGAGCGTAATCTGATTGAGCTGATTAAAGCCTGTACTCAGCCCGTTTTGGGGATCTGCCTCGGCATGCAACTGCTGGCTAGCCGCAGCGATGAAGGTAATACCGATACATTAGGCATTATCGATACTCCCGTCGAAACCATGAAAGATTATGGGCTGCCATTACCGCACATGGGCTGGAACCAAGTGTCCGCCCTCGCCGGTCATCGCCTTTTCCAAGGGCTGGAAGACGGTGCCTATTTCTATTTTGTGCACGGTTATGCCTATCCCGTGTGCGAAAACACCATCGCACAAGCGAACTACGGCGCGCCCTTTAGCGCTGCGGTGCAAAAAGACAATTTCTTCGGTGTGCAGTTCCACCCTGAGCGCTCCGGCGCAGCCGGTGCTCAGCTATTAAAAAACTTTCTGGAATTGTCACTTTAAGGAGCAGCACGCCAATGATTATTCCCGCATTAGATCTTATCGACGGAAAAGTAGTGCGTCTGCATCAGGGCGATTACGGTCAGCAACGCGATTATGGCAATGACCCGTTACCGCGTCTGCAAGATTATCAGCAACAAGGCGGTGAAGTTCTGCATTTGGTTGATTTAACCGGAGCCAAAGATCCGGCCGCGCGCCAGATCCCATTGCTGCGCAAACTACTGGCCGGTGTTTCCGTTCCCGTGCAGGTCGGTGGTGGCATTCGCAGTGAAGAAGACGTAGCGGCTCTGCTTGAAGCGGGCGCTGCACGCGTTGTCATCGGTTCAACCGCGGTACGCCAGCCTGATGTCGTGAAACAGTGGTTTACCCGTTTTGGTGCCGATGCGCTGGTTCTGGCGCTCGACGTGCGCATCGCGGCTGACGGCAGCAAAAATATTGCGGTTAGCGGCTGGCAGGAAGATTCCGGCGTCACGCTTGAACAAATCGTAGATCAGTTTCTGCCTTATGGCCTCAAGCATGTGCTCTGCACCGATATTTCGCGCGATGGCACGCTCAGCGGCTCCAACGTGGCGCTGTATCAAGAAGTGTGCGCGCGTTATCCGCAGGTGGCGTTTCAGTCATCCGGCGGCATTGGTAGCCTAGACGATATTGCCGCCCTACGCGGCAGCGGCGTTCAAGGCGTTATTGTGGGGCGCGCCCTGCTCGAAGGAAAATTCACCGTGAAGGAGGCTATCGCATGCTGGCAAAACGCATAATTCCTTGTCTGGATGTACGCGATGGCCAAGTGGTCAAAGGCGTTCAGTTTCGTAATCACGAAATTATCGGCGATATCGTACCGCTGGCTCAACGTTATGCGCAGGAAGGTGCCGATGAGTTGGTGTTTTATGACATCACCGCGTCATCCGATGGACGCGTGGTGGATAAAAGTTGGGTATCACGCGTGGCGGAAGTGATTGATATTCCCTTCTGCGTCGCTGGCGGGATCAAAAGCATTGAAGATGCTTCACAAATATTAACCTTTGGCGCCGATAAAATTTCCATCAACTCCCCTGCGCTGGCGGATCCTGATCTCATTTCTCGCCTCGCCGACCGATTCGGCGTGCAGTGCATCGTGGTGGGGATCGACACATGGTTTGATGCCGAAAGCGACAGCTATCAGGTGTATCAATTCACCGGTGACGAGCAGCGTACCAAAGCCACCACGTGGCAAACGGTTGATTGGGTTAAAGAAGTGCAAAAGCGTGGTGCCGGTGAGATCGTGTTAAACATGATGAACCAAGACGGCGTGCGCAACGGCTACGATCTGCGCCAGCTAAAACTGATCCGCGACGTATGCCATGTTCCGCTAATCGCCTCCGGCGGTGCCGGTACACCAGAGCACTTTCTTAAAGCATTCCGCGACGCCGACGTTGATGGCGCGCTGGCGGCCTCGGTGTTCCACAAACAAATTATCAATATTGGCAATTTGAAACGTTATCTGTCGCAACAAGGTGTGGAGATCCGCTTGTGTTAAAAGAATCCTTTTTATCTGAACAGCAGAAAGAACAATTAGATTGGAACAAAGTCGATAACCTGATGCCTGCGATCGTTCAACATGCGGTATCCGGCGAAGTGCTCATGCTGGGCTATATGACACCTGAAGCACTCGATGAAACCAATCGTAGCCGCCACGTAACGTTTTACTCGCGTACTAAGCAGCGCCTGTGGACCAAAGGCGAAAGCTCAGGCCACTTCCTCAGCGTTGTCAGCATCACGCCTGACTGCGATAACGATACGTTGCTGGTTCTGGCGGAGCCTCAGGGCCCAACCTGCCACAAAGGGACTAGCAGCTGTTTCTCTCCTGCCGCCTCCGACTGGGCATTTTTGTTCCAGTTAGAACAGTTGCTGGCAGAGCGTAAAAATGCCGATCCGAAAAGCTCTTATACCGCGAGCCTATACGCCAGCGGCACCAAGCGTATCGCGCAGAAAGTGGGAGAAGAAGGCGTGGAAACCGCGCTAGCCGCCACGGTGCACGACCGCGACGAACTGGTGAATGAAGCCTCAGACCTGATGTATCACCTGATGGTATTGCTACAGGATCAAGATCTGGACCTCAGCGCGGTGATTAATAATTTACGCCAACGGCATGAGAAATAGCCGCTGAATTTATCCTCTTCTTATTTAACGCCATCCGCGACTTTTTGGGTGGCGTTCCCCACTCTCCGCGACGTTTTCCATTCGCCACAAATTAAATAAGCCGCTATTTGTAGTAATAACTTATTTATTAGCTCCGGCTAAAAAACACCAATCTATTGAGTTCCTTCCCGTTTATTTCAAACAAAAATACTTCTTCTCACGATTATAAAATTAAATGATCGATAGCAATAATATGTCCCAAAAAATCATTCATGAAAAAAATGCAACAATATCAATATATTGATCATCGATCACAATAAACAAAACATTAAATCTGTTTTAATAAAACATCGTTTCACAAAATAGAAAAGGTGGATAACGGATGAAAGTTAAAGGATTACGTTGGTGGATAATTGCGCTCGTTACCGTAGGGACAATCACCAACTATTTATCTCGCAGCGCATTAGGAATTGCCGCGCCAACCTTAATTAAAGAACTTGGCATCACACAGCAACAATATTCATACGTCGTCAGTGCATTTCAAGCAACCTACGCGCTGGCTGCGCCGGTGGTGGGATACGTCATCGATATCATCGGTGTTAAGAGGGGAATTGCCATTTTTGCTATCGGTTGGTCTGTTGCCAATATGGCGCATGGCACGGCTGGCGGCTGGCAGTCTCTCGCATTTTGGCGAGGTACCATGGGCGTTACTGAATCTTCGGCAAATCCTGCCGGTATGAAAGTAGTGGCTGAATGGTTTCCCGCTAAAGAGCGCGGCTTGGCCTGCGGGATCTACAGTATGGGAACGTCCCTCGGCGCAATGCTGGCGCCTCCCTTGGTAGTTTGGGCAATACTCGAATATAACTGGGAAATGTCCTTTATTATCACCGGTGCGGTTGGTCTCATCTGGGTGGTTCTATGGCTATTTTTTTATCAGTCACCAGAAAAAAATCCGGCGTTATCAGATGAAGAGCGTATTTTGATCGCCGATGGGCAGGTGAAATCTACGGAGAACGTCCAGCGAGTTAAACTCAAGGATATGCTCACTAATCGCAATTTATGGGGCATTTCCCTGCCGCGTTTTATGGCCGATCCCGCATGGGGAACGTTGCATTATTGGATGCCTCTTTATTTAGTCACCGAACGTCATCTCGATATGGCTCATGTGGCTATGTTTACCTGGCTCCCTTTTTTAACCTCAGATTTAGGCTGTATTTTCTCAGGAATAATGGCGCGCTATTTAAATAATCGCGGCATCACCATTATTAATTCACGCCGTATTACCTACACCTTTGCGGCCTGTCTCATGGTCAGCATGGCGTTTATCTGCCACGTCGAAAATATCTATTTGGCTGTCGCACTATTTTGCATTGCTGGTTTTGCACATCAATGTCTCTCTATTACCGTTATCACCATGTCGTCAGATTTATTTAATAAATCCGAAGTGGCAACGGCGACCGGTTTCGCCGCGCTCAGCGGGGGAACGGGAAACTTTCTTTTCTCAATGTTCTTAGGCGCGTCCGTCGCCGTGATTGGTTACAACTTCTTCTTTGTCGGCTTAGGGTTCTTTGATCTTATTGGTGCCGCCTTCTTATGGACCTTGGTCAAAGAGAAAAAAACGCATAACACCACGCAGCAAACTGCTTTCATATAAGGGAATAACATGAAAAAACAGATTATTTCTGTAATCAGTTTACTGATTGCAGCGACCCCCCTCATCTCTCATGCGCTTACCTTCGACGTACGTGGCGGATATCGAGCAGGAAGCCACAGCTATGAGTCCCGCTTTAAAGTCAGCGAAAGCTGGAAAAATGGCTGGTGGGCCAGTATGGAGACCGATAATAAGAACAACAAAAACAATGGTAAAGGGCCTAACGGCGCCGATCAAAGCGATAGTGCCCATTCGTTGGGAGACATTACTTCGGACTATAACGAAATCGAGACCAACTATACCTACACATTAACCGATAAATGGAGTCTTCAGCCCGGTGGCATTTTACACTGGAGCAGTAAAGGCACACAGATTCGGCCTTATTTCAGGATCAACTATAAAATAACACCCCAACTAAGCACCAGCCTACGCTATCGTTATGATTACAATGATTATGAAACGACAAATGATAATGGCGAATATCATCGCGATAGCGTTAATCGCTTAGATTTATATCTTGGTTATAAAATAAATAAACAGTGGAGCGTATTATATCAAGGCACGGTCTATAAACATGCGAGCGATCAGTATGAATATAAAAATGGGAAAACCTGGTCTACGGAAAATGCTTTCACACTGCGCTATAAGTGGAACGATTGGTTTAGCCCATACATCGAATATGATTATTTAGATAAACAAGGATATTACGACGGCGAAGGAAATATTCCTGAATCACGCTATCGTATTGGCATGACATTTACCTTGTAACCCAAAAAACAAATTTGAATAGGAAAAATGATGAAGATTAAATTACTCGTCAGCGTTATTTCATGCGTGTTATTCAGCTCTATAGCATTAAGCCATGCGGCCGAGTCTCGCTATTTTACTTACTCGCCAGAAGCATTAGCCGCGAGTAAACAACAACTGACACAGCCAGCATCTGCGTTGCAGCCGGCTTTCGAGCAACTCATCACCGAGGCAAACATCGCGCTTAAACACGCCAATTACAGCGTGGTCGATAAAAGCCTTTCTCCCGCATCGAATAATAAACATGACTACTATAGTTTTGGTACTTATTGGTGGCCAAATCCCAATACACCCAATCACCTCCCCTATATTCGCCAAGATGGAAAAACCAATCCAGATACCAAAACTGACGCTACAGACAGTGAACGCATGGCGCATTTCGCCAAAGATATGAAAAGGCTAGGGCTGGCTTATTACTTCACGGGCAAAGCTGTTTATGCCCAAAAGGCAGCAGAGCTCGCCAGCGCGTGGTTTGTGACACCTAAAACAAAGATGAACCCGAGTTTGGCTTATGCTCAGGCGATTCCGGGAATTGTTGATGGACGTGGAATAGGTATTATCGATAGCCGAGCCTTAATCGACGTCATGGACAGTATTGAGCTGATTCGTCCAGCAAATACGCTGAGCGAGAAAAATTATCGAGCCATTAAGCACTGGTATAAGCAGTTTAACCAATGGTTATTGACCAGTGAAAATGGATTTGAAGAAAGCAACTGGCACAATAACCACGGCACATTTTTTGATACTCAGGTCGTTGCTTTTTCGTTATTTACCGATCAGCCTGAAGTCGCTCGCCGCCAATTAAAAATTGCCCAACTGCGTCATTTAGCGGCTCAAATAGATAACAAAGGATTGCTCACCGAAGAAATAGAGAGAACGCGTTCATGGCACTACACCAATTTCTCTCTTTCGGCTTTTATGCGCCTAGCGCGCTATGGCGAACTAACGGGTATAGATATGTGGCATTTCGATTTAGACGATCACAATCTTAAACAAGCATTACTCGTCGTGGCTCAACAAATCGACAATCCTGCACCGTGGCCGTTCCCTGAATTAAAATTCGATGAAAACGAGGCCGTAGGCAATATTTTAGCCGCTGAAAGAGCCTACCCTGACGCAATCTTCAAAGAAAAAGCGGCTTATCTCGAAAAGAGAGATCCGAAAAATATCAATTTACTCACCGTAAGTGCGTCACTGGTACCCTAAAAGGAAGCGGTAAGAATGAAACAATTCAATCCCCGTGAAATCGCCATTATTCGCCAGCGCGCACAGCGCTGGCCTGAGTGGATTGACACACTCATTGCCGATAACGCTACGGTGTTAAATCATCCGTTAAAAGTGCCCACGTCTGGAATTGCAACTTGGAACCATTACTATTATTGCCCCGATCACGGGGTGCGGCTCAATTGGGATTATCATCATGAACACCAGCATCGCTGCCCAGTAGATAATAAAATTTTTAGCGGTGAACCCTACGATGGCGCATGGTGGCGCTGGATGAATGGCTTGAATGCCAAAGCCTGCTACGAGGTTGGTTTATTATGGCAAGTTACCGCAAACAAGGAGTATTTCCAGCGCGTTCGCGATCTATTGCTGACTTATGCCGCCTATTATCCAGACTATCAGGAGCATGGCGGTATCCCTTATAACGCTAACGGAAAAATGAATGCGCAGGCATTGTGTGAAGCCAATTGCCTGCTTGATTTCGCACGCGGCTACGACTTGATTTGCGATAATTTATCCACTGACGAAAAAAACGTTATCCGGCAACAATTATTACAGCCCGGCGCTGAATTCTTGATGCAACAGCGACACGACCAAATTCATAATCATGAGGTGAAAATTAACAGTGCGATTGCCGTCATTGGACTCATTCTAGAAAAAGAGCCTTATCTAAATTTTGCCTTAAATACACGCTATGGATTGCGCTATCAGCTAGAGCATTCGTTAATTAATGGTCAGCTATGGTTTGAAGGCTCATTGCATTATCATCTGTATGCATTACAAGGATTTTTGCCTTCGAGAAAGTTGCTAAAGGAACCAAATACAGCCTATTAGATCTCCCCTATTATCCTCGCATGCTCCGTGTACCATTGTCATTGCTGATGCCAAATGGCTGTTTCCCTCGCCTCAACGATTGCGTATTTGGTCAGGAGAAACTTATCCATTCCGATCTGTATGAATTTGCCTACGGCTATTATGCCGACCCGTGCTATTTAGAAGCATTAGATATTATTTACAGCCGAAAAAGTGATATCAACACCGATTTTATATTGTATGGCAACGATCGTACACCACGGGAAAAAAACCTCCCTAGCCAAAGTACCCCTAACGAAATCCCGCCTGGCTTAACGTTATTTCAACGGCCAGAGACACAAAGCACAATACTGATAAAACATCTGCCCTACGGTGGAGAACACGATCACAGCGATAGCCTTGGCATTATTATTTTTCATCAAGGCAAAGAACTGGTGAAAGACTTAGGGACGACCGGTTATAGCACCAGTTTACACCGCGATTATTATAAGAAAACCGCTTCACATAGCACGCTTACGATCAATCTGGCTAACCAGCCACCGGTGAGTCCGGTAGTTAATTCCTGTCTAAAGACGAATATGTATCACTATATTGACGTGATGGCGGATTGGGCAAAAAAGGCTGACAAGCCCGATAGTTTTTACATTATCAATTGGGATGAACAGGCTTACCAGCAGGTTAGCTTTAGACGTCGAGTGATGCTTATCGATAACCTTGTTATTGATATTTCAACAATTAAAAACCCACGTAGACAATGCGCTGATTTAAACTGGATGATCAATGGCAGCCTGCCAGCTCCCGAGCAACACGATGATGTGCAAAATGAAAAGATGTTATGTCATATAAACCCAATCTGGATAAAACCGGGTACCGGTATGCAAAAAACATTAGCAAGGACAACCAGCTCAACGGTAGCTATCTATACTCAAATAATGTCTCAGTTAATGACAGAACAACCTTCAGAACGAAATTTGCTCATTGCCAGCAGTGCGCCGGATAACCCTAACACTCAGCATATTAGCCAACTGACGCTACGTTCACATGAATCAGAAATAACCTATTTGACCCTATTTGATTTAGCTAACTGCCTGACAGGGGCTGAATTTTCACCATGTGATAATACGCCTACGGGAAAGCTTCGCCTTAGCATGCACGCTGCTCAATGCACCACTGAAATTTTGTTTGATGATGAGAGGACGTCCATACAGCCCATTATTAAAAGGTATTTACATCATTAACTCTTAATAAAAACCCAACTTTAAGACATAAGAAAAAATATTTTCTTAGTACTATTCCTAGACCGTCATTCTGCTAAAGCCAGAGTGACGGATATTTTCAACTACGCAGTCATCACTCACTCTTTAACCGCACTATTTACAACCTTCTTTTACCCTAATTATTTTAAATAAAACGTTAAAAATTACTGCCTATCCTTCATTTATCTTCTCCGTAATATGCATTTTATCAAATAGCCCATCGACAGCGAGCTCAACCGATGGCATCGAATGTTTAATGTTAAGGAGACTGAAATGAATCAAACAGCGCGAATTTCTATCTACTTCGCCGTCGCTTCTGCGCTAACAGTGGCTGCATCGACAGACAGTTGGGCTGCGGATATTGGCGTAGGTCCCCAGTACGATACCACCCACGTTTATGTCGAACCCGAAAAATGGATACCTTCGTCGACAGTATTCTGAAAACTTTTGGCGGAAGTACTACCCAGCGGGTTTTAGCTGATGTGACGCCTACACCGAGTCAAACCTATTCTCAGTTGATCTTAACGCCATCGGGCAGTTTTTCCGTATTTGATTTCCAGACACCAGCGCCTTATCCATTTGGCAACGAGCGTAATGGTTTCTTAGTCACCAATATGGATACTGCAATAGCGAATGCCAAAAAAGCCGGTGCCGACGTTATCGTTGAGCCATTTAACGATCCTATCGGACGTGACGCAGTGGTTCAGTGGCCGGGCGGCGTGAATATGCAGCTGTATTGGCATACCAAAGCGCCTAACTACCAGCCACTCAGTTTTATTCCTGAAAACCGTATTTATCTTTCACGCTATCGCGTTGATGATTTCATCAAAAGCTATCAGAAATTCTCAAACGGCAAAATAATCGATGATGCACAGCAAAGCGCTACCGTGATTGGCGGTGAGAAAAATAACGCTATTCGCGTAGTGAATTTGTCCTCGGCCTTCGGCAAAACCCGCATCTTTGTCACCGATGGGCATTTGAACTATCCATTCGGTCAGGAACGTACCGGCTATGGCGTCGCCAGTCTGAGTGAAACCCTCGGCAAAGCAACGGCCAGCGGGGCAAAAATCCTGTGGCAGTCGGTTGCAGGGGAAAAACGCGCTAGCGCCGTGGTGCAATTCCCTGGCGGTTACATCGCTGAAATCCATCAAGACACTAAATAATTTTTATCTTATCGCGATGCCAGCCTCGTTTGGCATCGCGACATCGGCAAGCGATCCCCATGCAACAATCTCATAAACAACAATCTCATAAACAACGATTTCATAAATTACGCTCCCAACGCTGGCTGCCCACATTCTTGCAGCTACCGTACTGTCGACGAGCGTTCACTCACCTAATGCACACGCAGAAACGGCACCCGCATGGAAGCAAATCGCCTTAACTGACAATGCGACACTTTCCTTCGACGGTTCGCTGCGTGAACGCTATGAATGGAGCGACCAACGTGATTTGGCTGCTCACGGCGGAGGGCGAGATAGCACTTTCATGCAGCGTTTTCTGCTGGGTTCCAAACTCGACTACGGCCATTATTTCTCAACTTATGTTCAGCTTGGTTCTTCAATCGCCACGCCGCGCGATCAGGGGCGTAAGCCAACGGATGACGATCACGCCTACGTAGGGCAAGGATACATCGATTTAAAATTACCTACCGATGCGGGTCTCGGTACGCTGCGGGTGGGACGGCAAGAGATCCCACTGGGTTCACTGCATTTGATGGGAACGCGTGACGGAGCAAACGTGCGCCGCTCGTTCGATGCCGTTCGCGCCAGTTGGGCAACGTCCAAAAATCGTGTGGATGCATTTATTGGTCATCCGGTGAGCATTAAAAAAGGCAGTTTTGACGACGACACCGACAATAGCCAAAAAATATGGGGGCTGTATGCCACTACGCCGGTAGCCCCTCTCGCCTCTTCTATCGATCTCTATACCTTTGGCTTCGAAAACAACGATTCCACCTACACACAAGGCAGCGGCAGTGAACGTCGCTATACCGTTGGCAGCCGAGTTTTCGGCGCTGCCGGGGGGTTTGATTGGGATAATGAGGCAGCCTATCAATTTGGTGAGTTTTCCCCCAATGGGGCGTCACATACTATTCGGGCGTGGTCCGCATCGGCGCACGCAGGCTATACCGTTTCTACATGGATCTGGCGACCACGTTTCGGCGGTAAAATAGGGATGGCGAGCGGTGATAAAAATCCGCACGACGGCGAGCTGAATACCTTTAATGCCATGTATCCAAAATTGCCTTATCTGACCGAGAACGGGCTGGTAGCGCCGGCTAACCTGATCGACATTCACCCGTCAGTCACGTTAACACCAACGGATACTCTCACCGTCGATCTTAGCTGGGATGCCATGTGGCGACAGCAAAAACAGGACGGATTTTATCTTGGCCCGATGAAGCCGGTTAAAAACAGCACTCAAGGCAGCCGTTTTATTGGCAATCAATACCAGATTTCAACCCAATGGACACCTGAAAAATGGCTGCAGTTTAAATTCGCCTATGCCTATTTTGATGTTGGCCATAGCTTAGAGAAACATGCCAATTTAAAGGATATGAATTTCATTATGACATCTGCAACGCTGAGTTTTTAAGCCGTGGTTGATCCTGAGCCCGAAACCCCCATCTATACTTAAATAGCCTGAAAAATAACCGGAGATAGATGATGGCCAGTGGTTGGGCAAATGATGGGGCGGTTCAGGATCAAATTGACGCGACGGTTGATGACGCCGTTGCACGTGCACGTAGCCAGCTAAGTCACGGTGAAAGCGCCCATGTTTGTGAAGAGTGTGGTGCAGAAATCCCCGAGGCGCGACGCAAAGCGCTGCCTGGAGTGCAGCTTTGTGTGAACTGTCAGGCGGAAATCGATAAAAAACAGCAGGCCACCAGCGGATACAACCGCCGAGGAAGTAAAGATAGTCAGTTGAGGTAGGCAAACTACCCCAACCCACTCACGCCGTTATGCCAAATAGGATTGGGCCAACGCCACCCAGTATGCTGCGCCCACGCTCAGATTACGGTCGTCAAAATCGTACTGTGGATGATGCAACATCGGCGAGTCACCGTTGCCAATAATGCAATAGCAGCCGGGTTTATGCTTGAGCATAAACGCGAAATCCTCACTGCCCATAAACGTGTTAGGCATATCTACAACTTTTTCGCCGCCAAGTAACTCAACCGCGACCTGCTTAGCAAACGCTGTTTCATGCGGCGTATTCATCAATACCACACCCGCCACTGCGCTTTCGATGGAGGCCGTAACGCCATAGCATACGGCCTGCGCTTCGGTAATCGTCCGAATCCGTTGCAGCACGTTTTTACGCACGCCTTCATCGGTGGAGCGAATGCTTAATCTCAACACCGCCTCCTGCGGGATCACGTTTCCTGCGTCACCGGCCTGAAAAGCACCGACGCTGACCACGGCCTGATCCTGTGCAGCAATATTACGCGAAACAATCGTTTGTAATGCCATCACCAATGAGGCACCGGCAACGATCGGATCGATACTTTTTTCAGGCGTTGAACCATGACTGCCTTTACCGGTCAGGGTGATGGTCAAGCTATCCACCGCCGCCATCGTCGCGCCTTCTTTAAATGCCATATGTCCTTGTGGGTATCCGGGCATATTATGCATACCGTAAACGGCATCGACGGGGAATCGTGTGAACAAACCATCGTCAATCATGGCCTGCGCGCCACGCATATCTTCTTCTGAAGGCTGAAAAATCAAACGGACGGTACCGTTGAAGTCTGCGCTATCGCTCGCCAACCATTGCGCCGCGCCCAGCAGCATTGACGTATGGCCGTCATGGCCACAGGCATGCATCTTTCCTGAACAGGCGCTTTGATATTTCACACCGCTGGCTTCATGAATAGGCAATGCATCCATATCAGCGCGCAAAGCGATTGATTTTGTCCCCGTCCCTTTGGTTAAACTTGCAACAATGCCGGTTCCACCGATACCTGTGACAACGTCGTAGCCCCATTCATTGAGCAGTTTAGATACTTTGCTAGACGTATTCGTTTCGTGAAAACCCAACTCAGGGTTGGCATGAAATTCATGGCGGATACTTTCCAACTGAGCCTGAGAGCGTTGTAGCTGGGAGACAAGTGTTGCGGAGTCAAAATTCTTCATTAATTTAACCTTTGAGGATTTCAAACAGCCAATGCCGGAACCAAACGGTCAAATGACATTCGCAAACAATTCAAGAGATTCGGTATAACCATCGCGGTATTTATAACCCTAAATGTACCCGTAGAACGTCATATGTTGTTAACGAAATGTGTTACTGACTGCAAACGCTTCAGGTCACCATCTCCAGCGCCCAAAACTCGACAAAAAAAGCTCTCAATTTTGCTACTTCTTTTTAGGTAATTTGCTCAAAAGTTTTCTATACTTAGCAAATTCTTGATTCCTATGACATTGAAAATAAATCAATTCATTCGATTCAGAAATAATATGGCAAGAAAACTATATTAATAATTATATGGAATAAACTATGAGCAATCGATATCAGACTCCCGGCAAGCGCCGGAGCAGAGCCTGGCTGTGGCTTTTGTTGTTGGGGATCATCATCGGTGCGGCCCTGCTGGCAGGAACCGCCACCGTTATGCATAAAACCAGTGACACAGAATTCTGTATTTCATGTCACACCATGGAACAGCCTCTCGCCGAATATCAGGGCAGTATTCACTTCCAAAACACCAAAGGCATCCGGGCCGAATGCGCCGACTGCCACGTTCCACACCAACCTATCGATTATCTACTCACCAAAGTTGCCGCATTGAAAGACGTCTATGGCGAAGTGACAGGTAAAATCGATACGCCTGAAAAATATGAGGCGCATAAGCTCGCCATGGCGCAAAGCGTGTGGGATACGTTGAAGAAAAACGACTCCGCAACCTGCCGCTCATGTCATAGCTACGACGCGATGGACGTTATCGCACAGAAACCAGAAGCTCGTCAGCAGCATCCGGTTGCCATTAAAAATGGTGAAACGTGTATCGATTGCCACAAAGGCGTTGCTCATATCCTGCCAGACATGAGCGGATTAGCCGCCGCCGGTGCCAGCGAGTTGGCCAGCGCCGCAGCGAAAACGCCAGACAGCGCCACCACGCTGTACACCATCGCTACCGAACCATTCTATTTGAGCGCTGAGGAAACCCAGCACAACGCCGGTAACCTGATGCCATCCACCGAAGTGAAAGTGGTGAAACGTCAAGGCGATCGCGTATTAGCCGACGTTGCCGGCTGGCAACAGGATGGGGTAACTGAAGTGTTTTACGCCGCGCAAGGTAAACGTATCCTTAGCGTTTTAGTGGGCGAAGATGCACGTAAACAACTGAAAACCCTAAGCACGGTTAAAGACGCCGAAACCGGGCTGGTTTGGCATCAGGTTGCATTGCAGGTGTGGTTGCCGAAAAAACAGCTGGTTGATGACCAACAAAAAATTTGGCATTACGCTTCTGACATGATGTCTGCCAACTGCACCGGCTGCCATGGTTTAACGGCGCTTGACCGCTTCAACGCCAACCAATGGATCGGCGTAGTCAAAGGCATGGCTCCACGTACTTCTCTGACGCAGGAACAGCTGCGCGTTCTGACACAATACGTTCAGAAACACGCCAGCGATATGCCTGCCAATCAGTCGAATAAGATTTAAGGAGCCATAACAATGAAAAAAAATCTGAACTCCCACGTTGAAAACGTCAGTGATTTCGAACAGAAGCCGCTGCAGGTCAGCCGCCGTCGCTTTCTGACCGGCGCAGGTGCCGTATTGAGCGTGCCATTGATGGCTGGTTTGTGGCCTAAATCGGCATTAGCACAGGCCATCAGCCAAGCGTTGCCACAGTTTACCGCCCTACGTCAGGCACAAACCGGCATACTCACCGCTGCACACTGGGGCGCTTTCGAGGCCATCGTGAAAGACGGCAAAATGGTGGATGTTAAGGCCATTAGTGACGATCCGTACCCGAATGAACTCATCACCATGGCACCGTATCAGGTACATGCAGAAAACCGCATTAAGTACCCGATGGTACGTAAAGGCTGGCTAGAAGGCGGCCCTGCCAATAGCCAACCAGAACTGCGCGGCCGCGACGAATGGGTGCGAGTAAGCTGGGATAAAGCCCTGACGTTAGTGAGCGATCAAATCGCACGCCTGCAAAAAGAGCATGGCCCACAGTCTATATATGCAGGCTCTTACGGCTGGAAGAGCGTGGGTATGCTCCACAATAGCCGTACACTGCTGCAACGTATGATGAACCTAAGCGGCGGTTTTTTAGGCTATGCGGGTGACTACTCGACCGGAGCCGCGCAGGTCATCATGTCTCATGTGGTTGGTTCAATGGAAGTTTATGAACAACAAACCGCATGGCCAAACGTTATCGAGAATAGCCAGTTAGTGATTCTGTGGGGATGTAACCCCATGATCACATTAAAAAACAGCTGGAACGTGCCTGATCACGTCGGCCAAACTGGCTTTGAGGCGCTGAAGAAAAAAGGGACACGGATCATCAGCATCGATCCGGTACACAACGACAGCGCAAAATTCGTGAATGCTCAGTGGATTGCACCGCGTCCGTACACCGATACCGCCATGCTGATTGGTATTGCCCACACGCTGCTGGCAGAAAAACTGCATAACCCTGATTTCCTGAAAACCTATACCGTTGGCTTTGATAAATTCGAAGCTTATCTTATGGGTCAGGACGATGGCATCGTCAAAGATGCTAACTGGGCAGCCGAAGTTAGCGGCGTTGATGCCGACGTGCTTCGCCAGCTAGCGCGTGATATGGCGAAGAATCGCACCATGATTATGGGTGGTTGGGGCATTCAGCGTCAGCACCACGGCGAACAGCAACACTGGATGCTGGTGACCGTTGCCGCCATGTTGGGACAAATTGGTCTGCCGGGCGGTGGTTTTGGCTTTAGCTATCACTACTCTTCAGGCGGCAGTCCTACGGCTAAAGGCGGGATCTTGGCGGGTATTTCGGCTGGAAACTCACCGAAAAATACGCCTACGCCAATTCCCGTTGCGCGTATTGCCGAATGCTTAATGAATCCAGGCAAAACCATTAATTTTAATGGCGCTCAGGTTACCTATCCTGAAGTGAAAATGGTTTACGTCGCTGGCGGTAACACCTTCCACCAACATCAAGATACAAACTCGCTGGTGAAAGCTTTCCAAAAACCTGAAACCATTGTAGTCAATGAACCTTATTGGACGGCAACGGCCAAGCATGCGGATATCGTATTCCCCACCACCACCAGCTACGAGCGAAACGATCTGGAAATGGGCGGTGACTATTCTCAGCTGTATGTATTCCCTATGCATCAGTGCGTACCACCGCAGTTCGAATCGCGTAGCGATTTCGATATCTTTGCTGGTCTGTCAGAAAAACTAGGGGTTCAGGATGCCTTTACCGAAGGCAAAGACGAAACCCAGTGGCTGAAAAGCATGTATGACGACATGAAAACACAGGCTCGCGCAGCTCGTGTGGCATTGCCGCCGTTCGATATGTTCTGGGAATCAAACAACTATGTTCGCTTCCCGGTACCTGAAGAGAATAAACAGTGGGTACGTTTCGCTGACTATCGCGAAAACCCACTGTTAAATCCATTAGGTACACCGTCCGGTAAAATCGAAATCTACTCTGACGCCATTGAGAAAATGGGCTACGAAGACTGCAAAGGTATTCCAACATGGATGCCACCGCATGAATGGTATAAAGGGCCAGAAGCGGCAAAATATCCTTTGTCTCTGAATACTGCACATCCGATCAACCGCCTGCATTCCCAGCTAGACAATACGCCGCTGCGTAAAAAATATGCGGTAGCCGATCGCGAGGCCATTCTAATCCATCCGGCTGATGCTAAAACTCGCGGTATCAGCAACGGTGACTTAGTGCGTGCCTTTAACGATCGCGGTCAGATCTTAGTTGGCGCAGTGGTCACTGAAGATGTGCGTCAGGGTGTGATCCGCATCAGCGAAGGCGCATGGTTCGATCCGGCAGATCCAGCAACGCCAGGATCGCTGTGTAAAAACGGCAACGTGAACTGCCTGACGTTTGATATTGGCTCATCCAGCTTGGCGCAAGGTAACTGCGGCCAAATGGCACAGGTTGAGATCGAAAAATATCAGGGTCCTGCACTCACTAACACCGCACATGCGGTACCGACTGGCGCATAGTGTCTCACTCTGCACTTTAGCCGTATCATCAACGGGGCTTCGGCCCCGTTTTTTATCACATTGTTGTGATCAACCATGCTGAATCAAGCAAAGCTAATTAAACAAAGCTAATGAAACAAAGCTAATCAAATAGCTCTGCATGGCTCCCCACGCGGTATAGCCTTAACTCAGTTTCGGTACGCTGATAGATCAAGAGAAGATCGGGCATTCCATGGCATTCAAGATAGCCAATATAGTTCCCGACCAACTTATGTTCTCGGTACCGTTCCGGCAACGGCTCCCCTGACTGTAGCAAAGCCACGGTTCGCAGAATGATGCTCTGAACAGCTAGGTTACCCATAAAGCGTTTAGCATCTTTTTTAAAACGATGCTGATAAACAATCATTAACATGATGAGCAATCCTTGCATCATGGTTTCCCAACGAACTACCAGCCGAGATCTGCCTTCAATTCATCAATATCGCTGGCGCGATGCACATCAATACCGGCTTCCAGATCGCGAATCGCCTTCAACGTTTTTGCATTCGGTTTAAGTAATTCTGCGGGTACCTCACCCGTCACAGCAATCTGATTAACTAATAACCGAATGATCGTTGAAAGATCGGTTCCTAACGCACTGGCATTTTCCATTGCGGCTGCTTTAACCGCTGGGGAAACTCTTGCCCTCACCACATCACTTTTCGTCATAATATCGCTCCATAGACTGAGTGTTTTATGACCATAAATGTAGCCACATCGTAGCCACAAGGCAAGTGAATTCATCGTTCTTCCTCCGTAATTATGACTACCGCAATTATTACGTTTTACAGACAAAAGTCAGAACTGAGGAAAAATAGTGGAATGCTCTTCGCAAACTATTTTTCAGCTAGTTATCCATTCATTATCACGCATTATCTATCCCACATCTTTTGTATGACTTTCTTACAGTCCAGTGGCTGAAACAGCTTTTCATTTTTAACATTCGAGCGTAACATGCCCGCCCTGAAGTTCCCCGTTCACCTCTGACTGATCCCTGATAAACCTATGCGCATGTATTTGACCGCACTCCGCCGTCTGCCCGATTTAACCTCCACCTCATTCTTGATTGTGGCTTTTTTGACCGGTATCGCAGGCGCATTACAAACACCAACGCTCAGCCTGTTCCTCTCCACCGAAGTGGTTAAAAGCCCGTTCATGGTTGGACTGTTCTATACCGGCAGCGCAGTGATTGGAATTATTGTTAGTCAGTTTCTCGCCGCACGTTCAGACCGCTCTGGCGATCGAAAAAAGCTGATTTTATTGTGCTGCATCCTTGGCGCTGCGGGCTGTCTGCTGTTCGCCTATAACCGTAACTACTATTTATTGCTCGTCGTCGGCGTCATGCTCACCAGTTTTGGATCTACCGCCAACCCACAGATGTTTGCTCTAGCTCGTGAATATGCAGATAAAACCGGTAAAGAAGCGGTGATGTTCAGCTCAATTTTGCGTGCACAAGTTTCTCTGGCGTGGGTGATTGGGCCACCGATTTCGTTCGCACTAGCGCTCGGCTTTGGTTTTCCGTTTATGTATCTGGCGGCGATGACGACGTTTTTAGTATGCGGTTTAATTGTTTGGTACACGCTGCCCTCGATGCCAAAAGCGGTCGTACGCACAACAGACGTGCTGGATGCGCCACGCCGTAATCGCCGCGATACTCTTCTGCTCTTTGCCGCCTGCACGTTGATGTGGACCTGCAACAGCATGTATCTCATCAATATGCCGTTGTATATCATTCATGAACTGCATTTGCCGGACAAACTGGCCGGCGTAATGATGGGCACCGCCGCAGGCCTAGAAATTCCTACCATGCTAATTGCAGGCTATTACGCTAAGCGTTTCGGTAAACGCTTTTTAATGATGGTTGCGCTTGCCGCAGGCTTGGCTTTTTATGCTGGCCTACTCTTCTTTACCGCACCTTGGGCACTGCTAGCATTACAGCTGCTCAACGCCGTTTTTATCGGCATTCTGGCGGGAATTGGTATGCTGTATTTTCAGGATTTAATGCCGGGGCAAGCGGGTGCAGCCACCACCTTATTTACCACTGCGGGGCGTACTGGTTGGATATTTGCAGGCTCTGTGGCTGGTTTTATTGCGGAATTTTGGAACTACTACGCTGTCTTTTTTGTTTCGCTGGTTTTGTTGATTGCCGGCGTGGCCTGTATGTGGAAAATAAAAGAAGCGTAACCTCTACGGTTGACTATGAATGGGAACGCTGGAAATGAGATCCCAGCGTCCCTTCTGCTACAGAGCATTATCTACACAATGGCTTTGATCATATCCATCAGTTGTCTGATGTCTTCTGGACGTGTCTCACCACTTTGCGGATCGACGATCGAGGTATAGACATGTGGCATTACCCGCGCCACACCAGCCTGCAAACAGGTTTGTAAAATTACGCCAAAGTTGTCTAAATCAATACCGCCCGTCGGTTCTATCAGGGTCATGCCGTTACGCGCCGCGCTTTCCGCCAAGGCTTTTAGCTCAGCTAAGCTACGCTCCCCGCCCATTGGGAAAAATTTCGCCGCGTGTGCGCCCATATCCAACATCATATTCACCGCGCTATCGCAGGAAACAATGGCTTTATCTCCTTTGGCACTGCGCTCACCGGTTGAAATTTGTACTTGCCCCATCTTTCCCGTTGGGCTCACTAACGCATTGATATGCGTATGCAACTGCCCAGCCTGAGCCAACGCGCCTGCGGCAAAGCCGCATCCGGTGAAGGTTTGGTTAACATGCGCCGCGCCGGTGGCGGCGGCAATCATCGCGGCTTTATAAAATTGAGCAGGATCGCCTGCCCCCAATCCCACTGAAATCGAAGGCACCTGAAGCTGCCAGCGTTTAACCTCTTCAATCCCCTGCTCCACGCTGTCGAACTGTGCTGACAACACACCAATGACGGCATGTCCTTCAGCGGCGTCATACACCGCTCGCGCATTTTCAATATTTTTGGCTAGCACGTTGATGGCAACGCGTCCTTGGTAAAAATTAATGCTTTGCATAATGCTTTTCCTGTTCGCCTGCGATCTGTGCCAGTCTTTCAACGATCGTGGTTAAATCATGTTGATCTAATGTGCGGGGATCGATACTGAAAACGCCTTGATGCAGGAAGTATCGACGCGTGTAGATAGCAATTTCACCGGTTCGCAGCATCGCCTCAATCTGTCGCGCATCTAACCCCAAAACATCAGAGTAAACGCGTACCTGAACACGCCAAATCTCACGTCCCGCTTCGTCTTGCTCAATCTCGGCGCTAAACCCGCGCAGTGCTGATATCGCCTCGACCGTGGAGGTCAGTTTATCTGGCGTCATATTGGCGATGCCTTCGCCATAAAGCTCCAGCGCTTTCACCAAGCCGACCATGTTTTCTTTGCCGATTTTCATGGCTCGCGCAATTCCGTGATGCTGAGCTTTGCAGCAGCGGATCCATTCACGCCCGCCCGTAATAAATCCCGACGTTGGCGCATTGAAGGCTTTGGCTCCGCTGTAAATAACCATATCGGCACCACCAGCAATGTATTGGCGCAAATCTTCTTCGGCGGCGGCATCAACAATGAGCGGCAGCTGGGACTGTTTGGCGACCGCCACAAAATCTTCAATCGTGAGCATCCCTTTTTGCACGCTGTGGTGAGATTTCACAAACAACAGCGCCGCAGTGCGTTCGCTGACCGCTTTTTCAAGCTGCCAGCGCGCAGCCAAGTTACTCTGTCCCACTTCAACAACGCGTCCGCCGCCCAAACGAATGGCGCTGGTGATCGGCGCGCCATAATCAATATTGTGACCACGTAAGATAAGAATTTCGTTGGCCATGCCAGTGCTGTCCGGCATCATCGCCACGCGGTCTGGCTCACCGCGAGTGATTACCGCCGCCACTGCGATAGCAATCCCCGCCGACGCACAAGAGGTTATGTAGCTATCCTGCGCACCGGTGTGTTCTGATACCAGCTCGCCGGTGCGATCGACCAGAGCATCAATTTCCACAAACGCCCCGGCAGCCTCTGCCGTGGCAGCCATCACTTCGGGAGATACCGCAGAAACACCCAGAATGGTCATTTTTCCGCAGGCGTTAATCACTCGTTTTAGCCCTAGGCGTTGGTAAATATTTTGACTCATTGCAACTCTCCTTACAGCACACCAAGCAGCGAACACACCACGCTAATCACCACCACCGAAAGCAAAATTGTGGTGTAACGCGGGCCTTTTTTGGTGAGATAGAAGTAGATAGAGAACACCGCGGCCAGTGGCAAAAGCCCAGGCGCGATGGAATCTAATATCTGCTGCACAACAATTTCAGAACCTTCAAGCGCGCTGATTTTGAGCGGTGACGTTATCTTGACGTAGCTTGCCGATAGCGCGCCCATCATGATTAGCCCCAGCACGTTGGCACCGTAAATCAGCTCTTTGATTCGCCCACCTTGCAGCAAGGTAATGATGGAATCGCGCCCAAGGGTATAGCCTTTATGTACCAGTCCGTAGCTGACCGCCAGCGTAATACCGGTGTAGAGCACCAGCGGTAAAATCCCGCCGAATGCGCTTCCTTTGGCAGCAAATGGAATGAAGATCGCGATCAGCAAAGGCATCACCGCGGCCCAGATTACCGAGTCACCGATACCTGCCAGCGGCCCCATCAATCCCGTTTTAATCCCGGTGATCGATGCATCAGAAATGGGTTCACCGCGCGTCTTCTGCTCTTCCATGGCAATAGCCACGCCTTGGATCACCGCACCAAACGTTTGTTCAGTGTTGAAGAAGTTCAAATGGCGCTTTAACGCTTCGGCTCTCTCTTCTTTTTCGGGATAGAGCTTTTTGATAATCGGCGTCATCGAGGCGCAGAAAATCAGGCTTTGTAGACGTTCATAGGAGCTGGAAACCTCGGCACCTAGCCAATAAATAAACCATGCTTTGGTAATATCGCCTTTGGTGAGCGCCGAACTCTGGCGAGCACGCTCCACTAATTCGTGCTGCATGATGTCTGGGGTTGATTCACTCATGATGATGCTCCTTCATTCTTTGCCAAACCTTTCACCAAAAATGCTACGCAGGTGCCGAAAATAGCCATCGCCATGATGTCGACTTTGAGATAAAGCACCGCGAAGAAACCACCGATAAACCAAGGCAGCAGACTTTTCTTGCCGATCACCATAATCGTGATGGCAAACCCGAGCGCAGGAAGAATGCCGCCCATAATTTCAAACGAATGCGTTAACCAATGCGGCATCAGGGCGAGGAACTTCTCGACCACGCTCTGGCCGAAATAGTTGGCACCAAATACCACTGGGAAACGTAGTACTAACCCCAGCAGCGCAGGATATAAAAATGCGCAACGCATAATGCCGCCGGTATTGGCTTCTTCGGCGTATTTATCCGCCATGTGTACCCACGCCGCATTCAGCGTACGACGTAGCTGGTCGAGGAACACGCCGATCACACCAAACGGGATCGCCAGCGCAATGGCTAAGTTAGGCTCCATATGAGCCTGAACGGCAATCGGGATCGCGATACAGGCCGCAAGAGCCGGATCGGAAGGCACATTACCGCCCGGCGTTGAGGTAACGCCGAGATACACCAACTGCATGCCAGCCCCAATAATCATTGAGGTTTGCATATCGCCCAAAATCACCCCAACGAACACGGCAATAACAATCGGCTGAACCAGCATGCCTGAAAAGGTGTACCCAAGGCGTAAACGGGCAAACCAGTAATACAGCCCCATACTGATAGCAATAAACAAGGTATCCATAGTGATTTCCTCTGGTCAAAATCCATGGTCAACAATCAAAATTGGCACGCAAAGACAATTAGTATTTTTTTAGAATGTCTTCTAACGACTGCGGCTTATCTTCTGGGATGGTTTGGAAGAACACCTTAATACCGTGATCTTTCAGATCGCCCAAAATGCCCACGTCTTTATCGTCTAGCGTAATGTTTTGGAAAACAGCTTTGCGGCTTGGGCCGCCGCCTAACCCACCGACCTGAATATTCTGCACATCAAAGCCTTGATGCACGGCGTCTTGTACCGCCGTCAGCGATGGGAACAGCACCAGCACTTTCCCTTCGCCCAGCTGATTCTCTTTCCACGCGGCGGCAAAACTGCTGTTGCTATAGCAATCTACTTTGATGCTTGGCGGTGCCGCCATCAGATAGATATTTTTCATAAATGGATCGGCGTCTAACTCGTCGCTGACCACCGCAATGCGGTTTGCTTGAGATTGCCCAACCCACTTAGTGACAACCTGACCATGAATTAAACGACTGTCGATACGACATAAAACGATGCTAGCCATGTGATTTTCCTTTTTCGTTATTCGGTTTTATATTTCGGATTTAATGGGTTACGCGTTGTTCTGAAGGTTATTGATATGCGCCACCACGTCGAGGCAGCTATCACGCCCTGCTTCAACCAGTTCTTCGACGCACTCGGTCAACAATCCGGTTTCGCGCAGCTCTAAAGCCTGTAGCAGCAGCGACGCATTAAGGCCGCAAATCACGCCGATGGGATAATCCACGCTCAGCCGAGCCGCTACGTTTGACGTGGTTCCACCGATAAAATCAGTCAGGATTAGCGACCCTTTCGGCATGGCGATCACGGCTTGTTCAACGCGTTGGAAAAACTCGCTAAAGGTATCTACCGGCATTAGCGCAATTTCGGTCACGCCTTGAATATCTCCGGCAACCATTCGCAGACTGGCGCAGAGCTGGCTGCCCCAGCCGCCGTGAGTCAGCAGTAAAATCTGTGGTAGAGAATGTGAAGCGGTGGTAGACAAAATGAGCCTCCTGGCATTCAGTCAAAGAAATAAAAGGTTTCTATGGCTGATATAGCAACGCCCGTGCCAGCATTGTGTCACGGCGCGTTTTTTATCGAGGAGTCGTGCGGAGAAAGCCCGCTGAATGCGGGCTAGCGGTAGAGAAGCTCGTAAATATAAATAAATTCTGCGTCAGATAAACGTATGGCATACGCCTCCTCAATGGGGGCAAATGCCTGTTTGATGACACTCATGGCGGTTGCATCAATATCTTGCTGAGTTTCCAGCGCCATCTGTAACGGTTTGCGGCTAATAACGATACGCTCCACCATGCAACAGCAGTGGATAAGGAAGCGTAGTGTCACCTGTCGGCTCGGTTTGAGGTCTGAGGCCTGACAGATCCGCAGTAAAACGCTTTCCATTTCCTGCAAGATGCGCCGAGGGTTCAGAACCGAAATCTGATTAATGATACTTTCGAGCGTTAGCGCACTGATAAACCGCATTGAACTACGCTCAACTTCCAACCGACGTTCCTGAGTGCTGAGATCGGGGTTCAATAAGCTAAGCAGCAGCTCTGGGCCTTGCTCTGAAAACATCTCTTCCAGCGAGATAAAGGGAATATCCGGCAATCCCGGTTGGAACGTCCCCACAATCCCCACCAGCCGTTCATGGGGAGCCAGAACCTGCTGAATACGGTCTAGGCTTCGAACCTCGTTGTAATCCAGAATTAATAAACGCGTATCCTGCGCCATCAGTTCACCAAAGCTCTCTGACAGTACCTTGTGGATTTTCTCTGCGGTTCCCATACCGGTAATGCAGGAAACCACCAGCACTTTTCCCGCACCGGCTTGTTCGGGCGAACACCAATGACACGGAATTTGTTTCTCCTGCATTAGCGCACTCAGCGCGGCGAAATCGCTAGATTCATAGGTCAGATCCAGACCAATCTCCAGCAGGCTGGTTAGCGTCATGTTTGGCAACAGCAATACTTCAAACTGAAACAGTTTGCTGATGGCGCTGCCAAAATGGACCAGCGAACCGATATCGACCATCAGGATCACACGCCGGTAGCCACGGCTACGGATCAGGTTGGTAAGTACTTCCAAGGTGTCATGCACTGACTGCTCGAACGGCATATCAATAGCGGTCAGCAGTTCACGCTCTAAAACCTGATTCACATACTGCGCCATACTGGTGGCCGTCGTGGCACCGTGGGCAATAAAAATAACCCCAAGCTCAGGGCTATCGTCAATCTCACAGCGGTGTTGGCGACACTCTTTCAGGAACATGCACAGATACACCACTTCGGTCGCAGGACATTGAATATTAAATATTTCGTCGACGCGGCGACATAGCTGCATCGCGTTATCGTACTCGTCTTTGCAGTGATCCAATATCAGGCTTGAAGAGTAAAGCTGAGGAATCAAACCGCGCTGGACATAGCTCAGCAAGGTAAGGAAGTGCTTACGCAGATGGTTAACCATGTTTTCTGGCAGAGTAAACCCAACCACCTGTTCAACGTAGCCAATCAGCAGCGCTAAACGCTGTTCAAGCTGGCCGCTGTAGCCTACCGTCGCGGTGTCACGACTGTACAAACCATATTCAAATATCGAGCGCAGTTTGTTTTTGAGGATAGCCAGCGTTTCCTGCGGCGGCACGTTGCTGTTGCGAAGGTTGACATATTCACGCGTCAGAAAACGGTAAAACAGGTCACTGTCTTCTTGCCCAACGGCGGCGCCCAACGAGGGTTTCAGCGCAGACAGGGTATCTGCACTGATATCCAGCCATTGTTGTTGACCAAATATGCTATCGACCAGTAAGCGTTGATCCGCACTCGGCATCACCGATTGCTCCACCAGCTTTTTATCCAACGTCAACACGTCGTGTTGCTGTCCCATACCCGCTGCCCAGCCCTGAGCACACAAGAACTGGATGTCACTTTTCAATTGGCCGATATTGCCTTCCAACGGTTTTTCTAGCAACCACAGCAGCAGCGCTTTATCTACCCGAATGGTGCGGCTGATTTTTCGACTTTCTTGATGCAGGAATCCAGTAATCAGCTCAATTTGCTCTTCCATTGAACGTTCACGTAAGGCGGGAAGATCGATACTGACCTGTATACGGCGCTGGAAAGTGCGTAGCAACGTGGAATTCACCGGTTCCGTGGTGGCGCAGATTAAGCGCACACTCACCGCTCGCGCCTTATGGCTTGAGCCTAACGCCCGAAATTCACCTTTATCTAATAGGGCAAATAGCTTTTCTTGCCCTTCATAAGGAAGGCGATGAATTTCATCCAACAGCAGATACCCGCCGTCAGCCTGTTCGATGAGCCCAGCTTTATCACTGGTTGCGCCGGTAAAAGCGCCCTGCCGATGACCAAAAAGATGAGAAGAGAGTAGCTCTGGGTTGTGCGCATATTCAGCACAGTTGAAATAGACCATCGGCAGCGCGTTATTAGCGCTTTGCTGACTGGCAAACTGATGCATCAGCTCGGCAAAATAGGTTTTACCCACGCCTGAGGGGCCGGTCAATAAAACATGCAGGCCGCTGGGATAGAGTACCGCCGCCTTCCCTTTTTCCACCGCCAGTTTAAGACTGCGGTCGAAACCAATCAGCGCGGTAAAAGGGTCGCTGGCGATAAGTGGGTCTTCACTTGGCAATAATTCGCTGACAAAACGAACCTCGGTGAGGTGGTCTGGTAAAACATGACCAATCAGCGTTTCTACCACCTCACGGTGTAGAAAATAAACCGGACGGGTTTTTACCTTAATGACCCGTTGCTCACTCCACAGTTGGTTAAGATCTTTGCTGACTGAATTACGCGCGAGGCCAAGATTAAAACCAATACTTTCAGCGGTGAAAGCAACGTCGTTTTGCAAATCGGTCTGGTTCAGACCCAATGTTAAGCGTTCTAATTCCTGGCAAATTCTGTCTATACGTTTCATGCTGAGATCTAACCCGTCTCTTAAGTCGCGATTTTTGAACATAGCATAAACCGCGAAAACTTAATGTGCGGGAACCGGCATCAAGGCGCAGTGGCTATCTCAAGCTGAATTAAATAGCTCAAGGCTTGATCTCGGTGACTGAAACACATATCCGCAGCGGCCTGAAGCCCCCCACACACGGCGGGTCTTAGAGGGGATAAAAAGATTTTACAGCGCATGTCATCATCAAGCTGAACACAGCGCGTATTAGCCGGTTTGCCGTTTGGCATACCGGGGATCGGGCTAGAAATTGAGGGAGCAATACAGCAAGCTCCGCAATCGGAACGGCAGTCCATGGAAATACTCCGGTGGGCTGTCTGAAATGAGCTGCGACAGAGTCAGCGCGCGGGAAAATCCGCTCTTCACTTATACAGGCTTTTCATCTTTTCTGCTGTAAAAGCGCGTAGTAGAAACACCGATAAATCGGCATCAACCGGCCGTTAAACGCGTAACTTTCTGCCCCATCGCGACTTTCTCGCACAAAATCTGGCAAATTCTTTTACCTCGCTCGTCATTACTCTGTTTACTTCTCATTAAACAACACGTACCATTGAGCTAGTACACAAGAATTAGCATGCCGCTAATCAGGAGCACAGCATGACGATGGAGAATACCTTGACTCAAACGATACGCCGCCCGTCAGTCCTTGGGGGCGCGATGATTATTGCCGGAACCGCCGTTGGTGCGGGGATGTTTTCTATTCCGGTCGTCACCGCTGGGGTCTGGTTTACCGGTTCCGTCTTGCTGCTGATTTATACCTGGGCCTGCATGTATATCTCTGGCCTAATGATTTTAGAAGCCAATCTAAATTATCCGGCAGGCGCTAGCTTCCACACCATGGTAGGCGACCTACTGGGCAAGGGCTGGAACTCATTAAATGGGCTTTCCATTACCTTTGTTCTCTACATTCTGACCTATGCCTATATTTCTGCCGGTGGTTCGATTATCACTCACACGCTGGAGCCCTATTTTGGCGTTGGGCAAACCGCCGCAGGCTTGGTATTCGCCATTGTCGTTGCTTTTATTGTCTGGTTATCGACGCGCGCGGTTGATCGCTTAAGCACCATCTTAATTGGCGGCATGGTGATTACCTTCTTGCTTTCGACCGGTGATATGTTTACCCATGTCGATCCCGCAGTGCTGTTTAATACCGGTGAAGACAAGCCGAGTTATTTGCCTTATGCGCTGGCTTCGCTTCCTTATCTGTTAACGTCCTTTGGCTATCACGGTAACGTTCCGGGGCTGGTGAAGTATTACCATAAAGACGCTAAGTCAGTGGTTCGCAGTCTGTTTATCGGTACAATTATCGCGCTGACGATCTATATCTTCTGGCAGTATGTGATCCAAGGGAATATCACCCGTGCGGCGTTCCAGCAGATCATCGCAGAAGGCGGTAACATTGGTAGTTTGTTAAAACAGATGGGTAACGTTGCCAGCAGCAGCATTGTTAACCAACTGCTCAATGCGTTCTCTTATATGGCGTTGGCGAGTTCGTTTCTGGGCGTTTCTCTGGGGCTGTTCGACTTTATCTCTGACTTCTTTAAGTTTGATGATAGCCGTGCAGGCCGAACCAAAGCCGCATTGGTCACCTTTGTGCCGCCAACGATTGGCGCACTGGCATTCCCAGACGGCTTCCTTTATGCCATCGGTTTTGCAGGTTTAGCCGCCACCATTTGGGCAGTTATCGTGCCGGCCATGATGGCACGTGCAAGCCGTAAGCGTTTCCCACAGGCGACCTATCGCGCACCGGGTGGTTCAGCAATGATTCTGTTTATTATCGCCTTTGGTTTGATTAACGCCGTGGCGCATATTCTGTCGCTGATGAACTTGTTACCTATTTATCAATAACTCGTCAAAAACTGTGATGCCGGAGCGCTAGCTCCGGCTTTTTGCGTCAAATTTATCTGCTTTTTTATCTTCCCCTCTTGCCTAGAAAACGCCGCGCGGGTAACGTGTCGCCACACGCTAAAGACTGAATTTGCAAACTCATTAACAAGGTTTTTTTATGCCAAGAGCTAACGAAATTAAACGCGGTATGGCGGTCACTTTAAACGGCAAACTGCTGCTGGTTCGCGATATCGATGTACAAAGCCCAAGCGCTCGTGGCGCGAGCACGCTGTACAAAATGCGTTTCTCAGATATCCGTACCGGTCTGAAAGTTGAAGAACGTTTTAAGGGCGATGACATTCTGGAAGAGATCTCTCTGAGCCGTCGTCAGGTCAACTTCTCGTATATTGACGGTGATGAATACGTCTTTATGGACAACGAAGACTACACGCCATATACCTTCAAAAAAGATCAGATCGAAGAAGAACTGCTGTTTATTCCTGAAGGTGGAATGCCAGGCATTCAGGTATTAACCATGGATGGCCAGGTGTTGGCACTCGAGCTGCCACAGACCGTTGATATGGAAATCGTTGAAACCAGCCCAAGCATCAAAGGCGGTTCTGCCAGCGCACGTACTAAGCCAGCGGTAATGAGCACCGGTCTAACGATTCAGGTTCCTGAATATCTGAGCAGCGGTGAAAAAATTCGCATCCATATTGAAGAACGTCGCTTTATGGGCCGTGCTGACTGATTACGGTTCTGCACAGCAAGCAGCAAAAAGGGACGCGATGGCGTCCCTGTTTTTATCTTCAGCAATACATTACGCGATAATTATTTCATCTCAGGGAACAGCGCACGCTTAAGCGCAAGTTCAACCCCGCGTACTTCCGCCAAACCTTTCAAACGGCCAATCGCAGAATAGCCTGGATTCGTTTTCTTCTTCAGATCGTCTAACATCTGGTGACCATGATCGGGACGCATAGGAATTGGGCGCATATCCCCTGCTTTCTGACGACGTTGCTCTTCGGTCAGAATCGCTTTCACCACGGAATACATATCGACATCGCCCTGCAAATGCGCACCTTCATGGAAGGTTTTCGGATTCTGTTCACGGCAGGTCGAACGTAAGTGCGTGAAATGAATACGATCGCCGAAGGTTTCAATCATCTTAACCAGATCGTTATCGCCACGAACGCCGTATGAACCGGTGCACATGGTGAAGCCGTTGTAGATGCTATCAACGGTTTCTTTCAGCCATTGCATATCTTCAATAGTGGAAACAATGCGTGGCAGGCCCAGAATTGGACGCGGTGGATCATCTGGATGAACCGCCAGCTTCAAGCCGCACGCTTCGGCAACGGGCACGATCTCTTTCAAGAAGTAACCCATGTGCTCGCGCAGCTTAGCCTTATCAATACCGTCATACTCAGCTAAGCGAGCGCGGAATTGATCCAGCGTGTAGCCCTCTTCTGCCCCCGGTAAACCGGCAATAATATTACCGGTTAACTTAGCAATATCGGCTGCGCTCATGGCGTCAAAATAGGCTTTAGCCTGAGCCTGTTCTTCTGTCGTGTAATCCGCTTCTGCATTTGGGCGTTTTAAAATATGCAGTTCAAACGCCGCAAACGCAATTTGGTCGAAGCGCAGCGCTTTAGAACCATCTGGCAATTCGTATTCAAGATCGGTGCGCGTCCAATCCAGAACGGGCATAAAGTTGTAGCAAACGGTATCAATGCCACAGGCCGCGAGATTTTGCAGAGACAGTTTGTAGTTGTCGATGTGCTGTTGATAGTTGCCGGTGTGCGTTTTGATCTCTTCGTGAACCGGAACGCTTTCAACCACGGACCATGTCAGCCCTTTTGCCGCCAAAATAGCCTTACGCTTCTCAATTTCTTCAACTGTCCAAACTTCTCCGTTAGGAATATGGTGCAACGCGGTGACAACACCGGTTGCTCCTGCCTGACGAATATCATCCAAAGAAACCGGATCGTTCGGGCCATACCAACGCCAAGTTTGTTCCATCTGTCTCTACCTTCTGCGGGTGAAAATACGAATTATCATGATTAAGGGAATTATCCTGTGACCGGTTTGGCAGCTATTTCTCGATAATCTCAACAAAATAGTGAGTCAAAAGCTCAAGCTGTTATACCAAATATCACAGATATCATTTAGCTTTTACCTTACTCTTTGCTGGTTTTCTGTCAAAACCCAATCCACTATTGGTTGATCCACTTCACGAATATTTCAGAATTTTGGACTAACCAATTTCATTTTCTGTCATATGACTTTAGACTGCAAGCCACTTTAGCGATCTTAGAAGATGTCAGACCGCCTCAATACTCAGGGCATAAACTCACTTTTATGTCGAAACATCTCACTGCGCCTAGGCGAGATAAAGTGGTCTAACATCTTTTGCTTTACCGTTCTGATGCTGACAGACCTTTGCCCGTCTGCCACGTTCATCTTCTCAATGGAGTTCAGCATGAAAAACCTAGCCAACCATTCTTTGCCAGACGGTGTAAAACAGCCCACTTATGACCGTAGCCTCTTAAAAAGCCGTATCGTTCACCTCGGTTTTGGTGCTTTTCATCGCGCCCATCAGGCATTGCTTACTGACCGAGTGCTGAATCAGCAAGGTGGAGATTGGGGTTATTGCGAAGTTAACCTGTTCGGCGGCGAAAAACTGATTGAACAGCTGCGTGAGCAAAATCATCTGTACACCGTGCTGGAAAAAGGCGCTGAACATAATCAGGCCGTAGTTGTTGGTTCTGTGCACGAGTCGCTGCACTCGGAAATCGACGGCATTCAGGCCGTTATCGAGAAAATGGCGGAGCCACAGGTCGCGATTGTGTCATTGACCGTCACCGAAAAAGGTTACTGCATTGAACCTGGCAGCGGAAAACTGGATCTCAATAACGCCCTGATCCAACGTGATTTAGCGGCTCCGCAGGCGCCAACGTCGGCACCTGGCGTGATTGTTGAGGCCTTGCGTTTACGCCACGAACGCAATCTTGCGCCGTTTACCGTTTTATCTTGCGACAACATCCCAGAAAACGGTCACGTGGTTAAAAATGCAGTTCTCGGGTTAGCCAAAGCACGTGATGAAAATCTGGCCGCATGGATTGAATCCAACGTCACCTTCCCAAGCACCATGGTTGACCGCATTGTGCCGGCGGCCACGGAAGAAACACTGGCTGAGGTCGCACAGGCCGTTGGCGTTGAAGATCCTTGCGGGATTGCCTGCGAACCTTTCATTCAGTGGGTTGTAGAAGATAATTTTGTCGCGGGTCGCCCGCAGTGGGAAACTGCCGGCGCAGAGCTGGTGAGTGACGTTCTGCCCTACGAAGAAATGAAGCTGCGTATGCTGAACGGCAGCCATTCATTCCTCGCGTATCTGGGATATCTGGCTGGCTATCAGCACATAAATGATTGCATGGAAGATCAGGCCTATCGCATCGCGGCACACCGTTTAATGCTGCAAGAACAGGCTCCGACGCTGCGCGTAACCGGCGTTGATTTAGCTCAGTATGCCGACCGTCTGATCGAGCGCTACAGTAATCCATCGCTCAAACATCGCACTTGGCAAATTGCGATGGATGGCACCCAGAAACTGCCTCAGCGTATGCTGGACTCCATTCGCTGGCACCTTGCCCACGATAGCGCTTTCCCATGTTTGGCGCTGGGTGTAGCTGGTTGGATACGTTATGTTGGCGGCGTAGACGATCATCAGCAAAACATTGATATTCGTGATCCGATGGTGGAAACATTAAAGACGGTGGTTGCTGAAAGCCAAGAAGGCGAAGCTCGCGTTCAAGCATTGCTGGGTATCAAAGCGGTATTTGGTGATGAGCTACCAAAACAAACTGCGTTTGTAGAGGCGGTAACGAATGCTTATTTATCTCTAGTGAAAAATGGCGCGGCTCAAACTTGCGCAGCACTGGTTAAATAATTCGCGTCAATTGGCTATCCCGCGCGGGATAGCCAATATCATAAATTTCGTCTTATAACACTTCCGATATATTAAGGCCTTCTATAACAACCATTTATCGCTAAAGACTTTGAGATCTTCCGGGCGTCCGAACAAATACCCCTGCAAAAAATCAATATTATATTGCTTAAGATGCTCCGCCTGCTCCGGCGTTTCCACCCCTTCCGCTACCGTCACCATTTGCAGACGTTTAGCTAAATCAATCACGTTATCTACAATATGCCCTGATAGCGCATCAGACCCAATCATGCGGATAAAACTCTGGTCAATTTTAAGAATATCAATATGAAATTCACGCAGATAAGCCAAGCTTGAGTGACCAGTGCCAAAGTCGTCTAGCGCAATGAACACGCCAAGCTCATGTAACTCATGGAATATGCGGTGTGTCATCTCACTTGGTACAATCAACTGGCGCTCGGTCAGCTCTAATACCATCTGAATTTTGTAGCCTTCAAAAGCGGCAAGAAATTGGCGACAGTCTTCAACCAGACTGAGATCCTTAAAATGGCTCGCGCTAATATTGATTCCGAAATGGAAATTATAGGGAAGACGCTCAGCCAGCGGTGCAAAATAGTCTCTCACCTGCGCCATTAAATCCTGAGTCATTGGTACGATCAGCCCAGACTCTTCAGCTAAAGGAATAAACTGGTTAGGTGCAATCATCCCCATCTGCGGATGACGCCAACGCATCAGCACTTCACATCCGGTAAGATCATTGGTATGACCGCTTACAACGGGCTGAATAAAAGGAATAAACTCATGGTTTCTCAAGCCACTTTTCAGCTCGGATAAAGGAGAATTCACCCGCCCCAGTGTGCGATAGGTGACGAAACCCAACAAGATGGCTAAGAGTGGAAATAAAATAATGCTGCCTGAAGAGTACTCCCAAACGTACTCCCAATGGGTGCTAGTGGGAATTTCGGTCTCAACAGAGTAAGGAAAGCGGGTAGATTTCTGAGTATAGCGGGTGCCGTGAGGTTTGATTTTATCATCAGATACATGGCCTGAGCTGTCCATCCGGCTGGTGCCAACCAATAAGTGAATTTCCGTTGGTATCTGCAATAATTCCAAAACATTCTTTAGATAATATCCATCAATACCCACCAAAACGCTGTGCTCACCGTAGGATTTACGAAATGCAATAAGCGAACGGTTGGGCGTTACCGGATTACCGTTCAGCATCAACAGCATCCCATTGACGTATTTACTGGTGCTAACTCCGGTAGAATATTTCCCCGCCAAGGATGAACAGTAAACATTATCACCCGTAGCCAGATTAACAGTACGGATATCTGGAACAACGGTAACCTGATAACGCAAAGCATCCTGCGTTTCAGGACTACAGCTCTTACCTAAATAATCATGTATTGCATTAGCAGCGGTTTCCGCATTTTGTAGTGTCGCATCAAATTGCGATATAGCTCGCTGCAAGCGCTGCTCAATATCACGCTCCATTCCACGCGAGATCTGCCATGAAATAGTCAATACGGCGATAATAAGAATTAAAATAACGACCAGTAGAGAGACGATAAGTCTTGCTACAGGACGGAAACTCGCGGTGCGGAAAAGTTGTGTCATATATCAGTTACCGGCAATTCACGACGGGTATTATTTTTATTATGTCGAATAACGGCCATAAATAGCTAATCTATTGCGCAATATTAGGAACTTACCGCACAAGCTTAGGCAAAGAACCCCACGGCGAACTGCTACTGCTAGCGTTCAATTAACGTAGTCATTCACTCATAAAAGTATAATCCCTACTCGCTCTGTAACACCGGCGTTGATTCAAATAAAAAACCATCGAAACTAGGATCTTCAGGGTCGGAGATTTCCAACAGCTTAGTTTTTACGTTTTCCAAATGCTGCCACATCGCCTGTTTCGCAGATTTGGCATCGCGGCGTAAAACGGCATGCAGAATTTTTTGGTGATCGTCTAACCAGTTCCAACGATAGCTGAAGTCACTGGTATGCACGTGCAGCCCACTCCACATGGGATTATGTTTTCTCGCCTGCCAAGCGTCGTGAACCATGCTGGCCAACACGCTGTTTTGCGTAGATTGCGCAAGCAGGCAGTGGAAGAGTTCATCAGCGCTTTCATCGATGGTGCCTAATGACAATGACTGACGCTCTTGCTCAATGGCTTTCCGCATCTTCATGATGTCAGCTTTGGTTGCCTGAACGGCTGCAAACGCCGCAATCTCACTTTCCAACAGTTGCCTTGCCTGAAGTAATTCAAAAGGACCATAGGTATTTTCATCAAGATCGGTCACCGCTGCACGTCGCTGACTTTGCGGCAAAGCAACAACATACACACCAGAACCTTTACGAACATCAATCAGCTTTTCCAGTTCGAGCATGATGAGCGCTTCACGAACAACGCTGCGGCTCACGCTAAATTGTTCCGCAATATCACGCTCAGGGGGTAAACGCTCGCCAATTGGATACTCACCTTGCGCGATGAGCTCACGCAGAGTATTGCCCACTTCTTGATACAATCTCATATTGCTACCTTTTATACCGATAACGTGGGTGAATATCGCCTAACCTAACGATTGGCCAGACCAAATCCCCAAATGATAGGAGCACTTGCCTAATTTGGTCTGATTATATCACAGCAGAAAAATGACCTTGGCAGAATACATCAATAACAGGGCCTGGATAACCATAATCCAAACCCCATGTGAACCCACCAACGTCAACAGTATTGAGAAAAGAATTAAGAAAGGAAGCTAATGATAATTAATTGTTAACACACCTACAGTATGTTTGGAATTAATCCAATTTAATTGACTGGTTCCCACTGAAATAGGGAGATCGACGGGAGACGTACCTATTTGGCTAATTGGGCGACTGACCGTTGCAGTTCGGCCACCGTTGTCACAGCGGGTTTTTATACGACGATTATCAACGCCGACGATACAAGCATCTTCGACAATCGAGCCAATAAAACGAATAACGCCTACATTTCCAGCCTGAGCTTCAGGCATCAATCCTGCTAAAAAAGGCAATCCCAAGCCGACAGCGAAAAGCATTGATAACCAAACCTTATTCATGGTCACCTCTTGAATTTTCACACAAATACACGCTAGCCGGTAAATACATCAATCCATGCAAATCCTTTGCCTAGACCGTGTTTTAAAGGTAGCAGCCTGTGAAAAACACAACGGCACCAAAACAGCAAACCTTAAGAAAAAATGTCGTTCAAGCGATATACAGCAGGTAACAATACGATAGAGAAAATTATTAGCGTTTAATAACGCTAAACTGGCAGGTTAAAAGTTGGTAATGGACGCGAATATTTTTGCGCCATTTTCCTTTTCGTTTAACTTTGGTTTAAGGTCGCAGCACTTTCTCTTCCCTGAGATAATGTGTAATTATGGTAATATTCTGGTCGAAAAGCAGGTAAATCGGGGCGTTAAATGACTAAAGTAAATCTCATCACCGGATTTTTGGGTAGCGGCAAAACCACCACGTTGCGCCACCTATTAGCAAACAAACCCGAAAATGAAAAATGGGCTGTTTTGGTAAACGAATTTGGTGAAATTGGCATTGATGGTGCGTTGCTAGCAGATACAGGAGCCGTGTTAAAAGAGATCCCCGGTGGATGTATGTGCTGCGTTAACGGTCTTCCTATGCAGGTTGGATTGAATATGTTGTTGCAGCAAGCCAAACCCGATCGCTTGCTGATTGAGCCGACCGGGCTCGGGCATCCGAAACAAATACTGAACCTGCTGACATCAGACACCTATCAAGCTTGGCTAGAGCTAAAAGCCACGCTTTGTGTACTTGATGCCCGCCAGCTTAGCGATGACAAATACACCAGCAATGAGAACTTCCGCGATCAGCTTGCCGCGGCGGATATCATTGTGGCGAATAAGGACGATACCTATAGCGATAACGATCGTGAGAAACTTGACGACTGGTATCAGCAAGCAGGCTCAGAACGCCGCTTGGTATCGACGCAGCATGGGCAACTTGATGTCGCATTACTCGACAGCGCACGTGAAAATATTGCCGAACTACCTAATGCTAAACACCATCACCACGGTAAAACAATCGCATCAGGCATTGCCGCACTGCGCCTACCTGAAGGTCAAAACTGGCGTCGCTCGCTGAATCAGGGCCAAGGCTATTTTAGCTGCGGATGGGTATTCAGCGCGGAGACCTGTTTCGACACCGTCGCTTTGCTGGAATGGGTGCGCCTCGCACCGGTTGTTCGCGTGAAAGGAAGCTTGCAGATCCCAGAAGGAACCTTGATCGTTAATCGACAAGGCGCTGATTTCCATATTGAAACACAGCAGACAACGCCGTTGGACAGCCGCATTGAGTTAATTCATGACGCTGAAACCGACTGGAACACATTACAAAGTGCGCTCTTAAAAGCACGTATTAAAACAACGTCTTAAACAGAAATTTTTATTTTACAGGTTAGGCTTAGCACATGACTCGTCGTAATCTGCCGTGGATTATTTTGTGTAATCTCGCAGGCATCGCTTTATTCTTTTCTTGGTATTTGGCTCCAAATCACGGATTTTGGTTCCCGATTGACTCGTCGATCTTTTTCTTTTTTAACGATCACCTAGTCACCAACCGCGCCTTTCTCTATTTAGTGGCCTATACCAATAATCGAGCATTCGACGCCATAGCGTTACTGAGTATGGGGCTGCTCTATCTTTCGTTTTTTATCAAACAAGATGGTTACGGCAAGCGCCGAATGCTAATTTTGGGCGTTGTGATATTACTGACTGCGGTGGTCTTAAATCAGTTAGGCCATATTCTTCCCGTTAAACGCGCGAGCCCAACTAACTACTTTTCCCACATTCATCGCGTGGGCGAGTTGACTGGGATTAATACCAAAGACAGTTCAAGCGATAGCTTCCCTGGCGACCATGGCATGATGCTGATTATTTTTGCTGTATTCATGCTGCGTTACTTTACGCTTCGCTCTTTTATTATTGCGCTGGCGATCTTCGTGGTATTTATTCTGCCGCGTATCATGATTGGCGCGCATTGGTTCAGTGACATCGCCGTCGGCTCTCTCAGCGTCGTACTGGTTGGCCTAAGCTGGTGGCTACTAACGCCTGCATCAGATGCCTTATTGAACTTGTTGGACCGGCATATGCCCGGCAAACATCGTCCGCAATAATCCATCGCATCCCCCTGAATTCGCCTAAGGGATTAAGGGGGATAAATAAGAGATTGCATAAGTTCTCATTCAGATAATTCCTATACCATCTAGCTTTTCTTTTTTCCTTTTCATCCCACGCACATCTTTTTTAATAATCTTCAAATATTACATATTATTACAACAGCTTCTTATTCTTCAAAATGAGCAAAAAGTCTCGCCAAACCTATTTCGATCCGGTAGTCTTTCAACGTTTGTGCATAGATTCTGAGTTTTTGAGAATAATAGCGATAAAAATGTGCTCCACCGCACAGAATTCATGTGTAAACATTGTCACATGAGGATCCTATTATTAGTCTCTTGAATGGCATTTATAGATAGCGACTCCGTCGTTAAGGACAAAAAGGAAAATCTTCTACAATGGTCAAGTCTCAACCGATTCTGAGATATATCTTGCGATTAGCACCTGCTATCGCCGCCGCAGTACTTCTGTCGGCATGTAGTGCAAACCATTCTTCATCTGATAGATACGCACAAACTGATACGCATGCAGTTAAAGACAAAGACGGTCTTTTACTTCAAGCTTCTCAGGATGAATTTGAAGCAATGGTTCGTAATGTGGATATTAAATCCAAAATTATGGATCAGTACGCAACCTGGAAAGGCGTACGTTATCGCCTCGGTGGCGACAGTAAGCGTGGCATTGATTGTTCAGCATTTGTTCAACGTACTTTCCGTGAACAATTTGGTTTGGACCTTCCTCGCTCTACATCAGAACAACAAGATACTGGCCGCCAAATTCAGCGTACTAAGCTGCGTATCGGTGACTTAGTGCTGTTCCGTGCAGGCTCAACAGGGCGCCACGTCGGTATCTATTTAGGTAATGATCAATTCGTTCATGCTTCCACCAGCAGTGGTGTGACCATTTCAAGCCTGAATGACAGTTACTGGAAAGGCCGTTATCGCGAAGCTCGTCGAGTATTGACCAACCCGGCGCATAGCTAATCCAGACGCACAAACACCTGATTGTCCTAAATGCCAAATAAAACGCGACTTCGGTTGCGTTTTTTTATGCCTGCAAGCCATCAGATCCACCTCATCGGTGACTTCACAATATTCTGTAATCCTTCTTTAAAGTTAACTGATTCTCTCGGTAATTTTGTGATCGGACGGATGTTTTATCCAGCTCAGCTTGAAATACATCACAAATCACTGTGGATCGAGATCTATAAAAAAACAAAAAATTAACATTAAGTTAATCTATTTGTATTCAATTCTGATTTTCTTCCCTAATATCTTGGATGTTCTGCGAATCGATCGTTCTCTTTCGCAATGCACTCATAGATAAAGGCCATCAGAGCCTATGCCTAAAACGACATGCCTAAATTTATAGACTGCGAAACATCAGCTAATGGCATGCAACTTACAGACAGGTAAAAGGAAGAAGACATAATGGTAGAGCAGGTAAAAGTTGAGGCCGCGAGCCCTGCAAAAGGGGAAGAGCATCTACGGCGCAATCTCACCAATCGGCATATTCAGCTCATTGCTATTGGTGGTGCCATCGGTACCGGCCTCTTTATGGGATCCGGCAAAACAATCAGCCTTGCAGGCCCTTCGATCATTTTCGTCTATATGATCATCGGCTTTATGCTGTTCTTCGTGATGCGCGCGATGGGCGAGCTACTTTTATCCAATCTTGAATATAAATCCTTCAGCGACTTTGCTGCTGATTTGCTCGGCCCGTGGGCTGGATATTTTACCGGTTGGACATACTGGTTCTGCTGGGTTGTCACTGGCATAGCCGACGTCGTCGCGATAACGGCCTATGCACAGTTCTGGTTCCCTGGGCTATCTGATTGGGTCGCCTCGCTTGCCGTGGTGCTTTTACTGCTAGGGCTGAATCTGGCGACGGTCAAAATGTTCGGCGAAATGGAGTTCTGGTTTGCGATGATTAAAATCGTTGCCATCGTTGCATTGATTTTGATTGGGCTAGGCATGGTGTTAATGCACTTCGAATCACCAACCGGCAGCGTGGCTTCGTTTAGTAATCTCTGGAACGATGGCGGCTGGTTCCCGAAAGGCCTAAGTGGTTTCTTTGCGGGCTTCCAAATTGCGGTATTTGCCTTTGTTGGCATTGAGCTGGTAGGTACCACTGCAGCAGAAACGAAAGATCCTGAGAAATCATTGCCGCGCGCCATTAACTCGATCCCTATCCGCATCATCATGTTCTATGTATTTGCGCTGATCATGATTATGTCCGTGACGCCGTGGGGCTCTGTGGTTCCGGATAAAAGCCCGTTCGTTGAGCTGTTTGTGTTAGCCGGTCTACCTGCTGCTGCCAGCATCATTAACTTTGTGGTGCTGACCTCTGCGGCCTCTTCTGCCAACAGCGGCGTCTTTTCAACTAGCCGCATGCTTTATGGCTTAGCGCAGGATGGCGTAGCGCCTAAGCGCTTTGCGCTGCTATCTAAGCGCGCAGTGCCATCATCTGGCCTAACGTTCTCCTGCGTTTGTCTGCTGGGCGGCGTGGTGCTTATCTATTTAATCCCTAACGTTGTCACCGTTTTCACGATGGTCACTACGGTGTCAGCCATCTTGTTCATGTTTGTTTGGTCGATCATTCTGTGCTCATACATGGTTTACCGTAAACAGCGCCCTCACCTGCATGCAAAATCAATCTACAAGATGCCTTTTGGCAAGCTGATGTGTTGGGTGTGTCTCGCCTTCTTTGCGTTTGTTATTGTGCTGCTCACGCTGCAAGCTGATACACGCCAAGCACTGATGGTGACGCCGCTCTGGTTCGTGATTCTGGGGCTGGGGTGGATGTTCATACGCAAACGTCGTAGTACCCAATAGATAGCGGCCGCACTCAGCAGCAGTGACCAACAAAAAACGGGCCATAAGGCCCGTTTTTTATATCTCTGATAGCTGATATTTCTACCAAACTACTAAGATGCTAAATTAACACATTCACTACTTACGGTTTTTAATCACATGACGCAACGTGACTAAACCTACTGAAGTAATCACACCTAGAATAAGAGCCAGCAACACAATCATTGCCGTTTTAGGGCTGTCTTTTTTCACCGGCTCATTAGGTTTCATCATGTATTTGTACGCGGTAAAATTGATATCCGCTAACTTCAGTTCACGCAGCTTGCTGATAATCATCTTGCTGTCCTGCAAACCGGAGTTCAACTGAGCCAGATCGGTTATTGATTTCTCAATTTCTAGCTTACGTTTTAAACCGTCAGAACCCAGTGCAATAGAAAAATCAGGGTCATCTTTAATCGCGGTACCATTGCTATACAGTGGGCGTTTTACACCGGCCGCATCCGCAATCGACAATGAATACCCCAGACGATTGATATTTACTTCTTGCGCATTCTTTAAACGAGCAAGCGCCATATCATATTTTGCTTCTTCACTGCTCAGGTTAATATCGATCAAACGCTGGATCTTACCGGCAATAAACTTTTCTACCGAGGCGTTAACGGCTGCGATATAGCCTGCCAACGTTTTCTGCGCATCTTCGCTGGTATCAGCGGTGAATGACAACTTGTAGTAAGAATAAGCCGTATCCGCAGGTGTTTTACTCAGATCGCTACTGAAAGAGGCAAAAGACTTGGTCGCCAAGCTGTCAAGTATCTGACGTTTAGTCAATTCGTCGTTAGGAGCCACTTTCTCGACGAGTCGCTTATAATAATCTGTTGTAACAAGATATTCTCGACGCAAAATCTGAGAGTCATAGTCACGTACAAAGAGGCTTAGCAGGTCTTTTTCACCCACGCTAAAATCGATGCCCAGAATAGCCAGCTGCGGCTTCAATTCATCCAGAGATGTCAGTTCCTCACTCTGCGGAGCAACGATAACAGTATCACTCGTCCACTTTTGAGGCAGAATTTTAGCAATCCCGTAACCGAATAAACCAAAACAGAACGTTATAATTAAAATTGTTTTATATGATTTAATTGCAATAAGTAACCATTCAATCAGGTCAATTTCATCATCACGTGGGAATGGAGGCTGGAATTTGCGGTTTGAGCTGTCTAAAACAGCATCATTATTTTCATGATGTATAATAGTCATAATGTTACAAGCAAGTCACACTTTGTTATGCACAGTTGAATATGGGTACGATGGAATTGTCCAGAAAAGGATACTGGATAACTTTTTTGATAGATACAACTTAAATAGAGATCTTAAAAATAAAAATATAAGCTTAGCGAGAACCAAAAAAACAAATAAAGACCCTAAATCCATAATACTTTAAGGATTAAATCCTGATTTAAAGAATTTTCTTAGTGTTTTATTTATGTACGCAAAATTTTCACCCGATTAAATCCGCATAAAAAAACGCCTATAAATAGACGTTTAGTGTGGCTAAATAAATAAAATGACTTTAAGTTAATTCCTTGTGCCCTTTTTCCCCTCACTGACGACATTCAAGCAAGCATCAACCTGAAGCTTGATACTCAGAGGGATTGGGAGCTCGCCACAGAGATAACGTTTCGTCCAGCGCACGGTTTCTTCTATTGTTTTTGCCTCGGCTAATTCGGGCTTATCCCCCTCTCCCATTTCGCGCGTCACTAGCGTACTCATTTCCCCCTCACGACATAAATGCATCTGCGGGCAGCGTAGAGGATTGGCATACGCCTCCCCTTCCGTTCCATGCAATAGCAGTGCAGTCGAGAGTGTTTGGTTGAATAGCCGTGCCATTCTCTGGATATATTCAGGGTGGGAAACGCTGGCAATGCGCAAAGCGTCACCGACAAAAGGGTTAATCATTTTAATCAAGGTGTGCGCGCTGTTACGCACGCCCATTCGCCATCGTAATGACAAAACTTGATGCATTTCTGGTGCTAAATGTTCCACGCCGATAAAAACGGGCTTACCGGTTTTCCAATCGATGTTTTGCAAATCACATGTTGGTGCAACACCCAGCGCCTGGAATATTTCAGCGCTGGTGACCCGATTAGGATCTTGGCTAACCCCATGCACTAAAACGGGAACGCCTTCCCTTGCTAGCAGCATGGCTAATAACGGCGTCAAGTTAGCTTGCTTACGTGCCCCGTTATAGCTTGGGATCACAATGGGCATTGGCATACCGGTAGGCAGTTTGAGGCTGGCGGAACGCTGCTGCATTGAACGATAAAAGCCGAGCATCTCCTGCTCGGACTCACCTTTAATGCGCAAAGCAATCAGAATGCCGCCAAGTTCCAGCTCTGGAATACGCCCAGCCAGCATATCGCTAAACAACGTTTCGGCCAGTTCGGCACTGATATCACGCGCGTGATTCTTCCCTCGCCCAACTTCTTTAATAATTTGTGCATAATCCACGGCAACACCTCGTACTCATCCAATTTACATTTACATCATACTAGGGATAGTACGTGGCATTATTTGCCCTGACAATTGTGCTGCTCACTAACCTTAGCTGCGACGGCGAGAGCCACGCTTGCCACGCGAGCCGCTGGCTGATTTTGTATCGCTCTTCGGCGTAGGAAGTGCGGGAAGGTCGCCCTCCGGCATTGGGCGTTGTTCGATGGGAAATACCGGCAATGCGCCCAGCAAACGCGCACCGTAGCTTTTGCTCAGCAAGCGTCGATCATAAATGATAATCTCACCTTTACATTCATGGCTTCGGATTAAGCGTCCGACCTGTTGGATCAGGGTGAACGACGCGCCAGGCAAGCTCTGTACTTCGAACGGATAACGCTTGAGCGTTTTCAGCCATTCACCTTCGGTAAGGATCACCGGGCTATCAATAGGTGGGAAAGCAACTTTGTGGATGTGCACCTGGGTGAGCAATTCCCCTTTGAGATCTAACCCTTCAGCAAATGACTGTAAGCCAACTAAAGCACTTTGCTGACCTTTACGTACGCGGCGGCAATGCTCTTCAACCAAGCGGTAACGCGGTTGATCGCCTTGAACCAGCAATCCCAAGCGCAATGCAGGAACGAAGCTGAGAAACGTTTGCATCGCTCTCTGACTGGCAAACAGCACTAGCATGCCAGTGTGCTTTCCACTTTCCCATTCATGACGGAAAAAATGTGCCATTTGGCGTAAATGCTCCGCCTCCTGTGCCATCGCAGGTTCAAGTGTCATTTGCGGGATCACCAAACGTCCCTGCTCTGGGTGGTTAAACGGGGAATCTAAAGCAACAAAACGATCTCCCGCTTTCTCATTTAATCCAGATAGCTCACTGATCCGGTTAAAACTATTCAGGGATCGCAGCGTAGCTGAAGTGACTATCGCATGAGGAATCTTTCGCCAGAGCATTTTCTCGAGCTGATCGCAGACGCGGATCCCAACGCAGTGCATATAGATGTGCTGCACATTGTCGAATACGTCACGCGTTAGCCATTTCGAAATTGGCGCATTGGACGCTTTCTCCATTGCCGCCAAACGCCACAGCTTCGTCATCGCTTCTAAATAACTGAAACTACGGCTCATCTGCAATATGGCCTTGTGCAATCGCATAATGTCGTGGCTGCCGGTTTTCTCCTGCAAATCATTCATCATGAATTCAGCCAAGCCGCGCAGCCCGTCCGTCAATTTATATAAACGAACAGCAATATCCACCATCGGTTCAGGCAATACGCCCATTTCGAAACGATAGTTTGGCTCACTGCTTCCCGCAGGAAGTAGCGATGTCGCCATGCGGTCAAAATCCGTGGTTAACTGCCGCATCTCTTCACAATGGGCTTTTAAACGCTCGCTATCCATCAGCTTCGGGCGGTTTTTGGGGCTGTACTGTGCGCCGCACTGCTCAATGTGCCGCGCGATCCCTTCCACCTGGCTGTTAACAAAAATAGCGGTAATCTCGCCATCGATTTCTAACGCATCCCGCGCCACATCGGGTAAATGATGACCTTCATCTAGCACCAGCAGCAAATCTTTGGCATTCGGGAGAACCGACTCATTCTCCAACGCGGCCATGACTAACGCATGGTTTGCAACCACCACGTCAGCGCTCTCAATTTCGCGTCGAGCAATAAAGAAAGGGCATTCGCGAAAATACATGCAGTTGCGGGCCAAGCAGTTAGCACGATCGGTGCTTAATTTCGCCCACAGTGCATCATCAATATTTTCATCAAGATGATCGCGCAGGCCATCCCAACGATAGCCGCTAAGCTGCTTGCTGATTTTTTGACATAGCGCTTTTTCTTCGGCGCTGCTGGGCTGTAAATCATCTTCAATAAACAGTTTAAGATCGCCCTGCATGCCTTCAGCGCTCGCCATCGCAGCCAAATTACGCGGACAGATGTAGCGGCCACGGCCAAAAGCCGCGGTAAACTTTAAATCGGGGATAATCTTGCGCAGCAGTGGAAGATCTTTGCTGTAAATCTGATCCTGCAAGGCAACGTTGGCCGTACTCACCACCAGAGGTTTCTCTTGATCGCGGCTAACCGCAATCCCAGGGATCAGATACGACAGCGTTTTACCAACACCCGTTGGTGCTTCGATGGCCAAATGACGAGCGTCATCGCCGGCTAGCGTTTTCGCGACTTCCGCAATCATCGTGCGCTGCTGAGGACGTGGGATAAAATCAGGGATATGCTCAGAAAGGGCTTTATACCATTGAGTAATTTGATTTTTAGTTGCGGAAGAAAGCGCCATTGATACTCGATACAGAAAGAAACAGAGGTCTATTTTCTCATATTCATCATCAAAAATCAGCCTGATATTCTGCTATGCACGGGTAATCGCAGCTAATAATAATGTTTACATAAAAAGATTAAAGCCAATGAATATTAGGAGCATTCTTAACAAATAATATGATTTTGATTATGAATATTCAGCGGAATAATTATGCTTCATTGAAGGGGGCTAACAGCACAAATAACTTAAAAATTAGATGAAATTAAAATCAGGTCGAAAGCGCAGCAGCATTTTACCATAACGAATATTTATGGTTATGTAAACCCCAATTACGGCATTAATCTGAATTTAGGGGTTGTCTCATCATCTCATTATGTTAGGGTATTAAACGATTTCGCTCATAATATTTGGATTATTTGATTTAAATAATCTGTGAACTATTTCTCATTATATATAGGAAACTCTATTATTGCATGACTATTAAAATAGAAATTAAGAACCTTTACAAAATATTCGGGGAGCATCCCGACCGCGCATTTAAACTTATTGAATCAGGTCTGCATAAAGACCAAATATTTGCAAAAACAGGTCTGACCGTTGGCGTTAAAAATGCCAGTCTGGCCATTGAAGAAGGCGAGATATTTGTCATCATGGGACTCTCAGGTTCCGGCAAGTCCACCATGGTACGCCTTCTCAATCGTCTGATTAAACCGACCCGTGGCCAAGTCATGATTGACGGTGAAGATATTGCACAGGTCTCTGAAGAGAAGCTGCGTAATATTCGCCGCAGTAAAATCAGTATGGTTTTTCAATCATTTGCGCTTATGCCTCATTTGAACGTGCTCGATAATACCGCCTTTGGGCTAGAACTATCGGGTGTGCCTCAGGCTGAGCGCCATCAAAAAGCATTAGATGCCTTGCGTCAGGTTGGATTAGAAAATCACGCCAACTCTTATCCTGATGAATTATCTGGGGGTATGCGTCAGCGCGTTGGTTTAGCACGCGCCATGGCAATTAATCCCGATATTTTATTAATGGATGAAGCGTTCTCCGCACTAGACCCTTTAATTCGTACGGAAATGCAGGATGAGCTAATTAGACTTCAGTCTCAGCAACAAAGAACCATTGTATTTATTTCACATGATTTGGATGAAGCTATGCGTATTGGCGACCGTATTGCCATTATGCAAGGCGGTGAAGTTATACAGGTGGGAACGCCTGAAGAAATATTGAATAATCCGGCCAATGATTATGTTAAGACCTTCTTCAAAGGCGTTGATATTAGTCAGGTCTTTAGTGCGAAAGATATTGCTCGCCGTAAACATCTTTCATTGATCCGAAAAACGCCAGGATTTGGGCCTCGTGCTGCATTGAAATTATTGCAGGATGAAGATCATGATTATGGCTATGTGGTAGAACGAGGCCAAAAATATATTGGTATCGTTTCTGTTGAATCATTAAAACAAGCGCTCTCTCAAGGCCAGTCTTTAGATTCTGCCCTGCTGTCAGCACCCGAAGCCGTTGATGCAGATACCTCGCTCAACGAATTAATTTCGCAGGTTGCCCAATCACCTTGTGGTGTTCCGGTGACATCCGCTGACGGTATTTTTATCGGCATTATCAATAAAGGCACGCTACTACAAGCACTGGACAAAGAGGGCCCTAGCCAATGAGTGACGCAACGAGTAATCCATGGGCAACCGCACCCGCAGAATCAGCCGCCAGCGCATCATCCGCGTCGCAAGGCGCAGACGCATGGTCTTCATCACCGGCCACGACTGATGCAGCAAGCAACCATGCTGCTCAAGGCAGCGATTGGCTTAGCAGCGCACCCGCACCGGAGCCAGAGCATTTTAATCTGATGGATCCGTTCCATCATACTTGGGTGCCCTTTGATACATGGGTCACACATGGCATCGACTGGTTGGTCAGCCACGGTCGCCCTGTTTTTCAAGGCATCCGTATGCCAGTGGACTTCGTCCTCAGCGGATTTCAAAACATCTTGCTGGGCATGCCCGCGCCTATCGCGATTTTAGTATTTGCCTTAATTGCATGGCAGTGTGCCGGTCTTGGCATGGGAGCTGCAACGTTGATTGGCTTAATCGCCATCGGTGCCATTGGCGCTTGGTCGCAGGCGATGGTCACGCTGGCGCTGGTACTGACATCGCTGTTCTTCTGCATGCTCATCGGCTTGCCCTTAGGGATCTGGCTGGCACGCAGTAAAAGCGCTGCACGCGTGATTAGACCGTTACTGGATGCCATGCAAACCACGCCGGCATTTGTCTATTTGGTGCCTATCGTGATGCTGTTTGGTATCGGTAACGTTCCTGGCGTGGTCGTCACCATTATCTTTGCGCTGCCGCCGATCGTACGTTTAACCAGCTTGGGGATTCAGCAGGTTCCCGCTGATCTGATTGAGGCCGCTGAATCCTTTGGCTCAAGTCCGCGCCAGATGCTGTTTAAAGTGCAGCTACCGCTAGCAATGCCAACCATTATGGCCGGTGTTAACCAGACTCTGATGCTAGCGCTCTCGATGGTGGTTATCGCCTCAATGATTGCGGTGGGTGGCTTAGGCCAGATGGTATTGCGCGGTATCGGTCGACTCGATATGGGTCTGGCCTCTATCGGCGGGGTTGGTATCGTGATTTTAGCGATTATCCTCGACCGCTTAACTCAGTCCGTAGGGCGCGATCGTCGTAGCCGTGGTGTGCAGGGTTGGTATATGTCCGGCCCAATAGGCTTAGTGGCGCGTCTTTTTGTTAAGCGCGGCTAACACCTCTTAGCCTCCTCCTTTCAGGGGGAGGTACATCGCACTTCCCTTCGGGCTTTAAATCCTCCCAAAGAGAATGCGGATAGCCCTATTTCCCATCTATACCCTGAATCATTGGCACTACGCCAAAAATCACAGGGATAAAACAAACAGGAATATTCATGACATCACAAACAAAACAATATAACCAAACTCAACAACGTATCGCATCTATGCTTGCCGTTACCGCTCTGGCCTTCGGTACGCTTTCCATCTCCTTCTCCACTCAGGCAACAGAATTGCCGGGCAAAGGCGTGTCTGTACAGCCAATTCAGAGCAGTATTGCCGAAGAGACTTTCCAGACCCAACTGGTGAGCAAGGCGCTAGCAAAATTAGGCTATGACGTACAGCCAACCAAAGAAGTGGATTACAACGTGGCGTACACTTCCGTTGCGGCGGGTGATGCCACCTTCCTCGCGGTGAATTGGGATCAGCTTCACTCTGATATGTATAACGGCGCCGGTGGCGATAAAAAATTCTACCGTGAAGGCCAGTACGTAACAGGGGCGGCGCAGGGATATTTGATCGACAAAAAAACCGCCGATCAGTATCACATCACCAATATTGAGCAGCTCAAAGATCCCAAAATTGCCAAGCTGTTTGATACCAACAACGACGGCAAAGCAGATTTAGCCGGTTGTACGCCGGGTTGGGGATGTGAAGCCTCCATCAACTATCAGCTCAAAGCCTACGGTTTGAATGATACGGTTGAACATAATCAAGGCAACTATTCAGCGTTGATTGCCGACACCATGACTCGCTTTAAAGAAGGCAAACCGGTGTTTTACTACACATGGACGCCGTATTGGGTGAGCGACGTGCTCAAACCTGGGCGTGATGTTGTTTGGCTACAGGTGCCGTTCTCAGCCTTACCGGGCAGCCTGAAAGATGTTGATACCAAGCTGCCAAACGGTGCTAACTACGGTTTCCCAGTTAACAATATGCAGATCGTAGCTAACAAAACCTTCGCCGAGAAAAACCCAGCGGCGGCAAAATTATTTGCTGAAATGAAATTGCCAATTGCTGACGTTAATGCGCAAAACCTGCGTATGCATCAAGGTGAAAACTCAGAAGCGGATATTGAGCGCCATGTAAACGGCTGGATTAAAGCCCATCAGGCCACGTTTGATGGTTGGATCGATGCCGCACAGCAGGCTGCAAAACACTAAGTTTGCACTAAAAAGCGCGTATCTTGCGCCCGATGGATAAACGCATCGGGCGTTTTACTACGCTCTATAACAAGCGACAGCTTTCCTGCAAAATACGCAAAACCGTCTGTGCCCCGCTGCGGTTTGGATTAATACGGATCATGCGTTGTTGAAGCGTTGGATCCGACAGAAGAAAAGTGCCAGACACTCGATAAAACAGCGGCGGAATTTCGTACTTAGACTCTGCGCCAACCGGATACGGCAACGCGCCTAGTTTTTTCGCACGCGCCAGCACTTTTTCCGCAATTGGTTCATGAAACTCCACCAGCAGAACTTTGGACTGCGCATTAGCAATAAACGCCTGTTTCACCTGTGGGATTGCCCCGCTTTGCAGCTCAGCCACCAGACGATCATTCACCTGCGCCTGCACCGCGTGCATCACTGGCGCAAAAACTAAACCTCGCAACGCCTCCATCGCCTGTATCCCTTGTATCTGGCTACCGCCGGAGTACATGCTTTTACGCACCGCATTCACCGCGTTCTCATCACCGACCACAACCCCAACGCCGGCAGGGCCAAAGAGTTTAAAACACGAAAAAGTTGACAAGGTCGCACCGCATTCACAGCCAATATTCTCGACCTTCATTACCGCGTAATTATCGTCAGTAAGCGAAGACAATCCGTAGTGATTAAAACAGGCGATGACTTCGCGCAGGGAGTAAGAATCATCAATTTTCTGACGGGTGTGTTGGATAAGCGCCGCCTGCGGGCGATGCTGCTCAATCGCACGGGCAACTTCATCAAGCTGATTGAAATCGGCACGAACAAGCAGCAAGCCCATTTGCTCAGCAATAACCGCCGTGGTGGGATAAAGCGGCGCATCATGAATAAGAAGCGTGTCGCCTGCCCGCAATACAGCGGCCAGACCGCTGCGAATTGCCCCAGTACCCGCCCCCTGCACTAAAACAGCCTTCGGTGCGGCAAAAAAATCAGCGAGAACGGCTTCCACCCGTTGCGTCATTTGTGGCTGATTTAGACCTGGAACCAGACCTAAATCACCCGCGTTGAGAAAGTCACTGCCGGGAAAGTGGCGACAGATAATATCCACCAGCCGGAACTGCTTATTCTGCGCCTGCTCCATCGTCAGGCTCTGCAAAGGCCAGGTTTTCACACTGTTTTCTCCATCAAAGCCTGCCGCAAACGTCGCGGCAGGCAAGAGCAAGGGATCAGACCGGAACGAACAGGCCGCAATAGAAGAGAATGTTTAACACAATACCGGTTATCAGCACCGCCACGACGGGGGAAGCCATTTTTTGCACCGGACGACCCAACGACTCGTTGAGGAAATAAAGCGCAGCCGCGATGGTAAAACCGGTGTAGCCCGCCATTTTGATCGCGGCGAAGATCGAGCCAACCAGCAACGCCATTTCCATCAACATATTCATTGCATTACGGATGTTATCCGAAGCATTACGCACCGAAGGGTAACGCCCCAACCACTTACCAATAGAACGCAGCAACAGCACTTCAGCGGAAATCACCAGCGCCCCCGCTACAAAGGCAATTAATGGGTTAGAGATCAGGTACCCAACGGCAAACACGAAGGTGAAACCGGCTACCGCATACACGCCGGTCGCCAATGCCGTGGTGGCAATCATCGGCACAAAGCCCAGCCCGCGCATAAACTCCGCCAACGCCGCCTGATTAATCAGCGTCTGTGACTGCGCAGGATCTAGACCCGCGTGATACGCCTTCTCAAGCGTAAAGATCGACACCTCTGAACCGGCAAAAATCTTCATGCTGGCAACGGCGGCAATCAGCCCACCGACAATCGCAATATAGGGTAGGTTTTTGATAATACGCGAAGTGCGCTCCTCAAAAACCGACTGCCCATCGTCATCCGAACGCTCCCCGCGAGTACGGTGATCCAGAGTAATCGCGATGCCCAGCAGCATTATCATACCGACAAAAATTTCAATAGATTCTGGGTTCAGATGCGGGAAGTAACGCACGATGATAACCCGCGTCATCAGCACCACAACCGCAGCGAGCAGGCTACTCTTCCAGCCAAACTGATAGAAAATAGCCACCAGAGGGAACAGGGCAAAAGCAGAAACCACCGGGGAGCTCAGTTCGCCCAGCGAGCCCAGTACATCCACTGGCAGCGCCGTCAGCAGATGGTTTACCGGCAGCAGGCAGGTGAGAATCAAAATGCCCCATATCGCCCCCAACCCAAATGCCATAACACCATTAAAAGCCAACACGCCGAGAATATCCGTCGGTAAAAACAGCAGCCAGCTGTTGAGCAAACCGGTTTTCAAGGTGAACGAAATACCCACCGATGCGACAAAGCCAATGCTGAGACCAAAGGCAATGCTCCCCGCCTCACGACGGTTCATATTCCCCTCAATCAGCTGAGGCAAAATCGGTCGAATCCCGTCGTGGAAGACGGCTGCAGACTTGTGCGCCAGCAGCGCCGTCATCCCTGTCAGACAGGCGACCACGACTATTTGAATATAAAAATCCATAGCGCTGCCTTTATTTTAAATGAGCAATCAACATCGGAATGGCATGTTCGATATGTTCAACCGACAGGCCAAAGGCGATTTTGCCGTCCGCAACCATTTTGGCGACCTGCTCTTCCTTCGCCTTAATGCCCGGTTTAGCAATTGTGCAGCTTTTGTTATAACCAATCACCGCAATGGCAATGGACAACGCCGCTCCGGCACCGGTATTACAAGCGCCAATGTAGTAATCAAGCTGGCCGGATTTCACCTTCATCGCAGCTTCCATGTCGTTATAGATAAATACTTCAAAGCAGCCTGGTGCGGCGGTTTCGATAGTTTTTTTCATGAGTTCACGCTGTAAGCCAGCAACACCGATCTTTTTCATGGGAAATCCTTATTTAAAGAAGACAGAGGGGTTGTCACGTAACATCAAATCAACGTCGGCCTGAGTGAAGCCAGCCTCCTGCAACAAAGGCACAAACGTTGTCAGCAAATAGTCAAAACCAAGACCACCGTTCGCTTTCAGGTGGGAACGGCGAGTGATGTCCATGGAAAGCATCACGTGGTCGAGCAGTCCGCGTTTGGCAATTTCTTGCAGCATTGCCACGCGCTTCTCGTCTGGGTAATAGCTGTTTTTTCCGATGGTATCGAACTGGACATAAGCACCCTGTTCGATCATGCGTAGAATGTTGTCGAGATTGTCTTTCAGATCACAATGGCCGACGACAACGCGCGAAAGGTCTACGCCATGGTTTTTTAGCAGCGTTAGTTGCTCAAGGCCCATAGTGCTAAACGAGGTGTGGGTAGAGATCGGGCGCCCCGTTTCACGATGGGCTATCGCGGCAGCGGCAAAAACTTTAGCTTCAACGTCGGTTATCACGTCAACGCTGGAACCGATTTCCGCGATAATTCCCGCTTTCAACTCAGTGCCGTCAATACCGATTTCGATTTCGTCGATCATCTCTTTCGCCAGCTTTTCTGCGCTGGTGATAGCAACATGAGCGGGGAAAAAATCATGCTGGTAATAACCGGTACAGGCCATGACGTTCATCCCCGTATCTCGCATGATATCCAGCATAAATTGCGGATTACGCCCCATGTATCGATTAGTCATTTCGATGATATTGCGTACCCCCTGCCCATAGAGCGATTTCATCTCCGCACAAATCAGATCGTACTGATCCAAGCGGCAATCAATGTTGTTTTTAAACGCCGATAGGTCGATATGCAGATGCTCGTGGGCATAGGTGTAGCCCGATGCATCAATGCGTTTTTGCTCAGTCATGGTTGCCTCGGTTGTCATTGGTATGTAGCAACGAAAGGAATGAAGTGCCGTTCTGTGGCGCAGCTGCATTGAAGTAGTCGCACGCGGTCGTCCCAACATCAGAGAGCGTTTCTCTGGCCCCCAGCTGCGCCGGGACAATGCCCGGCTGCCAGACCAGCAACGGAACGTTTTCACGCGTATGTTTGCTGTGGCCAATCGTCGGGTCGTTGCCGTGATCCGCCATCACGACCAGACAGTCTCCTTGATCCATGGCTTGCATCAGGCGTTCAAGATTTTTATCTACCAGTTGTAACCGCTCGGCATAGCGCTCAACGTCCTGAGCATGTCCAGCAAGGTCCGTTTCCTGAATGTTAGTACAGATAAACGCACTCCCCGGCTTGCTCACTTCCGCCAAAGTGATATCCATTATTTGCTGGCTATCCACCAAGTTCTGATAGCTCACACCGTGCGGGTTGAGGACAATATCGGCCACTTTTCCCACCAGCACGGTCTTAATGCCTGCATCATGCAGTTTTTTCGGCACCTGAACGCTAGCGTCCACGCCAAATCCCATATGCGCGACTTGAAAACCACGGTGATAAGCACCTGAGCGTGGAGCATTAATGCCGATAAACTGGCCCTGTTTTTCTTCGGCGGCATCCAAAATTTGCTGACTACTTTCCAGCAAACCGCCAAAGGCAATCACGCGCCCCACTTGCACGCAGCGGCGTACGATTTTGCCAATAGAACACACCGCGTCGAACGAGATAGCTGAAAGATTGGCACTTATGTTGAATACCTGCCCGAGATCGGCTTCGAGATTGTCGCCAATGGCCGCCGCTTGATTCACCCACAGATATTGCAAACCATCGCCGATACGTTCGACCTGCCAACCATCGGCGATTAGCGCCTGCTCGACATCATCGATAACCGCCGAGAAAGGCATGCGTAACGGGGCCTTAGGGTGCGTACCGAGAATTTCCTGATGCCCCATGAAAGTGTCGCCCCCCTCATGCTGCAAAGCCGCCGTGCCGTAAACGGCTTCCGTTGACGGCTTCATCGCGCCCACTTGATAGCCAAGTGCGTTAATCAAACCCAGTTTTTCCAGCGTAGGTAACTGAAGCTGCGGAAAATGCTGCAAAATATGCCCGCAGGTGTTAGCTCCGATATCCTGTGGCCTGACCTGCGACACGTCGTCCATCGCGCCCACGCCAAAACTGTCTATTACCACAACCACAAACTTATTCATGTGGGCCTCCAGGGACCGGGTTGCCGAGGCTGTCATACAGCGCTTCGAGCACTGGCATACCGCGAGAAATGCCCGATACCAACGCAACGTCACTGCGCGTAACAAATATCTGCGTGCGAAAACACATCACCACCGGACTACCAACCGGAAACTCACCTGCCAGCGGAATGTGGTAATCAATGCTGCTGTCATCGATAGGCAAAAGTTTTGCTGGCAGCGCGTGATCGCTTAGTGGCGGGTAAACCAGCGCATGTTGAGCATGACCACGGCGGTAGTAACCACCGCCAAAGCAGTAACTGTTGCCCTGAAATTGATGAGAAACCTCAGTGAGATAGAGCATCGCGATGCGCTCAGGCTCAGTGCCATGTTGGTTTGCCGGAATAGTGCCGGTTAGCGCGTGTCCCGGCTCTGCATGGGTGACACCGAAACCGGCGAGCAAGGGTAAAGTGCTGCAGCTTGAAGCCGATGGCGCATTGATTTGAGTAATATCAATGCCGTGCTTGCGCAGTCGATCGCGAGCATGCAACAACGTATGCAAATTGGGCGTTGGCAATGTCTGCTGCTGTTCTTCATCCCACAGCAGGCAAGGAAAATGTGTTAGACCGGTGAGTTTTACCCCTGAAAGCGACCCAATCGCCTCAACAACGTCATCAAGTGCAGAAAGAGGAAAGCCAGCCTCTTGCCCGGGGTATAACTTATCGTCGTCGGCAAAAACTTTGAGCATAATGGGCTGGACACGCCCAATTTGAAGCGCGGCAGCAGATATTTCACGAGCCTTCTCAAGCGAAAATACAGTGATCATCTCTGTATTTAAATTCACGCTTTCAAACACTTGGCACTTAGGCAACTGAACCAAATGACCGACATGGGAAACCTGCGCCTCGGCATGGCGCAACATACGAGCTTCTTTAAAATCCACGGCCACGGTGCCATGAAAGCCGAGCTCGATCAGTTTTTTCGCCAGCCACGGATTGCGTCCAAGCTGTTTGGTCATCAGATAGAGAGTCATGCCGTGCCTAGATGCCGCTTCAAGCAATAGACGGCCGTTCTCCATGACCTGATCGACATCGACAACCCAGGTATCTGGCAAAATAACGCCTTGCTGCCATAGCTCACGAGCGGCCTGAATCAGTGCCGGGTTTTGTGCCTTGAGTGCTCCAATAAACATGCCCTTGCCTCTCAATTCCATGCTGATGATAAAAAAACTTAAATCATCATTTTTTTGAATATTTAAGTTATAGACACTTCACGTTCGCTACGCCTGCTAGCCCCTGCTCACCATCCATAGACTGAACAAATTGGCCAACAGATATCCCTCTTCATTCGGATGGAGCTGGACATCGAATGGAGCCAGCATCGCTTTATGAATTGGCTGTAACTGCGGCCAGGTTTCCGAGCTCACCATTTCGTCCATTAGGTCGGGGTCCAAAGGACCGATCTCTTCACCACGACGACTACGCATCAGCGCGTTCGCCATATGCGTGATCGCCATTTCGCCCTGTTCATTGCGAACGGGTATTGACCACTCGGTTTCAAGCTGCACGACGACGCTCAGCAGACCGTCACAAATATCCTTATCAATGATTCCTGCCTGACACAGCAGATTTAGCCGCTCTTCCATACTGCCCTCTTGAGATAGCATCAATAACTCGGTTCCTGAACACCTGCCAGCACACGCTGTTGATGGGCAAGCAGCTCTTTTTTATCCACCACGGTACGCAGCAGTTGTTGAATAGGAATATCATCTGCCCGCGTTAACACCACGGCCTCTGAAGCCTCGGTGAAACGAGGATCGCCTGCCAACGGTTTGGCTACTAGGCCATATGCCGCTAAATCCGCATCGTTGGTGACGTTCCAGATCACCGCGTCAATATCACCTTTAGCGATACGCGTCAGACATTCGTGGTAAGGCACATCAAGTATTTCAACCGGCTGACCCACAAAGTAAGCATCTGTCATGATGCGCTGATCGGCTGAGCGAGGGTCCAGACCCACACGCTGAATCGGTGGGTTACCCGCTCGGCAAATCAATTTGTGCTCACCCACATACGTATGTGGGCCGAGCTCCAACACCATCCGCACATCGTCTTTTTCAAGATAGCTTTGCGCGGCTAATCGGGAGACAACCGCTAAATCATAAACTCCGTTCAGTAAACACTCGACGCGGACGTCAGAACCGCGCATGTGGGCGTAATAAAACGGAATTCCATCGAACTGCGCTTTTAGCCCACTGGCTAAGCCTTCATAGAGCCGCGTGTAAGGTAGTGGCATCGCACAGACGACGTTACCAATATCAGCAAAAGCCAATAAGGCTTTGTTATCCATGCTGACGAGATAGCTGCCATTGCGCCCACGACGCTCCACCGCTACCGCACCGGCTTTCTCAAGAGTCTTTAACGCCGCCTGTATCAACCCCACGGAAAAGCCACACTCGCTAGCGAGCTCATCGATGGTTTTCAAACGGTTACCGGATTTCTCACCCAATAAGTAACGCGCTAAACTGCTCTGCGCGACGCCCTCTTTCTTGATAAAACTACGGCTCATAATTAATCTTCATTTTCTTGAATTTTTATATATTCATTAAATTGAAAATTACTGGCAAGCACCAATAAGCTAAAAAGCGAATAGAGTCACAAAATGAACAAATATTGTAGATGAAAGGCGTTAGCGGGATGGCGGGAACCGTAAAATCTGACACCCACTCACGATCGAATCTTGCTATCAAATGTTACTATCAAATGTTACTGCCCAAACTACAGACGATCCCCCGTTCTGAGGGATCGTCACAATTATTTCCTTAACACCATACCGATCAAGTCTTTAAGCTCATCGAGCTGTTTCGCCAGTTCAATATTAAGCCAAACATAACCATAGATAGGGGCCTCAATATTTTCACACGCTTTAGCATTTTCCATTAAGGCTTTAAGCTCACCAGAAACTGCAACCATTTCAGGCAGATCGCTTAAATTGCCTTCAATGCTTCCGCTGAGCAGCGCATTGGAAAGTGCATTCAGCGTATTGATCGACAGCTTTTGGAATTCACGCAGTTTTGTCGCATTCAGCATAATAAAATGGCTTTCACGCGTTGCCCAATAGGCATCGGTCAACAGCTCAAGCGTGGAAACTAAATTGCGGCTCATCACTTGAATAGCATTAAATACATCTTTATCAATGCGAGTTTCACGCACGCACGGTGAAATTAGCGTGCGTATTTTAACGAGTTCATTCAGGATCTGCTGGTGCTTATTGGTTAAATGAGGCCGTTCTAACACGTTCGGAGACATATGAGCGCTGTAAAAACTGCTCATATTTTTGAGCTCTTTGCTCATCATTAAACGCCAGTGAACAAATGCTTTTTGGGTGAATATCGACGTAAAAAGCAGTGCTAATAACGAACCAATAATCACATCCCCACTTCGCCACAATGCGGTGTTCATGTCACCAGGCCCTGCACCGCAAACCACGGCTAAAGTAATCCCGATTAAAAGCCCCATATAGGGCCGTTTGCCTAATGCCAGCACGCCGCACACAAACATGACGACCGCACACCACACCAGCATCAGCGGCATGGAAAAAACTTCAATATAAAGCGCCACTAAACCTGATGCGGCACCAAAAACCGTGCCCATGATACGCTGCAGCGCGCGGGTAATTACGTTTCCCCAAAACGAAATTGGCCCCATCACCACCACCATCGTGATCAGCGGCCACGTGGCTTCAGGTACGTGCAATAGACGAATCGCCAAGAAGGTGATGACAAACGCAATCGCCATACGTATTCCGTGGATGGCTTTGTAGTGACCATAAATCACATGTTCGAGGGGAGAAATTGCTCTATTGAGACGCACAAGCGATACCTTAAGGATAACAGCGCATGAAAATACCTATCTTTGCTAAGTGTACCCAATATCGAAAAAATAATTAAACAACAAACGCCGTTTAGCACAACCAGATAAATAATTAATGCGATGTTTCCCGCGTGTTTTGTCCCAGCCTTTGGGTTTCATCAATTTCGCGGTTACACTAGTCGCCACTTTGTTTTCTGATAAGAGATGTTATTTTGAGCAAGGCCGCGCCCACGTTCCTCATCCACGACTACGAAACCTTTGGTCAACATCCGGCATTAGATCGCCCTGCCCAGTTTGCTGGCGTGCGGACAGACGCTGATTTCAACATCATTGAAGAACCTTTGGTGATCTATTGTCGCCCTGCCGACGATTATCTTCCTCAGCCAGAAGCCGTCATGATCACCGGCATCACACCACAGGTTGCGTTAGAGCGTGGCGTTAGCGAGGCCGAGTTTGCCCGGCAAATAAACCAGATGTTCAGCGTGCCCGGCACCTGCATTATGGGCTACAACAACATTCGTTTTGATGATGAAGTCAGCCGGAATATCTTTTATCGTAACTTTTATGATCCTTATGGGTACAGCTGGCAAAACGGCAATTCACGCTGGGATTTGCTCGATGTTTTGCGCACATGCTTCGCACTGCGCCCTGAGGGGATTAACTGGCCGGAAAACGATGAAGGTTTGCCAAGTTTTAAATTGGAGCATTTATCGAAAGCCAACGGTATAGAACATGAAAATGCCCATGACGCTATGGCCGACGTTTATGCCACCATCGCACTGGCCAAGTTAGTGAAACAAGCACAGCCTAAGCTGTTTGATTATTTGTTCCAACTGAGAAATAAGCACAAAGTTTCAGCGCTGATTGATATCGCAAACATGAAGCCGTTAGTGCATATTTCCGGCATGTTTGGCGCTCTGCGCGGCAACACGAGCTTAGTCGCACCGCTGGCATGGCATCCTGACAATAAAAATGCGGTGATCATGTGCGATCTGGCTGGAGATATGTCTCCGCTGCTGGAACTGGATACCGATGCCCTGCGTGAACGGCTCTATACTCGTCGCAGCGAACTTGGCACCGCGTCGCCTGTTCCTTTAAAACTCGTGCATATCAACAAATGTCCGGTACTTGCACCAGACCAAACGTTGCGCCCTGAGAATGCCGAACGCTTGGGTCTTGATCGCCAACATTGTATGGATAATTTACGACTTCTGCGCAGCCATCCTGAGCTGCGAGACAAAGTTGTCGCGGTATTTGCAGAGGCCGAGCCTTTCAAAGCCTCAGAAGACGTTGACGCCCAGCTGTATGATGGTTTCTTTAGCGATGCAGACAGAACGGCAATGCAAATTATTAGAGAAACCCTGCCACAAAATCTTCCGGCTCTCGATCTGACGTTCAACGATAAACGCGTTCAACCTTTACTGTTCCGCTATCGCGCACGTAACTTCCCAGCTACGCTTACCGATGATGAACAGCGTCGCTGGCAATTACATCGTCAGGCAGCACTGACGCCTGAACGCGTTCAAACCTACATTCATCAGTTGGAAGAGCTGTATAACCGCCACGAAGACAATCCAGAAAAACTGGCCCAGCTTAAAGAACTGTATGAATATGCAAAGCAGTTAGTCGGTTAACATTCATAAGATTTATCATTGAGGGTGAGCTACATCACCCTCGATTTTCTTACCAACGGTTAAAGTAGGTCGCGAAGACGTATTTTCTTTATTTTACAATATACATACCCAAAATAATTCGAGTTACATTGAGGCGGACAGTGAATGCTTAGGATGATTAGGCGCGGCCAACAAAATGCAGCTTGAAGTATGACGGGTATAGATTTTATTCAAAACAGGTCGTAAATATGTGGCTGAAAAACGGGCCAGTCTTGGCCGTTCTCGCGTTTATCTTGTGGGGCATTACACCGCTATTCTATAAAATGCTGCCAGATGCCAACGTGCTTGAGTTACTGGCGCAACGCCTGTTTTGGTCTATTCCTCTGCTGCTTCTGCTACGTCTGTTATTTAAAAACCGAACGTCATGGCAGCAGGTTTGGCAAGATAAACGCTCTCTGTTCTGTTGCCTGTTAGGTGGCCTGATCATGAGCGTCTCGTGGACAACGTTTATCTATGCGCTCACCCATAATCTGGTGCTTGATGCCAGCCTTGGTTACTTCACCAACCCGCTATTTTCTATTGCGTTAGGCGTTGTGTTTCTGCACGACAAACTCAGCCGCTTTCAGCGTATCGCCGTGGTGCTCGCCATCACGGGTTTGGTCTATCAGGTCATTTTGCTTGGCCACGTTCCACTTCTCGCCCTAGCAATGGGCAGCACGTTTGCATTTTATGGGTTGGTGCGTAAATTTATTCGCTACGACATCATGACCGCACTAACGTTAGAAACCCTGTGGATGCTACCGCTGGCGATTGCCATCACCCTTTGGCTGCATGCCACCGGTGGCAGCATTCTGGCGGGATCCGGCACAAAAACCTATATCCTGTATGCTCTGACGGCACCGGTCACCTTCGCCCCTCTGCTGCTGTTCGCCGCAGCCATTAAACGTACCTCGCTGACGGTGATTGGTCTTGCACAATATGTTGAGCCATCTCTCCAATTCTTACTGGCGGTGCTCGCCTTCGGAGAGCCTATCAATATGCCGAAGATGATTAGCTTCTCCCTCATCTGGCTAGGGTTGGCATTTTGCGTCTACGAATTGTTCCAACAGCACTGGCGCTATCGTCATTTAGCTACCGATATGGTGCGCGGAAAAAGAAACCATCCGGGCCATTAATGCACTTAGCTCACTGATACGGTTAAGTGCCCGCGAGTTGTTTTGAGCCGTGGCTTTTTAACCTGAATGTTAATTTGGCCGCCCAAACACATCAGGCATGACAGCATTTTAAACTCACTAATGCCGCGAAACTGCCCACGTAGCAAATTAGATAATTTGGGCTGAGTCATTCCCAGTATCGCAGCCGCTTCCGTTTGAGAAAGATCTCGCTCCTGTAGCAGCTCAGCAATAATGGCTGCCAGCTGGGCCTTAACCTGCATCTCTTGAGCGTTGGTGTACTGAAGATCTTCATAGACACTATCGCCACCGGCTTCGATCTCTAGATTATTTTTCATAGTGATTTTCCTTTGCATGTTGTTGAGCCGCTTTTAAACGCTCTTTGACCTTTTCCATATCGGTTTGCGGCGTCGAAATCCCAGAAGATGATTTCTTTTGAAACGCATGCAACACATAAACCGCGTGTTTGAATTGAACACAGTAAACAGCGCGATACGTTCCACACCCATCATCATCAACGATCTCTAATACCCCTGCGCCATGAAAACCCTTTAATGGCTTTGCCTGCGGGTGCTTGCGCCCAATTTGAGCAAGATACAATGCATAGCCCATCGTATCTTTCACCTCATCCGGCAACTGCTGTAGATCTTTTTTACACCCAGCGATCCAAAAGATAGGTCTGCGGTAAAGCCTTGCCATTCGTTCAATTATATCCATTTAGGTATAAAACTCCATATTATTTTTGCTGTTTAAATGACCTTTTTATTGAGGGGAAAACTAGCATGGCGATGGGGAGATGTCAGAGCATAACCAAAGGATTGGAAAGGGCTTCGCAAAAAATTCGGGGAGCTTTCGCTCCCCGACATAACTGTTTAGATCTTTATTCCGCCTGCGGTTGGCTTTCGAACTGCGGCGGTGGTTTGCGGAAACGTCGGGTGAGGAACACCAGATAGCCAAACCCAAGCGCGGCCCAAATCAGCCCCATGGTTAGCGAGCTTTTCTCCAGATTCAACCAAAGTACGGCAACCGTAAGTGCGCCAATCATCGGCAAAATCAAGAAGTGGAAACGCTCCTTCCACGTTTTGTTGCGCCCTTCACGAACATAAAAATGGCTAATCACTGAGATATTCACAAACGTGAACGCCACCAGCGCACCAAAGTTTATCAACGCGGTCGCCGTCACCAGATCAAACGAGATAGCCGACAGAGCAACCATCCCCACCATCACCACATTCAGCGCTGGCGTGCGCCATTTAGGATGCACATAGCCAAAGATTTTTTCAGGGAACACGTTGTCGCGTCCCATGACATACAGCAAGCGCGAAACGCTCGCGTGTGATGCCAAACCCGAGGCCAGCGTATTCACAAACGTGGTGCACAGGAAGATCGACTGGAACAGTTTCCCCCCCACGTAGAGTGCAATTTCTGGCAACGCTTCATCCGGCTGTTTAAACCTTGAGATATCAGGGAAAAACAGCTGAATAAAGAACGATACCGAGATAAAGATAATGCCCCCGTACAGCGCGGTGAGAAATATCGCCCGCGGGATCGTTTTGGCTGCATCCTTGGTTTCTTCAGACAGCGTCGTTACCGCATCAAAACCGAGGAAGGAGAAGCACACGATGGTAGCGCCGGTGATAATCGGCAGCAAATGCGCATTCTCGCTAACAAATGGCTGGAGGCTCCAGACTTTGCCTACCCCCTCGCCTTTATGCAGGCCTTGCACAACCAAAAAGATAAACACCACAATGATTGAGATCTGCACCAAAACAAAAACGGTATTGAAATTGGCTACCAGACTCACGCTTTTCAAGTTCGCCGCGGTCATGATCGCCACAAAACCGACCACCCAAATCCACTGGGGAACCTCTGGGAACATCGCCGTGAGATAGATTTTCGCCAACAGCACGTTAATCATCGGCAGGAAAAGATAGTCCAGCAACGATGACCAGCCCACCAAAAAGCCCACGTGCGGGTTAATGGCTTTTTGTGCATAGGTATAGGCCGAACCCGCCGTCGGGAACTGGCGTACCAACTTGCCATAGCTAATCGCCGTAAATAGCACGCCGGCCAAAGCAAAAAGATACGACATCGGCACATGACCATTGCTGATACCCGACACAATGCCAAAGGTATCAAACACGGTCATTGGGGTCAGATAGGCCAAGCCCATCATGACAATCTGCCAAAGCTTTAATGATTTACGTAGTTGAGGCTTACCCGCTTCATGCGCGCTAGCCTGAGCAACAGGAGGAGGGCTAATCGCCATGACGGTTTCCCCCTTTGTCCTCTACTGGTAACAAATTAACGTCATTCAGAGAGGCCGCGGGGAAACGTCGTATTAGGCGGCGGGATAATCGACTACAGATATAGGTTTGTTCATTTAGCAAAGCGCCAATAAAACAGTGAGCTGGCCCGTATTCGCTGCGGCTCAGGCGTTCGCCCAAGCGCGGCGGATAAACATAAACATGCACCATCATTATATCCTCTAGACGTATCCCGATACGTCATCATAGTAAACCGCTACCGCCTGAACGCTCCGTGGTCCGGTAGTGGAAAACAGCCGCGAGAACTACTTTTGCTCTGGCTATTGCGCGAATCTTCCGACCGCGCTCTGTATTTGGAGCCTGCGCCGTGAATACATGGGCAGGCTCATCGTTTGTTCACGTGCGTAGACTCGAAGTCGTTACGCCATAGTGATAAAAAAAAGATAACCGACAGTAAACTACCGGTTATCTTTATGTCATGCATTTTGCACTGTTTTTGTCACAACAGAAAGTGCTGAAGCCAACTTTTCCATACCTTCTTTTATAACTTCTTTTTCGGCCGTTAACGGTGCTAAGAATCGAATGACATTACCGCGCACGCCGCAGGAGAGCAGAATCAGCCCTTGCTTACCGGCCTCTTTCACTAACGCAGAAGTTATCGCCTTATTGGGTTTAGTGGCATCGCGATTTTCCACCAACTCCATCGCTACCATCGCGCCAACGACACGAATATCACCGATGCAATCGAAACGCTCAGCCAACGCATGTAGATCGGTCGTAATCTGCTCACCAACCTGATTAGCTTTTTGGTTCAGCTGTTCTTCTTTAATCAAATCCGTCACCGCCAGCGCCGCGGCGATAGCCACCGGAGAACCTGCGTAGGTGCCGCCTAAACCGCCGGGCAACGCTTTTTCCATCAGGCGCTTTTTGCCCACCAGCGCAGACAGCGGGAAGCCGCCCGCCAGGCTTTTCGCCATGGTGATCAGATCGGGTTCAACGCCGGTATGTTCGATAGCAAAGGTTTTACCCGTACGGCAGAAGCCGCTCTGGATTTCATCCGCAATTAAAACAATGCCGTGCTGATCGCAAATTTCACGTAACGATTTCAGGAAACCAGCCGGAGCGGCATAGAAACCACCTTCACCCTGTACTGGTTCAATAATAATTGCGGCGACTTCGCTCGGTGCGATGTCCGCTGCAAAAATGGAATCAAGCGCATCTAACGCGTGCTGTTCCGTGATGCCAAGGTAAGAAGAAGGATATGGTGCATGATAAATGCCGGATGGGAACGGGCCGTACCCTTGTTTATACGGAGCAACTTTGCCGGTCAGCGCCATCCCCATTAAGGTACGTCCGTGGAAACCGCCGCGGAACGCAATCACACCGCTGCGACCGGTGGCGATACGCGCCACTTTCACCGCGTTCTCAACCGCTTCAGCGCCGGTGGTGAGCAACAGCGTTTGCGTGGCTTCTTTAATCGGCACCAGCGCATTCAGACGCTCCGCCAGCTCAACGTATTCTGGATAAGGCGTAACTTGGAAACACGGGTGCGTAAAGCGCGTCAGCTGTTCCTGAACGGCCGCGATCACTTTAGGGTGGTTATGACCGGTATTCAGCACGGCAATCCCTGCTGCAAAATCAATATAACGATTGCCTTCAATATCCCACAGCTCAGCGTTGCGTGCTTTATGAATGAACGCTGGCAGTAATGTTGAAACTCCGCCCGCCACCGCCTCTTCACGGCGTTTCTGCCATGACTGGTTGGAGGCATTCCCGGACAGATTTTGATTCTCAGACATGATGTACTCCGTAATTGAATTTGAATTTCAAATTTCGAACCCCCACCCTGTGCGTTTCCTTCCCTGACAAAAGAAGAATGAGGATGGAGTTACAACATTTTTCCGGCCAATACCCAAAAGATTTCAGATTGTAGAAAGGCGGCAACTGAATGAATCCCCAGGAGCTTACTCTAGTAAGTGACTGGGGGGATTGAAGGCAGCCAACGCATCTACAATTTGAAAGATAAAGGGTATTAGGCGTTCTTCAACATCCAGTCGATTTCAGTGTCAGTCACCATGCGTTCAAACTGAATAAGCTCATCGGTTTTACAGGCATGGTAAACATGGCTGAAACGCTCTCCGAGCAGCGAGCGCAACGCTTGCTGTTCTTCAAATTCATACAGAGCATCACTTTGGCGGATTGGGAATGGCAGGCCGTCCTGCTCAATGCCGTTGCCGGTGATCGGTTCTGCCAGCGTAAGCGTGTTGTCTAAACCGTGCAGAATGCCCGCAAGCACCGTTGCCATTACCAGATACGGGTTAGCATCCGCGCCTGCAACACGGTGGCTGTCGCGATCGCCACAGGGAATGCGCAATGCAACGGTACGGTTGTTGTGGCCCCAAGAAGCCTGAGTCGGTACATACATGCCCGGCTGGAAGCGGCGGAAAGCATTGACGTTTGGCGCCAACAGCGCCATCGACGCAGGCATCAGTTCCATCATGCCCGCCAGCGCTTTCTTCAATAATGCAGAGTCTTCACCATCGTCGTCGGCAAAAACGTTTTGGCCTTTACTATCGAGCATACTGATATGAATATGCATACCGCTGCCCGCATACTCTTCATAAGGCTTCGCCATGAAGGTGGCGTGCATATCGTGATTTTCAGCCACCATGCGCACCAGTCTCTTTAACGAGAGCGCGTGATCACAGGCCAGTAAAACGTTATCAGTATGGTTTAGGTTAACTTCGAACTGCCCCGGAGACGCTTCGGCTACCGCGCCATCGGCTGGGATTTGTTGTAACTTCGCCAGTTCATCAATATCGCTTAACACATCAGCAAAGTGATTCAGGTTATCAACTGAATACACCTGACTTTGGGTATTTCGCTCCTGAGTACCGGGCGCGCATGGCGGCTGAAGATAGCCTTCGGCGTCGCGTTGGCGATCGATGAGATAGAACTCCAGCTCTACCGCTACCACGGGGAATAATCCGCGCTGGCGTAGCTGCTGCCAGACATTATTCAGCACGTTACGTGGCTCAACGTCAAAGGGAGTACCATCTTCATCCAGCATGGTCAGTAGAACCTGACCGATAAATTCAGGGTCAGCCGCCGATGGCGTTAACGATCCCAGTACCGGGATACAGGTTCGATCGGGCTCACCGAGCTCTTGCCCTAACCCAGCCTCTTCAACCACGTTGCCCAAAATATCCATCGCAAACACCGACGCAGGGAAATAGCAGCCCTTCTCAAGCTTTTTCAGCCCAGCAACAGGAATACGCTTTCCACGGAAGCAACCATTAAGGTCGGTAAGGAGTACATCGACGTGCTGCGTGGAGGGATAGCGTTCCAAGTAATTTTTTACTTCGCGTTGGAACGCGCTACTTCGTCTCTCTTCACTGTGCTGAACAAAGTTTTCAACTTCTACGATATTGGTTTGCATGATTCACCCGCCATTGTTTGAAGACCGTGGATCTGACCGTTTGGACTGCTCGATATAATGTCCATAATTGAAATGTAGATGCAAACAAAATGTTTCGCAAGTGTTGCAATTAGTTTGAATATTACGCTTACCACTGCTAGATTGAGAAAATATTGAACGGAAAGGCGCTGTATGGAAGCAATGTGTTCATAATTTAGACCAAGCGGAGAGGGTGGTATGGGCAATATATTTAACAGGCCGGTGATTGGCGTAGTCATGTGTAGGAACAGGGTGCACGGGCACCTAACGCAAACCTTGCAAGAAAAGTACCTAAATGCCGTATTGAATGCAGGTGGACTTCCGGTGGCCCTGCCACATGCGCTGTCTGAACCTGAGCTATTAGAATCGCTTCTCCCCCATCTGGACGGCATTATGCTGCCGGGCAGCCCAAGCAATGTGCAGCCGCACCTATATGGTGAAAACGGCGATGAGCCTGACGCCGATCCAGGGCGTGATAGTTTGAGTATGGCGCTGATTAGCCTCGCACTCGAAAGGCGCATTCCCCTTTTCGCCATCTGCCGAGGGTTACAGGAAATGGTGGTGGCAACCGGTGGCACGCTGTATCGCCGCCTGTATGAACAGCCGGAGTTACTGGAGCATCGCGAAGATCCAGAACTTCCGCTGGAGCAACAATATGCCCCCTCTCATGAAGTACTGGTACAGGCAGGGGGTTTGCTTTCTCAATTAGTACCGGGTTGCAACAAGTTCTGGGTTAACTCATTGCATGGTCAAGGCGCCAAAACGCTGGGGCCACGTCTACGCATCGAAGCTAAGGCATCCGATGGCTTAGTGGAAGCGGTTAGCGTCCACGATCACCCATTCGCCTTGGGCGTGCAGTGGCATCCTGAATGGAATAGCGATGAATACGCCCTATCCCGCTTGTTGTTTGAAGGTTTTATCACCGCTTGTCAGAACGCCAGTGCTGAAAAAAACAGCCAGCCTGATAAGAACTATCAATAAGGAAATATGCATATGAGCGATGTCAGCTTGGCGCCAGGAAAACGCCTGTCACATATCCGTCAACAATTGGGATTGTCACAGCGCAGGGCAGCTGAACTGTCTGGATTAACGCACAGTGCTATTAGCACCATCGAACAAGATAAAGTCAGCCCAGCCATTAGCACCTTGCAAAAACTGCTCAAGGTCTATGGGTTGTCACTGTCGGAGTTTTTTGCCGAACAGGAAAAGCCAGATGAACCACAGGTTGTGATTAACGCCGAGGACTTGATTGAAATTGGCAGCCAAGGGGTTTCCATGAAGCTCATTCACAACGGCAACCCTAACCGCACGCTAGCCATGATGATCGAAACTTATGAGCCAGGCACCACAACCGGTGAGCGCATAAAACATCAGGGTGAAGAGATAGGCACCCTGCTGGAAGGGGAAGTGATGCTGACGGTCAATGGCCAGATTTATCACCTTGAAGCCGGACAAAGTTATGCCATTAACACCGGCATTCCACATAGCTTCAGCAATACGTCGGCGCGTATATGTCGAATTATCAGCGCCCATACACCCACAACATTCTGACGCCTATGTCGAGATATAGATAAAACCCAACGCCGTTGGCATTGCCCTGCAATGCCATGTCGAAGGGAATTAAGGGGAACGCATGGACTTTCACGATTTGCAGTACTGGCAGCAACGGGCTCGCGCCCTAGAGATTGAGAACCGACTGTTTATTAATGGCCGTTATCAGCAGGCCGCCGATGGCGCACAGTTTGCCGTGGAAGATCCGGCGGGTCAGCGTGAGCTGGTTCGCGTCGCTCAGGGATATGAGCACGATGTGAATCAGGCCGTTAGCGCAGCGCGTGAAGTCTTTGAGCGGGGGGATTGGTCGCGCTCCCCACCGGCAAAACGCAAAGCTACGCTAATGAAGCTGGCTGATTTAATGGAACAGCATCACGAGGAGCTGGCGCTGCTGGAAACACTGGATACCGGCAAGCCTATTCGCCATAGCCTACGTGATGATATTCCCGGAGCTATCCGCTCTCTGCGTTGGTATGCCGAAGCCATTGACAAAGTGTATGGCGAAATTGCGCCAACGGCTCAAGATGCCCTTGCGTTAATTGAACGTGAGCCCGTTGGCGTTGTGGCCGCCATCGTGCCTTGGAACTTCCCTCTCCTGCTAGCCTGCTGGAAACTCGGGCCAGCCTTAGCCGCGGGTAACAGCGTTATTTTAAAACCGTCGGAAAAATCACCGTTAACCGCTCTACGTGTCGCTGGTTTAGCCAAAGAAGCTGGGTTACCCGACGGCGTATTGAGCGTGATTTCAGGTTTTGGCCAAGGCGCAGGACAAGCTCTCTCTCGCCACCCGGACGTCGACGTACTGACATTTACCGGATCCACGCGCACTGCCAAACAGTTGTTGAAAGACGCCGGTGACTCCAATATGAAACGCGTTTGGCTCGAAGCCGGCGGCAAAAGCGCCAACATTATTTTTGCCGACTGCCCCGATCTGCAAAAAGCAGCGGCTAATGCGGCGGCGGGTATTTTCTACAATCAAGGCCAAGTGTGTATCGCAGGCACGCGTTTATTGGTGGAAGAAAGTATCAAAGACGAGTTTCTCAGTATTCTGCGCGAACAGGCTCAGGCCTTCAGACCGGGTAACCCACTCGATCCTGAAACCGTGATGGGCACGCTTATCGATGCCGATCATTGCGAAAAAGTGAATGAATATATCGCTGCAGGGCTTGCTGAAGGTGCGAACCTGTATCTGGATGGCCGCGATCACCCACAAGGTGAACATGGCAGCTATCTCGGTCCCACTATTTTTACCGACGTTCACAATTCAATGCGCATTGCACGTGAAGAAATTTTTGGCCCGGTACTCGCCGTTACGACCTTCACCACCGAACAACAAGCGCTCACGCTGGCAAACGACAGTGATTATGGCTTAGGCGCAGCCATCTGGACCCGCGATCTCTCTAAAGCCCATCGCATGTCGCGCCGCCTGAAAGCGGGCTCAGTATTCGTCAACAACTACAACGATGGCGATATGACCGTACCGTTTGGTGGTTATAAGCAGAGCGGTAACGGGCGCGATAAGTCACTGCACGCCCTAGAAAAATTCACCGAATTGAAAACTATCTGGATCTCGCTGGAGTAAACATCATGACTGAACATGTAAATAGCTACTATGCCGCCAGCGCGAATCCACACGCGCCTTACCCACAGCTGACCGAATCCGTTCAATGCGACGTGTGTATCGTCGGCGGTGGTTATACCGGCCTTTCTTCCGCACTGCACCTAGTTGAAGCGGGATATGACGTCGTTTTGCTAGAATCAGCGCGCATTGGCTTTGGCGCCAGCGGACGTAACGGTGGTCAGTTGGTCAACTCCTACAGCCGCGATATTGACGTGATTGAACAACGCTACGGGATGGACACCGCAAAAATGCTGGGCAGTATGATGTTTGAAGGCGCTGAAATTATTCGCCAGCGCATCAAACGTTACGCCATCGACTGTGATTACAAACCCGGCGGCATTTTCGTTGCGCTCAATAACAAGCAATACCACACGCTCATCGAACAAAAAGCCCATTGGGAACGCTATGGCAATACTCAGCTTGAACTTTTAGATTCAGACCGCGTGCGTGAAGAGATCGCCTCCGATCGCTACGTTGGAGGATTATTAGATCACAGCGGTGGTCACATTCATCCTCTCAATTTAGCACTCGGCGAGGCTGAAGCGATCCGCATGCAAGGTGGGCGGATCTTCGAGCAATCTCCGGTTGTTAAAATTAAGCATGGCACACCTGCCACGGTTGTGACTGAAAAAGGTCAAGTGCAGGCGAAATACGTTATCGTCGCGGGGAATGCCTATCTGGGAAATAAAGTCGAACCGGAATTAGCGCGCCGCAGCATGCCGTGTGGTACTCAAATTGTAACAACGGAGCCTCTACAAGCCGACGTGGCTGCCTCATTAATTCCGAAAGACTACTGCGTTGAAGATTGTAATTATCTTTTAGACTACTACCGTGTAACCGGCGATAACCGTTTGCTGTATGGCGGCGGCGTAGTTTACGGTGCTCGTGACCCAGACGATATTGATAATCTCATCGTGCCAAAATTGCTGAAAACTTTCCCACAATTGAAAGGCGTGAAAATTGATTATCGCTGGACTGGCAATTTCTTGCTGACCCTATCACGCATGCCACAGTTTGGTCGGTTGGAGAATAATATTTACTACATGCAAGGCTATAGCGGGCATGGCGTTACCTGTACTCATCTAGCCGGGAAACTGATTTCAGAAGTGCTGCGTGGCGACGCCGAACGTTTTGATGCCTTTGCTAAACTTCCTCATCTTCCTTTCTTTGGTGGACGAAATTTACAAATTCCATTCACCGCTATCGGTGCCGCCTATTATACAATCCGCGATCGGTTAGGCGTGTAATTACGCCATTACCCACCGAAATACAAGAGTCTATAAGACTCTTGTATTTTTCCATTAAACTTACTTTTATCGCCATTAATTATGCTACCAAAAGTAAGGAATAACTTTTCAGAGTTTTCCATTTGTATTCATTTCATTTGATTTTTAAACACTATTATTACCGGCTAGTATCAGCGATACGAAATTAATGAAAATAGCGCTGGTATTTAGGCGCTTAAAAAAACAAAATATAAAGCTGCATTTATATATTTAAAAGAGAGGAATATTATGCAGCTAATATATAATTATGATGAATATTACAAATGGGTCATTAGCTCTTTCCTATATGACCTCGACGCCAATTCAGATCCTTTAGTCGATGAAAGTGAGCTATTTGATTTTGCTAAAAAATCACAGCCAGAAAGCTACCCATGCCTGGTTTATATCGCGGTGAACAGTCCATTAGAGCCCTTTCCTTCCATCAAATTTATCTATACAAAACAGCTCCACGCATGGTCTGAACAAGCCAGACTCGTTGCCGAGCACCCATAAGCCACATAGTGAACAATGGTAATGGATTGCCATTGAATCTTTTACAAACATTTATTTTTCACTTCAGTATTTTCTTTACGATTTCTGGTTTGTAGCAGTCATTGATCGCTAAACGAGTCATAAATTATAAATAACTTATTGAATTTATTGTTTAGACTAGCCGACTCCGTTTTTTCTAATACACTCAGTAGCTATCGTTCGCCCCTTTACCATGCGTAAACTGCACCTAATAAGATGTCAATATATGAGGCTGAAAGGATTCCCACCACTAATTACCCTGCTATTAATTTCATCGCTCATATTAACTATAGGGCGCGCCATTACGCTGCCTTTTATTACCATCTATATGACTGAGCATTTTCATCTTGAACCTGAGAGCGTGGGGTTAGTCTTAGGTGTCAGTCTTGCTCTTGGTATTGTCGCCAGCTTTTACGGTGGTTATCTGGTTGATAAATTCGATAAACACCGTTTGATGATTATCAGCATTGCCCTATTTGCTTTGACGTTTTGTATTATGCCATGGCTTAACGACGTGCTCTGGATGGTGCCCGTATTGGCGCTACTGCACGCCGCTTATTCTATTTTCAGCATTGCCATTAAAGCCTGCTTTGCCGAATGGTTGCCGGTGAGTGAACGCATTCGCGGCTTTTCTATGAATTACACCTTGGTCAATGTTGGCTGGGCCGTTGGTCCAGCGCTCGGCGTTTTCGCAGCGTCATTCTATCCTATGCTGCCGTTTTTCCTCTCTGGCCTACTGGCCTTTCTCGTTGGACTCACCCTGTGGCTACGCTTAGACGGTTACGGGCTTCCGCCGACGAACGGCGGTGCGGTGTTTACCGAACAGCGGCTCAGTTTTCGAGCCACCTTTAAAGTCTTAAGCCACGACCGGCGGCTGATCTTTTTCACCCTTGGCAGCACCATGGGTGCAGTGGTTGCAGGGCAGTTTACTGGCTACTTGTCCCAGTATCTCATTACCGTCAGCAATGCGCAGTTTGCTTATCAAGTGATTGGTTCGGTAATGACGGTGAACGCAACCGTCGTCATCGGCTTACAGTATTTGCTCAGCCGCAAAATGAATAAAGAAAATCTGTTGCGCTGGCTAATGTTTGGCACGCTCTTTTTCTGTCTTGGGCTCATTGGGTTTGCGTTGGCTGAGCGTTCCATTCCTATTTGGATGGTCGCCATGGCGATCTTCACCCTCGGTGAAGTGATTGTGATCCCGGTTGAATACTTGTTTATCGATTTTATTGCGCCACCTCACTTGAAAGGCAGCTATTATGGGGTACAAAACTTAGGCAATTTAGGCGGCGCGGTAAACCCTATACTGTGTGGCTTTTTGCTGTCTTTCGCGCCACCGACTATGCTTTTCTACGTACTGGCAGTGATATCACTTTTTGGTCTAGCATTTTTCTGGTACGGCTATAGACTGTCGGGCGCATCCAACCATGCTTCCGAAGATCTCATCTGATACGGGCTTCTGACTGAAAACCTTCACAAACGGCATATTTGCGATAACTTGTTTTCATGATGTGATCGGTAGCACATTCCTGATTTTAATTGTATGATGAATGCGTTTTCTTTCTTAGGTATTCACTGATGTCAAAAGCATTTTCAGTTTGCTGGCAGTATTTGAGAGCTTTCATATTAATTTACCTGTGCTTATTTGCAGGGAATGCCATCTCAACGCTGCTACCAATCACAATTCCAGGCAGCATTATTGGCATGCTGATCCTATTTGCCCTGCTGGCGTCACAAATCATGCCGGCAAAATGGGTGAAGCCCGGTTGTAATATCTTAATCCGCTACATGGCGCTGTTGTTTGTCCCTATCGGCGTTGGCGTGATGCAGTACTACGACGTTCTGACCAAGCAGTTTGGGCCTATCGTCGTATCGTGCCTAGTGAGTACTTTGATTATTATGGTTGTCGTTGCTTATAGCTCTCATATGGTGCATCGCGAACGCATCATCGGTGAGGCTACCGACGGCAGCGAGGAGAAAAAATAATGGCTTATATTTGGTGGTCCTTACCACTCACACTATTAGTCTTTTTTGGGGCGCGACGTATTGCCCAAAAGCTAAATATGCCGTTATTGAATCCGTTGCTCGTATCAATGGTAATTATTATTCCATTGCTATTACTGCTCAAAATTCCTTACGAGCATTACTTTGCTGGCAGTTCAACGCTCAACAGTTTGCTGCAACCCGCCGTGGTCGCATTAGCATTTCCACTGTATGAGCAGATCCACCAGATCCGCGCACGCTGGAAATCCATTATCACTATCTGCTTTATCGGTAGCGCCACAGCCATGATTTCAGGTACCGCAATTGCTCTGTGGATGGGCGCTTCGCCAGAAATCGCTGCTTCAGTGATGCCGAAATCAGTGACCACGCCAATTGCGATGGCCGTGTCACAGTCGATTGGTGGCATCCCAGCAATCAGTGCGGTATGCGTTATTTTCGTTGGGATCCTGGGGGCTGTATTTGGCCATACCCTATTGAACTTGATGAAAATTAGCACCAAGGCCTCGCGTGGTTTGGCGATGGGTACCGCTTCGCATGCCCTTGGGACCGCACGCTGCGCCGAGATGGATTTTCAGGAAGGCGCATTCAGCTCGCTGGCACTGGTTATCTGCGGGATTATTACTTCATTGTTAGCGCCATTCCTTTTCCCTGTGATGCTGCATTTATTTAGCTAAGATCACTTCCTATCCCTCCCCTAAATGGGGAGGTTCATGAAGCGGCAGCAAGAAACAGAAATCACAAAAACCCGCGATACATCTCACACTTCTTTCATTTGTTACATTAATTACATCAAAATAGTGATAATAATCACATAATAAAGCCAATCGGTTGCCTAGAATACTCTCCCGTAACTAACTAAGAGGCTCCCCCATGCACGCACGATACGACGCGGCATTCAGCCAACTGCCAGCCGCTTTGCAGGCGGCGCTCTCACCGATTATCAATCATGCTGATTTCCAAGCGGTTATCACCGCTTCTCAAGTCGAGGTTCTGAAACAAGCTACCGGCATGAGCGACAGCGAATTAGCATTTGCCCTGCTCCCTATGGCCGCCACCTGCTCACTGGCAGCAATCTCCAATTTTTACGTCGGTGCCGTTGCACGCGGCGTTAGCGGCAACCTGTATTTCGGTGCCAATATGGAGTTTCTGGGCGCGCCAATGCAGCAAACTATTCACGCAGAACAGTGTGCGGTAACGCACGCATGGTTGCGCGGCGAAAAAGCCCTCGCCTCCATCACGGTTAACTACACGCCTTGTGGTCACTGCCGCCAGTTTATGAATGAACTCAATAGCGGAACCAAGCTGGCCATCAACCTGCCAGGTCGTCAGGCCGCCACGCTGGGTGATTACCTGCCGGATGCTTTTGGCCCACGCGATCTTGAAATCAAAACGCTGTTGATGGATGAAGAGAACCATAACCTCAGCTTAGCGAATGCAGATGAACTGACTTTAGCAGCATTAGATGCAGCCAACCGCAGCCATGCGCCTTATAGCCATGCCTATAGCGGCGTTGCCTTGGAAGCCGATGATGGCACCGTTTATAGCGGACGTTATGCTGAAAATGCGGCATTCAACCCAAGCTTACCGCCGTTGCAGGCCGCACTGATTCTGATGAACGTTTCAGGAAAAGATGTGCTGCGTACACGCCGCGCGGTATTGGTTGAAACAGAAGACGCCGTGTTCTCCCAGTGGGATGCAACCCAAGCAACGCTTCATGCATTAGGCTGCACTCAAGTAGAACAGGTTCAGATTTAAGCTACTTTAACGCAGGGTCATTCGGCCCTGCGTTTCCGTTCGTTCCTCGCCAAATCCTGTAAAAAAGTGTTACTTAGCTCGCACTTTCCCTGCTAAATGTCATCTTTCTATAACAAGCATTGAACAACTTATTAGTATCTCTTAGGATCGCTGGGATGACGTATTAAAATCTCTGATAATCTGATCACTATACCCAAATAATTCGAATTGCATTGATGCGTTCAGTGAGCACAGCCAACAAAAATGCAGCTTGAAATATGATGGGTATACCGCCCGACATAAAGAGTGCTATTCATGGAACTGGAATACGAAAGTAAACGCCCGTTGTACATCCCCTACGCAGGCCCGATCCTGCTGGAATTCCCCCTGCTGAACAAAGGCAGCGCCTTTAGCGAAGAAGAACGCAGCAACTTCAACCTGCATGGCCTGTTACCTGAAGCCGTCGAAACGATTGAAGAACAGACCGAGCGCGCCTATCGCCAGTATCTCGATTTCAAAACTGATAACGATAAACATATCTACCTACGTAATATCCAAGACACCAACGAAACCCTATTCTATCGCATGCTTGATGCCCATCTGAGTGAAATGATGCCGATCATTTACACCCCGACGGTGGGCGAAGCCTGTGAACATTTCTCTGATATTTACCGTCGCGCGCGTGGCCTGTTCATCTCCTATCCGAACCGCGACCGCATCGACGACATGTTGCAAAACGCCACCAAACAAAACGTGAAAGTTATCGTCGTAACCGACGGTGAACGTATCCTTGGGCTAGGCGATCAAGGCATCGGCGGCATGGGGATCCCTATCGGTAAACTGTCACTGTACACCGCGTGCGGCGGCATCAGCCCTGCTTATACGCTGCCGGTTGTGTTAGATGTCGGCACCAACAATCCACAGCGCTTAAACGATCCGCTGTATATGGGATGGCGTCACCCACGTATTTCCGGTGACGAGTATTATGCCTTTGTTGACGAATTCATTCAGGCGGTGAAGCGCCGCTGGCCAAATGTGCTATTGCAATTCGAAGACTTCGCGCAGAAAAACGCCACCCCACTGCTCAACCGTTATCGTGACGAACTGTGCTGTTTCAACGATGATATTCAAGGCACTGCGGCCGTCACGCTGGGTAGTCTGATTGCTGCCAGCCGTGCTGCCGGTAGCCAGCTGCGCGATCAAACCATTACGTTCTTAGGGGCAGGCTCTGCTGGTTGTGGTATCGCCGAGCAAATTATTGCCCAGATGAAATCCGAAGGCTTGAGCGATGAAGAGGCACGCCAACGCGTCTTTATGGTCGATCGCTTTGGCTTGCTCACAGACAAACTGCCAAACCTGTTAGAGTTCCAAAGTAAGCTGGTGCAAAAAAGTGCATCGTTGTCGAACTGGAAAGTAGAAAGCGATGCCATTTCACTGTTGGAAGTGGTGCGTAACGCTAAGCCTACCGTTCTCATCGGCGTTTCGGGTCAGCCTGGCTTATTTACCGAAGAAATCATTCGCGAAATGCACAGCCACTGCGCGCGCCCTATCGTTATGCCGCTGTCGAACCCAACGTCACGCGTTGAAGCACGTCCAGAAGATATTATTAACTGGACCGATGGCGCGGCGCTGGTCGCTACCGGCAGCCCGTTCGGGCCGGTAAGCTATAAAGATCAGGTCTTCCCAATCGCGCAATGTAATAACTCCTACATCTTCCCTGGTATTGGGCTCGGTGTTCTGGCCTCAGGGGCAAAGCGCGTCACAGACGGCATGCTCATGGCCGCCAGCCGCGCCTTAGCAGATTGCTCACCGCTGGCACAGCAAGGTACTGGAGCACTGCTACCCGATATTAAAGATATCCAGCAGGTATCGCGCTCCATTGCGTTCCAAGTGGCCAAAGAAGCACAGCTACAAGGCGTGGCCGTATTAACCTCTGATGAAGCGTTATTACAAGCGATCGATAATAACTTCTGGCAGCCTCAGTATCGTATCTACAAGCGAACTTCATTCTAAGCTTCGTGAAAGTCGCTGAGTAAAATACAACCAGAATCCTCCCCCAAGCGTGGCGTAACAACCACGCTTTATTTTTAATAACGCGCCCTCATCGTCTAAAAAATCATCAAGTTAGGAAAATCATACTCAGATTGCTTGCGTCGCCTTAGCGGGTAAAGTAGCCTCGTAGGCATAAGTACATCCAGACATAAATCTAACCGACACAGCAGGCACCATCATGTGGAGACGACTGATATACGGTATTTTAACCGTCGCTATTTTACTGGCGGTGACTGCTATTGGTCTAGATCGCTGGATTAGCTGGAAAACTGCGCCGTATATTTACGAAGATGTGCAGGATTTACCGCATCGTCAGGTGGGTGTGGTTTTAGGTACGGCCAAATATGTCAGTACTGGGACCATCAATCAGTATTACCGTTATCGCATCCAAGGCGCGCTTAACGCTTACAACAGCAACAAAGTGAATTACTTATTGTTGAGCGGCGACAACGCGCTCCAGAGCTACAATGAGCCGGTAACGATGCGCCGTGACCTCATCAATGCCGGTGTGCCTAACGGCGATATTGTGCTCGACTATGCAGGATTCAGAACGCTGGATTCCATTGTTCGCACCCGCAGAGTATTCGATACCAACGACTTCACCATCATTACTCAACGTTTCCACTGTGAGCGTGCTCTGTTTATTGCGCTTCACATGGGTATACAGGCGCAATGCCTGGCGGTACCGTCGCCAAAAAATATGATGATGATAAGAGTAAGGGAAATTGGCGCACGCCTAGGGGCGTTAACCGATCTCTATATACTTAAGCGTGAACCTCGTTTTCTGGGCCCGATGATCCCCATTCCGGCAGTGCATAAAGTTCCAGCCGATGCACAAAGCTATCCAGCGGTATCTCCAGAGCAATTGCAAGAACTTGAGCAGGTTTTAAAACAAGAAAAAGCCGCTGAAAAACCAGCGGCTAAATAGATATTATCTCGCGGCTAGCCTAAGCGTCACCTATTCGGAACTCAGTGCTTTACCCTAAATCGTCTGTGACGCCAGTTAATCTATTTTTATTAAAATCATTCTGAAGTTTGCAGCAAAGTATCAATATACTTCATCGCTGCGACGATATTCGGGCGATAGCCAATTCCATCAACAACCCCTTCATTGCCTCCCGTCTTCACAATAACATCACGCATTTGATGAGCATTGAAATAAACGCCATAGTTATTTTTGGCATAAGATTGAATTAATGCTAAGGCCCCACTCACCAACGGCGTTGCACTTGATGTGCCAGAGAAATCATCACAGTATGAACGTTCATTTTCAGCCATTTGCAATGAGCCATACCCTGTTGAAGTCACTGACCAGTCCCCCCAAGAATTCACCAAAGATGTTGAATGGGAATAATTTGAAAAATAACAAGAACGCCCAGTGTCATGCTCACAAGCACCCACTAGCATGCTGCCGTTATCACCGTAGTCATCAAACTCAGCAAGATTTCGTAAGTCATCACCGCCATTTCCCGCAGCTAGAATGACAACCACACCACGATTAACAAGAGCATTAATTTTATCCCACCATGATTTGTTAGTAGTGACAGGCACATAAGTGCCATTAATAGAAAATTGGACGTTGAGACTCACAATATCGCCGGGTAATGCATCCTTAACAATCAAATCTAAATAATCTGTGTCGTAAAAATAAAACTTAGCGCCATGAGCAATGCCTGTCACACCTAAAGTATTTTTTACAGCGGCAATAATACCTGTTGAGGCTGTACCGTGGTTACAATCTTCAGACTCTGATCGGCTAGCAACGACGGTAATATTGCCTTTGAGATCTTCATGATTATGATAAACGCCAAAATCAAGATGGCGAATATTTACATTAGACCCCGTATTCTCCAGAGCCCATGCCGCTCTAACATTCATTCCATAGCCAGCATCAAGGTAGGTTTGTTTGGCTGAAAAATCAGGGGTTGCGGTAGGGGGAGTGAGTGATCTAACCCGATGTGATCTTGATGAATCGTTAAAGAGTGGCTGTGTAACCGGAGTCAGATTATCGGTAACGGGAACCACTGCGCAATATTCAACATAATCAAGTTTTTCAATTTGTTCTGATATTTTATCTAATAGATCAAAACTTGCCGTAGCGTTAATTTTATATAAATTACCTAGTGAATTATAGCCATGTTTATTACTTATTGCGGATGTGAAAACTTTTAGCAATGAAATATCATTAATATTTAGATCCGTATTCTTAATCAGCATTCTGGTAAAGCTTGAAAAATGTGAAACTCCATCAACGTTTTCGTGTTTGAATTTCTTATCACCTCCAGCTTTAAATTTAATCTCAAGAAAATAATCAACAACACCATCAATGATATGATTTTTCCCTTTTAGTTTTCTTTCTATCGTCTGCACTGATTTGGTTTGTGAAAAAAACCGTCTGTTCTTTGCGTGAATAGTTGGCGAGGAAACATCAATAATATTCTGATCCTGCGCCGTAACAGTAGCAATTACCGTGTAGTCTCCTTCGTCTACCCCTGCAAAAAAAATTGTTTCACTGACATCTACACTCTCTTTCTCTGCAACAACAACGTCATTACTGCATAGCTTATAGCGAACATTATCGATCTGCTCTGATGTATTAAAATCAATATAGATAAAACCATCAAAGTTAACACTACAAAATATATTAAGCTCATTTTTCATGTTAGTTTCTCATCAATTTCACAGTTAAAAATACAATCGCCACTACATAACACATGAAAAATATAAGTAACAAAACATTATTAATATAAAAAACAATTCTTTTAATTTAAATTAAAATTTAAAAACAAGAAGACAGAGATAAAAAATAATGAACACCACATCAATAGGACGCGGTGTTCATTGAACATAAAATTTTAGAAAGAGCTTAGCGGCTTAGGTTCTCCAAGTAAAAAACCCTGCAAATATTGCACACCTAATTGCTGTAGCATTTCCAGCTGCTCTTGAGACTCAACATATTCAGCAACGACCTGCAGTTTCTTTTCTCGAGCAATATCGCAAATCGACTTAATAATCAGCTGGTCGAGCGAGTTATTGACAATATCTTTTACGAATATCCCATCGATTTTCACGACATCCGCATTTAAGGATTTCAAACGCTGATAGTTAGAAAATCCGGTGCCAAAGTCATCAATGGCAATTTTGAAATGGTAGTCGCGTAGCGCTTTAATCGTCGAGTGCTCGATATTCTCATTAACAAGATGCTGTTCTTCGGTGATTTCAAAAATGATCGCTTCTGGACGGACTTGGTAATGCTCAAAGATTTCAATAATGCGTGGCGCAGTATCACGCTGCATCAAGGTAAGTGGCATCAGATTAACCGAGAAACAGGTATTACTGGTGTCTAATTTCGCTTCACTAATGTGCTTCACCACATTTTCAACCATCAGCAAATCAAACTGCGCGCACAAATTAAACTCAGAAATAAGTGGAATAAATTTACTCGGCGGGATCACATCACCGTTATCCAGAAGACGAGCTAATATCTCGTAATAACTCTTTCCTCCCGAATGCACGATAGGCTGAGCATAAAGCTCGAGACGGTTTTCAAGCAACGCCGTCGTAATTTTCCGCAACCACACCACTCGCTCGCTCACTTCTTCCCTAATCGACTGCGCATTTTCCTCTAAACAGGTAACCTCATTTTCGAGGCTAGCGCGCTCTGAAAGATGATGGAGTTTACCTACGCTGGTATAAAGTGACTCTTCCTCAGCATCAAACTGAGTATAAGCAATGCCGTAGCGCAAAATCACCGGATTGTCTTTCCAACTGAGTTGAGCAGCACACAGGCGCTGACGAATCAGATGAATGCGGTTAACGTTATCCGTCGTATCAAGATAAAGCAGCAGTTCGCAGCCTGGCAGTTGGTAGATATCTTCACCCGGTTTAAGCAGCGGCTTAATCACCGCGGCAATACGCCTTTTGGTATCAACCCGCATCATCATGCCATGATAGCGGCTCAAGGCTTCTAAATTTGTTAAACGAAGAAAACAAAGCGTACCCTGCGGATGCTTATCGATATACAAATTCAATGAACGAATATTTGCCAAACCCACCATCGGATCGACACGGGCAAGATGCATATAAACCCGTTTCATCACTTCGCTGCGTTTAAACATCACGGCCATATAAAAAATTGAGACCGTAAAAGCAATCAATGAAGCCGATAAAAATGCAATCTGATAACTACTATTGAGCTCAACAGAGAAATTTGAGTTAAAAACAAATAAGCACAGGGCCGTAAATGACCACATAAGTAAAATAACTCTATGCCCGAACCTAAATATTCCGTAGGTAAACAAAATAAATAACAATGGGATAAAGTAGCTGACGTTGAAATTTTCCTGCGCGGGGAAACAAATAGCAAATAGCGCCCCCAATAAAATCCCTAGCCAAATGAATGTCACACAATGTTTTTCTCTTGAAAAAGCATTACGCAAACATTGGTTAAAAAATTTCTTTGCATAGTTTCCGTTAAGCAACATTCGCAAATTATAATAATAGGCGGGCGAAATTGCGATTGAAGACAAAACCAGCGCCTCAACGTTAACCACCGCGAACATATCTAGCTTGTACGAAAAATAGCGTTCCATTACTGGAGACATATCTAACACGGAACCAAACGCGAGCATCATGCCTTTACAGGCTAGCGGATAAAGCAACCCAAATACGCACATACGAATGCCTAATGCACGACTGCTCATGCTATCAATATCGTAACGCCAACGAGCGCCTACCATACGATTCATGATGCAGAAACTTCCCCATAGCGGCAGTCCGTAACACAGTGAAAGCACTACGGCTTCGGTCAAGCTCATGATATTTAAAGTTGAATAATAAAACGTATAAACGATAAACAGCGGAATGAATCCTTTCATGCCAAATAACATGACAACTGAAATCGCTAAAGCCAACGGAAGATAAAGTAAAAAAATTGCGTTCCCTTGAATGTTCGCCATAGGCGATAATTCACGCGATAAAGGCAGCAATACGATGCAAATAAGCATCGGAACAATCATTTCTTGCAGCCTGATAATGGTGTTTCTCATTGTATCGATATGCTTCTTTGGAAAGAAAAAATATCAGAGATAGAAAACAAACAATGAAACCTCATGTTTGCCCATTTCGTAAGTTATGGATTTATAATTTAAGAAATGTCTATTCTCGTAGAAAAATCCGTTTAGTACTGCTCACTTCCTTGATATGTAGTTAGCAAGAGACATAATTTCTTTATGTTACTAGCTCAATACCTCAAGTATTAAACCTGATGGGAGATTATTACATATTGAGGACTAAGAAATGTAGAATTATTATTGCAATCAAGAATGTTCCTAGATAAAAATTAACCAAGCACATTCTTTTTTTATTATTAGGTTAATAATGTGATTATATTTAACAAATAGAAAATTCACTTTTGAAGTGTACGCATGTTAATAACTCTGATTTGTTTTTATTAAAAGTTTAATTTGAAATACATGAATTTTTATCATCATAAATTTATTATACAGAGGATTACACCGAGAAATATCTTATGCCATAAAAAAAGCCGAACCTAAGTCCGGCTTTTTTATTTTTAATAATTATTTTTTCTTCGCATACTTCAGCGAGTCAAGAGCTACGGCAAAGATGATAATTGCACCCTTGATAATATACTGCCAATAGGGATTAACGCCAATGTAGGTCAGGCCATAGTTGATCACCGTAAAAATAATGACCCCAGTCACCACACCGATAACGGTTCCTACACCACCGCTAAATGACACGCCGCCGACGACGCAGGCTGCGATAGCATCCAATTCATACATAAAGCCAAGGTTATTCGTTGCGCTACCGATACGCCCCGCTTCAAGCATCCCACCAAATGCGTAGAACACGCCAGACAGTGCATACACCATGATCAAATTTAACGGTACGTTTACCCCAGAAACTTTCGCCGCTTCAGGGTTACCACCAATAGCAAAGATATTTTTACCGAACCGCGTTTTGTTCCACAGCACCCAGACGAAAGCGACCGCGATCAGTGCATAAAACGTAATATAAGAGAGTTTAAAATCCCCGAAACGCAAAAAGCCCTGTGCAAAATTCGAGAAATTCGGTGCAAAGCCCGCTACAGGTGAAGCCCCTACGTAGTCGTAATACAGCGAGTTAATACCGTAGACAATAATCATGGTACCAAGGGTGGTAATAAACGGCGTTACGTTGAGATAGGCGATAATTAAACCGTTCACTAAACCAATCACAGCCCCCACCGCGCACACCACGAGAATGACTAATGGAATAGGTACGGTGTCTAAGTTTGGAAACACCTTATTGACGTTATCCATAGACTGTAAAAGCGTTGCAGCAACCACGGCAGCCAACCCCACCTGACGGCCGGCAGATAAATCCGTACCCTGTGTAACAATCAGCCCCGCCACACCGAGCGCAATAATAATACGCACCGATGACTGAGTCAGAATATTACTCAGGTTCATTAGGCTTAGAAATGTTGGATCCTGAAAAATAATAATCGCTAACAGCACTAATAAAACAACATAAATCCCGCCCTCTTTAAAATAGGTAAACAGGCTTTTTTTATTTAATACGCTCATATTCGGACCCTTAAAATATCAGGTGCAACATTACCGATGCAGAATTTATAGATGCAAAGAAGCCAATCTCAGAATTTCATTCTGTGATGTTCTTTTGGTTTCAACAATACCGGCAACTTGGCCATTACTCATGACTAATATGCGATCGGTAATACCCAGTAGTTCAGGCATTTCTGATGAAATAATAATGATGCCTTTGCCTTTTTTCGCCAGCTCGGTCATCAATTGATAGATTTCGAATTTAGCCCCCACATCAATACCGCGAGTGGGTTCATCCAGCATCAGTATCTCTGGCTGAGTCAGTAACCAACGACCAATAATTACCTTCTGCTGATTACCGCCAGACAGCGAGCCAATCGATGTATGATGCCCTGGTGTTTTTACCCGCATAGCATCAATAACCCACTGGGTATCGCTTTTCATCCGCTGATTATCCAGCAAGCCCACTTTATTTTTATACTTACGAATATTCGAAATCAGCGAGTTAAAACCAATATCGAGATAAGCATAAATACCGGTAGAGCGGCGCTCTTCAGTGACTAAGGCAAAGCCATGGTTTATCGCTTCATTCGCGCTATGGTTGTTAATCGCTTTACCATGCAAGCGAATCGTACCTTTTACCTTTTCACGAATGCCGAATAAGGTCTCCACAATATCCGTTCGCTTCGCACCCACCAGCCCCGCGATACCTAAGATCTCGCCTTCATGCAAATCGAATGAAACATCACGGATTGAAGGCTGGCGCAGCGACGTCAGCTCACGGACTTCCAAGATGACCTTACCCGGCGTATTAACCCGATCGGGAAAACGCTGGGTTAGCGAACGTCCCACCATCATTGAAATGATCTGGTCCATACTCATGCCATCTAACGTTTGGGTCGCAATCCACTGCCCATCACGCAGGATCGTGATTTCATCGCAGAGCTTAAATATCTCTTCCATTTTATGGGAGATATAAACAATGCCGCATCCACGATCTTTTAATTTACGGATAATAGTAAAAAGATGATTAACTTCTTTTTCTGTTAAAGATGAGGTGGGTTCATCCATGATGACAATTTTGGCGTTATATGAAAATGCCTTAGCAATTTCGATCATCTGCATTTGGGATACCGACAATCCAGCGACTTTTTCACGCGGATCGATATCAATATCGAGCTCATCGAATATCGCTTTAGTATCTTGATACATTTTATCTTGATCGACAAAAATCCCTTTCATCGGATAACGACCAAGCCACATATTATCCATTACGCTACGCTGCAGAACTAAGTTTAGCTCTTGATGAACCATCGAAACGCCGTGCTCCAATGCTTCTTTCGCGCTCTTGAAATTAATCTCTTTTCCCTGAAAAAGAATACGTCCTGAATCTTTTTGATAAATACCAAACAAACATTTTAATAGCGTGGATTTCCCAGCACCATTCTCCCCCATCAATGCATGGATAGAGTGTGGTCGCACACGCAGATTGACATTATCCAGCGCTTTGACGCCAGGAAATGACTTATTGATATTATCCATTTCTAATAAAAACGCGTCATCATCATGTTTTATCGATGCGTTCTCTTGATTAGAAATCTGATCTTTTGCCAAAGAGCTATCTGTCAACGAGTTACCCATCAAAGAGTTATCTGGCATAACATCCACCTGAAAATGACATAAAGAATAAGCCCGATAACCTCTGGTTGAACCATCAATCAATATCGGGCTTAAAACTTAAAAGTTATTGTTATATAGGCTTAGGTGAAGCTTATTTTTTAATAAACTGAGACAGATTGTCCTGATCGACGCCGACATACGGAACGCGAACAATTTTATTTTCAATTTTCCAGTTGGTACCTTCACCCGCTGGCTTGCCTTCGGCTAGATTTTTGGTCAAATCGAAGGTTGCTTTAGCTTGGTTATTGGCATCGTTCAATACGGTACCGGCCATTGCACCTGATTTAACTAATGCCAGCGCTTCTGGCAACGCATCGACACCAAATACGGGAATCGAGGTTTTGTTGTGTGCTTTCAGTGCTTCAACGGCGCCCATCGCCATGGCATCGTTATTAGCGATAACCACTTCAATCTTGTTCGCATTTGGGCCAGACAACCATGCATCCATCTTATCTTTGGCCTGCGCGGTATCCCACATTGCCGTATCTAACTGCAATTGCTGAGTTTTAATACCTTGATCGTTGAGACTTTTCACTACATAAGTGGTACGAGCTTCGGCATCTGGGTGGCCCGGTTCGCCTTTCAGCAATACGAACTGAATCACGCCGTCTTTGTTCAGGTCCCAATTAGGATTGGCTTTCCAATGCTTACCAATCAGTTGGCCCTGAATAATGCCGGACTCTTTGGAGTCGGTACCCACGTAATACGCTTTGTCATAGCTATCCAGCGCCTTACGAGAGGGCTCTTTGTTGAAGAATACGACCGGAACATCGTTTGCCTTCGCTTTATCAATAATCGTTGGCGCAGCCGCAGGATCGACGAGGTTAATCGCCAGCCCTTTCACGCCACGCGCCATCAATACATCAACCTGATCGTTTTGTTTGGACTGATCGTTTTGTGAGTCATTCATCAGCAATTTGACGCTTGGATCTGCCTTAGCATCGTTTTCTAATGCCTTACGTACCACGGACATAAAGTTGTCGTCGTACTTATAGATGGTGACCCCAATATTGGTGGTTGCCGCCTGTGCCGCGACGCCAAACATCATGCTGGCCGCCAAAGTTGCTAAGGTAAACGTCTTCTTATTCATGTGAAGCTCCGATTGGATGTAGGGTATTTCAGCATGGATGTCCGATTTTTCAGACGCCCTTGTTTATCGTTTCCACTATCGCTGCGGCAAGAAAGCAAATACCAACGTGAACCGTTTAAAATACACATATCGTTTACATTTAGAATATCCCAGCCACTCTAGGTTTGACGCCCGAAAAACCTAGAGTATCAGGGCGATTTACACGTATGACTGATATTTGTGATAGCGAAAACGCCACAAGAATAGACACGATTATGTTAATAATCTGTGAATGAACTCACAGATTGAAAACGGTTACATGGGCCAATCTGCTGACAAAGTGAGCTACACCACAATTATCGAGAACCCACGCTCCAGCGCTGCACCAAGGTAGGCATAAAACAATGACCGTTGGCAGAAAGAGGCGTCTGATGAACGGACTTAAGCGCTAGTTCAGAGGCTAAAATAGCTATAGAAACAATAGGATAACGGACCGTGGTCAGTTTAGGGCTGGTATAGCGTGCAATAGGGATATCGTCGAAACCCACGATAGAGAATTGTTCAGGGATAGAAATACCATTTTCTTTTAACACGGCTAAGGCGCCGGCGGCCATAGCATCGTTATAGGCAAAAACAGCACTCAGCTGCTGATTGCGACCAAGGAGTTCTACCATCGCGGCCTCCCCGCCTTGCAGATCGGGCGAAGCATAGGCGTACCACGCTTTACCAATTTCGATATCCGCGAGTTGCATGGCGGTTTCGTATCCTTTCTGCCGCATCATTAGGTCTTCAATCGGATGGTTCGAGCCTAAAAATCCAATCCGCCGGTGACCTTTATCCAGCAACAATTGCGTCGCCATTTGCCCACCCGCCAAGTTATTCAGGCCCACACAGCGGTGTTCATAGCCCGCAACGATACGGTTGATCAACACCATACCCGGCACCTGATGCATAAACGCCACTAGCTCATCGTCTGATAGCATTTTTGCATGCACAATCAATGCATTGCAGCGCTGGCGAATCAACATTTCTATCGCTTTTCGCTCTTTGTCTGCATCGTGATAGCTGTTAGCAATCAGCAAGTTTTTGCGTTCTCGCTGGGCAACTTCATCAACGCCTTTGACTAAAGCGCCAAAGAAAGGGTCGGAAACATCCATCACCACCACACCCAACATATCGCTGCTTTGCGTGGCTAGCGCCTGCGCGTTGGCGTTCGGGCGGTAGCCGAGCTCGGCTACGGCGCTCTGTACCACCGCTTTCGTTTCAGGCGTGGTGATCGCCGTATTGTTCAAAACACGGGATACGGTAGCTACGGAAACGCCGGCCAGCCGTGCAACATCACGAATAGTGATCATGCGCGACGCTCACGGTGGCAAAGAAAAGCATAAAAATAAACACGGAATAGTGCAGGACAGCGAATGGTATTCATAGAGATCCCTGAGTCGAAAGCACGTACGTGATATGACCGCGCTATGCTACCCAGTTTTTCATCATTGCTGCGTGAAATATGTCACAGGAAAGAAAACGTTTTCATACATTTCATTAACCTTTAGCTTAACTCACGCTTTCTATCCCTATTTTTAGCGTCAAAATTCACTTGAACCGTTTTGGCTTAATCTCTGGTTTGAGCGCCAAGCGCCGTTAATTTACGCCAAAGCCACTCAACAGGCCCCTGCTTGAAGTGACGCAGCCAAAGCACCGAGAAAACAATATTGACCAGCCATACCGCCGGAACAACCCAAAGCAATGCCGCTCTTGACCAGTGATTAAACATAGCAAATTGATAGAACAGCGTGGTGCACAGCAGCGTTTGCAACAAATAATTCGTCAACGCCATGCGTCCAACCTGCCGCAGCGCGAAGGCAAGTTTTAGCCGTGAGATTTGTGGCCAGAAGGCATAAATCAGCGAAACATAACCGATCATCATTAGCGGGACAGACAGTTCAGCAGGCACCTGAAGCAGATAGCCGCTAACGTGATATTCCCAACCATTTTGCCACTGCGCTAAGGTTGTCGGTACCTGAATGCCTAACCCCACTACCAGCGACCAAAGTGCGGTTCGCCGATAATGTCGCTGGCTGAAACTGCCGCTTAGCCAGCCGCTGCGCATTAATGCCGCACCGGCCAGCATCAGCCCCGCGAGCTGCCAACCATACTGCACCGCCAGCGCCATCAGATTTGCGCTGAGCAAATCACTGCGATTACGCCATGCTTCCCAGCCACCGTGTATTTTCCAAATCCCTTCGTACTGAATGGCGGCATATCCCGGCTGCCAAAATGCGCTCGGCTCAGGCCCTGCAATCAGCCCCAGCAACAGTAACAGCCCTAATCCAATAACATACAGCACAAGGCCGGTGCGCAGCAGCTGAAGGGTTGAAGTCGCATCGCGGATCATTCGCCAACTGATTAACCCAATCAGGCCATAGGCCAATAAAATGTCGCCATCCCAAAAGAAAATGGCATGAATTAGTCCGAATAAAACCAGCCAAGATAAACGCGCACGCAGCCAGTGTTTGCCTTTGGGCAACAATAGCTGAAGCCCTGCCCCAAACAGCAGCGCAAACATGGCTAAAAATTTGCCTTGCACGAAGATATGTAACAGACCCCACGTCAGCGTATCTGCGCCATCGGGGAGGCCGTTATAAGCAGGGTTAAGATAGGCCGCTTTAGGTAAACCAAAGCCGGTGATATTCATTAAAAGAATACAAAGAATCGCCAGCCCGCGTACAAAATCCAGCGTACCAATGCGTGTTTTCAGCATGGTGGGTTTTGTTACCGCTTCGGGTTGAGAGTTTTGCAAACGCTGCAGCATAACGGCGATCCCTATAGACAGTACTTTAACGATACCCAAAATAATTCAAGTTGGTTGAAGGCGGCAAACCTGCAAATCCCCAGAAGCTTACGCCAGTAAGTGACTGTGGTGAGCGGGTGCAGCCAACGCGTGAGCAGCTTGAAGTATGACGGGTATAGACAAAAACGCCGGCACATGGCCGGCGCTGTATCACTTCGAGTCAATCACCCGATTATTCCCACTCAATTAGCCGTGATGGCGTACCGCGCGCAAAAACTCCTGACGGGTATTCTGGCTCGATTTAAACAGCCCACCGAGCGAAGTTGTGGTCGTCGCACTGGTCGCATCACGCACACCGCGTGCTTTCACACAATAATGGGTGGCATCAATAGATACCGCAACGTTATTGGTTCCCAACAGAGTTTGTAACGCCACCAAAATTTGCTGCGTCAAACGCTCTTGTACCTGCGGGCGCTGCGCAAAGAATTGCACGATGCGATTAATCTTCGACAGGCCAATAACGCACTCTTTAGGAATATAGGCCACCGTCGCTTTGCCATCGATGGTCACAAAATGGTGCTCACAGGTGCTGGTTAACGTGATATCCCGCACCGTGACCATCTCATCAACCTTCATCTTATTTTCAATGACGGTTATCTTGGGAAAATTCGCGTAGTCTAAGCCAGAGAAAATCTCATCAACGTACATTTTGGCAATACGGTGTGGCGTTTCCGCCAAGCTATCGTCAGACAAATCAAGATTGAGCAACTGCATGATTTCCGTCATGTGCTCTTTGATGCGCTGTTTACGTGTTTCACGATCTAACACTTCCCCTCGCAGGGGAGTTTCTAGGCCGCGAGCTTCTAGCGCCGTATGAACCAAAACTGCTTCTTTACTTAGCGATGACATCAATTCTCTCCTGCAGGTAATCTTAATTCTGAGCACAATTTGATGGTGATCACATCAGAATTTTGTCATCACTTTAGTGGAGTGCGAACGCTTTATCCAGTGATACTCTTTCAGCTATACATGAAAAACCGTCATTTGTTTAATGCATATAAAGTGTGCGGTTATCCATCAGTGCGCTCTGTTTGTGGTCTGCGCACGGGCTGGGTGCGAAAAACCAAGCCACCCGCAACGAGTAAACCTATTGCAGCAATATACAGCGCAGGCTCTAAACGATGAGTTAGCGCCGTTGAAATAGCCGAAAGCATAGGGCCCACTAATTGGCCAACGGCGTAACCCGTGGTCAGCAACCCTGCCATATAACGAATGTGCGAAGGAGCCAACTCACGGCCATATTGCAGCGAAAGTTGAACTACGCATAAGAATCCGCCGCCGGTCAGTAATGCTCCTAATACCAACCCACTGACTCCAGGGATCGTTTCCGTGAACAAAATGCCTAATGCTTGGATCCACAGTACGATCGCTAAGCGTTGCTGAGTCAGCAGCCAGCGACGCGTCAAAATCCCCAAACCAATCCCCACCACGGCGGCAAAGCCAAATACTGGCCAAACAAACTGGGCAAATAGGCTATCGGGAAAACGTGCATGAGCCATTTGTGATAAAAACGTCGCCGGTAAAATATAGCCGAATCCAGCCAGACTGTAGCTCCACACAAGTCGTTTAAGTGCTGGCGTTAATACTAAAGGCTGAGCAGGCACGTCAGGGCGATGCAGCTCCCCTGCTCTTGGTAAGAAACGGGCGATAAAACCGATGAGCACCAGCGCTAACACACCATAAACCAGCCACGCCTGAGCCGCATCGAGATTGAGCGCGCTAATTCCGACCGATAGCATTCCACTGATAAAAATACCGGCGCCGGGGCCGGCAAACACCGCGGCAGCAAGATTTGGTTTTCCGAAATGAGCCAAACGTTCATTCGTCCATGCGGCCACCAACACCATTGCCCATCCGCTCGCCCAGCCAACCATAAAACGAATTAAGCTATGCCACCAAAAACCGCTTACGCAAGCTGAAAGCAGAGTTAAAAACACCGCTCCCCAGAGCCCAAGCTGTAGCCGCCGTTCAACCTGTCTGCTCGCACGCATGGCATCAAAAGCACCGGCCAAATAGCCCAGATAGTTAAGCGCAGCCACTAGGCCCGCCCCTGTCAGTGAAAACTGATGCTCCGCAATCATCAATGGAACTTGGGGCGTGAAAGCAAACCGCCCGATTCCCATTGCCACGACCAAGGCTAAAAAACCGCTTAATGCGATACGCACTGCCATTGCAGGATTTCCATCCCTATCACGCTTGATGATAGGTAATTGTTAAATAATTTGTTGCTATATTGCCTTGTCAAGCAAGTCTCAAAAAGTGAATAATTATAATTAAGTTATTCACGATAAGAGAATAATTATGAATCTTAACCAACTCCGCATGCTCTGTAGCGTAGTTGAAACTGGCTCAGTTGGTTCAATCAAGATAGATAAGAATTTTTTGGAAGATGAGATATTTTAAGTTGAGGCGCTCTAGGTAAAATGTTAGATGGCTTCATCATTGTCCGAATAAAAATAGCCTTACAACGGTACGCACGATTGTAAATGCGCAGCATGTAATAAGGCTAAAAAGTAAATCCCATCGCTATTTATTCATATTTTGATGGCTGTTTTTAATAGCGCTGGTTGGATAACCTTATTTTCATTATCCGTTATTTTAACGCTGAAGAAAAAACTCTGGTGTAGTCACCAGAGGCTTTTGATTAGGGTTACCGCTAGTGAATAGATCAACATAATCATAACAGGAAGGGTCATCACGATTGAATGACCACATGCCAATAAAGCTCATACCATTTACTTTACAAAGTTGGATAGGGTTTTAGCATCGGCTAATGAGAAAATCGCATTGGTATCACCATTTAGGCCAATCATGGGGGCAATGGCCGTTCTAGCGTAAAACTCAGAGGCTGTCATCCCACACAGCATTCACGGTAACATCAACATAGGGAGTAATAATCTTCGACATAATAGTATCCTATTTAAAATAAAAATATTATTTCTTCCATATTTCATGGCGGTACCGTTAGCGTTTATGCGCCAAATAATTCAATTCACATTGAAGCGAAAAGCGACCACATCCCTATAATATTAATTCAAATAAGTGATTCGACTGTAAAAATACAGGCAACAAAAATACAACTTGAAATATGACAATTATATTACTCAATTCTTAGAGGCAGATTAGCAGCCTCTAAAAAATACACAAATCGAATCACTTTAAGTAGAGTTATAATTAATCAGTAATGTTTACATCAATTGCTTGATAAAATGCATTGGTAGTATCTTCAATATTTCAAACAGCCAGAATAACCTGATAGCCCGTATTACCTGTTGGAATAGTACACTTATGGGTCACAGTCTGATCAGGCATGGCACCATTATCATTAAACTGACAAAACGGCTTGAGATTGAAATCAGCACGTGTCAGTGGCTTCGCATTATTCCAGCCTGGCTTGGTTAGATAATATTTCCAGCTTGAGGTTTTATGCTGTGCGGTTAGATTCCATACAAACGTATTATCCCCGCTTTTAATTGAGGTTTTTACCCAACGGGTTGGGCTTTGACTATCTAAGTCGCCAAAGTTGTCTTTACCGCCACTAGCCAAGTGACCATCAGCAGGTCCGCCAGAAGGAAATTGCCCCTGTCCTTCAATACTTTGTGGTTCATATTGGACTGAGCCACAATCATGATTAACACCTTGTTGGCACTGATAGGCTCGACTTGGTGGAGAAGTCACATACCCATGAGCATAAGAACCTTGGCAATACAGCATAATACCGGCAGCCAGCACTGAAGTTGAAATTAACGCGTGTAATTTCTTGTTCATATTTTTTTCCTTATTAACTGAGTAACTTATTTGATGTGAAAAATAGAATTATTTCGCACAACCCCAGTTAACAATAAAAACACACCAAGAAAAATAAAATTTAATATATTAAAATTTAAAAACAACTTAACGCTTCAATATTAATATTTTTAAAATATTAATAATTTTATTTTAATTAAATAATTCACTACCAAAGATATTTAAATAAACATAATTTTAAAATTAAATACATGAATTTTTCGTTAATCATGCATCATTACCTGACGCCCACATTCACACACTAAACATATGGATATTAGAGGGGGATGTTGTTGCAGCTGTATCCACGCAGAAATAGCCAAAAAATTAATTAATCACGTCTCCTGTAAAGAATATTTTTTGTCTATTATCATAGTGATATCGTTATTTTAACATTATCAATAACACGAGTGAATATTTTACTGCTAATGATCTTTTGCATGTATGTATAAACAAAATATAAATTATTATGTGACAATTCACTTGAGATATTCACAATAAATAAAGTAAGATTTTTAGTACATTCACAGAAAGAGACAAATCATGAAAGTTCAAAAAAATAATACCCAATGCCATAACAAGCATCTATTTTACGTGTTCTATACCTGAGAGGTAGATTATGTTAATGCTAAACGAAAGATGCCACATTGATCTTAGCAATCAATGTATATGCTATGAAGATAGCTATATTCATTTATCTTATATGGAAATCATGCTGCTAAAACTCTTGATTAAACATGCTGATAAAATATTAACGAAGGAAGAGGTTATTGCTGAGCTATGGCCTGACGATGCTGAAAACCACGAGTATATAGATAATTTATCACAATTAATTCATAGAGTTAGACGAGCACTTGCTATTTGTGGGTTAAAAAACACCATATTAACAATAAGAAATAAGGGATATCGTTTTTCGCTTACCTCCTGTAAAGACATAGCCATGGGAAAACAGGAAGATATACAGCTGTTGCTCCCCTCTTCAGAGGAAAAGCATGGTTATAATAGAAGCGAATTAATAATAAATATCATGCAACAACAGTACGATATAAGGTTTATATGCTATTTTAATATCGTTTTATTCATTACCGTCATAAGCCATTATTTTTCTTTACTTTGATAACTATTTTATTATTTAAAATACAATAAGAAAAAAACAGCCAACACCTAATAACTATCTTTATCATAACTAGATTTACGAAATGTGTTTTATAAGCCCCAACGATACCGTGTACATGATCACCATCTTCCGCACCATTACACTTTTAATCTTATATTGTCATATCCGCTATCAGCTGGGTTTGTCACCCCCCTGCAACGTCAATAAAGTTGATTTCATACAAACTCTGCTTGCAAAAGCATCATGAAAAGTGAATATTTTATATAAAATTATTCACGTTAAGAGAATGAGTATGGATCTTACCCAACTCCGCATGTTCTGTAGCGTAGCTGAAACTGGCTCGGTTGCTCGCGCAGCGGAGCTACTTCATCGCGTTCCTTCTAACCTGACCACCCGTTTACGTCAGCTAGAGCAAGAGCTGGGCACCGATCTGTTCATTCGAGAAAAACAGCGCTTACGCCTTTCACCGATGGGGCATAACTTTCTCAACTATGCCAAGCGAATTCTGGCGCTCAGCGATGAAGCAATGAGCATCACCCATGCCGGAGAACCGGCGGGGAGCTTTGCGTTAGGCTCAATGGAAAGCACCGCTGCAACGCGTTTACCGACGTTATTGGCGGCCTATCACCAACGTTATCCTCAGGTGGCACTCTCGTTGGTGACGGGGACTTCGGGGGAGATTACGGAGAAAGTGCGTGCGGGAACGCTTACCGCAGGATTAGTCGACGGTCCGCTCAATCATGATGAGTTGAACGGCTGTATCGCTTTTCGTGAAGAGATGGTCGTTATTTCCAGCCTTGAACACCCACCGATTACGCGCGCTAAAGACGCCGCCAATCAAACGCTGTTTGCCTTTCGGCCTAGCTGCTCGTATCGCCTGCGCTTTGAGTCGTGGTTTCAGCAAGATGGCGCCGTACCCGGTGCAATTATGGAAATTCAGTCTTACCACGCCATGTTGGCCTGCGCCGCCAGCGGTGCCGGTATTGCGATGATCCCACGCTCGGTTCTATCTCTTTTACCCGGTCATGAACGAGTGGCCGTACACGCATTGCCTGATGATATCGCTCAAACTGCCACATGGCTTATCTGGCGACGCGATGCGTTTAATCCCAATATTCGTGCGCTTAAAATGCAAATCATTGAGCAAGAGCGCGTAGCAGAACAGTCAGTGACTATTGATATTCCCGCGTCAGAGCACGCCATCGTCTTACATCAAAAAGAACCAGGAGCACACCATGCAAATGATTAAAACTCGCGCCGCCGTCGCTTGGGGGCCAAATCAGCCATTAACCATCGAAGAAGTTGATTTGATGCCGCCTCAAAAAGGCGAGGTTTTGGTTCGCATTGTCGCCAGCGGAGTGTGCCACACAGACGCCTATACCCTATCAGGGAAAGACCCGGAAGGCGTGTTCCCTGCGATCTTAGGCCATGAAGGTGCGGGCATCGTTGAGGCCGTGGGCGAAGGCGTGACCACCGTCGCCGTGGGCGATCATGTGATCCCGCTCTATACGCCGGAATGTGGCAAATGTAAGTTCTGCCTGTCAGGCAAAACCAATCTGTGCCAAGCCATTCGTGAAACTCAGGGCAAAGGCTTGATGCCAGACGGCACAACGCGTTTCTCCAAAGACGGCAAGCCAATTTTCCACTATATGGGCACATCGACGTTCTCTGAATACACCGTTGTGCCAGAAATTTCCTTGGCTAAAATCAGCAAGGAAGCTCCGCTGGAAGAAGTTTGTTTACTGGGCTGCGGCGTAACTACCGGTATGGGCGCCGTCGTCAACACCGCTAAAGTTAAGCCTGGCGACAGCGTGGCGATCTTTGGTCTGGGCGGTATCGGTCTGTCTGCCATCATTGGTGCCAAAATGGCAGGCGCGGGACGTATCATCGGTGTCGATATCAACACGGACAAATTTGAACTGGCTCGCAAGTTAGGTGCAACCGACGTCATTAATCCAAAAGATTACGATAAACCAATTCAGCAAGTTATCGTCGAACTGACCGATGGCGGCGTCGATTTCTCCTTTGAGTGTATCGGCAACGTAGACGTAATGCGCTCTGCGCTTGAATGCTGCCATAAAGGTTGGGGCGAGTCGGTTATTATCGGCGTTGCGGGCGCGGGCGAAGAGATCTCGACCCGTCCATTCCAACTGGTGACCGGTCGCGTATGGCGCGGTTCCGCATTCGGCGGCGTTAAAGGCCGCACTCAGTTGCCGGATATCGTACAGCGCTATATGGACGGCGAGTTTGCCCTCAACGATTTCATTACCCACACCATGAGCTTGGATGACATTAACCAAGCCTTTGATCTTATGCATGAAGGTAAGTCGATTCGTACCGTCATTCACTTTGACCGCTAGTCAAAGCGAATAACGGATATACCCAAAATAATGGGCGCGATGCTTACGCCCATTATCTCGGATAGGAGAACGTCGTGGATTCACTGGAACTGTTAGAAGAGCATCGTCTGTTTAATGGCTGGCAGCAACGCTATCGCCACGCATCTGATGCACTCAACTGTCTAATGACATTTAGCATCTATTTGCCTCCCACAGCCGACGACGCACCGCCGCCGGTACTGTATTGGCTGTCAGGCTTAACCTGCAATGACGAAAATTTCTCCACTAAGGCGGGCGCACAGCGCATTGCGTCTGAGCTAGGTTTAGCATTAGTGATCCCAGATACCAGCCCGCGCGGCGATGAAGTGCCTAACGATGCGGGTTACGATCTGGGACAAGGGGCTGGTTTTTATCTCAACGCCACGCAGGCGCCGTGGAATAGCCATTATCGAATGGATGATTACATCACGCAGGAATTGCCAGCGCTTATTCGCGAACATTTCAACGTCAGTGATAAACAGTCCATCAGCGGTCACTCGATGGGCGGACATGGCGCTCTGACGTTGGCATTACGTAATCCACATCAGTATTCGTCGGTGTCTGCCTTTGCGCCTATCGTTAACCCAACGCAGGTACCTTGGGGGCGAAAAGCCTTCGCGGCCTACCTGGGCGACGATCGGTCTCTTTGGCAGCGCTATGACAGCTGTTGTCTGATTGCGCAGCAAAAGCCAACGTTCCCGATCCTCATCGATCAGGGTGATGACGATCAGTTTTTAGCGGATCAATTACAACCCGCCAAACTTGCCGAATTAGCTCGTCAGCACGAATGGTCGCTCCGATTACGGATCCAACCGGGCTATGACCATAGCTACTTTACTATCGCGACGTTTATTGAAGATCATCTACGCTTCCATGCCGAACACCTTGGCTTAGCGTAATGTGGGTGAGATTTCATTCACGCTGAATTTCATGGCCGCACCTGCGGCCATTTTTAATGATGACTATCGATATATCCTTCTGAACCTACCTACGCGGACTATAAGCGGGCTACGCGAGCGTTCTCCCCTTCTTCGATTTCTGCCATAATAGCCGCATTATTTATTCCCTCCTGAGCTGAGATCGGCTGTCGGGAACCCTGCACGGAGCCAACCGATGGATTGTTACAACACCTCTGATTTGATTTCTATTGAGCAAGCGCTGGAAAAACTGCTTTCACAAACATCAGCCATTTCCGATGTTGAAGACGTGGCGCTGACCGATGCCGCTGGCCGTATCACCGCGCTTCCCGTTATTTCTCCGTTAAATGTTCCTCCGTTTGCTAACTCGGCGATGGACGGATACGCCGTTCGTTTGCAAGACATCACGCCAGACGCCGTGCTTCCTGTCGCTGGCAAAGCATTTGCAGGCAGCCCGTTCAGCGGTGAATGGCCAGCAGGCAGCGTCATTCGTATTATGACAGGCGCGCCCGTACCGGCTGGAGCCGATGCGGTTATCATGCAAGAGCAGGCTGAACTCAGCGAACAAGGCGTGCGTTTTACAGCGATGCCAGTGCAGGGGCAAAATATCCGTTTGGCCGGGGAAGATATTCGCCAAGGCGCTGAAGTATTAGCTGCCGGCGTACGTTTAGGCACCGCCGAACTTCCTCTATTGGCATCTTTGGGTATTGCTCAAATTAAGGTTGTACGTAAGCTGAAAGTCGCTCTGTTTTCAACCGGCGACGAATTACAGCCGGTGGGAACCCCACTGCAAGATGGCCAGATTTACGACACTAACCGCTTTGCTGTGCGTTTAATGCTTGAGCAAATGCACTGCGAGATTATCGATCTCGGCATTATCCGCGACGATCCACAGGCGCTGCGCGAGGCCTTCAAAGCGGGCGATCTGCATGCTGATTTATTGATTAGCAGCGGTGGTGTTTCCGTTGGCGAAGCCGATTTCACCAAACAAATTTTAGATGAAGTCGGAAAAATCAGTTTCTGGAAACTGGCCATGAAGCCGGGTAAACCTTTCGCTTTTGGCCAACTTAATCGCGCACTGTTCTGCGGCCTGCCGGGCAACCCTGTTTCAGCCGTAGTGACGTTCTATCAGCTGGTGCAACCGCTGATTGCGCATCTTTCTGGCGATACCCACTGGCAGCCACCGGCGCGCTTAAAAGCCAAGGCGATAACTCCGCTGAAAAAATCACCGGGTCGTTTAGATTTCCAGCGTGGCATCGTCAGCGCAAATGCTCAGGGCGAGCTAGAGGTGCGCACCACCGGACATCAGGGTTCACACGTCTTTAGCTCATTTACCCTCGGCAATGCTTTCATTGTTTTAGAGCGCGAGCGCGGCTCGGTCAAAGCCGGTGAGCTAGTCGATGTCGAACTATTTAATCCGCTGCTGAGATTTTAAGCATGAGCAAAGAGATCCCCGAAGAGCTTAGCGATGCTGAGATGATGCGATATAACCGCCAGATCGTGCTGCGCGGTTTTGATTTCGACGGGCAGGAAAAGCTAAAAGCATCGCATGCGCTAATTATTGGCTTGGGTGGTTTAGGCTGCCCTGCAAGCCAATATCTGGCGGCGGCTGGCGTGGGTACCCTGACGCTTGTCGACTTCGATACGGTATCTCTTTCTAACTTGCAGCGCCAAATCTTGCACCGCGATGCACGAATCGGGATGCCAAAAGTCGAGTCGGCACGTTTGTCGCTCCAAGAGATTAACCCTCATACGCAGATAAACATCGTTGATGCCGTGCTAGAGGATAGCGGTCTCACCGCGCTTATCGCACAGGCTGACGTGGTTCTCGACTGTACGGATAACGTGGAGATTCGCGATCGTCTTAATCGCTTGTGCTTCAATTTGCATAAGCCGTTGGTATCCGGTGCCGCTATCCGCATGGAAGGGCAAGTCAGCGTATTTACCTATCAAGACGATGAGCCTTGCTATCGTTGTTTAAGCCGCTTATTTGGTGCTAACGCCCTCACCTGTGTGGAAGCGGGTGTAATGTCGCCATTGGTCGGGATTATTGGGGCTACGCAGGCGATGGAAGCCATTAAGCTATTGGCTCATTTCGGCACGGTTCCCCGTGGGCGGCTGATGATGTACGACGCCATGAGCTCTCAGTGGCGTTCGATGACGCTACCTAAAAACCCTGCCTGCGAAGTGTGCGGTCACGCATAACCGATCTGGTCTGTGCTCCTATCTGTTGCGTAAATGTTGAATAACATCAGAGTAAAACGTTATGGTGGCTGAATAACGTTTTATTCTTCGATATCGTTTTCACTCATATTCGCATCATTTTTTGGAGCCGCCTGCCCATGCTTAAACTCTCCGCGCTGGATCATTTAGTCCTCACCGTTGCTAATATCGATAAATCCGTACAGTTTTATCAGCAGGTTCTGGGGATGGGCGTTGAAACCTTTGGCAGCGAAGGCCGTACGGCGCTCACGTTTGGTGAGCAAAAAATCAATCTTCACGCGGCTAAATCCCCTTTTCGTCCACATGCTAAACATCCAACGCCGGGCAGCGCCGATCTCTGCTTTATTACGGCGCAGCCATTGCAGGAAGTAGTTTTATGGGTGATTGGCTGCGGCGTCGAGATTATTGAAGGGCCAGTAACCCGCACCGGCGCCACCGGGAAAATTAGTTCTATTTATTTGCGCGACCCAGACGGCAATCTGATTGAAATCGCAAATCGACTATCAACGCCTCAATAATTATCGCTCAGGGCCGTGAATTCCTACCGCATAGCCCATTCAGTCCCTCTTCTATTTCTAGCCTAGTGTATGATTAATTAAGACACGTTTGCATCACTGATAGTCACGATAAATTGTGCCTGACGACGATTTTCTCTAGGCGCGATTTAGCTAAATCATACCGCAACAAGGAGCATGAATGCGGCCCCCAGAGACTTTACTCGCTGCTGCAACGCTACTCGCCGTTGTGTTATTACCGTCTGGCGCGATAGCGGCTCCACCGATTATTGGCAATTCTCACATTGTGCGTTCCAACAATATTATCTTGATGGAAGGCGATATCGTTGGCCCAGCCAAAAGCTATCATCAATACGTTATCGGTCCAGAGAGCCAAGATACGCTGCGCGATATCAGCATCGAGTTTGCTCGTAACGGACAAATCGAGGCCGCCAGCCAAAGCTACGGTCCCAACCCCGTTTGGGAAAGTCGCTTAATGCTGGATGATATTGGTTGGATGAGTCGCAGCGTAGTGATGGTCCAAACCAGCAATGAGCAAGATGTTTCGCAGCTCATCAGCGCCTATAAAATGGACGATCGTGGCCGGATTGTGAAGGTGACCGAAGTTGAAGCTGGCGACAACACTATCGGCATTACTAATCAGTACTATTTTTACACGCCTGACGATCAGGTGCGTTTCTACGTTGCCGTTGGCCGTAATCCTGGATTTGGTATGTATCTGTATCGTCCCGATGGACGATTAGAGAAAGTCGTGAAAAACGACAATGACACCCTTTCAACCTTTACCGATAACGGCAAGGATCTCAGCTCTATCACCAAAACGCCTCATGTTACCTATATCACCGAGTGCCAAAAATGGGATAACAGCGGGAACTGTATACTGTCAGAGAAACAGGAAATCATCAGCTTTGATTACCAAGGCGAGCTTAAAAGCATCACATCACGCTTTATGCTGCAACAAGACATCTTGTACTACCCGCCTCACCGCGCAGCCCATCCTTAATCGCGAGATAAAAAAAGGGTGTTTGCTTTTCGGCAAACACCCTTTTTACATTTAGCTCAGCTAAGCGGTTAAGCCACTGGCTTCAATGCCTGATAAGCCTGAGTCCACTGTGGGTAGCGTTCTGGCGTGCTCCACAGTAACTGATGCAGACGAGCCAACGTAACAGGATCGCTCAGCAGCGCCAAACGCTCGTCTCGGCTAAGCTCCTGAGGCCCCGTGCTCAACGCTTTTTCTACGCGCTCTTCACGCGCTTTTGCAATTGCAGCATGCGCATGATGACGAGAAGTTGCCATCGCGGTAGCCAGTGCATTGTACGCAGGATCAAACACCGCACGCAGGAAGCCATGATCGAGTTCACGCTTGTTGTTAAGCTCAACGTAACGCTCGGTCGCCACCATCTCAACCGGAGGAGAATACTCTTCAGGGATCAAGAAGATCTTGGCACGTTTGCACTTCACGCCCAGCGTGCGACGGCTAGTAATAACCGACACCACTGGCGAAAGGATCAACGACACCACGATCGGTGACAGCCACCAGAGGAAACGCAAATCCAGCACCGCAACGCCACCCGCCCAGATAAGGCCGAGTAAACACTGCGAACCGTGGCGACGGAAAGCTTCACTCCATGGCGTCGCATCATCATCACGCTGCGGTGACTGCCAAGTGATTGACCAGCCAAGGAACGCGCTCACCACAAATACGGTATGGAAAATCATACGTACCGGTGCCAGCAGCACGGAGAACAACATCTCCAGCAACATAGAAATCAGCAGGCGGAACGAACCACCGTACTCTTTCGCACCCTTAGCCCAAATCAGCACCACTGACAGCAGTTTTGGCAGGAATAACAGCACCAAGGTGGTTGAGAACAGCGCAATCGCCAGTTCAGGACGCCACTGCGGCCAAACAGGGAATAGCTGCCGCGGCTGCAGGAAGTACTGTGGCTCCATCAGCGTATGCACCACCTGCAGCGCCGTTGAAAGCACCAAGAACATAAACCATAGCGGTGCCGACAGATACGACATCACGCCCGTCAGGAACACCGCACGGTGAACCGGGTGCATCCCTTTCACCAAGAAGAGGCGGAAGTTCATCAGGTTACCCTGGCACCAACGACGGTCACGCTTAAGCTCATCTAGCAGGTTCGGTGGTAATTCCTCGTAGGAACCCGGCAGGTCATAGGCAATCCACACCCCCCAACCAGCACGACGCATCAATGCGGCTTCCACAAAGTCATGTGACAAAATGGAACCAGCAAAGGTACCGCTGCCCGGCAACGGTGCCAACGCACAGTGTTCGATAAACGGCTTCACTCGAATAATGGCGTTGTGGCCCCAATAATGGGATTCACCTAACTGCCAGAAATGCAGACCTGCGGTAAATAATGGCCCGTATACACGCGTTGCAAACTGCTGAATACGCGCATACATAGTGTCCATACCGGTTGCCTTCGGCGCAGATTGAATAATCCCCGCGCTTGGGTTGGCTTCCATCAGACGAACCAAATTGGTTAAGCAATCGCCGCTCATCACGCTATCGGCATCAAGAATAACCATGTAGCTGTATTCTCCGCCCCAACGACGACAGAAGTCATCGATGTTACCGGATTTGCGTTTCACACGACGACGACGACGGCGATAGAAAATACGCCCTTCACCGCCGACTTCTTTGCAAATCTCCATCCATGCTTTTTGCTCAGCTACGCAAATATCAGGGTCGTAGCTGTCGCTCAGCACAAAGATGTCAAAATGCTCGATTTGTCCTGTCGCCACCACCGATTCGTAGGTCGCACGCAGCCCTGCAAATACGCGGGATACGTCTTCGTTACAAATAGGCATGATAAGTGCGGTGCGATGCTTCGGATTGAGCGCTTCGTCCCCGACCGTCGTGGCCGAAATACTGTATTTATCGCGGCCAATCAAGAGCTGAAGGAAGCCCATCAGCGCCGTCCAGAACCCGGCCGACACCCAACAGAAGAGAATGGCAAACAGCACTAATATTCCAAACTGAAGAACATAGGGCAGCAGCTCCATCACCGACTGCATGATCGGTTTCTCCAGCATTGAGGCTGGATCGATCCACTCCCACCCTTGATACGGCAGAATGGTTTTCATGTACCACGTGGCAATCACTGTCTGGGTTAGCATCAGGATCAGCAAAATCCAGCGGCGCATTGAGCCCACTTTACGCCAGCGTTTATCAGCCTCGGCCTCTGCCGCGGTTTTAAACTGGTGTTTCGGCGGCTGCGTTCTACCTAGTAGGCCATCCCACATGCGGCCAACCGGATTGGTACGCCACTTTTCAGGAAACATCGACGTACGTTTGATGGTTGGCATTGCTTTGATCGCAGTTCGTCCTGCCGCATCTTTTGTCAGCAATGCTTTTTCTTCCAGCGTATCCGACCAGCCCATTTCAAGACGTGATTCAACTGAACAAAGAGGCGCATCGAGCGCCTCTAAATCCGACAGTTGAACATCGTCTGAGGCCAGCGACCTATGCACCGCATCCACAGAAACTTCCTGTGATGCGGTCATTTGCTGCCTGAGCGCGGCTTCTTGCTCCGCGCTCATCGCCAATGCCTTTAGATAGGCATCGGCATTCTCAGTAGACTTATTCATTGGCAGGTAACTGATAGCTCCAGATTTCACTCAGCGGTTTATCTTCTTTAATGAGATAAGCGCGCATCTCAACCGGTTTTTTGTTGTCGATAACGTTGAAGCGTAGCGTCAGACGCCAGCCGCCGGTTACCGGGTTGTAACGTAAATCGTTCTGCACCAGTTTAGTGTTGTCATCCGTTGTCACCTGAGTGGTTACAGGCGCATCAGGCGTCAACGCTTTCAGTGCTGGACCAACAAAGTCAACAATCAGCGCAGTTGTGCCGTCAGGCTCACGAATCAGGTTAGACTGCTTCACATCACCGGTAGAACGCATAGTCTGCTTAACCCACGCTAACGCAGGGTCATGCAATTTTGCTTCATCACGAGTGAAGTGTAGACGGTAATCCAGATTAATAGGTTTTCCGACGTCTGGCAGGCTTGCCGGGATCCAGAATGCAACGATGTTATCGTTGGTTTCATCGGCGGTTGGAATTTCCACCAGCTGAACTTTACCTTTACCCCAAACACCGCGTGGTTCAACCCAAGCGCCCGGACGCAGATCGTAACGATCGTCTAGGTCTTCGTACTGAGAGAAATCACGAGTACGCTGCAGCAGGCCAAAACCTTTCGGGTTTTCAACGCTGAAAGTGCTCACGGACAGATGTTTAGGATTGTTCAGTGGACGCCAGATCCATTCGCCGTTACCTGCATGAATCGACAGGCCTTCAGAGTCGTGCAGCTGTGGTCGATAATTAGTGTTAGTAGATGGCTGGTTTGAACCAAACAGATACATGCTGGTTAACGGCGCCATGCCCAGCACGCCCACTTTATCGCGCAGGTAAACACGAGACTGCACATCAACCACGGTGTCAGTACCCGGAGTCACAATCATGCGGTATGCGCCAGTCGCACGTGGAGAATCCAGCAGCGCGTAAATCACCAAGTGTTTATCTTTTGCTTTCGGGCGCTCAATCCAGAATTCGCGGAAGCGCGGGAACTCCTCACCAGACGGCAGTGCGGTATCGATAGCCAAACCACGCGCAGAAAGACCATAGACTTGGCCTTTACCCACAACGCGGAAATAGCTTGCGCCCAACATGCTCATGATTTCATCGTTTTTACCCGCCTGATTGATCGGATAAACCACTTTGAAACCCGCAAAGCCCAGATCTTTCACGGCCTCTGGGTCGTGTTTCACTGAGCCAAAATTAAAGTAGTCTGGGTTATATTTGATCTGACGAACCGATGTTGCCGTCACTTCATTGATCTTAACCGGCGTATCGAAATACATACCCTGATGGTAGAACTCTAATTTGAATGGAGTTTTAAGGTTATTCCAATAGGGTTTGTCATGATTGAATTGGATTTGCTGATAGTCAGCAAACTTCATCTCACGAAACTCTGAAGGCAGATTGCTTTTAGGTGCCTTGAAAGACTCCCCTGCCAGAGATTGTGCTTTTTTTGCAACATCATCTAGCGAAAACGCCCATGCCTGTGTTGTTGCGAGCATCAGAAATACTGATGCAGCCAGCCCTGTTAAAGCGCGAAACTTGGGCCGGGTGGTTAATAAATGTGTTAGCACATACCCCCCTGATGGTGCTCTACGAAACGAAGAACTCAGTAATAAATTGGTTTGTTGGAAGCATAGTAATTGATTACTCACCCCGTCGACAACAACCTAATAAGGGTTGCAACCCAATAGGATTGAATTTAATTATACCCAACGTCAATCAGAATTAAATTAGCATTTAAAATCAAAATGTTACATTAAGTGTTTTTTAGGAAGATCCCTAATAAAGGCTTGATTGTGCAAGATAAAAATTTCACTGAATAAATTTAGACCAGCCAGCCATAGCGCCGCCATTAATAGAAAAAAGCTGCTTTTTTATCCACAATTCTGATTGACCAATTCATTAATTAAGAAAGTAAAAGCGATATAAACACGATTGCTTAAGTGACGTAACGTTTATCCGCGTCGCCGAATAGAAGTATCCGCTAAGGTTTGATGTAAAAATAACCTTCTTGCTGATGTTCCACCAGCGCCAATATTCCTGCAGAAACTGAGTTCACCCCCATCAGTAACCGGTCCAGTGTGATGCTATTCGCCCGCATCGCATTCTCGCAGGCCAGTAAAATAACGTTGGCCTGCTGCAACGTCTCCCAATTTGGCGACTCATCACTGTCAGCAATCAACGTGCTGATGGCTGAACCGGTAAACACAATATGAATATCGGTATATTTGCCGTTGCGCGCTTTCAACAGATTCGTTGCGCTGTTAAACGCTGGAATGCAGTGCGTTGATTCTGAAACATGGAATACAACTTTCATTTTAGTCATCATTTTTTCTGTAAAAGAGGCTTGAACCATAGCAGCCAGAGAAGTCAAAGTCATGATTGAGCACATATCTTGCCAACAGGGTGCACAAAAAAATCTTGCCGTTTTCTTGCACCTTTGCAGAAATTATCAACAATTGATATTTGAACTCAAACTTCATAACCACCACCAATAGCGAGAAACATCATGGACATGTATCTAACCTTAGATGAAGCTATCGACGCCGCCCGCGAAGCCTATTTAGCCGATCACGAAAACAGCGATGACGCCTCCCAGGTCGCACAGCTCAATTTGCAAAAATATGTCATGCAAGACGGTGAAATCATGTGGCTAGCTGAATTCCACGCCACCGAAGATGAAGGCGGAGATGGAGTGCCGCTCTTTAACGGCGAAGCGGCTCAGGCCATTTTTGATAATGACTATGATGAAGTAGAGATTCGTGAAGAGTGGATTACTGAGAATACGCTCTACGAATGGGATGAAGACGACTTCCAGTACGAACCGCCGTTAGACACCGAAGAAGGTGAAACCGCCTCAGACGAGTGGGAAGAGCAAAATTAACCCCGCTTTGCTATCGACAAAACAGTTCCCCCGCTATCGCAGAGCGCATCTGCGATAGATTGATTTTCGCCTATAGGCGAGCGCCCTCCCCGCTTCTCATTACGGTAATCGGTATCACCGCCCAGGTTGATTATCATCACGTGGGCTTTATGGCTATAATCGCCATACATCAATACCCTGAATTATTCGGTTTATAATATTTTGCAAGAAAACTTCAATATGCTGCTAGCGGTGTTTGAACGCGCCGCTCTGATGCTGATCTGCATCTTTTTTCTGACACGCATTCGCCTGTTCCGCCAACTGCTGCAAAAAGAGCAGCATACGCGGGTTGAACTCGCCGCCGTCACCGCGATTTTTACCATCTTCGCCCTATTTAGTACCTATAACGGTATCAGCGTTGAAGGGGCGTTAATCAACGTACGCATTATCGCGGTTATTTCCGGTGGGATACTTTTTGGCCCTTGGGTGGGGATCACCACCGGCCTCATCGCGGGCGTACATCGCTATTTGATCGATATGGATGGCGTCACCGCGATCCCATGTTTAATCAGCAGCATTATTGCTGGGATTATTTCAGCGTGGATCCATCAGCGCGTGGCGAAAGAAAAACGCTGGAGCGCGGGTATCTTAGCGGGCATGTTGTGCGAAAGCCTGACGATGGTGTTGATTATCGTCTTTATCGACTCTAAACCACTAGGGATCGATATCGTTGAACACATCGGTTTACCGATGATCCTCGGCGCGGGCTGCATCGGTTTGATCGTGCTGTTGGTACAAAGCGTTGAAGATGAAAAAGAGGTTATTGCGGCTCGTCAGGCGAAACTGGCTCTCGATATCGCCAACAAAACGCTGCCGTACTTCCGCAATATCAATAGTGAGTCGCTGATGACTATTTGCCGGATCATCCGCGAAGATATCAACGCCGATGCCGTGGCCATCACCAACACCGAAAATATTCTCGCCTACGTCGGCGTGGGCGAAGATCAATACAATATCGGCGAAGAGCTGATTAGCGATGTCACTCGCCAAACGATTCAGCGCGGTGACATCACGGTAAATAACAACGATGAAGCTCATCGCACGCCGCAGATCCATTCGCAAATTATCATCCCGCTGCGCGAAAAAGGCGAAGTCACCGGTACGCTAAAAATCTATTACTGCCACGCGCACAAAATCACCTATTCATTGAAGGTGATGGCCGTCGGCCTATCGCAGATTATCTCGACGCAAATTGAAGTTTCGCGCATTGAACAGCTGCGCGAAATGGCAGACAAAGCCGAACTACGCGCGCTGCAAAGCAAGATTAACCCTCATTTCCTCTTTAATGCGCTCAACGCGATTTCCTCCTCTATTCGCACCAATCCAGATACCGCGCGCCAGCTGATCATTAATTTGGCTAGCTATCTGCGCTTTAATCTAGAACTCAACGATGAGCACATCGATATTAAGCGCGAGCTACACCAAATCCAGGATTATGTGGCGATTGAAAAAGCGCGTTTCGGCAGTAAGTTGACGGTTATTTTTGACATCGACGACGTCGATTTAACTATTCCTAGCCTGCTTATTCAGCCGTTAGTTGAAAACGCAATCGTGCACGGGATCCAGCCGTGTCGCGGCAAGGGCGTGGTAGCGATTGCGGTTAAAAAGAAAGATAACCGAATAAGGATCTCTATCAAAGACACCGGCAACGGGATCAGCCAAGAAACCATTGATCGGGTGACGCACGGCGATATGCCAAATAATAAAATTGGCCTGCTCAACGTACATCAGCGCGTCAAGCTGCTGTATGGCGATGGTCTGCATATCCGCCGCCTTGAACCCGGCACCGAGATCTATTTTTACATTACCCCAAGCGTTCCTACGCACAACGAACTCACGGTGCGAGAACCCAAGGAGGTTAATACGCTATGAAAGCGATTATTGTAGAAGACGAGTTTTTAGCGCAGGAAGAGTTAAGCTACCTGATCCGAACTCACAGCAAAATTCAGATTGTGGGCACCTTCGATGATGGTCTGGATGTGCTGAAATACCTACAGCATAACGAAGTGGACGCTATTTTTCTCGACATCAATATCCCTTCGTTGGACGGCGTTCTGCTGGCACAAAATCTCAGCAAATTCGCTCGTAAGCCGCAGATTATTTTTATCACCGCTTATAAAGAACATGCGGTAGAAGCCTTCGAGCTAGAGGCTTTTGATTACATTCTTAAGCCCTATCACGAGTCACGCATCATCACCATGTTGCAAAAACTAGAGGCCAGCCACCAGCGCGAGCAGGAGTTAACCAACAACAACACCGTAGCGCGACCGGCCCCTAAAACCATTAACCTGATAAAAGACGAACGCATCATCGTCACCGAGTGCAACGATATTTATTATGCCGCGGCGGATGAAAAGGTCACCCGAGTCTATACCCGCCGCGAAGAGTTTGTGATGCCTATGAACATTACTGAATTCTGTAACCGATTGCCTGAAGAGAAGTTTTTCCGCTGTCATCGTTCGTACTGCGTCAATCTGTCTAAAATCCGAGAGATCGTACCGTGGTTTAACAACACCTACGTACTGCGCCTCACCGATCTTGAGTTTGAAGTTCCAGTAAGCCGTGGAAAAATAAAAGCATTCCGCCAACTCATGCGGTTATAGCATCGAATAGAATCAAGTCTATTTTTCGTCAATCGCCCTACCAATGGATCTCATCACGAGATCCATTGTCGACCGAACTCATGTTAAAAGCACTAATCAGCACATAGCAAACAGACCAAAAAACTATATTTATAGAGCTAATATCTAAATATAACATTTCACAAAGTGCTATATACTATTTGTGTTACAAAACACTTCCGCTCGTTATGACAGATATCAACGGAAATGGCACTTTTATGATGTATTTATGAGCGGTTTGCTCTGTTGGATCGAAGAGAGAATAGCGATGATGAATTACAAAACCTTTTCAATAGCGCTTTTAACCACGCTTCTGGCAACCACCTGCACCTACGCAGCATCGGTTCAAAACAGTGATTCACAAAGCAATAATGCGCAGAACAACGCAGTCTTAACGTTAGACGCTCCGGCCGCAACAACCAACGCCACCGGTTCAAAATCCAAAGAATCTAAAACCACACCCATTCACATGTCCTGTGAAGATTTTTTGGCGCTTGATACACAGGCACAAACACCGGTTGTATTTTGGGTAAGCAATTTAGATACCCACTATAAAGGCGGCGATTACGTTGATGAGCAACAGGTTGACGAGTTTGTCACTCCGATGGTAATTGAAGAGTGTAATAAGGCACCAGCAACCAAGCTTATTGATTTGAAGAGTAAAATGGAGCAATACGTCAAAAAACATTTTTAATGCATTTTGCTGATGCTCACAAAAAAGCCTGCTCAGTCTCCTGCGCAGGCTTTTAGTTTTTTATTTTCAGTGAGCTTTGGGAATCTAGCTAGATTTTCATCCCTAATTCTTGACGCAGATGCGCGCCCGCGCCCAGCAATCCTGGGAAGTCATGCACGATAAGATAAACTGGAATATCATGTACATAGTCCTTAAAGCGCCCTTTATCTTCAAACGCCGCACGAAACCCTGACGCCTTAAAGAACTCAAGAAAACGAGGCACAATCCCACCCGCAATATACACGCCGCCGAAGGTTGCCATATTTAACGCCAAGTTGCCGCCAAAGCGCCCCATAATGACGCAAAACAGCGAGAGCGCACGGCGGCAATCGGTGCAAGAATCCGCCAGTGCCCGCTCGGTAACGTCTTTAGGCGCAAGGTTTTCCGGCAGACGATTATCCGATTTCACAATGGCGTGATAAAGGTTAACCAATCCCGGACCCGATAAAATACGCTCGGCGGAAACGTGCCCCAGCTCTGGACGCAACACTTCAAGGATCAGATCTTCTTCTTCACTGTTAGCGGCAAAATCGACGTGCCCGCCTTCGCCCGGTAGGCTGATCCAGCGATCGGCGGCATGAATAAGATGCGCTACGCCTAACCCCGTGCCGGCACCGTAGATAGCAATCGGCTTATCCTTCAGCGGTGCTTTGCCGCCAAACTGCATCAGATGCTCAGGCTTGAGCATAGGAACCGCCATGGAAACCGCCGTGAAATCATTAATCACTTCCAGCTTTTCCAGCGCCAGATTTTTTTTCATCTCAGCAATAGAGAACGCCCACGTGTGGTTGGTCATCGCCACCCAGTCTTCTGTCACGGGGCAGGCGATGGCAATACAGGCTTCTTTGACGGAAACATTATGCTCTTGCAGATAAGTACGAATAGTGGCTTCTAAACTGTCAAACTCCAGCCCTGAATAGGTCTTTGCCTGCGAGATTTCACCGTTCTCCAGCGAGCAAAGAGCCAATCGCGCGTTAGTTCCCCCCACATCCCCGACCAGTGCGTGCGTTGTCATACTGCTATCTCCAAAAAAATACTGCCTGAACCACTGAAAAAAGACTGGCCGTATCTAAACACAGCCGCATCAGCCCCCACAACGGGCACTCCGCACTACGGCACGCAATAGTGAAACCGATCACAAAAATCGTTTCAGCAAGGCGCTGTTTGCACCCGTTCTACGCTTAAACGTCTTCGTTACCTAACGCCCAGTGCGCAGCATATTCAGCATGAATCTGCGCGGTATCAAACAGGGGAACGTCAGCATCGGTTTGGTCGACCAGCAATGCAATTTCGGTGCATCCCAAAATAATGCCCTGCGCACCTTGTTCAGCTAAACGCAGCATAATCTCGCGGTATTGTTGGCGTGATTCAGGACGGATTTGTCCTAAGCACAGTTCCTGATAAATAATGCGGTGGATAATTTCGCGGTCAGATTCGTTGGGAACGATGACTTCAATGCCAAAGGCGTCGGTGAGTCGGCCACGGTAGAAATCTTGTTCCATCGTGAAACGCGTGCCTAATAGGCCAATACGCGTTAAGCCTTTAGCCTGAATGCGTGCCGCGGTAGCATCGGCAATATGTAACAATGGCAAACCGCTGCGTGATTGGATCTGCTCGGCCACTTTGTGCATGGTGTTGGTGCACACCACGATGCCCTCTGCACCCGCAGCGTGTAGACGTTGCGCAGCGTCTGCCAAAAGCTCACCGGCCTTCTGCCATTCGCCCTGCATCTGTAAATGTTCAACTTCGGCAAAATCGACGCTGTATAAAACCAGCCGAGCGGAATGGAGCCCACCCAGCTGGTTTTTTACGGTCTCGTTGATAATTCGATAGTAAGGAACCGTGGATTCCCAACTCATTCCGCCAAGTAAGCCTAGTGTTTTCATGCTGTTGCTCCTGTTAACCCGCTATTCTCTATAGGAGTTAACATAACGCAGGCGGGCAGAATGAGTACAGCATTAGCGTAGGGTTGACGCCATATTACGAGCCGCACGACGTGCAACAATGCGCTCACGCAGCGTGTCATACACCCAGTTATAAACCATGGTGTATGGCAGGAAGAACAGGATGATACCCAATTCCAATATAAACGCCTGTAGCATCGAGATGCCTAACACATACGCGGCAATATTAACGCCGATAACGATAAACCCGCACTCAAAGCCAAGCGCGTGGAAAATACGGACTTTTACATTACGCACCACCCGACTTACCGGCCATAAGCGATCGAATATCGCGTTATAGATGATATTCCAGATCATCGCAGCGGTAGCCAGAATAATCGTCAGGCCGCCCATCTCCCATACTGAGCGCTGCATCAAATACGCGCCAACGGGCGCACAGATAAGAGTCGCAATGGCCTCAAAAGTGACGGCGTGGAACACGCGTTCCATCAAAGATTTACGTTGCATACGGAATAAAACCTCAAATTAATCCTCTGAGTCATGTCAGAGAAGGTGATTATCCTCAGGTTTATCGCTATATTAAAATTAGGTTCCATCGATAAAATAGATACTTTATGCGTTACTCTCCCGAAGCACTCAATGCCTTTGTCGAAACCGTTTCTGCCGGTTCATTCTCCGCCGCCGCACGCCGTTTGCATAAAAGTCAGTCCACCATCAGCACCGCGATTGCCAATTTAGAAGATGATTTGGGCGTAACGCTGTTTGACCGTTCGGCTCGTCATCCGGTTCTAACCGAACAGGGACAGCGGGTTTTGATTCACGTGAAGGAAATTTTGGCCGCCAGCGAGCGCCTAGACCAGCTAGCCGTGCGTTTGATGGATAACATTGAGCCTCGCCTGACGTTTGTGCTTTCCGACACCTTCCATCCCAGCGCGTTAGAAGCCTTGTTACAACAATTCGACCAGCGCTATCCCGATACTGAATTTGAATGTCTGATTGGCGAAGATGAAGACGTTATCGATCTGCTGCAAAAAAACCGCGCCCACATTGGGCTGATAGAAGCGCGCAAGTATTATCCGCCGGATATTGGCGTTGCGCGGTTAAGCAAACAAACCCAGATGGCAATTTATACCGCCCCGTCACATCCACTCGCGCTACGCGAACGTATTCGTCCAGAAGAACTCAATGCCGTGCGCGAACTGCGTTTAAGCACCTATCTCGAGCGCGATCAAAGCCAAATGCATGGGCTGATTTGGTCTGCACCTAACTATTTGTTGTTGCTGAGCATGGCGGTTCAAGGATTTGGCTGGAGCGTACTACCGTGCGCGTTGGTGGAGGAGTTTTGCCATCAACAAGAATTGGTGCCGCTGTCAGTGCCCGGCTGGCCAAAATCCATTTCTGTCGACGTGGTGTGGTCAAAAAACTCCCCGCCGGGACCGGCAGGGAGCTGGATTAAAGACTATCTACTGGATATGCCCGCTTGAGACTTATTCAGCCGACTATTGATGCGATGCGTTACGTTCGGCAATCGCTTTGCTCAGCGTCGCCAGATATTCAGGCACATCCATTTTTGGCAGCATAACTTCAATCAGCGTCAGCGCTTTTGGCGTTTTGCTTGCGTCAAAGGCCTTTTGCAGAGATTGCCCGCTGTCGGCATGGTAGGTAACCGCGTTGCCGTTCACCGAAAGTGCGGCCGGAATTTGAGTCCAATTCCATGCGGCAATATCGTTGTAGACCTCTTCGGGGCCGTGGATCGCTCGCTCGACGGTATAGCCATCGTTGTTGACTAAAATAATCACCGGTTTTAGCCCGTGACGCAGCAGCGTACCCAATTCTTGAATCGTAAGCTGAGCCGAACCATCGCCAATCAGCAGCACTACGCGGCGCTGTGGCTGCGCCAGTTGGGCACCCAACACCGCAGGCAACGTGTAGCCAATCGACCCCCACAGTGGCTGAACGATAAAGCTAACGTCTTGAGGCAAACGCAACGTGGCAGAGCCAAAACTCGAGGTTCCCTGATCGGCAATCACGATATCGCCAGCGCGTAAAAATCGCTGTACCTGCTGCCAAAACGTATGTTGATCAAGCTGATTGCCGTGACCTTCAGGTAAATTGTCACGCTGAGCATCGGGAGATTGCCACTCCACGCATAGCTCGCGCGCCAGCGCCATCAACGCAGCTAATGCATCGTTCATCGGTAATTGACTAAATACGCGCCCTGCCACGCTGGCTGAAAACGGCTGAATATCGATAGTTTTATTCACTGCAAGCTGATGGGTGAAGCCCGCCGTCACGCTGTCGGTTAACCTCACTCCCACGCTTATCAACGCATCCGCATTTTCAATCGCGGCCTTTACGCAGGGTTGGCTGGCGCCTCCAGCATAGGTGCCAACAAAGTTTGGCTGGCTTTCGTCAAGAACGCCTTTCCCCATCAGCAGCGTTGCGCTAGCGACGCCGGGTAAATCAGCCAACTGCTGAACGGCCTGTTTTTGACCAAAACGATCGGCCAGAAAATCAGCCAATAATGCCACCTTACGCACCGGTTTAAGTAGCTCACGTGCCGCCTGAACAAATTCATTTAGCCCGATGATCTCATCCTGTCGCGTGGCTAAGGGATAGAGCTCGGTACGAATCGGCTCATCACACACATCGCTTGGCAATAAAAGGTAGCCTGGCCGACGGTGATAGAGCACGTCGCTGAGAACGCGATCGATTTCTACCGCCGCATTTTCTGGCGTCAATACGGCCTGTGAGCAGGTCACTTCCGCCGCCATACGGTAGAAATGGCCATAATCACCATCGCCTAACGTATGGTGTAGCAACTCCCCTTTCTGCTGAGAGCGCCTATTCGGTGCCCCCACAATATGAATAACCGGTAAATATTCAGCATAGCTGCCTGCGGTACCGTTAATCGCACTTAGCTCCCCCACCCCAAACGTGGTAACCAGCGCAGCAGCAGGCGCGCAGCGCGCATATCCATCGGCGGCATAGGCGGCGTTGAGTTCGTTGGTGCATCCCACCCATTCAAGATCGGCGTGAGCCGTAACAAAATCGAGAAAACGCAGATTGTAATCTCCGGGAACGCCGAACACGTGCTGGATACCCGCCTGTGAAAGTCGGTCGAGGAGGTAGTCGGATACGCTATACACCGTGCTATTTGCAGTCTTGCTCATTGCGATGCTCCCAATGGACATTTCAGGGCAGTAAGCACTGAAAAAACGAGTAGTTAGTTCACGTTTAAAAGTATAGGGGGCTCTTTTTGATGGCGTTGAAACCGGCTCAGGAGCATGATGGAAAGCTAGATTTACGCAATGAACACGCACGCTACCTAGTAACAACAGGCGGCGCACTGTGTGTTTGTCGTCTTTTTTCATGTCATCGTGTAAGGAAGATCAATGAGTTATCTGGCAAATCCCGAACGCTATCAATCGATGGAATACCGACGTTGCGGTAACAGCGGTTTACAGCTACCGGCTATCTCGCTGGGGTTGTGGCATAACTTTGGTGATACCACCCTTTTCGATAACAGCCGCGATATGTTGTTGCGCGCTTTCGATTTAGGCATCACCCATTTTGATCTCGCGAACAACTATGGTCCCCCTCCCGGCTCGGCAGAGACCAATTTTGGCCGTGTTCTACAACACGATCTTCTGCCCTATCGCGATGAAATGGTGATTTCAAGCAAGGCGGGATACACCATGTGGGAAGGGCCTTACGGCGACTGGGGCAGCAAAAAATACTTAGTGGCTAGCCTTAATCAAAGCCTGAAACGCATGGGCCTCGACTATGTAGATGTTTTCTATCACCACCGCCCCGATCCTAATACGCCGCTCGAAGAAACCATGGGCGCACTCGATCTCATCGTGCGTCAGGGTAAAGCTCTGTACGTTGGGCTATCTAACTATCCCGCGGAAACGGCTCGCCAAGCGATTGCGATCCTGCGCGATCTTGGAACGCCCTGCTTGATCCATCAGCCTAAATATTCAATGTTTGAACGTTGGGTTGAAGGCGGCTTGTTGGATGTCTTGCAAGAAGAAGGCGTTGGTTCGATTGCGTTTTCCCCGCTGGCGGGAGGGCTGCTGACAGACCGTTATCTGCATGGAATACCTGAAGATTCACGCGCAGCACATAGCCAGTTCTTAAAACCAGAAGCCATTACTGAGCAGAAACTGGGTAAAATTAAGCAGCTTAATGAGATGGCGCTGGCGCGAGGGCAAAAACTGTCGCAAATGGCGCTGGCATGGGTATTACGAGGCGATCGCGTGACATCGGTACTGATCGGCGCAAGCCGTATCAGCCAAATTGAAGATGCCGTTGGCATGCTAGAAAACCGACATTTTAGCGCCGAAGAACTCAGCGCTATCGAAGAAATTCTGGCCAGCTAGTCTTCATCGACCGAACGCAGTACACGACATGGGTTTCCCGCTGCAACAACGCGCGGCGGGATATCTTTCGTTACCACGCTGCCAGCACCAATCACGGAACCGTCACCGATGGTGACGCCCGGACACACAATCACCCCACCGCCAATCCACACTTTGTTGCCAATCGTGATCGGCTTACCAAACTCAATGCCTGAAATTCGCTGTTCAGGATGGGTGGGATGTGCCGCGGTATACAGCTGTACATGGGGGGCAAACATCACATCATCGCCGATAGTCACGGGCGCGATGTCCAAAATGGTCAGATCCGTATTAGCGTAAAATCGCTGCCCAATTTTAATGTTGTAGCCGTAGTCGCAAAAGAACGGCCCGGTGATCTCAGCCTGCTTATCCACATTCGGCAACAGCGCTTGCAGCAGCTCTTTGCGTGCCTGCTGCTGCGACGGCAACGTGTAGTTAAAGCGGAAGCATAAATCAATCGCGCGTAGTCGATCGGCCACTAGCTCAGGATCCGATGAGTAGTAGTTTTCACCCTCAATCATCTTCTGTTTTTCACTTTTGCTCACGTCTACTGCTCCTTAACTTGGCGAGGCCGCCAGAATAATCTCAAACGTCGCGATTAACCGAGGATTCCCCCATTTCTCCACATTGTAATCACATTCACAATGCTAATATCAGTTCACATAAAGGAATGGTGGCGTTATGTGTTGTTCATTGAAGATGATGCCAACCAACGTCCTTCCCCGTAAAGGAGAAAAACATGAACCTGCGTATAGCTGCCGTTATTTTCGCTTTTTGTAGCCTGATGCCTCTGGGCGTTGCACAGGCCACATCAGCAGATATCGATTTACTTCCCGGCGTGAGCTTGCACCTTGGTGACCGCGATCAGCGTGGGAATTACTGGGATGGCTATGACTGGCGCGATCAAAACTGGTGGCGCAATCATCAAGGCCGTTGGGTCGGTGACCGCAGCCCACGCGGCTATTACTGGGATGGTGGTCGCTGGCGTGACCACAACTGGTGGCAGAAAAACTACTATTCACGCGGCGGGAAATATTACCGCTATGACCATAAAAACAAACACAAGCACCATGACCGTGGCAACCATTATGGCCACTATAAAAACCACGATCGTCATGACCATGACAACCGTGGCAACGGGCATGGCCATCACTAATGACTAAATAAAAAAAGCAGGTTCACAAAAATGAGCCTGCTTTTCTATAAATTTTCTAAAAACAAATCTTCTAAGCCCTAAAACAACATGCTCACCAACAGGTAGACGTTTAGTCCGACCACCACCACCACAATGATTTTACCCAGAGCCTGAACGGTACGTCCGTTCACCATGTCGCCCATCAGTTCTTTATCGCCGGTGAAGCGCAGCAGCGGCACCAGCGCCAAAGCAATACCAAAGCTCAAGAGTACCTGGCTTAACAATAGGATGCGGGTTGCATCCAGCCCAGCCATGATCACGATGAAAGAAGGCAACATGGTCACAACTCTACGCACCCAGAGTGGGATGTAAAAGCGTACAAAACCCTGCATGACGACTTGTCCTGCCAGCGTTCCGACCACGGTGGAAGACAATCCGGCGGCCACTAAGCTCAAACCAAAAATAGTGGCAGCGGCATTACCTAGCAGCGGTTTTAGCGTTAAATAAGCCTGATCCAACTCTGCAATCCCACTGTGACCGCTAAAATGAAACGCCGCCGCTGCGGTTGCCATCATCGCAAGGTTAACAAAGCCGGCGATGGTCATTGCAATGGCAACGTCGAGTTTAGTCGAAGAGTAGCGCTCGGCCTTGGTTCCCAAGGATGCAGAAGTTTGCGTCAGAGACGAATGCAGGTAAATAACATGCGGCATGATCGTTGCACCCAACACGCCGGCAGCCAAAAAGACCGCTTCGTGAGTGGGTAAATCAGGCACCAGCATCCCGTGCGCCAGCTGAGCAATGCTCGGTTGAGAAAACACCAGCTCCACGATATAGGCCGCAGCAACGAAGAGCAGCAAGCCGCCGATAACTAACTCAAGCGGTTTCTGCCCACGGCGTTGTAACGTCAAGATCAGGAAAGTCGCAATGCCGGTTAAAACCGCCCCTTCCAGCAACGTACAGCCCAGTAATAATTTAAAGCCGATGGCTGCCCCAATAAACTCAGCTAAGTCGGTGGCCATGGCAATGATTTCAGCCTGCACCCAATAAGCCCAAACCGCCGGACGTGGAAAGCGATCGCGAATATGTTCCGCTAAGTTTTTACCGGTAGCGATGCCAAGTTTTGCGGAAAGGAGTTGGATAAGCATGGCCATGAAGTTGGCCCATACCACGACCCACAGCAGCTTGTAGCCGTAAGACGCACCGGCCTGGATATTAGTCGCAAAGTTACCGGGATCGATATAACCGATGGCGGCGATAAAGGCGGGTCCCATCAGCGAAAGTTTTATCTTCCGCGACGCAGGAGGAGTTGTTTCTGCAACACGTGAATCAAGCATACCAGCCACCTTAACACCTATAGTCACACTAACGATTTGTGACCTAAACTTCGTGATTAACTCCATTATTGTATAAGTGATAATGATTATCAATATCAACTTAAACGATACTTCCTATCTGTTCGATAGGCCGTTTGCTTGTGGAGTCTGACAAGGCGCTTTCAGCTCTTAAACACGTTACCACCACCGCTTCTGAGATTTCTTCCAAAAAAGCGAACTATGGTGTTTAATAATAATATCACAACTTTTCAAACTTTCATCAACATGGTCCATGGGGGCTTTTTGTTACTTTTCTAACTTTTTTCTTGATTTACGTTATAACAATTTCAATATTTGCAATCCAAGTCTCGTTTTTACCTGTGCCGTTACATAGAATGTGCTGCGAAATTTAGCCTGCCTCATAATTTGGAGCACTGTATGTCCCCTATTTTGCATTTTGTTTTAGCCCTTGCGGTGGTAGCGGTACTTGCCCTGCTCGTTAGCCGCGATCGCAAAAGCATTCGCGTGCGCTTCATTGTTCAGCTGTTAGTCGTTGAACTCCTGCTGGCATACTTCTTCCTGAACTCCAACATTGGTTTGGGCTTCGTGAAGGGTTTCTCTGGGTTCTTCGAAACGCTGCTCAAATATGCGGCAGAAGGTACCAACTTCGTCTTCGGTAACATGAGTGACAAAGGTCTGGCCTTCTTCTTCCTGAACGTACTGTGCCCAATCGTCTTTATCTCTGCTCTAATTGGTATTCTTCAGCACATCCGCGTATTGCCGGTTATCATCCGCGCAATTGGTACCGTGCTGTCTAAAATCAACGGCATGGGTAAACTGGAATCTTTTAACGCCGTAAGCTCGCTGATTCTGGGTCAGTCTGAGAACTTCATTGCGTACAAAGATGTTCTGGGCAAAATGTCTGAAAAACGTATGTACACCATGGCAGCAACGGCAATGTCTACCGTTTCTATGTCCATCGTGGGTGCATACATGACCATGCTGGATGCCAAATTTGTGGTAGCCGCATTAGTGTTAAACATGTTCAGCACCTTTATCGTGCTGTCCCTGATTAACCCTTATTCTGTGGAAGGTGAGGCTGACATCCAGCTGAAAAACACCCACGAAGGTCAGAGCTTCTTTGAAATGCTGGGCGAATATATCTTGGCCGGTTTCAAAGTTGCGATCATCGTTTCCGCTATGTTGATTGGTTTCATCGCGCTGATTGCTGCGTTGAACGGCCTGACCGAATGGGTCTTCGCGCTGTTCCACGTTGACGGCATGACGTTCCAGAGACTGCTGGGCTATGTCTTCTATCCATTTGCATGGGTAATGGGCGTACCAGCCCACGAAGCGCTGAACGTTGGCAGCATCATGGCAACCAAACTGGTTTCTAACGAATTCGTTGCCATGATTGACCTGCAGAAAATTGCGACCGAACTGTCTCCTCGTTCACTGGGCATTCTGTCTGTGTTCTTGGTTTCCTTCGCGAACTTCTCTTCTATCGGTATCGTTGCAGGCGCTATCAAAGGCTTGAACGAACACCAAGGAAACGTGGTTGCTCGCTTCGGTCTGAAACTGGTTTATGGTTCTACGCTGGTGAGTATTTTGTCTGCGTCAATTGCGGGTCTGTTCCTGTAATACGCTGGATAAAATCTGATTGGCTAAAAGGCGCTTAGGCGCCTTTTTTAATGTCTGCTAGCCAACGGGGTCTTTTTTTACAGAAAAGCCCGTAACGGTGCTTACAGAGCTATTAAGCAGGGTGTTTACTGAATTGATAGCGAAAGAGTTGAAATAAAAGAAAAGAGTTTCAGTACGAGATACAGAAAAGCAAAAAGCCGACATTTCTGTCGGCTTTTCAAATTTTGGTGGAGCTAAGCGGGATCGAACCGCTGACCTCTTGCATGCCATGCAAGCGCTCTCCCAGCTGAGCTATAGCCCCACAACGTAAACTACGAGAAGTGGTTGTACTTCTTTTAAGCTTATTTAAAGCTTTTATACTTCCAACCAATCTGAGAAAAGGTTGGTGGAGCTAAGCGGGATCGAACCGCTGACCTCTTGCATGCCATGCAAGCGCTCTCCCAGCTGAGCTATAGCCCCAACGCTGACGCTAAATCGCGTTAACGGGGCGCATAATATGAAACCTCACAAATACTGTCAACGGCTAAATGTTTTTCTTGTTCTAAACGCTGAAAAAGCCGCCAACTCAACGAAATTTATCGACAAATTGTAGCTCAGAACAATTCAATCTTTAGAAATGCTAAAGCTATTTTATGGCTTCACTCTCTGTATTCTATTAGCGAGATATGTAACTATTTTGAGTAATAAATACGGCAGTATTTTTAAGCAAGAAAAGGAAGATATATGAACAAGGAATGGTATGCAGCAAAAGAGCTGGTTGGGGTCGCAGGCTTTCCTACTACGCCACAAGCCATCAACCAAAGAGCAAAATCTGAAGGATGGCGTAAACAAAAGCGTAGTGGCGTTCAAGGTAAAGCACTCGAATACCACATCAGCAGTTTCCCCGATGAAGTTGTTTCCGCGTTACTCGCTAATGAAGAATCATCATTTTATATGGCTGATCTTCCTAAAGCAGAAAAAGCGTGGAGTGCTATTTATTATCAGTTGACTGAAGATGAACGTGAGCAGCTAACGCGTTTTATCATGCGTCGAGGCATTAACGCATTATTGGGATGCTTAGAGTCTCAGCATTCACAGCCTTGTCTTCACGCTCAAAATGACACCACCAGCTCAGCATCATAAACCACTAGACCGATAGGATATTATAATGAAAAAAAAGGACTGGTTTACCGCCAAAGAAGTGATTAAAAGCTCCGCTATTACCTCTTCTCCGGATAAAGCATGGCTAAGTATCTTTAATCAGATGAACCAAGATGAGCAAATATTCCTCACCGATTTTACTATGCGCGAGGGGATCAATACTCTGCTGCAATGCTTGCATGCCAACGACAGCTGAAGATTTAGAAATCGAAATGGCTCTTACAGTTCGTGGTATAGAAAAAGATGTGAATGACAAAGTGCTTACTCTAGATAAAGAAAAACCGGCATCAGCCGGTTCTTCTTTTATAAGCATAAGCTAATAAGCTTATTGCTGCGCTTCACGCTCGGCAATAAAGGCCAAAGCCATATCAATACGCTTAAGTGAACGCTGCTGACCAACCGCATGTACGGTTACATCAACGCCAGGTGACTGGCCTGCACCAGTGACAGCCACACGCAATGGCATACCGACTTTACCCATACCGACTTCCAACTCATCCGCGGTGCCTTGAATAGCATCATGGATATTTTCAGCGGTCCAGTCAGTAATCGCCGCCAGCTTAGAACGTACCAGCTCTAACGGCTGACGAGCGACAGGGCGCAGATGTTTTTTCGCCGCATCAGCATCAAACTCAGCAAAATCCTCATAGAAGTAACGCGCCTGAGCCGCCATTTCTTTCAGAGTCTTACAACGCTCGGCCAGCAGCTTAACGATTTCAACCAGCTGTGGACCATTACGCGTTTCATAACCCGCTTCATGGATGTGCCATGCCAGATGAATAGCCACATATTCTGGAGCCATGGTGTTGATATAGTGATGATTCAGCCACTGTAGTTTCTCAGTGTTGAACGCGCTTGCTGACTTGCTGATGTCATCAAGCGTGAAGAACTCTTTCATCTCATCAATGCTGAAGATTTCTTGGTCACCGTGGGACCAGCCCAAGCGTACCAAATAGTTCAGCAACGCTTCTGGCAAATAACCATCGTCGCGGTACTGCATCACACCGACCGCACCGTGGCGCTTAGACAGTTTTTTACCATCATCGCCCAGAATCATCGACACGTGTGCGTATTCAGGAACGGGAGCACCCAACGCTTTCAGAATGTTGATCTGACGCGGCGTGTTATTGATATGATCTTCACCACGGATAACGTGGGTAATTTCCATATCCCAGTCATCGATAACAACACAGAAGTTATAGGTCGGCGAACCGTCGGTACGACGAATAATCAAATCGTCCAGTTCTTGGTTGCTGAACTCAATTGGGCCACGAATCTTATCGTCAAAGATCACTGAACCTTCTTGAGGGTTCAGGAAACGCACAACGTGCGGCTCGTCGTCGGCGTGATGTTCATGGCTATGGCGGCAACGGCCATCGTAGCGAGGCTTATCACCGTTAGCCATTTGCGTTTCACGCAGCTCTTCCAGACGTTCTTTGGAGCAGTAGCATTTATACGCGGTGCCCTGCTCTAACATCTGATCGATCACATGGTTATAACGATCAAAACGTTTGGTCTGGTAGTACGGGCCCTCATCCCAATCGAGATTCAGCCAGTTCATACCATCCATGATGGCGTCGATCGCTTCCTGCGTTGAACGCTCGAGATCGGTATCTTCAATACGAAGAACAAATTCACCGCCGGCGTGGCGGGCGAACAACCAAGAATAAAGTGCGGTACGCGCACCACCTACGTGCAGGTAGCCAGTTGGGCTAGGTGCAAAACGGGTTTTGATTTTCATGTGAAACGTGGCCTTTATTACGCAATGACCCACATTATAGGAATGTGGCCTGCTTTCTATTACTAATAAGTAGGCAGCATTCTACCATTACGCCTCAATTCCTCAACGCCGTTACGACTATAGTTCGAGTGCTTATTGCAAAAAGTGCTTAAAAAATTATCATTGCTGCCTATGTATAAGACATCTTGACTATTTTTCCAACGAACAGCATTTTTTCTTGAAAAAAGCGTTGACCATTTTCGGGCGCTCCCTATAATGCGACTCCACACAGCGGGGGTGATTAGCTCAGCTGGGAGAGCACCTCCCTTACAAGGAGGGGGTCGGCGGTTCGATCCCGTCATCACCCACCACTCTTTTGAGTGTTCCCGCAGTGTGAAGTAC
>NZ_FMIQ01000059.1 GCF_900095695.1 Hafnia alvei | reverse complement strand
GTACGTGCTCATTTCAAACGGTTATATCCTGATGCAGACAGTGAAGATTTAGATGCATATGCTCAAGACGTGGCCTCGATAGTCGTTCCAAAAGAGGTACATCGGAAGCTGAGCGAAACTTATGGAGGCCGAAATACCGATGCACAAATTGAAGTGGACTCACGAGATTTACGTGCGGCGGTGGATCGCAATCTGGAAGCGATAAGATCTGCATTGAAAGAGCATGGCGCAACCGATGCCAAAATAGAAGCGGCAAGGACAAAAATGCACAAACTGAATGACAGAATGGGGCTCTACAAATGACAGTGAACGTCGATGCGTTGATACATAGTTTGGGAAAATCATATAGTGATTTACTTGATGCTGAACTTATTCCCTATAAAACCCCCCCAACGGGATTTTCGGGGGATCCGGATATTAGTTTGGACATGGCGAAAGAGGGCGTTTATCTGTCATTCAGACGTGATGGGCGAATTCTTAAAGAAATCACGTTGAGAATTCAGAATGATAAGGCAACTCATTGGGAGTTTCCTAATGAGTTGCCTTTCGGTCTACGGAAAGTTATGCCTATGGCTTGGGTTCATTCAACTTATGGACAACCATTACGCAGTGTTGAGCCTAAAGTTGTTATGAGGCGTGAAGTTGGTCGGGCTGATTTGTATTCTGTGGAGGGATTCTCCCCACTACTGTATATGCAGATTCGTTACGATATGGCTGACTATGTGCAAAAAATCACGTTTTTCCCGCCATCGGAATTGCGTTGGTAGATTCATTAAAGTGCCCCAGCCGGTGTATAACACTGGGGCGCTTATAGTGCGGGTTGCACTGGGGGGCTGAGGTATTTATGACGATTATCGCGAGATTTACGGAGTGCCTCGGATAGGAATTTTGATGCCGTTAAGCCCGCCTTGAAAGATTACGGTGTCACCGAGACTAAAGTCGAAGAAACCAGAGCTAAAATGCATAAACTGAATAGTGAAATGGGGCTGTACAAATGATCGTAAATATAGAAGCGCTGACACATAGTTTAGGTCAGTCATATAACGACTTACTCAATACGGGGCTGATTACTTATAAGACACCTCCAACAGGATTTTCTGGTGCATCTAATATTAGTCTAGATATGTCTTTGGAAGGTATTTATCTATCGTTTAGACGCGAAGGAAGAGTTCTGCAAGATGTTATATTGAGTATTCAAAGGCCTGAAATTAGTCGTTGGGATTTTCCTAACGCTCTACATTTTGGGCTAGAAAAAAAATGAGTATAGAAAGGGTTCATTCTGTCTTTGGGGAGCCTATTCGCAGTGTCCCACCTAAAGTAATCATGAAGCGAGATATCGGACGTGCTGACTTGTATTCAGTAGATAGATTACATATCCCAGTTAGTATGCAAATCAGATATGACATGGGCGACATGGTAGAGTCAGTCTCATTTTTCCCTACTTCCGAATTACGCTGGTAATTACGTTAAATGACCGTGAATATAGAAGCGCTGATACGTAGCCTTGGGAGTAGTTATCAAGAAATATTTGATTCTGGGCTAATTCCTTATAAAACTAAGCCAACAGGTGCTTCTGGGGATCCTGTTATTTGCCTTGATATGGCGAAAGAAGGTGTTTTCTTGGCATTTGATAGAAATGGTCAAATACTAAAGGAAGTAACTATATATATTCAAAGGGATATTAAAGGATGGTCGTTCCCCAATATCTTGCCTTCGCCGTTACAGAAGAGCATGTCTAGGCAGTGGATGCACGATGTCTATGGCAAACCTGAACGTAGTATTGAGCCTAGAGTTGTTATGAGAAGAACATTTGGGTGGGTTGAGCTGTTTACAGTTGAAGGGTTTCATATTCCTGTAAGTATGCAGGTTAATTATGACTTAATGGAAATGGTGATGGAGGTGGCATTTTTACCAACATCAGAACTACGTTGGTAGATTCATTAAAGTGCCCTAGCCGGTATATAACACCAGAACCTTTTATAGTGCGGATTGTTCTGGGGAATTCTTAGATATTCATGGCACCTAAAAATAAAAAAAGCGGTAATGCATATGCAAAACCGCTAAATTTCATCTACTAGATATTTTTATAACTTCACGCTACATGAAGCAAATTCAATTCAATCTAGATCACCCTCGGCCCCTGCGTGGTGAAAGGGCGCTGGCGTGGGCGGAACAGTGAAACTATTGCGCCAATTAAGGCGACGCTCAGAACCACAAGGTTAAAGAGCACGAAGCCTGCCATCAGCATGGCGACCATCATTACCGCCGATACGATAAGCGTCATCTGGCGCATTTTACCGCTGAGCCCCATTTGGCGAGACTTCAGCGATAGATACATTTTCCAGTATTGCATCTGCCCCTGTAGAGCGCTGCGCATGCGTTGAGTGCGAGTGTATGACTGATTATTTTTCATATGTAATTAACTCCTGATGACTCGCTAACGGGCTAATTTTGTGATCCACCCGTCGTTTGTTTCTTGAAAACGAGACTAAAGAGAATTCTTTTAAAACCCCAGCACCTTTAGCCTACTTTACGTGACTGACAAAAGCTGACATCGAGAATAGTCTGTAGTTATTAAGTAATTCTTAACGTCAAACATCGGTGATAAATGTGTTTGTGGTAGCTAGAATGAAATATGGCAATTTTGGCCAATTTCAAGTGACGTTGTCACCTAAGTGGGCGTCGAGTGAAGAAAAATCCTTATTATGATCCTAATAAAACCCACCACACGCCAGAGGGTTTTACCAATCCTGAGCCTAATGAACATCGTCCTGGTGATTTAAAACGCTGGCAAAACGAACGCAAAAAGAACCGCTTACCGTTAAAGCCTAAGCGGGGGTATCGCGGGCTTGTTGAGCGCTGGTGGCAGCCGGTTGATCTTGCACAGTCACAGGATGGCGTGTGGTGGCTGGGTCACGCTGCGATGTTGGTGAAAATGGGGAGTAAAAACATCCTGATTGATCCCGTGCTTTCCCAGCGAGCTTCGCCACTGAACTTTTACGGGCCAGAGCGAAAAACACCGCCGCCTATCGACGTTGAACAACTGCCAGATATTGATGGGGTTTTGATTTCACATAATCATTACGACCATCTTGATAAACAGACTATTGATGCGCTGTTAAAACGTTTTCCTAAACTGATTTGCATGGTGCCGCTTGGGCTGAAACGATGGTTTATCCGCTGTGGTGCGATACATGTTCACGAACTGGATTGGTGGGAGCAGCGTGTGGTTGGCGATGTGCAGATCCATTTTGTGCCTGCACGACACTGGAGCATGAGAACCCCTTGGGATCGAAATCGTAGCCTGTGGGGCGGGTGGGTTCTCTCGCATTTAACCGATAGCTTTTATTTCTCTGGCGACAGTGGTTATGCGCCACGGCTTAAAGCGATTGGCGAACGATTAGGGCCATTTTCGTTGGCCGCGCTGCCGTTGGGTGCCTATGAGCCGCGCTGGTTTATGCATTCTCAGCATATGGATCCGGCTGATTCGGTACGCCTATTTCGTGAACTCGGCTGTCAGCGAGCTTTTGGCATGCATTGGGGCGTATTTGAGTTAGCCGACGAAGCTTTGGATGCTCCTCCAAGCTGTTTACGTGCAGAAATTCAGCGGCAAGGCATTGATGTGAATCGCTATACCGCCGAGAAAATTGGCGCTTTTATTCCTTTTCCTCGCGGATAAAAAAGTATAGCGCTCGGACATTTTCACGTTTTCGTGTATAATGCCGCGTTAAAATTCAATTAATTGTTTGAATTTCAGATACATCCACAATACCCCACGACGCCTGTGAAGGCGACATTAGAGGTTGCTCAATGAGCGAAAAGTTACAGAAAGTTCTTGCCAATGCTGGTCATGGTTCACGCCGTGAAATTGAAGCCATGATTAAAGAAGGCCGTGTCAGCGTTGATGGTAAATTAGCAACGCTTGGTGACCGTGTTGAGGTTACCCCGGCTATGAAAATTCGTGTTGATGGACGCGTTGTGTCTATCCGCGAATCAACCGAATCTGTTTGTCGCGTTTTGGCTTATTACAAGCCGGAAGGCGAACTATGTACCCGTCGCGATCCTGAAGGTCGTCCAACGGTGTTTGATCGCTTGCCAAAACTGCGTGGTTCTCGTTGGATCGCCGTAGGTCGTTTGGACATCAATACGTCTGGTTTACTGTTGTTCACCACCGATGGCGAACTGGCAAACCGTTTGATGCACCCAAGCCGTGAAGTTGAGCGCGAATATGCGGTACGTGTGTTCGGTCAGGTTGATGATGAAAAAATTCGTCAGTTAAGCCGTGGCGTACAACTGGAAGATGGTCCTGCATCATTTAAAACCATCAGTTTCCAAGGCGGTGAAGGGATTAACCAGTGGTACAACGTGACATTAACCGAAGGGCGTAACCGTGAGGTTCGTCGTTTATGGGAAGCCGTTGGCGTGCAGGTGAGCCGCTTGATCCGTGTTCGTTATGGCGATCTGCCTTTGCCAAAAGGCCTGCCACGCGGCGGCTGGGCAGAGCTCCCACTGAACGACATCAACTATCTGCGCGAACTGGTTGAGCTGAATGCGGAAACCGTTAGCAAGCTGCCGGTTGAGCGCGAACGTCGCCGTATGAAGGCGAATCAGATCCGCCGTGCGGTTAAACGTCATGGTCAAGGTGGCAGTGCGGCAGCGGCAGCGCCAAACCGCCGTTCTGGTTCAGCGAATAAAGGCACGTCTTCTACACGTGGCGCGACTGCGAATAAAGCAGCGACCAGCAAAGGAAACAAACGCGGTTAATCACAGCGCTTTGTTTTTAGTGTGCAAATATAAAGCCGCAGCGTTAATCCGCTGCGGTTTTCTTATATCTGCGATCTGGCGCTAGCGCCAGATGAGCGTCTGGTATTAATATAGAAGGCAATCAGAGAGTTAATTCTCATGCTCTTGCTTACCGACGACATGGACTGACCCGTACCAATGAAACTATTCCTCGCCACATTGCAGTTTATGACCCGCATTCCCGTGCCTGCCCGCTGGACAGATAATCTCGATATGAATGATTACGCTAAAGGCGTGGTCTATTTTCCGTTTGTTGGCCTGATCGTTGGCTTGCTGAGTGCGTTGGCGTTTGCCGTGATATTGCCGGTTTACGGTCCGTTGTTAGCGGCGGTTGCCGCCGTATTGGCCACCACGCTGGTCACGGGCGCGTTTCATTTAGACGGTTTGGCAGATACCTGTGACGGGATTTTTTCGGCTCGCCCACGTGAGCGTATTCTCGAGATCATGCGCGATAGTCGGATTGGTTCTAACGGTGCTCTGGCGCTGATTTTTGTGATTTTGGCTCGGGTGGCGATTATCTATCAGCTGACGCAGACCGGACATAACGTTTACACCTTGCTGGTAGCGGCTCCAGCGCTTAGCCGTGCATTGCTGCCAGTTCTGATGTACCAGCAAAAATATGCGCGTGAAAATGGCATGGGAAATCTATATATCGGAAAAATCGGCGGCCAGCATTACGTGATTGCGCTGATCATCGGTCTGCTCATGACGCTGGGCTTCGCTAGTTGGCATGGCGGACTGGCGGCGATTATCACTTATCTGTTCGCGCTGCTATACCGTGGTTTCATCAACAAACGTATTGGTGGGCAAACCGGTGACACCATCGGCGCGGGCAATGAGTTATTCGGCCTTATCTTCCTGTTTGCTGTGATATAAATCGAATACTTATCGCATAGGCAATCTGAACCCAAGGAACACTGATGGAGTTATATCTGGTACGCCACGGTCAGACTCAGGCCAATCTAGACGGTGTGTATTGTGGCAGCAGCGATCTGCCGCTAACGGCATTAGGCGAACAGCAGGCTGATGCGGTTGCGGCACAGCTCACCGAAATATCATTTGATGTGGTTTATACCAGCGGCTTACAACGCACTCACCAAACGGCTCAGAGAATACTCGGTGCAGATGCTGAATTTGTGCAACATACCGGGTTGGATGAGATGGCATTTGGTGAGTGGGAACTCCGTCATCACAAAGAATTGCAGCAACAGGATGCTGAACACTACGCCGCTTGGTGTGCCGATTGGCAACGAACCGTTCCTCCGGGTGGAGAGGGGTTTCGAGATTTCTCTGCAAGAGTGCGGTTGGCATTAGCCGATATTCAGCAAAAGCACGCCGGACAGCGAGTGTTGATCGTTGCGCATCAGGGCGTTATCTCAATCATCTGCACGCAGCTTCTCAAGCTGGAAGATCGCGCAATGTGGCATTTTCGCATCGAACAGGGAGCGCATAGTCGGATCGATTACCGCGATGGGTTTAGTGTTATTCACTGTTTGAACAACAGTGGGAAAGTGCTTGCCTGATTAAAACGCCGAGGCTTGCAATGGTGGCCTCGGCATTTAACTATCACCAATCGATACCTTTTTGCGCTTTAATACCTGCTTCAAACGCGTGTTTCACCGGGCGAACTTCGCTTACGGTATCCGCCAGCTCTTCCAGTTCACGATGACAGCCTCTGCCGGTAATAATCACGGATTGATGGGCCGGACGCTGTTTCAACGCGGCTAGCACCTCTTCAAGTTCGATATAGCCGTAACTCACCATATAGGTCAGCTCATCCATGACCACAAGATCTAAACTTTCATCGTTCAGCATGCGTTTGCCGTGCTCCCAAACCGCAAGTGCGGCGGCGGTATCCGTTTCTTTATTCTGTGTTTCCCACGTAAAACCGGTTGCCATTACCTGAAATTCGACGCCATGCGGCTCAAGCAGGTTTCGTTCGCCGTTTTCCCACGTGCCTTTGATGAATTGAATCACGCCCGCACGATGCCCATGACCAACAGCGCGCGCCACGGTACCAAACGCTGCCGTACTTTTACCTTTGCCATTGCCGGTGAAAATCATCACGATGCCGCGAGTTTCTTGCGCGGCGGCAATACGGGCATCGACTTTTTCTTTGATACGTTGTTGGCGCTGCTGGTGGCGTTCTTCAGACATGCTTACTCCTAACTTATTTATCTATTGTTATCCGACGGCATAAATAGCGACACCAAAATGATGTGACGTTTATTCCGCAGGGCCGGCTTTTCGCCCCGGTTGGGCATCGAAACTCAATCCTGTTTTTCGGCGGCTGTCGTCACCCATCAAATAAAGATAGAGCGGCATGATATCGGCAGGCGTTTTTAGCTTCTGCGGATCTTCATAAGGGAATGCCGATGCTCGCATTCCGGTGCGGGTTCCGCCTGGATTAATGCAGTTTACCCGCAAATTAGAGTTCTTATATTCGTCGGCCAATACCTGCATCATGCCTTCGGTGGCAAATTTGGAAATAGCATAAGAGCCCCATCCCGCGCGACCGGTTTTGCCCACGCTAGAACTGGTAAAAATCAGGGATGCTGCGGGCGCTTTCAGCAGTAAAGGCAGCAGCGCCTGCGATAACAATAGCGAGGCGTTAACGTTGACCTGCATCACATCACAATACTCTTGGTAGTCTTGCTCCGCTAAAGGGTTAATAGTGCCGAGCAAACCCGCGTTGTTTAATACGCCATCAAGATAAGGGTAGGCTGACGCTAACTCTGCGCCGAGTCGTTGATAGTCGGCTGGCTTTGCCGTTAACAGATCAAATTCGACGATCGCCGCAGGTGACAAACCAAGCTGGCGTATTTGTTCCTGCACGGTCTGAAGCTTACTCAGCGTTCTGCCGAGTAAAATCAGCTGCGCGCCGTGGCGAGCATAGGTGAGGGCCGCTTCACGGCCAATTCCGTCTCCCGCTCCGGTCACAAGAATAATGCGGTTTTGCAAAAGCTCAGGCTGTGGTTGATAGTGCATGCTGTATTTCCTCACGCCGCGTAGCATCAAGGCTTTTCGGCTGGATCGGCAAGTTATGACTAAATTGTTTATTTGCTGTAACTAATAGTCGCCGATCTTGACCTATTGCACGGCTAATGGTCAATGGTATTGTTCCTAGAGCGGACATTATGTGCTGAATTTACAGGGAGTTTACGAATAAGCCCCTTGAAAATGACGCGTCCGCCAGTATGTTACATACTGGCGGACGCGCTACAGTGGATTAGCGCTAATATAAGTAGTATCAGAAAATCTTAAACAAGGCGGTGAATGTGGAGTGGTTATCCTTGTATGGCCTATTTTTGGCGAAGGTGATGACCTTTGTGATCGCAATAGGGGCACTGATTGTGTTGTTTGTCAGCCTGCGACATAAAAAGGGAGCGAGCCGCGGAGAGTTACAGTTAACGGATTTAGGCGAACAGTATCGTGATATGCAGCGCAGTATGCAGGAAGCGCGCATGGATGATAGCGCCTTAAAAGCGTGGTATAAGCAGCAGAAAAAACAGGATAAAGAGAAAGCAAAGCAGCGTAAAACCGAGGTAAAACAGGGGATTGCGGCGAAAGAAAAACCGTGTCTGTATGTTCTCGACTTCAAAGGTAGTATGGATGCCCATGAAGTGAGTTCGCTTCGTGAGGAAATCAGCGCTGTGCTGGCTGCCGCTAAGCAGGGCGATGAAGTTCTGTTGCGCTTGGAAAGTCCGGGCGGCGTGGTGCATGGCTATGGTTTAGCCGCTTCACAGTTGCAGCGTTTACGTCAGGCAGGTGTGCGATTAACCGTTGCGGTAGACAAAGTCGCCGCCAGCGGTGGCTATATGATGGCCTGTGTCGCAGACCGAATCGTCGCAGCACCCTTTGCGATTATTGGCTCAATCGGCGTTGTCGCACAGATCCCTAACTTCAACCGCTGGCTGAAGAAGAACGATATCGACGTTGAGCTGCATACTGCCGGGGAGTTCAAACGTACTCTCACGCTGTTAGGCGAGAACACCGAGCAAGGCCGGGAGAAATTCCGCGAAGAGCTGAATGAAACCCATGAGCTGTTTAAAGAGTTTGTCAGCCAGCAGCGGCCGTCATTGGACATTGATTCCGTCGCAACCGGTGAACACTGGTATGGCATTCAAGCGAAAGATAAAGGCTTGGTCGACTCCGTTGGTACCAGCGACGATCTGTTGATTGCTGAAATGGAAAATCATGACGTGATCGGTGTGCGTTATACCCGCCGTAAACGCATGATGGATCGCTTTACCAATAGCGCGGCGAACAGCGCCGATCGCTTGATGTTACGTTGGTGGCAGCGTAGCCAGCGTTACGATATATAAAATAAGTTTGTTAATGTTGAGTAACATTAATGAAATTAAAATGCCCCTTTCAAGGGGCATTTTTTTAGCGATTAAATTCAGAATGATGAATTAATCTTCTAAATGATATTTTTCAGATAATACATGAGCTAGATGTTTAAACATATTAAACACGGCGGTGGTTTTGCGGGTTGGAATTCCATCTTCGTCGAGGAAAAACTCACCGCGGAATACTAATACGTCGCCTTTTTGCTCGACTTCGGTCGCTTCCATACCCTGCATATAATCGTCGTGTTCTTTAATGATTTGGTTGGCTTCCGCCAGCAGAGCTTCACGTTTGATTGGGGTTGTTTCACCGAACATTTTTCGTTCTCCAACAAATGGCGTTGTCTATTAATAACACTGCCTAATATAGTACTGCGTACGCTAGGGGTATCGCAAACTATCGCGGTATTTTGATCTAAGTTTTGGCCGATAATTGGTAAAAATCTCCATTCCGTGCTAATTAAGTTGCGTGATGTTCTCAATCCGGTAGAGTGATGGGTTTTCTGACCTTTGGCGGAACGAAAGATTGTCGTTTTGAATAAAAGTTCCGCATGTCATAAGGTTGCGAGTGCGTTGCTCCTGTTTTTGGTGTCGCATTTTGCAGTTGTGTTGAGCAGTTGAAAGCGATTTATAAAAAAATGGCTTGATCTCAGCGCGGTCTGCCGCAATATAAAAAAGAATTTTTCAATCGCTATGATAATGGCGAACAAAGGCTTCTGGAGACAGAAGGATTCATTCAGGTAAAGGTAATTATGGGTAAAGCTCTCGTAATAGTTGAGTCCCCGGCAAAAGCTAAAACGATAAATAAGTATCTGGGTAATGACTACGTGGTTAAGTCCAGCGTCGGTCATATCCGCGATTTGCCGACCAGTGGTTCAGCCAGTAAAAAGGGCGCAGCCTCCGCTGAAGATAAAGCGAAGCCTAAAGTCAAAAAGAATGAGCGTGAAGCGCTGGTTAATCGTATGGGCGTTGATCCTTATCACGGCTGGAAAGCGCAATATGAAATACTCCCAGGTAAAGAAAAGGTTGTTGCAGAGTTAAAAACATTAGCTGAAAAAGCTGACCACATTTATCTCGCAACCGACCTTGACCGCGAAGGGGAAGCCATCGCGTGGCATTTACGTGAGGTGATTGGCGGCGACGAAAGTCGTTATAGCCGCGTGGTGTTTAACGAAATCACTAAGAACGCTATCCAGCAGGCATTTAATAAACCCGGCGAATTAAATATCGACCGCGTTAACGCACAACAGGCGCGTCGTTTTATGGACCGCGTTGTGGGTTACATGGTTTCTCCGCTGCTGTGGAAGAAAATTGCCCGTGGTTTATCTGCCGGTCGTGTTCAGTCGGTTGCTGTGCGTTTGGTTGTCGATCGCGAACGCGAAATCAAAGCGTTTGTTCCTGAAGAATATTGGGAATTACGTGCCGATCTGAACGACAAGAATGCAGTTGCTCTGCAAATGCAGGTTACGCATCACAAAGACAAACCTTTCAAACCGGTTAATGGCGATCAAACTCAGACCGCCGTTAAGGCGCTAGAGAACGCGCATTACACGGTTTTAGATCGTGAAGATAAGCCGACCAGCAGCAAGCCTTCAGCGCCGTTTATTACTTCCACGTTGCAGCAGGCCGCAAGCACGCGTCTTGGCTTTGGCGTGAAGAAAACCATGATGATGGCCCAGCGTCTGTATGAAGCCGGTCATATTACCTATATGCGTACTGACTCCACTAACCTGAGTCAGGATGCGGTTAGCATGGTGCGTGAGTATATCGGTGAAAACTTCGGCGAGCAGTATATGCCGAAAGAACCAAATACCTACGCCAGCAAAGACAATTCACAGGAAGCGCATGAAGCGATTCGTCCTTCTGATGTGAACGTGTTGTCTGAACAGCTAAAAGACATGGAAGCAGACGCCCAGAAGCTGTATCAGCTGATCTGGCGCCAGTTTGTTTCTTGTCAGATGACGCCGGCTAAATACGACTCAACAACGATTTCCGTGAAAGCGGGCGATTATACGTTGAAAGCGAAAGGCCGTACTTTGCGCTTTGATGGTTGGACTAAAGTTCTGCCTCAGCTGCGTAAGGGCGATGAAGATCGCACATTGCCATTTGTGGAAATTGGTAGTGAATTGACGTTGCAGCAGCTTTTACCAAGCCAACACTTCACCAAGCCACCGGCTCGCTTTAGCGAAGCATCGTTGGTTAAAGAGTTGGAAAAACGGGGTATTGGTCGTCCTTCTACCTATGCGGCCATCATTTCAACCATTCAGGATCGTGGCTATGTGCGTGTGGACAACCGCCGTTTCTACGCTGAAAAAATGGGTGAGATTGTCACCGACCGCTTGGAAGAAAATTTCCGTGAGCTGATGAATTATGATTTCACCGCGCACATGGAAAACGGCCTTGATCAGGTTGCTAATGCCAAAGAAGACTGGAAAAACGTGCTTGATGGCTTCTTCCAAGACTTCAGCAAACAGCTTTCGGTCGCTGAAAAAGATCCAGAAGAAGGCGGTATGCGTCCGAACCAAATGGTTCTGACCAGTATCGCCTGCCCAACCTGTGAACGTCAGATGGGTATTCGTACCGCCAGCACCGGCGTTTTCCTTGGCTGTTCTGGCTACGCACTGCCGCCGAAAGAGCGTTGCAAGACCACGATCAATCTGGTGCCGGAAGCCGAAGTGCTTAACGTGCTGGAAGGCGATGATGCTGAAACCAACGCATTGCGTGCTAAACGCCGTTGTGCCAAGTGCGGCACGGCGATGGATAGCTACCTGATCGATAATCAGCGTAAGCTGCATGTGTGTGGTAACAACCCAGCGTGTGACGGTTACGAGATCGAAGAGGGTGAGTTCCGCATCAAGGGCTATGACGGCCCGATCGTTGAGTGCGAAAAATGTGGTTCTGAAATGCACCTGAAAATGGGGCGTTTCGGCAAATACATGGCATGTACCAATGAAGAGTGTAAGAACACTCGTAAGATCCTGCGTAACGGCGACGTAGCGCCACCGAAAGAAGATCCGGTTCCACTGCCTGAGCTGCCGTGCGAAAAGTCAGATGCTTACTTCGTGCTGCGCGATGGCGCTGCAGGCGTGTTCTTAGCGGCCAATACTTTCCCTAAATCGCGTGAAACACGCGCGCCGCTGGTGGAAGAATTAGCTCGTTTCAAAGATCGCTTGCCTGAGAAGTTGAGCTATCTGGCTGATGCGCCGCAGAAAGACCCTGAAGGTAACAAGACGATGGTGCGTTTCAGTCGTAAGACCAAACAGCAATATGTCTCTTCAGAAAAAGACGGCAAAGCGACAGGTTGGACCGCATTCTTCGTTGACGGAAAATGGGTCGAAACTAAGAAATAAACTAACGCTTTTTTGCTAAAAAGTGGTTAAAACCGGTCAGGATTTCTGACCGGTTTTTTCATGTAAAAATCAAAATCAGCAACGCGAGATAGGGTGCATGAAATTGCATAACTATTCATCGTTGTATCAAGGCAAGCGGCCGTGGCTTTTGATTCAAAGTCTAAATAAGTATGCTATCGAGACTTTTATTAATTCCATAAATAATTCGTTATGATCTTGTTACCAGAGCTATACAGATCGGCTCAAAATGATATAGTGGTTATATAAAAGCAATTTAAATGATTGTTGAGTTATTAACATTGCGGTCAATGTAGGGCAAAACGAGTTTTAATCGGCACAGAAAGCCCAAGGCTGGAGTGTAAGCCTATTGCCAAGGGGTGCTCCTATCCAGACTGCCATCGCGTCAAGTTTCAACCTAGGATGGTATTAGCTATGAAATTGCAGCAGCTTCGTTACATTGTGGAAGTGGTGAACCACAATTTAAATGTGTCATCGACCGCAGAAGGCCTGTACACCTCTCAGCCAGGCATTAGTAAGCAAGTACGAATGCTAGAGGATGAATTAGGTATCCAGATCTTTTCCCGCAGTGGAAAACATCTGACACAGGTAACGCCAGCAGGGCAGGAAATTATCCGCATTGCGCGTGAAGTTTTATCCAAGGTTGATGCCATCAAAGCTGTTGCAGGGGAACATACCTATCCAGACAAAGGCTCACTGTATGTGGCTACGACGCATACGCAGGCGCGTTATGCGCTGCCTCCCGTGATTAAAGGCTTTATCGAACGCTATCCACGCGTGTCTCTGCATATGCATCAAGGCTCTCCAACGCAGATTGCGGAAGCGGTTTCTAAAGGAAACGCGGATTTTGCTATCGCGACTGAAGCTCTGCATCTTTATGATGATTTGATTATGTTGCCTTGTTACCACTGGAATCGCGCCGTGGTGGTGAAACCCGACCATCCGCTGGCAGGGAAAACCTCGATCACCATTGAAGAGCTGGCCGAATATCCCATTGTTACCTATACCTTTGGTTTCACGGGGCGTTCAGAGCTGGATACGGCCTTCAATCGTGCGGGTTTGACACCCAAGATTGTCTTTACTGCCACAGACGCCGACGTGATCAAAACCTACGTGCGTTTGGGCTTAGGGGTGGGGGTTATCGCGAATATGGCGGTCGATCCTGCTCAGGATCCTGATTTGGTTACGGTGGATACCAGCGATATCTTTACCTTTAGCACTACAAAAATCGGCTTCCGCCGCAGTACGTTCCTGCGTAGCTATATGTATGATTTCATCCAACGTTTTGCACCGCATTTGACGCGAGATGTTGTTGATACCGCTGTTGCATTGCGTTCAAATGAAGAAATTGAGGCAATGTTTAAAGATATAAAACTGCCGATCAAATAAGAATATTCTTTAACAAAAAAGGAGCCAGCGGCTCCTTTTTTATTGGCTTAATTTTTCAAAGGATATTAATTAAAATTTCCAACGCATCCATGTAAATAAGACATTTCCGTTATTGTAGGTTCCTGGAATATACGTTGTTTGAATAGATAAACGATTGTACTCAATCGATACTAAAGGCAACACTAGCGGAATAGGAATGTAGGAGTAATCATCACGAGCGGTGATACTGGCCGTATACCCTGCACCAAAACGCCAACCATCGCGGTCTCCAGGGATCCACATCCATTCAAAACCATAGCCGATAATAGGCTCAATTTTATTGTGAGAGTCTTTAAACGCCATCGCATACAGTGAGTGCCAATTATCGTTTTCATCGTAACGATAGACGCCAAACCCCGCGCCCCAAGGGCGTTCGTTGTACTTGTCGGTTTTCTCTTTGTCATACATGGCGCGGTTGTGCCAAGTATTTAGCGGCACATACAGCTCGTAATTATCGGCATGCCACGTTTGTTTGACCTGATCGGTAAACGAGCCCCAAAAGCTGCTATCTTGCTGCGTCTTTGAGTGTGTATCAGGTGATTCGCTGGTTGTTATTGGTGTTTGCGCAAAAACAACGACGGGCGCCAATAGCGATAGACAACCAATAGACAGGCGACCTGTTTTCACTAGTTTCATTATTATTCTCGGTAATATTTTGTTATTAATTTTGGAAGTCTTTTAGTAGAGAGGCGCGATCGAAGAATTATATCGAAGCAAATATTTTATTGTTAGGAATAAATTATATCATAGGATTGCGGGTAAAGTTGAATGAAGTATAAACAACAGGAAAAATACGGATTTTCCTGAATCAAAAGTAGAGCAATAATGGATACCAATCATTTAGCAAATTCTTCTTGGTAACCTAATGGTATTGTGATTTTTCTGCTACAGAAAGCGGTGGTACTACATAGTGTTAGCCAGAGAGATGGCTCATTTTATGGTTTAGGGGAGGGATGTCAGGGACGCTTCGCCGGTTGTAAGCCATATTAGGGTTACATAGCGTCATTGCATGCGGTAAGAATGTAACAAATATTTAGCAAACTCCCTGCTGTTACTGCAATAAATCTCCGTAGAACCGTATTATGCATCACACATTCCTTTTTTATACTCATTATTAGTTAATTTCATCGTCGGAATAGGTGACTCTCCGTTCAGAATAGAGTAAAAAGATAGCGACGGAGGAGATGGAGAACGGCATAAATCGGTGCTTAAATAAGCAGTTTCATGCAGCAGATAATTCTGTGAGTGGCAACAGTTTTTGGCACAGATTAGCTTAGTTTTCCGCCGACCGTTTTATTTCTGTGCGACGTGTCGTTCACTGGATAAAAATGGCTTGCCATTGAATACGTAGTGTGTGATAACGCATCTGGGTAAAACGAGGTACAGTTCTGTATATGTGTGGCATTTTCAGTAAAGAAGTTCTGAGTAAAAACCATAGCGTTGACTACCACTTCTCTGCCGATTCTTATCTTAGTGCCTCAAGCAGTAACGACTCTAGTTTGTCTATCTAACGCCCTAGGGCGGTTTAAACAATCCAAAGGAAATACTCAAGATGGCTAAGATCAAAGGTCAAGTAAAGTGGTTCAACGAAGCTAAAGGTTTCGGTTTCATCACCCCGGCTGACGGCAGCAAAGATGTGTTCGTACACTTCTCTGCAATCCAGGGTAACGGTTTCAAAACTCTGGCTGAAGGTCAGCACGTTGAGTTTGAAATCCAAGATGGCCAGAAAGGCCCATCTGCAGTTAACGTAACTGCAATCTAAGACAGCGTCAGCTGTTAAAAACCCGCTTTATGCGGGTTTTTTTATGCCTGAATTTTGAGATTGGAGGCTAGGGGAGAATGATTAAGCCGGAGTACTGATTGCGGCCTTTGATTCCTGGATGCTCAGGTTCTCGTTCGCGCCGATGCGCATTGCGCCGAAAACTGGTATAGCGGAAATAGTGAGTTGCTTCAGGTTGATGTTCTTGGGTACAAATAGTGCACTCAGATAGGTTATCGACATGAGCGAATCCAAGCCCATGAAGTTTAGCTTGCGCAATAGCTACGAGATCTAAATGTCGGAAGCAGGGAGAGATCAGCGCAGGGTCATAGGGTAACGCTTGATGAAAGCGTTCGACCAAAGGTTCATCCACTTCATAACAGCATGCCCCTGCGCTAGGGCCGATAGCGGCCATCCACTGTGAAATATCATCCTCTTGTGAAATACGCTTCGCAACCTGCTCTAAAACGCCGTCTATGAGTCCACGCCAGCCCGCATGTGCCACCGCTATAGCTTGGCCGTCTTGGCGGCTGAAAATCACAGGCAGGCAGTCAGCGGTGAGAATAGTCAGCAGTATGTTTGGTTTACTCGTATAAAGAGCGTCACATTCGCCGCACTCTTGGTTGGGCGTGGTTACATCGACTACGCGGATCCCATGTACCTGCTTTTTCTCAGGCATCGTCTCCCGATAGGGGCTTAAAACTGTCGGCATTAACGCTGTCTTGTGACCGAATCCATAACGAATATTTGGGATATTGCGCCAACCGGGGATTGCCATACGCTGTCCTATTCGACGTTTATCAAACTGAGAGCTTCAGCTTAGGGATTATTGGCGCTTTAGAAAAGGGGGCCGTAAGGCATTTTGCTGTTAGTTTGAGGTACTTCGTCAGTTGCATCGCTGGCTGGCGTTATTTAGACTGTTGTGCTTTAACGTCAGTATGCGGGAAATCTAATGCCTTATCAGTGTCCTCTTTGTCAGCAACCGCTGGAAAAAAACGATCATCAGTGGCGTTGCGTCAATAATCACCAGTTTGATTGTGCAAAAGAGGGATACGTAAATCTGATGCCTGTTCAGCACAAACACTCCAAGCAGCCGGGGGATAGTACTGAAATGATGCAGGCGCGGCGTGCATTTTTGGATCAAAACTACTATCAGCCGCTGCGTGAAGCCGTTTGCCATGCGATTCAGACGCATATAGCGCCTCAAACCCGTCGTATTCTCGATATTGGCTGCGGCGAGGGATATTACACCTCTGAAGTGGCAAAACAGTTTAGCGAGCGGGATATTGCGGTTTTTGGCTTAGATATTGCCAAGGTTGCCATTCGCTATGCGGCTAAACGTTACCCGACGGTGTCTTTCTGTGTTGCTTCAAGTCATCGTCTGCCTTACGCCGATGCCTCGATGGATGCTGTTATTCGCATCTATGCACCTTGCAAGGCGGAAGAGCTGGCTCGTGTTGTTGCTCAACAGGGTATTCTTGTGACAGTGTCACCGGCTCCGCGCCATCTCTACCAACTGAAGGCGCAAGTTTATGACTCTGTACAGCTGCATGCGGAGAAGACTGAAACGTTTGAGGGTTTCACGCTTATTGATGAGCAACAGCTGGCCTACACCCTGATGCTGCCAGGAGAGCAGGCCGCTAATTTGTTGCAAATGACGCCTTTCGCGTGGCGAGCGACGCCTGATGTAGCAGAAACATTGAAAAGTAGCGCTGAATTTGAGTGCGAAACAGATTTTGCTATTCGTGTGTATCGCCGTGATTGAGCGTTCGAGTGACATAAAAATGCCCGCATTACGCGGGCATTTTTATACTGTCAGTTCTTAGAAGAAAGGACCGATATGCTCATATAAAATCGAGAACCCAATACCGATAAGTACCACGCCTCCCAAAATCTCTGCGCGCTTGCCTAACAGCGGGCCAATAAATCGACCAATCATCATGCCCAACGTCGCCATAATCATCGTGGCTAAACCAATCGCCATCGCGGTGTGGAGGATATTGACCTGTAGGAAGGCTAACCCGACGCCGATGGCCATTGCATCTAAGCTGGTTGCAATTGCCGTGGTGACGAGCAGCCAGAATCCGTGACGGCGCACTGGTTCAGCATTTTCATCATGGTTGCCTTTCCAGCCCTCATAAACCATACGGCTCCCGAGTACGAAGAGCAGGGCAAAGGCGACCCAGTGATCCCATTCCATAATGAACTTGCTGGCCAGTAGACCAATTCCCCAACCAATGAGCGGGGTAATCGCTTCTACGGCACCAAAAATAAGACCAGTACGGAATGCTTCACGGAAACGAGGTTTGTGCAGCGCGGCACCTTTACCAATTGACGCAGCGAAAGCGTCCATAGACATGCCGAAAGCGAGGATAACTGTTGCGGATAAATTCATGAAAAATACTCGGCCGGGTGTTCCATATACACGCAGCCCACCCCCAACCATACGACGGAGCTACGTGTCTATGGTCTCGCCTGTCCACGCTTGAATGCTGATGATCAGCAAGCGGGCTGCTCGCACCACGTTCCATGCTAGGAACGAGTATGTTGACACGAGCGCGCTCAAAAACTGAATATTAATCAGCTAGAACGCCGGCTACTCCCCAAATTGACGGAGGCGATCATACTCTATTTCTTTAGATAATAACAACGGCATATTTTGCAGGGGAAATCAATGTTAATGATAATTATTATTAACTGGGGTGTGTCGGACAAGTAATAACGTTTTAGGAGGGTAAAGATCCAGTACAAATAGCAGGAGTAATGTACTGAATCTCATTAACAGCAGGGCGTATTGGTTATTTCTGCTCAACGAAAAACTTCAAGATTAAGTCTAAATCGTCCATTTTAGCGACTTGAATCAGTAACCTGCGTTTCTCTAAATCAATAACCAGATAGCCATCTTCTGACATATTCATATTTTTGATTCGGCTGTATAAAATAAAAACATTACCGTAATAAAAACCAGTTTCTTTAAATAATATTTTTGGCCAGCGAATATAAAAAACATAGATAGCGATAATTGCCAGAGTAAAGAGTAACCAGGTTGTGAAATGAGAACCATTATTAGTTATATTTTGGTACGCAAGAATGGCTAACAATCCAACAAATATTCCACTGTCGGCTTTATTACGACGTTTTAAATTAACCTGTAAGCGTGTTTTTCCATTGCGCCTTGGCATGATGATTTCATCATAGACGGCGTAAAGAATAAACAGCAGGATAAAAGCCAGCAGTGCGATATCAGTTAAAGACATGAATACTCCAAACACAAAATAAAAAAGCCGGATAGGGCGAACCCTATCCGGCTATTCATACGATTACAGACCGAGCAGACCGATCCAGTAGCCGAAGATACCAATGAAGAAGAAGCCGATAATGATCCACAGTGCGTTGACTTTCTTACGCAGCAGCCACATACAGCCGAAGGTCAGCAGCAGTGGGATCAGGCCAGGCATCAACTGGTCCAGAATGGTCTGAACCGTTGTTACCGTGGTGTGACCGGTTTGGTCAGTGATACGGGATACCACAAGTGGAATGTTGACATGTGTCCACTTGTTAACCAAGGCCCCCATAACAAACAGACCTAGGATCGATGCCCCCTCCGTCAGTTTCTGTAGGAAGCCACCGCCCATATCGCTAACGATATCAACACCTTTCTTATAACCGTAAGCTACGCCATAGTAACGAACCAGCAGGCGAACCAGGTTGAACAGAACGAAGAACAGGATAGGGCCCAACAGGCTACCGGTCATCGCAATACCTGCACCTAACGCTGCAAATACAGGACGTACGGTACCCCAGAAGATTGGGTCACCCACACCGGCTAACGGTCCCATCAGACCCACTTTGATACCGTTAATGGCACCATCGTCGATCGGAGCACCGTTCGCACGCTGTTCTTCCATCGCTGCTGTAACACCCAAAATAGGGGCCGCAACGTATGGGTGTGTGTTGAAGAATTCTAAATGACGCTTGATTGCCTGCCTGCGTTCATCTGTGTTCTCTGGATACAGGCGACGGATAACCGGCACCATGGAGAAACAGAAACCCAATGCTTGCATACGTTCAAAGTTCCATGAACCTTGAAACAGGTTAGAGCGCAGGAATACGCTGCGCAGGTCGCCTGCGGTGAGTTTCGTTTCAGTTTTTGGAGTTGCAACTGATGATGTTGTATCAACCATTTCTCTCACCCTTTCCTAGTCTAATTCGTTATCAAGGCCGTTATCGCCGGCGGCAACTTGTACAACCTGAGATTTGTTGTATTTAGGGCTGAGTTGGATATATAGAATAGCCATCATCAGACCCAGAACACCCAACGCAACCAAGTTGAAGTTAGTGAACGCAGCGGTAACGAAACCTAAATAGAAGAAAGGCATCAGGTAGCCAGCACGCATCATGTTGATAACCATCGCATAACCAACTACGACGATCATACCACCCGCGATAGCCAGACCAGAGGTCACGACTTCAGGGATTGCATTCAGCATGGTGTGAACAGCATCAGTACCTACAGAAATTGCAACAACAACCGCAGGGATTGCGATACGCATTGCTTGCAGGATTAATGCAGAGCAGTGCAGAACGCTAATCGCACGCAGGTCGCCACGCTCGGCCGCGCCGTCAGCCGCGTGCTGGAAGCCCACGGTGATAGTACGAACGATGATGGTCAGAACCTGACCCGCTGCTGCCAATGGAATGGCCAGTGCGATACCAGCACCAACGCTTTGCCCACCGGCGATAACCAGAATGGTGGAAATAATGGAGGCCAGTGCCGCATCAGGTGCAACAGCCGCACCGATGTTCATCCAACCCAAAGCGATCATTTCCAGAGTACCACCGATAATGATACCGGTTTTCATGTCACCCAGAACGATACCGATCAGGGTACAAGCCACCAGCGGACGGTGAAACTGGAATTCATCAAGGATGGAACCCATCCCTGCAATACACGCAACAATAAATATCAGTACAATCTGAAGAGTTGTAATCTCCATTGCACTTCTCCTCTAACCAAAGAGCTGAGTTTAAAAACACGATCCGGCAAGTGCGCGATTCAGCGTTTGTTCATTTTATTGATTAATTCCATCATCTTCAGACGACTATCGCTGGAGACCTTACGGACTTCCAATTCAATGCCGCGTGCATCCAGTTTTTTGAATGCTTCGATGTCTTTCTCGTCTACGGATACTGCGTTGGTGATCTGAGTTTTGCCCTGACGGAACGCCATACCACCGATGTTTACAGTGGTGATGTTCACCCCGTTTTCGACTAAACGAACCACGTCGGTTGGGTTAGTGAAAAGCAGCATGACGCGGTCACGACCGTAAGCTGGGTTGTTATAAACACGGATCATTTTTTCGACGTCAACCACGTGAGCGGTAACGCCTGGAGGAGCAACCTGTTTAAGCAGGGTGGAGCGAACGTGGTCAGCAGCAACTTCATCACTCACAACGATGATGCGGCTCACGTTAGTTTCTTTTGTCCAGCGAGTAGCAACCTGACCATGAATCAAGCGGTCATCGATACGTGCTAAACCGATCTTCATGTGGTCTTCTGGGCTCATCGGAGCCTGAGGTGCTTTTGGCGCAGCCGGTTTTGGCTGTGGTTTGGCAACTTCAGGTTCTTTTGCGCGCAGTGCTCGGACGCCTTCACGGCCTGTTTCCAGCGCTAATGCAACCAACTCGTCAAAGCTAGGGTCATCGTCGCGCGCCATGAACGTTTCTACCAGCATTGGAACGTTGACGCCGGTAATCACTTCATAGTGCTCTTTGTCCGTGACAATACGGCTTGCCGCATTGAAAGGACTTCCACCCCAAGTATCAACCAAGAAGATGACGCCCTTATTGGTATCTAAGTGGGTCAATCTCTCGTTGTACTTTTCAATTAACGTTTCAGCATTTTCACCGGGAACGAAATCAATGTAGGCAACGTTGCTTTGTTCGCCTAGCAGCATTTCTGCGGTTTTGAGCAATTGCTCAGCCGCTGCCCCGTGAGTGCCGATGATAATAGCAATACTCACTCGCTACCTCCTCTCTACTTGCTAGCATGCTTTTACGGTGTGAAATAACTCACTTTCTCAGCATGGAATTAAGTCAAAAAACCGTTTGTAGATACGTCCTTGTGGAGTAACTGCTCGCCAAATAATTCTTGGATCTCACTGATGAATGCTAAGTATCTTAAGTATCAATCAGTTAGCTTCATGAATCGATTCAGGCGAAAAATCCCAAATCTTCTTCAGCGAGATTTATTTTAGTCAGTAAAAAAATAATTTATGTGACGACCATCTGCTATTAGCACATGTAAATTATAAGAAATATTTAGATGCTGGATTTATGCGCAATATGAGTAACAGACTATTGACAAAAAATGACAAAATGTGTGCGCTGATGCCCTTTTGGATAGCTTTATTTCTTGCTAGCATAAAGTTACTTATCATTGTCAGGAGTATTGGGTTAAACCCACCGTATGGACCGTCCCCGACGCCCTTTAATTTCTTCGCTATTCTCTACACTATTCTTTATGCCCGGTGATGTTTTGTTCCGTGGCTTGTCTTTGCTGAATGCATGCTTTCTTAATGCTTTGCGTTATATCGCAGGTCGTTGGAAATCCAATCTTAGTTTTAGCCGATATTCGAACGGGCTGAAACGTCGTGCACAGCAAGATCCTGTTGCCGTTCAACAATTCTCTTTTCACATTAACGCGGAATAAAACATGGAATTTTTACTCGATCCGTCAATTTGGGTGGGTTTACTCACGCTGGTGGTTCTCGAAATTGTTCTGGGCATAGACAATTTAGTCTTCATTGCGATCTTGGCAGACAAGCTACCGCCGAAGCAGCGAGATAAGGCGCGTATTATTGGCCTTTCTCTAGCGCTGCTGATGCGACTGGGGCTGTTGTCCGTTATCTCATGGATGGTGACGCTAACGCGTCCGTTATTTAGCGTAGGCGATTTTAGCTTCTCAGGGCGAGATTTAATCTTGCTCGTCGGGGGGCTGTTCCTCCTGTTTAAAGCCACCATGGAGTTACATGAACGGCTGGAAGGACATACCCATGAGGTGAACAACCGAGGATATGCCAGTTTCTGGTCGGTGGTGGTGCAGATTGTCATTCTTGACGCCGTGTTTTCGCTTGATGCCGTGATCACGGCAGTCGGCATGGTAGATAGCTTGCCGGTGATGATGAGTGCGGTTGTCATTGCGATGGTGATTATGCTGCTGGCCTCTAAGCCGCTGACCAACTTTGTTAACGAACATCCAACCGTCGTGGTGCTGTGTTTAAGCTTCCTGCTGATGATTGGTTTGAGTTTGTTGGCAGAAGGTTTCGGCCTGCATATTCCAAAAGGTTATCTGTATGCCGCGATTGGCTTCTCAATTCTTATCGAGATGTTTAACCAGATTGCGCGTCGTAACCATATAAAACACGAGCGCCGCCTGCCTATGCGTCAGCGTACTGCTGAGGCCATCATCAGTATGATGGGCGGTAAGAAAGATAAACAGAATGGTCACCGTAGCGAAGAGGTGGTAGCGGCCAAAGAGGAAGAGACCTTTGCTGCTGAAGAACGCTATATGATCAGCGGCGTTTTGACGCTGGCATCGCGATCTTTACGTACCATCATGACGCCGCGTAATGAGATTACCTGGGTGGATTGCCAACGCACGCCGCAGGAAATTCGCCGCCAACTGCTGGAAACGCCCCATAGTCTGTTCCCTGTTTGCGACGGTGAATTAGACCAGTTGATTGGCATTGTCCGAGCCAAAGATTTGCTGGTGGCTTTGGATGAAGGGATCTCTGTGGCTGACTATGCCGCGAAAAGCGCGCCAATCGTGGTGCTAGAAAGTTTAGATGTGATTAACGTGCTAGATGTATTACGTCAGGCAAAAGGGCGTTTGGTCATCGTGAGCGACGAGTTTGGCATGGTTCAAGGCTTGGTGACGCCGCTGGACGTATTAGAAGCAATTGCAGGCGAATTCCCTGATGAAGATGAAACGCTGGATGTCATCAAACAGGAAAATGGCTGGTTAGTCAAAGGCGGTACTGACCTGCATACCTTGGAGCAAATGCTAGGCTGGGATGGCTTGGTCAGCGAGTCTTCTTCTGATTGCGCATCAGTGGCCGGTTTGCTGTTGGCTCATTTTGATCAGATGCCGCAGGCCGGTGAAAAATTAGAGCTGCACGGTCTACGTTTCCAAGTCATGGAAGTTAAAGATTATCGCATTGAGCTGATCCACATTGAGCGTATTGAAACGCATGATGAGCATGAGGACGAATAACAAACGTTAATAGCCGCAGTTAATAACAACGGCTAATATTTCCCTCCCTATGGGGAGGGAAATTTAATGGCTCAATCACCACTTTTTTTGGGTTTGGCATATTGCTGAGCTAGCCAATGCGGAAACTCTGCAATAGGCATCGGACGTGCAAAGTAAAACCCCTGCATCGCACAAACGCCTAATTGGCGCAGATAATCAGCCTGCTGGCGAGTCTCAACCCCTTCAACGATGAGCTTCAATTTGAGCTCTTTACCCAACGCAACAATACTGCCGAGCACTTTGGCATTGATGGCATCTGTACCGATGGTTGCACAGAACGTCTTATCAATTTTTAGCACGTCAGGATGCAGATTTTGCAAGTAACTCAGTGAGCTATGCCCGGTGCCGAAATCATCCAGTGCTAAAGATGCCCCCATCGCGCGCAGTTCAGCGAGCTGTGCATAATCTGCTGTCTGCAATTCAGTGCGCTCAGTGAGTTCTAGCATGAGCTTGGTCTCAGGATTAAATTGATACCACAGATTATGCAGATCGCGTGCAAGTTGCCCTTGGGCAAAATGCTCGGCGGCAATATTAATACTGATATAAAAATCAGGCGATTGTGGGAACAGGTGCCGATTTTGTTCTAGCGTATACAGAAGGTGGCGCGTAAGCGATTGGACCAAACCATGCTGCTCGGCCAGAGGAATAAAAATATCCGGAGAGATCCAACCTTGGCGCTCATCATGCCAACGTAGCAGGATCTCAACGCCGTCACATTCTCCGCTCTGGCTTTGAATAATCGGCTGGCAAAATAGCTGGAATTGCTTGCGCTGGATCGCCGAAGAGATGTGATAGGCCAAATTCATCCTATTAGCCGAAACCATAAAGACGATAATGCCAGCCAGTAAAAAGACCAGCAGCGAGAGCGGAATATGCTGAGGAAGAGAGCGTAGCGCGAGCTGCCAATCAGGATCGGAAAAGACGCCCACGGAATAAGCATATTGGCTAGAATTAAGCGCGACGCTGGGTTTATCCGTAATATCTCGCGTTTGCCGAATCATCTCTTGCCCATAAATCAACGTTTGTCCTTCAACGTTGAGGGCCATGTAGTTCACATAGGGCTTTTGCGGCTCGAGAATAAAGCTCGACAGCATGGCGATATGAAAGACGTGGATCATACCGCTGTGAGGATCCGTACGAGTCGGTACCCAGAAGAGCAGCGTAGGGCTCCCGCGTTTAACCAATAATGCCGCTTTCAACATCAGGTTATGCCCGGGTTTGGCAAAGGTAGGAAACATCACATCAAGCTGATAATCGCGATGGCCGAACAGACTAGAGCAAAAAATAACGTCGTTTTTTACCAACAAAATCGCTCGTACGGTCTGCAACTGCACTGACATATTCAGCAAACGTGGCTGAGCCTGAGGACAACTGCTGTTAACCAGTTCGTTGTGGGTGGTTGAAATTTCATTGGCTGAGTTAAGCAGGCGGTCGATTTGTTGAACGGCAGAAAGCGCGGCTTTATGCTGTGCGGTGCGTACGGTATCTAGCTCTTGGCTGTAGCGTCCGCCCATCGAAATAGCAAAAGCAAACAATCCTGCTCCAGCAGCGAGCAGTAAACGGTACAAGCGATACTTTTTAACAGCCACCTTTGAGAAGCGCATCAAGCATCCTTTGACAGGAAAATCCTAGCCAACATACATTCAATGAATTGTTCACTCTTTGCGTAAGTGTAGCTATTGAAAAGAAAATGTGGACGGATAGTAGCGTAAATATCAACGAGAGATCGATATTGTAAGGATAATAAAACCGCCACGTGATTAAAAAGCGGCTAAATTAGGATTTATCTATACAGAACTTATTGTTTTCTATACAGACTTAGAGAGAAATCTGATAGGGAAATACGTCAGCGGTTGCCATTTATTTTGCTGATATGTGTCAAGCCCCCTTACTTTCTGTAAGGGGGAAGCCAACTTAGTGAACGAATTGTTGGTGCAGAGCGATAATTTCGCGGCCTAATTCCATTAGCATAATGGCATTCATCAGATGATCCTGTGCGTGAACCATGACTAAATGTACTGGGATTTTTCCTGTTCCCTCATCCATTTCGATCAGTTTGGTTTGCACATGATGAGCTGAAGATAACGCTTCTTGCGCCTGCTGCATGTAAGTTTCGGCCTGAGCAAAATCTTTTTCTTCACGTGCGCAGCGGATAGCTTGGAAGACTAAGCTACGTGCATAGCCTGAGTTGGCAATGAGCTCCATCACTTCATTTTCAAGATCCATGCTTAAGCCTCTTCAATCAACGCTAATGCCTGATCGAGCACCTTATCGCCTTTCATGGTGCCGTAGGCCATCATATCGATACAGGCGATTTTCTTGCCGTGTTCCTGAGCGATTTTTTCGCATTCAGGCAGCTTGTAGCGGATCTGCGGCCCTAATAAGGCAACGTCAAAATCGGCAGCACAGGTTTTATAATCACGTACTGATTTTGCACAAATTTCAGCGTCGATGCCGCGTGCTTTGGCAGACTCCAGCATTTTCTTAACCATCAAACTAGTCGACATACCAAGATCACAAACCAACAGAATTTTTTTCATGTTATTTCTCCAAATCTTCTATCAAATGCTGCATTAAAAGAGGGATAGGGCGTCCAGAGGCGACGCTACGGCCACTTTCGCGCCACAGCGCGGTTCCACTAATGTCGAGATGTGCCCAAGGGATCTCTGCTGGGCAGAAGCGGCTTAGAAAATAAGCCGCCGACGTGCTGATGGCGGCGTTGTTGGCCGGGGTGTTACAAACATCGGCAATGGCGCTTTCAACCTGTGGCGCAAAGCGTAGGTCGAGTGGCAACGACCACACTTCATCGCGAGTGTGCAGTCCGGCTTGCGTGAGGTTGTGACTGAGTTCGGGATCTTGGCTCCATAATCCGCTGAGGTCATAGCCCAAAGCTTTGACGACGGCACCGGTTAGCGTTGCCATATCGATGATGTACTGCGGATGCTGATCGTCTAAGGTGAGTTTGCTGGCATAGGTAATGGCGTCGGCTAAAACCAGTCGTCCTTCTGCGTCGGTGTTGTTAATTTCAACGTTAAGGCCCGCATAGCTTGTGACAACGTCACCTGGCCGCATGGCTTCTGGGCCGATCATATTTTCAGCTAGCGCCAACACGCCAATCAAGCGTACTGGAAGCGCCATTTCGGCGGCTGCGAGTAGTAAGCCAAAGACGTTGGCGGCACTGCACATGTCATATTTCATGGTATACATGCCTTCGCCGCCTTTGAGCCATAGCCCTCCGGTATCGAAGGTAATTCCCTTGCCCACGTAGGCGCTGAATGGCCCATCGGCGCGGCCTTCATAGCGTAGAACCATTAAGCGTGGCGGGTTGGCTGCGCCTTTACCCACGGCATGCAACAGGCCTAAGCCTTGGCGCTCAATCTGTGTTTCTTCCAAAATCTCACAGCGCAATGTTCGATACGGCGCGATGATTTTCTCAATTTCCGTTACCACAAATTCAGGTGTGCATTTATCGCTGGGAACGTCTGCGATACGGCGAGCGGCGATCATGCCAATGGCGGATGCTTCAGCCTGACGGCGTATTTTCTCCACCGCGACTTGATCTTGTGGCTGACAGCAAAGGGAGATGTGTTTAATCCGAACCGTAGGCTCTGCATGCGTTTTGAGCCCTAAATCGCTCAGTTGATAATCCAGATTAAACAAGAAGATCAGCAATGAAGAGAGCATGGCGCGGTGCCTGCTTTCGCTTGTGTCCCACAGACTGCAATCAACAACCAGTTCAGGGCATGTCGTTTTGCGTAATAGGGGGCGCAGTGCGGCGTGGAGCTTATAGGTTGTCGAATCTAACCAGTGATCCTTTGGTAATAAGGTCACTCGACCAAAGGGGGCGCAGCCGTAGGCACAGTCGGCAACGGAGTTTACTGCGTCTTTTTGTAGAGCCGATAATAGCGCCGCATTGATATCGACTTGTGTTAACAGCGCGCTGTCAGCAAAGGAAATAAGATGGCTATTTTCACTCGATAATACGTCATGTGATGTAGCGCTGATTACCTGAGACTTAATCATATTGAGGTTCTCCGATAGGTGCGCGGATCCGCGCCGCATAGTCATTCATCCAAGCTTCATCGGCAGGGACATAGTGGGTGCGGTCGGATTGACGCTCGGCGAGGTAAACGGTAGGAGGAAGATCGCGGGTGGCGACAACAAATGAAAATGTTTTGATATTGGTAGAGACACCAAATTCACCCAGTTTATTCATGCAAACCACTGACAAATCCCCCACGCGGCCAAAGCGCGCCATGAGTTTGTCTTCAAGCTCAAATATCACCGAGTCGGCGGCATTCTGTGGTGTCATTCCGCCTTCCATACGTCGTACGATCTCGTAGCTGGTGCAGCCTTTCATCAAATCTTCGCCAACGCCGGTGGCGGTTGCCGCACCGATTTGGCTATCACAATAGAATCCAGAGCCGATGATAGGGGAATCACCCAGCCTGCCGCGACGTTTCATGAATAAACCGCTGGTGGACGTTGCCACGCTCATCGAACCGCGGGTATCTAGGCCAATCATGCCGACGGTGTCATGGCCATCGTAGGGGCTTAGTCCCCGATCGATGGTTTCGCGACAGCGCTTGCGGTAGTGTTGCATCGCTCGCTCAGTTAGCATGATTTTTTCGGTGAATCCCTGACTCAGCGCCCACTCACGGGCGCCAACGCCCACCAGCACACTGTTGAATCGCTCTCGACTCAGGGCATGAGCTACGCGAATCGGATTAGCGATATCGACCAAGTTACCCACGGCGCCGAACGCTAAGGTATCGCCATCCATAAAGGCGGCGTCTAATTCAACTTCACCGTTTTCGCTTGGCAAACCGCCATAGCCGACGGATTTATAAAATGGAAAATCCTCAACGTCGGCAACGGCATTGACCACGGCTTTGGCTGACTTTTCCCCATTCGCCAGCAGGGTGCTGGCGTGTGTGATGCCTTCTAGCGCCATGCGCCATGTCGCGATCATTCCCCACATGTAAAGCTCCTAATTCTTTGTATAACAGACACAATCTATTGTTTTTCAGCAACGCAATATTGTTTATCCAGAATGCGCAGGAAGGGCAGATACAGCATGGCTCCAATCAGCAGGTTGACGATTTGCATCAAGCTACCGCTGATATGACCGGTGACGATAAACCCGCTGATGACCGGTGGTAGAGTCCATGGAATAAATACGCCGGTGGTGACGGCAACCATGCCGATTTTCATGGCGATGTATTGAACGGTCACTAGAACCAATGGAACTAAGTTAAACGGGATCAGCATGATCGGATTCATGATGATAGGCAGGCCAAACAGGATAGGTTCGTTGATATTAAATACCGATGCGCCAGCGCCTAGGCGGGCAACCTCACGCATACTTTTGCTACGGGCAAAAAAGAGCATGGCGATGACCAGCGAGAGCGTAGCCCCCGCGCCCCCCATCCAGACCATGTCGAAAAATTGCTCGGTAATAATGTGCGGCGGTGTAACACCTGCCTGAATGGCCGCAATGTTGTCGGTTTGATTTTCCATCCATAGTGGACGAATAATTCCGTTCACCATTGAACCGGAGTTAATCCCAACCGACCATAGAATGGTGATCGATAACACCGTGAGCAGCGCGCCAACATAGGAGGTGCCAAAATGGCGCACCGGTGTGGCAACCACTTGATAGATGAACTGATGAATGGTTTCGTAATGCGTATGTTCGAAAACGATGCGAATGGCTAACACCAGTACGATCACAACCAGCGCTGGTATTAATGCAGCGAAGGACTCCTGTACCGCCGGTGGCACACCTTCCGGCATTTTGATAACCAGTTTTTTACGCTTTAAAAAGCAAAACAGCTCGGTCCATAGCAGCGAGCCGATCATGGCGACAAACAGTCCTTTACTGCCAATCCACTCGGTGGGAACTACCGTAATATTGCCGAGCGCCTCTACCTTAATAAAAGGCGTCAGGATCAGAAAAGAAACCAGCGCCAAAATGCCGCAAGACACCCGGTCTTCTTCATAGTGTTCCGCTAGCCGATAGGCGACTAAAAAACTGATGAACAGCGACATGGTAGAGAAGACGGCGTTAAACGGGATTTCAACGATATTGCTCCACGTTGCGCCAAACATGCCGGTCATAAACTGCTGATAACTTTGGCTGGGAAATGACGAAATAATCAGTAAAACGGAGCCAACAATGATAAATGGCATGAATGAAACGTAGGCGCCACGTATCGCACACAGATGCCGCTGCTGCGCCGCTTTGGCCGCCAGCGGCATCAGTTTCGCCTCAAGAAATCCTAAAACGTTGCTCATAGAGAACTCCGTAAATTGCTTTTTAATGATGAAGTAACAGGATCTTAATGCGGCGATTATGTGTGAATGAGGTGATGATAAAGTTGCGTTAGTTCACAATGTGACGGTTACAACAAACAAGTCTCACATGATTGGATATCATTAATTCGATCGTTCGAGGAGATCTGAAATGGAAATTAAGCTACACGCTAACGCAACAACAACGCCCAGAGTTCGACGGTATATCCAGCAGTCTGACAAGAGCGATCGGGTGCTAGCGCAAGAGCTTGGCATTTCGGTGGCGACGGTGCGCCGCTGGCGACAGCGGCAAGATGTTGTCGATCAACATACGGCACCGAAAAATGTTCACAAAGTGCTGAGACCAGAGCAAAGCATGCTGATCAACTGGCTGAGACAAAAGCTGATGATCCCACTGGATGAGCTGGTCACTCTGGTTAATTTAGGGATGCAGCAAAGTGTTTCACGCGCGGGTTTAGACCGCTATATGCGACGTGCAGAATTGGCGCATATGAACGTGTTGGAGGCACGCGAGCTGCGCGGCAAGAAGGCCGTAAAGGCTGGAATTAAGCTAGGGAAGCTACGTTTATTTTATCAGCGCGTGAGTTTGCTGCCTCAAGACGGTGGTGAACATCATATTCTGTGGGCGCAAGAAGAGGTGAGCGGCTGGATGGCAGCACGCGCTTATGCAGGAGCTTCTCCTACGCTGGTGGTACATTGGCTGGAAGCGATGATGAAAATAACGCCTGCCGCTATACAATCTGTTGAGACTGAAAATAAGAAACTGTTCGGGAATGAATTGTCACCCGATCATCCATTACAGCAGTGGAGCGTAGAACATGGGCTACCATTGACGCTAAGAGCAGAGGATATCGCTGATATTACGTTACGACTGGAGTGTTTCTTGAGCGAGTTGATTCCTGCCATCGGGAATACTGACCTTGATGTTTTTCTGCAACAGGTGTGTGAACAGTACAATCAACGCTGGCCACAGAAAAAACTTGGTGGTTTGACGCCGGAGGCGTTTTGGCGAGAGTTTGCACAGTAATTGGCATGGAGAATGAAAAAGCCCCAAGCCGTTATCAGTTTGACTGATAGCACGCTTAGGGCTTTAGGCTTATCGACGCAATCTAAATGGCATTACCTATTGCGCGAGTTTAGCTACGGCTTAATCACACTGAACTTTAATAGCCAAGCCGCCACGCGAAGTTTCACGATATTTCGCGTTCATATCTTTACCGGTTTCGTACATAGTCTCGATGACTTTATCCAACGAAACACGCGGTTCTGAGGTGCGCTGCAGCGCCATACGTGAAGAGTTGATGGCTTTCACCGAGGCAATGGCATTACGCTCAATGCAAGGTACTTGTACCTGACCCGCAACGGGGTCGCAGGTTAAGCCCAGATTGTGCTCCATGCCAATTTCTGCCGCGATACAAACTTGCTCAGGGCTGCCGCCCATCAGTTCAGTCAGACCCGCTGCGGCCATCGAACAGGCTACACCCACTTCACCCTGACAACCCACTTCAGCACCGGAGATTGACGCATTCATTTTGTACAGTGCGCCAACTGCGCCGGAAGCCAAGAAGTAGCGCACGAAAACGTCGGGTGTAACGGGTTCGATAAAGTGGTCATAGTAGGCCAGTACCGCAGGAACGATGCCACAGGCACCGTTGGTTGGCGCAGTAACGACACGGCCACCGGCGGCGTTTTCTTCGTTAACCGCTAAGGCAAACATGTTCACCCAGTCGATCACCGTCATCGGATCTTTATCGTATTTGTCGGTGGTGACGAGCATACGGCGTAATGCCGATGCACGGCGCGGTACACGCAGTGGCCCAGGCAGAAGGCCTTCAGTATTTAGACCACGGTCGATACAGGCCTGCATGGTTGCCCACACGTCGCCAAAATAGGCATAAACTTCATCTTTGGTATGCAGAGCGAGTTCGTTTTGCATAACGAGGCCGCTAATAGACAGCCCGGTCTCTTTGCAATGATCCAGCAGCTCCTGCGCGGAGTGGAACGGGTAAGGCACCGTCACGCCGCCCGCGCTATCTTTACCAAAGTGCTCTTCGTCAACGATGAAGCCGCCGCCGATAGAATAATAAGTTTTGCTATACAGCAATTTTTCGCCGGCAAATGCATGGATTTGCATGCCGTTTTCATGCAGCGATAGGTTATCGCTACGGAAGTTCATCCCGCCTTCGCGTGGGAAATCAACCTCATGCTGGCCATGAGCCAACAGCAGGCGCTGACGTTGCTCTACGTCGCGAATAAAACCCGGAATTGCATCGATATCCACGGTATCAGGCATGTTGCCTGCGAGTCCCATGATGATAGCAATATCAGTATGATGGCCTTTACCTGTAAGGGAGAGTGAGCCATAAACATCGACGGAAATGCGCGTGACAGAAGGTAGCAACCCTTTATCAATCAGATCGTCGACAAACTGTTTGCCGGCTTTCATCGGGCCCACGGTATGTGAACTGGAAGGGCCGATACCGATCTTAAACATGTCGAAAACGCTAATCACGTTGGGACTCCTTAGTAGACATTGCTTTCAGAAACATATAATCGTGCTTCGTGAAATACTGTCTTTATATAAAAGTTATTATACCGTTCATACTTCAAGCTGCTTACGCGTTGGCTGCACCCGCTCACCCCAGTTACTTACTAGAGTAAGCTCCGGGGGGACTCACAGGTTTGCCGCCTTCAAGCCGCTTGAATTATTTAGGGTATAGACTGCGGAAAACGGATTTGCCACCGTTAGTCCGTGGTGTTTTTTCTGGTGCTGTTTGCTCTAACGTTCAATGCGCTTGCTGCCGTGGAAGCAGATTCACATTATAAAAATTAATGTAATAATTCGCATATTGCTCACGTCATGACTAAAGCGCGCCAACAATAGCCGAACTTAACGAGTGACGCACGTGCAATCCCTCAATTTATCTATAACAAACGCAAAAAAAAACGATTAACCCTACATCGGATGAGGTCTGTGAGCGGATTTATGCGACAAATAACCGTCACTTGATCGGCTTTCCCCTACGCTTGAAAAGGTAGTCTGACGAAAACATCTGCCACTGCAAACATACAAATTCATAGTGACTTATCTATGATATTGCGACATATGCCAGATAAATCAAGTAATGAGCTACGAATTTACCCGTATTTACCAAGGTTTATAGGGTTCACTTTAGCGGATAACAAAAAAAAGAGAGTGATAGGGATCGAGGAATCTCTAATCCATGGAGATAAGGGAATAAACCAACTCTATTGTTGAGATATGGGATTAGTTTTTTTGATGCAAATTCAAGGTGTCTAAATATGGATCTGTTGAGCCAGTCGGCGAATAATCGCGGCCGTCATACCCCAAACAAAAAAATGCTCATACCAAGACAGATAGACCCGATGGCTATGCCCACTACGGTGGATATCTAGTGGATGATAGCGGGAGAGGGCGAGCGCTTCCCGCAGTGGCATTTCAAAGACGGCAGAAACTTCATCTTCGCTGGCGATAGGAGTGATATTGGGAGGCAGGAGTCCGACAACGGGAGTTACCCGAAAACCGGTAATGCTATCTACCGCCGGTAGCTGTCCGAGAATGTGAACGCACTCAGGAGATAACGCGATTTCCTCCTGAGCCTCGCGTAACGCCGTAGCAATTAAAGAGCTATCGGTCGCATCGGCGGCTCCTCCCGGAAAGGCAACCTGCCCAGCATGTTTGCGCAGATGGCTCGAGCGCTGAGTGAGTAATAGCGTCGGCTGTGGGCGATTAACGATAGGGATTAGCACGGCGGCTTGGCGCAGATTGTGCCCTTCGCTAGTTTGGATCGGCGCTTGAAGCTGAAAGCGAACTACAAACTCGGTGAGTTCAGGAGAGAGCTTCATCATGCTGGCACCTCAACGTCACCAAGGATCGGCAATATTTTTCCCACTTTATCGAAGGTTTCCTGATATTCCGCCTCGACCTGACTGTCAGCGACAATGCCACCGCCGGCCCAGCAGTGTATTTTGCCATTCTCAGCTAGCAGCGTACGTATGGTGATACTGGTATCCATATTCCCGCAGCAGCTAATATAGCCAATGCTGCCGCAGTAGACATTACGTCGCTGAGGCTCTAATTCTTCAATTATCTGCATGGCACGAATTTTGGGCGCTCCGGTAATTGAACCACCGGGGAAACACGCGCGCAGCAAATCGGTTGCCGTGAGATTGTTTGGCAGCGTGGCGGTGATGGTGCTAACCAAATGATGCACCGCGGGGAAGGGCTCGACGACAAAGAGTTCGGGGACGCGCACGCTGCCCGGTTGGGCAACTCGGCCAACATCATTGCGCATGAGATCGACAATCATCAGATTTTCAGCCTGATCCTTACGGGAATTGGCCAGCTTCAGCGCCTGTAATTTGTCGGCAGCAGGGTCGGCTAAGCGCGGCAGCGTGCCCTTGATGGGACGCGTTGAGATATGTTTTTGTTCAAGCTGTAAAAAACGCTCAGGGGATACGCTCAAAATCGCGCTTTTTGGTAAGCGCACAAACGCTGAAAAAGGCGCTTTGTTTTGCTCATTTAAACGTAAAAAAGCCTGCCATTCATCGCCTTTATAGCCAGCGCTAAAGCGTTGGGTCAAATTAATCTGATAGCAGTCGCCCGCATGCAGATAGTCGTGAATGCGGGCAAATCGCTGGCTATATTCTTCCTGAGTTAAATTGGCTTGCCAAGAGGAGGTTAACTGGAAGGGAGAAGGCTGCGGTGTTTCTACCTGCGCAGTCAACCATGCGAGGCGTGCTTGGGCATCGCCATGAACGATTAAGGTTAAGCGTTTTAACCTGTGGTCGGCGATTAATGCCCAATCATAAATTCCTACTGCCATATCAGGCGTTGATAAGTCGGCATTAGCTTGTTCAGGCAAGGTTTCAAAACGTCGCCCAAGGTCGTAGCCCCATAGGCCAACGGCACCGCCGCAAAACGGGGTATCGGCTTGTTCCGACATCGCTGGCAGCAAACGCGATAATTCTGCTTGAACTAAGCGCAGAGGGTCTTGCTCGCTATAACGAATATTGCCGTTTTCGGCAATAGCGGTTTGATGGTCACGTGTGGTTAAGGTAAGCACAGGTTCGGCGACTAAAATATCAAACCGATTATGGGGATGATTAGCGCCGCCTGAATACAACAGCATTGCCCAAGGCTGCTGGGCGAGCGGAGCGAAATAATGCAGCATGGCATCCGGAGTGTAGTCTAAATCAATACGTGACAATGCAGCAGGTGACGAGGTTATGGCAGTCATGGACGAGAGATCACTTTTATAGGTATGCAGATATTTTGGTTCAACGTCGATGTCGATATGACAATGGTAAGACTATCATAAATTACAGGCAATATTAGCGGATAAATGCCCCTGCATTATCTAGGTTTGTGGGCTGTTTGCGGCTATACTCTTGCCCCCGTATTACCATTCAGCAGCAGGAGTTATTGATGAACAGCGGAATGCCAGCGTTATCACATACAGAACAGCAAGAGGCTGCCGATCGCATTCACAAATTGATGGAGCAGGGTATGAGCAGCGGCGAAGCCATTGCTCTGGTCGCGGCGGAAATTCGCGCCAACCATACCGGCGCACATATCCAAGTCTCATTTGATGACGAAGATGAAAATGAAAACGAAAGCCAAAACCAAAACGAAGAATAGTCAGTAATAAAGCGGCGCGGAGAGATTTCCGCGCCGTGGTGTCCTATCCTTTCACTACCACACCGCCGCTGACTTGCTTGGCCAGCGCAATCGCTTTATCAACCGTCTCTTCATATGCTAACGCCACGCCTAAACGGCGGGTGCCATCGATTTCTGGTTTGCCAAATAATCTTATCTGCGTTTGCGATTGTAATGCTTGTTTCACGTTCTCGAAAACAACGTCGTTGCTGTGCAAACGTGGCAGGATCACCGCAGAGGCGCTTGGGCCAAATTGGCGAATATTACCGATAGGTAAACCAAGAAATGCGCGAACGTGCAGTGCAAACTCTGACAGGTCCTGAGAAATCAGCGTCACCATACCTGTATCGTGCGGGCGTGGTGATACTTCGCTGAAGATGACATCGTCGCCACAAACAAATAACTCAACGCCAAATAGCCCATAGCCACCCAGAGCCAGAACGACTTTACCGGCGATCTCCTGAGCTTTAGCTAGCGCGATGTCGCTCATCGCCTGAGGTTGCCATGATTCACGGTAGTCGCCGTCTTGCTGACGATGACCAATTGGCGCACAAAAATGTAATCCATCACAGGCATTAATGGTGAGTAAGGTGATCTCAAAATCAAATTTCACCAGACCTTCAACAATCACTTTCCCTTGACCCGAGCGGCCACCTAACTGCGCATATTGCCACGCGCTAGCCATTTCATCGACATGGCGAATCAAACTTTGGCCTTTGCCGGATGAGCTCATGACGGGTTTGATAATGCATGGCAGACCAATTTCTTGCGTAGCAGCGTTGAACTCCGTCTCTGTTTCGGCAAAACAATAAGGAGAGGTGGGCAATTTTAGTGTTTCAGCGGCCAGACGACGAATGCCTTCGCGGTTCATGGTGAGCTGCGTCGCTCGCGCACAAGGAACGACTTTTTGCCCGTCATTTTCCAACGCAACCAGCATTGATGTGGCGATAGCTTCAATTTCTGGCACGATAAAGTCAGGGCGTTCACGCTCGACCAGCTCTTTTAGGGCCTCAGCGTCTAACATGTTTAACACATAGCTACGATGGGCAACCTGCATGGCCGGCGCATCGGCATAGCGATCGACGGCGATAACCTCAATGCCTAAACGTTGGCATTCGATAGCCACTTCTTTACCTAATTCACCGGACCCTAAAAGCATGACGCGAGTGGCATGTGGGCGGAGTGCAGTTCCAATCGACAACATAATCATCATCCTATGAGCTGGCCAAAAATCGGTTGCAGTATATACGAAAACGTTTGCGTGTCAGTAATTCGATTTAATTCGCGTCATGAAAATAAGGCTGGGCTGCCAATTTTATCCAAGCATAAAACACATGACAGCCCGCCAAGCTGACTTGGATAACATGTGTTGCTAATTATTTATTCAGGAGATTAATTATATTTAGATATGAGTTGCGATTGGATGTAGGTAACAGACAAAAAAATACGTCGGTAAGTGTCACCGGCTTTTAGCAGGTTGATTAAGTAAATTTTCATTTGTATGATAAATGTATTGTATGATAAATCTAGCTATCGGCAGGGGTGAATCTTTGCTAGGTACTGAATTTTGAATAATTAAAACAGCAATAGCCGTGCGGCTGGAGGGTTAGCGCGGTATAGGGGAGAAAGTGAACCATGAGTTCGACGTGTGTTGTTGAGACTGAATTAAAAGAAGACCATTGGTACCGAATTGCAAAGGAAATGTTAAGCCAGGCCGGCATTACAATAAACGGAACTCGGCCGCAGGATATTCGCGTCAAAAACCCAGAGTTCTTCCATCGTGTGCTGCAAGAGGGGTCGTTGGGTCTTGGTGAGAGCTATATGGACGGTTGGTGGGAGTGTGATCGTTTAGATATCTTTTTCCAAGATATTTTGGCCGCTGAACTTGATGCGCATTTGCCGAAACATTTCAGCGATATCGTGCGCATTGCGTCGGCTCGCATTTTCAATTATCAAACCCGGAAACGCGCATGGATCGTGGGGAAAGAGCACTACGATCTGGGTAACGACCTGTTTAGCCGAATGCTCGATCCGTATATGCAATATTCCTGCGCTTATTGGAAAGATGCAGAAACGTTGGAGCAGGCCCAGCAGGCAAAATTGCGGATGATCTGTGAAAAGCTGCAGTTGAAACCGGGAATGACCTTGCTAGACATTGGTTGTGGTTGGGGAGGATTGTCACAGTTTGCGGCGCAAGAGTACGGCGTGTCTGTAAAGGGGGTGACGATTTCCGCTGAGCAGCAAAAGATGGCGCAAGAGCGCTGCGCAGGCTTAGATGTTGAGATTTTGCTACAAGACTATCGTGACATAAACGAAAGATTTGACCGCATTGTTTCCGTTGGAATGTTTGAGCACGTAGGCCCGAAAAACTATCGAACCTATTTCGAAGTCGTGGCACGCAATCTAAAAGCTGATGGGCTTTTTTTGCTCCATACCATTGGTTCTAATCAAACTGACCTGAACGTTGACCCGTGGATCAATAAGTACATCTTCCCAAATGGTTGCTTGCCATCCGTTGCGCACATTGCCTCAAAAAGTGAGGATTTGTTCGTGCTGGAAGATTGGCATAATTTTGGTGTTGATTATGACCGTACATTGATGGCTTGGTTTGAGTCCTTCCAGAAAAGCTGGCCGGAGATTAAAGACAACTATAGCGATCGCTTCTATCGCATGTTCACTTATTATTTAAATGCATGTGCAGGGGCATTTCGGGCAAGAAACATCCAACTTTGGCAGGTACTTCTGAGCCCTAAAGGCGTGGAAGGTGGAATTCGCGTTCCCCGCTGATAATGAAGGGGTCCGCAGTTTCGATTGCGGATCCTGTGTTCGCTATATATTGATGTAATAAAAAGATGACGGCGCGGTGCTGTTTATTTCAGGCTGTTATCCCATGTCTTATTCGTGTGTTTTATCGACAGCAAAGTTATATTTGTGATGTATGTCGCTATTTTATTTGTGAATGTTTTTGCGTATTAATAAAAAATAATGTAGGCAATGCGTATTTTTTACTGCGTTGATTAATAACAGTTTATTTTTTAGTTGCCGATTATTGTATTGGCTAATATTTGTCAATATATAGAAATATAACAGGCTGTACGTACAGTATTTATAAACAGGTATATCGGCCACGAAATATTTGCGCTGAGCATGAAACTATGCGTTAATACTGACGCCTGAAATGCTGATGTAATCATATCGCTTTTGTTCATTAAATGATTCGGCTTATATTTTTGCTCATTCTTAAATGGGCGTTTAATTAACCGAGCGTTAGGATACGATTCGTCTGAGTTATGTTAGTAAGCAGGTCTACCATGCCTAACGGCAAGTAATTTTAAGTAAAGGAAAGTTAAATGAGCAAGAAAACTGGTCACGTTAAATGGTTCAACGAAAGCAAAGGATTTGGCTTCATCACTCCAGCTGATGGCTCCAAAGATGTATTCGTCCATTTCTCTGCCATCAAGAGTGACGGCTTCAAAACTCTGGCTGAAGGCCAGCAGGTAGAATTCGCCATTCAGGACAGCCCACGTGGCCCGTCTGCGGCTGATGTTATTGCGCTGTAATTAAGCTGATACTATCATGCTGACAAAACCCGCCGAGTGCGGGTTTTTTGCATTTTAGCCTCAGAATGGATAGAACTCAGCAATGACTAATGAAAATATAACTTTCCAGCACGCAGAACAGCACCATCTTGCAATGTTAGCCGAAGTGGAACGCCTCGCAGCCGCGCAGTTTCCCGCTGACCGACTCCCAGAATCTTTTCGCAATGCTACGCTATCCGCTGAGCGCTTATTACAGGCACAAGCGTCGCAAAACCTTTGGGTAGCCATCCGCAATGAGAAACCTATTGGCTTTGCCATGCTTGAGGTCACCGGTGACTTTGCTCATTTAGCCGAAGTGAATGTACTACCCGCATTTAGCCAACGTGGAATTGGACATTTTTTGGTTGATCACGCCTTGGTTGCCGCTCGCCAACGTGGCTTCTGTGGGGTAGGGCTGACAACGTTTCTGGATTTAGCTTGGAATGCGCCTTTCTATCAGAAAGTCGGTTTTACGCTGGTGGGGGATGAGCAATTTCCTTTGTTAGAACGCGCGTTGCGGGAAGAACGTAATGCAGGGCTGATTCAACGTGTGGCGATGTTCTACTATTTCTAGCCATTTATGTCTCAACATCGCTTTTAATCGTTGTCAATTTTGCAGAAAGAGATAAAAATAAATATACTGATATTATATACAGTATCGTGGAGTGGTTTATGAGCGTTGAAATTCAGTACGTGGTTGTTCGTGATGGAGTAACAAAAATGACCTTTGCCAGTAAAAAAGAAGCAGATGCTTACGATAAGATGCTGGATCTGGCTGACAATTTGAGTGAGTGGCTGGCGGATTCTCCTATAGATTTAGAAGACAGCGCTTTGGAGACGCTCAGCTTTTACCTCGCAGAACATAAAGATCAGCTTTCGTTGCTATTGCGTGGCAACTCGCTTGAGTCGCTAAAAGCAGGTGATGAAGAAAAAAATGAGCCTAAAAAGGTAAAAGTCGCGGTTGATAACGCCGCCTAGTGTTTTAGTTCACATATTATTTACTTTTCTGGATCTAGAATGAAACGTGAGATAACATTTTACCGTCGTTTTGAAGCTGACATTTTGTCAGGTAAGAAAACCATCACTATCCGTGATAGCAGCGAGTCTCACTTTGAGAAAGGAGAGTTACTCAGCGTGAGCCGCTACGAAGACGGGGTCTATTTCTGCACTATCGAAGTTGAGAGTGTTACCCCCGTGTTGATGAGTGAACTGACGGAGCTTCATGCGGCGCAAGAGAATATGACACTGGACGAGCTGAAGCAGGTTATCAGCGAGATTTATCCAGGGCTTAATGAACTGTATGTGATTAGTTTCCGCATGCGTTAGCGCGCTTTGCCGTGTTCAGGCACACAGAGCGCGCGTTCATATCATGGAATAGCCACTGGCAGCAGGGACGATCTCTGCGCCAAAGCTAAATGAGGATTGAAAATGAACAAAATTACGTTAGGTGTGGCTGGATTGGCGTTGGCGTTTTCAGCTGGTGTTGCTCAAGCTCAACAGAGTGAGCAGCGCGTGGTGAAAATTGCTAACTGTGAGCAAACGACGGCAGCTCAGCTGTCTACGATGGTGAAGAACGACTTCTTACAAAATCGCATTCCGCGTTGGGCTGATGATAAAACATTGTTGGGCACCAGTACGCCAGTGGTGTGGGTGAGCCAGGATCAGATTACCCAAAAGGGGAAAGACTGGGTGCTTCAGCTAACCGTACGCGGTAACAAAGTCGACAAAAACTATACTGTTAACGTTGATTGCAAAGCCGGTAAACTCGAATACTCTCACCCAGAATAAAGTTAGTTCCTATATCATCTAAAACCTCTTTATTAAAGTTAAAGAGGTTTTAAATTTCTTTTTAGGAAAAACCACAAAGTCCATATGTATTAATCTTAGGTATAAATCTTATTTCTATTAAATTCTTTCCATTATTGCGCTGGTGTCACGACTTTAAAATTAGAAGCAGAAAGAAAAATTTTTGACTATAAAATTTAAATTAAAAAACATCTTGAACTGGGAATTTGGCTTAGTTCGATATCATGGTCTGAAAATTTTGTTTATTAGGATAAAAGTGCTAACTTGTGTGTTTCTCACTTGAGAGAATATAATGTAAAATAGTTTTACTATAAAGCTTATCTTTTTGAAATTTAAGGTTTATTGAGATATCTTCTCGCTTTGTTTAGTGTAATTTATCTTACGACGTCATGGATGTGATTGCCATTGTGCATGTAAGTATGTGTTATTTTACTGCTAATGTGACGCTGGGCGGCTTTAAGTCGCTATTTTAATGTACAAACCCGCTGGTAGATTGGAGGAAATATTCACTATTTCTTCAGATTTGTAATTTAAGTGTTTTGAGATTAGCGAATTCTAATCTGAATGCAGTTAAATCAAGCATCATTTTATTAATAATTAGATAACAAAATGAATAATAAGCATTATAATGTTCTGGGTGTTTTAGACCAGAATGTTTCTCCTTTGGAATTAGAGATGGCTTTGCAAACAGCGTTGCAATCGGCCTTCACTGAGCATGAGTTTTATTTAGACTATCAAGCACAATGCAATATTAATGGCACTTTATTAGGTGCTGAAGCATTAGTCCGTTGGCGTCATCCTCAGCAGGGGACGCTTTTGCCCTATGATTTTTTGGATTCCTTAGAGCGCTTTGGTTTGATGCACGCATTGAATCTTTGGATTGTTGATAATGTCTGTCAACTGCTGCAACGTGTGCATCGTGAAATATCCCCAGATTTAATATTGTCATTCAATTTGCCGCTCGCTCAACTTTACACAACGGAATTTACCGAGCAGATGGGTAATGTTTTACGGCGCTATGGTATTCCAGCAAATAGATTAGTTATTGAGTTGCTAGGTGATAATGATTTGTTTAGCGATCGGCTAATCATGACGGAATTACATAAACTGCGGGCACTTGGCTGCGGTTTGTCGGTGGATCATTTTGGAGACAATTATCAATTACTTTCCTTGCTCGCCGATTTGCCGTTAACGCAGATAAAAATCCCCGGCGAACTGATCCATGCCATGCAAAACCCTGATGCCTGTCAGTTGGTAGAGCATCTCATTTTGATCGCCAATGCGTTGAACATGAACGTGGTGGCAGAGCATGTTGAAACAGAAGAGCAGTTTAAAGCATTGGAGGCATTAGGCTGTCCTGCACTGCAAGGCTACTATCTTTTTAGTCCGATGAATGAAAAAAACTTTTTTATTGTGTGTAAACAGCTTACCGAGATCCGTAGGTCGTATAATAATGTAGAGAGGGATGAGTTATCTCCTATCGACTACAAGCGTTAAATTTGCCCCTTGCGTGAGCAATCACTGGGCGTAAGTTGGTCAGCGCTATTAAGTTACGATGCATCAGATTACAGGCGGTAAGCGTAGACAATGAATAAAGCCCCGATTGCAGCAAAACACCCGCATGTCATGGAAATGCATGGCGATACACGAACCGACAATTACTACTGGCTGCGTGATGATGAACGCAGCAATGATGCGGTTTTGAGCTATCTTGAAGCTGAGAATGCCTATACTCAGGCCAGCATGCGTGGTGAAGAGGAACTCCGAAAGCAACTGTTTAATGAAATGGTTGAGCGTATTCCTCAAGAAGATGAATCTGTGCCTTATCAACGCAACGGCTACCGATATCAGTCGCGATATAAACCTGAACAGGAATATGCACTGTATGTCAGACAAAAGGCTGATGCAGCAGATAGTCGCGACTGGGAATTACTCGTTGATAGCAATGAGCGCGCGCAGGGCCATGATTTCTACGCTTTGGGCGGCATTGAGGTCAGTCCTGATAATCAATTGATGGCTATCGCTGAAGATTTTCTCTCTCGGCGCCAGTATGACATTCGCATTAAACGCCTAAACGATCACAGCTGGTATGACGAGGTTCTGGAGAATACGGCGGGGCACTTTGAATGGACTAATGATTCCACCACGCTTTATTACGTGCGCAAACACCCACAGACACTGCTGCCGTATCAGGTTTATCGCCATCGTTTAGGAACATCGGTTGATGAAGACCAATTGATCTATGAAGAATCTGACGATACTTTCTACGTCGGTTTAGAGAAAACGATCTCCAACAAATATATTCTGATTCATATTTCGAGCACCACAACCTCTGAAATTTTGATGTTGGATGCGGATGATACCAGCGCGAACCCTGAGATGTTTTTAGGGCGTCGCCGCGATCACGAATATAGCCTAGATCACTATCGCGATACCTTTTATATCCGCTCCAATAAAGATGGAAAAAATTTCGGTCTTTATCAATCAACATCGAGTCAGGAACAGACCTGGCAGGCCATCATAGCCGCATGCGACGATGTTATGCTGGAAGGCTTTAGCCTATTTAAAGATTGGTTGGTGGTTGAAGAGCGCGAGCAGGGATTAACGCATCTGCGCCAGATCAAATGGCAAACCGGTGAAGAGAAGCATATCCGCTTCGATGACCCTACCTATATGACGTGGCTGTCGTTTAACCCTGAGCCTGATACCGCACTGTTACGCTATGGCTATTCTTCCATGACCACGCCAAGCTCTGTATTCCAGATCAATATGGATACCGACGAGCGCACGTTGCTTAAGCAGCAAGAAGTAAAAAACTTTGATGCAGGCGCTTATCGCAGCGAACGGCTGTGGGTAACCGCTCGCGACGGTGTGAAAGTACCGGTTTCCATCGTATATCGACAGGATCTCTTCCGTGCTGGGCGCAATCCCGTATTGGTCTATGGATATGGCTCCTATGGAAGTAGCATGGATCCCGCTTTTAGTGTCAGTCGCTTAAGCTTGCTCGACCGTGGTTTCGTATTTGCTCTTGCCCATATTCGCGGCGGTGCGGATCTGGGGCAACAGTGGTATGAAGATGGCAAACTGCTGCACAAACAAAATACCTTTAGTGATTTTATTAGCGTTACCCAATATCTCGTTGATGAGAAATATGCCAATGCCAAACAGGTTTACGCCATGGGAGGCAGCGCAGGGGGATTGCTGATGGGAGCGATTGTGAATCAGGCTCCTCATTTGTACCACGGTATCGTAGCTCAGGTTCCATTTGTGGATGTTGTGACGACGATGCTTGATGAGTCTATTCCACTGACCACGGGCGAATATGACGAATGGGGCAATCCAAATGATGCTGAGTATTACCATTACATCAAGCAGTATAGCCCTTATGATCAGGTGAAAGCGCAGGATTACCCCCATATGCTGGTGACCACTGGGTTACATGACTCGCAGGTGCAATATTGGGAACCTGCGAAATGGGTGGCAAAACTGCGCGAGCTGAAAACAGATGACAATCAACTTCTACTCTATACCGATATGGATGCTGGGCATGGTGGCAAATCAGGGCGCTTTAAAGCCTATGAAGATATTGCGTTAGAATATGCCTTTATTCTGGCCTTAGCCGGTATTCATCAGTAAATTTTAAAGCCTATGTATGCGAGCGTAATATCGCTTACCTCATAGGCTTTTTTCTTTGAATTTTTTCCTCTATTCGCAAGGATCCCTATGCCTTTTATCCAAATAAACGACCGTCAAATGCACTATATCGATCGCGGTGAAGGCTTTACTCTGCTTCTTGGCCATAGCTATATGTTTGACTCCAGCATGTGGGCGCCACAAATCGAAGCGTTGAGCCAGCACTTCCGTGTCATTGCGCCTGATTTATGGGGACATGGCAAGTCAGATCCTCTGCCGGAGTCTCGACGTGCGCTGAAAGATTTAGCCTGCGATCACTTAGCGCTCATGGATGCGCTGGATATCAATGAATTTGCTGTCGTCGGGCTGTCTGTGGGGGGAATGTGGGGCGTAGAGCTAGCGGCGATGGTTCCAGAACGCGTGCGAGCGTTGGTGTTAATGGACACCTTTGTTGGGTTGGAACCTGAAGTGACATTCAAGAAATATGATGCGATGTTAAATGCGATTGATGCAGCTGGCAAAGTGCCTGCTGTACTCGTTGAACAAATCGCGCCAATGTTTTTCCGCCGCGAACCGCTGCCCCATTTGGTGGAAGCATTAGCTGAACATTTAAGTCATATGCCAGAATCTGTTTTACGCCAAAGTATTGTACCCCTTGGCCGCATGATCTTTGGGCGCGGCGATAACTGTCCATTGTTGGAAGAGCTTAAGATGCCTGCGTTGGTGATCACCGGTGAACAAGATGCGCCAAGACCGCCATTAGAAGGTTATCTCATGGCTGAAATGCTCAACTGTAAGCAATTGGTTGTGCCTCAGGCGGGTCATATTTGCACGCTTGAGCAGCCTGAGTGGGTCAATGAAGCCTTGCTGAATTTTCTCATGTCGATTAAATGACAGGGCCGTGGAACAGGTCAGCAAACGCTGCTGATTTGATATAGCTGCACACTACAAAATGAATTAATAACGCGCCAGCTAAGCCTGGCGCGTTATTGTTTAGGCAAAACCGATAAAGAAACCTGCAATGGTGGCACTCATGAAATTTGAAAGAGTGGCAGCGGCCAGTGCACGAAGTCCCAACTGAGCAATTTCAGATGCGCGCTGTGGTGCAATCGCAGAAAATGCGCCTACAACGACGCCGATAGAGCCGAAGTTTGCAAAACCGCATAGTGCAAACGAGACAATGGCGATGGTTTTGGTATCCAGCGCACTGCCTGCTTGCAGATAGGGCGAAAAGCTGAGGTAGGCAACAAACTCGTTGATGGCCAATTTTTGCCCGATCAGACTCCCTGCAAGCGTGGCATCTCCCCAGTCGACGCCCATTAGCCACGCCAGCGGCGCTAAAATATAACCAAAGATACCTTCAAGCGTGGCGTGGCCGAAGCCAAACCAACCACCAACTCCACCAATAATGCCGTTGATGAGAGCAATGATCGCGACAAACGCCATAACGACCGTTGCTACGCCTGCGGCAATTTTCATTCCGGCAATTGCTCCGGCTGCAATTGCCTCAATAAAGCTTTTGGGTGGAGTTTCAGTAAACGAAAGATTATCAAAGGTTATTAGAGAAGCTTCGGTGGCGGGGCTCAGAATACGTGCAAACAAAATACCACCAGGGATCGCCATCAGAGAAGCAGCCAGTAGGTAATCAATCGGTACGCCTAATCCGGCATAGCCAATCATCGTCGATCCAGCGATAGAGGCCATCCCGCTGCAAATGACGGTAAACAGCTCATTGCGATTCAAACGGTCAATAAACGGTTTTACAATCGCGGGCGTTTCGTTTTGGCCAAGGAAAATAGTGGTTACCGCGACAAAAGACTCTATTTTACTAATGTTAAGTACTTTCTGGAAAATTCCGCCTAAGATACGGATTAAAATCCCCATCACACCTATATAATAAAGCAAGCTGACTAACGCAGTGATAAAAATAATGGCAGGTAAGACACGAAAGGCAAAAATAAATCCAGAACCATCAAACAGTTTATCCATTTTCGGCCCGACTAATGAACCAAAAATAAATGCGCTACCAGCATCGCTATAAATCATGACGTTATGTATGCCGAGAGCAGCCTGTTCTGCCAACCATTTTCCTGGTGGGAAATAGAGCATGGCGCCGCCGATGATAATTTGTAATATTAGCGCTGCACCAACGGTACGAATGCTTATTTTCTTTTTATTCACTGATAGCAAAAATGCAATTGCCAACAGTACCACCATACCTAGAATGCTTCTCATTGTATCCATTATGAATACCTTTTATAAACGTTTTATGGTATGACTGATATTAATAGGCAACAAGATGTTGCCTATTAATATTCGATAGACAAGGTGTATATATACTGCGTACCCCAAAAAGTGTAAGCCACATTGAGAGTGCTAAATAATTCACCTCGATGAACTCACCCAAGCCAGTCGTTGTGGTGTGCGAAGGCAGCCAAATAAAATTTAGTTTAGGGTATTGTAGATATAGTCTTTGTCACAAAATGGTTTATCAGTATGAATTAAATATACATCCGCACGCATTCTTCAACTACGTTCCAGAACCATTTGGTATCAATGGTCATCCCCACTTTGGTGTTAGCCCGTTTTCCGGTTACGCCGAGTTCATCGCATACAGTACGCCCGTAGCATGGACCGTCGTTCACATCGATTTCTACATACATATCCTGCATTTTGAAAGCATTAGGATTGATGAGATAGCCAATGCAGGTTGCATCGTGCACGGGGCCGCCAGCTAAGCCATAATTTTCATATTGTGTTTTAAGCGTAAAGTTCATGATGTCGCTGAACAATTCACCGGCGGGGCCACCTACTTTTTCCATTCGGGTAATGACATCCGCAGTGCAGATAGTCTGGTTGGTTAAATCTAACCCCATCATTACCAGCGGAACTCCAGAGGTAAATACCACGCGGGCAGCTTCGGGGTCGGCATAAATATTAAACTCAGCCGAAGGTGTAAAGTTTCCCGTGCCGTAGGCGCCACCCATTAATATAATTTCGCGAATTTTCGGTAAAATAGCTGGCTGCATACGCATAGCAACGGCAATATTTGTTAATGGTCCAACGGGGACGAGCGTAATGTCTCCATCACTGTCCATCAATGTGTCAATAATATATTGAATGGCATGCTTGCTTTCGGCTTTGCGAGTTAGTGGTGCAAACACAGGGCCGTCTAATCCGCTCTCGCCATGGATATTGTCAGCCACTATTTGTTCACGCATTATAGGCTGTGGCATACCAGCATGAATAGGTACATGAATACCTAGTTTCTGACACACGTTTAATCCATTAATGAGGGTTTTATTTAGCGTTTGGTTTCCTGCAACAATGGTTATCCCAAGTAAATCAATGGCAGGATGTTTTGCCGCAAGCATAATAGCAATAGCATCATCATGGCCTGGGTCGCAATCGAGTATGATTTTTCTTTTTTCCATTGTTATATCCTCTTTTATATTAAGAAATAATTTATTATTAGTTTAATAATTTCAGACATGTTTCTTCGCAGCGTTTGAAGCATAACAATAGAAAACGTATATTAAATATGAGAAATCTCATATCGGGGAGAGGGCGATGAAGGAAGTCTTGGATGCGAGTCTGCGGCAGCAACTGTTGGAAGCTACGGGCTATAGCCAAAATTTTTCTATTGATGTTGTGAGTGATACAAAGCTGTTCCACGTGCCCGCGGGGGATTTCATTGTCAAAGAGGGTCACTCTCCCACCTATCTGTTTTACCTTGCTCAGGGGAGGGCCAAGCTGTATTCAACGCAGGCTAATGGCCGCATATCCTTGATTGATTTCTTTGCAGCGCCTTGTTTTATTGGCGAAATTGAGCTGGTAGATATCGATCACGAGCCACGTGCTGTACAGGCTATCGAGGCCTGCTGGTGCCTAGCGCTATCGGTAAAAAAGTATCGTTCACCGCTGTTAAATGACGCGACTTTTTTGCGCAATCTTTGCGTTGCACTCAGTAAAAAAAATTACCGCAACATTATCTCGCTGACGCAAAACCAATCGTTCCCTCTGATTAATCGCTTGGCCGCTTTTATTTTATTAACTCAGCATTGTGACATGTATCGCGAAAAACATACTTCTGTGGCCGAGTATATGGGCGTTTCGTATCGTCACTTACTGTATGTGATCGCTCAATTCACGCAGGATGGGGTGTTGGTCAAGCAGAAGGCGGGATACATCATTACGAATAAAAGTGCGCTGACAGCGCTAGCGCTTGAGATGGCACCTGACAACTCACTGGCAGAGCTATAATGGGTATTGGCGCAACCTAAAAAGGGGCCCTAAGGCCCCTTTATGCATTCACATAGGATCTAGATCCGTTAATTAACGAATTAGAACTGGTAAACAACACCCAGTGCAACGATGTCATCCGTGTTGATGCCAGCGTTGTTAGTGAAGCGGTTGTCATCCAACAGGTTGATTTTGTAATCAACGTAGGTAGACATGTTTTTGTTGAAGTAGTAAGTCGCGCCGACATCAACGTATTTAACCAGATCCTGGTCGCCGTAACCGTTGCCGATGTCTTTACCTTTTGACTGCAGGTAAGCAACGGATGGACGCAGACCGAAGTCGAACTGGTACTGTGCTACGATTTCAATGTTCTGAGATTTGTTAGCAAAGCCGTAAACTGCATCTGGGCCGCTTGCAGAGAAATCACCGAAACGGTTAGCGTTATAAGCCTGAGTATACATAGCGGCTAAATAAACGTTGTTAGCGTCATATTTCAGACCACCGGTGTAGATATCTGCTTTATCGCCGTGACCATAATACTGTGCACGGTTCTGTTCGTTGGTACGGTCAGATGAAGAGTACGCTGCTGCTGCGCTAATGCCCCAGCCCAGATCGTAGGACAGAGACATACCGTAGCCGTCACCGTTCTGACCTTGAGCTGAACGACCATTGTTGGATTCTTCTGGGCTATCGTTTTTGCCCTGATACTGCAGAGCAAAGTTCAGGCCGTCAACCATACCGAAGAAGTCGGTGTTACGGTAGGTCAGCATGCCGTTACCACGTTGGAACAGGAAGTTATCCGCACCGTAGGTATCGCCACCGAACTCTGGCAGCACGTCAGTCCAAGAACCAACATCATAGATCACACCGTAGTTACGGCCATAATCCAAAGAACCGAACTCAGCAAATTTCAAACCAGCGAAGCCAACACGGGTAAAGTTGTTGTTATCTTGGCTTTCTGCATGGTTCAGGTTTGCTTGATATTCCCACTGGCCATAGCCGGTCAGCTGGTCGTTAATCTGAGTTTCACCTTTGAAGCCGAAACGAACGTAAGACTGATCGCCGTCTGAACCGTTGTCGTCTGAGAAGTAGTGCAGGCCATCTAATTTACCGAACAGATCCAGCTTGTTGCCGTCTTTGTTGTAGATTTCTGCAGCGTTTGCTGCGCCTGCAACTAAAAGTGCAGGGATGATTACTGCCAGCAGATTACGTTTCACTATGATATTCCTTCTTAGTTTTTTGACCGGCCAAGGTCAGTTATATGTGCCACTGCTTATTTATGTTTTTTTACACTCGCTGTGTGAACTTAAGTGCGTTCCATCAGTCAAAGTTCACGCTACAAGCATAGCTTAATAATATGTTTAATGCGCTATAAATAAAAAGTGCCTATGCGACGTTTATTTATTTTTTATGGTAATTAAATGTATTGAAATGTAAATGAAGCAAAGATAAATATACAAAGCTCAAGTGAGGCTCCCCATTTTCTTTCGAAAAAAGATACCCTTAAGTGATAATTCACAGTTCGAATATTCTCGTTTGATTTATAAGAAATGCCTCACCACACAAAATGCAAATTACAATGAAAAATATGATGTATAATTAAATCTCATCATTGTTACTGCATTTTTTTACTGTGTCTTAAGATTCTTTTTACACCGAGCCTTTATTTAAGGTTCGGTTTTTTTATCCATTTATTAAAATAAGTCGTTATTTATCAATGAGTTATTATGAGCTCTCGCGAGTTTGATGTTCATTTTTGATATTATGGAAAATATTTGCCGATGGACTATAATAAGAAATTACTTGTCAAATGATGCCGTTGTTAAATTGAGTTTTAGCTATTCGTGCTATTGCTTCTGGTATCTCTCACTTGTTATTCAGTTATATCCCTTCCTTTACACGTGCTATCCCTTTGTTTGGTCATTCAGGCTTGAGACAATAAACCGCACATATAATCAAGAATTAACAAATTTTGAGCTTCGGGGTAATTAAATGTGAAGTGGTATAACGGCTGCATTGAGTGGAAATAATCGAGCAGAGAATTATGGCTAGTATGCCTATATCAAAGGCGATTATTGGCTGTTAAACGATCTATTCAAGGGGGCTGAAGAAAGAAATAATGAAGGGGATAGAGAGAGGAATACTACAGCGATATTATTCTCGAACTGCTGACATTCCCAACTCGTACTTTCTGCGCCGATGGCCTCATTTTGGCAATAAAAAAACCCGCCGTAGCGGGTTTAAGATACGAAATACGTTTACTGATTAATCACCATCTGGATGTGCGCGTTTTGCTCTCTTTTCCGCGCGTTTCTCTGCAGGGCTCTTCAACGGTTTTTTCTTCGCATTCTTTTTGCTATCCATTCCCTTACTCATTTTGGCCTCTCTTAACCGTAGTTAGGTTGGTATGCCCGTTAACTAAAGCTCTCTACGGCCAAACTTGCAAGCTACATTTTGTATAGATAGTTCAACATAATGATTTTTATGAATTTATTAATCAGTGATGACAGATAGGAAAAGTATGTCAGTAAGTCGTTTATCGCATAGTTGAAAAACGTGAACATCTGGTTGCGATTTTGTTGCTGGCTGCATGGAAATGCGCGAGAGGAAAATGTAAGATATAAATCAATATGCTAGCGTATTTGATGACTTTATATGGGGGCGTAAACCTTATTGTGAGCGTCATCAATGCGTGAACCTGCGACTCACAAAAGGAATGCGATTCTATGAAAATGCTTAAAACGGCTCAATTTCACCTATCTGGTATCGGTGCCGCGCTGCTGCTGGCCGTTTCTCCACAGGTATTTGCTCATGCGCATCTTACCGATCAAACTCCTGCTGCTAAAAGCCAAGTGAGTGCACCATCTGAGCTGACGTTCGTTTTTAGCGAAGGTATTGAAGCGGGGTTTAGCAAAGTCACGGTAGTTGGTCCTGAAAACCAGCCGATCGCTACAGGCAAGTTATCGGTAGCGGGTAATGACAAAACCCATGTTTCCGTTCCCTTTACCCAGCCCTTAAATAAAGGTGAATATGCGGTGAGCTGGAACGTTGTTTCTGTCGATGGACATAAAACCAAGGGCCAGTACACCTTCTCTGTTAAATAGGGCTAATTATGAGTATCACGGCTCTCTATGTTTTGTGCCGTTGGGTTCATTTTGCCACTGCGTTACAAATTTTTGGCTTAGCTCTTTTTGTCGGGTGGATTGCTCCACCCGTGCTTCGGCATAACCTAGAAAAACAAACCAGAGCGCTATTGGGTACGAGTTTAGTGCTTTGTGCTTTTAGCTCTTGGCTTATGGTGACGTTACAAGCAGGACAAATGGGTGATGGCTGGCAAGACGTCATTAGCCCAGAAACTTGGCTTGCCGTTATGCAAACGACATTTGGCGAGGCGTGGCTGCTACAACTGATATTTTCCTCTCTACTGCTGATAGCGCCTTTATTCACACCAAATATTCGCCGCTTTTTACTCACCTTATTTGCCGCACTATTGCTGATCACCTTAGCTCGTACAGGCCATGCATCGGCGGAGCAGGGCATTAGCGGTATAGCACACCGGCTTAATAATGGTATTCATCTGCTGAGTGCGGGTTTTTGGTTTGGCGGTTTGCTGCCGTTCTGGCTCTGCGTACGGCAACTATCAGGTGCCGCTAAAGCTTTTGCCATGCAGGCGGTGATACGCTATTCGCGTTGGGGACACCTTGCGGTAGCGCTGGTCATCGTTACCGGCATAGGCAACGTGGCGTGGATTTTAGGCGGCTGGCCGCGGGTGCTCGACTCTGTCTATCAGCGTGGGTTGTGGCTGAAGATCTTGCTGGTGGCCGTGATGATCGGTATTGCACTTTATAACCGCTACCGCGTGGTGAGGAGCATGGGCCAAAACCGACAACGGGCATTAACGTTACTGGCGGGCAACGCCGTCGTTGAATGGTTATTGGCGCTGTTGGTTCTGCTTACGGTGAGTTTTTTCGCAACTCAGCCACCTATTTAGAATAAGATAGCAATAGTTTTTGATTGGACGACAGTGGAACTTCATGATGAAAAAAAGTGTGTTACTGACAGGATTATTGACGCTGGCGGGCGTTTTTTTATCTGCGCAAGCATTCGCGGCGCGTACCGTAGAGACGGTGAGTAAAGCGCAATTCGGTAGCCAGTGGGCCTTTGTAAAAGAAGAAGTGCAGCTGCAGTGCACAAAAAATCAGGCATTGTTTGTCATTAATGCCAGCACGCTGGCACAGTACCCTTTAGATGAGAAGGCAAACAGCTTGGTGAAAGCCAAAAAAATGGCCGCATTACCGTTAGAGACAATATTGCTAGACGATCCGAATCATCCTGGGCAAAAGATGAGCGTAGCGCCCTTTATCGAGCACGCGCGTCAGCTGTGTCAGTAGTTTTATAAGCAACATCAAGAGGCGGCGAAAAGCCGCTTCTTTGTTATATGGTGGGGATAAGGTGGCACTTGCCAGAGTACCACCGGAGGTGATTTATGCAGCGGCTGGCATACCGCATAGTTTGGTTAAACTTCGAGCGCCAACCATAACGGTGGCAACATAGGATTGACGGCGGGTCACAACTTCCACCGCGATGAGTTTATCTCGATATTTAATATGATAAGTAGAAGGCCATCCTTGACGGGCAAGGCCATAGGCTTTGGCATGCTGATCTATCGCTGCATGCGCGACAACGAGGTGAGAGAAGTTTGTATCGCCTTTAATGATTCGCTTCATAGAGGCTCCGTAATACATAAATCCGTCAAAATATTTGTCTGTCAGCACTGAGCTGACCTCTTTGTTATAGCACCAATATCAATAACATTGCAGTATGACTTTTTTGTGACACGATCAAGATCGGCTTATCTTATTTCAATTGCCTATAAAATAATCATATCGGTCATGGGCCGTTCATTGGTCGCTGATGAACAGCATATAGAATGATCGTTTAGCACGGCTGGAAAGATCCTTTAATGAATTAACACAAAGAATAAACAGGGCGAAGTGCTAGGCTGGGGAAGTACTTATATAACGAGGAGATGTTATGACACCGATATATACGCTGACGCTAGCTCCTTCACTTGATAGTTCTACGACAACGGCCAAACTCTATCCTGATGGCAAATTACGTTGCTCAGAGCCGGTTTATGAACCGGGCGGCGGCGGTATAAACGTGGCTCGCGCCATAGCCCATCTTGGTGGAGAAGCAAATGCCATCTTTCCCGCAGGCGGTCCAACGGGGCAGCACTTAGCCGAATTGCTTGAGCAAGAAAAAGTGGCCATTCAAACGGTGACCACGCAGGCCTGGACTCGACAAAATATGCATGTGCACACCGAAATTACCGGAGAGCAGTATCGCTTTGTCATGCCTGGTGCAAAATTGACGTCACAGGAGTTTGATCGTTTACGTGAGTGCGCTATGGGTATTCCTGAGGGAGCTATTCTTGTCATCAGCGGCAGTCTGCCCGAAGGGGTGACCACGGAAGAACTTCAGATACTGTTGCGTCTGGCACAAAAGAAAAATATCCAATGCGTGCTCGATAGCTCTGGTCATGCGTTGATGGCAGGTTTAGAAGTGGGCAATTTATTGCTAGTGAAACCGAATCAAAAAGAACTGTCTGAGCTTAGTGGTAAAGATTTGCTGGCAGAGCCTAGCGCCGTGCTTGAGGCTGCACAGTCTATTGTTGCGACTGGAAAATCAAAATACGTCGTGGTTTCGTTAGGGGCTCAGGGGGCGCTAGCCGTCGGGCAACATCACTGGGTTCAGGTTGTGCCACCGCCGGTAAAAATGAAAAGTACCGTTGGAGCGGGCGACAGCATGGTAGGTGCGATGGTGCTTAAATTGTCGCAGCAGGCGGATTTACTGGATATTGTTAGGTATGGCGTTGCCGCGGGGAGTGCTGCAACCCTAAACAAAGGAACTCGCCTTTGCCAGCAGAATGACGTGAATGCACTTTATGACTATCTCTGCCAGCAACAAACGCCGCTAAACGATTTATAAATATCGCCTCGAATCACTACCCATCCTAGCGATGGGTAGAACCGTTAGTCCATCACCGTTTTATACAAAATCAGTAATGCACCGATTACACCTTCGAAAGTTGATCTCATTACAAAGCCGGACATGAACAAGAACAACCCACAACCAACTATCATCCAAAAATAAAATTGCTTAATCATGACTTCTACATCCTTTCTTTCAGCCATGATCCTAACATATTCATATTATGAATGTTTGATAAGTGAGAACTCACTTTCCTAATAACTGTCATCGGTGGGCTAATTTTTAATCTCAGCACTCCGCTACGTGCGGCTGCTCGATGTTGCGATTGATGATCTAAATGCTGCTATTTGTTTGTTTTATTTAGATAATTAAACGCTTACGTATAATTTATAAAAAATATTTTTATTTTATTGCAACTATTTTACGGAAATTGACATTTCAAACTATTAAAATAGTGCCCTGTGGAATATTCAGCTGATGTAAATCAAGTTTATCTTTCTCTTTAATTTGTATTCTTAAGGTGAATAATAAATGGAGGTTACATATGCTTAGGAATAGAGCATGGGTAAGCGGGATAGCATTGTTGCTTGCCCTGCATGCGCCAGCACACGCCACGAACAAGGGCACAATTCGTTTCGTAGGTTCGATTGTTGAATCAACTTGCGACATTACACCAAGCGGTAAGGGCTTCCATTCATCATGCTACAGAGATGGTGATTATCTGGAACGAGCGCACAGTGTGTTAAAAAGCGGTGATAAGGTTAGTTTGCCCACTAATGTGGCTGATGTTCATTTGAAACCCATCGATGGTCACCCCAATCTGGGACATTTAGTGATTAACTATCACTAAGAGCTCCTTTGCTGAGTGTTTCCATGGTTTTGCTTTTGCATGGAAACACTCAAGCCCTTCCTTTAAGACTTTTCTCCTTGAGGCGTTTTATCAAAGCCGGGATAGTGCGTCATATCGATAACACTAACGGCAACACGCGAGTTATTCATGCAGTGTATGATCTCTGCAAACAGAGGGGAATTAACCAATGAGAACCATATTAACTGCCGCGATATTATTCGCGTTGGCTGGATGTAGTAGCCCTGAATCAATTACAGCGAATAAACATCAGGTCATGGATTTAAAAATAAGCCGTTCTGCCGGTATCTATTCTCAGTGTCTAAATAAAAAATGGTCTGATATTAACCCTGCTACACGTTATTATAACAATAATAACACGCATACTATTGCTAGCTATTTAGATGGGCAAGGGGAAATGGCATCGGCAAAAATCCAAACGATAAGCGATAATCAGGCCGATGTAGAAATCTTTCTAACATCGCGTGGCAACAGCCAGCAAGCCTTACTAGAAGCCGCTAAAGCCTGCGTTTGACGTTCATTGATAAGTGGTGTCACCCCAGAATATAGCGTTCAGCCACGTTATAGATAACCAAAAGAATAAATATAATGAGAGTTAATATCAGCACTTTAATTGTCGTTAACTTTCTTTTTGGCCATAATATGAAAGCTACAAGACCTGCTATTACCAAAGTCACTGGATAAAAATAGAATAGGCTGAACCATATAATAACGATGTAGTCGTGAAGCATTATTTTCTTCTCGATTACCTTGCCGCATAAGCGGCAAGGTAATGTTATTCTTTAGCTAAAGAATTTACCTTTCAACATATCTAATCCTGCGCTGACCAATGAGTTTCCTTGCGGAATTTCACCGTTAGGTGAAAGGCCATCAATCAGTTTAGGTAAATAGGTGGCCAGAAGCTGCGATGCGCTATCGGTGTTAATGCCAAGAGAGCTTGCAAGCGCGGCGATGGACTCAATACTAAACACATTCTCGACTTGTTGGCCGGAAATAGGTTGGTTACTGCCGCTGCTAATCCATGACTCAACAATACTTCCCAGTCCTTGGCTGTGAAATTTTTCAACCAACGCGCCTATACCCCCTTGCTGTTCTACCCAAGCTAAGATGGCTTTAACGTGATTGGCATTGTCACCTTGGCCGCCTAAAACGCCGCCTAGGCTATCTAATAATCCCATGATGTGACTCCAAATTCGGTAAATAATAAGGAAACTTAATACTTCGTTGGCACAGTATACCGTGCATGGCCTTGAAGCCAATGGCTAAAGTATGGCTAAGAATCGATGATTCGGATGATATTTAACCGATGAAATAACTTTCAGATCAATCTTAAAAAACTGGTTAATTTGAGCAAAAAAAGGTGATGGATTTGAATAATGGTCATTCTTCTCCTAGGCTTATAGAACACAATAGCTACAAGGAAAGAGAAAATGAAATATACGAAATCAGTTGTTATGGGGATTGCCGCACTGACGACAGCTTTTGCATTATCTGCCTGTAGTACTTACGATCGTGCGGCAAGTTATGTCACCGAACCCGTGGTTAAAGACGTTAAAGTTGGCATGACCAAACAACAGGTTGTTGATATTGCCGGACAACCAGCAACCAGCATTACTATGGTTAATGCTCGTGGAACCTGTAGTACTTACCTGATAAGTGGAACAGATAAAAAGCCACAAAACTATTTTGTTAGCTTCGATGATACCGGTAAGGTCCTCAATAAGGGCTACCAGTCTTGCTCTGAATATGACACTAATCCTCAAAAATAAATCTGGATGATGTTAATAAATTCGCGTTTTCTGGCGGCCTTTTAGGGCCGCTTTTATTTGTCCTATTGGCTGGCCATTTTTTGTGCGCCGCGTCACGGTTTTATTGACATGAATTTTAATTATCACTAAGCTCCAACCCAACACCGGTAGCTAATATCTGTGCGTAAGCGTTCACGTCATCCAACGCATTTAATCCTGTTTGCTATTTATGCAGGGGAGAAGGCGTTTCTTTTTGGCTTTCTCCTTGCTTTTGGAGTTAGCACTGTATGTCTCAATCTCATTTTATTAGTACCCCCAAAGCAAATCATGCGTTGTTGCCTTTGACGTCAGCCGTTTTTCTTACTTATCTCACGGTCGGATTACCTTTACCTGTTATTCCCTTATATGTGCACAACCAATTAGGCATGAGTAATACCATGGTTGGTATTGCTGTGGGAATGCAGTTTCTTGCAACGGTGCTCACTCGAGGCTATGCGGGACGGTTAGCCGATCAGCAGGGAGCAAAACGATCGACGCTTCAGGGTATGCTGGCCTGCTCGCTCGCAGGCGTTGCTTATCTGTTGGCGGCGCTGCTGCCGGCTGACGCTATGACCAAATTTATCATTCTTTTGGCCGGGCGTTTGGTATTAGGTTTTGGCGAAAGCCAGCTGCTGACTGGAAATTTAACCTGGGGTTTAGGTCTGTTAGGACCATCACGCTCAGGTAAAGTGATGTCATGGACGGGCATGGCTATTTACGGTGCCCTTGCGGCAGGTGCGCCACTTGGCTTGTTACTGAATCAATATTGGGGATTTGCCGCATTAGGCGTTTCTACTCTGATATTACCGCTTGTGGCTATTTTGATTAATTTCAAGGTTAAGCCGGTTGCTCCTCATGCTGGTCAACGCATTCCAATGTGGCGGATGCTGGGTAAAATTTGGCAACCCGGTGTGGCTCTGGCACTTCAAGGTGTTGGCTTTGCCGTTATTGGCACGTTTATTTCGCTATTATTTAGTTCCCACGGTTGGTCGCATGCGGGATTGGCACTCACCAGCTTCGGACTTTCTTTCGTGTTAATGCGAGTACTGTTTGGCCAGTTGCCAGATCGGATGGGGGGAATGAAAGTTGCTATTGCATCGTTGGTGGTTGAAACCGTAGGGCTAATCCTGATTTATGTAGCAAGCACCTCCGTTGTGGCCCTCATCGGGGCTGCCTTAACGGGAGCTGGGTGTTCGTTAATGTTCCCCGCGTTAGGTGTTGAAGTCGTAAAAAGAGTGCCAGCTCATGTGCGTGGTACGGCGATGGGAGGATATGCTGCATTTCAGGATGTTTCCTACGCTATCGCAGGGCCACTAACGGGCATTTTGGCAACTACGTTAGGCTATTCATCGGTATTTGCCGTTGGAGCAGCATGCTCGGCGTTGGGTATTATCGTTATCCTGCTCTTCCTACGACCAGCTGCGTCGCAGACCATTGAGTCTTAGGTGAAAAAATCAAGGCCTCGAATGAGGCCTTGAACTAGGCCGGAAATAGTAGGGTAGATAATAGAAACAACAGGTTACATTGCTCTATAGTCGACTAAACACCCCTATACACACCTTGAGTGTGGACGCGATGTGGACATTAAACATCTGCTTTCCCCTGTAATGGATTATATGAAATTGCATCCTGTAAAAAGTCGGGGGCAAAGTGAGCATAGTTCATAGTTTGTTCGATTTTAGAGTGACCCAAAATCTTTTGCAGAGTAATTATATTTCCACCATTCATCATAAAATGTGTGGCAAATGTATGCCTCAATGCGTGGGTTGACTGTCCATTTGGTAAGTCTGGCTTGGCGTTATTTACTGCGCTTCGAAAGCCGCAATAAGAAGCCTTTGGGAATAATAAGCCGCTTTTTTGTTGCAAAATTTCTGCCGCAACCTCTGAGGAAATAGGAACGCTACGTCGCTTCCCATTTTTGGTCTGTACGAACGTCACCACATTATGCACGACATGTTCTCGTTTCAACTTCGTTGCCTCCCCCCATCTAGCGCCAGTGCTAAGACAAAGAATGGCAATTTTACGGTTGTCACCAGTTAATATCGAAAGCAAGGTGGCAATCTCATCACTATTGAGGTAACTCATTTCTGTGTTTTCCTCTTTGAGCTTTCCAGCCCCTCTAACTGGGTGTTCGCCAGCATAGAGGTCTGACTCGATAAGATCGGTGAACATGCCGCTAATCGCCGTCATTTCCCGATTGATGGTAGATGCTTTTACTCCCTCAGCTAACCGCTCAGACCTATAGGCTGTTATGCGCGCTCTATCTATCTGAAATGTTGCGGGATTACCCATCATTCTTGCGATTCTCTCTAATTTCATTAGCGCAGATGTACCATGGTCACGGTGCTTGCCATGGTATCGCCACCAAATATCAATCAAGTCAGACAGTGGGCGTTTATCTGCTGGCTTTGATAACCACTCTTTAGTGTGGTGATTGGCATTCGTATAACGCTCAAAGGCTAATGCCTCATGTCTTTTGTCAAACTTCCGACGGATACGCTTTCCGTTGCGCCCATTCGGTCTAATGTCCACTTCATAGCGACCATCTTCGAGTTTCTTAATTGACATAAGAAATCCCTCCAATAGGTCTTATAACTAACTCTTTATATGTATATGCATAACAGGTTGTTACAGGGCATCTACTACACAGATACGCACCGTAAATAGTTAGCCAATCTTTTGGTCTGAGTGCTGCGAGGTTGTTTCGTCTTGCCCATAGTGTGCGAGTGCCGGAGCAATTTGTCCGGATTCAGGTGCGATATCACCAGTCATAAACCACATCATGTATTTTTTAAATTTAGGGTGATTAAAAATTTTCATCCCGACTTCAAGAGTCATTTTCATACGCTCCAACTCATACCCAGTGAGACTTCCATAAGGAATATCAACGAGTTCGCTCATCTCTTTGCGATTAAGTCTTTCTGACTCACGCATCAACTTAAGTTTTTCACCTTGTGTGTTTGTTGACATAAAAGTGCGTATCCACTAAATTGTTTATCGTATTAGCAAAACCCAACAAAAGAACAGACGTTTATAGATGCCTATAGTCGCCTACAGTCCATTTATCGGAACCGACAAAGAGATTATCAGATGAGCAAACAGGTAGTAAGTCTTTCGGACGCTTTGCCGTGCCCTGAGTTTGCGAAAATCATTGGGAAAACCCCCTCAGCGGTCACAAAAATGATCGACAAAGGCAAACTGCCATACGTTGAAATGAAGGATCCGCAGTCATCCACAGGACGCGCCGAGAAGTGGGTTTACATCCCCGCTTGGAATGCTGGCTTGAAATTGGCCTATGAAAGCCGCCCTAAAGAGATTAGAGAAGGGTGGTTGCAATGGTTAGGGCTTGGTGAGCCATCAAAATAACTTCCAAAGGAGGGGATCATGAAGCAACCAATCTCAATAGCTCCATTGCTCTGGAACCATCAGACAGCTCGCTCACTGGATACACACATTACCCACGGCAAAGGCCGCAAGGGGATCATTATCCGGGGTAGAAGTTTAGGCAAGACCAAAAGCATCAACCGCTTTATTCCATGGGGGCACCATGACCGTTGTAACTCTTGATTCAGTAAAAGAATTGCCAGCTGGCTTGCGCGATATAATCAGCAAACATCTAGCGGCTCCACGCTGGAGCGAAACTTGTGGCTTTTACAACCGTATGACTGAGCGCGAACGGGCGACAATCTGTTTTCATGCGTTTTTAAAACAGCATTATGCAGTGGTTAAGCTAGAGGAGATGAATGACGCCGATCGCGAGCGCGTGGTCTGTGTCATTGCAGAACTAAGCCGCGCATTTGCTGAATATCGTAAACATGGTATTAGCAAATCTGGCTTTATCCGTCGCCTAACAGTCAGTCAGCGCAGAACGCTTTTCCGTCATGCTGGCCTTACTGATATCGAGTTTAGCCAACCATATTGGTATATGGATAATGAAACATGCTTATGGCGTGAAAAGTTATTCCGTGCCTTACGTGAATTATTTAGCTTATTTAGATATGCCCCAACAGTATTAACAGCGGTAAGACCCGAGCAATATCTCCACTAATTAAATAACGTAATTATTTAATAGGCGTTTTATTACGTCGGGCTTCTATTATCTGAGGTTAATTATGCATATGTATAAAACAGTCGGCCAAGAGATGCACCGAAAAGCCGAAGCGGAAGTTCAAGAACTTCTATTAAATAATGCTCGTAATGAGGGAAAGGCTGCCGCCGCTGTAATGTTCTCCGTTCGACTCGATGAGATTCTGGTTCATGTTCAGAAAGAGGGGCTATCGAAAGCCGAGCTTGTCGAGCTTATGACGCAGGAGTCTATCAAGCTGCATAACGAAGGTTTAAGCCATCGAGGTTTTTACTAATGGCTAAAACATTTAATTGGGTATTTATTAATAATTGGTTTGCTATTGCTAAGTGTGACGATAGTTCATTTATCCTTGCCGATATTAGAATGGATAAAGAGACTAAGGTAAATAATTACCCTGTCCGCGCTGTGTATTCAAATAAATTAACTTTAATTGCAGATATTACAAACCTGTGCGTTAAGCGTGGTGTTTATTTGAAAACAATTACAACACCTTCCGAGCTTATGCGCGAAAGCCATCACTTTAATGAACTAAGCCAACAAGCGCTATTTCAGCTCGATAATTAATGAGGTTAATCATGATTCATATTTCTATTGGCAAGGAGTTTGTTATTACCTCTGACTCTCTGCAATTCATTCTCAATCAAAAAAAGATAGCGCAAAAAGGCTCTAAAGCAGGTGAGGAGTGGCTTGACCCTATCGGCTATTTTCCAAGCCTAAACCAGCTTGTCACCGAGCTGGTTAATCGCCATGTTCGCAACTCGACCGTGGCTAGCATAGCAGGGCTAGGGGCTGAGATTGGCAGTATCGGAAAGCTTTGTCAGGAAGCATTCACTGTAGGTGGTGGCAAAAAATGATCAGTAAAGGTTTTATATTCTCTAACCACCTCGGAAAGATCATTGTGCTAGAGAGAAATATCGCTCAATTCTATCCATCCATTACAGATAGTGGAGTGTTTCACATTAGGCTTCATAGTGGAAAGTATTACCGTGCTAAAGATATTGAGATTGTCAAAATAGATATAAGCGACCTACATAATGAGGCCGCAGAAATTATCCAATCAGAGCTTCATGTCTGATGATGCTTCGACCAATGCTTTATTTAAAAGCTGGTTAAGCATTGTACGGAATGCATGTTGCTCGTCACTTTGGGGAGGACATTTACTTAACTCCCCCTGAGTGACGCGCCTAAATGTACCAAATTCTTGCAGCGATGAAACACCAAGCTCGCTCATTAAGCCGAGTATTAGAGCTTTGTGAACTTTGAGCTCAAGTTCCAGCTCACTGAATTTTTGTTGTAATTCGTAAAATTCTTCCGTGTCCATATTTTTTACCCAGAATGATAAATGGAATGAAATATTACCATGAATTCTTATAGAGGCCGTATCGCCCCAACGCCACCGCCAGCTTTTAACTCTGAACCTCGTGCGCCTTTTGTGGGCGCGTATAGCTGGAATGCACCACGCGAGGCTATTGGTAAAGAGAGACCTCTTACCCGTGAAGAATACCTTCAGGGGCAAGACGCCTTACGCAAAATTGACTCACTGCCGTATTTCCTCAGCAAGATTTTCATTGAGCGCCATAACTACCTGTTAAACACACAAGGGATACTGGCCGCGCACCGCTTTCTATACAAAATTTATTTGCCGCGTATCCACCCGAGACTCGAGTTTGTTAACACTAAATTCGATATGGACGTCAAAGCCTCACTGCGATTTTTGAGTGAGCTAGAGATTTATCGCGGCTTGCCTGATATGCACGATAAAGAGTTAAAGCGGCTAGCCGGTCGCATAGCGGCTCAGTTGTATTCTGCTTATGAGGAACTGAGCGACGCATTTCTCGAATGTCATGATCAAGAGGCGCTTTTTACCGATGAGGCTCAAGTCGATCTCTATGCTCATGTAGCTGGCGTAGCACGCGCTTTTAATATTACACCGATGCACTGGCACCGTTTTCGCAAGAAAAAGCTAGATATGCATGGCGCATTCCGCAGCATCTTGCGCCTCATCAATGATGAATGGTGGATACGTAAGCTCAAAGCGCAGCGCACCCAGTGGCGTGAGGCACTGCTTATCGCCGCCGGTGAAGTCAATTTCAAACGCTCATCTTATGCCAGTAAGCAAGCGATCAGTGATGTTCGCGCCCGTCGTGCGGCTAATATGGAATACCTCAAAGGGTGCGACCTTGAGAACGTCGAAACCGGCGAACGAATCGACCTGATAGATAAAGTCATGGCGAGTATCTCTAACCCTGAGATTCGCCGCATGGAGCTGATGAGCACTATTTACGGTATCGGAAAATATGCCGCTGAAAAAAATCACATCGGTATGTTTGTCACTATCACCACGCCCTCGAAATATCACCCGACCCGCACGGTAAAAAACAAGCGTGACAAACAATGCCAACTTAACCACAAGTGGGATGGAGAAGCCTTTTCCCCGAAAGATGGCCAGCGTTATCTAGTCAGAATCTGGAGCAAGATGCGCACCGCATTCAAAGACCGCGATCTAAACGTCTATGGGATTCGTGTGGTTGAGCCTCACCACGACGGGACACCTCACTGGCATATGGTGCTGTTTTGCGACCGCAAACAACGCGCGGCTATTGTTGAGATTATGCAACGTTACGCGTTAAAAGAAGACGGTGACGAACGCGGAGCTCGTAAGCAGCGCTTTGAGTGTAAGCACCTGAACAAAGGCGGCGCGGTAGCCTACATCGCTAAATACGTTTCTAAAAATATCGATGGTTATGCGCTTGACGGCGAAATAGACCATGACACCGGCAAGCCCTTATCTCAGACCGCCGCCGCCGTTACAGCATGGGCGTCTATCTGGCGTATTCCACAATTTCACCCGATTGGTATTCCTACAATGGGCGCATACCGTGAGTGTCGCCGCCAAAGCCTACGCGGTATCAGTATCGCCGATAGTTTTGATGAAAGCGTCGAGGCTGTTCGAGCAGCTGCCGACGGTGGTGACTTTGCGGCCTATATCGAGGCGCAGGGCGGTGCAAATGTAGCAAGAGATTTACAGACCGTTCGTGTCGCTCGCGAGATAGCCGACGAGCTCAACGAATACGACGAAGAAGTCCCGAAGGTTGTCGGCATCTTTGCGCCGCATCTTGGTGAAAGCCACATCCACAAAACTCGCGAGACTCAATGGCGCATCGTTAGCAAGGCCGTTGACGTTGACCTTGATCCTTTGACTTTAAAAAGCGCCTCTGGCGCGCCTCGGAGTCCTGTCAATAACTGTGGGGAAGGGCACCATAGTGTTGATATAAAACCACCGGTTACACCGTCTGAGTACGCCGCAGCGGTGATGAAACTAATAGAAAGCGGGGATGTGAGTTGGGATGAGCCTGACGTCGCCAAGGTGATGAGGGACACTGCAAAGGCACAGTCGCCAAGAGTTAGTCGGCTTCAATGTAGTACAGATCCATATAAACCGCGAGATTTAGCGCCATCTGCACGGTTTACCCGCAGTGAACGGGATAGAATGTGGCAAATTAGCCGCGATTTAGTAAAAGGAGGAATTGTAGCGCAGCGCTGGGAACTTGAGGCGTTGGTGCAGGGGGCTACCATAAGCTTTGACGACAAAATAGTTTCATATCCGCAGCTCGATGAATGGCAGGGATTTGGTGACATCTCGAGTATATAAGGCATAAGGTTATAAAATCACATAGACCTGAAAAGCACTAGCTAAAATAAATTCGATTGAACAAAGGCTGATTTTTTGAATACATTTTCAATGTTGAGGTTAAATTGTTGTTTTTAAAAATTAACAAAGCACGATATCTATTGATAAGTAAAATCGCACTCTAAGTAATTGAAATCTATTCTTGAGTGCGATAATTACGCCCTACATAGCTAGCTAAGTTTTACGGCATTATATAACTGCTTGGCAATTGACTCGGTTCTTTTACTTATCTCACCCTCACCCCATGCAGAGCTATAAATGAATGTTTGGGTAAGTGGATAATTGCTGTCATTAAGTAATTGATATTTCTTATCAATGGATGAGTTTTTTAGAATGTTGTTATTTGTTTTTTCGTCAACGAGAAGTAAATTCCCGACACAACCCACAGTGTCTTCAGATACTCCTGCTTTAACCTCTGATTCCGGAATGTAATGCTCAATTGTTAATAGTTTGTGATCTATATTTAAGCAAGATATTGCATTTCCTAGTTGCTTAGATAATATATATTTAATTATGTTTTTATTTCTTGTTTTGGTGGAAAGGTAATTTAGTTCTGAAAAATTCACAAAATATTCGTCATAACTTGGAAGTTTTGATGAAAGCGCTTTGAAGAGTGAATTAAGAACAGATTGTCTTTGATCGTGGTTTACTGCGTTTGTAAGCTGTATTGCATGTTCAGAATAGGTTGTTGCAATTGAACCTGAAGAGCGTTGAGATGTTATTGCATTAAAAACAAAGTGGAAGTACTCTATTTTTTCTAATGATGATTTTAGCATCTTCAAGCTTATATCACCCTGTTTCCATGCTCTTGTAAGCGCAAGCGTCATCGAAGATTGTTGCTTAACTTTGAATAAATTAAGACACTCAAATATATCTTTTATCTTTACTTCTTGCTTATCCCAATTATGCTGTTCTGGTGAAATGGTCATTTTATAATAGTCAGAGACTTTAGTGATTGTACTCAATAGGTTTAAAGCTTTGTCATTATCTATACCTAAATAAGTTTTCATTTCTGAAAATAACTTCTTTTCTGTAGTGTAATTATGTGCAGATAGCCAATAGTGAAGTAGATAGTTATCAAGCACCATATCACCTGACTCACAATCAAAATTTGAAACTAATCTATTCCATGATTCTTTGGCTGAGTCAAAGCGAGCATTGTTTGATCTTAACTTCTTCAGAAAGAGGTTTTTAACGAGATCTGATGTTTTCAGATCTCGTCCTCTAGCATTTAATGTTTCAAAAATCAAATAAGCATCATCTTCATTGTCAAGTTGAATAAATACTAACTTCAATGATAAAACTTTATCTCTTATATTTTTCAACTTTTGAATGGGGTTACTTTCATCATCGTTAAATAATTCCAATTGATCTTTGTGAAGGTTGCTTATTTCTGGTATTAATTTTAATAGTTTCCCTTCAATTAGCTCATAAGCATTTTTTAAGTTTCTTTCTTCAACGCCGATATCCTTTGATATGTCATTTTTTTTATAAGATTGAATTACACCTTGTAAGAATGGAAATGATGTTTCCGAGTTTAAAATAAACTCTTCTTCATTGTCGACATTTGCTTTTTCGATATATTTATGTATGCCTTTTGCTAAGTTGTCTTGCTCTAGTTTGATAAAAGCATCTCTTATTACCGATAGAATTATAGTTATTGTAGTTAATCGTTGTTGTCCATCTACAATACCAAAATAAGGCTTGTTAGCTTGATATACTACCATTGAACCAATGAAATAATTTTCATCATTATTTTTAGAAACATCCTCCCAAAAATTCTCTACTTCTTCCTTCTCCCAAGAGTAAGGCCGCTGAAAACGTGGGATCTGAAAGTATCCAGAGGAAAAGATGTCCTGAATTTCTTTATCATTAGCTTCAATCTTCATTTATTCTCCTTGGAGCCTATTTGAAACCCTATAGCTATTATTCAAATAAATTACAAAAAATTTGAGTCAATTTACTATAGAGAGTTGGGTAACATCAATAGTGATATGGCCATGATATAATTCAGGATGATTACAACAAATTTGTTAGTATTAGCGTGCTATTTAATAATTAATCAACTTCTGTACGTTGCGATGCATGTGTGTGCATTAGGGTGCATGCAACGTTAAATATTATTTTTGTCCCTTAGCGCCAGCGCTGGCGCGGCTCGGGCGGGCTAATGCAAGTGCATTAAAAGCGACTCATGAAGCGGGCAGGCGTGGCGGGGATAGCATTGCGCGCTGAGGGTGTTAATGTCGTTATCTCTGATTGTCTGAGGGCGTCGTGGTGCTGTTCGGGGTATCTGTTTGGATGTTGATGCGTCTTTCTGCGTCCTCGCGGTGCTGGCGCTCCTGTGGGCGCTGGTGAGGGATACAAAAAAGCCGCGCGGCGGCGGCTGTTGTGGTTGTCTGTTCGTTACTTGTTTTTCGGTAGCTCGTAAGGCTTAAAGCGAACCACTTCCTGACCGAGAAAGTCATTCACCTCTTTGATGCGCTCCTGTAAGGGCGTTAGCTCGTTGCGCACAAAAACCTGAGCCGCTTTGACGACGTCACCAAAGCCGCCGGTGTTATTGGGCACGACGCCCATCATCTGGGGTGGCACGCGGTGAGCGCTGAGCAAGTCATCGCGGGTCGCGTTCTTGATGTTAAAGAAATCATCCTTGGTCGCTACCTCGCTAAGCGGCACAATCTTGATCCCATCGGGTTTACCGTTCGGCGCGTAGAAAAACAGGTTTTTAAAATTACCCAGCCCTTTCGAGCTGCGCATCGCCTCACGCAGTGCCTCAACGTCGGTGTTACTCTGCGCGGCGTCGGTCACGTACATGATGTATCCGGCATGTGCGCCGTTCTGGTAATACTTGCGGCGGAACAGGGTCGCGGATTCATTCAGCCATGCTGAGTTGAGCGAGCTCATATATTCCGGTAAGCCGTACAGCTCCTGATTAATATCTGGCTCAATCAAATGGAACACCGAACGCGGCGCGAAACGGTGCGGCTCTTTGAATGACTGCACGAACCAATAAACATCCTCCTCAACGCCTCGGCGGGTATATTTTGCCGGAGAGCACTCCAGTCGCATGACCTCCCCAAGCTGATTAAAACGCTTCTCTAAAAAGGCATTCCCAAAGACCAGATAGTCGAGCACGTAGCGGCTAAATTCCTGCTGGCTCAGTAATGGGTGGGGGATAAAGGTGCTGGCAAGAATGTTGCGCTTCACGTAAATCGGCGAGCTGTGGTGAACGGCGGCGCGGAGGCTTTTCGCCAGACCCGCAAAGCTGACCGGCGGCTCGATCCATTTGCCGTTATTGATGCATTCGGCGTAGTCGAGAATGTCGCGACGGTCTAACACCGCCGAGGGCTCACCGAAGGTAAACGCCTGTACTGAGGCGTCAGACTGCGCGGTCATTTTTTTGGCGCGTTGGCCTTTACGTTTGCTCATTAGTTAAATTCCAAAATTGAAGGGGTGACGTTACCGTTACCGGCGGTGAGCGGTTCGTTAATCATGGCGTGCATGGCCGCCCATGCGATATCGGCGTGGCTGACTTCCTCGCTACGGCTGGCGACGTAGGTCATCCCGCGTCCGCTGGCCGTCATGGTTTTACGTATGGCCATAAACGAGAGCGTGATATCGGTGTAGGCGATGTCGTACTCCAATCGCCCGGTGGTGATGAGGTCTTTTGCTTTTAGCACCATGTTGGTTTTCACCTCGGCGCTATAGCGAATTTCTCGCACCGCAGGGAAGAAGTTGCGCACCAGCTGGTAAACGCCTTGCCCGATGCCGGTGGCGTCAATGCCGATATATTCCACGACGTATTTTTCAGTCAGTGCCTTGATGGATTCGGCCTGTGTGGCGAAGTCCATGCCTTTCCACTGGTAGCGCTCCAGAATGCGGAACTTACCGCCCGGAACGGCGGGAGGTGCCATCACCACGCAGCCCGCGCTGTCGCCGGTGCTCGACGGGTCATAACCAATCCACACCGGACGATAGCCAAACGGTCGAGGGTGTTGGTCAATCTGGATAAAGTCTTCCCACTCCAGCCTCGAGTCGACCATACAGGCTTGCAGCTCCTCGAACGGGAACACGGACGCCTTATCATCGACAAACTCACACATAAACAGGTTGCGGAAATCCTCGGCGCTGTTTTCCCGTTTTAACGTATCGAGATCGAAAAGGTCGCAGCCACCGGCGAGGGCGTCCTCGATGGTGACAATCTGCCGCCATTGTCCGTCGGCGCACAGCGCGCCTTTAGCCAGTGCGCCGTGGCTGATATCAATATCGACACGGTCGTCGGCGCTGCTGCGCCCTTTGTTGAATAACTCCCCTGACCAGAACGGATACGCGCCATGTGCCAGCGTGGACGGCGTCGAGAAATAGGTGGTACGCAGGTGTTTTTGCGAGGCCATACCTGACGCCACTTTTCGCAGTTTCTGGAAATTGGGGATCCAGAAAATCTCATCGACCAATAGGTCGCCGTTATGGCTCTGCGCTGTGTTGGAGTTGGTGCCAAGAAAAATCAGCTTTGCGCCGTTATTGCCGAGCACAATCGGATCGCCGGTGAGTTCCACATCCACCATGCGCGCAAACTGGATGATGTATTCACGGAATACATAAGCCTGAGTCTTACTGGCCGAGAGAAAAATCTGGTTGTGGCCGGTATCGAGTGCACGCAATAGCGACTCACGCGAAAAGTAAAACGTAGCGCCAATCTGGCGTGATTTGAGAATGTCGCGAATACGGTATTTAAGCCCGGCCTCATGCCAGCCGAGCTGGTAGCCGAAAGACTGCTCGAAAAAAATCGACTTGAGTTTCTCGATAGCCTCCTCGCTGAAATAGTTCTTTTTCGGTGCTTTGCGTTCGCCCTTATTGCGGTTGCGAACGTTCGGATTTAAGTCGGCCTCATTGCCGGTTTGGCTATAGCGATTCACCCGTGCAAGGCGCTCAATCTGGCGACCTAACAGGTCAATCTCTTTGTAGTCACCGCCGTCCTTTTTAGGTTTGGCAATCAGTTGAATTAAGCGGGATTCGATGCTGGTTTCCACGCGGGAAATCGGGTGGATATCGTCCCACTTATCGCGGCGTTTCCAACTGTTGACGGTCGGGATTTTCTGACTAAGCGTTTCGGCGATCTGACGTGGTGAAAAACCTTGCCAGTAGAGCAAGGCCGCCTGTCGCCTCGGGTCATGAAGGAGTGATGTGTCCGTGGTAATCATCGATATTGCCTCTCGCATAGATAACGAGGGCAAGGCTACGCAAGGCAGACAGGGCGTGCCTTACAGGGCTGTTGTGTAGGCGATTGTCAGACGGGGATTGATGGCGGTGTCGGAGCAGGGTAGGGAAACTAGCCCCGAACCTAAACATCACTCAGGACACCTGAACAATGGCAAAGAAAGTATCTAACTGGTTTCGCATCGGCGTCGAGGGTGACACCTGCGATGGCCGCAATATCGAGGCGGCTGACATTCAGCAAATGGCCGACAGCTTTGACTCCCGCGTGCGTGGCTGTCGTATCAATCTCGAACACATCAAAGGCGTGCTGCCAACTGGGGATTTTAAGCGCCTTGGTGACGTGGTCGAGCTTAAGGCTGAAACCATTGATGATGACTCCATCCTGAACGGCAAACTGGCACTCTATGCCAAGATGGCACCGCTCGAGGATTTGGTCTCCATGGTCAAAGCCGGGCAAAAGATTTACACCTCCATGGAAATTCGCCCGAACTTTGCCAATACGGGCAAAGCCTATCTGGTCGGCCTTGCGGTCACCGATGACCCCGCCAGTCTCGGGACTGAGATGCTGGAATTCAGCGCCAAAGCCAAAGTGAATCCGTTCGCCGGTAAAAAAGAACAACCTGACGATCTGTTTTCTGTCGCGACACTGGTCACGCTGGAATTTCAGGACGTCCCCGAAAAGCTTCTCACCACGCTGACCGACAAAGTCACCCGAATTTTTAGCCGCAAGCAAGTCAACGATGACGCGCGTTTTAACGATGTGCATGAGGCAGTCTCGGTCGTTTCTGAGCAGGTGCAAAGCTATCAGGACGGCATCGAGCAGCGTTTAACCGAGCTTGCCAATGACCTTAAAACCGCGCAGGAAACCGCAGACAACAGCGTACAAGCGTTATCCGCGCTGAAGGGTCAGCTCGGCAAGACTGAACACTTTAGTCAGTCACGTCGCCCCGCGGCCAATGGCGGCAACGGCGAAGAAATCCACCTCACCAACTGTTAACCGTTTGAGTGTGAACCGGTGCGGCTTGCTGCGCCGTCTGCCCCTTATTTGATTGAGAGAAACTATGCGCCCGAATACCCGCTTTAAATTTAATGCGTTCCTGACCCAAGTCGCCAAGCTGAATAATGTCGATGTTGCCGATATAGATAAAAAATTCAGCGTTGAGCCGTCGGTTACGCAGACCCTTATCACCACCGTGCAAGAGACCTCGGATTTTCTGACCCGCATCAACATGGTGCCGGTGGATGAGCAAGAGGGCGAGAAAATCGGCCTCGGCGTCACCGGCTCTATCGCCAGCACCGCCGACACTGACAACGGCGGAGAGCGTGAAACCGCCGATTTTGCCGCGCTAACGTCGCGTAAATACAAATGTGAGCAGGTCAATTTTGACTTTCACATCCGCTACAACACCCTCGACCTGTGGGCGCGTTATCAGGACTTCCAGATCCGTTTACGTGATGCGATCGCCAAGCGTCAGGCGCTGGATTACATCATGGCCGGTTTTAACGGCATCGCTCGCGCACCTAAGTCTGACCGCAGTAAAAATCCGATGTTGCAGGACTTGACCGTCGGCTGGTTGCAGAAGTTACGCAATGAAGCCGCGCAGCGCGTTATGGACAGCGTCACCGCCGAAGATGGCACCGTGTCTGACGTCATTCGCGTAGGTAAAAACGGCGATTATGCCAACCTTGACGCCGTGGTGATGGATGCGACCAACAGCATGATCGACCCATGGCACCAAGAAGACCCTGACCTTGTGGTTATCTGTGGTCGTCAGCTGTTAGCGGACAAGTATTTCCCGCTGGTAAACCAAGAGCAGCCGAACACCGAAGCCATGGCCGCCGACGTGATTGTCAGCCAGAAACGCATCGGTAACTTACCGGCGGTACGTGTGCCGTATTTCCCCGCCGATGCCATGATGGTGACGCGCCTCGATAACCTGTCTATTTACATTATGGACAGCGCGCACCGCCGCCATATCGAGGAGAACGCCAAGCGTGACCGTATCGAAAACTATGAGTCGCTGAAAGTCGATTTCGTAGTAGAGGATTACGGCTGCGCGTGCCTGATTGAAAATATCAAGGTTGGCACCTTTAAAGCGCCAGCAGCGCCGGAACAGGCATCCGCGCCAGTTGATGATAAACCGACCGCCGATAACGCTGAGGAATAATCATGGCGAGCCCTGCACAACGTCACATGATGCGGGTATCGGCACAAGAGGCGGCGCAGCGCGAAAATAGCGCGTTGCGCCACGCCAGCGGGTACGAGCTGGTGCTCATGCGTTTAGCCGGTGATATGCGCACGTTAAAAGGCGTGCACTCCGTGGAGCGTAAAGCCGAGATTAAGCGCGGCATGTTGCCGGAGTACGCGCCATGGGTCGCGGGCGTTTTGGCCGAAGGCCGAGGTGCTCAAGATGCGGTTTTAATGATCGTCATGGTGTGGAAACTCGACGCCAATGATATTGCCGGAGCGCTGGAAATTGCCCGCTACGCCCTAAAATATGGCCTCGCTATGCCGTCACATCTCAACCGACCCACCGGTTATTTTTTGGCTGAGGATGTGGCTATCGCCGCCGACCGTTTACATACCGCCGGTGAGCCTGTGGCCGTGTCGTTATTACTCGACACCATGGCGCTGACCGAAAGCGCCGATATGCCGGATAAGGTGCGCGCCAAACTGCATAAAATCACCGGGCTGGTACTGCGTGATGAGGGCGCGGCGCTCCAAGCGCTAGAGCACCTAAAACGCGCCATGCAGCTCGACCGATTGGCCGGTGTGAAAAAGGATATCGAGCGACTGGAGCGAGCCATTAAGGCCGCCAGTGAGCCCGAACCGGCTCCCGCGCCAAAACCGAAAGAACGTGCCAAACCCAAAACAGCCAAGCGTGCGAAAACACCGGCTAAATCAGCCACTCGCACGCGCAAACCGACGAGCGCCACCGCTCGCCGCTAACAGAACGCGCCCCGCGCCGGGCGGCACGCAGAGAAAACAGACTTGCTCTGATTGACTTCTGCGTCCACCGCCCACCCATTACAAGGATTTGTCATGACGACAATCATCATTCCTGCCTCGGATGAGAACACCGACGCATCAGGGATAGTCATTCCTGCGCCTGAACCGCGTGAGCCGGTGATTAAAAACACCTACTTTTGGCCGGATATCGACCCGGTACGCATTCGTGAGCTCATGCGCCTTGAGTATGTGGTTACGCCTGAGCGGCTGCGTGAAGCGATTCGCATGGGGATTGCTGAAACCAATGCCGAACTACACCGCTTTCGGGAGCGCAACATCGCCGCCGGATATAAACGCTTAATCGATGTGCCAGCCGAGAAAATCGATGGCGAAAGCGAAAAGTGTTTTCACTACCTGCGCGCCGTGTCGGCCTTTGCCAGTGCCAGCGTCTACGAGCGTTATCGCGGCTATGACGCCAGTGCCAAAGGTGACCGGAAAGCCGACACCGTCGAGAGCACGGCGGACACGCTGTGGCGCGATGCACGCTGGGCGGTGAGTCGCTTAGAAGGTCGGCCTAAATCCATCATTGGACAAATCTAATGCGCTTTATCGCCTCACAGGGGGACACCCTCGACGCCCTGTGCTATCGCCATTACGGGCGCACCGAGGGCGTGGTCGAGGCGGTGCTCGCGGTCAATCCGGGGCTTGCAGAATTGGGTGCGGTGCTACCGCATGGCACCGCTGTCGAGTTGCCGGTCGCTGAGTCCTCGACCACGGCGGAGACTCTCAACCTATGGGATTAATTCATGATCGAATCCGATAAGACCGTAGTGACGCTGTTCCTTACCGGCGCGCTGATTGTCGTGGGTAAGGTGCTCGCCGGTGGGGAGCCCATCACGCCTCGGCTTTTCATTGGCCGCATGTTACTCGGCGGCTTTGTTTCCATGGTATCAGGCGTTGTACTGGTGCAGTTTCCCGAGATTAATCCAGTAGCTATCTATGGTATCGCCGCCATGCTGGGGATCGCCGGTTATCAGGTGGTGGAAATCTTTATTCAGCGCCGCCTAGGCAAAGAAAACAAAACCGATAAAGGGGATAAATAATGGCCGTGATTAAAGTTCATCCCAACGTTGCCGCGTTTCTCGATATGTTGGCATTCTCTGAGGGAACGGCGACCCATCCACTCACCCGAAATCAGGGATATGACGTGGTGGTGACGGGTATCGATGGCAAGCCGGAGATTTTCACCGACTACAGCGATCACCCATTTGCGCACGGTCGTCCCGCAAAAACCTTCAACCGACGCGGTGAGCGCTCGACAGCCTCAGGGCGTTATCAGCAGCTTTATCGCTACTGGCCACACTATAAAACGTTGCTCTCACTGCCTGACTTTAGCCCGTCGTCACAAGACCGCCTCGCGGTGCAATTGCTGACCGAGCAGCGAAGCCTTGCGGATATCGAGCGCGGCGATATCGAGCTCGCGATCGACAAGTGCCGCAATATTTGGGCGTCATTGGCGGGTGCCGGTTACGGCCAGCGAGAGCACCGGCTCGACAAATTGGTCGAGGTCTATCACGCCACTGGGGGAACGCTTGCCCAATGAAAATGCTGATTATCTTGCTGATAGTGGCCGTGGTCGGCCTGTGGTGGTTAAAGCGTGAAAATCGCGAGCTTGGGCAAGCGCTCAGCGACGCCAGGGAAACCATCACCACGCAAAAAAATGGCCTTGCCACCTTAAACAATCAGCTCAACGTGGTGCGCGATAACGCTAACCGCAGTGAACGCGCTCAGGTTGCGTTGCGTCAGCAGCTCGACCGCGCGCAGCAGGTTGCCACCGGCAAAGACCAGAAAATAACGAGGTTACTCAATGAAAATAAAGCGCTGCGTGATTGGTATCAGTCTGCTTTGCCTGATGACATTGCAAGGTTGCACACCCGTCCCGCCTTTGACACCCCCGACGCTTATCTACGTTGGCTGTCCGAAGATGACGAGCTGCCCGATACCGGAAAGCCTGCCGAAAACTAACGGCGATTTGAGTGAAGACAACCGCCAACTAGAGCGCGCACTGGTGAGCTGTGCGCTACAGGTGGAAACCGTGAAACAGTGCCAGGAGTCACATAATGTTAAAGCCTAAAAGCCTACGCGAAGCGCTTGAGAAAGCCGCGCCAGTGCTGCGTAAAAATCCCGATATGCTGCGCCTGTTTGTAGATAACGGGACGATTGCGACCACGCTGGCCGCGACGCTATCGCATGAGAATCTGTACACGCTCAATGTGATTGTGACCGATTATTCTGGCGATCTGGATTTGCTTATCGTGCCGATTAACGCATGGTTACGCGAAAATCAGCCGGATATCATGACCACCGACGAGGGTAAGCGGAACGGCTTCACCTATTTTGCTGACCTGAACAATCACGACAGCATCGATATAAGTTTTAGTCTGCGGCTTTCTGAGCGCGTTATTGTGAAACAGGTCGATAAGGCGCTTCACGTGAAGCATCTAGCCGAGCCACCTATCCCGCAGCCGGTTGAGCGCCCGACCGAGCTTTACGTCAATGATGAGTTGGTGAGTGCGTGGGATGAATGAGTTCAAACAGTTTGAGAAACGGCTCGCGGGGCTGATTGGCAACCTAACGCCGGTGCAGCGCCGCAAAATTGCGATCGAGGTGGCGAAGCGCTTGCGCACCAGTCAGCAACAGCACATTAAGCAACAGAAAGCGCCCGACGGTACGCCCTATGCCAACCGAAAGCCGCAACCAGCCAGCGGTAAACGAGGCCGCGTAAAGCGCCAGATGTTCGCCAAGCTGCGCACCAATCGTTTTATGAAAGCCCAAGGATCAAGCGATGCCGCCGTGGTGGAGTTTATCGGGCGGGTTCAGCGCATGGTGCGGATACACCAAGAGGGTTTAAGCGACAAGCCGAACCGCTTTAGCCGTGAGGTGAAATATGATGCGCGCCCGCTGTTGGGGTTTAGTGCAGGGGATAAGCACATCGTTGAGGAGGTGGTGACTGCATTTATCATCAAGTGAGTTGATTGGTTATGTACTATTTGAAGAAATCTCTTCTCTAGTCTAGCGTGGTTATCCATTAATAATTAGTGAAAGTAAATTAATACATCCAATATGTTATGCAGGAGTCGATGCTGTAATCTGGAACGTTTGAGCTACTATATTTTCCATGTTGCAATTAGTAGGCTTGGAATATAATATTGCATTTTGCATTCCATTTTATAAGGTGATGATGTGCTTGATGTTAACCATCTTTTTTATTCGTCAAAAGAGTATTTTATATTGGTCGGGAAGAATGGGAGTGGGAAAAGTAGGTTGCTTCATGAGTTAGCGGAAAATCTGCATGACTCAGGTTGTAATGTCATTGCAGTGTCTAATACGTTATTTGATAAATTTAAAGTTCATGTGGGAAGTTTAAATTATGATTATATTGGAAGTAGGTTGGGGCGGGATTTTCCTGCGAAGGCAATAAAAAGAACTCTTTCAACGAAGAATGAAGGTAAAATAAGTCGGGTTTTTTCAGTTTTAAAACATATTCTCTATGAAGAAAAGATCGGTATTAAAGTTAAATTTAGAGGGAAGTTCAAAGATGCAATTAGATACTCACTAGATAAAAATGGACGGACGTATCCAGTTTATTTTGATAGTAGTACGCAAAACATTCCTGATGAGTTGATGATGGCAGTTGATAAAGCCATGAATAAATTAACTAATGGACTTAGTGTCTTGGAGTGGCTTGAAAATAATGGTAATGTCTTCTATGAAGGTAATTTTGATTCTTATCTAACTTTGTTAAGATTTGAGGGTGTTTTAAAAAAAGCAAATATAATAAGTGGCATTGATATATTCCTAAGTAAGAATGGCGTTTCATTTCCATTAAGTCAAGCAAGTTCTGGTGAATTATCATTTATAGCTTTGTTGGTTCATGTTGCTTTTTGCGCAAATGATAGCTCTTATATATTTATAGATGAGCCAGAAAATAGTCTCCATCCTAGATGGCAAAATGAATACTTCGATCTATTAAGAGGCGCGATTGGCTACAACAAGTGTCGAGTCGTTGTTGCAACCCACTCACCACTAATAATTTCCTCGATTTCAGAGAGTACATTTGTTGAAATTTATAAACGTAAATCATCTGGTTTTGAAAGGGTAAGTTCTTATGATGATAATGCTGAAGAATTATATATTGATTATTTTGATACGCTAACCCCAAAAAATAGAGCTCTCTCCAATAGGTGTGTGGATATTATTGATGCATTTACTGATGGAAGGATTGATTATGCAGATGCGAGGACGCGTTTATCTGTTTTTAAACTAATGGCAAAAGATGCTGCCCAACAAGATTTTATTTCTGGTGTCGAGGCTCTACTAGAGACCGTTTCTAACAAAAAAAAGGCTAAATGATGGATGGGGATTTTTTTGATCAGGATGAGATGCTCTTGATGAAAGATGCCATAAAAAATGGACATAAATTCTGGGATGATAAATCAATTTTTGATATTAAGCGAAAAATTAAAAATAGTTTGCGTGTAAAGCAAGCAGAGTGTTGTTGTTATTGCTCGAGGAATACTGACGGTGAGTTTAATATGGTGCTTGATATTGAGCATGTTATACCAAAGTCAAAAATTGTATCAGAGATGTTTGAGATGAGAAATTTGGCAGTCTCTTGCAAAAGATGCAATATGAGAATAAAAGGAGAGGATATATCATTCATTAATGATGATTTTGATGTTTTTAAGAATAATAAGGATTATTACCATTCAGAATGTTATAGTTTTATTCATCCTAATCTTGATGACTGGGATGATAACCTTTTGTATGTTGTACAACAAGTAAATAAAAAAAAGATAATTTATTATCAGGTCGTGCGAGACAGTCTTAAGGGAGAGTATACAAAGAATTATTTCAAGTTAGATGAAATACAAGTAAATACATTTGATGAAGCTCAAGGTGCAACAATAAGAAAAGAACCCAAAAGTTTTGAGGTTGCAGAGGATTACTCAAAGCTTGTAGCTCAAATGCTAGGCTCAAACTAACTTTAAGTATCTAATAATATGAGCCTATTAAAATATGAGATCTTTACTCTAACACTTAGTGAACTATCTCGTCGGCTTGCGACCATCCCTAAAGCTACCATTAAGTAGGTGTCACGATCTGTTGTCTGATACCCTGTCCTACGTATACAAATTGCCGCTAATCCTCCCTAGCGGCATCCTTTTCCCATGAGCATACAATCCCAACTATCCGAAATCTCGCGCCTACTGCACAACTTTATCCGCACCGGTGTCGTGACCGAAGCCGATACCGATGAAGCCCTGTGCCGCTGCCATACCAACTAGCTTCTATGCTGCCCGAAAAGCCCAATCGATCCGAGGCAAGGTCGCATTAAACGCACCATATTTACCAAGCTGTGCCCCAACCGCTATATGAAAGCCAAAGACACGCAGGATTCGGCGCCGGTGGAGTTTGTGAGGCAGCAGCAAAGGATAGTACGGGTGCATTAGCGGGGGGAAGCAATAAGCTAAACCGCTTTAGCTGTGAGGTGAAATCCGATGCGTGGCCTCTGTTAGGGTTTAGCGTAGAGGATAGGCATGTTGTTGAGGGGGAGGGATGCGAATTCCTTGCTGAGTGACTGCCCTGACTTTGATGTTAGCCATTCAGATTTGATATCCATGGTCTTTGATAGCAAACGAAACTCAGAAACTAATCCAGACCTCAAATTGCTCAAAGTTTCTTTCCTATCAGGTGTTGCTTGAATTATAAGCATTGGAATATGACGTTTCCCAGCTTCAGCCAACTCCCATTGAACCCATTCTGATTTACCTATTGAGGTTGATGAAATTAAAATTAACAACTTAGCTTGGGACAACATTAGTTCAACATGTCGCTGTTTATCATTCGTATCGTTGTGCAATAAATCTATGTAACAATGACCATAATGTGAAACAATGTCAAACACGCTTTCTAATAGCTCTCGATCAATATACTGATCTCTTGTTGTATAGCTGACGAAGATATTCATTCTAATTACCTACAAAAATAGATATACGCCAATCCACTAAAACCACTAATCGCTAAAGCGTAGTACAGCGACATTGAGTAATTGAATAAAGCTCCTAACAAACTTACTGATAAACTCTCCGGTTCATAATTTTCAATAGCGTTTCTATCTGCAATTGCATCCAGCTTTTCGTTCATGATAATTCGATTTCTTCTTTGAAAGTAGTATGCTGAAGAATCCGCAATCCAAAAGCCACAGCATACAAGAAGAGGAATAAAAAAGTAGGAATTATTAAGTTGATTGCCACTAATCTTAACCAGTACTGCAAGAACAGCACCTATCAGACCAACACATATCTTCTTAAACTCAAAACAACTCTTACTTATTTGTAGGGTTGATTCATGAAGTTGATTCACTATCGCCCAATCTATCTCATCTTGACATGTTTTTTTATATTCTTTCATAATTTTCACACAGACTAAATTAACAATAATATTGTTCTATTTCAGCAATTATCTTAGCATTATTGATATCAAAGTATGAAAATCGTATCTATAACGCCCAAATAATAAACATTGTTTACTGACTCAATATTATTGCCATTTTGATAGAAATCAAACAAAAATATTTGTAACTGAGGCTGGCACCCAAGATGCTAGTAGCACCAGCTCATAGTAACACCTGTTGTCTGCTCCCCCACCATACCCTCTAACATTGCAACGTTCCCTCCCTAGCGGCATCCTTTCCCCATGAGCACACAATCCCAACTATCCGAAATCTCGCGCCTACTGCGCAATCTTATTCGCACCGGTGTCGTGTCCGAAGTCGATACCGATGGAGCCCTGTGTCGCGTCCAAACCGGCGAAATACAAACCGGTTGGATTAACTGGCTGGCGCGTCGCGCTGGCCGTTCGCGTGACTGGTGGGCTCCGTCGGTGGGGGAGCAGGTGTTATTGCTGGCCGTTGGCGGTGAGCTCGATACCGCCTTTGTCCTGACTGGCATTTACTGCGATGACTTTCCCGCCCCGTCAGCGTCTGCCGATGGTTGGCGCGTCGAGTTTCCTGACGGCGCTGTTATTGAGTACGAGCCCGATACCGGCAAACTCACCGTGAGCGGCATTAAAAGCGCGGATGTGAGTGCATCAGCGTCGGTGGTGGTGACTTGCCCGTCCGTCACTGTGACCGCCAGCGAAAAAATTACCCTCGATACCCCCGAAGTGGTTTGCACCAACAAGCTGACCACCGGCTCTATTGAGGTGAAAAAAGGCGGCACGATGAGCGGCACCATAGAACACACCGGCGAATTCACCTCGAACGGCGTGCAAGTTGACGACCATGGTCACGGCGGCGTTGAGCGTGGTGGCTCTTGGACGGAGGGTACGAAATGACGGCTCGCTATATTGGTATGAGCCGAGACGACGGCCAACAGCTCGATGACCTCGCGCATATTCGCCAAAGCGTGCGCGATATTCTTATCACGCCGGTCGGCACGCGGGTCATGCGTCGTGAGTATGGTTCGCTCCTGTCAGCGCTGATTGACCAACCGCAGAACGCCGCGCTCAACCTGCAAATTATGGCCGCCTGTTACATGGCGATTTTAAAGTGGGAGCCCCGCGTTAGGCTCACGGCCATCACGTTCGATAACCGGTTTAACGGTGAGATGGTGGTTGATATCACCGGCACCCTGACCGACACCGGCGGCACCTTCTCCCTTAACGTACCTGTGAGTTAATCCATGGCAACCATTGACTTGAGCCAGCTCCCCGCGCCCGATGTGGTTGAGGTGCTGGACTACGAAAGTATTTTAGCCGAGCGCAAGGCGACGCTGTTGTCGCTGTGTGACGAGAGCCAGCTCGAGGCGGTGGCGCGTACATTACAGCTCGAATCGGAACCGCTCACCAAGTTGCTCGAAGAAAGCGCTTATCGCGAGGTGATGTGGCGTCAACGCGTCAACGAAGCCGCCCGCGCGAATATGCTGGCTTATGCCACCGGCGGCGATCTGGATAACCTCGGCGCGAACTATAACGTTGAGCGTCTGGTTATTACTCCCGCCGATACCACCGCCATTCCCCCTCTGGCCGCCGTGCTGGAGTCCGACAACGATTTTCGGGTGCGTATTCAGCAAGCTTTTGAGGGATTGAGCGTAGCCGGTTCAGTGGGCGCGTATCAATTCCATGGCCGCAGTGCTGACGGTCGGGTGGCTGACGTGTCGGTCATTAGCCCAACACCGGCGTGCGTGACGGTCTCGGTGCTTTCGCGTGAGGGAGACGGCACGGCGAGCGATGAATTGATCCAGATAGTGAACCTTGCACTCAATGCCGAAGACGTGCGCCCCGTCGCTGACCGTGTGACGGTGCAAAGTGCTGAGATTGTGCCGTATCAGATTGAAGCTGAGCTCTATCTCTATCCGGGTCCCGAAGTCGAGCCGGTACGCGAGGCCGCCGAGGCCAAGCTGAAAACCTACATCACCGCTCAGCACCGCCTAGGGCGTGACATTCGTAAATCGGCCATCTATGCCGCGCTCCATGTGGAGGGTGTGCAACGTGTTGAGCTCGCGCAGCCGGTGGCCGATATCGTGCTCGATGAGACTCAGGCGTCCTATTGCTCTGATTATGCGATCACCATTGGGGGCGCGGATGAGTGATAACCGCCTGTTACCGGTGGGCTCCTCGCCGCTGGAGGTGGCCGCCGCGATTGCCTGTGCTGAAATAGAGCGAACCCCGATACCGCTGCGCCAGCTCTGGAACCCGAAAACCTGCCCAGTCAACCTGTTGCCCTATCTGGCGTGGGCGTTCTCGGTTGACCGCTGGGACGCTACATGGCCGGAAGAAACCAAGCGTGACGTGATTGCGGCGGCGTATTACATCCACAGTCGTAAAGGCACCATTAGCGCCGTACGCCGCGTGGTTGAGCCGCTGGGCTACGTGATTAACGTCAATGAATGGTGGGAGACCAATGACCCGCCCGGCACCTTTCGGCTCGATATTGGCGTACTGGAAAGCGGCATCACCGAGGAAATGTATTTCGAGATGGAGCGACTTATCGCGGATGCAAAGCCCGCCAGCCGCCACCTCATCGGACTCAATATTATTCAAGATATCGCCGGTTATGCCTACACCGGCGTCGCCCTGTATGACGGCGACATTATTACCGTTTACCCTGACCTAGAGAGCTAACCCGATGGCACAAAAATATAAGGCGGTACTGACCAAAATCGGCGCGGCCAAGATTGCCGCCGCGACCGCTGGCGGGACAAAAATCAACCTCACCCAAATGGCCGTCGGTGACGGTGGCGGCACGCTGCCCACGCCAGACCCGGCACAAACCAAGCTGATTGCCGAGAAGCACCGCGCCGCGCTCAATAAAGTGATCGTCGACCCGAAGCATAAAAATTATCTGGTGGCCGAGCTGGTTATCCCGCCGGAGATTGGCGGCTTTTGGATGCGCGAGCTCGGTCTCTATGACGAAGTCGGCGCGCTGATTGCGGTCAGTAACATGGCCGAGAGTTACAAACCGCTGTTATCCGAGGGCTCAGGCCGTGCGCAGACCCTGCGCATGGTGGTGATTGTCAGCGATATGGATACGGTGAATTTGCTGATTGATAGCTCGACCGTGCTTGCGACACAGGAATACGTTGACGATAAATTGCTGGAGCATGAGCAATCGCGCCGCCATCCTGACGCCACGCTCAAAGAGAAAGGTTTTACCCAACTGAGCAGCGCCACCAATAGCGAAAGCGAGGCGTTAGCGGCTACCCCTAAAGCCGTCAAAGCGGCCTATGATTTGGCAAACGGCAAGTACACCGCGCAGGATGCGAGCACGGCTAAAAAAGGGATTGTTCAGCTTAGCAGTGCCACCAATAGCCCCAGTGAGACATTAGCCGCTACGCCGAAAGCGGTTAAAACCGCGTATGACTTGGCAAGCGGCAAATACACCGCGCAGGATGCGAGCACGATACAAAAAGGGATTGTTCAGCTCAACAGCGCCACTAATAGCGAGAGTGAAACGCAAGCGGCGACGCCAAAGGCTATTAAAAAAGCTAACGATAATGCCAATGGGCGGCTAGGTAAATCGAGTAACTTGGACGATCTTGCAGATAAAAACACCGCCAGAAAAAATATTTCCGCAATAGGTTTTTCAAATGAGCGATTTCGTGATGGTGCGGATTTTAATGATGCGCCGCAAAACTCAACCTCATTTGTTTATCCGAGTGCGAAAAACAGTCCGGGATTTTCAGGCTCTGTTTTGGACTTTTCAGGGTTGGGAGGCGGATATAACGTTGAAGTCAGTGCGACATACCTTACCGGTGGAAATCGTATTTCATTTAGAACTCGCAATGGTGATGCGGGTACATGGAATCAGTGGTTCGAAATTTATCATACTGGAAAAAAACCTACCGCACTCGATGTAGGCGCATTGCCGATTGTTGGCGGGATTTTGAATGGTAATTTAACAGTTAAAAACCAGATCCAAGTGGGTAGCGTTGGTAACGGCTTTCTGACTATTGGGGACAGCGATTCAGGCTTGCGTAGTTCTGTCGATGGTCAGGTGGATTTATACGCCAATGGCCGAATGTTCGGCTATTGGAACACGACAATCCTGTCATTCACTGGGCAGATTATCCCAACAAATTACGCGAACTTTGATACTAGGTACTACACAAAAGCACAGAGCGACGCAGGATATGCGCCTATGCTCCGTTCCTATTCCAAAGCCGAGTCAGATGCTCGCTATGTGCGTGACATTCGCATGGGAGCTAACCAAAGTGGAATTATATGGGGGGGTGAAGGTGGTACGCTGCCTGCGGGATATGTACTGACTGGGGGTAACTTCGATGATGACCGAGAATACCCTGTATATGCCCCTGTTCAAAAATATATAAATGGTCAGTGGTATAACGTAGGGAGGGCATAACATGATGCATTTAAAGAATATTAAAGCAGGCAACCCTAAAACAGTTGAGCAATATCAACTTACCCGTGACTTTGATGTGAAGTGGTTATGGTCAGAGGATGGCAAAAACTGGTACGAAGAACAAAAAAACTTCCAACCTGATACATTAAAAATTGCATATGACCATACTGAGATTATTTGCTGTATTGAAAAAGATGTTTCATTAATTAATCCAGAAGGTATGAGTGTAATTGAGCTACTCGATATTACAGCAAATCGGAGAGCTGATGTCTCCGGTAACTGGATGTATCAGGATGGACAAGTCATCAAGCGGATATACACGCATGAAGAAATAGTCACTCAAGCAGAGGTAGATAAAGCCGGCTTGCTTGCCGAAGCTACCACGGCTATTGCCCCATTGCAGGACGCTGTTGATATTGGTGTTGCTACAGAAGCAGAGGCCGCGCTACTTATCGCGTGGAAAAAATACCGAGTTTCGCTAAACCGCCTTGATACCAGCAAAGCCCAAGATATTGAATGGCCGCCTCTCCCCGCCTGATTTACCCCGTTTATCTCGCCCTCGTTTGAGGGTTTTTTTTGCCTGTTGTTTCACCGCCCGAACGTCGGCCATTGCTCGCTGTTCCCGTCCACGCACAACACAATAGCCTTGCTACTTTCTCACGGAGTCAAACACGATGCCCGATTTTAAACATGGCGTGCAGGTGCTCGAAATTAACGACGGCACCCGCGTCATTTCCACCGTTTCAACCGCCATTATTGGCATGGTCTGCACCGCCTCGGATGCAGATGAAAAAATGTTCCCGCTCAATGTGCCGGTGCTGATTACCGACGTGGTGGCCGCTGCCGGTAAAGCCGGAACGAAAGGCACCTTAGCCGCCGCGCTGGCGGCCATCGGCGACCAGTGTAAACCCGTTACCGTCGTAGTGCGCGTGGCCGAGGGCGTAGGCGATGACGAAGAAGCGATCCAAGCGGCGACCATTTCCAACATCATCGGTGGTGCGGATGAGAACGGCCAATATATCGGCTTGAAAGCGTTGCTTACCGCGAAAGCCGTCACCGGCGTCAAACCGCGCATTTTAGGCGTGCCGGGTCTCGATACTAAAGAGGTGGCCGTCGCGTTGGCGTCAATCTGCCAGCAGCTGCGCGCCTTTGGCTATATTAGCGCGTGGGGCTGCAAAACCCTGTCGGATGCGATTAAGTACCGCGACAATTTCAGCCAGCGCGAGCTGATGCTGATTTGGCCGGACTTTTTGGCATGGGATATCACCGCCAACGCCAGTAATACGGCATGGGCAACCGCGCGCGCATTAGGTCTACGCGCCAAGATTGACCAAGAGACCGGCTGGCATAAAACCCTGTCCAACGTCGGCGTGAACGGCGTCACCGGTATCAGTGCCTCGGTATTTTGGGATTTACAGGCACCGGGCACCGATGCTGACTTACTCAACGAAGCCGGTGTTACTACGCTGGTGCGCTCCGATGGTTTCCGCTTTTGGGGCAACCGCTGTTGTTCTGACGACCCGCTGTTTATGTTCGAGAACTACACCCGCACCGCGCAGGTATTGGCCGATACCATGGCCGAGGCGCATCAATGGGCGGTAGATAAACCAATGACCGCCACGCTTATTCGCGACATTGTCGAGGGTATCAAGGCCAAATTCCGCGAGCTGAAAACTAACGGTTACATCATCGATGCGGATTGCTGGTATGACGAAAGCGCCAACGATAAAGAGAGCCTGAAAGCGGGCAAACTCTACATCGATTACGACTATACGCCGGTGCCACCGCTGGAAAACCTCACCTTACGCCAACGCATCACCGATAAATATCTGGTGAGCTTGGGCTCAACCGCCAACAGCTAAGGATTAACCCGCTATGGCTTTACCGCGCAAATTGAAATACCTCAACCTGTTTAACGACGGCTTGAGTTATATGGGTGTCGTCAGCTCGGTGACGTTGCCCAAACTGACCCGCAAGCTGGAGAACTACCGCGGCGGCGGGATGAACGGCTCGGCGGCGGTGGATTTGGGGCTCGATGACGACGCGCTGTCCGTGGAATGGACTATCGGTGGTTTCCCCGATGATGACCTCTGGAGTCAGTACGCCGTGCCGGGTGCCTCTGATGTGCCGCTGCGCTTTTCGGGCTCTTACCAGCGTGACGACACCGGCGATATTAGCGGTGTAGAAATCGTATTGCGTGGCCGCCATAAAGAAATCGACGGCGGTGACAACAAGCAAGGCGAGAACACCGAGACCAAAATCTCGACCCAATGCACCTACTACAAGTTGATTGTGGACGGCAAAGAGCTCATCGAGATTGACGTCGTCAACATGATTGAGAAGGTCAACGGCGTTGACCGCTTAGCGCAGCACCGTAAAAACATCGGTCTGTAATCTGATGGCCGGTCAGGTGCAACATTGGCCGGTTAATCCCCTTTTTTAAAGAGAACGATTATGAGAGATAAAAACATCACTGAGCACGTCACCCCTGAAAATGACAATCTGGTGACGCTGGAAAACCCGATTAAGCGTGGCGATCTGCTTATCGAGCAAGTGACCCTCACCAAACCTAATGCGGGAACCCTGCGCGGCGTGAGTCTAGCGGCGGTGGCAAATTCTGACGTGGACGCGCTGATTAAGGTGCTGCCGCGTATGACCTACCCGCCATTATTAGAGAGCGACGTGGTCAAGTTAGAACTGCCCGACATGATTGCGCTCGCCGGTAAGGTGATCGGTTTTTTGTCGCCGAATTCGGCTCAATAGACTTTCCCGCCGAATTATCGGTCGATGACCTGATGGCGGATATCGCAGTGATATTTCACTGGCCGCCCTCAGAACTTAACCCCATGAGCCTGACCGAGCTCGCCCTCTGGCGCGACAAAGCGCTACAACGAAGCGGAAACACTGATGAGCAATAATCTAAAATTGCAGGTGCTTCTCAACGCCGTCGACCGAGCCAGCCGCCCGTTTAAAGCGATCCAGACAGAGAGCAAATCTCTGTCTGGCAGTATTCGCGACACGCAGAAAACCCTCAAAGAACTGAACGCCCAAGCGGGACGCGTTGAAGGTTTTCGCAAAACGAGCGGCCAGCTCGCCGTGACCGGCCAAGCGTTAAAGAAAGCCAAGCAAGAAGCCGCCGAGCTGGCTATCCAATTTAAAGCCACTGAAAAGCCAACACGCGCACAGGCGCAGGTGATGGAGTCAGCCAAGCGCGCCGCCTCTGAGCTACAACTAAAATATAATGGCCTACGCCAATCCGTACAGCGCCAGCGCCAAGAACTACAGCAAGCGGGTATCAATACGCGCACGTTATCCAACGATGAGCGGCGCCTGAAAGCCTCAGTCAATGAAGCAACCGCCAGCCTCAACCGCCAGCGTGAAGCCCTCGCACGTAACAGCCAGCAACAAGCCAAGCTAAGCCGGATTAATCAGCGCTATCAGAGCGGTAAAGCGCTCGCCGGTAATCTTGCCGGAGCCGGTGCCGCTGGTGTGGGTATGGCGACGGCGGGCATTGTGGCCGGTGCTGCCGTATTAAAGCCCGGTTATGACTTTGCACAGAAAAACTCGGAGTTACAGGCCGTACTCGGTCTAGATAAATCGAGCGCGGATATGTTGGCGCTACGGGGACAGGCGCGCCAGCTCGGCGACACTACTGCCGCCTCAGCCGATGACGCTGCCGCCGCGCAAATCATTATCGCTAAGTCAGGCGCAGATAAAGACGGCATTCTCGCCGCCACGCCGACCACGCTCAATATGTCACTGGCGAACCGTCGCAGCATGGAAGAAAACGCCACGCTATTGATGGGGGTAAAATCTGCCTTTGGGCTGACCAACGACAAGGTAGCGCACATCGGAGATGTTATCTCCGCCACCATGAACAAAAGTGCCGCCGACTTTGAGGGGCTCAGCGACACGCTGACCTACGCCGCGCCGGTGGCCAAAAACGCCGGTATCAGCGTCGAGGAAACTGCCGCCATGGCGGGTGCGCTGGCTGACGCTAAAATCACCGGCTCGATGGCGGGGACGGGAAGCCGTGCTGTTATCACGCGCTTACAAGCGCCGACCGGTAAAGCCTATGACGCGCTCGGCGAGCTCGGCGTCAAAACCGCCGACCGCAAGGGCAACATGCGTCCGCTGTTCTCCATCCTCAAAGAGATGCAAAAAGGCTTTGATAAAAATAACCTCGGCACCTCGCAGCGCGCCGAGTATATGAAAACCATTTTCGGCGAAGAAGCCAGCTCGTCGGCGGCGGTGCTAATGGCCGCCGCCTCATCGGGTAAGCTCGATAACCTGACCAAAATGCTGCAAACCTCGGACGGCAAAACCGAGGAACTGGTCAAGGTGATGCAGGACAACCTCGGCGGGGATTTTAAAGAATTCCAATCAGCCTATGAGGCCGTGGGGATCGACCTGTTTGACCAACAGGAGGGCGCGCTACGCTCTCTTACCCAAACCGCGACGAAATACGTGCTTAAGCTCGACCAATGGATACAGAAAAACAAAGGTCTGTCCCAAACCCTTTTGAAAATTGCCGGTGGTGCGGTCGCTATCATTGGCGTTCTTGGCGCGATAGGTCTGGTGGCGTGGCCGGTGGTGATGGGGATTAATGCGATCATCGCCGGAGCCAGTTTGCTCGGTACCGTCTTTGCCGCCGTCGGTAGCGGTATTTTGACGGTGCTCGGTGCGCTGACGTGGCCGATTGTCGGTATTGCAGCGGCTATTGTCGCCGGTGCTCTGCTTATCCGTAAATATTGGGAGCCTATCAGCGCCTTTTTTAGCGGTGTAGTGGAAGGGCTAAAGGCTGCGTTTGCGCCGGTGTCTGAGATGTTTGCGCCATTAATGCCGGTGTTTGATTTATTAGGGCAAAAACTCCAAGCCGCTTGGAAGTGGTTCGGGGATTTGATTGCACCGGTGAAGTCAACGAAAGAAAGCCTCGATAGCTGCAAAAATGCCGGTGTTGAATTTGGTCAGGCGCTGGCGAGTGTGCTGACGGCACCGCTCAATCTATTTAACGCGATAGGCAGTAAGGTCGATTGGCTGTTAGAAAAAATGGGCTTAATGAAAAAAGAGTCTGCCGATATCGATGCCAATGCTAGCAAGGTTAATCAGTACGCCACCGGCGCGAACGGTCGAGGCTATTCGCCCTCGGGCGGGATACTCACCGGCGGCTATGCCCCGGTAAAAGCGGGCGGCTCAAACTACACCGACCAAAGCACCAACAATTACGCGATCACCGTGCCAACACATCCGGGTCAAAACCGCGAGGATGCCAAAAACATGATCCGCGAAGCGCTCGAAGAACGTGACCGCCAACGCCGCGCCGCTGGCCGTTCGCGCATGACCACCGATTAAGGAGCCCTTACTATGATGTTAACGCTCGGGCTGTTTGTGTTTCAGCTCCAGACATTGCCTTATCAATCGTTACAGCAAAGCCTCGATTATCGCTGGCCGTCAAATAATCGCATTGGTCAACGTGGTGCCTATCAATTTCTCGGTATTGGCGAAGATAAAATTACGTTATCCGGCGTGTTATTGCCTGAAATCACCGGCGGCGCATTATCGATGCTGGCTTTGAAAACCATGGCCGAGCTGGGCAAGGCGTGGCCGCTGATTGGCGGCGATGGGGCAATCTATGGCATGTACGTTGTCGCCAGCATGACGAAGACACAAAGCGTCTTTTTTGCTGACGGCAGTGCTCGCCGAATTGAATTTAGCATGACCCTAACCCGTGTCGATGAATCGCTCGGGGCGATGTTTGGCGACCTGCAACAACAGGCCAACGACTTAGCCGGTCAGGCGGGAGAGATGGCACAGAAAGCGCAGGATATGGCCGGAGGGTTATTTTCATGATGACCAGTATGCCTATCGCCGCCGGTGCTGATATTACGCCCGCGTTTATGCTCACCCTCGGCGGGGATGATATTACCGACAACCTCAGCAATCGCCTGTTGTCACTGACGATGACCGATAATCGCGGCTTTGAGGCTGACCAGCTTGATATCGAGCTCGATGACGGCGACGGGCAACTCGCTATGCCCGCTCGCGGCGCGGTGCTGTCACTGTTTCTCGGCTGGAAAGGTTCGGCGCTAATTGGTAAAGGTCAGTTTACCGTTGATGAAATCGAGCATCGAGGCGCGCCGGACACGCTGACTATTCGCGCCCGTAGCGCTGATTTTCGCGGGTCACTTAATTCCCGCCGTGAGGTGTCTTACCACGACACCACCCTCGGCGCAGTAGTGAAACAAATAGCCGAGCGCAACCAGCTCGATGCGGTGCTGGCGAAAGGCTTTGCTGAAATTGCGATCCCTCACATCGACCAGTCTCAGGAGAGCGATATTAAATTTCTCACCCGTCTGGCCGAGCGCAACGGTGCTGAGGTGTCAGTCAAAGCGGGCAAACTGTTATTTCTCAAGGCGGGGAACGGTGTGACGGCCAGCGGCAAACCTATCCCGATGATGACTATTGAACGCAGCGACGGCGACCGGCACCAATTTGCGATTGCCGACCGGAACGCCTACACCGGCGTGACAGCAAGCTGGTTGCATACAAAAGACCCTAAGCCGAAAAAGCAAAAGGTGAAGCTACAACGTAAAGCTAAGCCGAAGCACCTGCGTGCCTTGCAACACCCCAAAGCCAAACCGCCCAAGGCGAACCCTAAAGCGGCCAAACCACAAGAAGAAAAACAGGGTGAGTATCTGGCCGGTGAGTCCGATAACGTGCTGTCGATAACGACAATCTACTCGACTAAAGCACAGGCAATGCGAGCCGCACAATCCAAGTGGGACAAACTGCAACGCGGCGTGGCGGAGTTCTCTATCAATCTCGCCATGGGGCGCGCTGATTTATATCCAGAAACGCCGGTGACAGTGAAAGGGTTTAAGGCCGTCATAGACCAACAGGCGTGGACGATCACTAAAGTGACCCACACCCTCACAGAAAGCGGCTACACGACGGCGCTAGAGCTTGAGGTTAAGCTGTCTAACGTTGAGTATGAGGAAGAAAAACAAGATGAATATATGTTCATAATAAATTGTTTTAAAAGGATAAAACACCTAAAATTACCGTATCAAATCTAGCCATTGAGGTGATTAAAATGTTTCATTGTCCACTTTGTAAAAATGCCGCTCATGCCCGTTCTAGTCGCTATATAACCGACACCACAAAAGAGCGTTATCACCAGTGTCAGAACATAAATTGCGGTCATACGTTTAAGACAATGGAAACATTCGAAAGCTCGATCATGCTGCCGGGAACGGTTATCCCGGCGATGCCACACCCGGAGCGAAATGGACAACAAACCCTCTGGATGTAAAACAGAAAAGCCCCGAATATCGGGGCTTTTTTTCGAAGTGTGGTCGATGTGTGGACATCGGTTGAAATAAATCCTTTTATTTCAGTGTGTTGATATAAAAAATCAAGGCCTCGAATGAGGCCTTGATTCTAGAGATAAATTGAGTTTGGAATAGAGCCACCAGTAGGTGTTATCCCGTCCCGCCATTTGGGTGGGTTTCCGCCGGGTAAGCCATCGAGGTGGCCGACATTGTGCTTGAAGCAACAACCAACACTAATGAAATCAACTTCTTCATTTGACTCCTTCATGACCTGCGGTTTTAGTACCATAACGCGATGCATCAACTTGAAGCGTGATCGGGTTCACCCTCTGAGCAAATGGTTTGAGACGATGAAGTAATCCGTTGTTATTGCGGGTAATTATTCTCTTTACAATTTTGGCACGCAGAAATGACAAATCGAGCGGTCGCTGGAAACCGATAATCTTAGATATTCTGCTAAGCTTAATAGGATTAATTTTATTAACGATATCAATTGAGCTTGCCAATTTTGGTTGAGCATAGGCTATTGGAGGTCTAAATGGGTTTGCTAAGTTTCGTTAAAGACGCGGGAGAAAAACTTTGGGATGCCGTGAGTGGGAATCATGATGATAAACTCAAAGAGCATATCAATAAGCTTGGTTTACCAGGAGCAGATAAGGTTGACGTAAAAGTCGCGGATGATGGCACGGCAACGGTTTCAGGTGAGGGCGTAAGTCAGGAGCTGAAAGAGAAGATCTTGGTTGCTATTGGTAACGTTGCTGGTATCAGCAAAGTAGACGATCAGCTAGCGGCTGCGCAGTCTGGCATTGAGAGCCATTTCTATACGGTTAAAGCGGGTGATACTTTAAGCGCGATTGCTAAAGCGCAGTATGGCAACGCCAATGACTACATGCGCATTTTTGAAGCTAATAAACCTATGCTGTCGCATCCAGATAAAATTTATCCAGGGCAGATGCTCATTATTCCACAAAAATAATTGGGCCATTGCGTTTATAAGCCGCGTATGCGGCTTTTTTTTGCGCCACATGTTATCCATGAAATGCCATTTTGCCCCTCGTCGATATCCGTTATGTCGCTGTCTTGCTATTATCGAGCAACAAAAAATAACGAGGCCTATCGGATGAAAAAAATTCTTACCCTATGTTTGAGTTCGCTATTATTGGCAGGGTGTGCGAGCAGTGAGGGGCAATCGCCGTTTAAGAGCTATTTCTCCTGTGATATCCCTGCGGCGAGTCACTATCCTACAATCGAGTCTACGTCAGATTTACTCGTGAATATGCGCAAACTGGGCGTTGATGCAGAACGTAAAAATGTTGTGGCGGCTCAGTGGGCACAGCAAGCCACAGATGCTAATGAGAAGACGAAAATAGAGTCCTGCAGCAGTGAAATACGTCAAGCATCAATAGAGATTATCCAGCCTCAGGTAAGCCGAGTTCAAAGCGTGACGACAGGTCCCAATCAGTTAAATGCACTCAATGACGTCAATGCAAAATGGCTGGCGTATATGAATTCAATTACGCTAAAAGGGACTGATGCCTCTCTAGCGAAAGCGTTCAATAACGCAGCAGATAATCTTGATAAGATGTGAGATGAGGTTAGGATTTTTTTTAAAAAAGCACCTAAATGACATTTAGGTGCTTAAGAGGCAAGTTTGATTTAACTTAGAAATCGTAACGCAGACGAACCAAATTTAGGTCACTTTTATTGTCTGTTGTATTTGTAAATACATGTTCGACGTCGATCTGGAAACCATAATCGAACTTGGTAGAAATACCGAGAGTCTGATGGTTGCTCTGATAATCACGACCAGTATTAAATTTCAGGCGGTCACCAGCATAATAAGGTGTAATGTTTTTCACCAAATATTGGCTGACAGGGAAAGTATAACCTGCATAATATTCAACACCGTAGCCATTTCCAGCAAAGTAATCATGACGATTTTTTACGCCGGTCATTAAGAAATTACGATACCATCCGGCAGATGCTGCCAGAGTCCAATTGTCAGGTTTCCAGCTTAACCCCGTCCCCAATAATTGTTGGCCATTGTCGTTCTTGCCACTATCCGCACCGTTATTTTGTTTGATGCTTTGTTGGATATAGCTGTACGCAGAACCCCACGTTAATTCATCCGTGATGTGGTAATCCACACCTAATGCGCCGCCACCTTTACGTTGATAACGCAGCGGGTTGCCGTTATTTACGCCGGCAGGGTGGGAGTCGTCATGTAAAACACCACCAACATACAGATCAACGGGCCCAAAGGTATTTTTATATTGGACTAGATTGTAGCTGCGGTATGAGCCGTCGTAGTTGCCGTTATAACCGTTACCTGGAGCCTGAGCCTGCATATCGAAGTCCCAGATATCCGTTTTAGCGCCAACAACGGTGTAGTAGATACTATTTTGCTTGCCGTAGGTTAGAGTACCCCAAGTTGCGCTTTTCAGACCTCCGAACAGCATGCGTCGATCGGTGTTTGCTGCGCCATCTGCATAATGATTATCCCAGTTGAATAGCGCTGGAATATTCACACCCAATTCGTAGTAACCAATCAGGCTAACATCGTCGAACAGATAATAATCGGCAGAGAAACGAAAACGCGTTCCGCCGTCATAACCGTTGCGCTTATAAGAGCCTCTGTCACTGTTGCCCATTTCATCTATGAACTGTGGACGAATACTACCGCCAACCTGAAACTTCAAGCGGCTGAGTGGATCGCCAGCCTGCGGATCTTGCTCTAACAGAGTAATTTCTGCCAGCGAGGAGAAAGAAGCACAACCCAATGCCACTGCTAATACAATTTTTTTCGCCACATGATGTTTAATCATTTTTTATCCCTGACGTATAACGAATTTTTAATTTACATTCGTAATTGTTTTATAGGTAAAATAATAGAAATACATAAATATGATATATGTAACAGCCATTAAACTCGATATGCATTCAACTATATAGCGCAATAAATTGCAACAATAGTAACGTATTTAAACTAGATAATTAGAACTCGAATTTACTATTTAGCTGAAATTTAATACAAGTTAAAAACTGTTGCATTAAATTTGCTCAATCCTAATACAACGCGAACAATAATCCAACTAAATTGGTTGCTATCAGTGAATGAACATTGGGAGGAATTTATAAATAATAACGCACCTGAATTAACATGTATTAGTAGTGCCGTTTGGTTATAATTACGTAGCGTCATTTATCTCTATATACCACGGGTAACTATAATAGTCATAAACGTGATCTGTTCACGCAAGTTCAAAAATTCCAACAGGCGTTGAAGAGTGGCGATGTGTCAGAGGTGAAGTCTTTTTTGCATTTCCTCTCTTATGGGAAATTCTATTTTTTAGTTATGAAAAAATCGGCTCAAAGATACACTCATTATGTTCAATTGGTTTTATATGGATGTTTTTTGATGAAAATTATTTTCAATGAGATGATTTAACTTAACGACTTTATATTCATGAAAGAACAGATTAACTGGCAATGCTAATTAATACTTAGCTATTACTCTAGGTGGGTGAATAATAGGAACTAAAATAGTTAGGCCCATGATTGCAATTTATCGAGGAGCATATCTGCACAGGACTGTCCCTAGTATAATTAAGAACAATGTCTGTTTCTGGTATATAGCAGGGCCTGTGACCGAGTACGCGTCAGTCACTAGTTCAAGGACCAGAACTGATCGAATCTGAGAGCATTATTGCTGCTGTTTTTTTCGCCGTAGGGAAAGTTTTTCACAGGAAAATTTAGTTCTTAATTTTGTGATTTTATGCGTGATAACAATTATGTTGATGTGGCTCTGCTAGAGCCACTGTGTCTACTTACTTAACCATGAGGGCCTATTGATAATACTGTAATTCTCTTCGCTGTATTATCAACAGTAAAATGCACCCGATGTTGTTGTGATAATCTTATCGAGAAATTATATGGACCACGCTCAGGTAATCTCTCATATCTAAGATCGCCAACTCTAGCCGCAGCATCATTTGGTGGCAGGTTCATATATCTAATCAGTCGCCTCCATTCATAATATTTTCTCATTCCTGATGGTTCAACTATTCTCAAATTTGATGCTTGTGGTGCGCTATCATTAAAATCCCAACTCATAACAGTTCCTTATTTTTAATGGTCTTAAAATATAACTCTTAATTGTTATCAAATTTATTTAAGTTTGTTGTTTTTATTAATGATTTATTAACTATGATATTAATTATAAATAATTAACTTCTTAACATTTAATATGTTGATGAATTGATAGCTTTTATATGAACGAAGGATTTTAAAACACAGTTATTCTTTCTCAATGCAACGTTTTATTTTGAAAATGTCACTTCATGCAGTACAAGGTTATCCTAAGAAGGATCTTGAAAAGACTAGAGTCAAAAGGGGGCGTCCGTTCGTATATCGAGATATCTGATCTGAATGGACTAATGTTTCTCCCGATGCACCGCAATCAACAACACATTCATCACTGACTCAGTGCTCATACGTCGTCTCATGCTCCGTCTCCAACCGATATCCCTGTGTGAGAAGTGATCAAGATCAACGGCTAGATAGGCGGTTTTATATCAGGACTATTTTTGATCGATTAAAAAGAGACCTGATACGATTCCTGTATCAGGTCTAGGGTAATGGCTCTTGGGAGAGAGCCGTGCGCTAAAAGTTGGCATTAATGCAGGCTTGGATTGCCTTGCTATTTAAGAGTAGTCGACGGTTTTTTTTTTGCCAGTTTTTAGCCAATTATGCTGTTGAAGATAACTAAAGCAAATGTTAAGTCTTTCTTTTGATGGGAGATGAGCTTGCACGAGAGATTATGCCATTAGTAAAGCGTTGCTCTATTTTATCTTTAACGCATAACGTTAAGCGTGGCATTTTTGGGGTTGGAGAATGAAGTGGAAGGGCGATGCTTTTCTCAGAAGTCGTACCCATTATAAACTAAAAAAACACCGCCAGTCGGCGGTGTTTTTGTTCAGGGCTAGCGAAGAGGGATTGCAGTGCCCCAGCTTTGCCATTTATCCGGCGCATTATCATTAAGCAGGTAGTGCGTATTCGGTTGAGCCTGTGGCGCGAGCGGCGTAGTTGGTGGCGTGGCAAAGGCGATGCCGCCGCGAATAAATTGCTGGAACGTACCAGTTTTAACCATACCGCCCGTTAATCCAAACTCGACGTTGTAGCCTGATGCCAGCCAGAATACTGAGTTTTCACGCACCAGTTTTTGGTATTTCTTGCTGATGCGCAGCGCTACGTGCACGCGGTCAGACATCGAGCCCAGATAGAGGCCCGTCACGGTACCCACTTCGATACCTCGGAAAAGAACCGGAGTACCAATTTGCAGCGATCCCGTCTCTGGCGCATCGACAATCACGCTCAGTCCATCGAGGTAGCGTGAATCAGCGATAGAGGCTTGTTGCAGCTCAAAGGTTCGCATGGTGCGTCCATGACCTGGTTCTAAGTTGATGTAGGGCTGTAGCAGGGTTTCTAAATTACTGACGCCGGTAGCTGAAATCTCCGGTGTAACGATGGAGAAGCGCGTTCCTTGGCGTGCAAAGGAGTCCACATATTCGGGATAAAGCACCGCTTTCGCTAACACTTCGTTGCGTTCGTTGGAGAGTTTTAGCGATTCAACCTGTCCAATATCGATGCCGAGATAGCGAATTGGCATTCCGGCTGAGAGTTTTGAAGCATCGTAGGTGCGCAGGGTGATCTGGCTCCCAATCGCTCTGGCCGCCGTTTCTGAAGAATAAAGCTCAAGCTTCTGCCCCTTGGTAACGCTAACGCCCTCTATATTGTCGAAGCTAACCGCGCCTTTGATTGCACGATCTAGCGGAGATGCTTGAATCGTCAATCCGCTGCCGTTGAGTTGTACTTTAGCTCCGCCTTCCGCCCAGAAAATAGTTTGCGGCGTAAGCAGCTTTCGGTAGGCCGGTTGAATATAAACATCGATTTCAAATTCATTGGATTTAGGACGAACATCAACAATTTCCCCAACTTGGAATTTACGATACAGCACAACGGAACCCGCTTGAATGTCAGGTAAGGTTTCTGCGCGCAAAGTCAGGGTTGATGGCGGAAGATTACCGGTAATGCCTTGCTCAGCATGTTCACTGTTTTGGTAGAGCGGGTATTTATCCTTGGGTTCACCTTTGCTGCCCGGGATGACGCGAATACCGCCATCTAGCCATTCTTGTGCGCTTGCACCAAGCAATTGAACACCGTCAACACCAAACTTAACGTCAAGACGGCTGTTGACCACAAACTTGCTGTCGGCATGAATCCGGCTGCGATACTGCGGCTCGATAGCGACGTCGAAGACAACCGAGTTATCTTTCAGAACCCGATGAAGGACTTGGCCAATTTTAATCCCGTTCATGCTGATAGGCTGGCCAACGTCCACGCCATAGCTTTGTGATGCGCTGAGCGATAGCTTAAGGATATTAGGCTGCTGTAACAGTGACTCTGCGCTAGGCAGTACGGCGAAATGGTTTTGTGGTTCACCTTCGCCAGGGAGCAGTTCAAATACGTTACCCGTGAGCAGCTGGCTCAGTTTGGCATTATCCAAGCTGAGGCGAGGGCTGGTCATTTTGATGCGGGTTCCACTGCGCATCAGATCGACGATGCTAGGATCAATCGTTAATTCACCGCTGACTTTGCTGTCTTTCTCCAACGTCATTTTGGTGAGCGTGCCGACCTGCAACCCTTGGTAAATAAGAGGCGTTCTGTCCGCTGTGAGGCCATCGCCATTGGGTAAATCTAAACCGATGACGACGCCGCGCTGGCTGTGAGCCAAATCGGGATAGAGCGTGTAGTTGTGATTGGCTACGGCCTGCTTGCCTCCGTGGGGTGAGTCAAAGGCAATGGCCCCATTCACTAACGCGGCCATGCTTTCCATCTGCACCGAAATGCCGTCTAAGGCAAAATCACCTTTGAAACCAGAGACATTCCAGAAACGACTGTTGTCTTTCACCAAATTAGCAAAGCGCTTATCGATAAGTACATCGATGCTAACGCCTTGCTGGTTTTCAGCAATGGTAAAATCGTAGACTTTACCCACCGGAATTTTGCGGTAATAGACTAATGAGCCGGTGCTTAGAGAACCTAAGTCAGGAGCAAACAGGTGGATGAGCAATTCACCGGTATTAAGGCGGAATTTGGGCTGAGTATCCAATGCGACGAAATGTTGGCTCGGCTTACCCGTACCCGGCATCATCCCAATGTAGTTACCGCCGACTAGCGCGTCTAACCCTGAGATCCCGGCCAGAGAGGCTTTGGGCGTGACGAGCCAAAACTGAGTGCCATCACGCAGGGCGTCTTTCATATCGCTTTTAATGCTTACGCTGACTTCAATTTTATTGAGGTCATTGCTGAGCGCTATTTTTTGCACCGTGCCGACTTCAACGCCTTGATAACGTACCGGCGTTCGGCCAGCCACCAAGCCTGCCGCCGACTGGAAATCGATAATGACGGTATCGCCGCGCTCTTGCATTGTGGAATAGATTAACCAGCCTGCAATCAGAAGGGCGATAAAAGGTAATAACCAAAACGGTGAGATACGGCGTTTACGTCGTAGCGTTGCGTTAGTCGGTATATTCGGCGTTTCCTGTTGCATGAGCATCCCAAATCAGTCGGCTGTCTAACCATTCTACGGCAAGGATGGTTAGGAATACGGCGGCACCAAAATAGAAGGCCGCCGGTCCCATAGTAAAAGAAAGTAGCTGGTCGCGATTAACCAACGACATCATTAACGCGATAACAAAAAGATCGAGCATCGACCAGCGGCCAATCCACGTCACTAAGCGTAGTAGACGCATGCGTGTTTTTAGGCTGTGCTGGGTTTTAAATTGGATGCTGATCAATAAGAACAGCATCACAATCACCTTAGTGAAAGGAACTAAAATACTGGCAATAAATACGATTGCTGCAATAGGAATATTGCCCGAGGTTGCTAACGAAACTACGCCAGAAAAAATGGTGTCTTCCATCCGCACGCCGTTCACGTACAAAATTGAGATGGGCAGCATATTGGCGGGGAAAAGCATCACGATGGCAGCAATCAGCGCGGCCCATGTTTTTTGTAGGCTGTAGGGCTGACGAGCATGCAACGTGGTATGGCAACGCGGGCAGCGGCCTCGTTCATCAGGTAGCCCAGTATAGTGGCAGGCACAGCAGAGTTTCATTTCATACGGTGACGTTTTGGGCTGGGTTCGTGGATAAAACCGCTCCCACAGTTGATTCAGATTAAGATGAATCAATGTGACCAGTGTGAGTAACGTCATCATCACGTAGGCAAAAAAAGCGTTTCCTACGTTGATATCCGCATATTCCTGAACCTTTATACAGGCTACGCCCATGCCGATAAGATAGATATCGAGCATGATCCACTCTTTTAATCTGTCCAGCATCAATAACACTGGGCGCAGATTCATGCCTAGTTTATGGCCGAACCGTAGATAAAGAATGGAGAGCGGCAGCGTCAGCGGGGCGCCTACGGTACAAAATGCCACCATGCTGGCCGTGACCGGGTCCCCTTGGATCGCCATTTGCCAAATACCTTCAATCAAGCTGGCATAAATCGTCGTTCCTAGCAGGCGGATTTGAATCAGCGGCTCGTTTAAGGCAAACGGCATCAGTAGCAAAATTGCAATAGACAGCGCGGTTAAGCGCGTCATGGACCAATCACGTCCAGAGCAAATTTTGGCACAGCAACGCGGGCAGTATGCAGTATGATTTTTATCCAGCTCTGGGAGTTGGAAAACATAGTCGCATTCGTGGCAACGTTTGATGTGCTGTTCTGGTAGCGAGGTAATTCGAGTGATATTCATTCAGAAACGCAGGATGGCTGGCGCAAAGGGTGAAAGTATCGCATTGATGGCCTTAAAACAGAATGGTTGTTATAAAAATGTAGGTCTAACTGATGTAAAGATACAATGTGTAACGAGTTAAAGTGTAGTGATGTTGGATAGGCCTTGTGTGATAACGCATTTAATGCTTATTTTATGTGACGTATTCGGGCCTTATGGCTGTCGTCCAGTAACAAGATAACGAGATTTACATGAGTAAAAAAGAGTTTTATGCCGACCTAGCGCGTGATTTAGCTGCTCTAAGCAGCGGCGAATATAACTTTATCGCAACATTATCCAATGCAAGTGCGCTAATTTACGAGCGATTAGAGGATGTTAACTGGGTCGGATTCTATTTGATTGATGGTAATACGCTGGTACTTGCGCCTTTCCAAGGGAAATTAGCCTGTGTGCGAATTCCTGTAGGTAAAGGTGTATGTGGTACTGCGTTTGCCAAAAATGAGATCCAACGCGTTGCCGATGTGCACGCTTTTGCCGGTCATATTGCCTGTGATGCAGCCAGCAATGCTGAAATTGTGCTGCCTATTGAGGTAAATGGACAAGTTATTGGGGTTTTAGATATCGATAGCACAGTTTATGACCGATTCGATAAAGAAGATGAAAATGGTTTAAAATCAGTGGCTTCTGCTCTTTCTGAACACTTAAAAGAGTGCGGCAGCACAAAATTTGTGACATTTGCATAAGGTTGTCGTGCGTATGGCGTGGCTTTTGGCGGTAGCGCCATTATAATGTCGCCTGTTCATGCCATCGCTGGTTGGCAAACCCGTTGTAATCAGGAAATTTCATGGAAAATCAACCCAAGTTGAATAGTAGTAAAGAAGTCATTGCATTTTTAGCCCAGCGTTTCCCGCAGTGCTTTAGCGCAGAGGGCGAAGCACGTCCGTTGAAAATCGGTATCTTTCAGGATCTGGTTGAGCGGATGCAGGGAGATGAAAACGGACTGAGCAAGACTCAGCTACGTTCAGCGCTCCGTCTGTACACCTCAAGCTGGCGTTATCTGCACGGCGTGAAAGTGGGTGCGGAACGAGTCGATCTTGACGGTAATTCGTGTGGTGTGCTGGAAGAGCAGCATGTGGAACACGCTCGTCAACAGTTAGAAGAAGCCAAAGCGCGAGTTCAAGCACAACGTGCAGAACAGCAGGCGAAAAAACGTGAGGCTGGGGAAACGACTGAGAATCGTCGCCCACGTCCAGCGGGTAAAAAACCTGCTGCACGTCGTACCGATGCTGCTAACGGTGATAAAGAAGCGCGTAAACCACGCACTCCTCGCCCGCAACAGGATCGCACGCCTCGCGCGAACACAGAATCAGCTAAACCGCGTGCTGTACCGGTGACTGACATTACTAAACTGACCGTAGGTCAGGGCGTAAAAGTCAGCGCAGGTAAAAGTGCGATGGACGCTTCCGTATTGGAAATCACCAAAGATGGTGTACGCGTTCAGCTTTCTAACGGTCTGGCGATGATTGTGCGCGCAGAACACTTGCAGTTCTGATACGGAGGCCAGCCAAGGCATGAACAAATTTTTCAGGGTATCAGCGATAGCCCTGGCGTTATTCGCTGGTGCCAGCTTTGCGGCTGATAATGTTGCTTACAACATTAATCAGTTACCGCAGTTGCGCCAAGAGCCGCAGCACGCGACCGTCAGTGAACGGGTGACGTCACGTTTTACGCGCTCTCATTATCGTCAGTTCGATTTGAACGATGATTTTTCTAAAAAGATCTTTGCGCGTTACCTCAATATGTTGGACTACAACCATAACGTGTTGTTGGCCTCTGACGTTGCGCAGTTCAAAGACCGTGAGACGGCGCTGGATGATGAGTTAAAATCCGGCCAATTAGATACCGCCTATGCGCTGTTTAATTTGGCACAAAAACGTCGCTTCGAACGCTACGAATATGCACTGTCCTTGCTGAAATCTCCGATGACTTTCGACGGTAACGACACCATTGATGTCGACCGTAGCAAATCACCGTGGCCAACCAGCACGGAAGAGTTGAATAAGCTTTGGGAAGCCAAAGTTAAATACGATGAATTGAACCTGAAACTGGCCGGTAAAGATTGGCCAGAGATTCAAAAAATCCTGACCAAACGCTACCAGTTTGCGATTAAACGTCTCACTCAAAGCAAAAGCGAAGACGTTTTCCAACTGTTCATGAACGCGTTTGCGCATGAGATTGATCCCCATACCAACTATCTGTCCCCGCGTAATACTGAGCAGTTTAATACCGAAATGAGCCTGTCTCTGGAAGGTATCGGTGCAGTGCTTCAGCAGACCGAAGACGACTATACCCAGATTAACTCGATGGTTGCCGGTGGACCTGCAGCGAAGAGTAAATCTCTCAAAGTTGGCGATCGCATCGTTGGCGTTGGCCAGCCGGGCAAACCGATGGTAGATGTGATTGGCTGGCGTCTTGATGACGTGGTTGAGTTGATCAAAGGGCCAAAAGGCAGCAAAGTTCGTTTGGAAATTCTGCCAGCAGGTAAGGGTACCAAAACACGCACTATCACGTTAACGCGTGAACGGATCCGCTTGGAAGATCGCGCGGTGAAAATGAGCGTGAAAACCGTTGATGGCAAGAAAGTCGGGGTTCTGGATATTCCTGGCTTCTACGTCGGCCTGACCGACGACGTCAAAGTACAGCTGCAGAAGCTGGAAAAACAGAACGTGAGCAGCGTGATTATCGATCTGCGCAGCAACGGCGGCGGTGCGTTAACCGAAGCGGTATCGCTTTCTGGCCTGTTTATTCCTAACGGTCCTGTTGTTCAGGTGCGCGATAATAACGGTAAAATTCGTGAAGATGCGGATACCGACGGCGTTGTTTACTATAAAGGCCCGCTGGTAGTTCTGGTTGATCGCTTCAGTGCGTCAGCGTCAGAAATCTTCGCTGCGGCTATGCAGGATTACGATCGTGCGCTGATTGTTGGTGAACCAACCTTCGGTAAAGGTACCGTGCAACAATATCGTTCGGTAAACCGTATTTACGATCAGATGCTGCGTCCAGAGTGGCCGGAGCTGGGTTCAGTTCAATACACAATCCAGAAGTTCTACCGTATTAACGGCGGTAGTACTCAGCGTAAAGGCGTGACACCAGATATTATTATGCCGACGGGGCTGGAATCGATTGATACTGGCGAAAGCTTTGAAGACAACGCCTTGCCTTGGGATAGCATTAAAGCGGCTACCTACGATAAAGCCGGGGATGTGCAGAAGTTTGATCCGGTTCTGTTAGCCGATCACAATCAGCGTATCGCGTCGAATCCTGAGTTCCAATATATTGAGCAGGACATCGCTCACTATAAAGCGCTCAAAGATCGCAAAAATATCGTCTCTCTTAACTATGCACAGCGTGAGAAAGAGAACAAAGATGATGATGCAACCCGCCTGAAACGCATTAATGAACGCCTGAAAGTTGCGGGCAAAAAGCCAATTAAATCACTTGATGATTTGCCAAAAGATTATCAAGAGCCCGATCCTTACTTGGATGAAACGGTAAAAATTGCGCTTGATCTTGCTCAGCAAATGCAGGGCAGCTCAAAATAAGCGAGCACGGTAACAGTAAAAAGAGCGAGAAATCGCTCTTTTTTTATGCCTGCCGTTCTGGCTGAATGGTTGGGAAATAGTCAATTATGTGATTTTTAGTACGTCAAATTGTAAAGTTATGTTTCTTTAGTGTGTTATTGCTTAACACCACTTGAATCCCGCGCAGATGGCCTTACGATCTATACACTAAATCATTCGAGTTGCATGAAAGTAGCAAACAAGAGTTGCTAATGTTTCTGCCACTTGAAGTAAAACGAGTATATGCATCGCATAATGCGTGCTCCATAAATGAGGATTAATAAATAACATGATGCGTATCGCTTTGTTCCTGCTAACCAACCTTGCTGTCATGCTGGTGTTTGGTGTGGTGTTAAGCCTGACAGGGATCCAGTCCAGCAGCGTGCAAGGGCTGATGGTGATGGCACTGCTGTTCGGTTTTGGTGGTTCTATTGTTTCGCTGTTGATGTCTAAGTGGATGGCTTTGCGTTCGGTTGGGGGAGAAGTTATCGAGCAACCACGCAATGAGACTGAGCGTTGGTTGGTTGAAACCGTCCGCCGTCAGTCTCAGCAGGCAGGTATTGATATGCCGCAGGTTGCGATTTACCACGCACCGGATATGAACGCATTCGCAACAGGTGCGCGTCGCAATGCATCACTGGTGGCGGTGAGCACCGGTTTATTGCAAAACATGAGTCGTGATGAGGCCGAAGCCGTGCTCGCGCACGAAATCAGCCACGTTGCCAATGGTGATATGGTGACGATGACGCTGGTTCAGGGCGTGGTGAACACCTTCGTTATCTTCATCTCGCGCCTGATCGCTCAGGTAGCTGCTGGATTCTTGTCGGGCAACCGCGATGAGGGTGAAAGCAGCAGCGGCAACCCAATGATTTATTTCGCGGTATCCATGGTATTGGAGATTGTATTCGGGATCTTAGCGAGCATTATTACTATGTGGTTCTCGCGTTATCGTGAATTCCGCGCTGATGCGGGGTCGGCTAATTTAGTAGGGCGTGAAAAAATGATCGCTGCACTACAACGCTTGAAAACAAGCTATGAGCCGCAGGAAGAAGGGAGCATGATGGCATTTTGCATCAATGGTCGTAATAAATCATTTAGCGAACTGTTCCTGTCACATCCGCCGTTGGATAAGCGTATTGAAGCCTTACGTACCGGCCAATATCTGAAGTAATTCAGGTTTGCCATCGGTGGCCAAATAGCTAGCGACAAACAAAAAGGAGCCTTTGGGCTCCTTTTTACTATCCGATAACCATCAGATATTATCGCGCTACGCGCAGGCCGCCTTCAGTTCCGCGAGGAGAAAACACCACTTGCCATAGCTGGATATCTCGAGCGCGGAAAGCCCCCGCGCAGGCATTGAGATAATAGCTAAACATGCGGAAGAAGCGTTGAGAATAGTTATGCTCGATCTTCGGCCAATTCTGGACGAAACGTTCATACCAAGCCATCAACGTGCGGTCGTAATCAGCCCCAATATTGTGCCAGTCTTCCATCACGAATTTACCTTCACTGGTGGTTGCGATGTGCTTAACCGAGGGGAGGCAGCCATTAGGGAAGATATATTTATTGATCCACGGATCCACATGCATATTGGTTTCGTTTGCGCCAATAGTATGCAGTAAGAAAAGCCCATCAGGCTTCAAATTACGCGCCACCACGTTGAAGTAGGTTTGGTAGTTTTTTGGCCCGACATGCTCGAACATCCCCACTGATACAATGCGATCGTACTGTGCGTTCAAGTCACGGTAGTCTTGTAGCAAAATCTGCACGTCTAAATCTTTACAGCGTTCCTGAGCCATTTTCTGTTGCTCTGCTGAAATGGTGACGCCGTGAACGGATACGCCGTAGTTCTTCGCGGCATAAGCTGCCAGACCGCCCCAGCCACAGCCGATATCCAGCAGGGTCATTCCTGGCCGCAGTTGAAGCTTTTCACAGATCAGTTTTAGCTTAGCTTCCTGAGCCTGCTTTAGCGTCGTCGCATCTTTCCAGTAGGCGCAGGAATATTGCATATAGGGATCGAGCATTAGGCTGAAGAGATCATTTCCTAAGTCGTAGTGTTCCTTGCCGACGATCCATGCACGTTTTTTCGATTGAAGATTGGTAAGACGCGCCGCTGCGACACGCAAGGTGTCTTTGATGTGGTGTGGCAGCTGATTCTCAAGCCCAGCGCGCAGCACCTTCTGAAAGAAAATATCTAAACGGTCGCACTCCCACCAGCCATCCATATAGCTCTCACCCAGACCGAGTGAGCCTTCTTGCAAGACGCGTTTGAAAAAGTGTGGATTTTTAACGCGAATATCAAAAGGGCGCGAGCCATTAACCTCGATGTCTGCCGACTGCAACATTTCACTGGCAATTCGATACCATTGACTGTTTTGCACGCTTAGATCTTCTATACACGATGAACTCATAGTTTCTCCATGAACCAAATTCTTCATAAAACTGACCTGCTAGAGAGCGTTGGCAATCTAAAGGCGCACGAGTACCAACGGATAATCCGCGGTGTTTAACCCGACTTAGAAAAATGGAAAACTGAGGAAACCCATGCGGTTAGCAGGGACTCATCCTTAAGAAAAAATGTGATGTGCTCCGCACATCGGAAAGCAAAAGTTACTTACTAGCAGAATAATTGTAAAAGCAACCTTCGCAGTATAGGACGCAGCGGTGAGAGACTCAAGTATGAATCCGCACCGCTGCTCAATGGTTTAGCGTAAAGGAGACAAAAATAAATTAATGCTGTGACTGATGTTTTTTACCTGATTCACTCGCCGCTAGCGATTCATCGGATAATTTTCTTGTGACGTTGTCACTTTTGAGCCAGTAACCGAAAGCAACCAATACTACGGTGCCCGCCATGATGGCGGTTGTGGCCAATAACGCTGACTCGACAAAAACGGATACCAGCAGGCTTGCCAAGAAACAGACGCCCAACTGTAGAGTGTTCTGCAATGCCGCTGCTTTGCCACTGCTTTCTGGGAATGGCGTTAATGCATTGGCAACCACGATAGGGTAAATCGCGCCGTTTGCCATGGCCATAATGCAGAAAGGGACTAACAGCGCAAAGAGTCCCGGTGAACTCAGCAACGCCATCGCAAACATTCCTACCATGCTCAGGCTGTATACCACTAACAGCCAAGGCAGCATTAAGTTTCCGCCGATACGGCTCAGCAGCGCGCGGCAGCCATAGCCGCCAATCAAAAATGCGATGGTCTGTGGAACATAGCTTAGACCAATGTCATTCGGGCCATAGCCCATATCGCCTAAAATGAACGGTGAACCGGTGAGCCACGCGAAGAAACCGGCGGAGCACGCCGCGAAAATCATCACGTTGCCGGAGAAAATATTCGAGCGCATCAGTTGGAAAAAGCTGATGTTCTCTTTAGGCTGGTTTTCTGCGGGTTTCCGACGCTCATCTTTAAGCATGAGGGTTGGGATTAACAGCAGCAAAGAGATGCCAAACAGCACGGCAAAGATAGCCTGCCATTCTAAATGGTTAAGCAACCACGCGCCCAATAGCGGCGCAAGAGCTGGGGACAATGCCACCAACGGCATGATGGTAGCGAACACGCGATTGGCAACGCCTTTGCTGTAGCGGTCGATAACCAGCGCCTGCCACGTCACGGCGGCAGAGCACACCCCAATCGCCTGCACAAAGCGCAGCACCAGAAGCTCTGTGGTGGTATCCACCCACAGCATGCCCAAGCAGCCAAGACTAAACAGGGTTAAGCCCATGGCTAAAACCGGCTTACGTCCGATGCGATCGGACAGAGGCCCCCATACCAGCTGCGCGAAGGCAAAACCGGCGAGGAAAATACTGAGACTCGCACTGATGGCACCAGCGGAAGCATTAAGATCCTGCTGCATCGCACCAAAAGCAGGAAGATACATATCAGTGGCCAGATATCCCAGCATGCTCAATCCGGCCAGATAGAACATGAAAAATGATGAAGTTCGCATTATTTTGACTCGTTATATATTTGTTGCAGAATGAATGTGTGACGCGGGGAGTGTAGCGATCTCTCAAATTACTTGTGAAACGCTAATATTTGCTATCATGGATGAAAATTTTTGAAAGCAAGAAAAGTGAGGTAGCGCACATGTGGTCGGAATACTCATTAGAGGTTGTTGATGCGGTTGCTAGGACGGGAAGTTTTAGTGCCGCAGCCCAAGAACTGCACCGTGTGCCGTCTGCCGTGAGTTATACGGTCCGCCAACTAGAAACTTGGCTAGCGGTATCACTGTTTGAGCGGCGTCATCGAGATGTTGAGCTCACCGAGGCAGGCGCATTTTTTGTTGATGAAGCTCGAACTATTATCAAAAAAATGAATTCCACCCGCCGTCAATGTCAACAGGTAGCAAATGGCTGGCGTGGACAGCTAAATGTTGCAGTAGATCGCATCGTTAATCCTCGCCGAAGTCGCCAACTGGTGGTCGATTTTTACCGCCATTTTCCTGATATGGAATTAATGATCCACCCAGAAGTGTTCAACGGCGTATGGGATGCACTGGTCGCCGGACGCGTAGAGGTGGCGATAGGAGCGACGCGCGCGGTTCCCGCCGGAGGGCGTTTTTCTTTTCGCGATATGGGGTTTCTACGCTGGCATTGTCTGGTTAGCCCCGATCATCCGCTGGCAACGCTGGAGGGTGAGTTAAGTGACGACAAAATTCGTCCCTTTCCTGCTTTATGCATTGAAGACACATCTCGAGATCTGCCTAAGCGCGATACGTGGCTATTAGATAACCAGCGCCGCTTGGTGGTGCCTGATTGGCAGTCGGCCTGCGATTGCCTGGAGAATGGGCTTTGCGTTGGCTTGATGCCTGCACACATGGCAGAACCGTTGGTTCATGCGGGTAAGCTGAAGATCTTAGAATTGGCTCAACCGTTTCCTGATAGCGCTTGCTGCGTAACTTGGGAAGATCATACCCGTTCGCCGGCGATTGACTGGTTGCTTGATTATTTAGGTGATACTGAAACGATGAATCAAGAGTGGCTGAGCCCTGAATAGGATTAGAGCATGATGATTTGGCCATTTGGCGGAACATCGTCTTCGTCGTGTGTCACTAGCAGGGTGGCAATATTCGCCTGACGTAATTCGCTAAAGACCCACTGGCGAAACTGTTGTCGCAGCGCTTTATCAAGCTTGGAAAAAGGCTCATCCAAAGCCACCACGCGAGGGCGAGAAAGCAGGGTGCGTAACAAACTGATTCTGGCGCGCTGGCCGCCAGATAATTCATCAGGATAGCGAGATGAAAATTCGTTCATGCCAATTTTCCCCAATGCCTGTGCGACCTGCTGATGCTGTTCTTCTCTGCTGGTGTTATCTGGTAATGCGAAGAGCAAGTTTTGCTCAACGTTAAGGTGGGGAAACAGCAAATCATCTTGGAATAACAGCCCTATCTTTCGCTGATAGGTAGGAAGCTCAGTCACCTCGCGATTATCAATCAGCACTTTTCCCTGCGCTGACAGCGGGGCGTGAGCATGTCCCGCCATAGCCAGCAATAAGCTCGATTTCCCGCAGCCGCTTGGCCCCATCAGCGTGAGTATTTGGCCGCCTTCTACGCGGGTATTCAACGCTGAAGTTAGCGGTGTGCCATGTAGGAAAAGCTGAAATTGCTCGAGCGCTAAAACCGTCACAGTTTTTTATTCCTTGTTAATATGAATGGCAGAAATAGCGCGATACCGTAAACCAAAAGCGGAATGAACGTTTGCCACAGGGCCGCAACGGCAGCCATTCGACGATCGATACCGGATGCATAGGCAACGGTTTCAGTTGCCAATGTGGGGAAGCGCCCAGCGCCTAAGCCCAGCGTGGGTAAATATAATCCCATGCTAACCGCGAAACCTAGCGCAACGGAAAGCGTTAGTGGTTTGCTCAATAAACGCATCTTGATGCGCCAGAAACAGGTCCAAGGCGCTTTGCCAAGAGATTGTGCGGTGTAGAGCAGTCGTGAATCGAAAGCCTGCCACGCGCCGCTGAGGCTAAGAAAATAGTACGGAACGATAAACACCATATGGGCAAAGACAACGCTGGGCAGCAGGCCAATAACATCCAGCCAAGCGGCCATGTGTTGTAAGCCGAAGATTAGGCTGATTTGTGGTATCAACAGTGGGGCGAGCAGAAGCCAAAAGTTCGTTTTGCTACGCGTATAAAATTGCCACTCCAAAAAACCAACGCACAGCACCAAGCTTAACAGGTTCGCCATCCCCGCAATGAGCAGGCTATTCATAATCGGCGCACTGAGCTGATGAATGCTGGTAAGCCAATAATCATCGGTCCACTGTAGCGGGAAAGAAGAAGAGAAAGGCCAACGCCACGCAATAGACCAAACGAAGAGTACCGCGTAAGCACCTAGCGTTAACAGCACGCCAATTGTCCAGAGCGGAGCAAGCGGCATACGCCATGTGTTGCGTCTTTGCCCATAAGCGTTGCGACAATATTTCAACCAGAGTTTTTCACCGCATCCCCATGCGCCAAAGCTGGCTAATGTCATCGCAATAAGCAACAGCGTGCCAGCGGCGGCCAAAGACTGGTGCCCCATCGAGGGTTCGCTTATCCATTGCCAAACTAACAACGCCAAGGTGGTTGGCTGCTGTGGCCCCAATAGAATCGCAATATCCACGGCGGATAGCCCAAAGGCGAGCACGCAAAACAGCGGCAGGCGCAGGGCCACCAGTATTTGCGGCACTAATAGCAACCACCAGACTTTTTCACTGTGGTAACCCAATGCGTTACCAGCCTGCATTTGACGGACCACATCAATTCGCCCCGCGATGTTAAACGCCAGCAAAAATAAAAAGGGTGTCTCTTTGATCACCAGTAAAAGAATTAAGGACAGGGCATAAGGGTCATTGACGATAGGCCAATCTGGCGGACGCACAAAACCCGTAAATGTTGGGGATATAAGCCTGAGTAGCCAACCTGAAGGAGATAACAGCAGTATGAGTCCGGTCGCCAGTGCAATATGCGGCATGGCTAAAATCGCGCTCGAAACAGCGCGAGCGGTCCCGCTGGCGCGCTGTATAACTTGCCCGCAAAGCGCTAATGCCAACCAAAGTGATATTAAGGTAGCGGCGATTGCGCTCCATAAACTCAGGCCAACCGAGCGCATCAAACCTGGCCATTGGAGTAAAAGCGTCCACGGCTGGATGAAGTTATTGAAAGAGGAAATGTCAGACAGCGGCTGAGTCAGTGCCAGCAGCGCTGCCAATATTGGCAACGCTCCGGCAAAGAACAGCACAACGGGGAACAGCGCTAAAAGAAAAGGGCTGCTTTTCATCACTTAGCGGCGATAGTCCAGGTATGGGCCATCGGCAACGGAGCGACGCTCCACGAGTTTTGGATGAACTTCGATCGTTTGAGAATCTTCACGTTTGCTCACGATACGGTCGAGCAGCATATCAAAGGCCATAGAGCCCAAACGCTCTTTCGGCTGGTGGATGGTAGTCAACGCTGGTGAGAAGTAGCGGGCGTTGCGCACGTTATCATAACCGATCACAGATATATCCTGCGGTACACGTAAGCCCATCTCATCGGCGGCGCAGATTGCGCCCATCGCCATGATATCTCCGCCCACGAAGACCGCCGTTGGGCGATTTTTTTGCGATAGGATCTGGTGCATGGCTTTGTAACCGGATTCTGGCTCGAAGTCGCCTTCTACCATCCACTCATCGCGTGCGGAAATATTGGCTTCCTGCAGGGCTTTCAAGAAGCCGCGCAGACGACCTCCGCCGGTGTTACGGGAAAGCTGACCAGTAATCGCCCCAATATCGCGGTGACCGCGTTCAATTAAATAGCGACCGGCTAAATAGCCACCTTCGAACGCATTATCTTGAATGGCGTCGGTAAAATCACTGCGCTGTGTGCCCCAGTCCATCACCACCATTGGAATATTGCGGTAGTCCTCGAGGGTTTGCAGCAGGTTTTCTGGATATTCAGAGCACATCACTAACAGCCCATCGACGCGCTTTTGCGCCAGCATTGCCAAATAAGCTTTTTGCTTTTCAGGGTTATTGTGAGAGTTACATAAAATAAGCGTATAGCCTTGGCTGTAACAGGCGTTTTCAACGGCCTCAATCACCTCAGCAAAATAGGGCGCTTCGCTGGAGGTTGCCAGCAAACCGATCGATTTAGTGTGGTTCACTTTCAGGCTACGGGCGACGGCGCTGGGGGAGTAGTGCAATTCTTTAATGGCTTCCCAAACCGCGGTCTTGGTCTCTTCTGCGACAAAACGCGTCTTATTAATAACGTGAGACACTGTCGTGGTTGAAACGCCCGCGCGTTTTGCCACATCTTTAATCGTTGCCATGAAACAGATGACTCCTAAGCTAATGTCACAATGACATAGCTATTGCGTTAATCGTTTGCTTACGTACATCAAAATACACTGATTACAATCGCATCAAAGAGAGGAATATGCGGATTTATCAAGCGCCAGCCTATTCTTTTACGTTATGAAAGCTGATACGTAGCAGTAAACCGTAAATTTTGGCCTATAAAATGCAAAAGGGGAAGTCAAAATTGTGGGTTAACAGAAAGAATAATCGAAAGTTTTACTGCGTGCGATCCCATTTAAGGTATGTGAAAATGATTTCACACACTTTCTGCAAGTGTTTATGTATAATCAAAATTGATCTGATAACGAAATGCGGGAGAAGAAGAAATGGAAACCGACCTGAAATATTCTCTAATGACAACGGTCGCGGCGCTGGCTGTGATTGTTATCTTTAGTTTTGTTGCCGCGCTACATTGATTTATCGCTAAGTTTTCTATCGATAGCTATTAACATGGCTAAAACAAAAGGCGGTCAATTGACCGCCTTTTTCATGTGCGTAACTTAGCAAACTTATGCCAGATTTTTCGCCACGAATTCCCAGTTTACCAGAGCCCAGAAGTTCTCCAGATATTTAGGACGCGCATTGCGATAGTCGATGTAGTAGGCGTGTTCCCAAACGTCCACGGTCAGCAGAGGCTTATCACCGCTGGTCAGTGGTGTTGCTGCGTTTGAGGTGTTCACAATTGCCAAAGAACCATCGGCTTTTTTAACCAGCCAAGTCCAACCAGAACCGAAGTTGCCGATCGCGGATTTAGTCAGTTCTTCTTTGAAAGCGTCGAATGAACCAAATGCTTTGTTAATGGCTTCGGCTACTGCGCCAGTTGGTGTGTTGCCACCTTTTGGTGACAGGCAATGCCAGTAGAAGGTGTGGTTCCAAACCTGAGCGGCGTTGTTGAAGATCCCGCCGGTAGAGGTCTTGATGATCTCTTCCAGTGATTTACCTTCAAATTCAGTGCCTTTAACCAGATTGTTCAGGTTAACCACGTAGGTGTTGTGATGCTTACCGTAATGGTATTCCAAGGTTTCTGCGGAGATGTGCGGTTCGAGTGCGTTTTTTTCGTATGGTAATGCAGGTAATTCAAAAGACATTGCTCTCTCCTATTATTGCTCTATTTTGCAATGAAACAGTTACACGGAAGTGTTTTATGTTTCATGCATCACACCAACGTTAATGTCAGTGAGCGGGTTTTTAAAATTGAAACGATCTTGTTGTGCTCTTGTTATGGGGATAGATTTTAGCAAGTTTTGAATCTAATAACAGGCAAAATTTTTGTTTTTGGTTATCAATTGATGATTTGTACACCATTCGTTCAAAACGGCGACGGTACGAAAATGAGGGGAAGGGGATAATACAAAGACAGGGTAAATCTAAATGATAGGGATTATCACAAAATACGATTAATCCCTACCATAAATCTGTTTAACAATGACCTTCTGCTATTAACGAATCGTTTTTGGCGTCATTACGCGGCGGGCGCCAACGTAGTGTCCTTGCCAATAATCATTATCTAAATAGCTGATCCGAATTTGTTCGCCGGTGCGAGGTGACTGTATAAATTTACCTTCGCCCATATAAACACCTACATGATCGGCGGCGCCACGATTATTAATACGGAAGAAGACCAAGTCGCCTTTTTGTAGCTCTGTTTTTTTCACCGGAGCCGCATCGCGCAGATGATACATTTCATTGGCGGTACGCGGGATCTTGATGCTCAGTAAATCCTGATAGGCGTAATAGACTAAACCGCTGCAGTCGAAGCCCGTGCTTGGTGAAGCTCCACCCCAGCGATACGGTTTGCCTACCTGATTCATCAGCTTATTCATAGCCGTCTGCTTGGCATGCTGGTAGCGTTTTTTATGCTGAGGGCTCAAACGGATTGGTTTACCATCAACGATTTCAATATTGTTTTGATTCAGCTTGGCTAATTCGCCTTTGCTGTTTCTGCCATGGCTATTCAATTCACCGCGCTGGCGACCATAGGTTTTTTTATTACTAACGCGAGCTAGCCTAGCCGTGGAATGAGTGTCGCTTTTCTTGACGCTGGATTTTGCCTTCGGTTTAGAAATAGAGGCTAATACTGCTTTATCTATTTTTTTGCTATTGGCTTTATTGCGCGCAACGGCTCTATTTTTGGCGAACTTGGTGGCGAGAGCGGTAGGCTGAACGTCTGCTGTTTTTTTACTCGCCTTGCTTTTTTGCTCTACCGATTTTTTATTTTTTGCCGTTGTTGTAGGTGCCGCAGTTTTTTCTTTTTTGCTGGTGGCCGGCTTTCGTTTTTTACGATCGGCAGTTTCGCTACTTGTCGCATGCGACTTTCGCTGATCGGCAACGACTTTATGCCCCGGAGAGGCATTCGCTGCATTAGCAAATAGCTGTGTAAACAGCAGAACAAAGAGCGCGATATATAGACGCATCGATAGGTTCCAGACTTTGTCCCAAGCAAAAAACATGGCAAACAGTATTAAATAAACCGCCGCAACAAAACAGCATTCATTTCTGCTATTTATATTCTCTTTGTGACCAAATGTTACGGTGATTGAATCAGATACTGTTTTGTTCAAAAAACGCGGTAATTCTGATCGTGTACAAAACGGATATAGCATAGCACGTTTTTAGATTAAACTGAGCTTACGCTGTGACGGGATGTTGAAATTCAGATAATAGCCACATAAAAGATGGCGTTTTTTTCTCAGAGCGACACTCGGTACAATCCAGTACAATAATTCGATATGCACTTGCATGCCATAGGCATAACACTGGCTAGAGGAAGTAAACTAAAATGACAATGACCACCATTGAAAAAATTCAGCGTCAACTGGCTGAAAACCCGATTATTTTGTACATGAAAGGCTCACCAAAATTGCCAAGCTGTGGCTTCTCTGCGCAAGCCGTTCAGGCATTGTCGGCCTGTGGCGAACGTTTTGCCTATGTTGATATTCTGCAAAATCCGGATATTCGTGCTGAACTGCCAAAATATGCGAACTGGCCAACCTTCCCGCAGCTGTGGGTTGAGGGTGAACTGGTTGGCGGCTGTGACATCATTATTGAGATGTACCGTGCTGGCGAACTGCAGCAGCTGATTAAAGAGACTGCGGCGAAGCATCCTGCGCAGGAAGAACAGTAATCGTTGATGATTATTGTGAGAAAAATAAAAGGCGCCTAAGGGCGCCTTTATAATTTATTGCGTTAACTCAGAAATAAAAATTCTTACACCGCTCGATGCTGCAACAAGAAAAAGAGGCAGACTATTCGGTGGTTTCTGGCGCAGGCGTTGGCAATGGCCATCCACCCATACGTTTCCAGCGGTTTACCAACTCACAAAACAGCGTTGCGGTTTGTTCAGTATCATATAGCGCAGAGTGGGCCTGAGTGCTATCAAAGGGGATCTCTGCGGCGATACAGGCTTTCGCCAGCACGGTTTGTCCTAATACCAAACCGCTCAGGGCGGCAGTATCAAAGGTGGCGAACGGATGGAATGGATTGCGTTTTAAACCAGCACGTTCTGCGGCGGCCATCACAAATGAATGATCGAAGTGCGCGTTATGCGCAACGATTACCGCACGATTACAGTCCTGATCTTTAATGCCTTTACGAACCGCTTTGAAAATAGCATGCAGCGCTTCGTATTCGCTCACCGCGCCACGCAATGGATTTTCAGGATCGATGCCGTTGAATGCCAGAGCCTCTGGAACAAGAACGGAGCCAACAAAAGGCTCAACGTGGAAATGAAGTGTTTCATGTGGCTCTAACCATCCATCGTCAGTCATGCGTAACGTGACTGCCGCAATTTCAAGTAGCGCGTTGGTGTTGGCATCAAAACCCGCAGTTTCAACATCAATGACAACAGGATAGAACCCGCGAAAGCGCGCGCTCAGCGTATTAAGATTGGTGGTTTCAGCCATGTTCAACTTCTGGTCTATGGAATGCAGCGCGCATTATGGCAAATTTTTTTGCAGTTTGCAGTCAGCAAACGTGGGGTGACTCTCATTCAGACAAAACATAAAAAAGCGAACGGCCATGCGTTCGCTGTATTTTTAAGCAAAGCAGTCAGGTTTTATCCTAGGGAGGCGAGGTTAGTTCCCTAAGCCTGCATCTGCCTGTTTGTTTTCGATCAGTTCGATTTTGTAGCCATCGGGATCTTCAACAAAAGCAATAATAGTACTCCCCCCTTTAACCGGGCCTGCTTCACGCGTGACTTTTCCACCAGCCTTGCGGATGTTTTCACAGGTCGCTGCAACATCATCAACGCCTAATGCCAAATGGCCAAACGCGGTGCCCATGTCGTAGCTTTCTACGCCCCAGTTGTAGGTCAGTTCGATAACGGAACCCACGCTCTCATCACTGTAGCCGACGAACGCAAGGGAGTATTTATACTCTTCGTTCTCGCTGGTACGCAGCAGACGCATGCCTAAAACGTTGGTGTAGAAGTCGATTGAGCGTTGCAGATGACCAACACGCAGCATGGTATGAAGTAACCGCATAATTTCCCTCTGAAATTAGAATGACCTTGATGACAAGGCTTCGCTATCAGCAATAGCGACAGGATGTAGACACATTGTAACAGCCTACTTTCAGCGATCAATAAAAGCCCCTGATTAATCGCCAGAGCCGTAAATAAAAAACCCTCTGACAGAGTGGAGGCGGTCAGAGGGTTGGCAGCTATGCCAAGGTATTAATATTGCAGCTATAGCGTTGGATAATCTGTGTAGCCTTTAGCATCACCACCATAGAAGGTTTCAGGATGTGGCGTATTCAGTGGGGCTTTTTTCTCTAAGCGCTCGACCAAATCAGGGTTAGCGATAAAGTTACGACCAAAAGCCACCGCGTCAATGAGACCTTGGTTCAACAACGTTTCGGCCTTTTCTGCGGTATATCCGCCTGAACCAATAATGACGCCGCTAAACTGTTTGCGAACTGCCTGACGGAATGCCTCTGAATAAGGCTTGCCGCCTGCCCAATCTGGCTCAGAAAGATGCAGGTAGGCAATTTTACGTTGGTTAAGCTGACCGATCAGGTAAAGCGCCGCTTCTTCTTGATCTTCACCATTGTCCAGACCATTGAACGGGCCTAATGGAGAAATACGGATCCCAACGCGGCCCGCGCCAGATTCGGCAATCGCAGCGTCAACGACTTCTAGAGTTAAACGTGCGCGATTTTCAATGTTGCCACCGTATTGATCGGTGCGGTGGTTTGAGGCCGGTGACATGAATTGATGCAATAAATAGCCATGGGCAGCGTGAAGCTCAACCAGATCAAAACCGGCTTGGCTAGCAAGGCTCACCGCATGACGGAAATCGTTAACGATGCCCGGAATTTCACTGGTTTCTAAAGCGCGAGGTTGTGAACAAGGCACGCGTACCCAGTGACCATTTTCATCACGTACGGTGGTGCGGGTATCGGCGGCAATCGCAGAAGGTGCAACGGGAGCCTGTTGGTTAGGTTGCAGGCTATTATGAGAAATACGGCCAACGTGCCACAGCTGTACGGCGATATGTCCGCCTTGCTTATGGACGCCTGACACAATTTTTTTCCATGCGGCTAGCTGCTCTGGCGTATGCAGGCCTGGAGCACCGGCATATCCTTTGGCTTGGAATGAAACCTGAGTGGCCTCAGTAATGATCAAACCTGCGCCCGCGCGCTGGTTGTAGTATTCACCCATCAGCGGGGTTGGAATATCACCCGGTTCTATGCTGCGCAAGCGTGTCAGCGGAGCCATGAAAATGCGATTAGGTAAAGTAACGTCACCAACGGTGACCGGAGTGAATAACTTTTCGATTTTCATAGTCAATCCTGTTGCAGTTGTTGCGCATTATCATGCGCCACGAAGTTTAGGTTAGCTCGTCAGACGTGGGTAAAACGTGACAGCGAGGCTTGGGCAAAGACTAATAGACCAGTTGGTCTAAGTCAATACAAGCACAGATAGTTTGTGAAGAAATAATTGTAAACGCAGGAATTATAGGCAGTTACAGAGAGTGAAACGCCCACGAACAGCACGCGACTGTTCGTGGGAAAGGGGGATTAGGAGAGGATTGTGGCTTAGTAAGCGGCGGTGAATTGCTGCTTAATAAATTGTGGTTGTTCAATTTCATTCAGGATGACAACGGCAAGATCCTCAACGGAAATACTGGCAGGCGCATCACCGTTCATCAGCAATGACGTTGTACCCAAACGGAAACTGCCGGTACGTTGACCCGGCTTTAGCATGGCCGCGGGGGATAATAACGTCCAATCCAGTTGGCTACCGGCACGTAATGTGTCACGCAGTTCACGAGCACCTTGCGCGCCAGGACGGATCTCTGCGGGGAACTGTGGTGTATCGAGCAGTTCAACACCTGGTGCCACTTCAAGGCTACCCGCGCCGCCGACCACCAAGAAACGTTTCACGCCTGATTTTTCGACCGCTTTCAAAATAGCATTGCTACCTTTGACAAAGTTGGCGTACAGGTCAGGATCGGTCCAGCCGGGGTTAAAGGCGCTGATTATCGCATCTACGCCTTTGAGCGTTTGTGCCAGCCAATCAATGTCGGTCACATCGCCAAGTGCAATATGCAAATGGCTATTAGTGGGTAAATCTTTGGTATGACGAGCGATGGCGGTAACGTCATGACCACGCGCCAGCGCCTCGTTAACCACCACACGACCGACAAAACCTGTTGCACCGATAATAGCGAGTTTCATTATTCATTCCTTTTTCAACATTGATTGCGATAGAGAAACTTTAAGCCTTAACAGCGTGGCTGATAAGTGGCATATTGCCACTAACTTCTTTAAGTAAAACTTTAAGATGAGAAGGGGGATTCGATGGATAAACTTAATCGTATGGCGGTATTTGCCGTTGTCGTCGCGGAAGGTTCACTCAGCGCGGCGGGGCGGCGTTTAGGCATGAGCGCTTCCGCGGTGAGTCAACATATGCGAACGCTAGAGCAGAGTTTGGGTGTGGCGCTGCTGCATCGTTCTACGCGAAAACTAACGCTCACGGATGCGGGCGCGGCATTTTATCCAGGCTGCAAAACCATGTTGCATGAGGCGAGTCAGGCGGAGCAAAGACTGGCCGAAATGCGCGACACGCTGGTTGGCGAATTGCGCATTGCTACAACGATAGGTCTTGGTGGAACACCGCTTGCGCAGGCTCTTGCCCCGCTATTGCAAGCTCATCCCAAGCTGAGTCTGCGGATCTTAGCTAACGATGAAATTATTAATTTAATTGATATTCGCGCTGATATTGCTTTGCGGGTTAATCGACAATTGGACGATGCTTCTTATATTGCGCATCCGCTCGCGACGTGGCCGATGGTGTTATGTGCATCGCCGCGTTATTTAAACCGCAGCGGGATACCTGAATCCCCGCATGAATTGACGCAGCATCAGTGGTTGATCAGCACCAACGATGCAATTCCTACCTCAATCACCTTACAAAAACGCAGCGGGGAAGTGTGCAAAATTCGGCTGCCCGATATTGCCACCGGCAGTAGCAGCATGAATGTATTACGCGCATTTACGCTGGAGGGATTAGGGATCTCAGTTCAGCCGCTGTATGAAATCAGCCATGAGCTTCAGAGAGGAGAGTTAGTGGTGCTGTTACCTGAATGGCGACCCACGCCGCTCAAGCTGCACGCATTAACGTTAGAGAGAGTGCATACTGAAAAAAGCCGTCAGGCTATGCTCTGCTTGCGTAATTTCTTTCAGACATATAAAGATACAGAATATTAAACGAAAATTGATTTGCTCAGTTCCTTGTTTGCGTCTTCACTTAAGATAGTAAGCAGGAGGTATATCGTGGCCCAGCAGCTTGAGTTTTTTGATATTCCTAGCCCGTGTCGAGGTATATGCCAGACGGACGAGCGGGGCTACTGTCGTGGCTGTATGCGTAGCCGAGAAGAACGGTTTGACTGGATGAAACTGAGCGATCCGCAAAAACGCGATGTGCTCCGTTTGTGCCGCCAACGATTTTTACGTCAGCGGCGCAACGATAATGCCGAACAAATCAATCCGCCGGAGCAGCCATCGTTGTTTTGATATCTCAGGGCTTGCTTGTCACAGAAGAGGCCACGCTTTGCTGTAGCTGCGATAAAGAACAATATAAGCGCCATACCAGACCGGCTAAATCACGGCCGCTTTGATCCGGATGGCGAGATAACACCTCGCTGATCCTTAACAGTTCGGCTAAGGTGCCATCGAGCGACTCATGCTGAACGCCTTTCTCCGTCATAATCCCATTCAAGCAGTGTATGCAAACGTCGCGCACCGCAGAAAGTGGATCGGAACGTGTCTGCCATTCCCGCAGTTGCCATACTATATGGCTACAGTTAAGTAACACGACGCCCCAACGCAGCACCCAAATACGCGATAGTTCATCCTTGCTTTGATTAAGCTGGCTGATGCGATGATAAATCCGAGACTCGAACTGGCTTTCATCCTGTTGAGGATGACGGCTTATCTGATCCATAAAATCTAGCCGCAGAGCGCGAACGATTCGGCGACTTTTACGTTTATCAGAGCTTGGCCGCAGGATTTGAAATGCCACGGCTGCCAGCAATACACCGCAAATTTTAGCGATGTTACCGTTCACGAAACTGCTGTAATCGTATTCTGGTGGGTTGGTGACCAACAAAAATGAACCCATGAAGACAATCAGCTGTCCCCATAGCGCCGCGGTTTTAGGATTTTGTAGTTTGAGCAACTGCATAGTGAGTAAAACCGGCAGCAGGAATGCACAGAACACCCAGAAGTCATCGATTTGAATCATCAACCCAAATTTTGCCAGATAGCAGCCAATGGACAGCAACACCATCGCTTTGAATAACGTGCTTAGGCTGGTCATAGGGGAGGCTGACGTGGAATAGAGCACGCAGGTAATTGCGGTAATAGTTAATGCCGCAGAGCCCGCATCCCATTGGGTATTAATCCAGAATCCACAGCCGACGATGAGCACAATAAACGTACGCAAAGCATTGTAGCCCGACTCCATACTATCCGTATGCCGCGCGATACTGTGAACTTTTGGCGGCGAAAAGCTATCTTCTGGGGTTGAGTTTTCGATGTGGCGAATCCACCGGCTGCCTTGTAAATAGAGCCAGCAGAAATAACGTAGGCGCAGATAAAACGTGCGTAGCCGATAATCGCTTGGATCCTGCGGATAAATGCGGCTGAGAATTTTGGCTAAACGATATTTGTTGGTGTTAGGATCCTGCAACTCTTTTAGGGTGTCTTGTAATACATCCTGCAAGAATTCAGGACGTTCGGGCCAATTCACCAGCATTCGACGAATGCTGGAAATCACGCTGGTTAGCCGCAGTTGTCGATGCAGTAAAAAATTGAGCACATTATTGCGACTTCGCATCCGGTGGTTGCTCCAGAATGCCTGAATACGCAAGATATTCATGGTCAGGATTTGGCCGATCAGACCTTCATGGGATGTCCGCATCTCTGGTGTTGTCTCTGGATGCCACACCATGGTGGCATGTTCCAGTAAACGCTGATGCATTCTGCGTAGCGAGGTCACGAGATTGTTGCCATCGGACGTGCTCGGCAGAATCATCATCATAAAGGCACCGCACAGAATTCCTGTGATCACTTCGCAGACGCGAGCCTGTGCAATATCAAAAATTTGCATGGTATCGGTGGATTCTGCCGTTGAGAAGGCGATGATCGCAGCGGTATAACCTGCTAAAGCAAAAGCGTAGGCGACGTTATTTTGGTAATGATTCGAGACATAGGTGCAAAGCGAAATCCACGCCGCAATATAAAAAGTAAATAACCAAGGGTCGTTTAGTGTTTGTCCTGCGATCAATACGGAAGCTGCGGCGCCGATTAGGCTGCCCGCGATGCGGCCGATACTCTTGCTGATAACCCCGCCAACGGTAGGAAAACTCACCACCGCGGCAGACGTAAACGCCCAATAGGGGTCATCCAGATCTAATAAAAAAGCGACCCAGAGCGCCAAACACATGGCAATAGCGTTGCGAAGTGCATAACGCCATTGTGCTGCGTTGGCTTTTGCCCACGGAGTATTGCGCCAATCTAGCCAAGAGAAATTCACCATGCTGTCCTGTTAACGGCTGCGAACAGAAATTGTGCAGGTGGTTCCCGCAACCAGCAAAACATCTTTAGGCACATTTTCAAGCTTAATTCGGATCGGCACCCGTTGAGCCAGTCGTACCCAAGGTACGTTCGGTTTTACATTAAGCAGCATATTATCGCTGCTATCGACGCTTTGGTCATAAATTGCGCGGCCAATACTTTCTACGCGTCCCTGTAATGGAATATTTCCGTTATACAGAGTTATATCCACGTTATTTCCGATGTTTATATGTCTGAGTTTGGTTTCTTCGAAATAACCCATCACATAAAACGAATTAATATCAATAAGAGCCACGAGCGGTGAGCCAATAGAGGCATAATTTCCCACTCGGGTTTGTAAATTAGTTATAAATCCACTGACCGGAGCATAAATATTTGTGTGGTGTAAATTCCACTCAGCCTGTTCCAAATTAGATTGCGCGGATTTATAATTCGCTTTCATTGCTTGCGCATTCAGTTGGGCCTCGTCGAGGTCTTCTGCGGAGATAACGTTACGCGGTAGGTTTCCACGGCGAGCGGCTTCATGGTTAGCTTTGGCTAAATCTGACTCGGCCTTAGCCATCGCGGCATTGGCATTACTTAGCGCAATTTCGAACGGCGTAGGGTCTAAAGAAAATAACAGTTCACCTTGTTTTACCTGTTGGTTATCACTGATATTTACTTTAATTATTTTTCCCGATACTTCTGGTGTAATATTGACGAGCTCGGCACGGACTTTACCATCTCGCGTCCAAGGCGATTGCATATAATAATTCCAAGCCCACCAGCCGGCGGTGATTGCAATTGCACAAACTATAACCGTTGAGAAGTAGCGTAATGTGTTCTGTTTCATATTATTTTACCAACTGGTTAATAGCCAAAGACTGGTGCTTACACAGATGACGAAAATTGACAAATCCATTAGCGTTGGATGCCAAATATCGCCAGAGTAAATCACATCGCGGAATAAACGATGAATAAGCAACCAGAAAACAATACCGAGTAAAACAGCTTTAAAAATAGGCGGAAAATAGAGCGATGCGCCTAATATCAGATCTGGCAACGGTGAGCCTTGGGATGAAGAAAGGATGTCCATGTTTACCACTCCAGATCCATTAAGAGATTTATAGGTAACATAGATGTTAATTGTCCATAAGCATAGATTATTTTCTGGAGGATATAGATATACATTTGAAATTTTTACGATTGAGAACCAAACTAGTAGCTACTCTGGGTGAATATCTTAGCACGCTAATTATAAGGAGAGTAAATTGGAATCGACACTAGGCTCGGATTTAGCACGATTAGTTCGTGTATGGAGAGCGTTAATTGATCAGCGTTTGAAACCGCTTGAATTGACACAAACGCATTGGGTTACTCTATACAATATTAATCGTCTACCGCCGGAGCAGTCTCAGATCCAACTGGCTAAAGCTATCGGCATTGAGCAGCCTTCATTAGTTCGCACGTTGGACCAGCTTGAAGAGAAGGGCTTAATTACACGCCATACCTGCGCAAACGATCGCCGCGCTAAACGCATTAAGTTGACGGAAGAAGCTGCACCTATTATCAAGGAAGTTAATGACGTTATCACGATGACGCGTGGTGAGATCTTATCTGGCGTTTCACCAGAAGAAGTGACACTGCTGACTAGCTTAATTGAGCGTCTGGAACAAAATATAATTCACTTACAAAACAAATAATTATAATTATTTTTTATTACTAACAGCAAACCAAAAAAAACCGGAGGCATTGCCTCCGGTTTCGTGTTCTCGTTTAACTAAGCCAATCAGGCTTAGTTAGTCGCTGAGACGCTGACGCTGCTGCCGCTAGCAGCAGCATGACACGCTGACCAACCGCGAAAGGTTTGCTGCCGTTTTTCTGCACTACGGCAATCGTTTTGCCATCGTCTTTACGTACCACTAACTGCACGCCATCGGTACGGTTAACAGCACCTTCAATGCTGTTACCGGCTAAGCCGCCCGCAACTGCGCCAGCCGCCGTTGCTAAGCTACGACCAGTACCGCCGCCCACGGTGTTACCTAAGAAACCACCTAACACCGCGCCACCGATAGAGCCAATGACGTTGCTATCGTTGCCAGCCTGAATACGAACCGGCTGAATTGACACGATGCTACCGTAAGTAACCTGCTGAACTTCTTTAGCCTGACCCGCAGTATAAACGTCACCAGATAATGTGCTGGTGTTTGCACAACCAGCCAACGAAGCGCCGGCAAGAGCGATAACAATAAGACGCTTAATCATAACAATATTCCTTCCATTCTAGCCTTCTACGCGCGGGCTTGTTTTTTGGCCTGTCGTTACGGCTGTGTGTTTACTCTAAAAGGTTGGCTATAAACAAACTATTGCCTATACCAATGCCTGTATCGCTGTAGCATACAGATGATTGACTCAACCAACAATAAACGACCGTTTAAGTTTTGTCGGTTTAAATAATCACCAACTCTTTTACTATTTTACTGCATTTTGTCAGTCTACGAATCGTTCGTAAGGAAAATATTACGTCAAGAAAGGTCAGCAATGTTTATGATATTGGCACGGAAATTAGATAAATCCGGTTCCGTTTAGTGGCTGAAGAGGCTAATTTCAACTAACGAAAATAAATAAGGACGATGAAATGAGATCGGGACGGTACATTGGCGTGATGTCAGGAACCAGCCTTGACGGGATCGACGTTGTCATTGCCGCTATTGATGAGCGGATGGTCGCACAGCAAAGCAGATATTCACATCCCATTCCTATGGACGTAAAACAATCAATTTTAGGCATGTGCCAAGGGCAAGCGGTGACGCTAGCGCAGGTCGGTGAGTTAGACCGACAGATGGGAAGTCTCTATGCCGAAGCGATTAACCATTTATTAAAGCAAGCCTCGCTGACACCGCAAGACATTACGGCCATTGGCTGTCACGGCCAAACCGTTTGGCATCAGCCCGAGGGTGATAATCCGTTTACCATGCAGTTGGGTGACAATAACCGTGTTGCCGCACTCACTGCGATTACGACCGTGGGTGATTTTCGCCGCCGCGATATGGCCTATGGCGGGCAAGGCGCGCCGTTAGTGCCTGCTTTCCATCATGCGCTACTCACGCATCCGGTAGAACGGCGCATGGTGCTTAATATTGGCGGCATCGCCAATCTTTCCCTGCTTTTACCGGGGTTATCGGTCAGAGGATTCGATACCGGTCCCGGTAATATGCTGCTGGATGCTTGGATCTGGCGTAATCATGGCAAGGCCTATGACGAAGATGCGGCGTGGGCAAAACAGGGCTCGGTGAATCAGCCTTTATTGCAACACCTTTTGGCGGCACCTTATTTTGCGCGTCCGGCGCCGAAAAGCACGGGGCGAGAACTGTTTAATTTGGGCTGGTTGGAACAACAACTGGCCCAATTCCCGGCGATTGCCGCCGTAGACGTTCAGGCTACGCTGGTGGAGCTTACCGCAATTAGCATTTGCGATCAGGTTCAATTGGCGGGCGGCTGTGAACGTTTACTGGTATGCGGCGGAGGGGCGAGAAATCCGCTCATTATGAGTCGTATGGCGGCGTTGCTGGCGGGAACGGAAGTCTGTAGTACTGACGCCTATGGCGTGAGTGGCGATGATATGGAAGCGTTGGCCTTCGCCTGGCTGGCTTACCGTACGTTATCGGGTATGCCCGGTAACTTACCTTCGGTCACTGGTGCTTCACAGGAAACCGTTCTTGGCGCGATTTATCCAGCCAACCACGCAATTTGATTTTCTGATTCAATTTAAAAATACAATGGGAGAACGCTCATGTTTAAATATATCGCTGCCGCAGGTGCGATTTTATTATTGGCAGGTTGTCAGACCGCGCACAAAGAGGCTGCGCCTGAGCCGCTGAGTTACCAATGTGGTACGACTCCGTTGACCGTAACCGTGGATAATCAGAAGGATCAGGTCAGTTTCATCATGGATGGCAATCAGTTAACGCTACCACAGGTGATTTCTGCGTCCGGCGCGCGTTACAGCGACGGCAAGTACACCTTCTGGTCTAAAGGCAATACCGCGTTTATCGAACGTAACGACCAAATCATCATTAACGACTGCGTGCTGAAATCTTAATCATTTCTGGGGCTGCACCCGCGGCCCCAACCGTTTTTCCCTTTCGTATAATGACTGTCCCTATAATACGCGGTGTACTGTCACTGCTCGTCGACGCATTTCGTAATGCTATGAAAAATTACTTTCAATTCAGTGTTATAGATATCTGCTGCCGTCTTTGAATGGCACGGGGATTTGCTCACAGGCATATTTTTTCCTCAATAATGGCTAATGCAGCAACAACGATAGTTGTGAGTGAATTGAGATTATCCCGCCACGGGAGCAGAATAGCGTTCTGGACTTGTGATGGACTGCTGAATATGAGTGAAAACAACGAGTTTGATGTTGCCGATCTGCGTCGTGAGTATGTACGCGGTGGACTGCGCCGAAGCGATCTGACGGACGATCCGCTAGAGATGTTTGAGCGTTGGTTAAAACAAGCCTGTGAGGCGCGTTTAGCCGACCCAACGGCCATGTGTGTGGCGACGGTAGACAAAAGTGGCCAACCGTATCAGCGCATTGTGTTACTCAAGCATTTTGACCAGCAAGGAATGGTGTTCTACACCAACCTAGGCAGCCGCAAAGCGCAACAGCTGGAAGAGAACCCTCATATTAGCCTGCATTTCCCGTGGCATATGCTCGATCGCCAAGTCAGCATATTAGGCACGGCAGAAAAGCTATCGACGCTAGAAGTGATGAAATATTTCCATAGCCGGCCGAAAGATAGCCAAATCGCGGCTTGGGTATCTCATCAATCGTCACGCATTTCGACGCGCGGCATCTTGGAAGGTAAGTTCCTCGAGCTGAAACAGAAATTCTTACAGGGTGAAATCCCCTTGCCAAGCTTCTGGGGCGGATACCGCGTAAAAATTAACTCGATGGAATTCTGGCAGGGGCGAGAAAACCGCTTACACGACCGTTTTATTTATCAACGCCAAGGCGATGCGTGGGAAATTGACCGGTTGGCGCCTTAATCAGCGAAAAACACCAGTTAAATCTAGCGCGATGGGCGTGACCCCTTTATTCTATAGGGCTTATCACCCGCACGAACTATCACTCGTATGGAACGCGCGGTAGTAAATTAAAATTTAATGGAGTCTTTAATGGCGAGCAGCAACCTGATTAAACAACTGCAAGAGCGGGGCCTCATTGCCCAGGTAACGGATGAAGAAGCGTTGGCAGAGCGACTGGCGCAAGGGCCACTAGCACTGTATTGCGGTTTCGATCCGACCGCTGACAGCTTGCACTTGGGCCATCTGGTTCCGTTGCTGTGCTTGAAACGTTTCCAGTTAGAAGGCCATAAGCCTGTTGCCTTGGTTGGCGGCGCGACAGGGCTTATCGGTGACCCAAGCTTTAAAGCTACCGAGCGTAAACTGAATACGCAGGATACCGTGCACGAGTGGGTAGATAAAATCCGCCATCAGGTTGCACCGTTCCTCGATTTCGACTGTGGTGAAAACAGCGCTATTGCGGCCAACAACTATGATTGGTTCGGCAATATGAACGTGCTGACCTTCCTACGTGATATCGGTAAACACTTCTCTGTTAATCAGATGATCAACAAAGAAGCGGTAAAACAGCGTTTGAACCGTGACGACGTGGGTATCTCGTTCACAGAGTTCTCCTACAACCTGCTGCAGGGTTATGACTTTGCTAGCCTGAACGAGCTGCACGGCGTTGAGTTGCAAATCGGTGGTTCTGACCAGTGGGGCAACATTACTTCAGGTATTGATTTAACCCGTCGTCTGCACCAGAAGCAGGTTTGGGGCTTGACCGTTCCGTTGATCACCAAAGCAGATGGCACCAAATTCGGCAAAACCGAAGGTGGCGCAGTGTGGCTGGATCCGAAGAAAACCAGCCCATACAAATTCTACCAATTCTGGATCAACACCGCCGATGCGGACGTGTATCGTTTCCTTAAGTTCTTCACCTTTATGGACCTGAAGGATATCGACGCGCTGGAAGAAGAAGACAAAAACAGCGGCAAAGCGCCGCGTGCACAATACGTGCTGGCTGAGCTGGTGACCCGCATGGTTCACGGCGAAGAAGGATTAGCCGCTGCAAAACGTATTACCCAGAGCCTGTTCTCTGGCGCGCTGAGCGAAATGACCGAAGCTGACTTTGCTCAACTGGCGCAGGACGGTATGCCAATGGTTGAACTGGCACGTGATGCAGACTTGCAACAGGCGCTGGTGGATTCCGAGCTACAGCCGTCTCGTGGTCAGGCGCGTAAAACGATCGCGTCGAATGCAATTACCATCAATGGTGAAAAACAGTCTGATCCGGAATATACCTTCAGCGATGCTGACCGTCTGTTCGGACGCTTTACTTTATTGCGTCGCGGTAAAAAGAATTACTGCCTGATTTGCTGGAAATAAGCCACGGATGCAATAAAAGGGGGACTCAGGTCCCCCTTATTTTCCCCTTAATATGAATAAACCGCTGTCGAGAGCGACAGTGAAGTAGGTCGCATCCATGAAAAATATCCTATCTATTCAATCTCATGTGGTTTTTGGTCATGCAGGAAACAGCGCAGCTGAGTTTCCTATGCGTCGTATGGGCGTAAATGTCTGGCCACTGAACACCGTTCAGTTTTCAAATCATACCCAGTACGGTCACTGGACTGGCTGTGTGATGCCAGCCAATCATTTGACGGAAATTGTGCAGGGAATTGCAGACATCGATCAGCTTAAAAACTGCGATGCCGTATTGAGTGGGTATATCGGTTCGCCAGAACAGGGCGGACATATTTTGGATATTGTACGCAAAGTCAAAGCTGCCAACCCAAATGCTTGGTATTTCTGCGACCCAGTGATGGGGCATCCGGAAAAAGGGTGTATCGTTGCGCCGGGCGTAGCCGAGTTTTTTGCGCGCGATGCGGTTGCCTGTAGCGATATCATGGCGCCTAATCTGTTGGAGTTGGAACAGCTGACGGGACATACCATTAATAGCGTAGAAGAAGCGCTGGTTTCCGCTCGCAGCGTTATTGCTCGCGGACCGAAAGTGGTTCTGGTTAAACATTTGTCCTACGCCGGCTATCACAAAGATCGCTTTGAAATGATCTTGGTTACCGCCGATGAAGCATGGCACATCAGCCGTCCGTTGGTCGATTTTGGTGCCCGCCAGCCGGTTGGCGTGGGGGATTTAACCAGTGGTTTACTGTTGGTGAACATGCTGAAAGGTGAGCCGCTGAAGAAAGCCTTAGAACATGTGACCGCAGCTGTTTATGAAGTGATGCTGTCCACCAAAGAAATGGGTGAATATGAGCTGCAGGTTGTAGCAGCTCAGGATCTGATCGCTCAGCCAGTGCATCAGTTTGCGGCTGTGGCGCTGTAAAACGGCTTAATATTGCATTGATAAAAAAATCCTCCTGCGGTCTACATGAGTGCAGGGGGATTTTTTATTTGCCTAAGGTCAGAATGGTTTGGTCGGCAAATATTTCCCATCAAAGGTGATCACCGCGCGTGAACCACCGTCTGGATCTTCCACTTTCTTAATATCCAGCTTGAAGTTGATGGCGCTGATGATGCCATCTCCAAACTGTTCGTGCACCAGCGCTTTGAGCGTTGTGCCATATACCTGCAGCATTTCGTAGAAACGATAGATGGTTGGGTCGGTTGGGATACCCTGAGGAATCGAGCCGCGCAGTGGTATCGCCTGCAATAGCAGCGCCGCATCTTCTGGCAACTCGAGTTGTTTAACGATTTTTTGCGCGGCATGTTCCGGTAATGGATGCTGGCCTAACAATGCGGCGGTGACGAAGGCAATACTCATATCCGTGCCGTCGGCCAGATCCTGCCAAGTCAGGTTTTTCACCATTTTGGCCATAATAATGGTTTCTGTAAGGGCGATGCGGGCGTTTTGAGTCGTCAGTGTTTGAGTCATAATATTCTCCAAAATAGTCAATGAATTAGGCGGCGTTAGCTGCGCGGTGTGATGCCAAGGCGCAGGTGTAAGGATTTTCACTCAGTGAAACGAATTTTTTACTTTCCCCCTCAAGGGTCAGCATTTCTCCGCTTTCAATGTCATAGACCCAACCGTGCAGGTTGAGTCGTTCTTGCTCGATCGCGACCGCCACTGAAGGGTGCGTTTTTAGATTGGAAAGTTGAGCAACGACGTTAGCCTGAACCATGCCATTGAGGCTTTCGGCTTCGGACGCATAGAAACGGGTCGCATTAACCAGTTTTGCAGCATCCGCGTGTTTCAGCCATTGAGATACCATCGGCATATGGTCTAGGCAAACGCCTTGGTTAATCGCCGTCATGGCTCCGCAATCCGAGTGTCCACAAATTACGATATCGGTTACGCCTAAAGCGGCGACAGCGTACTCAACGCTGGCTGAAACGCCGCCGACTTCAGGGCCGTAGGACGGAACCAGATTACCCGCATTGCGAATAACGAAAAGATTGCCGGGCTCCTGCTGAGTTAAGAACTCCGGTACAACACGGCTGTCGGAACAGGTGATAAAGAGAACGCTTGGGCTCTGGTTATTCGCCAGATCTTTGAACAGCTTGGTGCGCTGCGGAAAGCATTCCTGTTGGAATTTTAAAAAGCCTTTAATGATGTTCTGCATGATATTTTCCTGCGTGCTAAAACGTGCAGCAAGAATGCGGTTATTTCTCTATAATGTCTAAGTGCCATTTTTTATACTTTGTATAAGTTTTTTGAATAGTAGGTGCTATGTTCCTTCGCAATCTTCGTGCTCTTCTTTCCGTGGTCAAACATCGAAATTTCACCCGCGCTTCAGAGGAAGTCTGCCTTTCTCAGCCCGCGCTATCGCAAAAAATTAAGCAGTTAGAGGAGCAATTGGGCGTCGCTTTGCTCGATCGAACACACCGGATTGTGCGTCCAACCGACGTGGGAGAGGTGTACCTTGAACATGCGCGTCGTGCGTTGAATGAGCTAGAAATGGGCTATCGAGCGATCCATGATGTGCAGGATTTAAGCCGAGGAAGTTTACGGGTTGGCTTTACGCCGACTTTTAGTGCCTATTTGATCGGTCCGTTGTTTAAGCGCTTTTATCAGCTATATCCCAACATTAAGCTGCATCTGCGTGAACTTTCGCAGGAGCAATTAGAAAAAGACTTGCAGGAAAATGAGTTGGATCTTGGCTTGGCGTTTGTTTCTCATCACGTTGAATATATCGATTATCACCCGCTATTTTCTGAAGTGCTCGCCGTGGCTGTGGGGGATAACAGCCCGCTATACAGCAAAGAAAAGATGACGCTGGATGAGATTTCAGCGGTGCCAATGGCGTTGTTAAGTCAGGACTTCGCCACGCGTGCCTATATCGACCACTATTTTGACCAGCATCAGCTAAAACCTCATTTAGCCATTGAGGCCAATTCCATTAACACCATTCTGGATCTGGTTAAAAGCAGTGATTTGGTGTCAGTGCTTCCTCAGGCCATCATTGAGAAACAGCGTGAAATGCACGCCATCAGCTTAGTGCCTTCGTTACCCCAACGTACCGCTGCATTGCTGATTCATAAAACACATTATACAAGCGCGGCAAGCCAAGCTTTTAAGTCACTTATGTTTGAAGAGTTTATGCAGGATCATATTGATTCGAAATGAAAAAGGCCCACTAAGGGCCTTTTAGATAGAGCAGAAAGAGATTACTTGAGGCCTTCAGCCGTCAGTGCTGCGTCAACGGCAGGGCGAGCAGCAACGCGTGCCATATAGCTGACAATGTTTGGATAGGCTGGCAGATCGAAATGCAGAGCTTTAGCCCAGCCCAACACGGTGAACAGATAGGCATCAGCTACGCTAAAACGCGCGCCCAGCAGATAGCTCTGATTGCTCAGTACACCATTGAGATAGGTGAACTGCTGTTCCAGTTTCTGACGTGTGATGGCTTTATATTCATCAGGCGTTTTCGGGTTAAACAGAGGGCTAAAGCCCTTGTGCAACTCGGTCGCAATATAGTTCAGCCACTCAATGGCATGATAACGAGCCAGTGAGCCAGCCGGTGCGATCAAATTACGGTCTGGCACCTTGTCTGCGAGATATTGCACAATGGCAACGCCCTCAGTTAACAAGCTTCCATCATCTAATTGTAGGGCAGGTACTTGACCTTTCGGGTTGATCTTCAGGAAGTCTTCACCGTGCTCGGTCTTCTTAGTGGCAAGATCGACGCGCTCAATCGTAAAGTCTAGCCCAGCCTCACGCAGAACAATGTGCGGAGAGAGAGAACAAGCTCCGGCTTTGTAAAACAGTTTCATCAAACACTCCTTAGACGATCCTGAGACATTGATATACCCGTCATACTATTTGGGGTATCGATATACCTAGCGAAGAACCATATTACGGCGACAATGAATAATTGTCAGTGACTGGTTTGAGTATTTTTGCAGGCGCTCGCAGATAAAAAAAAGCGCCCCAGAGGGCGCTTTTCACAATGATAACCGGAAGTGATTAAACGGTCGCAGCTTCGCGAGCGTTTTCTTCATCGCTGCTCTGAGTCATACGATTCAGTTTAGGCGCGGTCAACATCATCAGCACGGCAATAACCGCTGTTACGATACCAATTTGCATAAATACGTGGCTGTAGATAGCCAGTGATGCGTGAGCATCTGGTACGTCAGAAGGTACAGCGGTCAGCGCAGCCACTTTACCCGCAATCAGCGCAGCCGCTGCGGTAGTCAGGAACCATGAGCCCATGATGAAGCCCATCAGACGCTGTGGAACCAACTGTGCAACCATTGCCAGACCCAGACCAGAAATCATCAGCTCGCCGATACTCTGCAGAGCGTAGCTTAGGATCAGCCAGTTTACAGACATGATGCCTTGCTCGTTGGCGAAGGTTGCGCCCCATGGCAGCACTAAGAATGCACCGGAACACAGAACCATACCGATAGCGAACTTGTGTGGCATTGGCAGACGGTCGCCCATCTTGTTATAAACCGCAGCCAAAATTGGGCTAGCTACCATGATCCAGAATGGGTTCAGTGCCTGATACTGTTCTGGCTCAAACGCGATACCCAGAATAGAGTGCTCAACGTTGTGAATCGCAAAGAAGTTCAGAGACGTTGGCATCTGGCTGTACAGAACGAAGAAGACAACGGCTTCCAGCATCAGCAAGAAAGCAACGATCATCTTACGACGAGCAGGGCCGTGCAGAGCGAAAGTCTCTTTAGCGAATACCAGAACGATACCCAGAGAAATCAACGCCAGCGCCCAACGAGCAACGATCTGGTTGTGCAGAAGCCAGTAAGAAACACCGATCAGCACTACGATACCCACTAAGGTCATCAGCAGCTTATTAAATTTCAGAGGCTCAAAGTCAGGTTTAGAACCGTGGTTCTTAACCCAGCGACGGCACATCATGAAGTTAACCAGCGTGATCAGCATACCCACAACGCTCAGTGAGAATGCGATGTTCCAGCCATACTGTGCGGCCAACCATGGGGTTGCCAGCATAGAGAAGAAGGAACCGATGTTGATGGACATATAGTACATAGTAAATGCACCGTCCAAACGCGGATCGTTTTTCTCATAGCAGGTTGAAAGCAGGGAAGATGGGTTGGCTTTGAACAAGCCGTTACCTACGGCAATAGTCGCCATACCTGCATAGACCCACGTGATATCGTGGCCTGAGAAGGCAACCAAGGCATAACCCACGGCGAGGACTAATGCGCCAAGCACGATAACGCGTTTAGCACCGAGAACTTTATCGCCTAACCAGCCACCGATAGCAACAAAGCCATATACCAGTGCGCTGAAGGAAGAGAACAGGGTGATCGAGTCGGCCTCGGTCATTCCAAGCATTTTGACCAGATAAACGGCCATGATGCCCTGAAGGCCGTAGTAACCAAAACGTTCCCATAGTTCGATGGAGAAAATCAGGTAGAAAGCTCTAGGCTGCTTAAAGGCGTTTAGGCTAACGCTCTCATCTGCCTTATTACTGTTGTTGTTTGCGGTTGACACAAATACCTCGAATTTTTTCATACCCTATCAGTGACAGGGAAACAAAGAGTGATGCGGGGAAGCATCCTTTTGCATTGTTATAAGTTGGAAGATCGGGGGTTAATGTTCACTATATGATGCAGTCTGACAATACCTATGAAATATTCTGTTACATAAACTTTATGCAGAACATCCGCGAGTTGTTACAAATGTTATGCAGAGTGAAGCATTGTGTTTTCGCTCTTTCCCGAATTAATGTTTTGATTAAATCCTAATCAGACCGTTTTTCGTTATATATTCTTCTATTGTAAAGATATGCAGTGTGATCGACTGCTTTCTATAAAAATGCCATTGCAATAATAATGCATAACCGTTTATGTGCATAATTATCCAAATAATTCACATTTTGTATGAAAATAGTTATTTTTCGTGACCTGATAAATGTGATCTATTTCAAAAAAATGACAACGAAAACCCTTGATCTCGGCGCTATGGCATCTTTTCACACATTTTATGAAAAAAGCGGACGGGATCACAGTTGAAGGAGGCGGCGCTAGGGCGAGATTTGGGGGCTAGTGAGGAAGCTGCATTCAATAATGCGCAAGAGAATACCTGCGCATTATGTATCGGTATGCTTAGGATTCGGGATAAACCTTCTCTTTGAACTCACACAGATCTTCGATGATGCATGAGCCACAGCGCGGTTTGCGCGCGATGCAGGTATAGCGGCCATGCAATATTAACCAGTGATGACAATCAAGCTTGAACTCTTTGGGTACCACTTTTAGTAGCTTAGCTTCGACTTCATCAACGTTTTTTCCTGGTGCAAAACCGGTGCGGTTGCATACGCGGAATATGTGGGTATCTACAGCGATCGTTGGCCAACCAAAGGCTGTATTGAGCACCACGTTAGCGGTTTTTCTGCCAACGCCCGGCAGAGCTTCCAGCGCGGCGCGATTTTCTGGCACTTCGCCATTGTGCTCATCAAGCAGGATCCGGCAGGTCTTAACAATATTCTCTGCCTTGCTGTTATATAAACCGATGGTTTTGATGTACTGCTTGATGCCATCAACGCCCAGTTTGAGCAGCGCCGCTGGGGTATTTGCCACCGGATATAGCAGCGCCGTTGCTTTATTTACGCTCACATCGGTAGCTTGCGCCGATAGCAGCACTGAAATCAGCAACTCAAAATTTGAGCTGTAGGCCAGTTCCGTGGTGGGGTGAGGATTATTCTCTTGTAGCCGCTTAAGGATCAGCGTGCGCTTTTCCTGATTCATAATGCTCGTTCGCTTTCATTATTGATAGTCGGAGCAACGGTTTGACGCGCTGCCTGACGGGCTTTCATTTTCTGATCAATAACATACTTCAGCGCCAACAAAAATCCTAGACCCAAGAATGCACCGGGTGGCAGCATTGCCAGTAGGAATGGCGTATCAGTGTGGAAGATTTCAATGCGCAACGATTTAGCCCAAGAACCTAACAATAAATCGGCACCGTCGAACAATGTACCGTTACCGCAGATTTCACGTAGCGAACCCAATACGAACAGCGCACAGGTTGCACCCAGTCCCATCGCTAAACCATCAATGGCAGAAAGACCGACCGGATTTTTAGCTGCATAAGCCTCGGCGCGACCAATCACGATACAGTTGGTCACGATAAGCGGGATGAAAATCCCCAACGACTGATACAGCCCAAACGCGTAGGCGTTGATCAACATCTGCACGGTGCTCACCACCGAGGCGATGATCATCACATAAATCGGAATACGGATCTCGTGCGGAACCCAGCGGCGCAGGGCAGAAACGGCGCTGTTGGTGAAAACCAGCACTAACGTGGTTGCCAAACCCAGCCCAAGAGCGTTGGTTGCGGTAGATGATACCGCCAACAAAGGACACAATCCGAGCAACTGAACCAGCGCAGAGTTATTTTTCCACAGGCCATTTGCCAGCAGCGTTTTGGCTTCACTCATCAGTTACTTTCTCCTGCGGTTATTTGGCAGCGCGGCATGGATTCAATACGTTCACGATTCTCTTGTAAGAAAACGGCCGTGTGGCGAACTTCATTGACCACCGCGCGTGGCGTAATGGTAGCTCCGGTAAACTGATCAAACACGCCGCCGTCTTTTTTCACAAACCAGCGTGGGTCATTATCCCCGTGAACGGTTTGATTGCGAAAGCTGTTAATCCAGTCAGAAATTCGGGCATCAATTTTATCCCCTAGACCGGGCGTTTCATGATGCTCTAAAACGCGTACGCCCAACACCTTACCGGAAAAATCAGCGGCAACCAGCAGTTGAATCGCACCGGAATAGCCATCGGGCGCGGTAGACTCCACCGCGGCGGCCACCGGTACGCCATCTTTCCGTGCCAGATATAAATGGTGCGGTGCAGCAGATCCAAGACGCTTATCCGTGACAACGTAACATTCATGCTGTAATTCGTTGTTATACATCTCGGTGGGTAGAACCTGGTCAAAGAGTTGTTTTTGCTGCAGTTCAGCCTGATGAGCGATGGTATCTTTGGTTAATTCATTCACCACCGCCGTCAAACCCGTGGCTAATACGGCAAACAACGCAAGCGTGGTGCCATGGCGGCGCATAGTAGAAAGCATAGCGATTCCTTAGCGATGTCCGTAAGCGCGTGGCTTGGTGTAGTGGTCAATCAACGGAACGGTAATATTCGCCAGTAGTACGGCAAAGGCTACACCGTCTGGATAGCCACCGTAGGTACGGATAATCCACACTAATGCGCCAATCAAACCACCAAAAATCAAACGCCCGCGCGGCGTTGTAGACGCCGTCACCGGATCGGTTGCGATAAAGAAAGCGCCCAGCATGGTTGCGCCGGAGAACAGTTCTAACATCGGCGGCACTGCGCTTTCGGGAGAGAAATAACCGCCGAGAGCCGAACATACCGCTAAGGCCGCAATAAAGCTCACGGGGATCTGCCAGTGAATCACGCCGCGCAGCAGTAACACGATGCCACCGAGCAAGAAACCGGCGTTAACCCACTGCCAGCCTAAACCAGCAAACTCGCCTTGATAAATTGGCTGACGCAGAATCTCAGCCACGTCATGGCCGGAGCGAAGACTGGTTTTAAAGCTGTCTAACGGCGTGGCTTGACTGATGCCATCGGCGGTTTGAATCAGCTGATGGATAACCGTGCCGTCGGCGGTATGCCCGCTAAAAATAAGCAACAGCGTATCATTCACATTCAGCGGCGCGTTCATTAGGCTCTCTGGCGGCAGCCACGTGGTCATCTGCACGGGGAAAGAAATCAGCAGAACGACATAGCCAATCATCGCTGGGTTAAACGGGTTTTGCCCCAAACCACCGTACAGCTGTTTGGCAATCACGATGGCAAACACCGTGCCTAATACCACCATCCACCAAGGCGCCAGCGGAGGCAGACTGATCCCCAACAGCAACGCCGTCAGCAGAGCGGAATTATCGCCCAAGGTTTTAGCTACGTTTCGATGACGCAAGCGCAAGACCAGAGCTTCTGTCAGCAGCGCCGTCACAATGGCCAACGCGCATTGGATAAGATTGCCATAGCCAAAGAAATAGGCTTGAGCAGCGATGCCAGGAATACAGGCAAAAATCACCCACAGCATGATGCGCTGGGTTGATTGCTGATTATGAGTAAAGGGTGAGCTGGCGATTCTAAAAGCCATTTAATCCTCGTTAACCGCGGCTGACTTCTGCGCCGCCTGTTTCGCTTTTACACGGGCAATAGCAGCTGCAACAGCGGCCTTGCGTGGGTCTTGTGAGTTATCAGCGCCTTCATCAGAGGACGCTGAAACCGTATCATTTTCTTGCGCCTGAGCCGCTTTTTTGGCTTTAGCGCGTGCAATCGCAGCGGCAACCGCAGCTTTACGCGGATCTTCACCGGCTTCCTCAGCAGGAACGACGATATTTTCATTGCCCGTTGCGCCACCTTCAGCGGTATTTGCCTGAGCGGCTTTTTTGGCTTTAACGCGAGCGAGCGCGGCGGCAACGGCTGCCTTACGCGGATCGGCTTCGGCTTCAGGTTGGGAAACATTTTCCTGCTTACGCTCGCGAGCCAAGGCCTTGCGCGCCTCACGAGCCGCGCGAATGCTGTTATCTTCCTGATCGTTGTTAAACGGGTGAATTGAGCTGATACCGTTCTGCTGCTCTTGACGCTGTTTAACGCGTGCCACCGCGGCCTGTACCGCAGTTTGGTCGCTTTCGGTCACTTTCACCGCGGCCTGTTTATGGCGCAATTCTCGAGCGGCTTTTTCACGTTCTAAACGCGCCTGACGGGCTTCGAAACGCTCTTTTGCCTGAGCGGCTCGCGCCGCTTCTTGATCGGCGGCTTTAATTTCCGCCTTCTCTTGGCGGTAGTATTGCACCAGAGGAATACTGCTTGGGCAAACGTAGGCGCAGGCGCCGCATTCAATGCAGTCGAATAGATGATGCTGGCGCGCTTTCTCATGCTCTTGACCACGGCTAAACCAATAAAGCTGCTGCGGCAAAAGACCGGCAGGACAGGCATCGGCGCATTGGCTGCAGCGAATGCAGGCCTGCTCTTCGTTGGCTTCATCAAACTCATTTTTTGACGGCGCTAAAATGCAGTTGCTGATTTTAACAATCGGCACATTGAGATAGGCGAGGGTAAAGCCCATCAATGGACCGCCCATAATCACCATCGGTGAGCGGTTCTGAGCTTCAAACTCACCGGCCTGTAAAAGGTGCTTAACCGGTGTGCCTAAGCGTGCCCACACGTTGCCCGGCTTTTTCATCAGTTCGCCGGTGAGCGTTACAACGCGTTCAATCAATGGCTCACCGTCGATAATGGCGCGTTTGATCGCATAAACCGTACCGACGTTTTGCATTAAAACGCCGATAGACGCGGAGTGTTTGCCAAAAGGCACTTCCATCCCTGTGAGGATTTTGGTGAGCTGTTTGGCACCGCCGGACGGGTATTTGGTCGGGATCACCCGTAGTTTGATATCGTCGTGGCCCTGTAGTGCGAGCTTCAACGCCGCGATGGCTTCTGGCTTGTTATCTTCAATGCCAATCAGGGTGCGCTGAGGTGACAAAATATGGCGCAGAATTTCACAGCCGGCGATGATTTCAGCGGCATGTTCACGCATCAGACGATCGTCGGCGGTGATATAAGGTTCGCACTCAGCGGCATTGATAATCAGCGTTTCAACTTTGCCATAGCCGCCTTCCAATTTGTTACCGGTCGGGAAGCCCGCACCGCCTAAGCCCGCAATACCCGCCTGATGGATAAGCTCAGTGAGGGCTAACGGTGACTCTGCGCGGTAATCCGCGACCGGATGCAACTCTCCCCAGCGATCTTGATTATCGGGAATCAGGGTAATACAGGTTTCGCGCAGACCCGAAGGATGCGCGGTTATCTGAGGCGAAATGGCGCTAATCACCCCGGACGTAGAGGCGTGAACCGGCAGCATACGGCCCGTACCGCGCGTGAGCGGCTGACCTTTCATGACGTGCTGACCGACTTTCACTAACAGTTCACCTTCCGAGCCGATATGCTGCTGAACGGGAATAATCAACATTGGCGGCAGCGAAACGTGGCGCAGCGGAACATGGCTGGACGGATGCTTCATTTCAGGCGGATGAATACCGCCTTTGAAGTCCCACAACTTGTCTTTTTTCAGCGCTGCAAACAGATTAAACATGGTGTTCCACTTCGCGTTCATTTACGGAAATTGTTCTGACCGGAATGGTGTTTAGGTCCCATTTCCAGTTTGCCGTGGTGGTCGGTACCGGCACTAACGTGATGCAGTCGGTTGGGCAAGGCGCGACGCACAGATTACAACCGGTGCACAGATCGCTCACTACTGTATGCATGGCGCGTGTTGCGCCAACGATGGCATCAACGGGGCAGGCTTGAATGCATTTGGTACAGCCGATGCAGTTCTCTTCATCAATCAGTGCCACCTGACGCACCGGCTCAGACTGGGCGGCTTCGCCGTCTAAAGGCTGAGGGTCTACCGCGAGCAGTTCGGCGATCTTCAACATCACCTGCTCGCCGCCTGGGGCGCAACGATTAATTTTTTCGCCACCGCTTGAAACAGCTTCGGCGTACGGGCGACAGCCAGGGTGCCCGCATTGACCACATTGGCTTTGCGGCAGGATAGCGTCGATCTGTTCAACGATAGGGTCAGCATCAACTTTAAAACGGCGCGCGGCAAAGCCGAGCACGATACCGGAAACCAGCGCGATAGCGCCGACGGCACAAATAGCAATCCACAACGACGACATTAGAATTTCACCAACCCGGTAAAGCCCATAAACGCAAGGGACATCAGTCCGGCGGTAATCAGTGCAATAGATGAGCCACGAAACGGCGCGGGTACGTCAGCCACGGCTAAACGTTCACGGATCGCGGCAAACAGAACCATCACCAGTGAGAAGCCGGCAGCGGCGCTAAAGCCATAAACAGCAGACTGCATAAAGTTATGCGACTGGTTGACGTTAAGCAGCGCCACGCCAAGCACGGCGCAGTTAGTTGTAATCAGCGGCAGGAAGATACCGAGCAGTCGATACAGCGCAGGGCTTGTTTTACGTACCACCAGCTCGGTGAACTGCACCACAACGGCAATCACCAAGATAAAGGTTAAGGTACGCAAATATCCTAGCGCCAGCGGCACCAGAATGAATTCATTAACCGCCCACGCGCAAACAGAGGCGAGGGTGAGTACAAAGGTGGTTGCCAGCCCCATACCAATGGCCGTTTCCAGCTTTTTAGACACGCCCATAAATGGACATAAGCCGAGAAACTTAACTAAAACAAAGTTATTGACCAGAACGGTACCGACCAGTAACAGCAAATAATCGGTCATCAACTAAACCTAGCAAGAAAAACAGTAGACGAAGAAAAACCGCCGTATTATCGGGATTTAGCCGCCGGACGACAACAGATCAAGTACAAGGTTATTCGATTTATTGCGAATTAACTCGAATGAGGGAGTACTGAACGCCGATAAAACAGCCTAATTACGGCTCAATAAACGTATCGCGTACGCGGCTTGAGCGCTTGATATAAGGAACAAAAATAGCGGCAGCCAATAGCGGCATCACCATATTACGTACCGCCGAGGCGTCGGTAACGGGAGAAAACGCAAAGGATTTCAACGCTAAAAGCACCATCACCAGCAGCCATAAAATGAAAAATTTAGGGAAGCGGCGTGAGCGTTTGCCAAAAAGATACAGATTAAACAGCGTGAAGGCCCAGACGATCACGGTGATAGCAAACGACAGCATCCACTGGCTGGAAAACGTGGGGCTATGCGAAAGCAACTGACTGCGACTGGCCGGCTGTATGATCGTCATCAAAAAGATAATCAGCATCAGACTGGACGACAGCAAAGAGACAATCATGTAAGCCAGCGGCGCAACCAGCCAGCCACCAATCCGTTTTGTTTTCATATTGCTACCTTCATTTGACATAGCCTGTTTTCAACATAGCTCGTCACGTTAAATCCCAAATTCAGCGTTACGCATCATACAGGCTAATTGAAGCGCTATCATCGATATCGTGCTGCCGAGCCGTCAACGGGTCACGGCATGCACGAAATGACGATAATTTCTTCAATGTTACGGCGTAACTTAATTATTTCATCAACTCAGTCCGACGATATTTCCCGCGCTATCGATATCAATATGACGGTAGGCGGGTAAGGTGCTAAGCCCCGGCATGGTCATAATGTTTCCGGCATAAACACGAGTAAAACCGGCGCCAGCTGATACTTTCAGATCGGTGACAGGCAGAATGAAATCACGCGGCACATTTTTTAGGGCCGGATCGGCACTGATTGAGAGCGGTGTTTTTGCCATGCACAGTGGCAGGTGACCAAATCCAGCCAGCTCAAGCTGCTGCAATGTGGCCTGTGCCGCTGGGGTTAATTCAGCTCGTAATGCGCCGTAGCCATTTTTTGCCAGCGTCTGCAATTTATCCGCCAGAGACATGTCATCAGGATAAAGTAATGACACTTCGCCGCCGGTACGGCAGGCCGCAGTAACACATTCGGCTAGCTGGGCCGTGCCTTTGCCGCCCGCAGAGAATGCATCGCTGATTTCAACCCCGAAAGCACCATGTTCCATCGCGAATTGGCGAATGAAATCCAGCTCTTCCGCGCTGTCTTCTGGGAAGTGATTGATAGCCACGACGACCGGTAATCCATAACGGGACGCGTTGCCGATATGCCAGGCTAAATTGCTCGCGCCTTCGACCAGCAAAGGTAGGTTGGCATGCTTAACTTCTTCCGGCAAAGACTGTCCCGGTTTCATATTAAACTTGCCGCTGTTGGCTTTTAAACTGCGCAGCGTAGCAACCAATACAACGCAAGAGGGTTTGATACCCGACTGGCGAGATTTGATATTAAAGAACTTCTCCATGCCCATATCGGAACCAAAGCCGGCTTCGGTCACCACATAATCTGCCAGCTGTAGGGCAAGACGATCGGCTAGAACCGAAGAGTTACCGTGGGCAATATTCGCAAATGGCCCTGCGTGGATGAGCACCGGCGTGTTTTCACTGGTTTGCATTAACGTTGGATGAATGGCTTCTTTCATTAATACAGTCATTGCGCCAGCCACTTCCAGATCCTCGGTGGTAATGGCGTGACCCTGTAACGTATAGGCCAAAATAATGCGCCCAATGCGCTGACGCATATCGGCCAAACTTTCTGAAAGCGCCAAGATGGCCATCAGCTCCGACGCGGCGGTGATATCAAACCCGTCATGACGCGGAACGCCATTGTTACCGCCGCCCACGCCGATATCTATGCTGCGAAGCGCACGATCGTTATGGTCAATCACGCGTTTCCACACAACGTGTTCAGGGTCGATATCCAGACGTTTTAATCCGGTATGTTCAGTAAACTTTTCGCCCAAGCGCTGTTCATGGAACAGACGGGCATCCAGCGCGGCGGCAGCCAGATTATGTGCCGCAGTGATAGCATGAATATCGCCGGTGAGATGCAGATTGAGCTGCTCCATGGGCAGGACCTGTGCCACGCCGCCGCCGGCTGCACCACCTTTCACCCCGAACACGGGGCCAAGGCTCGGTTGACGAATACACGCCAGTGCTTTTTTGCCAATAAAGTTCAGCCCTTGGCTTAAGCCGATAGTGGTGACGGTTTTACCTTCACCTAATGGCGTTGGCGTAATACTGGAAACCAACACTAACTGGCCAGTACCTTGCTCGGGTCTAATTGCCTTGATGTCTATTTTGGCCGCGTAGTGGCCATAGGGGATCAAATGTGTCGATGGGATCCCCAGTCGTTCAGCGATCTGGGCGATAGGTTTTAACTGAGGAGCATGCATCTGTTCGGGGAGGGACGTCATGGGGTCGTGATCCTTGCAAAAACAGGTAAAGGCAAACAGGTTAATGGCGACGATTATAGGCTATCGGGCAGTACACTCAATGAAGAATACCGTCCGACACGCATTTTTCGCGCGTAATATTTCACACTACGCAAACGTTTACTCTGCGAGAAATCAATGTTGTGGCAGGAGATATTTGCCCAGTGTCACCAGAAGAACTGCGACGATAATGACACACAGCGCAAGCCATTCGGTTGACGACAGCGTTTCACCGCCCAAACCAGTACCTAACAACACGGCGACTACCGGGTTAACGTAGGCATAGCTGGTGGCAACGGCGGGGCGAACGTTACGAATCAAAAACATATACGCGCTAATCGCGATCAGAGAGCCGAAAACCGCCAGATAACTTACCGCCAAAATACCCTGTAGGCTTGGCATTTGCGTCATACGTTCACCGGCTATGGCGCTGGCGATAAGTAAGACTATCCCAGCGGTGAGCATTTCAATGGCTCCAGCCATCAGGCCTGCCGGTAACTCAACGCGAGAACCCCACACTGAGCCGAACGCCCACGTCATTGAACCCGCTAAAATAAGCAGCGCCATCCACGGATTGCCGCTTAAATGCCCGCCGCTGTTGAGCAAAATAATGCCACACAGGCCAATTGCAATCCCCAGCCACTCTAACCAACGCGTTGGCATTCCGTACATTCGACTAAAGCACAGGGTGAAAAGGGGAACGGTGGCCACCATGACCGCCGCAATCCCGGAGGGAACATCTTGATGCTCAGCCACGGTCACAGCGCCGTTGCCGGCTGCCAGCAGCAAAATACCGATGATGGCGGCGTTTAATAGAGGACGACCGCTTGGCATTTTGTGGCCGCGTAGACGGAGAAACGTAAGCATTACTAGGCCAGCACAGAGAAACCGCACGCCGGCCATCATTAATGGTGGCCAACTTTCCACGCCAAGACGAATGACAAAGTAAGTAGAACCCCAAATAATATACAGGGCAAATAATGAGCCAATGAGTGGGAGAAAGGTGGCAGCACGAGAGAGCATAGTAAGCATTATCCTTGGCAAAAATAAGCAGCCAGTAAACGCTAAAATGGGCTGAGTAAGTACTCTTTTCTCATGCTTTTTGCTTATTAATGAAATGAATTTAAAGGGAATTAGCTATAAGGCCACGACAATAAAGTTTATTGTCTGATGATAACAAAAAATACGTTCACTTTAGCACCAAACGTTAAAGTGAAACCGCATTCAAACGAATAGCCAACGGCAATATAATGCGGTTAATAATTTTTATTGAACGTAGCGCCAGATCTCTTTAGGCACACAGCCCACATCATATAAGCGGCCGCCGCTGGCTAATTCTGCGCGGCGATGATCGGCAGCACGATACATATTAATAATTTCCTCATCCTCAATGAGAGAGTAATTAAGATGATCAAAGAGTTTTTCTAAGCTTTCCAGTGTGCTAACTCTGCGGAACTTTAGCAGATAATCATTTACGTTCATTTTATATGTTCATCAACAGGAAGGATAACAGAAGAGTTTCCAGTATATGTAGTGAAAACCATCTGTCTAGTACAATATTAGTGATACGTGTTACATAATTAAAAAAAGGTTATAATTTAACAAGTAACACGCTGATCGCCTGTCTAATATATCGACGGCGGGCAGGTTCAAGATAATTTTCGGCTAATTAAATAGTGTAAAATACTTTCAAACAAAATGAAGTACTCAATTTCGCGTGGCGTGTTTTTATATTCACGATTGCTGTTTGCACGTGGTTTCGTTGTGCGAGACCATAAAAAATGGCAATCACAGTTATAACCACTGTGCTGCCATTTTATATTGCGTGATGAGTTATTTACGGTTCAACATGTAATACATTTCATTCCAGCGGATCTCATTTTTAAAGGCGGGAAGCGTGGTGGAATTATCAATGAGTAAGAACTCGATATTGTGCATTTCTGCATATAAGCGCAAATACTCAACGTCTAGCGCTTGGGTAAATACCGTATGATGCGCGCCTCCGGCCAAAATCCATGCTTCAGCCGCGGTGGCTAACGACGGCTGGGCTTTCCAGATGGCGCGTGCAACAGGCAGTTTTGGTAAATCACGTGGCTGTTCAACGGTATCTACGCAGTTAACCAAGAGGCGGAAACGATCGCCCAAATCAATCAGGCTGGCATTCAGCGCTGCGCCCGCAGGGGTTGAAAACAGCAGGCGAGCAGGGTCGGCTTTACCGCCAATGCCGAGATGCTGAACATCCAGCAGCGGCTTTTCTTCTTTGGCTATTGACGGACAGACTTCCAGCATATGCGATCCCACCACCAGATCGTTTCCAGGCTGGAAATTGTAGGTGTAATCCTCCATGAAAGACGTACCGCCTGGTAGGCCCGCCGCCATCACTTTCATGATGCGCAACAGGGCGGCGGTTTTCCAATCGCCCTCGGCACCAAAGCCATAGCCTTTTTGCATCAATCGTTGGCAGGCTAAGCCAGGCAGTTGTTTTAGCCCATAGAGGTTTTCAAATGTGGTGGTAAAGGCATGAAAACCGCCTTGCTGAAGGAAGCGTTCTATACCTAATTCAAGGCGTGCGGCATCCAGCAGATTTTCGCGTTTTGCACCGCCGTTTTTCACGGCGTCGGTCAGGATATAGCTGGCTTCATACTCTTCCACCAGCGCGCTGATGTCGCCATGGCTAACTTCGTTGACCACCTGTTCCAAATCACCCAGCGCATAGCCATTCACGCTATAGCCAAATTGAATTTGAGCGCTGACTTTATTTCCTTCCGTCACCGCCACCTCACGCATATTATCGCCAAAACGTGCCACTTTCAGATGCTGACTTTCGTGTTTTGCAGCGCACGTGCGCATCCAACGTGCGATGCCTTCTTGTGCCTGTCGATCTTCCCAATGCCCGGCAACAACGCTGTGCTGCTGACGCATACGCGCGCCGATAAAGCCGAACTCTCGGCCCCCGTGTGCGGTTTGATTGAGGTTCATAAAGTCCATATCCATGCTATCCCACGGAATTTGGGCATTAAACTGGGTATGGAATTGCAGCAGTGGTTTCTCTAGGCGGCGGAGGCCGTTGATCCACATTTTCGCTGGCGAAAATGTATGTAGCCAAACCAGTAGGCCAAGACAATTATCTTGATAGTTTGCATCGCGGCATAGCGCCGTGATTTCATCCGGCGTCGTCGCCAACGGTTTTTGCACCAGTTTGACCGGCAACCCGCTCTGATTCAGATGGGCGACCACTTTTTCAGCCTGCTCTTTGACCTGCTGTAATGTACGTTGGCCGTATAAATGCTGGCTGCCGATGACGAACCAGACTTCGCTTTGTTGGAACTGTTGCATGATGACTCCGTAAATTCTGAATGAGATTAAAGTTTGACGGCGGCGTAGCAGGGCTCAGCGCTCTGACACCACTGCTGATAACGTTCGTAAAGCTGCTGGAAACGCGCCACTCGCTCTGGATTTGGTTGTAACGTACGTTCAACTTGGCTGGCCATGTTCTGCTGGGCGGTGGCGATGTCGGGGTAGGTGCCTGCGGCAACGGCGGCAAAAATCGCGGCTCCCAATGCGCAGCACTGATCGGAGGCAACAATTTGCACCGGGCGATTCATCACATCGCAGCATACCTGCATGATCACCGGTGATTTACGCGCGATCCCTCCGAGCGTCAGGACGTTTTCCACCGGCACGCCCTGATGTTCAAAGCACTCCATGATGGCGCGTGCGCCAAAAGCCGTTGCGGCAATAAACCCGCCGAATAGGGCTGGCGCATCGGTTCCTAAATTAAGATCGGCGATCACGCCTTTCAGACGCTGATTAGCAAAAGGCGTGCGGCGGCCGTTGAACCAGTCCAAAACCACAGGAAGGTGATTAAGATGGGGGGCTTTGGCCCACTCTTCGGTGAGAGCCGGTAATAAGTTTTTGATGGTGCTTTCTAACTGTGGGGCCAGCTCGGGGTGTTGTTTGGCGACTTGATGCAGCGGCCACGTTAATAAACGGCTGAACCAAGCGTACATATCGCCAAACGCCGACTGGCCGGCCTCTAGCCCGACATAGCCTGGGATCACGCTGCCATCGACCTGCCCGCAAATTCCGGCAATGGTGCGATCGCCGATTAACTGTTGATCGGCAATCAAAATGTCGCAGGTTGATGTACCAATCACTTTCACCAGCGTATACGGCTGCGCACCCGCGCCAACGGCACCCATATGGCAGTCAAATGCGCCGCCGGAAAGGACTACATCGGTTGAGAGGCCTAAGCGCTGTGCCCATTCATCGCTTAATTTCCCCACCGGAAGATCTGCGGTGTAGGTTTCACTAAACAGAGGCTGTTGAAGTTTTTCGCCAAGACAGGGATCGAGCGCTTCAAGAAATTCGCGTGGAGCAACGCCTCCCCATGAGGGATGCCAAAGGGCTTTGTGTCCGGTGCTGCAACGTCCACGTTTTAACTGATGCGGCTGCTGTTTACCGCACAACAGCGCAGGTACCCAGTCACATAACTCAATCCAAGATGCTGCTGATTGACATACCGCGCGATCTTGACGGCTGATATGTAGGATTTTCGCCCAAAACCACTCCGACGAGTACACGCCGCCGATATAGCGCGTGTAGTCAGGGAACGTGCCGCTGCGGCATAGCTGGTTGATCTCCTCGGCTTCTTCGATAGCGGTATGGTCTTTCCACAATACAAACATCGCGTTGGGGTTATTGGCAAACTCCGGCAGTAACGCGAGCACATCGCCGTCATCATTAATCGGTGCTGGCGTCGAGCCGGTAGAATCGACGCCGATCCCGACCACCGCAGCGTGTTGTTCCGCACTCATCCTTGCTACCACGGCTTTTATCGCCTGTTCGAGCGATTCAATGTAGTCGAGCGGATGGTGGCGAAATTGGTTGGCGGGCGCATCGCAAAATAGTCCTTCTTTCCAGCGTGGATAGTAGACGACCTCGGTATCTAACTCTTGCCCGGTCACACAATCTACGGCGAGCGAACGCACTGAGTCACTACCAAAATCCAGCCCGATTGCAATGGGGTTCACGCGCATTCCCTATCTCCTGTTATATAGATTTCACTGCTAACTAACATAGGAAATAGAGCCCCTTTAGTGTGAGGAAGGCTTAGCTGCAAGTATGTATTTTTCAGCTATGGCATGCATTTGTGTGAGCAGTATCAAAAGTTTGGATTGTTATTGAATTGCTAAATATATGCACATAATGGCTGTATTTTTCTGGTGTGATTTTGCTCTCTATTTGTTCTTTAATTAGCCGCTAAAACTTAGCCCGTCTTATACAACGACCTTACATTGCAGTGTGATATCCCATCATTTGGCATCTACTGCGCTAAACCCCCTAAATTCGTACACCTAGCTTTGTGTTGTTAAACAGCATGGTCTGTATGACAAATCTGCTACATAAGAATGACGAAATTGGAGAGTTAGAAATATGCATAAATTCACTAAGGCTTTGGCTGCCATTGGACTGGCTGCTGTTATGTCACAATCGGCTATGGCCGAGAACATGAAACTCGGTTTTTTGGTTAAGCAACCGGAAGAACCTTGGTTCCAAACTGAATGGGCATTTGCCGATAAAGCTGGAAAAGATTTGGGATTCGACGTGATTAAAATTGCCGTTCCTGACGGCGAGAAAACGTTAAATGCCATTGATAGCCTTGCCGCAAGCGGCGCCAAAGGTTTTGTTATTTGTACGCCGGACCCAAAACTTGGCCCTGCGATTATCGCCAAGGCGCGTAGCTACGATTTAAAAGTCATCGCGGTCGACGATCAGTTTGTCAATGCCAAAGGTAAACCGATGGAAAATGTGCCATTGGTGATGATGGCGGCCAGTGAAATTGGCGCGCGCCAAGGGCAAGAGCTGTGGAAAGAGATGAACAAGCGCGGCTGGAAAGTGGACGAAACTGGGGTGATGGCGATTACCGCGGATGAACTGGATACCGCGCGCCGCCGTACCACTGGCTCAATGGATGCCTTAAAAGCAGCCGGTTTCCCAGAAAAGCAAATCTACAAAGTACCGACCAAGTCGAATGATATTCCCGGCGCGTTTGACGCGGCTAACTCCATGTTAGTGCAGTATCCGAAAGTTAAAAACTGGCTGATCGTGGGCATGAATGACAACACCGTGCTTGGCGGCGTGCGCGCAACGGAAGGCCAAGGGTTTAAAGCCGATAACGTGATTGGTATTGGTATCAACGGCGTGGATGCGGTTAGCGAACTTTCAAAAGCTAACCCAACGGGCTTCTACGGTTCTCTATTACCAAGCCCCGATATCCACGGCTACAAAAGCATCCAGATGCTGAATGATTGGGTGACGAAAGACGTTGAGCCCGCCAAGTTCACGGCGGTGACAGATGTGGTGCTGATTACGCGTGACAATTTTAAAGAAGAGTTGAAAAAGAAAGGGTTATAGCCGCCTTCGTTTAAATGAGAAACGGATCTCGCATTGAGTGGCGAGATCCTATCAATTCACGACTTTAGCCGCAGGCTGGTAAGGAGAGAGTTTATGACCTCCAACGTACCCTATTTGGAATTCCGCCATATCGGGAAAACATTTCCCGGGGTGAAGGCGCTGGATGACATCAGTTTTCGCTGCCAAGCGGGTCAAATCCATGCCCTGATGGGCGAAAACGGCGCGGGCAAATCGACGTTGCTGAAAATTCTCAGCGGCAGCTATACGCCGACGCAGGGTGAAATTTTGCTTAAAGGTGAGCCGGTTCAATTCAATAAAACGACCGATGCGCTGGATGCTGGTGTGGCCATTATTTATCAAGAGCTGCATTTGGTGCCTGAGATGACGGTGGCTGAAAACATTTATCTGGGCCAGTTACCGGCCAAAAAAGGCTTTGTGAATAATTCTCTGCTCAATTATGAGAGTCGATTACAGCTTGAACACTTAGGTTTGGATATTGATCCACAAACGCCGCTGAAATATCTCTCCATCGGCCAGTGGCAGATGGTTGAAATCGCTAAGGCGCTGGCACGAAATGCCAAGGTGATTGCTTTTGATGAGCCGACCAGTTCGCTGTCGTCGCGGGAAATCGAGCAGCTGTTTCGAGTAATCCGCGAACTTCGCGCGGAAGGGCGCGTCATTATCTATGTGTCGCATCGTATGGAAGAGATCTTCGCATTGAGCGATGCCATTACGGTGTTTAAAGACGGCAAGTACGTAAAAACGTTTGACGATATGCAGCAGGTCAATCACGAGACCCTAGTTCAGGCCATGGTGGGGCGCGACTTGGGTGATGTCTATGGCTATCAGCCGCGTGAACATGGGCCGGTTCGTCTGGCGGTTGAACAGGTATTGGCTCCGGGCGTGAAGCAGCCTGTTTCGTTACAGGTGAAACAAGGCGAAATTGTTGGGCTCTTTGGGTTAGTGGGTGCCGGTCGCAGCGAACTGATGAAAGCGCTGTTTGGTGGCACCAAAATTACACAGGGAAAAGTGCTGTTGGACGGGCGTGATATGCAGGTGCGCAGCCCGATAGATTCGATACGCCAAGGCATGATGCTATGCCCCGAGGATCGCAAAGCAGACGGCATTATTCCCGTTCACTCGGTGCGAGAGAATATTAACATCAGCGCACGCCGCAATACGTTAACCGCCGGTTGCCTGATAAATCATCAGTGGGAAGTCAAGAATGCGGATCGGCGTATCAGTGCGCTAAACATCAAAACCCCAAGCCCAGAACAACTGATTATGAATCTCTCCGGTGGCAACCAGCAGAAAGCCATTTTGGGACGTTGGCTGTCTGAAGATATGAAGGTCATTTTACTGGACGAGCCAACGCGCGGCATTGATGTCGGTGCTAAACACGAAATCTATCATGTGATCTACCAACTGGCTGAGCAGGGTATTGCCGTGTTGTTTGCTTCGAGTGATTTGCCTGAAGTGCTCGGCCTTGCTGATCGCATTGTTGTTATGCGTGAGGGCGCGGTTTCTGGCGAGCTGCTGCGTGAAAACGCCAGCGAGGCCAAAGCGTTGGCCCTCGCCATGCCCGGTATCTCCACTTCCTCTCATGCGGCCTGAAAAGTCTAGGAGCAGAATTATGTCGAGTGTCACGTCAACGCCGGCGACGGTTAAATCAGGAAAAAGAGGGCTTAACCTCAGCCGCATTTGGGATAGTTACGGCATGCTAGTGGTGTTTGCCGCGCTGTTTATCGCCTGTTTGATTTTTGTGCCTAATTTTGGCTCGTTTATCAATATGAAGGGGCTTGGGCTAGCCATCTCAATGTCGGGCATGGTGGCCTGCGGGATGCTGTTTTGCTTAGCATCAGGTGACTTTGACCTGTCAGTTGCTTCGGTTATTGCCTGTGCGGGAGTTACTGCTGCTGTTGTCATTAACATGACTGAAAGCCTGTGGATCGGCATCTTTGCTGGTTTATTGCTGGGCGCCGTGTGTGGCTTGGTTAACGGTTTTGTGATTGCTCGTTTAAAGATCAACGCGCTGATTACCACGTTAGCCACGATGCAGATTGTACGCGGTTTGGCCTACATTATTTCTGATGGCAAAGCGGTCGGTATCGAAGACGAACGTTTTTTTGCATTGGGCTATGCCAACTGGCTAGGGCTTCCGGCACCGATTTGGATCACCGTTATCTGCTTTATTTTGTTTGGTTTCTTGCTAAATAAAACCACTTTTGGGCGAAATACCTTAGCGATTGGCGGTAACGAAGAAGCCGCGCGTTTGGCTGGGGTTCCGGTGGTACGCACCAAAATTATTATCTTTGTGTTGTCGGGGTTGGTATCGGCGGCGGCAGGGATCATTTTAGCGTCACGTATGACCAGCGGCCAGCCAATGACCTCAATAGGCTACGAGCTGATCGTGATCTCGGCCTGCGTGCTGGGTGGCGTATCGCTTAAAGGCGGAATTGGCAAGATATCTTATGTCATCGCGGGTGTGCTGATTCTAGGAACGGTGGAAAACGCGATGAATTTGCTGAATATTTCACCATTCTCTCAGTACGTGGTGCGGGGGGTTATCTTGTTGGCAGCGGTCATTTTTGACCGCTACAAACAGCTCGCCAAGAAAACGCTCGCCTAATCCCGTGAGGGAACAAAATTATGGCTAAAACGTGAGCTGAAATAGGATGAGTCCTGATTGTTAAGTATAAATTATAGATAATTATTTATCTGCTTCACATTTTTACAGCAATTATGAGCAGCGTTTTCGCTGCTCTGTAAACTGGTTAGGTGGTTTACTAATGGATGGGAGGGACGATGTATCAACGTTTAATGCAGGACCCACAACCAAATCCTTTATTACCGGGATACAGTTTTAACGCTTATTTGGTCGCAGGATTAACGCCGATTATTGCCGAGGGCCCATTAGACTTCTTTATTGATCGCCCTGAGGGCATGAAAGGCTATATCCTCAATTTGACGATCAAAGGTGAAGGCCGCATTTTTAGCGGCAAAGAGGGAGAAGAAACTTTATACAGCAAACCGGGAGAGTTGCTGTTATTTCCACCGAAAGCCAGCCACTTTTATGGGCGCTCATCGGAAAGCGATTGTTGGTATCACCGGTGGGTCTATTTTCGTCCACGCGCCTACTGGGCTGATTGGTTAGAGTGGCATAGTCAGGTTAATGGCGTGGGGCACATGGTATTGCCTGAAAATACGCTACTGGAGTTTGATCGCCTATTTGCCAATATTGAACAAACACACAAATCCGGGCGCCGCTTTGCGGAAGAGCTGGCAATGAACCTGCTTGAGCGTTTGTTGCTGCGCGCGATGGAAGAAGACCCACAGGCACCACAGCGTATTATGGATGCACGCATTATTGAAGCCTGCCAGTTTATTACCGGTAATTTGGCCGATGAGCTGCGTATCGAAGATGTGGCGAAACACGTTTGCTTATCACCGTCGCGCCTCGCTCATCTTTTCCGTGAACAGGTGGGGGTGAATATTCTGCGTTGGCGTGAAGATCAGCGGGTTATTCGCGCTAAACTGCTGCTGCAAACGACTCAAGAACCTATTGCGACAATTGGCCGCGTGGTGGGCTACGACGATCAGCTCTATTTTTCACGCGTTTTCCGCAAGCGTGTTGGCGTTAGCCCGAGCGATTACCGTCGTCGTAATCATGAAGTCAATGATTCCTCATCGATGAGCGCAGGAGAGCGCCGCCAGAGCGAAAGACAGAGTACTTTGCTGAGAGTGTAGATTGGTGACGGTGTCACTTTTTTATCAAGGGTTTTTTATCATAGGAGATGAGATATCAAATGGAATTGGCTAAGAAACTTCTGGCAGTTGTTCTCGCTGGCGCACTGCTACCAAGCACGGCATTTGCAGTGAAAACCTTAAAATACAGCGATCACGAAGCGTTGGGTGGAACGCGAACCGAATTTATTAATGATGTATTTTTCTCTGCCATTGAAAAAGAATCTCATGGTCGTTTGAAAATAGAGCCTCATTGGGGCGGTGAACTTGCTGCTGGTTATGGGGCTCTGGCGTTGGTTGGTCAGGGAAAGCGTGCGGATATGGCCATCGTCGTGCCTGAATACACCGCGAAGCAGCTACCTTTACATCAGATTTTCAAAAGTTTCCCCGTTGGGCCTTCGGCCGATCGGCAAGTTAGTTTTTTCCGTCATATCTACGCTGAAGTCCCCGCTTTCCCTGCAGAACTCGAGCAAAAAAACGTGGTAAATCTGTATTTCGCCACGGGTTATCCGGTTGCTTTCTTTAGCACTCATCCATTGACATCGTTGACGGAAGTAAAAGGAGAAACGTGGCGCTCAGCCAGTTTTTGGCATCAGGCTTTTTTAACACATGCAGGTGCTAAGGCTGTGACAATGCCGTGGGGAGATGAGACGCGTAACGCGCTGCGATCCGGAGCGCTGGATGGCATCATGGTTAACGTTGACAGTGGCTATGAGATTGATGCACACATAACAGCGCCCAATATACTGATAGCGAAAAACCTATGGTTAGGGCATATCTATCTGTTAGTCATAAATAAAGACACATGGAATGAGCTTGAGAAGCAAGATCAGGATGCGATCCAACGCGCAGCAGAGATAGCCTATAAAAAGCAAGGTTCAGTTATGAATAAGGCTTTTGACACACAGATTGCTGAGATGCGCAAAACCGGGGCTAACGTGAGCATTCTTCAGGCCAAAGAACTGCAGCAGTGGAAAACGCTCTCTCGGTATCAGGACGTGCAGGAGAGTTGGGTGAAGGAGCAGGAAAAATCGGGGGTTCAAAACGCCGGAGCTACGCTGCAGAAAGTGACTCAAATGGTTAATCAAGCCCTACGTTAGCCTCTGTCTGACTTTCACACATCAAACTACAATCTCCAAAGATTGAACCAATGATTTTGCTCTCGATGCGAGTGCTGCCAAGGCGGCGCTTGCAGCGTTGAGATCTTGTCTAATAATTACCCGTCTAATCGAGATCGCACGGAGTCCCCTTGCTCCTCGTCCTAAAACAGGCTATCAAATAGCACTATCTTAATATTTCGATAACAATGTATAAGTTGAAAAGATGATCTAAGGTCATCTCTTACTTTTTTGATTGCTAGGGCAGCGAGGTTTTGTATGGCGGATTCAATTCGTGTTGGGCTTATCGGTTATGGCTTTGCGGGTAAAACGTTCCATGCACCGTTGATTGCTGGTACGCCGGGTCTAACATTAGCGGCGGTTTCAAGCAGCGATGCTGAGAAAGTACGCGCTGATTGGCCAGGAATGACGGTGGTTGGCGAACCGGGGCAGCTTTTCACCGATCCTAATATTGATATGGTGGTTATCCCAACGCCTAACATTACGCATTACCCTTTAGCGAAACAGGCGTTGCTGGCGGGTAAACATGTGGTGGTGGATAAGCCTTTCACGGTAAATCTACAGGAAGCACGCGAGTTAGATATGCTGGCTAAGCAGCAAAAGCGGCTGCTGTCGGTGTTTCATAACCGCCGCTGGGACAGTGATTTTCTTACGGTGAAAAACCTACTGGCGGAAGGCGCACTGGGTGATGTGGTGCAGTTTGAATCACACTACGATCGTTTTCGTCTGGAGGTCCGTGACCGCTGGCGCGAAAAAGTAGGCGCGGGCAGTGGGATCTGGTTTGATCTGGGCTCACATTTGCTCGATCAAGCCTTGCAGCTGTTTGGCAAACCTCAAAGACTGTTGGCGGATCTGGCAGCGATGCGGCCAAACTCGCAAACCACAGACTATTTTCACGCCATTTTGTATTACTCCGATAAGCGCGTCATTTTGCACGGCAGCATGGTTACGGCCGCTGAAACGCCGCGTTATGTGGTTCATGGCACGAAAGGCAGCTACATCAAACATGGATTAGATCCACAAGAGGATCGCTTGAAGGCCGGTGAGCGCCCACCGCAGACGGATTGGGGTTATGACATGCGTGATGGCGTGTTAACGCTGGTGCAAGACGACATTATGGCAGAGCAGTCGTTGCTGACTATTCCGGGCAACTATCCGGCGTATTATGCCGGTATTCGTGATGCGATTAACGGTGACGGTGATAATCCCGTACCAGCTTGCGAGGCGATAACCGTAATGGAGCTGCTGGAATTGGGGCAAGAGTCTTCGTTACAGCAAAGAGCGTTGCCGATACCTGCTTAGTGTGGTGCTGTTATCTCTACGTTGATACAGCTTGCTGATACCTTTTGTTGATGTAATAGCGAGTAGTCTCAGATTAGCCTTCTTTCGTATATTCATTGAATCATAGAAAGAAGGCTTTGTTTTTTCATTAAACCTTATGTACATGCACATTTTTGGTAAGGGATGTTGAGTTATGTCTTGGCTGCAACGTTTGCGTATTGATAAGTTTTTACTGGTTCTGATTTGCGTGGTGATTCTGGCGTCGTTATTCCCTTGTGAAGGGATTTACAAAACGATCTTTGAACATCTCACCACTGCGGCGATTGCGTTGCTGTTTTTTATGCACGGCGCCAAACTTTCACGTGAAGCCATTGTTTCTGGCATGGGTCATTGGAAGCTGCATTTAGTCGTCTTTCTCAGCACCTTTGCGCTTTTCCCTCTACTAGGGTTAGCGCTCAACGTGGTGGTGCCTAATCTTTTGAGCCCTGCGCTCTACCTTGGTTTCCTTTATTTATGCGCATTGCCTGCAACCGTTCAGTCGGCGATTGCTTATACCTCAATGGCGGGGGGAAACGTCGCCGCCGCAATTTGTAGCGCATCGGCGTCTAGCATTCTTGGCGTGTTCCTTTCGCCACTGCTGGTGGGACTGTTGATGCATACGCAGGGTGGTGAAACCGATACGCTGCACGCAATTGGCGCAATTATCCTACAGCTGATGGTTCCGTTTGTGGTGGGGCATTTATCTCGTCCTCTCATTGCCAAATGGGTCGAACGTCACCGTAAGCTGATTAATATCACTGACCGATCTTCGATTTTGTTAGTGGTCTATACCGCATTCAGCGCAGCCGTTATTGAAGGAATTTGGCACCAGATTGACGTCTGGTCGCTGCTGTCTATCGTTGTCTTCTCCACCGTGCTGCTAGCGATTGTGCTGGTCATTAACACCTTTGCTGCTCGTTGGCTAGGGTTTAACACCGCAGATGAAATCACTATTGTATTTTGTGGCTCTAAAAAGAGCTTGGCGAACGGGATCCCGATGGCAAACGTACTTTTCCCAGCCTCCGCGGTGGGTATGATGGTTTTGCCATTGATGATTTTCCACCAAATCCAGCTGATGGTATGTGCGGTTTTGGCGCAAAGATATGTGAATCGAGGGAAGAAGGTGGCTGAGGGGCGGGTGGAGGAATAGGGGGCGTGAGCATGTATGGATTGTATGAGGTTACGTCCGCCTATTGGGAGTATGTCGGGGTTGTGTGAGATTACGTCCGCCTAAAACACTGAACTCCACATTTAAACCGTGCGGGCGTCCGTGTTAGGGGGCCAATCGCCGCCCCCTAACAACCCGGCTTGGCACCGTTCTTCAGCCTGCTTCGCAGGTTCCCTCATATCGTCATTCCGGCTTTAACGGAACGAACGGCAATCTCCATCCTGGCTCCTCCGTTCTTTCGCCGACGTCCCTGTCGGCGAATCCTAGCCTGCATTCCTCTATTCGGCTGAAAAACAACGTGCCGGAGAAGGTCAAAATCAAATTCAAAAGATTTTATTTGTTTATGTCTTCG
>NZ_FMIQ01000060.1 GCF_900095695.1 Hafnia alvei | reverse complement strand
ACGCCTGCACAGTTTAAATGTGGAGTTCAGTGTTTTAGGCGGACGTAACTTACCCCTAATTAAAGTATTCGAGCATGAGTAATTGAGAGATTGCGCTAGCAACCTTTCGTCGGACGCCTGCACGGTTTAAATGTAGAGCTCAGTGTTTTAGGCGGACGAAACTTACCCCATATCTAAAAAACTTATGCCCCCTTCCCCTCCATTGCCTCCCGAATAATCGGTATCGGCGTGAGCAAATGCTGCCGCATCAGCTCACCGGCGCGCTTTCCATCACGAGCCAAAATCACCTTCACCAGTTCATCATGCTCATGATGTTTATTCTCTAGCATCTCCACGGAAAGCACGGTTTCTCGCAGCCAAATGAAGCGGTAGCGCGCCGCGAGATCAAACAGTCTGGCTCGCATTTGCAGCAGGTATTGCGAGCCGCATCCGGCAACAATCGCCGTGTGAAATGCCTGATGGCGTTGATCCCATTCATCCAGCAAATCTTCGCTGGCATCACTGGCCTCTAGTTTGGCGAGCATATGAGAACGCGCGAGGATCTCAGCCTCCCAATCGTCTTTGCCGCGCTCAATCGCCAACTGCACCAGCATCGATTCCATATTGGCTCGAGCATCAAAAATATCGAGCAATTCGGCCTGCGACATCGAGGCAACGCGATAGCCTTTTTGGCTAACCACCGTCACCAGATGTTCTGCCACCAGCTGTGAAAGCGCCTCGCGTAACGGGCCAACGCCCAGTCCATAGCGGCTCGTCAACAGGCTCATGCGTAACTTTTCATCCGGCTGATAGATACCGCGGATGATGTCTCTTTTCAGCCATTGATAACCGTCAAACGTGGAATAAGGTAAAGAGGCGGTCATAGGCATAGCTCCCAAATAGCCACGAAGCAAAAAGAATAACCTACCAAAGTTGCAGGATCTCTTATACGAAAATGCGCCGTTTCAGTACTGACCAAACCGGCGCATCAAGATTATTAGCAAACCCCTTCGTTACCTCAAACTCTGCTGAGGCTGTTTTTGCCACTCAAACAGCGCCTTCCAGCGAGTCATGATCGGCACAGTACAAATGATACCAATGCCCAACAGCACGGTTGAAACCACTTCGATACGCTGTTCTGGCCTAAACATCATCACCACTAACACGAAGGTGATAAACAGGATCACCGTCCATGTTAGATAGGGATATAGCCACATTTTAAGCTTGAGCTCGTTGCCCTGCCTTAACAGGATCTTACGCATTCTCAGCTGAGAAACCGCAATCACTAAATACACCAGCAAAGCGATTGCGCCAGAACTGGCGATCAGGAAATTAAACACCTTCGCGGGGGCATAATAGTTAACAATCACGGTTAAAAACGCCGCGCCGGTTGACAATAAAACCGCCACATAAGGCGTTTTACTGCGGTTGGTTTTCCCCATAAAGGCGGGCGCATCACCACGGTGGCTCAGTGAATACAGCATACGCGAAGCGGTATACAGCGCCGAATTCAAACAGCTGGTGACGGACAACAGGATCACACAGTCCATGATCAATTTGGCATGCGGAATATGTAGCAGCTGCAGCACCGAGCTATAAGATCCTACGGTTTTCAGCTCCGGTGCGTTCCAAGGAACCAACGCCACCACCACAAAGATCGAGCACAGATAGAAGATCGCAATACGCCAAATCACGGAGTTGGTCGCCCTCACAATATGCTTGTCTGGGGTATCTGACTCAGCCGCCGCGATCGTTACGATCTCCGCGCCCATAAAAGAAAACATGGTGATCAACATGGCGCTGATCACTGCCCCAAAGCCATTTGGCATAAAGCCGCCGTGATCCCAAAGCCGAGACACGCCGCTGACCTGAACATGCGGATAAAATCCGGTGATGGCAATAGCCCCCACCACGATAAAGGCCAGAATGGCGATCACTTTGCACAGCGCCAACCAAAATTCAAACTCACCGTAGTTCTTAACGCTAAGCAAATTACTACCGGTTAGTGCCAAAGTAATGAGTAATGAAAATAGCCAGATAGGCACTACAGGTAGCCACGAGTTAAGAATGATGGCGGCGATATTGGCTTCCAGAGGGATCACCAAAACCCAGAACCACCAGTAAAGCCAGCCAATGGTATACCCTGCCCATTTGCCAATAGATCGTTCGGCATAGGTTGAGAAGGAGCCGGTATCCGGCGACGCCACCGCCATTTCACCGAGCATGCGCATAATCAACAGCACCAGCAAACCAGCGAAAAGATAAGACAGTAATACCGCTGGCCCCGCCTGTGAAATCGCAACGCCTGAGCCAACAAATAGGCTAGCGCCGATAACACCTGCAATGGACAGCATGGTGACATGGCGGGACTTCAGCCCGCCTCCCAGCGAGTTTGTTTCTGCAATCTGACCCATAATTCGAACCCTCTCGAAAGTTTTGCACTTAGGGAGAGCGCTCCGGCATTCCCGCGCCGGAGCACGCGCATTGTTATTATTTAGCCATCAGACTTCCTTTATGACGGGTGCTACTCGCGTAACCACAAGCACCTCGTTGCGCTTAGTTCTTCTTAGCCTCGGTAAAACATTCGGCGATAATATCCAGACCCTGTTTGATCTGCGCGTCACTGACCGTGAGCGGAACCAGAATACGCAGCACGTTATAGTACGGCCCGCATGACAACAGGATGAGCCCCTTATCACGCGCACGCGCAACCACTTCTGCCGTCAGTTTGGCATTCGGTTTATGCACATCGCCGTTTTCGAACAGTTCAATCGCAATCATCGCGCCAAGACCACGCACATCACCGATTTCTGGATGAGTTTCTGCGATATTGAGCAGGCCATCTTTCAGCTTCTGTCCCACATCGTTGGCGCGCTGCAACAGATTTTCTTCATCAAAAGTTTCAAGCACCGCTAAGGCTGCCGCACAGGCAATTGGGCTACCGGCATAGGTTCCACCCAGCCCGCCCGGCGCAATGGCATCCATAATTTCGGCTTTGCCTGTTACGCCTGCGAGAGGGAAACCACCCGCAATAGATTTCGCAAAGGTAGTGAGATCGGCAGCAACACCTAACTGCTCCATCGCAAACAACGTTCCGGTACGCCCTGCTCCGCTTTGCACTTCATCGGCAATCAGCATGATCCCATGCTCATCACACAGTTCGCGCAGGCGTTTCATAAAGGCAGGCGACGTTGAATAGAATCCCCCTTCCCCCTGCACCGGTTCGATAACGATGGCAGCAATATCTTCAGGCGCAGCGTCGTTTTTGAAAATGCGATGAATACTGGCGATGGCATCATCGTCGCTGACGCCGTGTAATTCACAAGGATACAAAGCGCGGAACACGTGCCCCGGCATTAACCCCATGCCTGCCGAGTAAGGGTTTACTTTGCCGGTCAACGATAAGGTGTAATGAGTACGCCCATGATAAGCACCGCTAAAAGCGATGGTTCCGCTGCGCTTGGTGGCCGCTCTGGCAATTTTCACCGCGTTTTCTACCGCTTCAGAGCCTGTCGTCACCAGCAGAGTTTTTTTGTCAAAATCACCCGGAACGCGCTTGTTCATGATTTCACACAGTTCCAAATACGGTTCGTAGGCCAACACTTGGAAACAGGTATGCGACAGTTTTTTCAGCTGAGCTTCAACCGCAGCCACCACTTTTGGATGCAAATGGCCCGTATTCAGAACCGCAATCCCGCCTGCAAAGTCCAGATATTCACGCCCTTCGACGTCCCATACGCAGCAGTTTTCTGCTCGCTCGGCAAAAATAGGATGGATCTGCCCCACGCCGCGTGGAATGGCGTTACTACGGCGCTGCATCAGTTCTTTATTCGTGCTCATCAGGTGTCCTCTCAGTATTCGGGTAGGCGGCTGATGCCGCTCTGTTGGTGTTAAAAAGTAAGGTCAGTTCTATTTACAATCCGATGCACATATATTTGATTTCGAGATAATCTTCGATGCCATACTTCGAGCCTTCGCGGCCCAGACCTGAGGCTTTGATCCCGCCAAAAGGCGCAACTTCATTCGAAATAATCCCGGTGTTGATCCCCACGATGCCGTACTCCAGCGCTTCGCCAACGCGGAATACGCGGCTGAGATCGCGCGCGTAAAAATAAGCCGCCAAGCCAAATTCGGTATCATTGGCCTGCGCAACCACATCGGCTTCATCTTTAAAACGAAACAGCGGAGCCAGCGGGCCAAAAGTCTCTTCTTTGGCAACTTTAGCGTTCGCAGGAACATCCACTAAAATGGTGGGCTGAAAGAAATTACCGCCTAAATCGTGCGGCTGGCCGCCGGTAATAATGCGAGCCCCTTTCGATAGCGCGTCTTCAATGTGCTCTTTCACTTTCGCCACCGCTTTTTCATCAATCAGCGGGCCCGTTGTTACGCCCTGCGCTAAACCATCGCCCAACGTAAGTTTTTCAACCGCAGCCTGCAGTTTTTTAGCAAAAGCGTCATAAACCCCATCCTGAACATAGAGGCGGTTTGCACACACGCAGGTTTGTCCCGCATTACGGAACTTAGAGGCCAGCGCACCGTCAACCGCTTTATCCAAATCAGCATCGTCAAACACGATGAATGGCGCATTCCCGCCCAGCTCCAGCGAAACTTTTTTGATGTCTTTGGCGCACTGTTGCATCAGCTGACGACCAATTTCGGTCGATCCGGTAAACGAGAGTTTGCGCACTAGCGGGTTGCCCGTGAGCTCATTTCCCACTTCGCTGGCCGAGCCGGTCACCACGTTAAATACGCCGTCTGGGATCCCTGCGCGCTGGGCCAACTCCGCAAGTGCCAACGCTGAAAACGGCGTTTGGCTCGCGGGTTTAAGCACCATGGTGCAGCCAGCGGCAAGCGCAGGCCCTGCCTTGCGCGTGATCATTGCCGCAGGAAAGTTCCACGGGGTGATCGCAGCGGTAACGCCAATCGGCTGTTTGATCACGATAAGGCGTTTGTCTGCCTGATGACCTGGAATGGTATCGCCATAAATGCGTTTGCCTTCTTCGGCAAACCACTCAATAAAAGAGGCGGCATAGGCGATCTCCCCCTTGGCCTCAGCCAACGGTTTGCCCTGTTCCAGCGTCATGAGCTTGGCGAGATCGTCTTGGTTAGCCATCATGAGATCGAACCAGCGACGCAGGATCGTCGCACGCTCTTTGGCCGTTAACGCACGCCATGCAGGCAATGCCTGATTGGCCGCTTCAATCGCCATGCGCGTTTCATTTGCCCCCATTTTGGGCACGGTGCCCAAAAGCTGAGCATTAGCGGGGTTTGTCACTTCAATAGTTTTCTTACTTTCTGCATCACACCACTTTCCCTGAATAAAGGCCTGCTGGCGAAAAAGCGTTGAGTCGTTAAGTTGCATAGCGAATTCCTTATTCATCAGTAAATTAGCTTTTATTATTCGATAAGGTTTATACGGCTGCCAAAGACGGCTTATCGTTAATTGCCGCGGTTAAGGTGCGGCCGTTATGGGTTTGTCCTGCCAGTAGCGCCTGAACTTTGCCTACAATATGCGTGCCAATCGGGATCGCCGAAGTCGCTGCCGGTGAAGGCGCGTTGCAAACATGGATACTGCGAGCGGTGGTCACAAACAGAAAATCATCAATCAGTTTGCCGTCGGGCGAAACGGCCTGAGCACGCACGCCTGCGGGATAGGGCTGAAGATCCTGTTTGGTCAAGCTTGGGCAATACTTTTGTACGCGTTTGAGATAGCCGCTTTTGCACAGAGAATTTTTCATCTCATCCAGACCGGACTTGAGGTTTTGCCGCATCACGCTACGAATACCGGAAGAACCGAATATCTCAAGCGTGTCGCTGAGCGAAATATCACGTTTGCGATAGCCTTCGCGCTTAAATGCCAGCACAGCGTTCGGCCCCACGGTCACGCTGCCGTCGATCATGCGAGTCAGGTGCACGCCTAAAAACGGCATCGACGGATCGGGGATCGGATAAATGAGATGGTTCACAATATGATTATGCTGCGGCGCTAAACGGAAATATTCGCCACGGAATGGACAAATAATAAAGCCGGGATCGACACCCAGCATTTTCACCAAACGATCCGCCATCAGCCCTGAACAGGTGATCAGGTTAGATCCTTCATAATCACCCGCCGTCGTTGTGACGATCACGCCCTGCGCATGCTCCCGCAGCGCGGTAACTTCTGCGTGATAGACGATCTCACCACCTGCGGCGCGGAAACGATCTGACATTGCCGTTGTGACTTCGGTGTAGCTGACGATCCCACTGGAGGGTACCAGAATACCGCCAAGCCCAACGATGTTGGGCTCGCGCTCATGAAGCTCTTCCGCGCTCAGCCAATAACGCTCTAAGCCGTTAGCTTCAGTGCGATCCCATAGCGCGCGCATACGCTGCATTTCTAGCTCGGACGTTGCCACCAGCATTTTCCCGCAGGTGTCATAGCGAATATTGTTTTCATCACAAAAGGCTTTCGTCGCTCGATTACCTTCCAAACAGAATTTGGCTTTTAAACTACCGGGCGTGTAATAAACACCTGCATGTATCACACCGCTATTGTGGCCGGTCTGGTGGCACGCAGGGCCGCCCTCTTTTTCCAGCAATACAATGCGGGCATCTGGATAGATGCCGATCAACTGCATGGCAGTCGACATCCCAATGATGCCACCGCCAACGATCACAAAGTCATACATCCGGCTCATTCCCTCCTCAAACTCTCTTGCGTGCTCTCTGGTTCTAACGAGAGCACGCTCGGTTAATAACAAATGAAGCCGAGGCTTATTGCCCAGCCTGATAATGCGAGGTGGAATAGCTGATATATCCGCGCTGACGCATCAGTTCACGGCGCAGTTCTGGGTGCGGTGTGAAGCGATCGCGGCCATGCAGCCAGAACAAGTTATTAATCAAAAGGAATTTGCCGACCAGAACCGGAACCGAAACGATATTGCGGCTGCCTTCGAGCGCATCTGAAAGCTCACTCAGCCAGTTGCCCTCTTCGAAATCCTTCGGTTGAGCAAACTGATCGATATAGCGCATCACCGGACGCCCTTGCCCATCGACATCAAATACCGGATGGAAAACATCTTGGGTAACATTCTTGCTTGGCGGCGCAGTCCAACGAATTGGGCGACGAGCCAACGGGTGGCTGAAATAGTTATCTAATGACTCCCAGTCATCCAGATGCAGCAATAGGGAATTGCCGCCCTGCATATTCTGCTCGTCGATTTTCATCATCAGCACATAGTCAGTCACTTCATCCACGAAAGTGCCATCGTTATGCAGCTCTAATACGCGGTGAGGCTGACGCAGGTAGCTATCTGAACTATCGACGTTTTTCACTACAAAACGGGCATAGAACTGGCCGCTCATAGCGTCATAGTTGGAGCGCCCGATTAGATGCGCCACCGCAGTAGCAATTTTGACCATCTCATCTGCCTGCTCGACGTGATCGATACCCTCAGCACCGATCAGTAAGGCACCTTGAGTTCGCGCCAGAATGGTATTGAGCAGCAATGGCTGAAGCTGGTTCCCGCAGAGTTCATCAAGGATTTTAGCCACGCGAAAACGCAGGAATGATTTGTACTCCAGCGCTTGTACGGGCCATTCAGCCACCTGCTCTAAAAAGCGTTGCGTGGTAGCAGCATCGAAATTGAGTTCAAGCATGCGTGGCGACTGTGCCGATGGGCGAACGGTAAAGCCTTGCCCTTTGGTTTTAGCTTCAGAGATATCCTGCTTTACGGCGGTTAACGCATTCATCAGAAAGTATCCTCATTGCAGAAAATTATTATCGGCAGAGCAATTTCCAGACATGCTCATTTCGTAGCCATAATTTAAAAATATCTACATTTTGGAAAATTGCGTATAAAAAAAGCATAAATGTTTATTTTTTGTGATCAACAATACACAATTATTTTACATTTATAAGCAAGGATAATTAGAGAGACTTATTTAAGATGATGAAGTAAAACAACTTTATTCATATCTAAAGTGAGGGGAATATTTTAGTGTTATTTAAATGTAAAAAAACCAGCCCTAGGGCTGGTTTCATGAACTGAACGGCTTGATTACAGCAGGTCAGCGATCATTTTTTCCAGTTTGCCTTGGTCTACGGCAAACTTGCGGATACCGTCAGACAGTTTATCAACCGCCATTGGATCCTGATTGTGCTGCCAGTAGAACTCAGCTTCGGTCAGACGCGCTGGACGCGCTTTGATTTCACCGGTGTAGCTCAGTTTACGCTCAACGTTGCCCTGTGCTTCAGACAGCTCTTTCAACAGCGCTGGAGCGATGGTCAGACGATCACAGCCAGCCAGTTCCAGAATCTCGCCCATGTTACGGAAGCTTGCGCCCATAACCACGGTTTCATAGCCGTGCTGTTTGTAGTATTCGTAGATTTCGGTGACGGATACAACGCCTGGATCTTCGTTTGGCGCATATTCTTTCTTGTCGGTATTTGATTTGTACCAGTCAAGGATGCGGCCAACAAATGGAGAAATCAGGTATACACCTGCTTCAGCACAAGCACGCGCCTGAGCGAAGGAGAACAGCAGCGTCAGGTTACAGTTGATGCCTTCTTTTTCCAGCTGCTCCGCAGCGCGGATACCCTGCCAGGTTGAAGCCAGTTTGATCAGGATGCGATCGTTGCTGATGCCAGCATCGTTATACATTTTGATCAGACGTTTAGCTTTAGCAACGCTAGCTTCGGTGTCGTAAGACATGCGCGCATCAACTTCGGTAGAGATGCGGCCTGGGACCAGTTTCAAAATTTCCAGACCGATATTGACGGCCAGCTTATCTGAAGCATCCACAACCTGCTGAGCTTTGTCGCTGCTCTGGCTGCGCGCCCAAGCAATCGCTTCATCAATCAGCTTACGGTATTCAGGAATTTGTGCTGCATTCAGGATCAGAGAAGGGTTGGTAGTTGCATCTTGTGGTTGATACAACTTCATTGCAGCGATATCGCCGGTGTCGGCCACAACGGTGGTCAGCTGGCGTAGGGATGTCAGTTTATCGGTCATTTTTAGCGTTTCCATTATTGGTGCATAAAACCAGAATTGATGCAGCAATGGTTTTGCTTGTCACTTTTTGAGCTATAACACGGATATTCTCAAGTGAATAACGCCATTGTGCATGAACTGTTGGCGGTTTATGACGTGCCTGTAGCTGATAATAACACGCATCCACTGTTGCGCAATGCACTAAACTCGTCATAAAACCTATCACTTTTATCGGTTCTAGTGCAGAAACAGCAGGCAACCGTTTTCGGCTTCGCTAAAAACAGTACACAGGCGGAAATGAGAATAAACCGTCATCGTTTTTCAAACTTATGCTACATTCTTGCCGTTTTTCAGCCTCAAAATTTGCGCGAGTTGCGCAACACCAAAGCCCAGTTGTCACCATAAAAATATTATCGGCTCGGTGGAATTTTCGTTGTGCTTTTATGCAGTTACGCGATGTTATTGAACACTAGGAGAGCGTTTTGACGGATCTAATTAGCTTTATCAACAACATATTGTGGGGATCGGTGCTGATCTATCTTTTGATCGGCACAGGGATCTTTTTCACTATTCGAACCGGATTCATTCAGTTTCGTCATTTCGGCCATATGTTTTCGGTTTTAAAAAACAGTAATAAGGCCGACAGCTCAGGCATTTCTTCCTTTCAGGCGCTATGTACCAGCCTTGCCGCCCGCGTTGGCACCGGTAACTTAACCGGCGTCGCCATTGCAATTACCGCAGGTGGCCCCGGAGCCGTTTTCTGGATGTGGGTAGTTGCCGTGATTGGCATGGCAACCTCTTTTATCGAAAGCACCTTGGCGCAGTTATACAAAACCAAAGACGATCAGGGAAACTACCGTGGCGGCCCCGCCTATTACATGGAGAGAGGGCTCGGTATGCGGTGGATGGGCGTTCTATTTTCGATCTTCTTAATCATCGCATTTGGTTTGGTATTTAACGCCGTACAGTCTAACTCTATTGCTCAGGCCACCGCCGTTGCCTTCGGCCTTAAGCCGCAGTATGCCGGTATCGCTTTAGTTTTGTTCAGCGGCGCTATCATTTTTGGCGGATTGCGTTCAATTGCCAAAACAGCAGAGTTGATCGTGCCGTTTATGGCTATCGCCTATTTGGCGCTGGCATTCTGGGTGGTTGGGCACAACCTGAGCCGCATGCCCGACGTCCTTTTGCTGATATTCAAAAGCGCTTTCGGCTTGCAGGAAGCGGCCGCTGGCGCAGTGGGGTATGGTATCGCACAGGCCATGACGCAAGGTATCCAGCGCGGCCTATTTTCAAACGAAGCCGGTATGGGATCTGCGCCTAATGCCGCAGCATCTGCAACGCCATATCCACCGCATCCGGCATCACAGGGCTATGTGCAGATGTTCGGTGTTTTTATCGATACGCTGGTTATCTGTAGCGCCACGGCGGCAATTATTCTTTCATCAGGTGCATTAGACCACGCGCCGGGCAGTATTAGCGGGATTGAGCTCACCCAGCGAGCGCTGGCGTCCTCGGTGGGGGGTTGGGCGTCTACCTTTATTGCGACTGCCATCTTTTTCTTTGGTTTTACGTCGATTATCGCCAACTATTCGTATGCCGAGAGCAATCTGGTTTTTCTTGAGCACAACCATCCCGCCGGTCTAATACTGTTCCGCTGTTGTACATTGGGCATGGTGATGTTCGGTACGCTCGCCGAATTGCCGTTGGTATGGAAGATGGCCGATCTTTCCATGGCAATGATGACAATCACTAACCTGATCGCAATTTTACTGCTCTCCGGTGTAGCGCTGAAATTGGCCAAAGATTATAACCACCAGCGCAGTATCGGGCGCTTGCCGACCTTTGATATCAGCCAATATCCTGAAATTCAGCAGCAGGTTGAACCAGGCATTTGGGATAAACCGAAATCTGAGTAGTTCCCCGAAAAATAGGGGGCGTCGATGTAATACGATGCCCCTATCACACTGATTAATCCCTTCTCAATCTTAAATTTGTTACATTAGTGGCCAACTCTCATAACAGGATCAATCCATGCTGATTATTATCTCACCTGCCAAAACGCTGGATTATGAAAGCCCGCTGGCAACAACGCGCTTTACTCAACCTGAACTGCTCGATCGCTCTGCCGAGCTGATGCAATATTGCCGTGAATTAACACCGGCACAGATTGGCAGCCTGATGAAAATCAGCGATAAGCTAGCAGGGCTGAACGCCGCACGCTTTGCCGAATGGCAGCCAAATTTCACGCCTGAAAATGCACGTCAGGCAATTCTGGCCTTTAAGGGTGACGTTTATACGGGGCTGCAAGCCGAAGACTTTAGCGAGCAAGATTTCGACTTTGCTCAGCAGCATCTACGCATGCTTTCTGGCCTGTACGGCCTGCTTCGGCCACTCGACCTGATGATGCCGTATCGTCTGGAGATGGGCATTAAATTGCATAACGGCAAAGGCAATGATTTGTATAGTTTCTGGGGCGATTTGCTCACCGAGAAATTAAATCAGCAGTTGAAAGCACAAGGCGATAACGTGCTGATTAACCTTGCGTCTGATGAATACTTTAAAGCCGTAAAACCAGCCAAATTAGATGGACAGCTAATTAAGCCGGTATTTTTAGATGAGAAAGGCGGCAAATTTAAAGTTATCAGTTTCTACGCCAAAAAGGCGCGCGGCCTGATGAGCCGCTTTATCATTCAAAATCAGTTAACCAAACCTGAACAGCTGAAAGATTTCAATTTAGAAGGGTATTTCTTCGAAGAAGAGAAGCCGTATAAATCAGGCAGCGAGCTTATTTTTAAACGCCACGAAGCGTAAAAAAGAAAACCGGCTTATCGCCTAACGTCGTTCGTTCAAGAGATCGAGATACACGGGTCTACCACACCGCGGGGCGCTCCGGCGGCTTACGCCGCTACGACCCCATCGGTGTGCTCCCCCTAAAATCGGACTTAAGTAAACGGTATTATCTTTTTGCCGGTTTTTTATCACTCATTTTCAAGTGGTTACTTTGCCCATTGCATCATAAAAGCGCGAAGCGGAACGAAATCCGCTGCCATTTGATGCGAGAGCAAAGGCAAATCCGCGCGTTCAGCCAGTTCGGCTGGCAAAGGCAGATCGCTGGCTAAAATCTCATCGACGACTTCTTTAAACTTCGCCGGATGTGCAGTACCTAAGAACAGGCCAAACTCCCCCGGCTGCAGGGTATCACGCAAAACACGATAGGCAATTGCCGCATGAGGCTCAGAGATGTAACCAAGCTGTGCCATTTCGCGCACCGTTTGGCGCGTCACGTCATCAGAAACATGCCCATAAGCCAGTTCTTTGAGCTGCCATATCTTGCGACGGAATAATTCTTCAACCCGCGGCCAGTTATTTGGGCGGCTGACGTCCATCGCATTCGATAGCGTCGCCACGGTGTTATGCGGCTGCCACTCACCGGTGGCAAGGAAGCGCGGTACGGTGTCGTTCGCGTTAGTCGTCGCAATAAAACGTTTAATCGGTAATCCCAGAGATTTCGCCAGTAAACCGGCGGTTAAATCACCAAAGTTACCGCTAGGTACAGAAACCACCAGCTGATTGCGTGCTTCTTGAGGCAGTTGCGCTACGGCTTCAAAGTAGTAGCAGATCTGAGCCAGCAAGCGGCTGATATTGATTGAGTTAGCAGAGTTCAGCCCAACCGCGTTTTTAAACTCTTCATCATCAAAGGCTTGTTTGACCAGCGCCTGACAATCATCAAAATCACCGTCGATAGCAATCGTCTGGATGTTTCCACCCAACGTGCAGAACAGTTTTTCCTGCAACGGACTGATTTTCCCCTGAGGATAGAGAATGACAACGCGTACGTTCTCTAAGCCGTAAAATGCGTGGGCCACCGCAGCGCCGGTGTCACCGGAGGTGGCAGTCAGAATAGTGACAGGCTCATTGCCCGCCACTTCCTGTAGCATCTGCGCCATAAAGCGCCCGCCGAAATCCTTAAACGCTAACGTTGGCCCGTGAAATAGCTCAAGTGCAGCAATATCCGGTTCCACCTGTGCAACCGGCGCAGGGAAAGCAAAAGCCGCTTTCACGCGATCATGGATGACCTCCGGAGCAAACTCATCCGCCAAATAGGCGGATAAGATATTCGCGCTGCGGGTCACAAAATCCTGTTTCAGCAAGCTGTCAATTTCGCTCAGCTCAAACTCTGGCAGTTCTAAAGGAAAGAATAGCCCCTGATTTTTGCCCAACCCCTGTTTAATTGCCTGCGCAAAGCTGACCTGCTCGTTATGATCTTTCAGATTATAAAGTTTCATGCGTTATCCCAGTCGTCGTGCGCCTGCATTGTCCAGACGGCAGATGTGAACAAAACCTTCGTCGTTTTGCAGATAGTTTTCTTTCAGCCATTGCGCCATGCGCTGCGCGGTATCTTGGCGATCGCAGATGGCAAACAGCGTTGGACCTGAGCCCGAAATTCCACAGGCCAAAGCCCCAATATCGTGAGCGGCCTGACGAGCCTGAGCAAACCCAGGTAACAGGCGAGTACGGTAAGGCTCGGCAATGACATCATGCATTAACTTAGCCGCTAAAATCGGTTGGCGGGTATGACACGCATGTATAAATCCGGCTAGATAACGTCCATGGCTGATGCAGTCTTGGCGGCGGTACTGCGCCGGTAAAATAGCCCGCGCTTCGGCGGTCGAGACTTTAATACCCGGATAAGCCATAACCCAGAACCATTCATCAAAGCAGGGAACGGTTTGGCTAATAATACCGTTCTCTTCCAAAATCAGCTGTAGGCCACCGAGGTAGCACGGGGCCACGTTGTCATAATGCACGCTGCCTGAAATACGCCCTTCCATTTCGCCCATCAGCGCCAATAGCTGGGTTTGGTCGAGTGGCTGCTGAGCAAATTCATTCAGCGCCATCAACGCCGCGACCACCGAACAGGCGCTAGAACCGAGCCCTGAACCAATCGGCATGTTCTTTTCCAGCACCATGGAGACCTGTAATTCATGGCCTATCTCTTGGCAAAAACGCTCCCAGCATTGATAGACGATATTTTCTTTGGGATCGATTGGGAGCTTGCTCACAAAGCTGCCCTTAGACGTTAGGCTAAAAACATCAGCCGCTTCAACGCTCACGCAGTCGCCAAGAAACTGGCCATCGACCGGCGAAACAGCGGCACCCAGCACGTCAAACCCCACGCTCACATTCCCAATTGAGGCCGGTGCATAAACCTTAACCATATTAAACTCCCAACTTCCATGACAAGGTGCGCAGCAAATCTGCAAATACACCGGCTGCAGTGACGTCATTACCTGCACCATAGCCGCGCAGAACTAACGGAATTGGCTGATAATAACGGCTGTAAAACGCCAACGCGTTCTCACCGTTCTTCACTTTATAAAGCGGATCGTTGCCATCCGCTTCGACTATTTTGACCTGACAGCGACCGTCGACAATTTGTCCAACGTAGCGCAATACCGCGCCATTCTCACGTGCTTTAGCCACGCGTGCCGCAAACAGATCGTCCAACTGAGGCAAACGTGCCAAAAATGATGGAGTATCGCCGGTAGCATCAAAATCAGCAGGTAGCACGGATTCCACCTCGATATCATCTAACTCCATAACATGTCCCGCCTCGCGCGCCAAAATCAGAAGTTTACGCGCCACATCCATGCCCGAAAGATCGTCGCGCGGATCTGGCTCGGTATAGCCCAGTTTTTTCGCTTCCAGCGTTGCGGCGGATAACGACATTCCTTCTTCAAGCTTGCCAAAAATAAACGACAGCGAGCCCGACAAAATTCCTGAAAACTGAACGAGCTCATCACCCGCACTCAGCAAATTCTGCAAGTTTTCGATAACCGGCAGCCCCGCGCCTACGTTGGTGTCGTAGAGGAATTTACGACGCGATCCTGCGGCAGCCTGACGCAGTTGATGGTAGTAGTTCATTGAACCGGTGTTGGCTTTTTTGTTTGGCGTCACGACGTGGAAACCGTTACTGAGGAAATCAGCGTACTGATCGGCGACGGCTTGGCTAGATGTGCAATCCACAATCACCGGATTTAGCAGATGATATTCGTTCACTAAACGAATCAGGCGACCAAGATTAAACGGCTCTTTGGCATCGGCCAACTCATCCTGCCAGCGGGCAAGATCGATGCCGTGCACATTGGTTAAAAGCGCGCGGGAATTCGCAATGCCGCAAACGCGTAGATCGATATGCTTGTTCTTCAGCCATGTCTGCTGGCGGTGGATCTGCTCTAGCAGAGCCCCGCCCACGCCACCGGAGCCAATAACAAAGACTTCGATAACCTGATCGGTATTGAACAGCATCTGGTGGCTGACGCGCACGGCCGTGGTGGCTGAGTCATTGTTGACGACGACGGAAATCGAGCGTTCGGAAGAGCCCTGCGCAATCGCAATAATATTGATATTAGCGCGCGCCAAAGCCGAGAAGAATTTTGCGGAGATACCACGCATGGTGCGCATACCATCGCCTACCACGGAGATAATCGCTAAGTGCTCGGTCACATCCAGCGCTTCCAACAGACCGTCTTTCAGCTCCAGATAGAACTCTTCATTCAGCGCCCGCTGCGCGCGATCCAGCTCGCCCTGCGGGATACAGAAACTGATGCTGTATTCCGAAGAGGATTGCGTGATCAGCACCACCGAAATACCGCTGCGTGACATAACGGCAAACACGCGCGCCGCCATGCCGACCATGCCTTTCATCCCCGGACCTGAAACATTAATCATCGCCATGTTGTTCAGGTTAGTGATCCCTTTCACCGGCACGCCGTCAGATCCACTTTCACGTCCGATAAGCGTTCCCGGCGCTTGAGGGTTGGCGGTGTTTTTGATTAAGCAGGGAATTTGGAACTGGGCGATAGGAGAGATGGTGCGAGGGTGAAGAACTTTGGCCCCGAAATAGGAAAGCTCCATGGCTTCCTGATACGACATCGATTTAAGCAGCCTTGCATCGGGAACGGTGCGCGGGTCGCAAGTATAGACGCCGTCGACGTCAGTCCAGATCTCACAGCAGTCCGCGCGTAAACAGGCGGCAAGCACTGCGGCAGAGTAGTCAGAACCATTGCGGCCTAACACCACCAGCTCACCTTTGTCGTTACCCGCAGTGAAACCCGCCATCAATACCATGTGATCGCCTGGAATAGGGTCGGCGGCGATACGTCGAGTCGACTCCGCAATATCAACGGTTGATTCAAGATAACCGCCATGCGCCAATAGCTTTTCAACTGGATTAATGACGGTTACGCCATAGCCACGCGCTTTTAACAGCTCGGCCATAATGGCAATCGAGAGCTTTTCACCGCGACAAATCATTGCCGCATTCACGCTGTCTGGGCATTGCCCTAACAGCGAAATTCCATGAAGAACCTGTTTGATTTGAGCAAACTCAGCGTCAACCACCTGCTTCAGACGCCCAGAGTCAAAACCGGGCTGGGCCTGCTGCAACCCCGTCAGCAAATCGGCAAAGATAGCCTCAGCGTCGCTGATATTGGGCAGTATCTCTTGCCCTGCAATGGTTTTCTCAACCAACGCGACCAGATGGTTGGTGATTTTGGCCGGTGCAGACAGCACGGTCGCAACCTGTCCCTGTTGGGCATTATTTTCTAATATGTCAGCAACGCGCAGAAATCGATCTGCATTCGCCACTGAGGTACCACCAAATTTCAGCACTCGCATTTGTCACACTCTCCCGAATTAGGCTTAAAAAAAAGCCCGCACTGTTTAGGTGCGGGCTTTTTTCTTTCTCTTTTTCTGTACGCGTCAGCCCGCCCCGTTACATGTCGTATCGGTGGTGGTAATAATTGTTGTGGTATTCAGGCTGTAGTTATGAAAACTAATACGCATCTCTGTCTGTCCAATAAATTCTTGTGTCTGCCCTATATTGGTTAAAGCAAAGGCAAAACTAAGTCAACGAAATTCTGTTTTTAACCAGCAACATTTCGATAACCTAGACAGCATAAAAACCTGTAGAAAAACATCACATCAGCAAAAGTGCGTTGAGTCACACTTTTAGCGCACGTCATCTAAGAGAAATTTATCTGCCTTTACCGAGCAATCGTCGTTTTCAGTTTTTTTATTCGACAGGCTATTTTTTCAACACTTTTTCAATATCATGCAGCAAGGTGTGAAGCATAGAAGTATCACGCTGCGCGAGTAACCCAAGGCGCTGATCGAGCCAGTCGGTGAGTTTTTGATCATCGGCAACATCAAGCGTTCCCAATAGACGGTGCACACGTTGGCGCAGTGCCACCAGTTGATTCTCTTCGGCCAGTGCCTCTGGCTCCACACTGTTCTGAACTAATGACGATAGCTGATAGCAGAAAACCATCACGGCCTGCCCCAAGTTGAGCGAAGGATAATCGGCCACCATTGGCACACCGGTTAAAATATCCGCCAAGGCTAATTCTTCATTTGATAGCCCAGACTCTTCACGGCCAAAGACCAGCGCACAGCTGGATGTCCAGCTCTGCTTTTCATGCAAGATGCTAGTGAGCTCGGATGGCGAACAATAGTAGTGAAATCTGGCACGACTTCTTGCCGTGGTGGCAACGGTGAAGTCCACATCAGCCAATGCGGCTTCTAGCGTGTCAAAATGCTGGGCATTATCCAGAATATCAGCGGAACCGTGAGCAACCCAGCGAGCGGCGGGCTCTAGGTATGCTTGGCTATCAACAATTCGTAGCGATGAAAATCCCATGGTTTTCATCGCTCTTGCCGCAGCGCCAATATTTTCTGGTCTGGCTGGAGAAACCAGTACGATATGAATTTGCATAGAAATGCCCGATTTTTAACAATTAATAATAAACAGGTGCACACTTTATCCTGCTCGCGAGGGTTTTTCCATTAGCCGTAAAGTTACATTTATTTAACAAAAACACGGACTTTTCTATTAGATAAAAAAGGAAAAGGGCATTTTAATCAAAAAACATTCTAAGACTAAGCTATTTGGCACAAATTCAGTAAATTCATTCTTATAATCAATTAATTAAATTATCCATAAATATAGAATAAAGTTTAGCTACGATATGAGATTTTCCCGAGCTTAATCATGAACAAACTCACTTAACTTCATTATCCAGCTCACATACTTGTAAGTGTTTTTCACAAATCTGTTAACGTGCTACAATTGGATTTGATATATGTCAACAAAGCGTAGTTTTGTTGGATGGCAATTGCGGTGTGTGCTGTTATATTGCTGTTAATAGGGTTAGGATGTGCGCCGCTTTTGGCACCACCGGGGCTGTAGGGAGTAACATCCCCTGACCAACCTAGCGATGTTGTTGACGTTGATGGAAAGTGCATCAAGAACGAGTTTACGTACCTTAGTCTATTGAATCTCTATGTTGTTACATCATCGAAACAGCCACACTCTCGATTTGGTGTTTTAGGAATCAAGACTACTGTACTTCCCTATTTCTATTTTGTTGGCAATTTTAGGTAGCAAACACATGCAGACCCCGCACATTCTTATCGTCGAGGACGAACTCGTCACTCGAAACACACTTAAAAGTATTTTTGAGGCGGAAGGTTATATCGTTCATGAAGCCAATGATGGCGCAGAAATGCACCAGATCCTGTCTGAATTCGACATCAATCTGGTTATCATGGATATCAACCTGCCTGGTAAAAATGGCCTGTTGTTGGCTCGCGAGCTGCGTGAACAAGCAAATGTAGCGCTGATGTTCCTGACTGGCCGCGACAATGAAGTGGATAAAATCCTTGGGCTGGAAATCGGCGCCGATGATTATATCACCAAGCCATTCAACCCACGTGAGCTGACCATCCGTGCTCGCAACCTGCTGTCCCGCACCATGAACCTCGGTGGTGGCACAGAAGAGCGTAAACTGGTTGAGAGCTATCGCTTCAACGGTTGGGAGCTAGACATCAATAGCCGTTCACTGGTGAGCCCTAACGGCGAACAGTACAAGCTACCACGCAGCGAATTCCGCGCCATGCTGCACTTCTGCGAAAACCCGGGCAAAATTCAATCCCGCGCAGAGTTGCTGAAGAAAATGACCGGCCGTGAGCTGAAACCACATGACCGCACCGTTGACGTGACAATCCGTCGTATTCGTAAGCACTTTGAGTCTACCCCAGATACCCCGGAAATCATCGCGACCATCCACGGTGAAGGCTATCGCTTCTGTGGCGATCTGGAAGAGTAATTTTCCATTCGCATATACACAAAAAGGCCGGATTATCCGGCCTTTTGCTTATCTGTCGTTTAACGATTTTTATTTATGTGCGAATGGCAGGCACAAAAAAGCGGGGCTAGCCCCGCTTTCTCATACAGCCTGAAGTATGGCTGGCATCCAACGCATTACGCGTTTTGACGCCACCATTCTGCCAGTAAAATACCGGTAGCAACGGAAACGTTCAGGCTTTCGACCTGACCCGTACCGCCGATAGACAGGCTTAAATCACCTTTCTGCATCACGGTTTCAGACAGACCATCACGTTCCTGGCCTAATACCAACACCATTTTCTTCGGCAATGAAGCCTTGGTCAGCGGCGTTGTACCTTTATGGCTAGAAGTGGTTACGATGGTGTAACCCGCGCGACGGAACTCATCCAGCGCGCTATCAAAACCATCCGCATCAATCGCCTGAATGTGCTCTGCGCCGCCTTCTGCGGTACGTACTGCTGCACCGGACTCCAGCATCGAAGCATCCTGCACCATCAAACCTTTCACGCCAAAGTGCGCACAGGTACGCATGATGCCGCCTAGGTTATGCGGGTTACCCACATCTTCCAGCGCCAATACACAATCGGTATCCGCAGCTGTTTTCAGATAAGTAGCAGCATCGAGGCCATTACGCTTTTTAATCAGGAAGCAAACGCCGCCGTGATGTTCAGTGCCTGAGGCTTTCGTCAGCTCTTCATCATCAACAACATGATAGGCCTTACGATTTGCCGCCATCCAGCGTAGCGCTTCACGGAAGCGTGGCGTTACAGACTGAACAAACCATGCACGAACAATGGCATCAGGACGGCTGGCAAACAGCGCCTGACAGGCATTCTCACCGTAAACACGGGTTTCTTCAGCGCGCTGACGACGCAGCTGCTCAGGATCGATAAAGCTCTTACCGGCGATACCGCCATGATCGGGCTTATCTTCTTCATTTGGAGCACGAGATACCGTTTTCCAAGGCGAACGATCATAAGGGCCTTCATTACGCCCTTCGCTACGACCTTCACTGCGGTTCGCACCAGCAGGACGGCGAGAGCGATCGTTTTCCTGGCTACGGCCTTGGCCACCACGGCGATCGTTGCGACGGTCTCCATCCTGAGCACTACGGCCCTGACGACCACCTCGTTCACCTTGACGCCCTTTACCTTCCGGACGTGATTTTTGGTCACGGTCTTTGTTGTCGTCCTCACTGCGGACGTACATCACTTTGACCTTGCCATTTTTGCCATTAAAAGAATCGTTCATTGCTATCTCCACCAACGCGCAGGGCGCGAAGATTACCTGATGTGTGACCACTAAGCTATACCCAAAATAATTCGAGTTGCGGGAAGGCGGCAAGATAAAGAGTACCGATAAGCTTACACAGGTAAGTAATTCGGGTGATTAAGCGCAGCCAACGCACATACAGCTTGAAATATGACGGGTATATAAGCTTCGACAAAAGCTGATATCTATTATAACCATTGAAGAAACCTGATTGTGATTAATATCCCTGCATACGATAATGCTTAACATAATTTAAACATTAACGTTGCTTTTACAGTGAAAAGCGCGGACTTTTTATCCCCAATACCGAGGTTGCCCATGAATACCGTTTGTCCATCCTGCCAAACTACCAATCGTTTACCGGAAGAGCGCATTGAGGATCAGGCTAAATGCGGTCGCTGCGGTCATGAGTTGTTCGATGGCGAGGTCATTAATGCGACTTCAGCCACGCTGGATAAAATCCTGCAAGACGACCAACCGGTGCTTATTGATTTCTGGGCGCCATGGTGCGGACCGTGTCAGGGTTTTGCTCCGGTTTTTGAAGACGTCGCTGAAGAGCGCGCAGGGCAGATCCGCTGTGTGAAAGTCAATACCGAAGCAGAACCGGAACTTAGCGCACGTTTCCGCATTCGCAGCATTCCAACCATTATGCTGTACCAAAATGGTCAGCTGGTAGACATGCTGAGTGGCGCAATGCCAAAAGCACCTTTTGATAGCTGGCTGAATGAACAGCTTGCTGCAAAAGCATAAACCCGATTCTAAGCCCAGCACGGCGCTGGGCTTTTATTTTTTCCCTTTCGCCGCTGTACCCTATCCGTCCGCTTGTTTAAAATAGCGCTTTTGCCTCATCAGAGAAGTCGATGTCCCCTAACGCCGTATTGCGCCTGCGCGAGCTCCGTCTTGCTAAAGCGACCAAACCCTTTCTCACTCGCGGAGGACGCGTAACGCGCTGCCAGCGTTGCTTACTCCCTGAAACTCGCTGCCTGTGCGACACCATTTCTACCCAATCGGCTAAAAGTCGCTTTTGTCTGATGATGTATGATACCGAGCCGATGAAGCCTAGCAACACGGGGCGTTTGATTGCCGATGTATTACCGGAAACAGCGGCTTTTCAATGGGCCAGAACCGAAGTTGATCCAAAACTACTGGCGCTTTTAAACGATCCTAACTATCAGCCTTATGTGGTCTTCCCCGGCTCCTACGCGCCTGAACGTGCCGTATCCATCTTGCCGCAGGATAGTTTGGCTAAGCCGCCGTTATTTATCATGCTCGACGGCACCTGGCGTGAGGCGACAAAGATGTTCCGTAAGAGCCCTTATCTCGACAAGTTCCCCGTATTCTCTTTAGAAACTAAGCTTGAAAGTGACTATACGCTACGAGAATCAGCCCGTGACGAGCAGCACTGCACCGCTGAAGTTGCAGCTGCACTATTAGATATCGCGGGCGATTACGAAGCCGCTCAGGGCCTACAACAACACTTTAGCTATTTTCGCCGTCAATATTTGCTAGGCAAGCCTCATCACCGTGAAGAGGTCGCTGCAGAAAATATCTAGAGGCATTAGACTCAGGCTATCTGCTTCGGCAAGGAGTTTTAGCTATGAGTCAGCGCAGTCTGGAATCGTTGTTACGTCCGAAGTCTATCGCCGTGATAGGCGCATCAAATAAAATTGGGCGTAACGGCCACTTAATGATGCAGAACCTGCTTAAAGGAGGATTTTCTGGGCCTATTTTTCCCGTGACTCCTCGTTATCAGGCCGTGTGCGGCGTACTGGCCTATGCTGATATCGAATCCCTGCCTTTTGCCCCAGACTTGGCGATCCTGTGCGTCAACGCCCAGCGCAACTTAGAGATTATCGCCTCATTAGGTGATAAAGGATGCCGAGCGGCCATTGTGCTTTCATCGCCAAGCGCCCAATCTGCCGAGTTAAAAGCCTGTGCCCAGCAGCACAACGTCCGTTTATTAGGGCCAAATAGCTTGGGCCTTTTGGCTCCATGGCAAAAAATAAACGCCAGCTTTTCACCGGTGCCGATTCTTCCCGGCAAACTGGCCTTTATTTCTCAATCAGCAGCCGTTTCAAACACGATTTTAGATTGGGCTCAACAGCGAGAAATAGGCTTTTCTCTTTTTATCGCCTTGGGTGACAGCTTGGATATCGACGTGGACGATCTTCTAGATTTTCTCGCTCGAGACAGCAAAACCAGCGCAATCCTGATCTACTTAGAGCATCTGCATGATGCGCGACGTTTTCTGTCAGCCGCACGTAGCGCATCAAGAAACAAACCCATACTCGTCATCAAGAGTGGCCGCAGCCCGCAGGCGCAGCAGCTACTCAACAGCGTACAAGGGTTAGATGTGGCCTATGATGCCGCGATCCAACGCGCAGGCCTGCTACGCGTGCAAGATACGCACGAGCTTTTCTCTGCGGTAGAAACACTCAGCCACATGCATCCGCTACGCGGAGAAAAAATCCTTATCATCAGCAATGGTGCGGCACCTGCTGCCATGTCGGTGGATGAACTGCTGCGGCGTAATGGGAAGCTCGCCACCTTAGATGAAGACACTTTCACCGCGTTGCGCAGTAAAATGCCGGACGATGTGTATCTACAGAACCCAATCGATCTACGTGATGATGCGACCCCTGCCCGCTATCAATCTGCCATCAACGTTTTACTTGATAGCCACAGCTATGATGCGGTGCTAATTATCCATGCACCGAGCGCAGCAGCACCAGCGACCACAACGGCCGAAATTCTTATTCAAACGCTAAAACAGCATCCGCGTGGCAAACGTATTTCTGTGCTTACCAACTGGAGCGGCGAATATTCATCGCAAGAAGCGCGCAGGTTATTTAGCGAAGCGGGTATTCCTACTTATAGAACGCCTGAAGGCGCGATTACTGCCTTTATGCATATGGTTGAATATCGCCGCAACCAGCGTCAACTGATGGAAACACCGTCGTTACCAACCGATCTCACCGCAAACACCACCCAGGCTCACGACCTTATCCAGCAAGCGCTAAAAGAAGAGATCTACCACCTCGATACACACGAAGTCAGATCAATTCTATCCAGTTACGGCTTACAAACATTGCCAACATGGATTGCCAACGACAGTACTGAGGCCGTGCATATCGCTGAACAGGTTGGCTATCCGGTTGCATTAAAGCTCCGCTCACCTGATATCCCGCATAAGTCGGATGTACAGGGTGTCATGCTCTATCTGCGCAACGCAGCCGAGGTAGAGCAAGCGGCAAATGCCATTATCGATCGCGTGAAGCATTCGTTTCCTCAGGCGCGCATTCACGGCCTATTAGTTCAAAGCATGGCCAACCGAGCAGGTGCTCAAGAGCTACGGGTGCTAGTCGAACAAGATCCCGTATTTGGACCGCTTATAATGCTGGGTGAAGGCGGAGGGGCTTGGAACCCAGACCACGATGCTGCCGTTGCTTTACCGCCGCTAAATATGACCTTGGCGCGATATCTGATTATGCAGGCGATCAAAGGTGGTAAAATCCGCAGCCGAAGTCCTTTGCAGCCACTTAATATTGACGGGCTTAGTCAGTTGCTGGTGCAGGTTTCCGATCTCATTGTCGACTGCCCAGAAATAAGCCGATTAGATATCCATCCCGTTCTGGCCTCTGCTAAAGATTTCACGCTGTTGGACGTGTCACTCCAGCTCACCCCGTTCTCCGGTTTAGCCGAAAATAGGCTCGCCATACGCCCCTACCCTCAGCATCTTGAAGAGCCAGTGACGTTGAGAAACGGAGTGACTTGCTTGCTGCGCCCCATCCTCCCTGAAGATGAACCCTTACTACAGCAGTTCATTCAGAAAGTGACCAAAGAGGATTTGTACTACCGTTACTTCAGCGAGATCAATGAATTTACGCATGAAGACCTCGCTAAAATGACTCAAATCGATTACGACCGAGAAATGGCTTTCGTGGCCGTTATTCAGGAACAAGGTAAAGATGCAATCATAGGGGTAACGCGCGCACTATCCGACCCAGACAATCTCGAAGCCGAATTTGCCGTATTGGTTCGCTCAGACAGTAACGGTTTAGGACTTGGAAAGATGCTTTTAGGTAAGATGATCGCTTATTCAACTCAGCACGGGCTTGAAAGGCTAGTAGGTATAACTATGCCAAACAATCAGGGAATGATTGGACTCGCTAAAAAACTGGGATTTCAGGTCGATATACAAATTGAAGACGGCATCGTCAATTTGCGCTTGCCACTGAACAATTCATTGCCGGTTTAAACGGAATTTTGCTGAGAGGGTGGCGACAAATCGAGGCAAAACATACGCAATAGATGGAAAGTAGTGTTATTATCGCCCGATTCCATAGGCTAATATAACTGTATGTAGCGTTTTGCTACACAATGATGAGAGAAGAAGCGCACTGTGATGTTGTCTAAATTTAAACGAACGAAACATCAACAACACCTTGCACAACTGCCAAAACTTCCCCAGACAGTTGAGGATGTACAGACGCTGTTTACGCCAGAGGCTTTTCGTCTGGCGTTAATTGACGCGATTTCTAACGCCTCTCGCCGTATTTACATCACGGCGCTGTATCTGGAAAACGATGACGGCGGACGCGATGTCCTCAATGCCTTGTATAGCGCAAAGCAGCAGCATCCAGATTTAGAAATCTACGTTCTCGTCGATTGGCATCGTGCACAACGTGGACGTATTGGCGCCGCGGCGACAAATACAAACGCTGATTGGTACTGCGCTATGGCCGATCAGCACCCTGGTGTATCTGTGCCTGTCTACGGTGTTCCGGTTAATACCCGTGAAGCGCTGGGCGTTTTGCATCTGAAAGGGTTTATTGTTGATGACCGAGTGATTTACAGCGGTGCAAGTCTGAACGATGTATATCTTCATCGTCATGATAAGTATCGTTATGACCGCTATCACTTCATCCAGAACGGTCGTTTAGCTGATACCATGTCAGCTTACATACAAAATAAGCTTCTGACCGATCCCGCAGTTCAACGGCTCGATCGTGACGATCGCCCGAAAAGTCCTGAAATTCGTAATGAAACACGCCAATTCCGCCATGGTTTACGCAGCTGTGGCTACGATGTTGCGGCAATAGCCGGCAACGATGAATTAGCGGTGACGCCATTAGCGGGGCTAGGCAAACATAGCGTTCTGAATAAAACGATTCATCACTTAATGTGCAGCACTGAAGAAAAAGTCACGCTGTGTACACCTTATTTCAACATGCCTGCATTATTGGTTCGTAATATTATTTATTTATTACGCCAAGGGAAACAGGTTGAAATTATTGTGGGTGATAAGAAGGCAAATGACTTCTATATTCCAGAAGATGAACCATTCAAGATCATCGGTGCATTACCTTATCTTTATGAAATAAATCTTCGCCGTTTCATGAGCCGCTTACAGCGCTTCGTCGACAATGGTCAACTGACCGTTCGTCTATGGAAAGATGAAGACAATACCTACCATTTAAAAGGCATGTGGATTGATGACCAATGGCAGTTGATTACGGGGAATAACCTGAATCCGCGCGCTTGGCGTCTCGATCTTGAGAACGCAATACTTATCCACGATCCTAAGCATCAACTACATGAGCAACGTCAGAAAGAGTTGGAGTGCATCCGCACTAATACCCACGTCGTTCGTAGCTATCTTGAGCTTGAAACTATTCAGCAGTACCCTCTGAAAGTCCGTAAGCTGATTAGAAGACTACGCAGAATTCGTATTGATAGACTAATAAGCCGAATTCTTTAATAAGATAAGAGCCTCCTTCTGGGAGGTTTTTTTATATCTAGAATAGTCTGACTTCTTCTATGGTAAATACCTTTTCCTAATTATTAAGACAGCCAGATAATAATCTAAGCGCTATTAAAGGTTTTAACTTCTCGTTATTAATATATAAGTGACTTAGTATCTAATTACTCTAGGAACTGGCATGACAATGACGATAATAGATAGATTTCTGCATCACAAAATACATTTCATGTATTCGAGTTCAAATTCCCCATAGCAAAAAACCCCAGTCTTTCGACTGAGGTTCTTTACTTGATTTAAAGCCTGGCAGTTTACGCTGGGCTTTCTGCCCAGCCCCCTTCGGGCCAACGCTTT
>NZ_FMIQ01000061.1 GCF_900095695.1 Hafnia alvei | reverse complement strand
TGAGACTGAGATAATCCCGTTCAACGGAGTCATCAAGTCGGGGGACGGTTGCATCAGGCTTGCCGGTGGCGGCGGTGGTTTTGGGCAGTTTTGGACAACTGGCCGCGATGCGCAGCCGCTTAGTACCACTGTTAAGGTCAGCACGAAGAGTTTTAACTTGTGACTTAGCATCTAGTAACTCCTGCATATACTTCGCGTCCAAAGCCGCATTAAGCTGCTGACGGTGAGCCATATCATTAATGGTGGATTGGCGTTCACGGGCTAACTGTTCAGCAGCAATGCGGTCTTTATCCACCTGATGGTATTTATCGCGGTAATGGTCAGCTATTCTCCCAGCGACGACCAACGCCACCAGCAAGATGCCAATTGTCATCATTCGCCAACTGAGATTGATATTCATACCAACAGCGCCGCCCGCGCTTTGTTGTAACGTACCTGTCGATCATCAATACCGTTCAGACCGCCGTTGATAATCTGCGTCACTCGGTAAACGTCAGCACCGTAGGCTATGCAGCCTTTTGATGTGTAGAACCATGCAGCCGAACGCGCAGCTTGTTGGTCGAGCTCCAAGAGTTCAGGCTTGGTCACTAAATCAAGCTTTAACGCGGCGCTACATGCGCGATAGTTATCAAGTCCAGTAATTTGGATAAGGCCACGGCCTCGATACTTCCAACCATCGCCGGAGGCTTTATTACCTAAGCGATTGGCATAAACCAAATTAGCGATCGCATCTTGTCGAGCAGGTTGCGCTGTCGTTCGTCCGAGAGCATTGGCCTGCTGCTGAGTAATACGCTTACCAAATACCGCCACCAAAGCACCCGGTGTGTAATTCAGTGATTCAACAACCTGACGGAAACCACCAGATTCATGTGCCGTTTGAGCAATAAACATCGCCTGATCGGTTGCCGACGTAATACCAAATTCTTTCATTGCTGCATCGATGTGCGGAAACCAGCGCGCAGCTAATCCGGCGCTAATATCAGCCGCCTGTTGAAACTGTTCGAGATCCATTGAATTGCCTTACTGTTGAGGAGGGACGCCTGTCTTACTGCCGACAACACGACGTAGAACCGAGCTGAAATAATCAATACCCAAGAAGCCAATAAAGACGCTTCCGATATACGCCCATTGCTGATCAAAACGCATCAACATGAGTAGGTCTTTAATAAAGAACGCCACCAGCGCGCACATACCGGCATCAAGAATCCGTCGCCACCACGGTGAGTCTCCGTTATATATCCCCCGTAGGATAGCCATTAGACCCGCAATGAATGCGTAACTTCCCTCGCTGCGGTGCTCTGCAATCCATGTCATTAACATGGCCCAGAGCTCGGGGCTTTTGTGCATTTTCATGTTCTCCCCCCATCCACCAGCGCGGTAGGGTTATTGATGTCCAATTTTGGCTTAATCAGAATGATAATTGACGTTGATATCTAACCAAAAACATCACATCACAAGCCTAAATACATTAGATAACCTTAAGTATTGTTAAGATAAAGTTTGTTTTTAGTTGGTTTTTTATTGCCAAATGCAGGCTGGATAGCCATAATCCGATTCGCCACTCCATTGGTTCTCCAGTGTCGCTTATATATTTAATGTTTCCCTATTTAGCTTTTTGGCACCCTTGTCTGAATTCGGAGGCAAGGGCCTTTTCTCTTCTATAGGTACGTCCTATGCCACACAGAAAACTATTTTTAAAGCAGCACTCGCACCTATGTGTAACCTGCTCACAGCCAGCCATGGTTTTGTTAATGGATGATAAAAATTTTCACTCTTACAATGATGGTGAGGGAGCAAGCTACTTTGGAGGATACTTTTGTAACTTTCCTGCAGATATTGATATCCCTATGGCGGGTATCTGGAATGTCGTTATAGAACCCGCACAAAACCACACTGATTTAGCAA
>NZ_FMIQ01000063.1 GCF_900095695.1 Hafnia alvei | reverse complement strand
GTATTCTACATCTGAATTGCATTGTGCATTCCAGAACCACACAGAAGTGTATTCTTAGTAAATTGTTAGCATGAGTATTATTTCAATTGCTGGTAATTGTAATAAGGGAGAAGTGACAGCTTTGGCGTTCATCACTTTGGAGGTAATTAAAATTTTCTATAGATACAGATATAGATATTAATTAACAGAGGTCGACTGCGCATGAGTGCACAGCTATCAGGCTTACCTAATTTTATGACACGGAGAATGAAGCGAAAGCATGAATGGTATGAATACGATTAACTCAATCTTCGTTTTCAAATATTTAGAGCAAGAGCCCCTAAATTAGGGACCAGAGATTACTTTCTACCAAGTAAGTAGCCTAGAACTAGACCAATACCAGCTGAAATAGCTACCGAAGCAAGAGGGTTTGTTTCTACTTGCTGTTTCGCTGTATCCACCACTTCATATTGTCACAAGATGAGGTTGTAGCCTTAGCTGATACCCAGCGCTCGGACATGCTTCGGCATATCTCTGATAGAATACTTCCTTTGCAAGATGCACTTGAATTAGATGATATATCAAACGATGAATTGATTTTGTTGAGGGAGTTAAAGTCAATTAGAGTTGTATTAAGTAGGCTGGATACATCAAAAGCACCAGATATCAAGTGGCCAGTGCTTCCTGAGTGAAAATTACGATATGAATAGCTAACTTATGTCGTTAACTATCAATTTATTTGTTTTCTCAGTATATACAGTAGTATTTGGTGGTATATCTTTTCCTATAAAAGTCATGGCACCAATTACTACATTGTCACCAATATTAATATTATCGGCTAAAATACATGAGTTAGCACCAACAGTTACATTGTTTCCAATTATAATCATTGCGCTTGTTTTACCTTGAATTCCAATTGTAGTGTTTTGCCTTATCGTAAAGTTTTCACCAATGTTACAACAATCAGTAATTACAACCCCTTGAAAGTGAACTACTTTAAAGCCAGGAGCAATTTTAGCGCCTAGACCAATCTCTGTGTTGAAGTTCTTCATTATTTTTCTATTTAGGTAGCGAGCTGCCCACTTACTTGTAGTGCCATCACGACTAAAAAATAACTCAGCTAATCTCCACCAAAGATAGAATCGCTTATTGGGTAGAGACCAATAGCGGTGTAGAACCCTGCGCCAAGAGAATTTGCGCTTGTTCAATATTTCTGCTGAGATGCATCTTTTGAAATGGAGATAATTATCATTCATTGTAGAGTTCTCATCACATCAGTCACTAATTTATTTTTGTCAACCATCATGGAAACCTGAATATTCAACATAGATGTGCTTAAATTTTACATTGAAAAAAGAAATATTCATATCCCAGTATATTCGGAAATATGGTGGGTATCAGAGCTGTCATCAACGAAAAACTTCATGTTCCTATGTAAAAGAAGACCCCGATGACCTAGGTTTGCGTCAGTCAGCATGTGGGATCTATCCTGTCGATTAAACAAATTGATTAGGCGTTTTATGAAGATAGGTGAGTAAGCGTCTATAGCTTTCTGCAAGAAGTGCATCTGTAGTCGATTCAAGCTCAGTGACAAAGCAAGAGATGACGAACTCGACTGACACAACGGGCTTGATAGTTCTCAAATAATCATAAGTGTCTCTTAATATTATATAGTCATCAGTATCTAAGTTTATAGGTGATTCCTGCTCGATTATTTGAACTTGCCTAGTGTAATTTTTACGCTTTTTCATTGAATTACCATATAAAAAAACTTCAGGCTACTTAACGGGTAGCCTGAAGCAAAGGGAGTAAAACATGCAGTTTTTTAACTTCTGAGGTAGGTATTGCAGTAACACATAGATAGTAGATTAAGCATGGGAATTTTCCATACCAGCCATAAGAATTTTTTATGTTTCAAGTGAGAGCCATTTTTCAAATGCTTGCGAGTTGAGTAAAAGTAAGCGAGTGAGCCAAGGATTTGGATAGATCTAATCTTAGAAAATATTTAATCCCTGCCTAATCAGAACATTCCCGCCTAATCGCTGTTTATCTAATCAGTGAGCTATTTCCATAATTAAAAACTTACATTATGCTGTATGTATATACAGTAATCATGGTTTGACGTTATGAAATTTTATCCAGCTGCAGCCTCTCTTTCAGTTGTATCTCTTCCACTCTTTGACAATCGTGTGCCAGCAGGTTTTCCGAGTCCTGCTGCCGACTACATTGACAAGCCAATCGATTTAAACGAGCTCTTAATTGCACACCCTGCGGCCACTTACTTTGTCCGTGTGTCCGGTGAATCAATGACAGGGGCGGGCATTTTCGACGGTTCACTGTTGTTAGTGGATTCGAGCATCAGACCTCAGCATAACGACATTATCATTGCGTGCCTTGGCGGTGAGTTCACGGTCAAGCGTTATGTCACTCGACCAAGAACGATGCTTTTAGCTGAGAACCCTGCTTATCCACCTATCGAACTTTATGAAGGGGAGGATCTGGAGGCATTTGGTGTGGTTAAGTTTGTGATTAATGAGGCGCGGTGATGTTTGCCCTTGTTGACGTGAACAGCTTCTATGCCAGCTGCGAGGCAGCATTTCGCCCCGACCTGAATGGTAAGCCAATCGTTGTGCTTTCAAATAACGATGGCTGTGTGATTGCGCGTTCTGCCGAGGCAAAAAAACTCGGGATAAAAATGGGCGAGCCTTACTTCAAGCAAAAACAATTATTTGAGCAGCACGGCGTGCATGTTTTTAGCAGTAACTACTCGCTCTATGGTGATATGAGTCAGAGAGTGATGAGGTTGCTTGATGCGATGGCACCGCGAGTTGAAGTGTATTCGATTGATGAAGCGTTCATGGATCTCCGTGGTGTGAGCCATTGCCGTAATCTTGAAGATTTTGGGCGTGAAGTACGTGAAACAATTAAGTGGAGTACGCACCTAACGGTGGGCGTGGGCATTGCCCCGACGAAAACGCTGGCTAAGCTTGCTAATCATGCGGCAAAGCAGTGGAGTAAAACTGGCGGCGTTGTCGATTTATCGAATGAGCTAAGACAGCGTAAGTTGATGGCCATCATGCCAGTAGAAGAGGTGTGGGGAGTTGGCAGACGACTTTCCAAGTCACTTAGAACTATAGGCGTTGATACAGTGCTGAAGTTAGCCGATATGGATCTGGCCTATGTTCGTAGGAACTATACCGTTGTGCTTGAAAGAACGGTGCGGGAGCTGCGTGGCGAATCATGCCTCGATATCGAAGAAGTCGCTCCAATCAAACAGCAAATTGTGTGCAGCCGAAGTTTTGGTGAACGAATCACTGAGTACCAGGATATGAAAGAGGCTATCTGTAGCTATGCTGAGCGCGCCGCGGAGAAGCTGCGCGGTGAGCGCCAGTTCTGTAAACATGTCAGCACCTTCATCAAAACATCGCCATTTGCTGCGCGGGAGTTGTATTACAGCAATTTAGCGTCTTCACGGCTAGAAACTCCCACGAATGACACTCGAGATATCATCAAACACGCATTGTCATGTTTAGATAAAATTTGGCAGCCGGGTAATCGGTATCAAAAAGCGGGGATCATGCTTGGTGACTTTTACGATAAAGGCGTATCACAGCTTAATCTTTTTGATGAGTTGGGGCCAAAGCCCAACAGCGAGTCGCTGATGAAGGTTCTCGATGAGATAAACAATAAGGGTAGGGGCAAGATTTGGTTTGCAGGGCAAGGGATCATGAAGGGTTGGCAGATGAAACGAAACATGCTTTCCCCAGCCTATACCACGCGTTTTTCAGAGTTGCCCATAGCGTTTGCTAAGTAAGTGCCTAGTCCTGTATCAGGATACAGAAAGGTATCAGTCCGCTAAGAGCGAATAGCGGTAGTTAGAATTTGTCATGATTACCCAGGTGTAGAACTATCATTGGCGTCTGATAATCAATGGAGAGCATCTCCCTTCTTTTTCATTTATTACGTGCAGGCAACAATATGTATTTACTTAATACTCGCTCACTTTAAGGCTTTGTCTCTGGCATGATACCAAGTTTCAAAAGCATCTGGCGTCATTGGTTTAGCAAAAAAATAGCCCTGAACTTCATCGCAACCCAGCGTTCTTAAAATATCAACGGTACTGGCCTCCTCGACTCCTTCGGCCAGAACGATATAATCGAGCTGCTTGAGGAGGGTGATAACGTTGCGAATAATGATGCGGCTGGACTTGTCGTGAGCAACCTTACTTACAATAGAGCGGTCAAGCTTGATGGTGTCCATCGGGATTTGTCGCAGGTAATTAATGTTGCTATATCCGGAACCAAAATCATCCAGAGATATTTTAAATCCGCGTAGTTTGAGCATGGCTAAGCCGATAAGTGCAGCGTGGCTTTCCAGCATCTTCTCGGTTTCCAGACACTCCACCCCCAGTTGGGCGGGATCCAGATGTGCATCCAGAATTTTCTGTTCCAGCTCATCGGCAAAATCTGGTCTTGAAAAATCACTGGCGGCCAGATTTATCGACACGGTTAAAGAAAGCCCACGGCTTTGCCAGTCACTTAATTGCGCAATAGTGTGATCGATAACCCACGCTGTGAGTTCTCGCATCAGACTGGTCTTTTCGACCAGAGGAACAAACACACCCGGTAACACTTCGCCGTTTTTAGGGTGCTGCCATCTAAGCAAAGCTTCGGCCCCCGTCACACGCCCTGTCACCAGTGAGATTTTCGGCTGATAAACCAGATATAAGCCTTGGTTTTCATGTAGTGCTTGTCTGACTTCAGTAAGAAGGATGAAGTCAGTCTTCTTACGGGTATCCAGTGCATCATCATAGACTGTAAACCGGCGGCCCTGACTTATCCCTTCGTGCAACGCGCTGACAGCGCGGCGGAGAATTTCATTCGATGTCAAAGATTTATCGCAAAGCCCGGAGTCACCCATATGAATATCCAGATCAAGGGGAACTTCCGGGGTGATCCTGGCCTGAATCCCCTTAAGGCTTTGAGAGATATCTTCTAATGTCAGGGCTTTTTGCTTATGGGTAAAAAAGGCAAATCGTCCGACTGCCACGGCGTAGAGTAGCCCTGTTAAAGGTAGGCGGGCCTGCAACTCGGTGGCCATATTACGAAGAAGATTTTCGACGGCAGCCATACCGAGCGAGCGAGCCATTTCGTAGGCTAATGGCATATCAATACAATCAATAATGACGAGCCTGAATACTCCTTCAGCTGAAATCTCGATATCTTTCAACAGTCGCTGCCGGTTTGGTAATAGCGTGACTATATCGAGATAGCCCACGGAGTGCCAAGAGGCCAGAAAATCCGATATAAGCCCTGCAATCTTCTCAAAAAGATAAAGCTGCTCGTCTGAAAGTTCTCTAGGTTGAGTATCGAGAATGCACAAGGTACCTACGGGTACTCCATCTTGGGTTTTAAGTGGACATCCTGCATAAAAGCGAATGAATGGAGCTTCTTTTACCGCGTGATAGTCACGAAAGGTAGGGTGCTGATGGGTGTCATGGCAAATGAATGTCTTACTCTTCTTCAGGGTCTGTACGCAAAATGCCTCACTCAGGCTGGTTTCCGTGACGGCAATATTCTGGGCGGATTTGATGTATTGCTTTTCTTCATCTAGAACAGAAACAAAGCCCATCGGCATGCTTAGCAAGTGGCATATTAGATGAGTATATTTTTCTAACGCATCATCACGACCCTTATCAGGATTTTTCAACAATTCTATTGCCGCAAGTCTTTTACTTTCATCTCTGCTTAGATCGGTCAACATGGCAAGACATCCTCCAGTGCAGTAGGCTTTTGGTTATTCCACACTCGCAGGTGGCATGTATCATTCATCTGATGGCATGTGGTAATACATACGCTGTGACCTGCCTAACTCTCACATTAAAATGTTTCTCGTTGATTGTCTCCCGGAAATATCGCCCCTGGGCTGCCAGGTAAATCTGCCCCTCAGCCAGATACTATCATCTCGCATGCTGAATGAGAGATATTTGACCAGCAGCTATGAGCGAGAAGCGGAAGTTCACTAAATCCTGAAACCATCAGGAATGGGCGCAAGCCCATGAATCTCCATGCTCGCTTCCAAGGTAGCGTAATCTACTTTCTAAAAGATAATGGTGAGGATTTCAGGGATACTTACAAATCAACGGGGAGCAATTCTGCTTAATGGGATAAGAAATAGGGCAGGAATTTCTGCCCTAAGCTAACATTCTTGAATTACTCGACAAATACTCGTGCTGAATTTCTAGCCGTGAACATTCGCGACAAACATTAGGCTAGATCTGAGTCAGTAATTAAAAATTAGGGTTGATACGTGCTGATACCCCAGCGTGCTCTTTTAAGAGGTAAAGAAGCCCGCCTCCATCAATGAGTTCGATTGGTTTGTCTTCGCAGAAACGATATGCATCTTTACCATATTGACTTGTACACACCAGAATTCCTTTGTTAGCACCTTCATTCATCATTGTTCCATAAAGATCTCTAACAGAACTAACACCGACAGTGTCTTTATATCTTTTAGCCTGAATCACCACCTTACCACCCAGGATCGGACGAGTGTCAAATGCCACCGCATCAACGCCGCCGTCTTTTGTACCTCTAGTGAGTTTCGTGTCCAGACCCATTTGAGTGAAAAGATTTGATACTAACACTTCAAATTCTGATGGTGAAAGTTCCATAAGGTTTGGACGTGTTTCAAGGACAGATAAAGCATCAGCTTGTTCAATGAAGCGTTTATCAACCATGTTGAATTCGATAATAGGCTTTACTGCCTGGAGTTCATCTGGTCGCCCTGAAACTTGTGCACCTAAACTTCTAAGGCATGCACTCTTTTCGACCCTTTCCAGTTTTATTTGGATGAAATCATCCTTATGAGCACGGGCAGACACTAATGTGACTTTGGTGTCATGCCCACTTGTAGGATCGATAGTTTCTATTACACCGTTAAACAGAACTGACGTTAAAGCAGATGCCTTGTCAGCTTCGAAAAGCTCATGCATTGTGCGGAGTGTTATCGCGGCGATTATATTTTGATAGAGTTCTTTGATCTCACCAATCTTTCGCGCTTTGGCATCAATGGCATCTCTTGTTTTGACATATCTGTATTCCAACTCGCGAGGTACTACTGCAATTTCAGGTAAGTTGTATTCAACTACCAACTCCTTACTCTCAAGTAAATAAGCCAACCTAAAGGTTTGGGGAAAGCCATTCTCAGGATATTCAGACCGTGTCAACACCATTTCGCAATAAGCCAATACGCTGTCAGGATCGCCGTTGAGATAGTCTTGCTCAAACTGATCAACTTCGTCATGCTGACTTTTTATTTCTTCAAGGTAAGCTGTTCTTCGAGTCTGATAATCAGCAATCAATGCATCAAGTTCAATTTTCTGACTTGAAAGAATAACTGAATGAGCTTCCTTACTTTTACTGAAAGACTCTTCCGCACTCTGTAATTCTCGATAATATTTTTTCTTTATCCATGGGAAAATAGTCTTCCATGCAGCTGGAGCGTTCACGATTTTCTTCTCTGGCTCAGGGTCTGGTAAGAGATGTCTGGGTGTTTTGAAGTCATCGAATTTTGGGATTTGTTTCAAGGCTGAAAAATCAATCGAATCGTCAAATTCGAGGGTATGTTCTAAAAGTGTAGAAAGCGCGGTGATATTCTCGTTCAGCTCAGCGTTTAGATCGGAAACTTCATCTTGACGCTCTTCCAAATACATAGCTTTTGCTAACTTATCAGCCTCTTTTTGCTCACGAAGTCTCTGAGCATTATCACGTTTTAATTCACGCTCTATACGTCGAACTTCGGCAAAATGATGACGTTCTGATCTCTTACGTTCACGCTCTGCTGCTGCAACGGCTCTGCCTGTAGCACGTATAAAACCTTCAAATCCTGATCTCCGTCCCATCCCAGTCCTCGCAGCCTCCAACCGAAAGTTCAATGTGTAACAAGTGAAGTTGCCTCAAGCAACCGTCCATCTAATTAACCTGCAATTAATTTACTCTATTAGCACTAAGCCAATCTATAACATTTTAGAAAAGCAATTAGCTCATATCTTAAAATGAGCAGGTTTGTTGCTTCTTAACCAATCAACGGGGAGCTCGTCATGATCATTAACTGATTCAGTGCGGATTTATCAAGGTCCGCTTCTGGCACAAAGCTGACTAAAAACTCACTTTTTCTCAGAACGATGAGTCTCTATTGTGAAGATAGTAGGGTAAACTGAATAGTAGCTATTGGTGATGTGAAGGCGACGCTTGCTGGCGAGACGTTCGAAATACTGAGACAGTTTTTGTATATGGGGAAGGTAAAGTGGTTCCCCAAAACAAAAATTCACTCTTATTAAATCAATGTGTTACGAAAAGCTGTTTAACGCAAAAAATAAGCTAGAGAATTTGATTTTTCTCCATTGATTCAGTAATGTAATAATGGATCGCGCAGCTGATGCTGCGCCACATGGAATGGTTCGAAGCGGCTGATTTAATTGTTAAAGGCATGGAAGGCGCAATCGCTGCCAAGACCGTGACCTATGACTTCGAACGTCAGCTAGAAGGCGCTAAACTGCTGAAATGTTCAGAGTTTGGTGACGCGATTATTAAGCATATGTAATCACGCGAATGTAAACGGGGCTATTAGAGCCCCGTTATTTTTTGTTAACCAGAAATCTTCCCCAAAATTCGACCAAAACTCTTCCATGATTTGCTCTTTTCTATGTCAACAATCATCCAATCTTTCCCTCGATCGTCGTTGAACTGCGTTTGAGCGATTCACAGGGTTTTTGTCGGGCGCGGATATTACGCACGGCTGAAAAATCATCAAGTTAACAGCTTGAGCTAATGTTGCTTCATTTAATATTCTAGTGCCCAAGCAAAATAAGGTCTTCAGGCGCATATGCATTAGGACCGTCGTTACAAACCACGCACTTCGCCGTACGAACTTGCTCTCTTGCAAGATTTTCATCGTTGATTGCTTTGATCACCATAACCTTACAGGTGCCATTTTCAATAACGTGGGCACCCACCCGCAAAGCATTTCTATTCATGTCATAGGCAATGTTCATCGAGATATTCCTTTTAAGTAGTCGTTGCTAGGAGTTTAACCTCTAAATTTGTATGGGTATTACAAAGTGCTGTTTGGTTGAGTTATGGTTAAACAACAGCAGTTTTCAGTCGTCATAATAGAAATGCTCATTCGGATGTTAGATCCTTGCATCAAGGCCATCAATCGCTACGCGTGCCTTGGCGGTGAGTTCACCGTAATGTAGCGATGCATAATGCGTCAACGCTAAACTGTGAGGCGCTGATGAAGGTTCTCGATGAGATAAACAATAAGGGTAGGGGCACGATTTGGTTTGCAGGGCAAGTCATCCAAAAGAACTGGCAGATGAAACGAAATATGCTTTCGCCAGCCCATACCTCGAGGTTTGGCGAGTTGCCTATTGCCAAGGCTCACTCGTTCATCTCTGGCTGAAAGGAGACAATAAGTGCCAATATTAGATGAGGATATGTATAAATATCCAGAGCATCTGAAGAAAGAACTCGCGGCGCTCCCTTCGCGACCGGGGGTATATATTTTTCATGGTACGAGCAAGACAATGCCGCTTTATATCGGTAAAAGTGTCAATATTCGCTCTAGAGTTATGTCGCACTTTCGGAATAAGAATGAAGCAAAACTGCTTCATTTAACCACCCATATTGAGTATATAGAAATGGCTGGTGAGCTAGGGGCGTTACTCATAGAAGCTCAGTTGATAAAGGCACAAAACCATTGTTCAACAAAAAGCTGAGACATGCTAAGCAGCTTTGCTCGCTATCGCTAAAGCATAGCGGCGTTGAGGTTGTTTATGCTGGCGATCGTGATTTTTGGCACGAAACCCAATTATTCGGTTTATTTCCCAATAAATTGTCAGCATTAGATGCATTGAGAGCGGTAGCTGATCAGCAAAAACTCTGTTATGGCGTATTAGGTCTGGAGCGTTTGGTTCAAGGGCGTGCTTGCTTTCGTTATGCTCTTAAGCGGTGTGGTGGAGCATGCTGCGGTAAGGAGTCGCTTGAAGAGCATCAGTTGCGTTTGGTGCAAGCGATGGAGAGCATGCGAGTACAGTGCTGGCCATATAATGGCAAGGTTGCTGTTGAGGAAAGCTGCGAGACTTTCACTCAGTATCATATTATTAATAACTGGTTTTACCTAGGAACAGTCGGAAGCTTGCAAGAGGCCAAATCAATCAACACTACGGCAGATTGCTTCGATAGGGACGGCTACAAAATATTATGCAAACCGTTACTGAGTGGGAAGTTTAATATTATTGCTTTGGAATAAATTGAAATGTTACGAAAGGCCGTTTGCTGCACCACATGCAATGGTTCGACGCGGCAGATTTAATGCTTAAAGGCATAATTGTTAAAAGCATGAAAGGCTTAATCGTTGCTAAGACCGTGATCTATAACTTTGAACGTCAGTTAGAAGGCGCTAACCTGCTGAAATGTTCAGAGTTTGGTGACGCGATTATTAAGCACATGTAATCGGATAACTCTATATATGCCAACGGGAGCCTAGTGCTCCCGTTTTGTTATTATTCAATTTGAATTGGTTATTAAAACGTATGGGTAAACGAAGGCAGGAATAAAAGGAATACCAAATAAAAATTCAGGGGACGCCGATTATTACCGAAGGTAAATCCTCTGAGGCGTAAACACCTCAGAGGATTTTTTTATGGTGTCACAATATTGAACCAGAACTCGAACTTGTCCATATAGCCCAACATTTCGTCCATCTTCGCACCGTTACCCGTTACCTTCACATCACCTTTATCTTCGGCCTGTTTCAGCGTTTCTTCTTTCAGGATGATTTTATTCAGCGTGTCGCGGTTTAGCGTAATAGTTGCGTCGGCGTCTTTTGCTTCTGCATTAGGGGTGTGGTTCAGTACACCGTTTTCCAGCTCCAACTTGTACTTGCCGCCATCATTACCCAAGTCGATATTAAACACCGCCCTAGCATTACCTGCTTTTTCACCGTTGATGTGAACAGCAAGGTAGTCGAAGAACATTTCAGGCGTCATGGCACGAACGGTGTCCGGGCTTGCTGTGTTCGGCGTTGGACCTTTTACCACGCCATTACGCAGCTCCTGAGCTCCGGTCAAGTAGAAGTTACGCCACGGGCCAGACTCTGCTTGGTAACCCAGCTGTTCCAGTGCATCAGCTTCAAGGTTACGTGCATTCTGGTTATTTGGGTCGGCGAATACGACTTTACTGACAACCTGCGCCACCCAGCGGTAATTACCCTGGTCAAAGTCGGTTTTAGCTTTCTTAAGAATTGCATCGGCACCGCCCATATATTCAACAAATTTCTTTGCTGCTTCTTCTGGCGGCAGTTCATCGAGAGTGGCTGGGTTGCCATCGTACCAGCCGAGGTACAGCACATAGGTCGCTTTCACGTCGTGGCTAATGGAGCCGTAGTAACCACGGTTAGCCCAAGTTTTCGCGAGACTATCTGGTAACTTGAAGTTTGCCGCAATTTCATCGCGAGTCAGACCCTCGTTCGCCATACGTAGGGTCTGGTCGTTGATATAGCGATACAGATCACGCTGGCTCTTCAGCAGGCCAACCACGTTATTGTTACCCCAGGTTGGCCAGTGGTGCTGGGCCATAATTATTTCGGCTTTATCACCCCAGCGAACGATAGCTTCGTTGATGTATTTCGACCATGGCAATGGTTCACGAATTTTCGCACCGCGTAGCGAATAGGTATTGTGCAAGGTGTGGGTTACGTCTTCTGCGGCTTCGATGAGTTTTTTCTCTTCGATATACCACAGCATTTCGGATGGGGCTTCAGAACCTGGCGCCAGCATAAAGTCATAAGTCAGACCATCAATGACTTCTTTTTGACCATCTTTTTCGATGATATTCGTTGGCGCAATCAGCGTAACGGTACCCGCAGACGTCGTAGTACCTAAGCCCGCACCAACCTGTCCAGTTGCTTCGGGTTTGAGCAAGTTGCCATACATATAGCTGGCACGGCGGCTCATGACATTTCCGGCCATTATGTTTTCAGCAACGGCGGCCTCCATGAAGCCAGCAGGCGCATAAACTTTTACTTTACCGGATTTCACATCTGCTTCATCGACAACACCACGCACGCCGCCGTAATGGTCAACATGGCTGTGGGTGTAAATGATGGCGACGACAGGTTTATTGCCACGGTTTTTATAGTATAAGTCCATGCCAACTTTTGCTGTTTCAGCTGAAACGAGCGGATCAACTACGGTAATACCTTCTTTACCTTCAATGATGGTCATATTGGATAAATCAAGGTTACGGATCTGGTAAACACCGTCTGTTACTTCGAAAAGACCGCTGATGTTGATGAGCTGGGACTGACGCCACAGGCTTGGATTCACGGTGTCAGGGGCTTTTTCCCCTTCTTTAATAAAAGCGTATTGTTGCGGATTCCAGATGACATTCCCTTGCTCGCCCTTGATAACGTCCTGAGGCAACGCGGCGATAAAACCTTTGTGGGCGTTTGTGAAATCAGTGTTATCAGAGAAAGGAAGCTGGTTATAGAGTGCATCGTTAGCTTGTTTTGTTGAAGGTGTCGCTTCTTTTGGTGCTTCCTGCGCAAACAGCGGTGTCAGTGCAGTGGAGGAGAGTAGCCCCGCCAGCGCAAGGCTTTTGACGATCAACTTAAGTCTCATTTGCCATCCTTATGTGAAAACTCTAACTACTCAACGAGCTCGAGTAGTTACCTCTGGATATAATTCGTTAATTTCAATGACAATGATTGTCATCAGGCAAAAACGTTTTTTAAATATAACCAAATTGTTACATTTCGCCATATAATGACACAAAATATTCAAAATTTGAGGATTGTATATTTGAGATTCGTTGGAGGAGCACCGAAAGTTAACAGGGCGAGGTCTGGATGCGGTATCTCATTGATAATTCTGAATTGTTTATATTTAAGCTGAAAAAAGATGCTTTAAAGTGCCTGCGAAGGGCGATAATTTCTAGTTTGGTGCAGTATGTGATAGAAGATATTTCTTAAAATTAACCCTACTTAACTAAAGTATATGCTTTGTTAATTTTTCCGATGTTAAATAATCATTACATGGACTAACAGAGGATATAGCATGTCAATTACACTTCTTGAGACAACACCAAAACAGAATCGTCATTATTTTATCGCCCTAGTTATCGGGGTTATTACCGGGATCATTTCAGCATTCGTGAAATCAGGAACGGAGGATATTCTTCCTCCTCGAACCCCAGACCGAATTGCTCCCCCCGTACAGATGCTGACTGATATGGGCATTGATTGGCATTCACTTGTTTATAGTTATTCTGACCAGCTGGTGTATTGGGGAGGGAACTTTGTACATATTGTTTTTTCTATTGCTGCGACTGTTTTTTATTGCGTAGTAGCAGAAGTCTTCCCTCGAATAACCATGCTGCAAGGTATTGTTTTTGGCGTTCTTTTTGCCATTGTCTGTCACGGAGTTATGCTCCCGATTCTTGGGCTATCACCAGCGGTTATTCATCTTCCTGCAGACGAAATCATATCTGAGATCCTAGGAACCTGCTTATGGATATGGTCTGTTGAATTGTTACGTATTGCGCTTAGAGCAAAAATGACAAAAATCTAAGCTTACGCTTGAAACTCAAATAATCTGTTTTTTCGGCCATATTTTTATGTGGCCTTTTTTGTATGTAGCGCCAGCCAAACAGACATCCACATATTGAAGCTTTTTACTTGAGGTTGACGACGGGGACTTCCTTAAATACCAAGATAGTACCTTTGCAATACCGATCGTTTTGAACGATCAATATGAGGTAATTGATCTATACAACCAATTTTAACCATACTCTTCATGCTGTTATCTTCGCTTTTATTTTGGGAAGGAACTCCGCGTGAAGTTTTCCAATGGTGTAAAAGCGATATTTATTACGTTAGGTATTGGGTTGGTATGCATTATTGGCGCTTTAAACTGGGCCATAAACGGCGCTACTTCTCCCGGCGGTAAGCTAGAGATGCCAAGACCTCAGGGGAAGGAATTCAGGTGTGGCGATCAGGCAATGGTTGTCACTCAAAGCCGATTATTTGAGATGCTGAATAGGGCGCCTGTCGGTATGTGCGTAAGCCGCGTTAATGATGATACGTTTGTCGCTAGAGAGATGGCAGTGATACCGCGGTGATAAAACCCGCCTAGCGGGAGTAACCACGATGCAGAAACAGCTGGAAAGGGCACGGCAGTGGATTAAGGCGCTGTGCCACTCATTCTCGTTCTTATATTGACTCACCGAGCCTTTTTATCCGGCATCATCCTCAAGAGCGTATTGTCTTTTTGTATGTAGTGGTGAAATAACGCCGCAGCGGCATGAAATGCTATTAAGAAATAGCCCGCATTGGCGAGTGTTTCGTGGATATCTTTTATTGTTGTTTTTACTCCGCCATCAGCTGCCACAAAAGGAGAAATAGTAAAACCTAGCAAGCTCCATGATTTGCCACCATAGGCCATTAAAGCAATGCCGAGCACGGGTAAAGCAAGGAAGGTTGCATAGAGGGCAATATGCATGAGCTTAGCTGCGTACATTTGCCAACATGGCGGCGGTGGAACAATATTCGGATCTTTGTATTTATGCTTTAGCCCCAAACGAAAGAACATCAGCAGCCATACAAATACACCCGCATTGTAATGCGTTGCTCTCATAGCAAGATACGCACTTGAATCCTTGGGGAACCAGCCACGCAGCTCCATCGCTGCATAGGTAACAGCAATTAAGACGAGCGTGAGCCAGTGGAGTTGTATTTGTAGCGTAGAGAATTTTGTCATTGTTATGCCCTTTGAAACTATGAATATAAAGTTTATAAACTAAATCTTAACAAATCCTTAATAACATAATGGTTATAGGGCTTTCATATCTGCCAACGCTCGGTTTAATTGAGAACACCGAGATTACGCGTTAGATTGAATACGCCAGATGCCAACTATGCCAACTATGCCAACTATGCCAACTATGCCAACTTCAGTCAGTCGTGGAATACCGCCCAGAGTTAATGTAACGATGGGGTCATCGCAAACTGCTGCGAAACACCTTTGATAGCCTGAGATAACAGTAACTCCTGCCGTTCCCATTGATGGCTCATTGGCGTGAAAAGGTATATTGAAAACGCAAATCTACCCAGTGAATCCATCAGCAACCTTTGACGTACTGAGGAGTTATCGCGTGGTGAATGCGACATGAATGCCAGAAAACGGAGTAAGAATGATATTATTAAAACCAGCCAATGCAGACCGCAACTGACTTAGACTAAAACGTGGAGATGAACGATGAATAATGAAGTATCCCTGAAATACTATGACATTCTGGATGAGTATTCGACGGAATCGGCAGAGCCAGTGAGCGAGTCGGAGCGTGACGCTTTGGCGCATTATTTCCAGCTACTGATTACCCGTTTAATGAATAACGAAGAGGTCAGTGAGGATACGCAGAAAGCGATGGCCGTTGAGGCCGGAATTAACCAACAACGAATCGATGATATTGCGGAGTTCCTAAATCGATGGGGCAATGAGTAGTTCTTGTTGAGGCTATTCTACTAGCGATATCGTTGTTTGATCTTATCAGCCGCCTATATGAAGCACATTTCTCTATTCGTCGGTCAATAGCCATTCCAATCACTGACGAATAGAGTTGATTAACCTCCGCATTGAGCTCTGAGTTCAGCAATCAATCCGTTTTCAATCAGTTTTGCGATTAATAGAGATTAAACAAATAACGAGAGGTTATTGTTTATGGTATTTCATTCGGCTACTCTGTGAAGGTTGCATGTTTTAACCCAGCTTATGGAAAAGGGTGGTTGCCATGAACAACTTAAGTTGGCGCACTATGCGGCAACAAGCCACTATCCCAGCTGGTAACAGCGGATTTATCTTTTGAGTGAATATCTGTGAATAAAGGAAGGGGACTCTATGGGGTTGAATCCTATAAATAATTCTCTTAGATATTGATATTCGCTAAGCTTTGATTATAAGTGATTAATAATGCGTAAATTTATTACTCTTTCAGCGGTGCTGCTTCTTTCTGGATGTAGCAGCTATCAATGGGTAAAACCGGGTTCTAATGCGAACGATGCTTCCATCGCTGAAACAAAATGTGAAGCTCAGGCCCTAAGAGACCTACCTCCTGATAATGTTGTTAGCTCGACTTATACGACCAAAGATAAGAAAAATAAAACGTCTGATACGAGCTATTCAGTTTCTGATGCAAATGAGTCAAAGCGAAAAGTGCTGATTAATGATTGCATGTACAGTAAGGGCTGGTCACAGATCGAAACGCAAAACTAAGGTTTTTTTGGTGGCGTTGATAAATTGAAAAGGCCACCTTGGGTGGCCTCTTTTACGGGCTGAAACTCTATTTTTGAATAGGCCAAGTATCCAGTATTGGAATTACTTAGACCTTGAGCAGTTTCACCGTGGCATCTATGTCTATCTCATCTTCAGTGAAGATCAGCGTTGTTCCTTGGAATGTTGTGATCGCCAGCTTTTTTAGCGAGCGCATTTCATCTGATTGAGTCGATGTTTTCGGTCTGATGCTGTTCATCAATATGCCTACAGACAGCACGGTATTTTCTTTATCAATACCGGTATCGGCGGGTACTTCTTCGCTGTAAACAAGGTAAGACTTGATCGACGTCAGCTTAATACGTTCGCCTGCGATGTAGATGTATTTGCTGTCCGGGATAACCTTCACAGAAAAAGCCGACAGGCCCTTGTTATTTGTGGTGGGTTCGAATGTCACCGCTGCATCTTTTTTAATCAGCTCAGGGTTGGCGACCTTAATCACATGAAAATAACGGTTATCACCGTTTTCATCTTTGATAAATCCAAAACCTTTATCTTCAAACCACGTTGTGATCGTTCCATTCATCGCCATTACCGCCTACTTAAATTGTTTATCTACTCAGTTTTTGCAGCGCGCAGTGTAAAGCACAATGCCTGCGTAGCCTACGTCTTTACATGATCTGGTTGAACATAAATTCGTAATGAAAATCCCAAGGGGATTTTCTAATAGAAACATCCATTACCACATCAAGTCATCGGGCACTTTAAAATCGGCATAAGGATCTTCTTCATCTTGCTCTTCCTGGCTCAGCGAGCTATTCAATACGATACTGTCTGCATCACGCTGCGCAATTTTATCGGCTACGCTGGCAGGAATAATTGCGTACTCAGCGTCACTATTGCCATCTATCACTAAACGAGCAATCGCGAGGCGACCGCTAATCAGCTGTGATTGAGTCAACTTATCAACAAAGAGTTTCTTAATTAAATTATTATCAGTGAAGTTAAAGCCAATGTCGCCTTTTGAAATGTCAATTCTATTCATTTCAATAAGCTGCTTCACTTGGGCTTTGTATTCTTTCGATAGAGCGGCTTGTTTTTGTTGCTCGCTCAGCTGTTTATCGCGCTCAAGCTGTGCTTTCTTATTTTCTTCTACGGCCTCTCTCGCCTCGCGAGCCTGAACGCGCGATTTTTTAGCCGTTCTTTGTACTTTGGCCATTTTTTTGCTGCTGACGAGTCCGGCTTTAAGCATCTGTTCTTGTAACGTGAGTTTTGTCATGTTCGTATCTAAATTCAGGGGATAATGGTGAGATTATACCTGTAGTTTTTGATGTGATGCCAGATTGTCGTGGCCGATCGCTGCATTGTTTAAGTTTGCTGGTGGTTATTAAGCCCGTTTTCAGCCACTAACGGACTGCAACAGCGACGCTATCGATGATCGGCGCAACACCTGTGTAGTGTGTATTTATAAATGATATGGAAATTACTCTTATAATTAAGCAGTAGCGTCCTGCTCAATGTTAACGAGCCATACGCAAAGGGCCGTGCTCACCAAACCTATTTCAACGACTCAATAAGAGGTCTTACTCCCAATGAAACAACAAAATATTAATGAGTTAACCGAACAGCAAAAAGAAGAGATAGACGAGTTCGCGTTACAGAGAGTTAGGGCAATGAACAGCGATGAGTTTTTATGTCAGGATATTGACGCCAAAATTCACGCGATGGGGGAGAGCGTTAAAGCCTATTTCAAGACTCGTCTTTCATTTCACTCTAAAACAGATAAAGATTAGTAGCCATTCTGACGTGGGGTCGAAAAATCGGTGGGTTTGATGTCAATCGGCCCACATTGCAGTCGTAGCGAGAATATCTCATATGCAATAGCGGCAACGGTTTCTCTGTCTCTTCGAACCTAAACAGAATAAAAACAAAATGATGGCTGCGTTTGAACGCCCGAGACTCGTGGGCTTAGTTCTGGTAGCATGCGCGGCACTATCATTGGGGAGTAGCCATCCTTCAGCCGTACTGGGAGTACTGCTAAGGAGTCCACGTCAACAAACTTGAGGTTTATTTCCTCATGGCGTGGTCAGCCATTGCGAAAGCATAGCCAGGCGAGACTTTTGGTCGCAATACACTTTCCCAGCCGGGCGAGTCGTGTTGTTGCACCATTGGGATCTGACTCGCCCGGCCACATGACTATCATGTATCAAACAATCACCCTCTTTTTCCTTTCTGCGATCGCTATTTATTTAGCCTGTGAGTGTTTTGTTAATGGAATCGAATGGTTTGGGCGGCGGCTAAATATTGGCGCTACAGCCGTCGGTTCTGTGCTTGCTGCTTTTGGTACTGCGCTGCCTGAAAGTACCGTGACCTTTATGGCCGTGGTTTTCGGCGGTACGCCAGAGCAAAAAAATATTGGCGTGGGGGCCGCAATGGGAGGGCCGCTCGTGTTGGCGACTCTGGCCTATGCCGTGGTTGGATTAGCATTGATTTGGCACCATCGCCGTTCCAATCGAAAAAGCACTCAGATACGCGCCGACTATGCGCGCATGAGCCATGATCAGGGCGCATTTCTTGCCGTATTTATCGTTAAAGTGACGTTAGGCTTGGTTGCTTTTACTTTGAAGCCATGGCTGGGCGTTTTATTTCTGGTGGCCTATGCGCTCTATGTTTGGCGGGAAATTCGAAATAGCGATACTGCCCCCGAAGAAGAAATGATTGAACCGCTCAAAATTCGCCCCTCAGCGATTGAGCCGTCTCTGGGTTGGATTGTTCCGCAAATTGTTTTATCGCTTGCCGTTATTGCGATAGCCTCGCATATTTTCATCCGCCAACTTGAGGATATTGGAACCCTTATGCATTGGCCTCCACACTTAGTGGCTTTGTTTTTGAGTCCGGTGGCGACTGAACTACCTGAAATAATGAACGCGTTAATTTGGGTGCGTCAGGGTAAAGAGCGTTTAGCTCTGGCGAATATTTCAGGCGCGATGATGATTCAAGCTACCATTCCTAGCGCGCTAGGCCTATTTTTCACACCATGGTTATTTGATGGTCCGCTGCTGGTCGCAGGCATTGCTACCGTGCTAGCCATTGTTTATCTCTGGAAGATTTTTCGTCGTGGCAGCGTGGATGGGCGTGCATTAGTTATTGTCAGTGGAGGATATGGGCTGTTTGTGCTGTTGATATTCGGCAGTTTTACGTAGCGATAAACATTGACGCGCTATCCGCACTATATGACCTGCATTATATGACGATGACGCCGGAGTGTATTTATAACTTCGGCGTTAACATGTTTATATAAGTTCTAACATTAAACTTGCATAGTACCTGTGAGTTTAAAAAATAGACTTCCCTAATTTTATTTCATTTGACCATAGTCCTTTATAGGCCCACTTATCGTTTGATCTGCCAATACTAAAAATAAATTCCTTATTTTTCTGTTGGCAAAGGCTATGGGCAGTATTGATATTAGCGAAGAGTAAAAGGCTTCCTACGCTAAAATCTTTTATATCGGTGTTAATCCCGCCATTATGATCGTCAAAATAGATCCAATTATTGCACTCTGCTTGATAAATTAAGTCGTAAGCACAGGCTTCACCCTTATAGAACAAGACGTTGCCAAAAATCATTGGTCGGATTGATTCTATAAAGTCGGCCAGCTCTTTGATATCACTGTGATGATGCTGACTCCCCCAACGCATACCAGATAATTTAAGGTAAATTGTGCTGAGCTGCTCGCTGCTAAAGGCGGAAACGGGAACCACTTCTCCGCCGTTGTTGAGAAACTTGTTCATCTCAGATTGTCTTTTCTTATTCGTTTTCTTAGAAAATGAATCTTTAACAAGACATATTGATCGACGGTTTAACACGCCATAGGTGAAGTTAATGAACTGTTTTTTATGCTTTATTGAGAGCTCTTTCGATTTTGCAGGCAGATAACAACGTCCCAGTTCTGGTGAAACGGGTAGAATAATGTTCTCAAATATAACGGGGATTTTCTTGTATGGATGAATAATCTCCCCACGTTTATCAGTGAATAATGCACCAACGATTTTTCCATTCACTTTTTTATGAAAAAACTGAATTTGGTTGGGGTCTCTATCCTCCAGTATTTTTAATACTAAAGGATGGTTGCATACACTCCCACCAAATGTGTGATAGGCCTGGCAATAAATCTCATAGCTAGATGGTTTCCATCCTAATAATTTTATTGGTAACATATTACGATTTTCCAAAATAACTCGGTTTACTTTCGCAAATTTATCAATCCATACTTCAATATTAAGTAAACCAATTTACGTTACTAAAAAATCGCTGCTAAATACTCCAGAGGAAAACTCATTTTATTTCTGGGGCGTAGATTCGCCGCATATTATCAGGGCCAAGCTGGCTCAGAATAAGAACTGAGCTGAAAAAAATATAATTCTTTCCAAATCAGAACTTTCTCGCATAGACCTGCCAATCTTGGACGTAAGGGCTGTTCATCATTAGAATCACGCACTATACTGTATAAATATACAGTTAATGGTTTAACGTGATGAAATTCTATCCTGCCTGTTTAAGCAAGCTCTCAGTATCAATACCACTTTATGCCGACAGCGTGCCTGCTGGTTTTCCAAGCCCTGCGGCTGATTACATCGATAAACCTATTAATCTGAATGAGCTACTCATTGCACATCCGGCATCAACCTATTTTGTGCGTGTTTCTGGTGAGTCAATGACGGGCGCGGGGATCTTTGATGGTTCACTACTGCTGGTGGATTCGAGTATTAGGCCTAAGCATAACGACATTATTATTGCGTGCCTCGGGGGAGAGTTCACGGTAAAGCGCTATGTAACCCGCCCGAGGATCATGCTAATTGCCGAAAACCCTGAGTACCCAGCGATCGAATTCAATGACGGGGAAGATCTTGAGACATTTGGGGTCGTTAAGTTTGTGATCAATGAGGCGCGTTAATGTTTGCCCTTGTTGATGTGAATAGTTTCTATGCCAGCTGCGAAGCGGTGTTTCGCCCAGACTTGCATGGCAAGCCGATTGTGGTTCTTTCAAACAACGACGGCTGTGTCATTGCTCGCTCTGCGGAGGCCAAAAAGCTCGGCGTCAGCATGGGAGCGCCTTATTTCAAACAGCGGAAGCTGTTCGAACAATATGGCGTACACGTTTTTAGCAGTAATTACTCGCTTTATGGCGATATGAGCCAGAGAGTGATGTTACTGCTTGAGGCCATGGCACCGAGTGTTGAAGTGTATTCCATTGATGAGGCGTTTCTGGATCTGCGAGGCGTCAGTCATTGCCATAATCTAGAAGCGTATGGGCACGAAGTCCGTGAGCAAATCAAGCGGAGTACTCACCTTGCCGTGGGGATAGGTATTGCTCCGACGAAAACGTTGGCTAAGCTTGCCAACCATGCGGCAAAGCAGTGGCCGCAAACCGCAGGCGTTGTCGATTTATCTCATAAGCTAAGGCAACGCAAACTGATGACATTAATGCCCGTTGAAGAGGTGTGGGGCGTTGGCCGGCGACTATCTAAGTCGCTCAAAAATGCGGGTATTGATACGGCTCTGAAGCTGGCTGATATGGATCTGGCCTATATTCGCCGTAACTATACCGTTGTCCTTGAAAGAACCGTGCGGGAGTTACGTGGTGAATCATGTTTAAGCATTGAAGATGTTGCGCCGACAAAGCAGCAAATTGTGTGTAGTCGTAGCTTCGGCGAGCGGATTACTGAGTATCAGGATCTGAAGGAGGCTATCTGTAGTTATGCCGAAAGGGCGGCAGAAAAACTTCGAAGGGAAGGTCAGTTTTGCAAGCACGTGAGTAGCTTTATTAAAACCTCGCCATTTTCTGAGTATGAATTGCATTACAGCAACTTGGCGTCGACGCGGTTAGAAATTCCCACGAATGATACGCGAGACATTATCAAACACGCATTACTTTGCTTAGATAACATTTGGAAGCCCGGCAAGCGCTATCAAAAGGGGGGCGTTATGCTCGGCGATTTGTACGATCACGGTATTTCGCAGCTAAATCTGTTTGATGAGTTTAGCCCTAAGCCCAATGCTGAAGCGCTAATGAAAGTGCTCGATGAGATAAATAATAAAGGACGCGGGAAAATATGGTTTGCTGGGCAGGGAATACAGAGAGGCTGGCAGATGAAGCGCAACATGTTATCTCCAGCATATACCACGCGATTTAGCGACCTACCGATGGTAATGGCCCACTAGGAATAACTCTATTCTGGCGCTTGGCGCGAGATCAAATTTTATTAAGTGGTATGGGTTTTGGGTTAATTGAGCAGGGCTGCGGCGTGCATTATGGATTACGTTAAGTATATAAAATGTGAATAATTTGATGTGGATCATTCATGCGTGTTGATTATATGTTACGGTTGGTATTCATAATGAGCATGGAGTGTTATATGAAAAAAGTTATTTTAGCTACCGCCCTCGCTTTCTCAATGACGGCATTCAGTGCCACTGCGGCGGACCTGATTTCCAAGGATGAAGCTCATCATTTTAAATATGAGTATATTGGAAATGTGTCTGTAGGTGCGACTAACGGAGAAGTTGGCTCTCCTTCCGATCTGCATAAACGTTTATCAAAACTGGCAGATGAAAAGGGTGGCAAATACTACGTGATTATTGCCGCCCGTGAGCATGGTCCTAACTTTGAAGCTGTAGCTGAAGTTTTCAAATAAATAAAATGAATATAAGGGCTACTTTATAGTAGCCTTTTTACATAACAGCCCCGCGATTGAGAGCAAACCTGTTGAAATCAGGTTTGGTAATCCATTTATTGCACTCAGATTTTCTACATATTAGCTCATTTTGCTTTTCTGTTAGGGAAGGTAAACGCGTTTTGTTTTGAACCACTCGCTTGAATAATCCTAAAATGATGCCCGATATCTCCCAACAAATGCATATATCTGCTCAGATTGCCTTTGAACTCTGAAAATGAGTTGCGGCTTTGATCCCAGACTTTTATAACCTATCTTCAAATATTCTTAAAAAAAACTGTACAATAGCAGCACGCGAAAAACACCAGCCATAGATAATATGGATAGTAACTAAAATGTAATCAAGGTGATGGAATGCTTGAGCTATTTGATGTCAGTTACGAAGAGCTGAATGGGGTTCGTTCTGATGAACTCTATCGACTGAGAAAAAAAACGTTCAGTGACCGGTTGGGATGGGATGTTGTCTGCAACAAAGACATGGAGTTCGATGAGTTTGATAATCCTAATACACGTTACATCCTAGGATTATATGAGGGACAACTTGTCTGTAGCGTGCGCTTTGTCCCATTGGATGAGCCTAATATGATTACTCACACGTTTCAGGCTTGCTTTGCAGATGTGCCTTTACCCGCAGGTGAAATGGAATCAAGCCGATTCTTTGTTGATAAATCACGCGCGAGGGATTTGTTAGGCGAGCGATACCCGCTAAGTCAGGTGCTATTTTTAGCGATGATAAATTATGCTAGGCACTATGGCTGCAATGGTATCTACACTATCGTTAGCCGAGCAATGCTAACAATATTGAAACGTTCAGGTTGGCAAATTAAGCCGCTTAAGGAGGCATATCTGAGTGAGGATGAGCGAATCTATCTGGTTTATCTCCCAACAGACTCTGCCAGTCAAACAAAAATGGCTGCAAAAATAAGCGCTTCAGTCAGTGGTATTCAGTCCCAGCTGGTTAATTGGCCGATGTCGATAGCCGTTACACCGGCATTGGTGTAATAAGATCAAGTTCAACGCCCAACCTTATTGCTTGTCGGGCGTTGCTTACTCCAAGCTTGCTCACAACGTTGCCCATATGAAACTTCACGGTGCGCACTGAAATACCTACGATCGTAGCAATTTCGGCGTAGGTTTTGCCCATGCTGGCCCAATAGAGCACTTCATTTTCACGCAGAGTGAAAATTGGTTTGTCCGAATCGATTTCGATGTCTTCTTTACCAAAAGATATCGATTGAACGAGATGATACATCTGTTCGTTAATTTCAATCAGGTGCATCTGAATATTGCCGCGCTCAGATGCCAGCTTTTTCTCTAAGTTTTCCTTCATATTGCTATCAATGATTAATGATAAAAGCGCTAGATTATTCAAATGATCGTGCAGTACGAAGGTGAATCCGTTAGCAATGTTGTATTGCTTCGATAGCGAAAAAATCTTTGAAATCTTGAGATCTGACATCAATGTGATGTTCTCGTCCCACGCGAAGGGTGAAGTGCGTTTGAAACCGGTTAAGATGACCGGATCGATATGCTGCAGATTATTAGTACGATAGAGGTTAACCCATTCATCGGGATAGCTTGAAATGATAAGCAGTTTTGACGGATTTTTTTTATTGATAACCGTATATGCGTACTCAGGGCTGCCTAAATGCGACAGTTTTCTATCGATATAATCTCGGAGCGTTTCCGTTAGTATCGGATTTTCATTGAAAACAGAAAACATTTGGGCTCCTAGACGTTCAATTTCCCATATCTGAGTGACAATATGTACTTTAGTACAGGGCGCAAAGTACTTAAGTACAACTTACAGAACTTAGCCAATGACTTATAATGCCCCGGTAAGCTGAAGGTAAAAAAAACCTGACCACGAGAGTCAGGTAGCTAATTCAGCCAACACCAGGGAAAAATCTCTGGACAGTGGATTTGCAAAGCCAATACTGTCCAGAGAGACTCTACTTTATCACTACTTAAATTTCGTTTCAAACACTCCCCATTCTGTTTCTCATTAGTGCTCAAAAAATCTTCTTATTTCAATACGACTAAACTGAATAAAATTGCTTAAAGCTGGCTATATTTTTCTGCTTTTGGGTTAAATAAACACCAGCGTGTACTGTAATTTTGTATTGAGAAATACTAAATAACATCTGGAAACATAAGTGCTTTAGCGAGGCTTATTGTATGGATGACATTTGATATTTCATGGGTTCGTTTCCTCAACAATTCGGCGTAGGATTGCGGGCGAATGATAACGGTGGCGCACCTGAAAAAACGATGTGGGAATTCTGCAATAAGCATTAAAGAATAAGCTTTAGGTTATACCGCTCATGTGATAATAGGGCGCCGCGCTGATGCCGTTGATAGAAAGACTCAGCAAGCTCTAACATCAGGAATTATCAGAGGAATATACAATGTTTCTAACTAGTTTTATCTTTGACAAAAAACAATATGATGAAGATTTTTATAAGTTGGATAAAAAAATAGAAGATTTCTCAAAGGACATTGCAGGATTTATTGGGATGGAGTCATTTACTGATGTTCAGAGTGGTCGTTTGATAAACAACTACTACTGGGATAGCCGCGAAGGACTCGAGTTACTCATGAACAACGTTGAGCACTTACGAGCAAAAGAACAAAGCAGCAAGTGGATTTCTGGTTTTCAGGTGGTTATCGCTAAAATCGAAGGCGCCCATAATGTAAATTTGGATCACCCATTATCCGAACATCCAATGCCTTATCGTAGAGAAAATTGAATACACCAATTGTTCAGGTATCTGATCAGCGTATCTGCGGTAGTTATTCACGCAGATACGTTTGAACCACGGCAGCAAGGTGTGCATTGTTAGTTATTTGCTTTATCACTTCCGTTAATTGGCATTTTTAGACTGCCTGAGTGCGAGCATAACGCGATGCCTGCCACAATGAATATGGCACTAACCGCATGGTATGCATGAAGTTGTGCATGTAAAAACAAGATACTAAAGATACCTCCGCTGAGCGGAATAATATGGGAGAATATCTCTCCACGTGTCGCTCCAATAGTCGCAATACCTTTATTCCACAGAAGATATGAGAGCCACGATGGGAATATAATCAGGTATACAAGTCCCAGTAAAAACTCAGGCTGAACATAGGGAATTATGCTGGGGACCCCGTTTACTATAACGGTTAGCGCAAGTATATGAAGCAACACCACTGCCCCTAAAGCAGCGCTAACGGCGACAAAGGCATTACCTTTCACCTCACGCGGTTTTATGCGTAAGAATGCACAATAAACTGCCCAACTGACGGCCGATCCCATTGTCCAAATATCGCCTCTATTTAGCTGATTGAAGAGGTCTATGTGTGAAATATTACCTTGCAGGATTAACCAGATGACCCCCAAAGAGCTGAGTATGACGCCGCTGATATTTCGTGATGATATCCTCTCCTTAAATATGGAGTGATTAATCAGTAATACCATCGCGGGCGTGGTTGATAAATAGATGGCGGCATTCAGTGACGATGTGTATTGCAGGCTAATATAAAGCGTTAACGGAAATAAAACCTGCCCACAAAGTGCAAGAAATACAATAGTGCCGGCAGATTTTTTCATGGCAGGCCACTGTTCCCGAACCTGGCGAAAATATAGGGTCATCAGCATAAGCGCGGTAAAAATCCAGCGTGCGGCAGAAAGAATGATAGGGTTTGCGGTAGCAACCAGTACATGGCCTACAACATAGTTCCCACCCCAAAAACATGCGGCGAGGCTAAGCAGGAGATAGGGCATAACTGCTCCAGTAAAGGATAAACTGATTCGTTGGCTCAAGATTACTGCCAACAAATGCTAGGATGCTAATACAAAGTTTTCATCCTCGGATATAGATTAAAACTATGAACTTTACATTGAGACAACTTGAATTTTACATTGCATTAGCTGAGACCTTGCAAATATCAAAAGCGGCTAACCGTTGTCATATTTCGCAGTCCTCAATGACAGTATCTATGCGTAATCTTGAGGAGGCACTGAACTGTCAGCTATTCATTCGACACCCAAAAGGCGTTCGGCTAACGCAGGCGGGAGAGCGGTTTCTTAACCACGCGCGCAAAATTATGATGGATAGCCACGTGGCATTAGAAGATCTACAAAATCAGCCGGAAACTGCGAGTGGTACAGTTCGTATCGGCATTGCTGAAACGCTTTCGGCCTATTTGTTGCCTAACATTCTGAGCGATATAACAAACCGCTTTCCGCTGATGGAAATTATCTTTGAAGAAGCGGCTTCACCGGTTCTTGTTAGCGCATTACGCCAAAAAAGGTTCGATTTCTGTTTATTGCTGACTTCCAATATAAATCATGACGCTGATTTGCAGATCGAGACGTTTATACGTTCGCAGAGAAAGCTATGGACACCTATTGGCCATCCATTGTTGAGTCAGCCGGTCGTCACTCTTTCTGATGTGGAAAAATCACCATTTCTGCTGTTAGTGACCGACGAATACGCAGAGGTATTTCAAGATTATTGGCAGCGTCGGCAATGTGTTCCCGATATTCACTTTCGAACTAACTCTTTCGAAGCTATTCGGAGCCTCGTCGCTCAAGGTAAAGGCGTGACTATTTTATCTGATCTGGTATATCGGCCTTGGTCTTTGGATGGGCTCCGGGTTGTACGCAGAACTATTGATGACTGCATTACCTATATGGATGTTGGTGTTGTAAATACTAAGGCCGCTGTCCTGTCACCAGACAGCAAGCGATTAGTTGATTTTCTACGCCAAAGGATCATGCGGTTTAGCGATGGGCAATGAAGCGGTAACAGATAGAGAATATCCGTTTTTAAATCAGATGTTAGTATCCAGCGGCTTTGTTCGCTGCTTGAATTCTTGAGTCCATTGTTGAACGGCTATGGTCATCTTTTGCCTGCATAATGCCACCGGCTGCGCTGATCCAATCACTGGCAGTACAACCTGATAAGATAAAAATAGCGGAAAGAAGCATCGTTTTTAGCATGGTGAATCCCAATAAGTATTGAAAATTTAGAATAGTAGTAAAAATCCTAGCGATGATATCACTGGTTATATAAATGTATTGTTCAGAAAGGCTGTTTTTAAGATGTGTTTAGGCTTTGTTTAAAGCGTTGCGCTGAAATTAATTTAATTAAAATTAAAACCATGCTAGTCAAAAGCGTAGTTCTTGCTGTAATAGAGCGAGAAGGAATTACATTAGTTCGCAAAGTTTTGGCGCGTGAAGCCATCACGATAGTTATCGAACAGAAAACTAGCACAGCTGTAAGCCCGTATAACCCCAGCGGAACTGAAATTTGCAGGCTGAGCGGCATTTTCCACCAATATTACTCTGTATAGTTTAGCTCCGTTCCTGAACTGGAGATGCGATGAGACTACTCAGAGAGATAATGCGTAGTAGATTAGTGGGGTATATTGTGGGGCTGCTTGCGACAATTGCATTTGGGTCTAGTTATATTTG
>NZ_FMIQ01000064.1 GCF_900095695.1 Hafnia alvei | reverse complement strand
CATTACATAACCTTCAAGGTTCGCATCCAAGTAGTACGCCCACCATTGCAGCATCAACCTGCGTTCATCCAGAAATTCCGCTTTATGAATATAAGCTGCACTTATGCCATTACGTTCTTGATGACTCATCTGCCGTTCCACTGCATCCCTCAACCACAATCCCGATTCAATCAATGAACTACACCATACCCGCAGACATCGGTTTCGAAGGATTATGATATGTCGATAAAGCTCGACTAAACTCCTATCTCATCAAAACCAAACAAAAAAATAAGTGTTCACGAAAACCAGCAGCACCAGCATTAATGCTAGCACTGCCGCTCCCTATAAAAAACCACGTCAGCCTAAGCACGGCACCCAAACTCCCCATGCACCACATTCCCATCATGCTCCAGGTTATCCATATAGTCGGCATACCACTGCAGCATCTCACGCCGTCCATCCAGATACTTCGCATGGTTGTAGGTACCGCGGATGCTGTTCTTATCTACATGGGCCAGTTGTGTTTCAATCCAGGCCGAGTTATAGCCTTGCTCATGCAGGATGGTGCTCATAGTGTGGCGGAAACCGTGGCCAGTCAGCCGCCCCTTGTAACCCAACAGTTCGATGACCTGGTTCACGCTTTCCTTGCTGATTGGCTTACGCTGATCGTTTCGTCCAATGAAAACCAAGGGATAGCCGCCAGTAATTGGCTTGAGAGAGCTGAACAGCTCGATAACCTGCGTTGATAATGGAACGACATGCGGTCGCTTCATTTTCATCACTTCAGGCGGGATGCTCCACACTCCCTTATCAAAGTCGATATCCTGCCAACGCGCAAATCTCAGTTCCTGGGTTCTTACGCCAGTCAGCATGATGATCTTGGTTGCGGTTTTGGTAATGACACTACCAGTGTAACCTGATAGGTCTTGAAGGAAATAGGGCAGTTCCTGAGCCGTCAGGAAGGGAAAGTGTTCCTTCTTCGGCGTTGCCAAAGCACTAGCGAGATCGGGTGCCGGATTGTAATTAGCTCTGCCGGTGATAATCGCAAAACGAAAGACTTCTCCGCAGCGTTGGCGAACCTTACGCATTTTCTCCAGTGCCCCACGCTTCTCCATTTTACGCAATGCTTCCAGTAACTCCATAGGCTTGAGATCGGCAATAGGCCGCTTGCCAATATAAGGGAAGATGTCTTTCTCGAAGGTATCAATGATTTCATCACGATAGCGCAGTGACCAGCGGTCGGCTTTAGCCTGGTGCCACTCGCGAGCAATGGCTTCAAAGGTATTTTCCACATTCAGCTTCTGAGCGAGCTTCTCGGCCTTTTTAGTTTCACTAGGGTCACCGCCTGCCGCTAGGATCTTTTTGGCTGCATCTCGCTTTTCACGCGCATCTGCCAGTGAAACATCGGGGTAAACACCAAAGGCAAGACGCTTCTCTTTACCGGCAACTCGGTATTTCATGCGCCAGTAACGCGATCCGTTCGTTGCCACTTCAACGTATAACCCCCCCGCATCACCTAAGCGGTACGGCTTATCTCTGGGCTTTAATGCCCGAACTTTTGCATCAGTTAATGGCATCGTTGTTTCCTCCTGAAAGCAAGAATGCTTTGACGGCCTGAGTTTGTTCCGGCGTAAGCGATAGGGTTTGCTTAGTTGTTTTGATAACCAGCCCACCAGATTCAGTGAGTGAAAGCTGGAAAGCTTGTTTGGCCCGTTCCTGGCGACGTTGTTCTCTCTCTAGAGTTTTATCAATCGCAGGATCGTAACCATCTTTGAGCTTCGCTTTGGCCTCTTCCCTTAACATGATGGCTTCACTAATCGTGACAGAAGGGAATGTTCCGAACGCCATGCTCTTCTCTTTCCCGTCTAGGCGGTACTTCAAACGCCAGTATTTTGAGCCTGTGGGCTTCACAAGCAAATAAAGCCCCCTACCAATAGCAAACTTGTAGGGTTTAGTACGGGCATCAAGTGCTACTATTATTTGATTATTAATGGTTTTTAGCTGTTTTGGTGGCATGTGGTTTTACCCACAGTGGTCGGTATGCCCAATAGTGCCCCCAGGGGCATATTGATACCAGTAGACACCTATTGACTTCCGAATACAATGAACTCTTGATATAAAAGGGGTTAACGGGGGTTTAGTTGACGCTTGGAAACCTCAGAAGAGCTCGAATGGCGGAAGATCACAGGAGTCGAACCTGCCCGGGACCGCTGGCGGCCCCAACTGGATTTGAAGTCCAGCCGCCCCACCGGGGACGATGATCTTCCATTGGGAGATCTGAAGAGTCGGCGATTATACCCTGAAAAACCCTACGTGCTAAGCGGAAAATCCCAGTTTCGCGATGTCTTCTTCATAAATAAAACAACGTTTTATTTTAATCAACACAAGTTTGGTACCCTTTGCTGCATAAATAGCCATCACCTTATTTACAGGGAGATACCATGTCTAAGAAAGTCGCTGTACTACTGGCGAAAGGGTTTGAAGAAGCAGAAGCGATCATGACCATCGACGTTTTGCGCCGTCTGGACATCCACGTAACCACCTTGGCCTGTCAGGATATGTTGGAGCTCACCAGCTATCACAACATCCGCATGTTTGCCGATGCACTTCTCGAACGCAGCATGGATGAAACCTTTGACGCCGTCGTTATTCCTGGCGGGCCTGAAGGGACGGTAAATCTGGCTGCTAATCCGCTGGTTGTGGAGTTTATTCGCCGTCATGACGCCGCAGGAAAATGGATTTGCCCTATCTGCTCTGCTGCTGCGCGCGTTTTGGGGGGAAATAATCTTCTCAATGGCCGCCGCTATACTTGCTCAGGCGATCTGCATCAGGATGTTAAAGACGGCATCTACGTGGACGAAAAAATTGTTGAAGATGGCAATCTGCTCAGTGGAAAAGGGCTTGGTGTTGCTTTTGATTTTGCTTTCCACCTCGGCTGGAAACTCACCGGTGACGCAAGCAATATTGATTTTCAGGTAGACCATATCTATTACGATTTCTGGCGAACACACGCCTAATAAATAGGCGTGACAGATATATTTGTTGCGCCATATTCTCCCATCTAATTATTTTATTTTAAAACGGGTTATCCCGATCACATAAAACACAAAACATAATTTCAGAATAAAAAAACACAATGGTTAGCAGCTTATCCTTGCCCTAAGAATGGCGTATCGAATCCACGATGCGAACGCTTTCAGAGGGACATATGAGCAGCCACATTCTGTCAAAACAAGAAAAAATCGGCTATGGCCTCGGCGATGCCGCAAGCCATATTGTTTTTGATAATGTCATGTTATACATGATGTTTTTTTATACGGATATTTTTGGTATTCCCGCGGGCTTCGTCGGCACTATGTTCCTGCTAGCGCGTGCGCTCGATGCGATTTCCGACCCTATCATGGGGCTAGTCGCTGACCGTACCCGTACCCGCTGGGGTAAATTCCGGCCTTATGTGCTGTTTGCCGCGATCCCCTTTGGCATCGTGTGCATATTTGCCTACAGCACGCCGGAACTCAGCCTAACCGGTAAAATGGTTTATACCGCTATCACTTACACCTTGCTGACGCTGATGTATACCGTCGTCAACATCCCATACTGTGCGTTAGGCGGCGTAATTACGGCCGATCCAACCCAACGCATTTCTCTACAATCCTACCGTTTCGTATTGGCCACCGCGGGCGGTATGTTAAGCACCGTTCTCATGATGCCGCTGGTCAGTTTTATTGGTAAAGGCGATCAAGCGTTCGGCTTTAAAGGCGGTATTGCAGTACTCGCTTTAGTTGCCGTCATCATGCTGGCTATTTGCTTTGCCACCACCAAAGAACGCATCAGCGATGAAGGAACAACGCAGGGCAGCATGCGTGAAGATCTGCGCGATATCATTCGCAACGACCAATGGCGCATCGTTGGCCTACTCACCATCCTGAATATCTTGGCCGTCTCGGTCCGCGGCGGCGCCATGATGTACTACGTCACCTATATCCTCGGTAATCCGCTGGTGTTTACTTGGTTCCTCACCACCTATTGCGTGGGCAATTTGTTTGGCAGCGCTGCGGCTAAACCGCTGACCGATTGGAAATGCAAAGTCAGCGTGTTTTGGTGGACCAACGCCATTCTTGCCGTTTTGAGCGTCGCCATGTTCTTTGTGCCCATTGGCGCCAATATCACTATGTTTATCTTCATCTTTATCATCGGCGTATTGCATCAGCTCGTCACCCCGATCCAATGGGTAATGATGTCCGATACCGTTGACTACGGCGAATGGAAAGGCGGCAAACGCCTCACGGGGATTAGCTTTGCGGGCACCCTGTTCGTCTTAAAACTGGGGCTCGCCCTCGGCGGCGCACTGATTGGCTGGATGCTAGCTGGCGCGGGATATCAATCGGGTGCCGCCACGCAAAACAGCGCCACTATCATGAGCATTATCGCCCTGTTCACGCTGGTTCCCGCCGTCTGCTACTTCCTGAGCGCGCTTATCGCCGCTCGCCTGTATACCCTGCGTACGCCGTTCATCAACCGCATTTTAAAAGAGCTGGCCGATGGCGTGCGCCGCAACGAACACGAATTTACTCAAGATATGAAGACAGCAGAGGATTTAAGTCATGAAAATCAGTGACGGCAATTGGCTCATCCATGAAGGACTCAACCTCATCCACCCGTTATATGTGTTTGAAGTCGAGCAGCACGCCCGTGAAATGGTCATTTACGCCGCCCCGCGTGAAGCCAGCGCGCGCTCAGCACAGCTGGATACTCCACTGTTTACGCTGCGCTTTTTCTCTCCACAGGAGGGAGTCATTGGTGTACGCATTGCGCACTTTACCGGACGAATAGAACGTGGGCCGCACTACCCTTTATATCACGCCACCGAGCACGCCATTCGGATGGAAAATACCGATGATTACGCCGCCCTGTACAGTGGAGATTTAAGCGTTCGGGTGACCAAAGGAGAAAACTGGGCGCTGGATTTCCTGCGTCACGGCTAGCGCATCACCGGCAGCGTGGCTAAATCCAATGGCTACATTCAAAATGCCAAAGATGGCAAAACGTATCTCTATGAACGCCTCGATTTAGGCGTGGGGGAAACCGTATATGGCCTCGGCGAGCGCTTTACTGCTTTCGTCAAAAATGGGCAAAACGTAGAAACGTGGAACCGCGACGGCGGCACCAGCACCGAACAGGCCTATAAAAATATCCCGTTCTATCTGACCAATCGCGGCTATGGCGTATTGGTAAATCATCCCGAATGTGTCTCATTTGAAGTGGGTTCGGAAAAAGTCTCCAAGGTGCAATTCAGCGTTGAGGGCGAACATCTAGAATATTTAGTCTTTGACGGCCCAACGCCAAAGCAGGTTCTAGACCGTTATACTCGCCTCACCGGTCGCCCTGCGCTGCCACCGGCGTGGTCATTTGGCCTCTGGCTTACCACTTCATTTACCACCAACTACGACGAAAAAACCGTTAACCGCTTTATCGACGGCATGGCCGAACGCAACCTTCCGCTGCACGTATTTCATTTCGACTGCTTCTGGATGAAGGCATTTCAGTGGTGCGATTTCGAATGGGACCCTGAAACCTTCCCCGACCCGGAAGGCATGCTCCAACGTTTGAAAGCGCGCGGGCTAAAAATATGCGTGTGGATTAACCCTTACATTGGGCAAAAGTCACCGCTGTTTAAACAGGGGATGGAGAAGGGATATCTGCTCAAACGTCCAAACGGCGACGTATGGCAATGGGATAAATGGCAGCCGGGACAGGGCATCGTTGATTTCACCAATCCTGCTGCCTGCGACTGGTATGCAGGGCATCTCAAACGCTTAATCCACATGGGCGTTGACTGCTTTAAAACCGATTTTGGCGAGCGCATTCCAACCGACGTGGTATGGCACGACGGTTCATGCCCACAAAAAATGCATAACCATTACGCCTTTATTTACAACAAGTTGGTGTATGAAGTCTTGCAGCAAGAATTGGGTAAAGACGAAGCGGTGCTATTTGCCCGCTCGGCGTCGGTCGGCGCGCAGCAATTTCCGGTTCACTGGGGCGGCGACTGCTACGCCACCTATGAATCAATGGCGGAAAGCCTGCGCGGTGGATTATCTCTTGGATTGTCTGGTTTTGGCTTCTGGAGCCACGACATCGGCGGATTTGAAAATACGGCACCGGCGCACGTTTACAAACGTTGGTGCGCCTTTGGCCTGCTCTCTAGCCATAGTCGCCTGCACGGCAGTAAATCCTACCGCGTACCGTGGGCGTATGACGATGAAGCCTGCGACGTGGTGCGTTTTTTCACCGAGTGGAAATGCCGCCTGATGCCGTACCTCTACGCTGCCTCTGCTCAGGCTGCCAAAACAGGTACGCCGGTGATGCGCGCTATGATGCTGGAATTCCCAGAAGATCCGGGCTGCGATTATCTGGATCGCCAATACATGTTGGGGGATTCGCTGCTGGTCGCCCCGGTGTTTAGCGAGAACGGTGACGTCAGCGTCTATTTGCCCGCGGGCCGCTGGACACATCTCTATACCAACCAAGAAGCCACCGGTGGCTGGCACCGAGAGCAGCACGGGTTCAACAGTTTGCCGCTATATGTACGCCCTAACAGCCTGATCGCTATCGGTAATAACAGCCAAAAACCTGATTATGACTACGCCGATAGCCCCTGTTTCCACCTGTTTGCCTTAGAAGCAAATACCCAAGCGAAGGCCGTCATTCCAGCCGCTGATGGTCAAGCTCAATTTACGCTTTGCGTGCAGCGTAAAGGCAACCAGTTGCATGTTTCAAGCACCGGAACCGCTCAGCGTTGGAGCCTATGCTTACGCAATATTCATCGAGCGATAACACAGGAAAACAGCGCAGTAGATGCGGGGGAAATGGGCGTTATCATCACGCCTGCTGATGGGGTTAACAGCCTGACGATCACGCTCAAATAACATCACTTTGCTAAAAAAAGACTGCCGCCAGCGCCTTAAACGCTGGCGGTTTTTTTAATGACGATTAATCGCGGGCACAGCCCATTCTTGCGGATAGCGCGATGGAACAAAGCGCAGCGTCAGCAGCATCAAGCCAACCACCAAGAACGCGTGGAATATCCAATCCATCAGGAAGTTACCGCTGAGGCTACGCAGCAATCCAGAAAGGTATGGCGACAAGCCTGCCACAATAAAACCGATCCCCTGCATGAAGGCCACCAAACGCCCCGCAATCGCTGGCTGAGGCGAGTGATCGAGCGCCAACACCAAGCACAAAGGGAACGCGCCGCCGAGCCCAAAGCCGCACACCACCGCCCATAGAACGGACATCTGCAAAGGCATCCAGATAAAACCACAGAACCCAATCAGCTGTAGCATTAGCGCCGCCAGCAGCAGCATGCGTCGATCCTGACGACGCGCAAACATTGGCAACATTAATGCCCCTACCGCCTGCCCAACCGTCATCAACGCCAGCAAACTCCCGCTAAACTGTGCGCTGGAGCCCAGCTGCATATAGTAGGGCGGCAGCCATGCGATCAGGCTGGTGTAACCGCCATTGATCAGCCCAAAATAGAGACCCAGCGTCCACGCACGCGGGCTGATATGTAAGCGCAGCGGCTGTGCTGACACCGCGTGTTTTATTGGCTGCGCCAGCGTTTTACTCTGCGGCCACCAGCCGATTAACGCAATCACAGCAGGTAATGCCCACCAAGCCAAAGATCGGTGCCAAACATCGCTGTGCTGCGCAAGCCACGGCGTTAGCGCCGCACCCAAACCGCCACCGCCCATCAGCGCCGCCGACCACAATCCCATCACCAGCGGCATACGGCGCTGGAAGGAACGTTTAATTACCGCAGGCATCACGGCCTGAATAATCCCGATACCAATCCCGCCCAGCAGTGCGCTGCTTAGCAACACGAGGCTTTGTGGCGCGAGCTCGCGCAGCAGCGCACCGACGGCAATAGCCAGCAAACTCAGCGCCACGCTATTGCGTTCACTGATATGACGATCGACCCAGCCTCCCGCCAGTGCTAATACGCCCATCGCTACCACCGGCAAGGCGGTTAATAACGAAACGGCGGTAAAGCTCATGCCGCTCGCTTCACGCAGCTGCGGCAATAATGGCCCGATAGAGGTAAGAAGTGGCCGCATATTCAGACCAATTAACACCAAAACTAACAACATCAAACTTTGTTTCTGTGTCTGACTCATGACTGCTTTTGCACCCAACGTTCATATAGCTTGCGGCCATTTGGTTGTGGCAAATGGTGAATCGGTAAAGATTGTTGTTCTAACGGCAGCTGTAGTTGCTGATAAATAGCCGCGGTCGATAATTTATACTCTTCCCCATCCTGATTGCCGTTGGCGAAATACACCGCCTTTACACCGGTCAGATACATGGCGCTGAGGCACATAGGGCAAGGCTGTCCGCTCGCATACACCGTACAGTCACGCAGCGCTGCGCTCCCCAGATGAGCAGAAACCTCACGAATACCGTTCAGCTCGGCATGCGCCGTTGGATCGCCATTGAGATGAATGGTGTTCACGGCCTCGGCAACAATCTCATCGTGACGCACAATCACTGCGCCAAATGGACGCCCACCCTGCTCAACGCTATCCGCCGCCAGCGCTAACGCGCGCTGTAGATACTCATCATGAGAAGACATGTGTGACTCCTGTTAATAAAAAGTTAGCAGGGTAAGGTTATCTTGAATTGTGGGGGAGGAATAGTGCCTAGATGGTGATTTAGGGGGAGTTCGCTAGATTTATGCTGGATAGGTGTAGGGTTTCGTATGTTAGATAGATGCCACGTTTCGACCGCCTATCCGTCGCGGCATTTACATATAGATTCCGTCGAAGGCGTCCGAGTCGGGTGCGCCAGCGCGCGCACCCAACACCCGCGCGCTTTTATCCGAGATGCCATCTCCGCTCCGGTTTGGTATCGCCCAGCCAGGGCGCCCCAAACTCCGCCGGTACATCCCTGTACCGGCGGCTCGCACTACCAAGACTTAAACAATTTAAAAAATAAGAAGATAAGAAGATAAGAAGATAAAAATATCTTTAATCTTTTCAGTGTTAAATGAAATGCATTCTAGAGCCGCCAGCAGGGATGCTGGTGGCAGGTTGAGGGCGCACAGGGATGTGCGCTCCGAGACCGGTCGGCCAAACAACACGGTAAAAAGCGCGAGAGTGAAGAGGTTGCGCGCTGGCAACCTCTTCTCGGACGCCTACACCGACGGTTTCATGGAAACAAATTTGCTGACTGGCGGACGAAACCCTTCACAGCTCTATCATGAAACTAGGTCTTTTAGGCGGACGTAATATGCATAAGGCCTAAAATATTCGGCATAGGCAATTAGTACAAAACCCTTCACAGCTCTATCAAAGAGATAGAAAACCGTTGGTGTACCCCAACTCACAATAACGCCGCCAACCGATTCAAATCCGACTGAATAGCCCCAGCCGTCACATCGCGTCCTGCGCCCGGTCCACGGATAACCAACGGATTATCACGATACCAGCGGCTTTCAATGGCAAACACGTTGTCACATGGCAACAACGCCGCCAGTGGGTGTTCTGGGCGAACGGCTTCCACACCAACGCGCGCTTTGCCGTTGGCATCAAATCGGGCGACATAACGCAGCACCAGCCCCATTTCGTTGGCCGCTTCCAAACGCTGGATCATTTGTTCGTTCAGGTCTTCACCGTTTTCGAAGAAATGATCGATAGATCCCCCTTCGCAGCCAGCCGGCACCAGCGATTCCACACGTACCTGATTCGGTTCAATGTCATAACCTGCCTCACGCGCCAAAATCACCAGCTTGCGCATCACGTCTTGACCAGAGAGGTCAACACGCGGATCGGGCTCGGTCAGCCCCTGCTGCCACGCTTGATCGACCAGCTCAGTAAACGGAACTGTTCCATCAAACTGAAGGAATAACCAAGATAACGTACCGGAGAAGATCCCGCTGATCGACAAGATGGAGTCGCCGCTATCGCGCAGATCGCGAACCGTATAGTTCACAGGTAAACCCGCGCCGACGGTGGCGTTATACAGCCAGTGACGACCGGTTTTCTCAAAGGCATCACGAACTTGGCGATAATCATCACTGCACGACGCACCAGCCAATTTGTTCGCACTAATAACGTGGAAACCATAGCTGGCAAAGTCACGATACTGCTGCGCCAACGACTCGCTGGCCGTAACATCCAGCACCACTAAATCGTCATAAGGGTGAGCACGCATCCACAGGAACAGGTTTTCTTCATCCATCTCCTGCGATTCATCATCAAAGAATGCCAATGCGCGGCTCGCGTCTAATCCTTCATAATTCAGCAAGCTGCGGCTGCTATCTACCACGCCAGCCAGCACAAATTCAAAGCCGCTACGGGCAGAAATATTCTCCTGCTCACGCGCAAACAGTTCTAACCAGCGCGAACCGATATTGCCCTTGCCCATCAATACCAACCCAACGCGTTTTTCGGCGCGGAACAGCGTGGTGTGTAAACCTTGAATCAGGGCTTCAGTTGGGCCACGGCGCAATACCGCCACCAAGCTGATGCTGTCTTCTGACTGGCAGAAGAACTCAATTGGCTGATCTTTTAGTTGCTGATAGAAACGGTGGCTGTGCAGTGGGTTCTTGCATACGCCTGCGCCGACTAACGCCACCAGCGCCAATCCTTCACGCAGCTGTAGCAAACCCGGAACGCCAGATTCTTCCAATAGCTTCAGCGCACTTTCCACCACTTCAGCGGTATAGCACAGCTGGATCATATGACGGTCGCGATGCACGCCGGTCGCTAATGGACGCAGCTGGGAGCGCTTGAGCACGCGGTCAATTTCCTGACGCACGTGTTCAAAATCATGGCTTTGAGGAACATTAAGCTCAATCAGGCAAACTTCATCGTGGCTGGTGACAATTTTTGCACCGGTGCCAGATGCCAAAACACGCTCAATGCGCGTTGAGCCCTGCTCTGGCTGATAGCTACAGCGCAGTTGTAAGTCAATATCGCTGGCGGAAACCGGCTGCAACGTGCGCGCATGCAGAACCGGCGCGGCTAAGCGTGCCAGTTCGCTAGCTTCGTCTAAACGCAGCAGTGGCAACAGGCAGGCATCTTTAACCTTGCGTGGGTCAGCGCTGTACACACCAGCCACGTCGCTCCAAATCGTCACGCGAGAAACGCCCGCTAATGAGCCGATCTGAGTGGCGGAATAGTCAGAACCGTTACGCCCTAACAGCACGGTTTCACCCGCATCGTTACGGCAAATAAACCCCGTGGCGACGAGGCGTTTGTTAGGATGCTGAGCCAGAATTTGCTGTAATAGAGGATAAGATCGGCCTTCATCAACCTGTGGCTGGGCAGAACGTTCGGCGCGCAGGAAACTACGCGCATCCAGCCACTCTGACTCCATGCCTTTTACGTTGAGCAGCGCCGACATCAAACGCGCAGACCATATTTCACCGTGCCCTACCACTTCAGCATAGGTCGCATCGCACATCGGCTCGTCGAGTAAGGCGGCTAAGCGCTCCAAATCCTGAGTAAAGAGCGCAACCAAAGGCTCGGCAAGTTCAGCCGGCAACAGGCCCGTGATGAGTTCGCTCTGATAGCGACGTAATGCCTGCTGAACCTGATGCGCAGAGATCCGGTCAGTCTGGCTTAGCCTCAACCAGCTAATCAGCTGATTGGTGGTGCTACCCGCTGCGGAAACAACCATCATATCGCCAGGGAAGCTGTACTCCGCCATAATCCCTGCGACACGCAGATAACATTTCACATCGGCTAAACTACTGCCGCCAAACTTATGCAGCTGGCGTCCTATCGCCTGCCCCGCTACCGGTTGTGCGCTCATTCTTTACCTCTTAAAACCAGCCTAATATGCAGCATTATCGTTTGAGAAACAGCATATTAGCGTTGGCTGTTAGCTTTCTGGAACGCCTGCTCCAGATCGGAAATTAAATCGTCACCGTCTTCGATACCTACAGAAATACGCATCAGGCTTTCTGAAATACCTGCGGCCTTACGCGCCTCTGGAGCCATCCCCGCGTGAGTCATCGTGCCTGCGTGGGAAATTAAACTCTCCACGCCGCCTAAAGATTCTGCCAGTGTAAACAGTTGCAGCGATTTTAGGAATCGTCGCAGCAAGGCTTCATCGCCATCCAGTTCAAAGCTCAGCATCGCGCCAAAGCCAGACTGCTGACGGCAGGCAATTTCATGTCCTTGGTTTTCTGGCAACGAAGGATGATAAAGCTTTTTCACCAACGGCTGATGCTTGAGAAACTCCACAATTTTCAGCGCGTTTTGCTGCTGTAGCTGAATGCGAGGGCTAAGGGTTCTCAGGCCACGCAGCAGGAGATAGCTGTCGAAAGCGCTGCCGGTTACGCCAATATTATTCGCCCACCATGCTAGCTCGGTAACATGCTCAGGATCTTTGGCAATAACGGTTCCCGCTACCACGTCGGAGTGACCATTTAAGTATTTGGTACAGGAATGCAGAACCAAATCAGCGCCTAATTTTAAGGGCTGTTGCAGCGCCGGGCTTAAGAAGGTGTTATCAACCACCGTTAACGCGCCCACGGCCTTAGCCGCTGTGCAAATAGCAGCAATATCGACCACGCGTAGCAACGGATTACTTGGGGTTTCGATCAGCACCAGCTTAGGTTTTTGTTCTAACGCGGCCGCGAGAGCCTGCGCATCACCCTGATCGACAAACAGCACGTTATACGCGCCGCGCTTGGCCAAACTATCGAACAGACGATAGCTGCCGCCGTAGCAGTCGTGCGGCGCTACCAGCAGATCGCCTGGTTTGAGGAAAACCGTGCACACCAAATGAATCGCCGACATACCCGTGCTGGTCATCACAGCCCCAGCGCCGCCTTCTAACTCAGCCAGCGCGCGCTGCACCACATCACGCGTAGGATTCCCACGGCGAGAGTAGTCATGCGCCCGTGGTTCATTGAAGTCGGTGAAGTTGTAAGTGCTGGAAAGATGGATGGGCGGAACGACGCAACCATACTGCTCGTCATCATTTAAACCACTGCGCACTGCAAGTGTTGCCTGCTTATATGTCACGTTGTTCTCTCCGCGCTGGATGATGTGTCGGGTGAAAGTGGAATAAAGATTAATCGCTTCGAATATAGACGTCAATACTTCTAGACATCTAAACTTCTTTGCGTATAGATTGAGCCTTGAGGAAATAACCGCTAAAATTATGTCAGTTTGAGGTGTACTGAAATCACAAAACGGTGGCATAAACCGATAAATCAGACACTTCGTGAGCATAAATCGTGAGGATCGGACATAATTAGCCGTTTCTCAAAATAACTAAGTCTAATTAAGGTATCCCCCCATGGCTGCTGAATGGAATGGCGAATACATCAGCCCTTATGCTGAGCACGGCAAAAAAAGCGAGCAGGTGAAAAAAATCACTGTATCTATCCCGCTGAAAGTGCTGAAAATCTTAACCGACGAGCGCACGCGCCGTCAGGTCAACAACCTACGTCACGCAACCAACAGTGAGTTGCTGTGTGAAGCGTTTCTGCATGCGTTTACTGGCCAACCGCTGCCTAACGATGCAGACCTGCGTAAAGAGCGTAGCGATGAAATCCCAGAAGCGGCAAAAATATTGATGAGAGAGATGGGTATCGACCCAGACACTTGGGAATATTAATGTTTGCAGTTCTGCAAAATAGAAAACCACGCTGAAATGCGTGGTTTTTTTTTGGCTAAGAGACTGACCACACCCTAACCCTCCCTTTCATAGAGGAGGGAACCGTTTGGCTATGTTTGTAAGATCCTCGATCGGCTCCTCCCCTGCCAAGGGGGAGGTTGAGAGGGGGTCTTGGCAAATCACGCAATAATCGGTGAATGAACCTCAGGCCGCACACCGAGCGTATGGCAGATGGCATAACTCATTTCTGCGCGGTTTAGCGTGTAGAAATGGAAGTCTTTCACGCCTTCACGACTGAGAATTTTCACCATGTCCATCGCGATATTCGCGCCCACCATTTTGCGCGTTTCAGCATCGTCATCCAGCCCTTCAAACATGCTGGTCATCCAGTGCGGCACGCGCACATTGGTCATGGTCGCAAAGCGCTGTAGCTGCTTAAAGTTCGATACCGGCAAAATACCCGGCACAATTTCCACGTCGATACCCGTAGCAACACAACGGTCACGGAAACGCAGGTAGCTTTCAACGTCGAAGAAAAACTGAGTAATCGCGCGGCTCGCACCGGCATCAATTTTACGTTTTAAATTAATGAGATCGGCCTGTGGGCTTTTGGCTTCGGGATGAACCTCAGGATAGGCGGCAACGGAAATATCAAAATCGCCGACCTCTTTCAGTAACGAGACCAGATCACAGGCATACATATCGGGTTTACCGCCGCCCGCTGGCAAATCGCCACGCAGAGCCACAATATGGCGGATACCGTTATTCCAATAATCCTGTGCGATGGTGCGTAACTCATCACGAGTGGCATCAACGCAGGTCAAATGCGGCGCGGCTTCTAGACCGGTACGGTCTTTAATACCTTTGATAATGCTGTGGGTACGATCACGTTCACCAGAATTAGCGCCGTAGGTCACAGAAACAAATTTCGGTTTTAGGCTGCTCAAGCGGTCGATGGACTGCCACAGAGTATCTTCCATTTCGCTGGTGCGTGGCGGGAAGAACTCAAATGACACATTAATTTGTCCGTGCAGTTCTGCCAGACTTTGGTTCAACGCCTCGCGCTGATTTGCGTGAAAGAAACTCATACCCCATCTTCCTCTTGTTGACCTGTTCGTGCGTAACCGCACTTTTTATTATCGTTTTTAATAAGCGTCTATACGTTTAGACGTCTAAACATGAAATTGCCGTAAGTTGGTCACTGAGTCAACAGTTAAATGAATTTCTCGCATGATGAATGTTCAAGGGGAGGTGAAATAAATTCATGTCTGGTATTTCGTGAAGTGACCCCTCCCAACATCACTGAACGGTTCCCGCCCCTGCTAAGGGGAGGGTTAGGGTGGGGTCGGCAACGAACTACCGCTTACTGATCTTATCCGCAATCGGCTTCACAACTTTATCGCCGTGATTGCCAAAGAACTGGTACAGAGAGTCCGATGCCGTGTGAGTTAGCACCATAATCTCGATACGGCGGTTGGTTGCACTCAGTGGCTGATCGTTATCCAACAGCATTTGGTCAGCCATAGCGTTCACCTGCAATACTTTATCCATCTCCAAACCGCCGCGTGCCAGCGCCTTGCGTGCAGCCATCGCACGATCGCCCGACAGGTTCCAGTTGTTGTACAACTCCTGATCGCGGTAGCGTGAAGAATCGGTATGGCCCGTAATAATGATTTTGTTGTCCAGCTTATTAAACACCGGTGCCAAATCTCTTAGCAGACGATTAAAGAACGGCGTCAAAATGGCGCTACTACGCTGGAACATCTCACGCTTTTGGTCGTCTTGAACCAAAATACGCAGCCCCTGCGGCACAATCTCCATCTTCATATTGGTCTGTGCGTTATACGCCGAAGTGACCTGCAAGATGATGCGCGCCAGCTCTTCCATTTCTTGCTGAGAGCGTTTATTAACCTCTTCTAGCGATTCCGTTTTATTAACGATATCGGCAACGGACTGCTTTGGCTGTTCGCTCTTTATGCCACCGTTATCTGAACCGGAGCCGCTACCGTCTTCGTTTTCATCACCGCTACGCTTGCCTTCAAGAATAGGGTTACTTCCCCTACCTGAGCTCTTTTGCGTGATGGGGTTTATCGACATGCCATCAAAGATGGATTCGCTATTGAGGGTAGAGACAATTTCTTTACGCTCTTCTTCAGTCACCGAGCCCATAATCCACAGCACCATAAACAGCGCCATCATCGCGAGCGTAAAGTCAGCAAAGGCGACCTTCCACGCGCCACCGTGAATCGCATCGTGCGATTTACGCGAGGAGCGCTTGATTATCGTGGTGTGACCTTTACCTTTTGGGGAGCGCATCAGTTATCCCCCACCATCTGGTTCACCCAAGAATCCAGCGTAGCGAAGGTAGGTTTGGAATCCATTGGCAACATCTTGCGGCCCGCATCTACGGCCAGCAACGTGGGTTTACCCGCAACATGGTTAACCAGCACGGTACGCACACATTCCAGCACCGCCATCTGCGTTTTGGCGCGCTGCTCCATGGCGTTTGCCACCGGATCCATCAGGCAATAACAGATAAATACGCCCAAGAACGTACCAATCAGCGCAGCTGCAACCTTAATACCGATAACCGCAATCGAACCATCAATAGACTGCATAGTGATGATGATCCCAAGAACTGCCGCACAAATACCAAAACCCGGCATCGCTTCTGCGGTACGCTGCAAAGAACGTGAAGGCAGCAGAAGCTCCTCTTCCATCGCGCCCAGTTCTTGCTCAAGAATACCTTCCAGCTCGTGTTCGTTGATCTTACCCATTGCCATCAAACGGAAGTTATCCGAAATAAACGTCACTAGGTCTTTATCGCGTAAAATCAGCGGATATTTTTGGAACAGCGCACTGCTTTCTGGAACTTCAATGTGCTCATCGAGGACTTTCAAACCACCGTCCTGCACCAGTTCTAACAGCTCATACAGCAGCATTAACAGCTGGCGCTGGTATTCATCGGTGTATTCGTTTTTGCGTAATACACCACGGAACTGGCGCCACATTTCGATCAGCACGTGTTTTGGGTTGGCCAAAACCATGGCCCCTAAACCCGCGCCAAGAATAATAACGATTTCGCCTGGTTGCCAAAAAGAAGCCAAACGCCCACCCGACATAATGAAGCCGCCGAGAACACAGACGAAAATAATAATCAGACCTAATAATTTCTGCATAGTGGTTCCACTTCTAGAAAAAGCTTTTAATTTTTTCTGTAATTTTCTTATTGAGCTGACAGACTCTGGCTTCGGTAAGATCCAGCACCAGTGCTATCTCTTTCAGACTCATTTCATGCTGATAATAGAGGCTCAAGATCAGCTGCTCGCGTTTATCGAGGCTGGCCAAAGCAACACGCAAGGTATTGCTGACCATCATCTCGTCCTCCAACGGACGGCTATTGAGCGCGGAACCCACACCGTCGTTAGAGAGTAAATCATCAAGGCTTTCCAGCGATTTAGCGCAGTCGAGCAACAGATATTCCTGATACTCCTGCGGCGTGATCTCTAGCCGGCCCGCAATTTCTTCATAGCTAGGTTCTTTGCCTAGCTCTCGCGCCAGCTCACGGATGGCGTCATTAAGCTTGTGGGTCTTCTGTCGTAAGCGGCGTGGGCGCCAGTCTAACTGGCGCAGTTCGTCCAACACGGCACCGCGAATTCGATGAATAGCATAAGCACCGAACTGCTCATCGGGATGTCCGTAACGACGCAAGGACGAGAGCAACCCCATTAGGGCGATCTGTTCCATGTCCTCGCGGTCGAGAACGCTGCTGGTTTGGTAAGACAGCTGTCTTACCACACGTTTTACCAACGGCAGATACGCGGTGAGATACTGCGTTTCTTGCGCCGGAGTCAGCGCTTCATTGGTCATAAAATCCATTATTTCCATTGCTCGTGCTTCTATCGCTTTCTATTGAAAGACCATCTTGCTAATGATGACATCGTGAAACGGCACGCCCGTATTTAGTGCTTTAAACTTCTTCACATACGCCGCCATCAGCTGTTCACGCAGCTCAACCACGTTCATGCCACGAATATGTGAATATTCCATGTCGGATAACAGGCTAACGGTCGCCCCGCGGATCGCAGGAATCATCGCCTCAGTACGCGCAGTTTCTTTGCTATCAGAAGTCGCAAGCGCCAATTCCAAAAGCAGATAGCGTTCTTTTTTGTTATCACTTTTCAAGGTGATAACAACGTTCTTAATTTCGACAAACTCAATGGTGGCTTCGCCATCAGCGGAGAACATCTTAGAAATCTTGTCGCCCACGCCGTTTTCTGGCTGAGCCAAAATATGATTCCCCATTACGGCTAAAACCGCCGCCAGCACGGCGGCGACTAATGCGATTACCAAACCTAATGAAAATGTTTTTACGGTCATATATGTCTTATTCAGTAGTTCAAATTGTCATGAGGACAGATTCATCCTCGCGGGTTTTCTTTGATGGTTCAGTGGTTTCACTGTCCAGCGGCATACCCGAGAGAATGAAAGGCTGTTGAGCGTCGCCTTGATGCCCATGCCCTGATTGTTGCTGTGAGTTTTGCGAGGAAACCTGAACGTTCACCTGAACAAAGTTCTGGTCGGTCAGGCTTTGGCGCAGTTCATTACTGACCTGCTGCAGGGCGCGATAAACCTCACCTTGGCTCGCATTGATATGCACCTGCAAACGTCCTGACTCAAATTGAATCGAGATATCGATCTTGCCCATATCCGGCGGATCGAGTCGGATCGTGGCATGCTGAACCTGATTTTTCACCTGAACCTGTAAACGCTCACCGAGTGAATTTTGTAACTGCTGCGGCCAACGCTCTTCGCTGGACTCCAGCTTCAGCGGCGCAGTAGTCGCATTGAAATTCTGCACCGTCGAAGCCACGGTATTACCCACGCTGGAAGGCGCAGACGTCGCTAACGATGCATTCAGGAGATCGCCGGGCACAGAGGAATGCTGCTGCATCACAGGACTAAACGCTTCGTGGGTCTTGGTCATCGCCGATGAAATGGCAATATCAGACGGCGCGGTGTTTAGCGCGGCGTTCAACACCGACGCATTGACGGGCTGCGAAGCACTTGGCATCACTGGTTGAGGCGCGATCTGGCGATTTAGCATCAACAATTCCGCCGAAGGCTGCTGCTCACCCAGCGGCATAGCCACCGGTTGAGTCGGTGGTTGATAGGTGTTTAGCAGCAGGTTCAACATCTGCTGTTGATCCTCCTGCGGCAAACTGGCCAGATCGTCAACATCCGCATCACTCTCATCAGAAGGCAGCGCGGTATCCGCACTCGTGCCGCCCGCCGCAGGACGCAAACCCGCAACCCCAGACTGAGCCAGCAAAGAGCCCACCATGCTGAGCAGCTCATGACTGAACTGCGCGGCGTTTTCCGGTGATGCACTACTATTTGGCATTCCGCCGACCGCACCGATCGTCGACGCAGCGCCAGTCGAGTCACTGATAGACACGGTAGAAGATGCCCCCATAGCGGTAGGCGTTGAGCTAGAAATCAGATCCATCATGCTCATTATTCGCTGTCCTCGTCGCCGCCAAAAATAGCGTAAGCAACTGCCCCTTCACGGTTATTGCGGTGCAAAGCCATCTTGTGCTCAAGCTCAGCGCTTTGCTGACGGCAGATCTCATTCACGCGACGATGGGTATCCTTCAACATCATCAAGGCTTGCCGCTTTTGTTCACTCAACGGCTGCCCACTGAGTGAACTCAGTAATGAAGCGATCTGCTTATCAACATTCCGCACCTGTACCCAATCACGCTGCTGAGTGGCACTCTTCAACGCGTTGGCAAGGAACTGAATCAGCTGAATATCATCCATTCTGTTTACCCATCTCTTCCCAACCTTCACGCAGGTTGTTGAGGATGGCTTCCACTTCATCAATGTATTCAACGGACAGCTTATGGCTGGCGTCGTACAAACGGTAAACGCAGTAGTCATACAGGTTTGCCAAGCTCAAAGCCAAGTCGCCGCCCTTTTCGTAATCCAGCGCGCTGGTCAGCGCATTGAGAATATCGATGCATTTATTAATGCTTTGAACTTTACGTTCATAGCGTTTAGCAACAATGTGGCTCTTGGCGCGAACCAGTTCATCCATGAGACCGCCAAACAGCATAAGAACCAGCTGATGAGGGGTCGCAGCGGCGGCCTGAATCGCCAGATCTGAATCCTGATAGAGGCCGTATCCTTCCTGTTGAGTTCCGTACATAAAACCTGCGTTCCTTAAACTAAGCCAAACATACTCATCGTATTATTCATCTGAGACATCACCTGCTGCAGCTGGGTAAACTGCTTCAGATAGCGGTTATAAGAGTTCTCATAACGGGTATTAATTTTGTCGCTGCGGTCGGTCAGCTGCGTTTCCTGACGATCCAATGATTCTTGACGGCCTTTGATCACGCCGTTGGTGTTATTCAGGTATTTATCCAGCGACTTATCCATCTTCTTGATAAGGCCGTCATCGCCGTTAAACAGCGCGGTCAGCTGCGTTGGATTATCTGTCAGCATTTTCTCGAGCTTTTCGCTATCGAGCTCTAACTTGCCGTCTTTATCGGCGGTGATCCCAAACTTAGTCATGTCCAGACCATCAATATTGGTACGAACCATGTTGTTCAGTTCACGCTCTAACGACGCAATTCCTGCGTCACCCGCAAAGGCTCCGCGATCTTTTCCACCGCTACCGCTAGCGGTTAATTTGCCGAGCGAATCACGCATTGTGTTGTAGGCATCAATGAACGCCTTCACCTGCGATTCGGTTTCACTGGTGTCGGTGTTAACGTTAATACGCAGCGGCGCATCGCCATCTTTCTGTGCCTGATTCAGTTCAACGGTCACACCGTCAATAACGCCGTCCAGCTTATTGGTGCTGTTAGTAATCTTTAGTCCGCTGTCTTTGCCACCCAGATAGACAACCGCATCCTGCGCTTTAGAAATAGTGGTGGTCTTACCCGTATCCATTTCAGCCGGGATGTTTCCACTCAGCTTGAGTTCGTTTTCTGCGCCAGTTTTATCACTGCTGAGCATTAACTTAACTTCACCGTCGGTACGGATCAGCGATGCGGTAATCGCCGGGCTTTTCTCCGAGCCATCGTTGGTTTTATTGATCGCTCGAGCCAGATCGGACATGGTTTCCAGACCATCCATCTCGATATCAATAGACTTACCATTAACCTCAAGCGTGAAAGTGCCCGTCGCGTTGTTAACGGCATCGTCGGTCATATCGTCGAACGCCACCTGATGCGAACCAGCCAACTGCTCAACGTAAAGGTTGTATGTGCCTTTCATGGCGTTGGAGTTCGCGGTGACATTCGCAATGTTGTCTAAACTGGTCGTGACCTTGTTGGTCAACAAGCCATTATTGGATTTATTCAGCGCCGTTAGCGCGGTGCGGAAATCCGTCATGGCACTTTTCAGCGCTTTCAACGCATCTTGTTGGCCCGTTAACGACGTTTGCTGTTTCTTCAGTGCAGCCTGCAATGCCATAACATCGTAGCTAGCCAACTGCGTTGCCATGGTCTGTGGGTCAATACTCGTGAAATCTGACATGCTGATCCTCCGGACACGCTGGCGAGTAGAAATGATTACCTATATATCCACAGGTAAAGCAAAGTACGTGCCAACTTTTTAGTTAAGTTAAATCAATGAGATGGGAGACTACCGGAAGGTGTTTTTCCTGATATTGACGGAAAGCGGAAATATTCCGGCAGAAATAAAAACACCGCCCAAGAGCGGTGTTTTTTGCATTATGACGTCATCGCTGATTAGCCCAGCAGAGACATCACCATGCCTGACATGCTGTTTGACTGCTTCAGCATAGACATGCTGGTCTGAGCCAACATCTGCTGACGCGTCATGGTCGATGCTTCTGATGCGAAATCAGCGTCACGGATGTTACCCAGCGCCAGCTCGGTGTTGTCCTGCATGTTTGCCAAGTTCGCAGAGGTGTGACCCAAACGGTTGATGTTCGCACCCAGAGATGAACGCAGGGAACCCACGTCTTTCAGCGCGCCTTCCAAATCAGCAATAGCACCTGAAGCGCTAGTTGCAGAATCCAGTTTCAACGCTCCCAGACCAGTGCCAGCAACTGGAGCACCGCTTGGGTTAGTCGTTGCTGCTGTACCGATAGTTTTGGTTAAACCGGACAACTGGCTAGAGACATTCACGTTCAGCGTTTCTGCATTGCTAGAACCGATCTGGAAGTTCAAGCCACTGGTGCTCGCCAGTCCAGTTGTGCCGCTCAGCAGTTTGGTACCGCCGTAGCTGGTGTTGCTCATGATGTTGCCCAACTCAGAGTTCAGCTGATCGAATTCAGACTGCAGGGATGCACGGTCTTCACTTGAGTTAGTATCGTTCGCTGCCTGCGTTGCTAGGTCTTTCATGCGGTACATGATGTTGCTCACTTCATCGAATGCACCTTCAGCGGTCTGCAGCATAGAGGTTGCATCGGCGATGTTACGTTTTGCAACGGTCATGCCGTTAGTCTGGCCCTGCAGACGAGAAGCGATCTGCATGCCTGCTGCGTCATCTGCCGCAGAGTTGATACGCTTGCCGGTACCCAGTCGTTCCATCGACGTAGACAGCAGGCTGTTAGATTTATTCAGCGCGTTCGTAGAAGCCATGGAAGAGGCATTGGTAAAGATAGATAAAGCCATTGTGTCGTCTCCTTCAGGGAATCCACCTATTTAGATTCCGCATCTCTCGTACTTATAGAAAACGACACACAGACTCTGAGAATTAAATCAGATGATAAAAAAATTAAACAAAATTTTTATTGGCTAATATTCATCGGCTAATAATGGTTACCTGATAGATACAAAAACACCGCCCTTAGGCGGTGTCTTCACGAGAGTAATGCGGGATATTAGCCCAGCAGAGACATCACCATGCCTGACATGCTGTTTGACTGCTTCAGCATAGACATGCTGGTCTGAGCCAACATCTGCTGACGCGTCATAGTCGATGCTTCTGATGCGAAATCGGCATCACGGATATTACCCAGCGCCAGCTCGGTATTGTCCTGCATGTTCGCCAAGTTCGCAGAGGTGTGACCCAAACGGTTGATGTTCGCACCCAACGTTGAACGCAGGGAACCCACGTCTTTCAGTGCGCCTTCAAGGCTTGAAATTGCGCCAGAAGCATTAGCCGCAGAATCCAGAGTCAACGCACCCAGACCAGTGCCTGGAACTGCACCACCGCTTGGGTTAGTCGTTGCTGCTGTACCGATAGTTTTGGTTAAGCCAGACAGCTGGCTAGAGACATTTACGTTCAGCGTTTCTGCATTGCTAGAACCGATCTGGAAGTTCAGGCCACTGGTGCTCGCCAAACCAGTTCCGCCACTCAGCAGTTTAGTACCGCCGAAGCTGGTGTTACCCATGATGTTGCCCAGCTCGGAGTTCAGCTGATCGAACTCTGACTGCAGGGATGCACGGTCTTCAGTTGAGTTAGTGTCGTTCGCAGCCTGCGTAGCCAGATCTTTCATGCGGTACATGATGTTGCTCACTTCGTCGAATGCACCTTCAGCGGTCTGCAGCATAGAGGTTGCATCGGCGATGTTACGTTTTGCGACGGTCATGCCGTTAGTCTGGCCCTGTAAACGAGAAGCGATCTGCATGCCTGCTGCGTCATCTGCCGCAGAGTTGATACGCTTGCCGGTACCCAGACGTTCCATCGACGTGGACAACAGGCTGTTAGATTTATTCAGCGCGTTCGTAGAAGCCATGGAAGAGGCATTGGTAAAGATAGATAAAGCCATTGTGTCGTCTCCTTCAGGGAATCCACCTATTTAGATTCCGCAATTCTTGTACTAAGAGAGAACGACACGTTGGCGATGAGAGTTAAATAGAAAATAAAAAAATCGTCACTTCAGTAATTAACTAGCAACTTCTTTCTTATATAGATAATCATATTTAAACAGACGTCCTCAATCACATCATTTCGACAAAATCGTCATCAATAATAAATAAATGCGCCCTTTATATTAAAACCCACATCTATATACCCACACTACAAAGCAGGGATTAATAAATTAAAATATTATTAATAGCGACACAAATCAGAAAATTCTTAAGCGAAAAATCTTGTTATTTTTACATCATTTTCACTTTATTTATAATTTCGGCGGACAATATTATTAGTTAAATTAACCCACAATTAATCACGCTAAGCACATACAAAAAGATCACGTATTTCACAAATGGAATACAAAGGTATCTTAAAGGTACTATGCATTTACCTATAGACATATTTGGTCATAACTCCAGCGTAGAAATAGAGCAACAGGCCTTGCGTGTTGGTATTTGTTCGCGTAAAACAGTGTTCTCGGAAGAGAATCTTCCTAAATGAGATCGATATTGACCAGACACCTTCCCTTAAAAAAGACGCTGTTTGGAACGCTTTCGGGCATAAGAACACGATGTTCTTCAGTCCCCCACCGCAGCGAGCGGCAATTCATTGACGAATTATAAACGGACTTTTTAACCCAATTTGCGTTAAGAGAAGCTCATTTGATCTCTCTAAAATACAATTATTTTACACATTAATGGTTTAATACCTCTGTAATTAAATGAATAAACGCTACTGTTCTGTTAATGATTGGCTCCTGGAAATTTCATCCGGTTCAATATTGCATTTAAATACCGGAGAAAGAAAAAGACTAGGTGAATACCAATTAAAGCTATTAGATATCCTGACTCAACATGCAGGAGAAATCCTCTCACGCGAAGAGCTAACCAATATGGTTTGGGAAAGGCGCGTTATAGGAAATAATAGCCTTCCTAATGCGGTTCATGCTTTACGCGTTGCTCTAGAAGATGATGGAAAACAACAAAAAATAATCAAAACCATACCTAAAAAAGGTTATTTGCTGGAATCATCTTATTGCCGCTGTATTGAAACAGATGCATTAAATGAGAATGAGAATATTACTGATATACCTCATGAAGGTATTTCCACAGATTCAAGCATTTATAATGATGAAGAGGCATCGCCTAATGCCCTTAGCGTAGAACCTGTTTCTCCGGCTATCAATCCTGACTCCGGGTATTCTCAGGAAACGCCCCAGCCAGACGAGCTTCAGCCAGCCAGAAAGCATTCATGGTTAGCCTATATGGTTCTCATTTTGGTCGCCGTGCTGGTCAGCGCCGCGATGGGCTATAAATACCTGTCGCTTAATAATATAACGCTGGCTGCCGCTCAGCAGGAAAACAACGTCTACAGCAACATCCGGTTGTATCAGATCGTGCAAGACGGCGACACAGCGACATCCAAAGATTCACTTTATACCAAGCTGAAAGGCACGCTCTACCAACTCAATCAGCATTTGAAGACCAAAAACACCTATATGGATGTTTACTACAAGGTTTCTGACCAAGTGCTGAACTACACGTTTTCAGTGGAAACCACCTGCGCCAACCAGCAGCTCGCGATGACGATCTACCATTGGCGAACCGATACACGTCAGCTTAACAACCTGATTTTTCGTGAAACAGTGAGAAAAATAAATGAAATCCCAGCCTGTCAGAGCCAATAAGCTGATATGGATGCTAAGCCTGCTTATTTTGTTAATAGGAATATTAGGATACACCGCATTATCAGTCGCAACGCCAAGCCTTAAACCTAGACAGGGTACGGTACAAATGGGGTTTTACGATCTGATGTCTCAGCAGAAAGAGCTCTATGATTCCCATTTAACCTCAGTGAATGGCACCATTCTCAACACCATCACTAACCCAAACGACACCCGCTTTGTGGTGAAAGGGAAATTTACTGAAACTCATCGCGAGCTAGGCAAAGTGTACTACCTCTACTCGCAGATTTATTACAGTAAGCCTCAGCGACGTCTGATGATCGATGGGCTGATTGATTTCTTGCAGAATAATGAAGTGTGGATGATACCGCTGAAGCTTGATGGCCAGCCGTTGGTGATTGGGCAAACCGGGATGATATTTTTATATCCTTTGGGGCAGTGATTTAATCTCCCTTCATAACCCCCCCTCCCAGCCAAGAAAAAGGCTAGGGCTAAAACCCCCTCCCAACATCACCGAACGGTTCCCTCCCCTGCCAAGGGGAGGGTTAGGGTGGGGTCATCGGGGCATTATCCCAACAAATTCTTCACTGTACCCAAGCGTACGTTGGCCTGCGCACTTAGTGCCTGATTGAGGCTAGAAAACTGGCTGCTGCTGTTTTGCAGATGTTCGCCTAATGCCTGAGATACCGCCAGCGCCTGCTGCGGCTCATACGGCGTGGCCATTCCCTCAATACGCGTACGAACACGCTCTTGCTGGAAACGTAATTTCCCACGCTGATGGGTAATTTGCTCCAGCGCAGTTAATACTTCTGTTCCCCGCTCACGCAAGCGCTCTGGCTGCGCCGCAATTTGTTTGAGCACGTCGCCAATCGCGGGCTCTGGCTTTGGAGTTAGTGAAGAAAACGTTGAGTTAAAACGCTTTCCCTCACCGCGCACGCTTAAATGCGTGCTCACGCGCTCCCAACGCGACTCATCGACGCTGAATGTGACATCTCCCGTGCTATCTTGGCGGGCATGCACCCCAAAACGCCCCAGTCCTTGATTCAAACGCATTATGGCCTGACGCTCAGAGCTATTTTGCGTAAGCGATACCGCAGCCATTTCTCGTTTGTTGCCACCGAGAGAGAAAACCAACGTCTCTGCATCTCCGCCCTGCAACAGTTTCTCTCCGTCTGGCAGCGCAAAATTCACCTGAGTTTTGCCTTCCAGCTTCACGTTGAAATGTCGATCAACGGTGTTGCCGGAAAGCTGCGCGCGATTATCCAGCAAACTTTGCAACCCTTTAGCCTGCTGACGAATGGTATCTGGCCGAGTTTGGCTATGAGTTGCTGAATGGCGTAGCTGCAAGAGCTGGCTTTCCGTTTGCGATAGAAAACTGTCTGCCTGCTGAACCGCCGTTAATTGCTGGTTCAACTGAACGTTATAGCGCAGCGGGCGCGCTGAGATTAGCGGTGATTCAGGAAAGCTGGCCGGTGAGGCTGACGTCGTATCTGTAATGCCACGATTGCGAACCGACTGTGGGGCATCAATACCTCCCCGCGTCAGCGGGGAAGTGGTTGAGGTTTGTAACGAGGAAGTGCTAAGACCAACTTGCATATCAATTACATCATGCTAAAAAGTGAGAGCTGACTAATCATGCTGTAGGTTTTATTCGAAACCTGCATCGAGTTGTAATACAGCTGAAAATTGACCGACGCCGTGGCCATATCTAAACCAGACAAATCTTTGGCAACCATATCATTGGCCGTTTTCACATCGGTGTGTGCATCATCCAGCATCGTTAAACGATTTTGACGACCACCCAGATCGGTAAAAATAGCAGCCACGTCGTCTGAAGAATCTTTCACGGCGCCCATCAGCGTATTGAGCTCATCCGCATAGTCAGAAGCGGGAATATTAGGATCCTGCATTTTATCGCTGAGCGACTTCAGCTGATTCAACAAGTCCAGATCGTTGCCGCTACTCGAAAAAGCCCCGCTCAGGTTGGTATTTTCAGTGATGCTCACGCCGTTAGCCACCGCCGTTTCACGCGTGCCGTCGTTACCATTGTATTCATAGCTCTGAGTGGTTTCGTTCCACACTACCGGTTTCTGATCGGTTTTGGTGCCAGAAAACAGATAGCGACCGTCCTCGTTTTTCGAGTTCAGAGTAGCCACCAGAGAGTCGAGCATAGAGCCAATCTCTTTGCCAAAGCCGGACATGTCTTCGCTGCTATGGGTATCGTTAGACGCCGCCAACAGTTTGTCATTGAGTGACATCAGCTGATTACTCAGCGCCGTCACGTGCGATTCCTGCATCGATAGGTTGCCGGACAAACGCGAAATATTGCTCTGATACTGAGTGATCGCTGACTGCTCGCGGTTAAGCTGCACCATACGCGAACTGGCGATGGGATCGTCAGACGGAACGTTGACGCGCTGCAATGTCGACATCTGCTGCATCAGTTTATTCATCTGGGTGCCGTTTTTTCCCATCTGATAGGTCATCATATTGGCGTTGTAGAGGCCGCTGACTCGCATGTTAATTCCTTATTTTTATCAGAGCAGATTCAGTAAATCGGAGAAGATCTGGTTACCCGCAGCAATCACCTTCATGTTTGACTGGTAGGCATTCATGTAAACCTGAAGATTAATCGCTTCTTCGTCCTGATCGACTGCGCTGAGGTTATCACGCTGATTCTGCGCTTCTACATAGACAGATATGGCTGCTTCGGCTTCGGTCTGGTTCTCACGACTGGCGATACCGATAGAGCTAATAATCGCGGCAGCACCTTCATTGATGCTCATATTGCCCATACCGCCGATATCCACTTTCTTGTTTTTCAGTTCAATCAGTAAATTCAGGTTATCGCCGTTACCCGTTTCATCATCTTTACCTGAAAGCGCCAGCTCATCGGGTTTGATGTCGGTGATAGTCAACATGCCCGCGGGATTACTCAAATCGAAATTAAACAGCGGCTTACCCGGTTGCCCCTTAAGGTCGAAACCTTGTCCGAGCTGATCGTTGAACATGGTCGCGATAGATTCCGCCATGCCCTGAACTGACTCCTGCATTTCTTTGAGCGTACCCTGCTCATAATCATTCAGCGCGCCAAGCTGACCGCCGGTTGCCGGATTAATCGTGTATTCAGAACCGGCATATTTCAGGGTCAGTAGCTGGCTGCCATCGGGTTGAGTGGTCGTGGCAAGCTGCCCCGAACTCCGTCCATTGACCAATGGCTGACCATTTGGCAAGGCGACCGTGTAATTCCCTTTAGCATCCTCGCTGACTTTCACGTCAACCATGCTGCTCATCTGTTTCACCAGCTCATCACGCTGATCGCGCAGCACGTTGGTGTTACCGCCGGTGGCTTCAAGCTCAGCAATTTTCTGGTTGTAGCCTGCGATGTTCGAGCTCAGCGTATTCACGCTGTCTACCGTGGCATTGCGCTGGCTATTGATTGACGTTTTCTGGCTAGTAATAAAATTATTAATGTTATTAAAACGCGTCGCCATCGACTGCGCTTCGTTGATCAATTGCTGGCGCAGCGCGGGGGAATCAGGCTGCGTGGTGAGCTCATTAAGCGAGGCAAAAAGCTTATCGATACCGTTGCCCAAACTGGTGGTATCCGTGCCAATCACCGACTCCAACGCACCAATGTACTTTTGCCCGGAATCATAATAGTTAGCTTTACTGTTGGTGCCCCATACCTGACTGGTCAAATACTGATCCGAGATACGGCGAATACTGTCAACCTGAACGCCGTTACCCGCCGACAGTCCCACTGAGCCCATCGGCCCTACGGCGCTTTGCAAAATACCTTGGCGGCTATAGCCCGGCGTTAAGGCATTCTGAACGTTCATACCAACGGTATTCATACCTAACTTGGCGGCTTGAAGGCCGCTGTAAGCGTTACTGATTAAACTCATAATGATTCCTGTCCGCGGCTAAGTACTGGGATAACGGGCGTTTCAAGCTCTACGGGCTCTTGCGCTTCTACAGGATCAGAAGCGACATTTTCGCTCTCAATCTTAAGCGCGCGTTCCATTCCCTTAACCTGAGGATCGAGCTGGTTAATCAGCATGGTGGCAATTCCACTGCTGCGCTGTGAAGCCAGCTGCGAGGCCAGTTTGTCATCATAAAAATCACGCATCATGCGCTGCTGCTTACTGTTGAACGGATCATCATCTGCCGCTAACGCATCCGAAGCTTTACGCATCTGCTGCATCATCGAACGCAGGAACATTGCTTCAAACTGCTCGGCGGCCTGATCTAAATTCTGTGCTTTCAGCGTGCCGGTGAAATCTCCCGGCAGCACGGTACTTTGGCGATTAATGGCATCAATCATGGTTTTTTTCCTTAAATAACCACGAGTTCAGCGTCTAACGCGCCTGCTTCGTGTAATGCCTGTAAGATCGCCATGGTGTCATCCGGCGCGGCTCCTAAGCTATTGATGGTGTTCACGATGCTACGCAGGCTGGTGCCTGCGGCAACGGTCACCATCTGGCCTTGGCCTCGGCTCACATCAATATCGCTTTGTGGCGTAGTGACCGTCTCACCGTTGCTGAAGGCATTAGGTTGGCTCACATTGCGACTTTCGCGAATGCTGACGGTTAAATTGCCGTGAGATACCGCGGCCGCCCGCACCACAACGCCATCTCCAATCACTACCGTGCCGGTTCGTGCGTTAAACACCACGCGAGGCGGCTGTTTACCGGCGTTAATCTGCACGTCTTCCAGCATCGACATAAAGGCCACGCGAGCGCCTGCGTCCTGCGGCGCTCTCACCACCACGTTGGTCGCGCTTTGCGCCGTTGCGGTATTTGCACCAAAGGCCTGATTCAGCGCCACGGCAACGTTGTTCGCCGTTTTAAAACTCGGGCGTTTCAAATTCAGCGTAACCAAATTGCTTACCTGAAAATCACTAGGAATTTCACGTTCAATCGAGGCCCCGTTTGGCACCCGCCCAACGGTTGGCGTGTTCATGGTGATGCTGGAACCGCTATCGCCTTCGGCTTTAAAACCGCCGACCACCACGTTGCCCTGAGCCAATGCATAAACTTCACCGTCGGCACCGCGCAGCTGGGTCAGCAGCAACGTACCACCGCGTAAGCTTTTGGCGTCACCGATAGAGGAAACGGTGATATCAACGGACTGCCCGCGCGCATACATCGGAGGCAGCGTGGCGCTAATTGCCACCGCCGCCACGTTTTTCACCTTAGGGTCAATCTTAGCCGGTAGCTGTACGCCAAACTGACGCAGCATATTGGTGACCGATTGGCTGGTGAACTTCACCTGATTTTTGTCGCCGGTGCCGTCCAAACCCACCACCAAACTGTAACCAATCAGTTGGTTACCACGAACGCCTTGCACATCCACCAGCGAGCCTAGCGGCTGCGCCAATGACATTGAACTCCACAGGAGGGCGACAACCAGCGTAAGGAATCTGCACATGTTGAACATCTCCTGAATTAAATAGGGAACAGCGGATGGTTAAAGATCCGCGTCAACCAGCCGGCTGAGTTGGAATCACTTAACGCACCACGACCTGCATACGAGATACGAGCGTTCGCAATACGCTGCGACGAAATGGTGTTATCGCGCTCGATATCATCGGTTCGAACCAATCCGGTGACGCGCATATACTCATCGCCCTGATTTAAGGTCAGCCACTTCTCGCCGCGTACCACTAAAACCCCGTTAGCCAAGATTTTATGTACTGCCACGGTAATAGAACCGCGCAGCATATTTTGCTGGGCGGAAGAGGCATTGCCGTTAAAGGAGCGATCGGCACCGATAGAACCACTCAGCTTATCCACTGCGTGGCCAAAGGCTTCCGGTGCGGCGATAGACGCATCATTCTTCTTGCCGAAGTTGGTGCGCGCCTGTTTGCTGGACTGCGTAGACTCATCAAGTCGTACCGTCAGAATATCGCCCACGCGGTATGCACGGCGATCTTGGGTCAGAGACCAGTTGTAACCGGCGTTGTATAGCCCGCCACCCTGCACTGCAACCGGCTGCTGCAGTATTTCCTCTGGCGGCGCATAGGCCGCATCATCCTTGTGTACCAGCAGCGCAGGGCTTTCACAGCCCGCTAGCGCCATCAACAGGACACACATCAACATCTGCTTTTTCATAACGTTCTTCGCTTTACTCTTTCACCAAGCCGCCGTTACAGCGACTGAGTGACAAACTTCAACATATCATCTGCAGCCGAAACCATTTTCGCGTTCATTTCGTAGGCGCGCTGAACGGTGATCATGTCGACCATCTCTTCAACAACCTGTACGTTTGAACCTTCCAGTGTTCCCTGCTCCAACTGTCCAAGGGCATCTTCACCCGGCACACCTTCCACGGCTTCGCCGCTGGCCGCCGTTTCACGATAAAGATTGCCGCCAACCGCTTCTAATCCGGCCGGATTAACAAAATTCACCAGCGTGATTTGCCCAAGCTCTACCGGATCGGCTTCGCCACCCACGGTCGCAGACACGGTGCCGTCTTTGGCAATCGACAGCTCTTTGGTGTTGGCCGGAAGCTCAATCGCAGGCACCAACGGTAAGCCTGCGGCGTTGGTCACCACGCCGTCGGCGTTGAGTTGTAGGTTGCCTGCACGCGTGTAGGCGATATCGCCATCTGGCGTTTCTACCTGGAAGAAACCTTGGCCCGTAATCGCCACGTCCATCTGCTGCTTGGTGATCTGCATGCTGCCCACGGAGAACTCTTTTTGAGTCCCCACGATTTTCACGCCGGTGCCGTACTGAATACCGGTTGGAGCCACGTTGTTCTGATCAAGCTGCGCGCCCGGAGCTCGCTGAGTTTGGTAGAACAGATCGTCAAACATCACGCGGTCGCGTTTGAAACCGGTGGTATTCACGTTTGCCAAGTTATTGGAAATGGCGCTCATTTTGGCGTCTTGCGCTGCAAGGCCGGTTTTACTGATCCATAAAGCTGGATTCATGATTTATTCCTTAATTTAGCTGCCACGGATCAGTCGATTACCGGCTGTCGCCAAATCTTCTGCGGCTTTCATCATCTTGATTTGGGCTTCAAATTGGCGGTTCAGAGCAATACTGGAAACCATTTCGCTAATCGCTGAAATATTGCTGCTTTCCAGATGTCCGGCGGTGATTTCAACAGCATCGCTGCGTGGGTTATTCCGCGTGGCGCTAATCAATAAGCCGTCGGCGTCTTTTGAAAGCTGATCCGCAGGAATATCCACCAGCTTGATACGATCGACATCCATGGCCGCGTTGACGTCACCGTCTTGCGGAACAATCGTGATGGTGCCGTCATCGCCAATGGAAAGATCGGAAAACGGCGGCAATACCACCGGACCGGTTTCACCAATCACGGGGCGGCCGTTAATGGTTAAATCACCATCAGGGCTGACATCCATCTGACCGTTGCGGGTATAAACTTCGCGATTGCCGCTACCCACGGCGATCAGCCCATTGCCTTTGATGGCAATATCCAGCTCACGCCCGGTATCTCTCACCGCGCCCGGCGTCATATCCACACCGCTGTTTTGCTCCTGCACCAGATAGCGCGAGTCGTAGCCCGACCCCGCCACCTGCTGGGATAAAGCGCTTTCTAAGTCACCACGAAATCCGCTGGTGTTCACGTTCGCCAGATTATTGGAATGAATCTGCTGCTGTGACAGGCTGCGGTTAGCGCCGCTAACGGCGGTATAAATTAAGTGATCCATTAGACCGCCTGGAACAGAGCCGACATCATGCTGTCATTGGTGCTGATAACTTTGGTGTTGGCCTGATAGTTGCGCTGTGCGGTCATCAAACCCACCAGCTCGGCGGTTAAGTCCACATTGGATTCCTCCAGTGCGCTCGCCTTGATAGAACCTAACAGGCCAGAACCCGGCGCGCCGGTCAGCGGTGTACCCGATGCGGAAGTTTGCGCCCACGTAGTACCATCTTGTGAAGCCAGTCCATCTGGGTTGGTAAAGTTGGCCAGAATCAGCTGGCCTTGCAGCATACGTTCGCCGTTCGAGAAGGTGGCATAAACAAAGCCTTCTTCATCAATCTGCTGACCCGTTTTTTCGCCAGATGCGTAGCCATCACCTTTGTTTTTGGTCACTGAGAAGTCGGAACCAAATTGCGTCGTTCCCGCGTAGTTCAGCTCGAGATCCAGATCTTCAGCCCCAGGTATCGACAGTGAAATGCCGACGGCCCCATTTGGTACTTCCATCACGCCCTGAGCGCTAAAGGAAATCATCTGGGTAGCCCCTTTGGTTGGGTCAGTCGCATCGGGAACAGGCTCACCATCCATGTAGTAATGGCTGGTCCAGGTGTTATCTGCGTTCTTAACAAAATACTGCGACAACGTGTGCTCACGACCCAAAGAGTCATAAACCTGCGTGGTGTAGGTATTGTTGTATGAAGAGCTGTCTTTCGGATCTAACGGCGTGACCTTAGGTACTTCGGCGTTAGCATCCAAGTTAGCCGTAAACTCCAGCCCGTTGGTGGCTTTGGCAGGGATCGCGCCGCTGCTGATATTCAGGTTACCGACGTTACCCACCTGTAATACGCCGTTGGTATCAACCGGATAACCTTGCAAATTCATACCCTGTCGATTGACCAGATTACCGTTGGTATCTGTACCGAAATAACCTGCACGGGTATAGGCCTCTGTACCTGCGCTATCGCGCACCACGAAGAAACCGTTGCCAGAAATCGCCAGATCCAGCGCGCTTGAAGAGGCCATGATATTACCGCCACGGGTAATACTTTGCGTAACGCCACTCACGCCCACGCCCAGCGGCTGAGACTGCGCATACAGCGCAGAAAACTCCGCACGGCCAGACTTAAACCCTACGGTGCCGGAGTTAGCAATGTTGTTACTGATAGCGCTAAGCTGCTGAGTGATGGCGTTCAAGCCTGAGGTTGCAATACTAAAGCTCATAAAATCTTTCCTGATCTAAATTGGATTAGTGTTCGAAAGTGTTCCGTTTTCGAAATTACGCTTTGCGCGTGTCGGTATTATTGGATGGACTATTCATCCCAAACTGGCTGATGTAGTTATAAGGAACCTCACCCAGCCCAGCGATATTCAACATGGTGGCACTGCCATCCAATGGAATACGCACGTTGTTAACCACGCCACCCACCTCAATTGGAACCGACTCTTCGCCGGTATCCGTTACCACGCTGAGCGTGTACTTGCCTTCAGTCAGCCCCAGCTCTTTAGGGTCAATTTTGAAATCAACCTGCCCGGCTTCCTGCTGGCCCAGCTCAATTTTGTGCTCAGTGCCGGCTTCGTCTTTGACATACACCGTGACCACGCCCGCGGCGTGATCCAGTGACAGACGGCCGTCAATCACCGTACTGCCGTCAGTTTCAATTTTGTCGGTCTGAACCATCACCTTCTGCCCCACCAAGTTGCCGGTAGACAGGGTTTGCAGGTTATCCATCAACACCGCATTGTTTTGCATCAGCGCAGACATAGACTCCATCGACTGCACCTGAGACAGCTGCGCCAACTGGCTAACGTACTCGGTACCATCGGTTGGGTTCAGCGGATCCTGATTTTGGATCTGCGCAACCAATAGCGTCATAAACAGGTTGTTCATGCTCGCGGCGCTGTTATCGTTGCTGGCAACACGGCTGTTATTGCTAGCTGTATCCGCATAGCTCTGCGCGTCATTTACGTTCATGCTTAGGCTTCTCCAAGTCTCAGCAGGCTCTGCTGCATACTTTTCACACTGTTAAGAACTTCGACGTTAGTCTCGAAGCTACGGGATGCCGACATCATGTCGGCCATCTCTTCCACAACGTTAACGTCGGGATAAAAGACATAACCCTGATCGTTGGCCATGGGATGATTCGGCTCATAGCGCTGCACTGCGCCACCGGTTTCAACCACGTCCATAATTTGCACACGCGCGCCGGCCAAGGCTTTGTTGTCCATCAGCTCGCTGTTTTGGTACACCGCGGCAAACACGGGGCGGCGAGCTTTATACACGGCCCCCTCGTTGTCCGCTGGCGACTCCGCGTTCGCCAGATTACTGGCGATGGTGTTCAGACGGACGGTTTGCGCCGTCATTGCTGAACCAGAAACGCGATAAATATCCGTAAATGCCATTGTCCGTTGTTACCTAAATCAATTACTTACCGTCAATTGCCTTTTTAAGGCCCACAAACTTCATGTTTAAAAACGCTAAGCTGGTTTGGTAATCCAGCGCGTTTTTCGAGAACTCAGCCTGCTCAACGTCCAGAGCAACGGTGTTGCCATCGCTAGCGGGCTGATAAGGCACGCGATATTTGAGTTCTGCCGAGTTGTTGGTCGAAAAGTTCAAACTCGAACGTTGCATCTCAGCGGCAAAATCAATATCTTTAGCCTGAAAGTTTGGGGTGTCGACGTTAGCTAAGTTCGCCGATAACAGCTCTGCTCGGGAAAGTCGAAGCTGTACCGCCTGTGGATGAACACCTAATGCCTTGTCAAAACTTAAGCCCACTGAAACTTCCTCTCATCACGTCGTTGTAAAATGTTGTTTCTCTGTCATTTACTGCTGTCCGCCACTGATATAGCAATTACCATGCCAGAGTTATAACAATATGATTTTTAAACAAGTTACGTCTAAAGTTAGCCACACTAGGAAACATTCTTTCCTTCCGCAGCATGCCCTTGGCCGAGCCCTTGTGGTTTTCGGGCTGTGTACCCTTCCGCTCGCCTCCGGCTGGGCGATGAAAGAAACCGCCAAGCCCAGCACGTCTAGCGCGCGCAAGCAGATTTATGCCCTCGCGGTGGAAGTGGCCACGGCCGATATCAATCGCGAAGCCAAACGTAAAAATTGGAAAGATTTCAATGCGAAAATGAACGTGTTTATTCCGTCAGAGGTCAGCGGCTATCGGGTTTGCTCTCAGCCGTTGCAGGCCGCGCTGCCCACGGGAGATAAACGCGATTTGAGCCGTCTGCGTTATGACATTCGCTGTGAAGATGCCAACGGGTGGGAGGTCGACGTAACCGTGAAACCGGATATCTATTTACCGGTGGTTGTGGCGAAGAACACCCTTGAGCGCGGTGCGGTCATCTCCCCTTCTGATATCGAGTTAAAAAAACGCAATATCTCCAGCAGCCGTGCGGGGGTCATCACCAATCCTGACGACGTTGTGGGGTTAACGGTGAAACGCCGCATTCGCGATTTACAGCCGATTAGCCCTGCCCAGCTCGATCAGCCCATCATGGTCGATCGCGGCCAGCGCGTCGTTATGATTGCCGAACAAGACGGCATCGAGGCTCGCACCATGGGCGAAGCGATGAAAAAAGGCCGTAAAGGCGACATGATCAAAGTGAAAAACGAAAGCAGCCAGCGTGTGGTCAGCGCCGTTGTCGACAATATTGGCGTCGTGCGAATGCTGTACGCACCGGGCCAGTAAAGTTTTTGCGTGGATAATTAAGTTTTGCTGTTGGCTGGTCGCTATAGTTGGGTATGGAAGGAAGACTTCCGCCTCTAGTCGATACTCTAAATCGATAAAACGAGTGGTTAACCTTGCGCAGCCAGACAGAAAATGACCAACGGGATACCCGTTTCGGAGAGATGCAATGAAAGTAACGCCAACCCAGTACAACCTGACTCAGGCCGTCAACAATACTGCAAACACCAAGAGTGCCAATGCAGAGTCTGCGACCACCTTACGTACTCAGGCCACCACATCGGTTGATCCCGTGCTGGGTGAAGCGCAGGGGCAACTTGCGGCTATGCCGGAAGTCGATATGGATCGCGTTAACGCGATGAAAGACGCCATCAGCGCCGGAAAAATTGACATCAATCTGGACGAACTCACGCTCGCCATAGAGAAATATTACAAAGGATAGAAAGGGAATATGACTACGCCTGCGCAAAAGGTTAATACGCTAGTTCAAGATATCGTCAGTGACCGAAAGATCTATATTGAGCTTATCGGCCAACTCGAAAAGCAGCGCGCCTACATTATTGCGCGCAACGCCGACGATCTCAGCACGCTCAACCATGAGCTGGTCGAAAACTACCAGCGCCTGACAGAAAGCGCGCAAAAACGGCATGACATTTTACAGTCTCTGGGCGTTGCCGGAGGACGTAAAGGCATCACCGATCTTTTTGCTCGCCTGCCCGAACAGCATCAGCCTAAGGTCAACGCACTGTGGGCTGATCTTGAGCAACAGGCCAAACGCTGTAAAGAAATCAATGAGCGCAACGGCGTGATGCTGCACATGCAGCAGGATATTGTGAATAACCTGATTAATGCCGCCCAGCCGGAAGCTTATTTGTATCAGGAAGGGTGAGTTTTTTGCATGAGTAAACCGTCTTTTAATCGATACATGCTAATCAATACAAGGTAATCGATATAAGGCGGTTTATTTTCGAATACACTACATACAGTAGTAAACATCCTCAGCAACCTGAGACTCAGTCGCCGTTAATAAATCGCATTTAGTATCAATTTCATACGATTTTATCTGATAGCTCATTAAGGGCAAATACTGAGATAGCTGTTGGAAAACAGAATCCCCCTGTTTCGTGAGCAGGCTCGAAGAAATGTAGCAAAGATTTGCCCACTCAAACTCAGTGATATTTTCTCTTGAAAACGATGATACCTTTTCATTATCTAGCGAAACATAAACAGCATCACGCGTTTTGGCTGCTGTCACGCCGATAATATCCTGCCTATTATTTTCTGCGCAAAACTGTTTGAAGCCTATAAATGACTCAGGTTGGAAGATAATATCAGCATCCATAAACATGCAACGCTCAGATATCCCTTCAGCCCCCATAAAATAACTCGTTAATGTAGATGTTGTACGATAGTTTGGATTTCTAACAAAAGTAATATCTTTGCGATAGCGTAAAACACACTCCATCACTTCTTGCTCTTGATAGCCAACCACAATTCTTACATCTTCAACATCCTCTAATAGCTTGAGAAGATAGGCAATTAAAGGCGTTCCGTTGATTTTTATTAGGCATTTTGGACACCCCATTCCAAGGCGACTGCCCAACCCAGCAGCCGCAATTACAGCGTGTTTAATAGTCGACATAGTGAATCCTCATGATAAACAATATAATCAGAAACAGCGATAAGGTTCGGACTAGGGTTATGCGTTAGTCCAACAGAAATAGACTTATCTGCCGCTTCGAACATCTCATAGTCGTTATTTCCATCGCCAATAGCGACGACCACTCGATTGGGAAATAACTGGCGTAATTTTGATATAGCTTGGCCTTTATGCATGATGTAATCGAGGGATATGAGTTTATCTCCCTCTGAATTTGTTTTTGAACATAAATAATTACAGCCAATCGACTCCATCAGAGGACGAATCCAAACATCGAGGTTTCCAGTTATTACATAGCATGAGTCTTTTCGTTCTTTTATGAAGCTGATTAAATTTTTGAATAACTCTGCTTCTGCAATAACGTTCTGTACTTTGTCTATCGAAATTGTTTTTAGGATTGCAAAGCGTAAACGCAAAGACTCTTCAAAACTAATCACACCGTCAATAGTCAACTTAGTCAACACGTCAAACTCGTGCTCTAAACCCACTTCCGCAGCAATCAGCGGAAGCAGCTCTCTGCGCGTGAGTGTCCCATCCAGATCAAAACAAAATAGTGTATTCATAGGCATTCAAAAATGAAAAACATCTGTTGGGTATCACTACGGTTATTTAATGTAGAGTCATACATTAACCCTGAATCTATCAATTTAATCGACAGTGAGCTTTCATCTTGATGGCAAACACAGTCTATTAACTCCTGCTTAGTGCGATATATCGCACTGTAATGAGAGTTAAGCTCATCCGACCAATGTTTATTTAGTGTCAATCTACGTTCGATACCCACAGGCTCTCTAATATAAATTAGGCTACCCCGGGTAGTACAACTCGCAATGCCTTTAAGCATTCTGGTTATTTCAAGATCGCTCAAATAAATCATGACACCAGAAACGATAGCGTGGCTAAAAAAATCACCATTAATCATTAAATGAGATGAAACATCATCAGCTTTAAGCGTGATAAATGTGCAATTTTCATCCGCAGCGTAGGTATCATTGGCGATTGCAATCAATGAGGGAGAAAAATCTACTCCAACATAACTGACACCATAATTTGACAGTGAATCATACCAACGACCATTACCGCAGCCCACGTCGAGAACCTTGGCATCATTGGAAAGGCGTAGTTTAGGTAAAATGACATTTTTCTCATGTAAATCTCGGGCAGAAGAGATGTCATGAGGCTGGTACATTGTCATTTTCAGCTTATCTTTTTCTTCTGCTCGACCTTCAAAAAACTGATAAATACTTTGGCTATCTAACTCAATCTGCCGATCGCCATAAATTCTTGATGTAGTCATTTTCTCACCTGACTTAATAAAACCTTGCGTATTTCATCCCCGACGCTTTTCTCTGGAATAAAGATATTTTCTTTCAAAGCCTGCATACGCAAATCATATTTAGGATCATCATTAGCTAGCAGCATTTTCACAAAATCATCAATATCCTGCTCGTCGCTAGCCACATAATGGCTTTCATGGATAAACTTTGCGCTTTCATTTAATCCCCGACACTCAGAATGAGTGAGATAGAGTATCGGTTTTTTTGACGGCAAGAATTCAAGCAAGAATGAACCTGCATCAGCAAGCAGCGCATCAGCGTTAAGAAATGAATCCTGATACGATGGATTCATATCAAAAGTTATATTTTCGTACGTCTTAGCGTAGCTAATGAGGTTTTTGAACATTTCAACTACCTCACCATTACAAAGCCTAAGTCTCCCCATAAATAGAGGATGTGGCCTGATAATAAGTTTTATCGGATAATTAATGGCCATAAATAGCATAGCCATACAATAAACCTTGAACGTTGACCACCCTTTGCGCCCCTCTTCATAAAAATGAGGAGTCCAAAGTAGAACCGGAGTATGAGGCGTTTTTCTCTCTACATTCACATTCTGATATTTTCGGTAAGCATCAAATTTCGGATGCCCAGTAACATGAACTTTTTTGTTACCCGCCGCGCAATACTTTTTAAAGAAATGCTTATGCTGGGACGACCTTACAAATATCCAACTCGCTAGATTATGGCAATCCATATTGTATTGGTATGAGAGATTCTGCTCGCCATCACCAACATCGAGACCATAGGGAATATAGGCAAATTTTATATTTTCTCGTTTGAGCTCAAGACAAGAAAAACGCTCTGGTCGTGTGAAGTCATAGGGATTTTGTATAAAGACCAAATCTGGCCTTTTGTTAGCAAAATCGTAGTCCTCATGCCAAATATAATCAATTTCGCGCTGCTCTAAAAACTCTCTAGCTTCTCTGTTCTCATGATCTAACACTCCACTATGGTGGAACGGTAATAAGATTAAACGACAACAAAATCGCTTATCACTCTGAAGAACAGCGATCACTGACTCATAGTTTGTCCAGCCAGGAGCCCACTGAAATAAAAAATCTACATTAATGGTCATACGTTAATTCATATCTCAGCTAAATCAGCGCCAACCCCGTCAGCAAACTGTAATCCGCGGTGTGATCGGCATTGAACGGCACCGTTTCCGTGGACTGCCAGGCAAAATACGCGCTAAACAGCGTCACCACGTTTTCTTCGGTTAGCTGTTCGTTATCGGTTAACCACATCGCGCACAGCATTTTCAGGCGGAAGAAATGACGCGCGAGAACCAAGAATGACTCGCCATAGTTCTTAGCATCAATACCAGGGAATACGTGGTGATATAGGCTGTACAGCAACGCATTGCGCAAAATATGTGGCTGTTCGGTAAAGAGAGTTTGCGTCTGCCAAGCAGCCTCCAGCTCCTGCAAGCGTTCCGCTAAACGTGCTGGCTGCATAATGCTTAGCTCGCTGAGCTTCAGCATCATCGGCATTTTTTGCGCCAAAGGCAGATTCAGATTCAGGCGTAGCGCGCCCATGCCTTGCAGCGCTTCCAGTCGGCTATCCACAATCGGCGGTAACATACCCAGTTGCTGTTGTAGCACGCCTTGATCGGCCAACAACATCAGCTGTTCACCCATTGAAGCTATCTGCGAGCAGGATTCATCGCCTTGCTCTGACAAAGTTTGCGCTTTGCTCAACAGCACGCCGATGGCATACAGGCTGCACTCTAGGTTCATGGCGCGCTGAATGGTTAAATTGATGCACTGCTGATTCACCTGCTCTAGCCACGGGCTGAGAGCGTCTTCCGCCATAGCCTGTGTTTGAACTGGATGTAACACAAAAGCCTCAGGGTTGAGCAATGTCTCGCGCACCGCGCTCTCACAGCCCAGCATCAGGCTTTCGCGCTCTTGATTCTTGAAGCGTTGAGTGACACGCGGGTATTCGCCCTGCTCGGTTTTACACTTAGGGCAGACGCACGTCTCCTGAAGCGCCGCAAAACGAGCCACATATTCAGGCTGATAACTTTCAATCAGTTGCATTTCAATCTTCTCCAGAACAACGCCTTTGCACGCAGCTCTTTACTTAGGTTTTCTAAAGAACCAGTGAGTGCAGTCAATTTCTTTATCCTGCAAGTAATCCCAATCACGGTTCAGGTAAGCAAAGCTGGGGTGAAATGCCAGCCAGCAATGTTGTTGCATCAGCTCTTTCCAGCGCATATCCATGCGTGCGGCTTTGGGTTCAGCACCCGCTTGCAACGAGGTTAAACATTCACGGTAGTGGGTCAGTAATGTATTGAAATAGTTGCTATTGACGGCATACGCGCAGCCGCAAAGTGCGTCATAAACTCGGCCAACAGACGGCAGGCTTTCCATCAGGTGCATCTCAAAATGCTTCGCCCCCAACAGCACCACGTTCCATTCGATGTTGCGTAAGGCTTGGAGCAAACCGTTGACGTTGGCAACCGTATTCTCTTTTTTCACGAACTGAATGTCGGCGTCCAAAATCAATACGTTGCGCCATCCCTGCTGCTGCGCCTGCTCCAGTACGTGGCAATGCGTGGTGAGCTGCGAAATCTCTCGCGTTGATTCCGCTCGTTTAGGCACACAAATCAGCCGTTCAGAGGGGATACCAAACGCCATCAGCGCCTGACAACGATCGGGCAAATCGGCTTCACTAGCGGGGTCAAATAGCACCACCACTTTCTCAAAACACTCCCAATAAACAGGCTGGGTCGAAGGTGTCAGGCTTAGGCGGCGGTAATGCGCCAGCAAATTGGTATCTTGAACAAAGTCTTCCAGCGTTAGCTCAACCGGCTCACAGCTCGACATGATGTAATCTTTGTCATAGGTATTCGCACTGTGCGATACACACAAAATGGCGCGCTTGGGATCAATTTGTAATACCGGCGCGGTAAAATTATTCAGAAAGCCCTGCTCTTCAGCCAGCATCGCCTCATGCTCATAGCGATGCTTTCTGAGAAATTTTTTGTGATAGGCAAAAGTACCGTTGAGCGCATGGTTCGGCCCAAAAGGGTGAGTGCGATAGATTTTATTGAGATGGCTGTACCAAACGTAGATCTGATCTGAACCAGAAAACAGCGCGTTGTTGCGCTGGAGTTCATCCACCTGATAAGAGATTTTTTGCGGCGAATAGTAGTCATCATCGTCGAAACAGACGATATATTCACCGTTAGCCAGATCATTGAGCATGTTGCGTTTTTCACCCAGCATCAGACGACGCTCGCTGTGGATATAGCGTACGTTCTCCGTGCTAGGGTCAACCAGCATATCAACCAGATCTTGGCTGCTGTGTGGCGAATCATCGATGATAATCAGCTCACGACGATCGGCTGGATAATCTTGATATTGATAGATATAGAGTAAATAGGGCAAAAATTCGCGGCGGTTGTAGCTCGGACACACCACGCTCACAAAAGGTTGTTCGCCTTCAATCCGATGATTTCCCTGGCGTTGGAGCAAATGGTTCATCAAATTCGACGACGTATTTTTTTTATTATTCAGTTTATTTTTCACACTTATGTACCGTATCTGATTAACGCGTCGCGGCCTGACGGCGCAACCAGCACTGGGTCGAGATCGCATCAGTCACTTTTTGAGCCTGTCGCTCACGTTCGCGCGCCACAAAATCACGGCGCTGTTCGAGTACCAGCTCCACGCTTTTTTCACGGCGAGCTTCGTGAACTAAATCTGCCTGTAGCTGCTTAGCCTGAATATCCGCCAGCGCCTGTTCCTGTCTTTGCCATTCGATTACGCGCTGAATGTTTTTCTTGTAGCCAGACTGGTTGTTCATCAGCAGTGCCGAACTTCCCTGTAGCTGTGGCACTCCGGCCGAAAGCTCAGTGAGCGCAGCGATGTTGCGTTCATAGCGCTGGCAAAGCTGCTTCTGTGAGGAGAGCTTTCCGCTGATGTCCTGTACCGCACGGTTACGTAGTTGGCGCAGCTGTTCCAGCGTTGAAATCATCTTGCTCATAGAAATACCTATCGAGTTAGGCCTTTGCCAGCAGGCAAAGATCGCTGATGGTGCCGTTAAGCAGCGCGGCGTCTGAGACTTCCTGCTGCAAGAAATTGTGGATCGCCGGGGAGAGTTTTACCGCGCGATCGGCCGTGGGATCGGCTCCCGCGACGTAGCCACCAAGAGGGATCAGCGGTTTGATACTCATATATTCGGCATACAGCTGTTTGAGGGTACGTGCCGCACGCTGGTGATCGCGTTGCGTCACCTGACTCATACAGCGGCTGATTGACTGGCCAATATCAATTGCCGGATAGTGCCCCGCTTCTGCTAAATGGCGAGACAAAACGATATGCCCGTCGAGCACCGCTCGCGCGCAGTCCACTATCGGATCCTGCTGGTCATCACCTTCGGCCAGAACCGTATAAATTGCCGTCATGGTGCCTGTACCGGTGCTGTTGCCTGCGGTTTCTACCAGCTTGGGAATGATGCCAAACGCCGAAGGCGGATAGCCTTTGGTTGCCGGAGGCTCGCCCAATGACAGCGCAATTTCACGCTGTGCCATCGCATAACGGGTGAGTGAATCCACCAGCAAGAGCACGTCTTTGCCTTTGTCGCGGTAGTAACTGGCAATCGAGTGGCAAAGCTCGGTGGCTTTGATACGCATCAGCGGCGATTCATCCGCCGGCGCCGCGACGATCACGGACTTCGCCATGCCTTCAGCGCCCAGCGAATTATCAATAAATTCTTTCACTTCTCGGCCACGCTCACCGATTAATCCAACCACGACGACTTCTGCTTGGGTATATCGGGTGATCATGCCAAGCAGCACGCTTTTACCCACGCCGCTGCCGGCCATCAGACCAACACGCTGCCCTTTACCGATGGTGAGCAGGCCATTAATAGCGCGCACGCCAACGTCTAATGGTTCTTCAACCGGACGTCGCGTCAGCGGGTGAATTTGCGCAATTTGCTGAGGTAATAAGGTATCGCCGCCAAGTTTGCCCTTGGCATCAAGCGGTTCACCTAATCCATTCACCACGCGGCCTAGCCACTGATCGCCAATCAGCACGCCTTCATCTTTTTCGGCTGGAAATACGCGCGCGCCCGCAATTAAACCGGCCGGGTGTTTGAACGGCATCAGGTAAGTGACATCGCGGTCAAAGCCGACAACCTGTGCATCCATCAACTCATGTTCAGTGCTTTCTACGCGGCAAAGTTGCCCCACCGCTAAGCGGCAGCCAACGCACTCCAGCAGAATGCCGTTGACTCGCACCAAACGTCCGGCCACACGCGCCAGATTGATGTTTTCAATGGATTTTAGCGCCTGCTCAAAGTCGGTGTTTATCATGCAACCAGCTCGTCTGCGGTATCAGGCAGTAAGCTGCTTTGCAGCACGTCCATGCACTGATCGAGGCGATGCTGGCAGCCAACATCCATCTCGGAGGTGTCGGTCACTACTCGACACTCGCCCGGTGCCATATCCGCATCCGCACACAGTCCCCACTCGCGCGCCTTCTCAGGCTCCGCTTCGCTAATGCGGCGGAATTCTTCAGGGTTGAGGTACACCTTGAGCTGTTCGGGGATCTGCGGCAGGCTGCTGAGCGCTTCTTCCACCAGCGTTAATAGCTGGGTTGGCTGTAATGTCAGCTCGCAGCGGATCACCTGACGTGTCACTTTTTCTACCAGCTGTAACAGCTCTTCACGGCGACGAAGTTCATAGCCATCAAGATAACGCTGTAGCTGAGCGGTGAGAGAATCAAGCGGCTCAGCGGCATCGATAAATTGCTGTTTGCCCGCCAGTTTGCCTTCGGCAAAACCTTTGCGCATTCCCTCTTCAAAACCCGTATTCGCACCTTCCTGATAGCCTTCCTCTTTGCCTTCTTCCAGACCCTGAGCAAAGCCGCGGTTTAATCCGTCCTGAAAACCATCCATCAGTTGCTTTTGATATTCTGCCGGATCGAGCGCCTGCATTAAGTCGCCGCTTTCACTCGCTAAGCCATTGGCTTTCTGCCAGCTTTTCCGCAACGGCGGAAACTTATGCTGGCGCGGAACGGCACTTTGACGCGCAGCGGAACGGCGGCTATTTAGCGGTGCAAAAACTGATTTTTGGTTTTCTTTATGCATAACCGTTATTCCACCGTTTGCTCAGCGAAGAGCTGTACCTGAATTTCGCCATCTTCAGCCAGCGAGCGCACCGAGCTCATGATCTCTTTACGTACCTGCTCAATACGGCTAACCGGCACGGGGCCCAAGCGGGCCGTGGTGCTTTGCAACAGTTGAACCTGACGCTTTGGCATCACGTTGAAAATGGACTGGCGTAAAACGGTTTCGGTGCCTTTCAGCGCCACCGCCCAATCTTCGATCGGAATTTCATCCATCAGACGCTGCAACGTGGCGGTGTTTTGACGGCTAAGAATGAAGAATTCGTACATTTCATCTTTCAGCTCATCCACCACTTCTTCGTCACGCTCGCGCAGCTGGTCTAACAAAATCTGCTGGTTAGAAGGAATACGGTTCACAATGTTTGCCGCATGCTTAATACCGGTGACCTTCGAACCGTGTTCTGAGAGCACGGCAACGCCGCGTTCGATCAGTCGATCCAGTTCATCAATGACGTCGCGGTTCACGTCATCCAGCTTAGCGATGCGATAAACCACTTCGTCCTGACGTTCTTCAGGCAGATAAGTCAAAATACCTGCAGCCACTTCCGGCGGCAGGAAAGCCAAGAACACGGCCTGCAGCTGCAAGTGCTCTTGCTCAATCAGCGCGGCTAACTGGGGAATATCGACCCACTGCAAACGCGCCATGCGATAGCGAATTTCATCGCCATAAATACCGTTGATCACGCTGCGGGCAATTTCACCGCCGAGTGATTTTTCCAAGATCCCTTGCAGGTAAGTTCGCGAGGCGCCGTTAATGCCGCTCTGCTCCTGATAATCTTGAAAGAAGTTATTAATCGCCTGACGAGCGTGCGCCACCTTAACGCCGTGCATGCGCGCCATGGTTTCACTGATGCGAATCACTTCCTCACGGCTGAGTTTTTGCATCACGGTTGCCGCCGCTGCTTCACCAATGCTCAGCATCAAAATAGCGGCTTGCTCCACGCGGCTACGTTCGCTATTGGCGTTCGAACCGATTCGACTACTATTGTTTTGTGCCATCACGCTCATTGCTGTTAATCCATTGTTTCAATACTTCAGCCACTCGCTCGGTTTCACGTTGAGCCAGCATTTGCATATATTCCACCTTGGTCTCCAGACCGGAGCTTTGCGGCGGCAGATTGTTGTCTTCTTGGAAGGCGATGGCATTCGGGAGCCCTTGGGTGAGTCCCTCATCCGTTGTCACCATCTCTTTTTCAAGTAGCTTGTTATCTGGCATTTCATCGGTAATCGCATCAACGGTCACAGGCTCGCGTGCCTGACTGAATCGACGCGCAACCGGACGCACACCAAATAGCACGGCGAGCAGAGCCAAGAAGCCGATTCCGCCCATCTCACCCCAGCGCTGAATAGCGGGATCTTGCCACCACGTCATCATCGGCATGTCAATATCGGCCGGAGCCGTAAATGCCATCATGTCGAGCGTGAGCGAGTCGCCGCGATCGCGGCTGATACCCGCCGCATCTTCAATTAATTTAGTGAGGCCGGTAACCTGAGTTGGCGTCCATTCGGCTAACGCCGGGGCGGCTTTATTCAACACAATGGCGACCGTCATTTTTTCTAGCTTGAATCCCGGATGACGGATATGGCGCACGTCGCGGTCGTAGGCGTAATTACGCTGAGCCTGATTGCGCGTGGAAAGCGCCTGTTGGTTGTTGTTCGCATCGGCGGGAGCTGCACCTGCCGCTGGAGCTGGCGGAGCCGGACGGTTACTCAAGGAACCCGGAACGCCCATCGCTAATTCGTTGGTGGTGTTCTCCTGATTGACGCTTTCGTTGCTGATGCGCGGATCGCCGCCCAGACGTTCCTGCGTTTCTTCAACGCTGCTCATATCAACCTGTGGAACGACGCTGATACGGTAGTTCGAGGTACCCACCACGGAGCTCAGCAGATTGGCAATATTCTTTTCGGTATCGGCTTTTAGACGGTTGATCACGTCGTTGCCCTGACGAATACCGGCAATATTGGAATTCCCCGCTTGGAAGCCTTCTGACAGTAAAGTGCCGTTCTGATCGACGACGCGCACGTTGGCGACTTTCATACCGGGAATGCTACCGGCAATCAGCTGCACAATCGCACCAACCTGTTGATCGTTCAGCTCTTTGCCATAGCGCAAACGCACCACCACGGAGGCGCTGCTGTCGGGTTTATTGCTCATCACAAACGAGCTGGATTCCATCAGGCCAAGATGCACGCGCACATGCTCAACCGGATCCAACCCCATAATGCTTTGTGCCAACTCACCTTCGAGGCTACGTTTGTAACGAACGTTCTGGATAAACTGGCTGCTGCCCAGCATCTCCTCTTTGTCCATCAGCTCGTAGCCGCTTGGCATTACCGCTGAAATACCTTTGGCTGCCAGCGCCATACGGGCTTTTGGCAGGCTGCTTTCATCAATCAGAAGTTGGCCGTTATCAGGATTGATGCGGTAAGCAATATTCTCAGCGCCCAAAACTTCAACCACCTGTGAAACCGGTATGTTTTCCTGAGAACCAAATAGCGCGACATAGCCCTGATTGCTGCGCCATAAAGAAATGACAATTGCGCCGGTCAGCACAACGGCTGCGGCGCCAATCATCACCATATTTTTATTGATACCCTGCGGCAACGCGGGGATTTTTGCTTTGATTTTGTTTAACACTGACTAACCTTTAGAGGGCGATATTCATAACTTCGTCCAGCGCCGTGGTGAGCTTATTGCGCACCTGCACCATGGCAGAAAAGGCCACGCTGGCTTTCTGGCTTTCCAGCATTGCGCCGGTTAAATCATCACTTTGGCCGGTATCAATCGCCGTTTGTTTGGCGCTGGCAACATGCTGCATTTGATCGACATGGTTGATGGCGTTATTCATCACCTGACCAAACGAAACAGACTGCGGCGCTGAAGGGAACAACGAGGTGTTCGCTGGCGCAATAGTCATGTTTGGCGCAATGCCCGCCGACGCTGCCGCCGCGGTTTGCTGCATGCGTTGCATCATTTGCATCTGCGACGCCGGCATACCTAAACCTTCAATCTTATCCATCACTTATTTCCTTTACGGGCCAGTACCCTGATGTTTTTTTCCGCCCGACAAGAGTTCAAAACGTCACACTTTTGCCCGATATTAGGGGAAGGACAGCGATGGGGTCGTAGCGGCTCTAGCCGCCGGAGCGCCCCGCGGTGTTCTCACCCCGTGTATCTCGATCCAGTCAATAACACGAATACGCTTTTAGCCCCTCCCCCTTGGGGGAGGTTGGGAGGGGGTTGCCCCTACGAATAACATTCCACATCAATGCCCTCATCACGCATTGACGCGAGCCGGTAACGCAGCGCACGCGGCGTAATACCTAAAAATTCAGCCGTTTTAGATTTATTGCCTTTGTGGCGTTTCAGCAGATCGACGATGTACTGGAATTCAGCCATGCGGCCATGCAGCTTCACATTGCGCATGGCGGGAACGGCACCGCTTGCCGAAACGGGCGCATTTTCATCATAGGCAGGCAACATCGGCATTCCCGGCGCGGCTGGAATTGGTGTGGCGGCTAGGCCAAAATCACTGCCTTTAATCACGCCGTTATTACTCAGAATCAGTCCGCGCTGAATAACGTTTTCTAATTCACGCACGTTGCCTGGCCAGTTATATTGCAACAATGCCTGACGTGCTTCATCAGTTAGCTGGGTTTTACCCGCATGGAAAGCCTGATATTTTTGAATAAAACGCAGCGCCAAAGGAATAATATCTTGGGTACGTTCACGCAGTGGTGAAATATGAATTGGCACCACGGATAAACGATAGAACAGATCCTGACGAAAACGCCCTTCAGCAATCTCAACTTGCAAATCTTTATTGGTTGATGCAATTAAACGAATATCAAGAGGGATGCGTTTATGGCTACCTAAACGCTCAACTTCCTGCTCTTGTAATACACGTAATAATTTAGCCTGTAATGAAAGTGGCATATCTCCAATTTCATCAAGCAATAAAGTTCCGCCGTTAGCCTGTTCAAATTTACCCGGAACGCTGGTCACTGCGCCGGTAAAAGCGCCTTTCTCATAACCGAATAAAATAGCCTCCAGCATGCTTTCTGGAATAGCTGCACAGTTTACGCCGATATAAGGTGCATTCTCACCAAGTGCATGATGGTGAATGTACTTAGCCACACACTCTTTACCCGTACCGGTCTCACCCGTAATGAGTACAGAAACATTAAAGTTGGCCACACGACGGGCTAATGAAAACACGCTAACACTGGATGGCGCATTAGCAATAAATCCGTTCTCATTGTGAGATTTGTGATCGACGATAATATTCATTATGTATTGCAGCCTCTATAAACCGAGAGTGGCCTGCATATAGTATGCAGGTATCTTAATACCGTATTAATGCGTGCTGCAAAGGTGATAACCTTAGCGTGTTTTTCTCTATACAAGCAGTGACACATTAAAAGAGAGTAAATATCTTTACCCCTCTTCGTTACCGGCAATCCATTCTAGTTAACAATTCTAAAACATATTTATAGTTCAGTCGTATCGCCATAAAATTAATAAACATAGTGATTAGTTTACTTAGGTGACGATTCAATAAAATGGAGTATATAGATACCTTAACCATTGTCTTGTTTTTAATGAGTATTAAAAAATAAAGGCATGATAATCAGCAAGATACAGAGTTATTAATGGATATTAATCTAATAAAAATAATAGATTAATAAGCCCAACCCCCTTGTATAGAAAGTGGAATGCAGGTTTAATCCTATTCCCGTGAAAAAGGATGTGTTGTGAAGATTGTCGAGCATTATCGATTTAGAGTTGTGGCTCTCAAATAAATAGTACGACTCACTGAAATCATAACTTAAGTAACAAATGAATTTTTTTACACATTTTTTGGCAAGCACTATTCAAACCTTGATGTACCCAAGATATTTCACGATTCAGGGTATGACTGAAGAAGCTTAAGCTGCCAGAAGAAAGTCACACTTGGAATAAAAATGCAGCCTTCAGCAAACAGAATCAGAATACACAACAAAAGCCAGCATCCTGACTTGGTTAAGCTGGAAGTGAATAAGCTTGGACGTCCTTATCATAAACTGCCAAAGATTATGAACGACTGCTTTGACATCTTAGATGCCAAGCTGAGTATTTATTTCTTAAAGAAATATCGTGTTAATGTCGCGTTAAATAAAATGACATTTAAAATGGACTGTAATTACAAGAACGCGCAAATTTTTTCTACGCCTTACGGCAATATTGCATTTGATATCGACCGTATTTTATTGCTCGATATTCTTCATGACTATTACGGTCTAAGTAAAGACAACACGCGTCTATCTCCTGATTTAGAACAACCAACAACAAAAACAGAAGAGCGACTAAAAACAAAACTGGCTCAGGAATTAACGCAATTAATTATCAATCAGGAAACGTTTGGTGAACCGTTAGAAATTAAAAATGATTACTCAACGGTAATTAGCCAATGGTCTTATTGCGTTACGTTCTGGCTAGAAGGTTATGAGAAAGGCGGATTCTCTATTCTATTAGATAACCATCACGTGGATAAAATGCTATCTAATATGCGTGGACCAATCGAAGAAACTCAGCCACGTGAAAATATTACCCCCGCTCAAATTGAACGTATGTTTTATGGTTTACCATTAAAGCTAAATGGCCGCTTGGCGAGTTTAAATTTAACGGTTTCCCAATTATTAAACATTGAAGCTGGCGATGTCATTCCTATTTCGTTGAATGAACAGCTTCCTATCTTTATCGGTAAAGAGCAGATGTTTAGCGCCGTGGTAGCAGAAGACCGCGGCAAATTGTTCTTGTCTGAATTCAACGATAAAACCACCGAGATGAACTATGAGTGATCAACAAACCGACCTGGCGCAGGATCTTAATTTCGACGATTTCAACCTGTCTGAAGCTCCTCAGACTGATACGGCAGAAAGCCAGAATCGCGACGGTGCCCCTCGCTACGATTTGCAGCAGGACAGCAACGCCGAAAGCTCGCTAGATAAGATGCGCAAAATGTCGCTCTTTAGCCGTATTCCGGTCACCTTAACCTTAGAAGTTGCCTCCGTAGAGATCTCTTTGGCTGAGCTGATGACGGTTAACAACGATTCCGTCATCGAACTCGACAAACTTGCGGGCGAACCGCTAGATATTAAGGTGAACGGCATTTTGTTCGGCAAAGCAGAAGTCGTGGTACTTAACGATAAATACGGCCTGCGCATTATCGAGTTCAACAGCAAAGACTTAGGCGAGCTGGCACGATGAATCGCCTGATCCGCTCCGGTGGCTTAACGCTACTGCTCACCATCGGATTGCTTTTCTCTCCGCTGCTGCTCGCCGCAAACGGAGACGTTACGCTATTTAGCACCGCAGATAACGGCGGCGGGCAGGATTACAATGTCAAAATTGAAATCCTGATCCTGATGACCTTGCTTGGCCTGCTGCCAATCATGGTGCTGATGATGACCTGCTTTACCCGCTTTATTATCGTACTGGCCATTTTGCGTCAGGCATTAGGCCTACAGCAAAGTCCACCCAATAAAATCCTGACCGGCATCGCGCTGGCACTAACGCTGTTGGTGATGCGTCCGGTTTGGACCACGGTTTATAACGATGCCGTGGTGCCCTATCAAAGCGATCAGATCACCATGAAAGAAGCGCTGGTGAAGGCTGAAGCCCCGCTGAAAAAATACATGCTGGCGCAAACCAGCCAGAAAGCGATGGCGCAGATGATGGGCATCGCTCAGGTGACCGGAGCGGCCGAAGAGCAGGATCTGACCGTGGTGACACCCGCCTATATTCTGAGCGAGCTTAAGACCGCGTTTCAGATTGGCTTTATGATCTACATTCCATTTTTGGTTATTGACCTGATCGTCGCCAGCATTCTGATGGCGATGGGTATGATGATGCTATCACCGCTGATCGTCTCGCTGCCGTTCAAGCTAATGCTGTTTGTGCTGTGCGATGGGTGGACGCTTATCGTCGGCACCCTAACCTCTAGCGTACAGGGGTTATAGCTATGATGACGATGGACGTTGCTGGCGACATCATGGCCAGCGGTATTCGCCTCGTGCTGATGATCTCTGTGGTGGCGATTATTCCCAGCTTGTTGATTGGCCTGTGCGTCAGTATTTTTCAGGCCACCACGCAGATTAACGAACAAACGCTGAGTTTCTTGCCTCGTCTGGTTATGACGCTACTGGTGCTGATCTTTGGTGGAAAATGGATGCTGACTCAGCTGTCCGATTTCACTATCGATATCTTCCACCAAGCTGCGGTACTGGTTGGATAAATCGCTATGGGCATTGATATTCAGACGTTAATTACGCCGTTGTTGGCGCTTTGGCTGCCTTTCGTGCGTATTTTATCTTTTCTGCATTTCAGCCCAATTTTCGATCAGAAGTCGTTTTCACGCCGCATCAAAATTGGCACCGCGCTGGGGCTTTCCATTCTGATAACCCCCATGCTGCACAATAACGTGGTGCTCACCGAACTGATGTCGATGCGCAGCGTGATTTTGATGGGCGAACAAATTCTGTGGGGTTTCCTGTTCGGGGCGACGCTACAGCTGGTATTTGTTGCGCTGCAAACCGCGGGACATATTCTTTCTATGAATATGGGACTCGGTATGGCGATGATGAACGATCCCAGCAGCGGCTCATCCACCACCGTGATTTCACAGATTATTTTTGTATTTTGTGCCCTACTATTTTTCACCATGGATGGGCATCTGCTGTTTATGACCATCCTGTACAAAGGCTTTGTCTATTGGCCTATTGGGCAAGCGATTAATGAGTTTTCACTGCGTACGCTGGCGCTGAGCTTAGGCTGGATTATGTCAGCAGCCACATTAATTGCCTTGCCGACCACCTTCGTGATGCTGATTGTGCAGGGCGGATTTGGCCTGCTTAACCGTGTATCCCCCACGTTGAACCTGTTTTCTCTCGGCTTCCCCATCAGCATGCTGTTTGGCCTGCTGTGTATGACGCTGATTATCGCTAACGTCCCCGACCACTATCTCAATTTAACCAACGAGATCTTGGCACGCCTCGACAATATGAGGGTGAACTGATGTCTGCCAGTTCAGGTGAAAAGAGCGAAAAACCCACCTCGGGCAAACTGCGAAAAGCACGCGGCAAAGGTGATATTCCCCGTTCCAAAGATATGACGATGGCGACCGGACTGTTGGCCTCGTTTATTACCATGACGGTTTTTTTCCCTTTTTATAAGCACCTGATCAGCGAATCGTTTATGTCAGTGAGCCTTATGGGAAACAAGCTGGATGATGATGGCGTGATTGAGCAGTTTTTACTGCGTAACGTTTTTATCTTATTGAAATTTATCGCCACGCTGATCCCGATCCCGGTGGCGTGCATTGTGGCTAGTCTGGTGCCGGGCGGCTGGATTTTTACGCCAAATAAATTAATCCCTGATTTTAAGAAAATTAATCCCATCAGCGGTGTAAAGCGCATGTTCTCCGCCAGCCACTACGTGGACGTGGGCAAGATGCTGGCGAAATGTGGCGTATTGCTAATAACGCTTTACATGATGGTGCACGACTCCCTGACGCCGCTGTTGCAGCTGCAAACCATGTATCTGCGTCAGGCCATTATGGCTGGCTTCGACATTTTGCATCACGTTCTCAGCTATTTCGTGGCCATTATCGTCCTGTTTGCCTTTATTGACGTGCCGCTAAGCAAATTCATGTTCACCAAAAAGATGCGCATGACCAAACAGGAAGTGAAAGAAGAATACAAAAACAACGACGGTAATCCGCAAATCAAAGGGCGTATTCGTCAGCTGCAACGGCAGATGGCCATGGGGCAGATTAATCAAACCGTGCCCACCGCCGACGTGATTCTGACGAACCCAACGCACTATGCGGTGGCGTTGAAGTATGACCCCGATAAAGCCCAAGCCCCCTTTATTGTCGCCAAGGGCGTGGATGATATTGCGCTTTATATCCGTGAAGTGGCGATGACCAATAACATTGAAGTGGTGGAGTTTCCCCCGCTGGCGCGTGCGGTCTATCACACCACCCGCGTGAATCAACAGATACCCGCGCAGCTGTTCCGCGCTATCGCTCACGTATTGACCTATGTGATGCAGATTAAATCTTGGCGTTCAGGCCAAACCGAATTTAAACCCCGTTTGAATACGCAAATCGAGATCCCGAAAGAGGTGCTAAAGACGCATGGCAAACAGTAAGTTAAAGCTGGCTTTTACAACATTAAGGCAGGGAAACGTCGGCGTCCCGATCCTGTTGCTGTGCGTACTGGCAATGGTTATTTTGCCTTTGTCACCGCTGGTGCTGGATATTCTCTTCACCTTCAACATCGTGTTGGCGGTGTTGGTGTTATTGGTTGCGGTCAACAGTAAGCGTCCACTCGACTTCGCCGTTTTCCCCACGATTTTGCTGATAACCACGCTGATGCGACTGACGCTAAACGTGGCATCAACCCGTGTAGTTTTACTTCACGGTCACGAAGGCGTAGGCGCCGCCGGTAAGGTTATCGAAGCCTTTGGTCAGGTAGTGATCGGCGGTAACTTCGTCGTGGGTTTTGTGGTCTTCGTTATTTTGATGATCATCAACTTCGTGGTTGTTACCAAGGGCGCTGAGCGTATTTCCGAGGTTTCGGCTCGCTTTACGCTAGACGCCCTGCCGGGTAAACAGATGGCTATCGACGCCGATCTGAACGCCGGCTTGATCAATCAGGAACAGGCCAGAGCGCGCCGTAAAGACGTTGCCAACGAGGCCGATTTCTACGGCGCAATGGACGGCGCGTCGAAGTTTGTTCGCGGTGACGCCGTTGCCGGGATCATGATCCTGATTATTAACGTGATCGGCGGTATCTGTATTGGTATTTTTAAATACGATTTGGATGCCAGCCATGCGTTCCAGCAATATGTTCTGCTGACGATTGGTGATGGTTTGGTGGGTCAGATCCCATCCCTGCTGTTGGCGACCGCCGCGGCGATTATCGTGACCCGCGTTAGCGATGGTGAAGACGTTAGCGATGAAATCAAAACTCAGCTGCTAGCAAAACCGACCGTTCTCTATACCGCTGCGTTTGTGATGTTCATTCTGGCCGTGGTGCCAGGCATGCCGCATATTGCCTTCCTCAGCTTCACCGGTTTGCTCTTGTTCGCCGGATGGAAGCAGAGCAAGAAGGTGCAAAAAGCCGAGCCGGTTACCGATATGGAGGCTATCAGCGAAGCTATCTCCAAAGACAATACGCCGGTCGTGAGCTGGGATAGTATTCCGCTCATCGAGCCTATCGGTTTGAACTTGGGGTATAAACTGGTCACGCTGGTTGATTCCGCCAAAGGCAGCCCGCTTTCCCAGCGTATTCGCGGTGTTCGCCAGGTGATATCTGAAACCTGTGGCGTATTGCTACCTGAAATTCGGATTCGTGAAAACTTCCGCCTGAAGCCAGCCCAATACGCCATTCATATCAACGGGATAAAAGTGGCAACCGGCGAAGTTCACTCCGACAAGTTAATGGCTATTCCGGGCGCTGAACTGTATGGCGAAATTGACGGCGTATTAGATACCGATCCGGCCTACGGCATGGCGATCATCTGGATCGTGCCAGACCAAAAGGCCAAAGCGTTAAATCTGGGCTATCAGGTTGTGGATTGCGCCAGCGTGGTCGCCACGCACGTCAATAAAGTGGCGCGTCACTATTTACCGGACCTGTTCAACTATGACGATATCACTCATCTTCATGCGCGTTTGGGCTTACAGGCACCAAAACTGGCAGAAGATCTGGCTGGCGCGCTTAACTTCAGCCAGCTGCTGCGAATTTATCGTCAGCTACTGACCGAACACGTTTCGCTAAAAGATATTGTGACCATTGCCTCGACGCTGTTAGAAAGCGCCGCGGTAACCAAAGATCCTATCCTGCTAACCGCCGATGTGCGCTACGCGTTACGCCGCGCGATTATTAATAGCGTCAATGGCGATAAAGGTTCTCTGGCGGTATATACCATTGATAATGAATTGGAAAACTTGCTGCTTAGCGCACTGAATCAGTCTCAGCAGGCGGGAAAAGTGGCGTTGGATAGTTTCCCTGTCGACCCGAATATTTTGTCGCAGTTACAAAATACCATGCCGATGATCCACGAGCAGATGAAGGCTCAAGGATACGCACCTATTTTGCTGGTTGCTCCGCAGCTTCGCCCTATCCTTTCACGCTACGCACGCCTATTCGCCGCAGGATTGCAGGTGCTTTCGTATAACGAAGTGCCGGATGATAGTGATTTGAGTATTGTGGGGACGTTGGCTTAGGTTTTGTTTAATAAGCTTATATCTTCTAATCGGGTAATGTCAGGTTTCGGCCGCCTCTCAATTGCGGCATTCACATTTAACCTTACGCGAAGGCGTTCGAGTCGGGTGCGCCAGCGCGCGCACCCAACACCCGCGCGCTTTTATCCGCGACGCCATCTTCGCTCCGGTTTGGTATCGGCCATTCAGGCCGCCCCAAACTCCACGCAGACGTCCTGTCTGCGTGGCTCAACCTGCCAAGACTTCAAGTTTAATTCAGTATAGAGCCGCCATCAGGAAGATGGCGCCAGGTTGAGGGCGTGCAGAGATGCACGCTCCGAGACCGGTCGGCCTAACAACACAGGACAAAAGCGCGAGAGTCGAGAGGTCGCGCGCTAGCGACCTTTCGTCGGTCGCCAACAATGATATTTGCATATAAATACCAAACCTGACCGGCGGACGAAATCACGCTTCGCACTCTGCAAATATTCGCCCTAGATTTTAGGCAATGTAAATACCTCCAACGCCCGATACAACTCCCTGAAAATACGTCGTCTTTCTTGATAACTCTCATGCCGTGCCGCATCGGGTTTATGCACCTGCTCCAGCGGAAGTTCTGGTAACAGTTCGGCGAGCGGCGTATTTGGATGCAGTGCGATCTGAGCTAAACGTGCGGCGCCTAGCGCGGGGCCAACGTCGCCGCCGGTTCGGTATTCGAGCGTTTGACCGCTGATATCAGCCAGCATCTGACGCCAATATGCGCTGCGTGCGCCGCCGCCAATCAGCGTAATGCGCTGTGGCCTCAGACCTGTGGCATGTAGCACATCCATCCCATCCGCCAGCGCAAAACCCACGCCTTCTAACACAGCTCGGCATAAATCGGCACGCTGATGCTCATGGGTCAGTCCCCAGAATGCGCCCTTGGCCTCTGGGTTATTATGCGGCGTGCGTTCACCGGAGAGATAAGGTAAAAACCACAGCGGAGCTTCAGCCGGAGCGCTGCTTTCCACCTCTTTTAGCAGCTCAGACACGCTGCTAAGCCCCGTGAGTTTCGCAACCCAATCCAAACACGATGCCGCGCTGAGCATTACTGACATCAGGTGCCACGTATTCGGCAAGGCGTGGCAGAAACTGTGTACCGCGCTTTCTGGATTACTTAAGAAACCATCACTGACGGCAAAATAGACGCCGGAGGTTCCAAGCGAAAGCATCGCCTGACCTGAACGATATAAACCCACGCCCACGGCACCCGCGGCGTTATCGCCACCGCCAGCCACCACAGGCACAACCGGCATATGCCAACGCTGCGCAATGGATGCCAGTAATTCGCCCGTAATCTGCGAGCCTTCAAACAACGCAGGCATATGGCTGCGATTAAGCCCCGTTGCTGCCAGCAGCTCATCACTCCAATCGCGCTGGCCCACATCTAGCCACATCGTGCCTGCCGCATCGGACATATCACTGGCAAAAACACCGCTCATCTTCCAGCGCAGGTAATCCTTGGGTAACAGCACTTTATCTATTTGAGCAAACACGTCAGGCTCATGCTTTGCCACCCATTTGAGCTTCGGCGCGGTAAAGCCCGGCATCATCAAATTGCCGGTAATCTGGCGAGAATTGGGCACACTGGCCTCTAATTCTCGACACTCTTGCGCGCTGCGCCCATCGTTCCAAAGAATTGCCGGCCGCAGAATATTTTGCTGTTTGTCGAGCAGCGTAGCCCCATGCATCTGGCCTGTCAGCCCTACCGCTCGCACGTTGCTCAGTGAATGTTGTTTGCCAAGCGCCAGCACCGCCGCATCCGTGGCACGCCACCATGATGCGGGATCTTGCTCAGACCATAATGGATGCGGACGATTGACCTGTAACGGCTCGCCATGGCTGGCTATCACCTTGCCCTCTTCGCTGAGCAAAATGGCTTTTACGCCGGAGGTCCCTAAATCAATACCCAGATACATGGCGTAGCTCCTGTTCTCGAACGGTTCCTCCCCCGATTAAGTGGGGGAGGTTAGCAGGGGAAAGTATCAACCAAAAATATAACGATTAACCACGTTTTCCAGCAGCTCTTGATGTCCGCTCTGGTGCTGCGGCGCAAGCTGGTTTTGCTGTGCATATTGCGCAATACCATCCAGAGAAAGTTTGCCCTGCAGGATTTGCTGACCAAATTCGCCGTTCCAGCCGGAATAACGTTTCGCAACGCGACGATCTAGCTCACCGTCTTCAATCATTTTGGCCGCAATTTTCAGCGACAGCGCCATCGTATCCATAGCGCCAATATGACCGTAGAACAGATCATATTTATCCGTACTTTGGCGACGAACTTTAGCGTCGTAGTTCAGACCACCGGTGGTGAAACCGCCTGCTTTGAGGATTTCAAACATGATCAGCGCATTTTCTTCTACGCTGTTCGGGAACTGATCGGTATCCCAGCCGAGCTGTGCATCGCCTCGGTTGGCATCTACCGACCCAAAAATACCCAGAGCAATCGCGCTGGCGATCTCATGGTGGAAAGTATGACCTGCCAGCGTGGCGTGGTTGGCCTCGATATTGACCTTGATCTCTTTTTCTAAACCGAACTGTTTTAAGAATCCATAAACCGTCGCAACATCATAGTCATATTGATGCTTGGTTGGCTCTTGTGGTTTTGGCTCGATCAGCAGCGTGCCTTGGAAACCAATTTTGTGTTTGTGATCGACCACCATCTGCATGAAACGCCCTAACTGTTCGCGCTCTTGGCGTAAATCGGTGTTTAACAGGGTTTCATAACCTTCACGTCCGCCCCACAGCACGTAGTTTTCGCCACCCAGTTTTTTGGTCGCCTGCATCGCTTGGCAAACCTGTGTGGCAGCCCAGGCAAAAACGTCTGGATTTGGGTTAGTAGCCGCACCTGCGCCGTAGCGCGGATTGGTGAAGCAGTTCGCCGTGCCCCACAACAGTTTCACACCGCTGCTTTCTTGCTTCTCAGCCAGCACGTCGGTCATCACCGCAAAGTTATTGACGTATTCTTTAAGCGAAGCGCCTTCTGGCGATACGTCGATATCATGGAAACAGTAATACGGCACATTCAGCTTGTGGAAGAATTCAAAGGCGACATCGGCTTTGCGTTTAGCTTGTTCCAGCGCTTCGCCGGGCTGCTGCCAAGGACGGTCAAATGAACCGATGCCAAACATATCAGCACCATTCCAGCAGAAGGTATGCCAGTAGCACGCCGCAAAGCGCAGGTGTTCTTCCATGCGTTTACCAAGAACAATTTCGTCTGGATTGTAATGGCGGAAAGCTAAAGGATTAGTACTATGAGTTCCTTCAAAACGAACACGTTCTAGTTGATCAAAATATGATTGCATGGCGATACCCTCTAAGTAGGTTCAATGTGCGTTGACATCACCATCTTGGAAGTCTCACACCGCCATATCAATTACGAAATTTCACTCCGTTGTTAAGAGAATTATTAATTGTGCTCTATATCCCAAAGTCTCAAAAAATAACATTGAAAGTAGCGAAGTATGATGCTTGTCATAAAAAACACAATTCATAACTCAGAAGTAAAATATGGCAATTGTTTTAAAACGATTGCCGCTAGAGGATTAACTCCGTTTTATCTTCCGGTTTAACCTCTTATCTGATTTTTATTAGAAGTTCAGTATTACTCTACGGATAGAAATAAAAAAGAGCTTTTTTATTATAAATCAGATGTTGCATGTCTAAAAAGTAAGGCAGGGCAATTACTATGAAACAGCACTATAACTCATCTTATATCTTTAGAATCACGCTGGTTGCCACACTGGGAGGGCTCCTTTTTGGCTATGATACGGCGGTCATATCAGGTACGGTTGATTCGATAAATCAAGTATTTGTACAACCACAAGGCCTCAGCGAAGCCGCGGCTAACTCACTACTGGGCTTCTGCGTAGCCAGTGCGCTGATTGGGTGTATTATCGGTGGAGCAATGGGGGGCTATCTTAGCAATCGCTTTGGTCGTCGAAACTCATTAATGATCTCAGCGCTGCTTTTCCTTATTTCCGCTATCGGATCAGGATGGCCAGAATTAGGGTTAAGCACCATTAATCCAGATGGCGGAATACCTGTTTACTTGTCAGGATATATTCCAGAGTTTGTTATTTATAGAATCATCGGTGGCGTCGGCGTAGGATTAGCCTCAATGCTTTCCCCTATGTATATTGCGGAAATTGCACCGGCAGAAATAAGAGGTAAATTAGTTTCATTTAACCAATTTGCTATTATTTTTGGTCAGCTGATGGTTTATTGCGTTAACTATTTTATTGCACGCTCTGGCGATGCGCTATGGCTAAATAGCATCGGTTGGCGTTATATGTTTGCATCAGAGGCTATTCCAGCGATTTTATTCTTTGGTTTGCTGTTTTCCGTGCCAGAAAGCCCTCGTTGGCTCATTGCTCGTGGTGAAACCAAACGGGCTGGCGATATTCTGACTCGCATCATGGGGAAATTGCAGGCCGAACCCGCGCTGAAAGAGATCACCCGCTCACTCAATAATCCCGAGCATGCGAATGCGCGCTTGCTGATGTTTGGGGCGGGAGTCATCGTTATCGGCGTCATGCTTTCGGTATTCCAGCAGTTCGTCGGGATCAACGTAGTGCTGTATTACGCACCAGAAGTGTTTAAGACCTTAGGTGCCAGCACGGATATCGCCCTGCTACAAACCATCATCGTTGGGGTTATCAATCTAACCTTTACCGTAGTGGCCATTATGACGGTCGATAAATTTGGCCGTAAACCTTTGCAGATCATCGGCGCATTAGGCATGTCGCTTGGGATGTTTGGCTTAGGCACCGCTTTCTATGCCCAGCTTTCTGGCGTGGTGGCGCTCGCGTCAATGCTATTTTACGTGGCGGCTTTTGCCATGTCGTGGGGACCGGTTTGTTGGGTACTGCTTGCGGAAATATTCCCTAATGCAATCCGTAGCAAAGCCTTAGCTGTCGCCGTGGCTGCTCAGTGGATAGCGAACTATTTTGTCTCTTGGACGTTCCCAATGATGGATAAAAACTCCTATCTGGTGGCGCATTTCCATAACGGATTCTCCTACTGGATTTACGGCGTCATGGGCATTCTCGCCGCATTGTTTATGTGGAAATATGTTCCAGAAACCAAAGGGAAATCACTCGAAGAACTTGAATCTCTCTGGACCCACCGTCCTCGCTCACAGGATCAAGACATTAAAATCTAAAATCCTTCATACTCATCCGGCGTAAAGTCGGATGAGTGTTGTGAAATAATGCGTTATCCCCTTCGTACCCGATTTTGCTTCCCTGTTTGCGCCTTACCCATCATCGTTTAACGGAGTCAGTATGTTTGCCAAACGCTATCGCATTACATTGTTATTCAATGCCAACAAGGCGTATGACCGTCAGGTGGTGGAAGGTGTCGGTGAGTATTTACAGGCTTCTCAGTGTGATTGGGATATTTTTATCGAAGAGGACTTCCGTTGCCGCATCGACAATATCAGAGATTGGCTGGGCGATGGCGTGATTGCCGATTTTGACGATCGTGAAATTGAAACGCTGTTAAGCAATCTCGAAGTGCCGATTGTCGGCGTTGGTGGCTCCTATCATCGCGAAGAGGACTATCCACCCGTTTCTTACATCGCCACCGATAATCACGCGCTGGTCGAAAGCGCATTTTTGCATCTCAAAGAAAAAGGCATCAACCGCTTCGCTTTTTATGGCCTGCCAACCAGCAGCGATAAACGATGGGCGCAGGAGCGAGAGTATTTTTTCCGTCAGTTGGTCGCTAAAGAACAGTACCAAGGCGTGGTTTATCAAGGGATGGAAACAACGCCGGATAACTGGCAATACGCGCAGAACCGACTGGCTGACTGGGTACAGACGCTGCCGCCGCAAACCGGCATTATTGCCGTTACCGATGCGCGTGCTCGCCATCTATTACAGGTATGCGAGCATCTTGATATTGCCGTACCTGAAAAAATCAGCGTCATCGGCATCGATAATGAAGAACTCACGCGATATCTGTCACGCGTGGCGCTTTCGTCGGTCGCACAAGGCACACGCCAGATGGGTTATCGTGCAGCTAAAATGCTGCATCAGCTGCTATCAAGCGGAAAGCCGTCGGTTCCTCAACGTGTTTTAGTTCCGCCAATAAAAGTGGTTGAGCGAAGATCGACAGATTTTCGCTCGCTAAGCGATCCGTCCGTGATTCAAGCCATGCATTTTATTCGTCACCATGCCTGCGAAGGGATCAAGGTTGAACAGGTTTTGGATGCCGTGGGAATGTCCCGTTCAAACCTAGAGAAGCGTTTTAAAGATGAAACCGGACAAACGATTCATGCCGTGATCCATGAAGAGAAATTGGATCGCGCACGTAACCTCTTAATTGCCACATCGCTATCGATCAATGAAATCTCTCAAATGTGTGGTTATCCGTCGCTACAATATTTCTATTCGGTATTTAAGAAGGGATACAGCATGACGCCAAAGGATTATCGCGATCGCTTTGGTGACAATATTGGATAAAAAATATTTCGCATAAAACAATAAGTTGATAAGAAAAATCTTAGCCATCTTTCACTAAAAACGCCGCTTTTTGCCTCCATTCATATTGATTGGAACCAATGTCAAAGCGGCGGGAATACGCTATCTGTCGATCTCGTCACTCAATATGTAATCAGCTAGCTGCCAATTAACGGGTGATCCTTGGTAGTAAGGCATAATTGTGCCTTTTCGGATATTTAGAACAGGATGTGAAGATGAGTTCATCATCCGCCATACCCCAGTTTGTGGACATTCATGTCCGCTTACTCGCTGGATCCCGAGCGGCTTCCGTGTCATTTCGTTTTGATTCTGAGATATAAGTTCAGTAGATAAGTAAGCAAAATTATTACTTTCTATTCTCATGACATCCTCAAGCAATAAAAGAAAGAACATTTATGAAAAGCGACATGACTTAGAAAAATCTTAAGCGCAAAAAATAAACATAAAAATGATAAATAATTTGTTGGTTAATGTTTTGGCAAATATACTTGCGAGGATTAATCCGATTTACTCTTATTAGGTTTTAATATGTGTGTTAGAAACACATTAATTAAGTTTTGCTGGTTTTTGCTTGTTGGCTTGACCAGTAGCCAAGCGATGGCGGTCAACTGCCAGCGTGCAACTACGCCGTTGGAAAATACCATTTGTAGTAATGATGGCCTGCACTGGCTAGACACCACGATGACCATTATTTATCGTGCCATGTTGGTTAAAGAAGATTCGCTGAAAGTGCATAGCCAGTACGAAAACTGGGAAAAATCGCTCGAAAAATGTACCAGCGATAATTGCATCGAGCGCGCTTATTATGAAGGGATCAGCACCCTTTCTGATGCCGATACTAACTTCCAGTGGGATGGCCAGTGGTGGAATCTCAGCGCAGGCAATATGAGCGGCGGCACCGTTCAGTTCAGCCGCAATAACGAATGGGGCTTTAACATTGATATCCATGCTTGGGCTGGGATGAACGGTGATGAATACACCGCTGAAGCCCGTAAGCTCTACGGCATCGGTATCGTTGATCGGGTGGCTGATACCAGCAATTGTAAACTACTGCTCATCCCTAAAAAGGATGGCTCGCTGCAAATTCATAGCAACGCCGACTGGGGATGCAGAATGTCTATGCCAGACGGCGTATTCATTGATGGAAAATATACAAAAGCCACCCAAGATCCTCGCCCAAAGCCTTCGCTATTATCCATTGGGATTATTACGGAAGCCGCTCGCGATCGGCAATTTCGTGAACTCGTGGGAGACGATTATCAGCGCTTTGTCGATACCGCAAACGTCTACGTCTATAGCGAAGATCTCGACAATATTGGCGCTAGAGTCATTTCAATGTGGGTACGTGGCGCATCAAATAATCAAGCCGCTATTATTATGTATACGCCAGAAGGCGATATGTGGGCTGGCCTGATTGTGCCTGATAAAAATGGTCAGCTTGCCATGCGCTATTACAGCTCAAAAAATCAGGATGAAAAAATGATGCCGAGAACCTTGGCGTCGTGGAAACTTCATTTTTTAGAGAAATAGCCGATACCCTCTACCCCCCCATTCTTGCCACCGTGAGAATGGGGTATAAATACTACGAAACCCAGCCCTTTCTATCAATTTTCCCCACAACCCAACTGCACAACAAACTTCCCGCCAGCGCGAATAAAAACACCATGAAAATATCCACCAGCGGCCAGCTGCGTGCATCTAGATGATGGGTGCGGATGAAGTGGATAAAAAATGCGTGGAAGCCATAAATCGCCAACGAATGACGTGAAATAAACGCCATCCACCGAGATTGAGAATGATTAAAGTTATTCTTAAAGAAGAGAAAAATAGCGCAGCTAGCAATAAACACCAGCGGCCCACAGTACATGTAGTAAGTATCAGCAAATCCACCGTTGTGCTGTGTTTGGCGGTAGGTAGAAAATGCAATCGCGGCCACGCAGCCGATAAAAGCTAGCGCAGCGCTCCAAGATACACGCCGCTGCTCGGTGTGTAACATCCCCAGAGATCGCCCCATCAACGCATAAAGCAGGTAGTAAAACATATCGCCAGAGATATGCAGATTAATAGGGAAAAGCTTAATCCCCTGATAGCTGTATTGCGGCAAATTAGGGTTGGCGATAACCGCCAGTACGGCAACCACTATCGCCAAATATCGCGCACTCACCGCACGCACACTAATCAATGGGGAAATGATATACAGAGCCAATATCGCATAGAAAAACCATAGGTGATAAAACACCGGCTTCACGAGGAAATATCGAATAGAAAGCCACGGATTAATATGTGTCAGCGTACTGATATACAACAGCCCTAGCGCGCTATAAAACAGCAAGCAGCGCAAAACATGCAGCACATGTCGCCCTTGAGCCGACTTCTCGCCAAAAAATAGATAGCCAGAAATCATGAAAAATAAGGGCACACACACCCGAGATGCCGAATTAAGGAGGTTTGCCACATCCCAATTTATTTGGCCAATACTAAACCCGCTGGTGACATAGTAAGTTGTTGAATGGATCATCACCACCATGAGGCAAGCCGTGGCGCGTAAGTTATCGATCCAAATGATTTTCTGACTCATGTTTTTGCGCCAAGCCCTTACCTGAATTCCGTATAACACCGACGGTGTTTTTGTTAAAAACAGGTTAACCTTCCGACCCCTCCGTCAGCAATCAGAAGAATGCCTAAGCTAATCGTGATTTATATTTTTGAGTTACACATCACTGATTGCCAAGCGTGATAATTGACGGCAAAATAGCCACTCAGCCTTACGTTGTTCGTAACAACATAATCTGTTCACCGACACATCGCCGGTTTTTTTTCCCTTTTCTGAATAAACAAATAACTAATAAATATGCAAAAGTCTCTCTCCGCCGCAGGGCGATTGGGCCGACAGGCGCTGCTGTTTCCGCTTTGTCTGGTTCTGTATGAATTCACCACCTATATCGGCAACGACATGATCCAGCCCGGTATGTTGACCGTGGTGCAAGAATTTAACGTTGGCCAAGAATGGGTACCAACGTCAATGACCGCTTATCTGGCCGGTGGCATGTTCCTGCAATGGCTGCTTGGACCATTGTCGGACCGCATTGGGCGTCGTCCCGTTATGTTGGCTGGCGTGGCCTATTTTGTCGTGATGTGTTTAGCCATTTTGCTGGCACAGACAATCGAGCAATTTACGCTGCTGCGCTTCTTGCAGGGGGTGAGCCTGTGCTTTATTGGGGCAGTGGGCTATGCCGCCATTCAAGAGTCCTTTGAAGAGTCGGTGTGCATAAAAATCACCGCGCTGATGGCAAACGTGGCCCTGATTGCTCCGTTGCTAGGGCCTTTGGCTGGTGCCGCTTGGGTGCATATTTTGCCATGGCAAATGATGTTTGTGATGTTTGCCGCACTCGCCGCGTTCTCATTCTATGGGCTGTGGCGTGCTATGCCTGAAACCGCGACGCGTCGCGGTGAAAAGCTGTCGCTGAAAGCGCTGGGGCAGGACTATAAACAGGTGCTGTCAAACCGCCATTTTCTGTGCGGTGCGCTCGCGACCGGTTTCGCCAGTTTGCCGCTTTTAGCTTGGATCGCGCAGTCTCCGGTCATCATAATTAGCGGCGAAGGTTTAAGCAGCTATGATTACGGGCTTCTACAGGTTCCGGTGTTCGGCGCTCTGATTCTAGGCAACTTTACGCTGGCGAAAATGACCAGTACTCGCAGCGTTCGCTCCCTGATTAAACTTGGCGCATGGCCAATGATGCTGGGACTGGCAATCGCTGCGGTTGCGACGGTGCACGCTTCTCATGCCTATCTGTGGATGACGGCGGGACTGAGTATCTACGCCTTCGGGATCGGGATCGCTAACGCAGGATTATATCGTTTAACGCTATTTTCCAGCGATATGAGCAAAGGCACAGTGTCGGCTGCAATGGGCATGCTCAGTATGCTGATTTTTACCGTCGGTATTGAGTTAACCAAACACGCCTATTTGCTCGGCGGTAATAGCTGGTTCAGCCTATTTAACCTGATGAGCGGTATTATTTGGCTGACGCTTGTGGCGCTGTTCTTGCGTAATAAGCAGGTCGGGATGCCGCAGGCGGCATAAGCTCTGCGACAACTCCTACCCGAAGTGTAATGTCGTTCACTTAAGCTCGATTTTAGGGGGAGCACACCGATGGGGTCGTAGCGGCGTAAGCCGCCGACAACTTTGCCTGGAGCAAAGTTGAACAACGCGGAAGCGTTGCCCTTTAGGGGGGAACACATGAATGTGTTCCGTAACCGCCCCGCGGTGTGGTAGACCCTTGTATCTCGATCTCTTAAACGAACGGCATTACTGCCCAAGGTGGGGCTACTATTCACCCAGCCTCACTGAATACTGCCCTCATCATCATCTTCGGTCGCAGGCAGTACCATATACGTCCCTTCAAACACCGCGCCTGGATGCTCATCACCATACAGATTTACCGAAAGCTGAACGCGAGCTTTGCGCCCGCGAGCAAGCCTGTCCAGATCGCCGCTGACGGAGCTGAGATCCGCAACCGCGCGTGGTCGACCGGTAATCGGTGCGCTATAGCGTATATGTGCATCGGCCAGAATAATGGTTCCGCCTAAATGTTGTTCACGCAGCAGCAGCCAAATCAGCCCCCAGCCCGTTAACGTCGCCAGCGAAAACAGGCTACCTGCAAACAGCGTTTGATGTGGGTTTTGATTGCCTGACTCCGGCATGGTGGTCACAAAACGCTGACCAGTATATTGGCTGATTCGCACACCCATTTTTTCACTTAACGGGATGTTTTCGTACCATGCTTTTTGCAACTGAGCGCACCAATCAGGGCGATGCAAAATATCATCAAGCGTTGCTACCGGTTTAATCATCAGGAAATGGCGTACCGGCGTGGTTTGCGGTGCGGTAATTTCGCCCTGATTTTCAAAACCCAGCTTGGCAAAAAACTCTACCGCATCTTCGCGTGCACTACACACCACGCGTTTAACCCCTTCCTGACGCGCTACAGACTCCAGCGTCATCGCCACCAGCGTTCCTAACCCTTTGGCCTGTACGGTTGGATCAACCGCTAGAAAGCGGATAGAGGCTTCATTATCGGCATTGATATATAAACGCCCGATGGCTACAGGTTTTCCCGATTCATCAACCACCATTTGATGATGCGCCATCGCATCATAGGCATCACGCTCCGATCCCACAGGCTGATGCAGCGGCTTACGCAGCATCTCCCAGCGAAACTGGTAATAATCTTTTAGCTCTTGCTCTGTAACCGGAACTCGCAGGTGATACATAACTTGCTCTCTCTCATCGTACAATCGCAAAGGTACAGATAATCATCGTGGTTTAGGCGTTATCGGCGCAGTCATTTTGAGAGCGGACAGCGCGCAAGAACCGGAGCGTACAATAGTACGTGAGGATTCTGAGCACTGCCCAACCTCAAAATGGCAAGCAAGATAGCCTAAACCTGGAGCCAGAAGGTGACCGGCCCATCATTGAGTAGCGAAACCTTCATATCAGCCGCAAACTGCCCGGTTTGGGTGTTGATGCCGGTTTCACGGCACTGGCCAACGAAGTATTCATACAGGCGTTCGGCTTCATCGGGAGCAGCTCCGCCGGAGAAGCTTGGGCGCATCCCCTTTTGAGTGTCTGCGGCTAAGGTAAACTGGGAAACCACCAGTACGCTGCCACCGGCCTGCTGAACGTTAAGATTCATCTTGTCGTTTTCATCGCTGAAAATTCGATAGCCCAACACTTTGTCACGCAGTCTTTGGGCTTTTTGTTCGTTATCTTCTTTTTCAACGCCCAGTAATACCAGCAGCCCCGGGCCAATTTCGCCCACGGTGGTGCCTTCAACAACAACGCTGGCATGAGTTACTCTCTGAATTAACGCTATCATTTAGTTCTTCTCTTCCTTATCGTTTTCTGGCGGTGTCGCTTGAATTTTCTGGTTTTCTTCTCGTTTTGCGCGCTGATGCATAGCGCGGTATTCACTTAGCGAGACGGTAATCTCTGCGCCTAATAACACAATACACCAGCTCCAGTAGACCCAGACAAACAGTATCGGTATCACGGCCAGTACGCCATAAATCAATTGATACGATGGAAACATCGTGACGTATAGCCCAAAGCCTTTTTTGCCCAATTCGAACAACAGCCCTGCCACAGCCGCGCCGATCAGCGCATCTCTGGCGGGTACTCGCTGCGTGGGCACGACGCAGTAAATGAGCCAGAAACTAGCGCAGGAGAGCAGGAAAGGAAAAATGCGCAGCATCTGATCCACCAGCGAATACACGCCGGTCATCGCCAGCCAGCGAATGGAAAGTAGATAGGTGCTAATCGCCATGCTGGCCCCCACTAAAATGGGGCCAAGGGTTAATACCATCCAATAGATCGCAAATGAATAGACGATTGGCCGCTGAGTACGGCTACGCCAAATATGGTTTAGCGCACCGTCAACGGAAGAGATGACCAACAGGGCCGTAACAATCAGCCCAACGGCACCCACGGCGGTCATCTTGCTCGAATTGGCGACAAACTGTTCGATATAAGACTGCACCACATCGCCGGCAGCGGGAACAAAATTGGTAAAAATAAAGTGTTTGAGCTGCTCGGAAACTTCGCCAAACATGGGGAAAGCGGCAAACAACGAGAAGACCACGGTGACGAGAGGAACCAGAGATAGCAGCGAAACATAGGCTAAACTGCCCGCCATCATGCTCACTCGGTCGTGATTGACTCTGGCCCACAAAAGGCGCCCAAAAGAGATGCAGGACTTCGCTGACTGCCAAGAAAAAAGGGTCATGCCCCCTCCTGAAAACAACGCTCAGACCATGACATTACGGCCTGAGCGGTTAAACATCTTTTAATGTTAACGTTTTCTTGGGGTTGCGCAAAAAAATGCGCAGGATAAAACAAATTATCCCATTACCTGCCCCCTTATTACCTACCCCATAGATAGGCTAGGCAAAATACGCGGGCACCACTTGGTTATCCGTGACGAGAATAGACTTAATTCCCAACGCCGCTGCGGCCGCAACGTTTTCAGCGTTGTCATCAAAGAATACCGCATCGCTGGCTGGACAATGCTCCTGAGCCAACACGTGCTGATAAATCTCCGCATCTGGCTTACGCATACCGAGATCTTGGGAGAGATACATATGATCGCTGGCGGCTTCCACTTCAGGATAATGCTTCGGCCAATAGTTGCTGTGTAGGCGGTTGGTGTTTGATAGCACAACCACGCGATTGCCGTAGCTGCGCAGTTTTTTCATGAGCTCAATCACTTCCGGACGCAGACCAACAAATACCGACTGCCAGCCTAACTCAAACTGTTCGAAGCTGAGTGCTATCCCCATTTCAGCACAGAGTTTGTGCGCAAACTCTTCATCGGTAATGGTGCCACGCTCGTGTTGCTGGAAAACCTCGCCCATTTTGAATCGTTCGGACAGCGTGGCCAGCGGCACACCGCTATATTTGCTCCAAACACCGAGCACGCGCTTAAAATCAATATCTACAATCACATTCCCTAAATCAAAGATGTACAACATGTGCCGCTCCTGATTTTTTGTGAGTTTTTACTCTAACCTGAAATCGTGCGCTGAAATAGGCACCGTCTCTAAACGCCGCAACGAATACAGAATATCCAAAATCCGCTGTTCTGGGGCTTTCTACAACACCCTGATAGCCGAACTCCCTACTTAAACGCGCAAAAATTGGACATAGATCACAATTCCTCACTGCGCATGACTATTTCAATAGCATCAAAACCTTTATTTCACTGTGGGTATAAGAATTTTCTAACTTCCGCCGATAGCAAATCAAACATCGCATATTTATTACCCAAAATAAGGCCGGAAATTATGTTTAAAAATCTAACAATCAGAACAGGGCTGCTCATTTTATTGGCCGTATTTGCCTTACTCCAATTTACATCCAGTGGAATCGGAATGTTTTTTCTTCATCAAAACGATAAAGACGTCAGCTTTCTGGAAGTCACCGCAAGCGAACAAAAAGCACTCTCCGATTCACGTGATGCCGTCTTACGCCTGCGTTCGATTATTGATAGCACCGTTATTCAACTCACCAATAACATGCCGGTTAATGTGCCGCAGGTCGTCAAAACATTGCGCCAAGAATTACAAGCTTCGCAGACTAACTTTGACTTGTTCATGAAGATCCCAGGTATAACGATGAGCCGGCCTGAAATCGGTAGGATCATGGAAAAAGCCCAGGCGGATCAGGTTTCAAGCGCGTTGGCGAATATTGGCTTACTGGAAAATTTCACCACACCAGAACAACTGCAACAGTCCATGACCAGCTATCAAGAATCTCGCGTGAAGGTGCGGAAAGAATATGATGACCAGTACGCCAACTATGTGAACCTGCGTCAGGAAAATCTGGTCAAGGCGAGTGCCGATAGCACGGCCTCTTACACGTTCTCCATTCAAATCATGTGCGCTATTTTAGTTGCCGTAGTGGTGCTATTTATCATTGCTTACTTCTGGCTGGATCGCATCTTGGTGAAGCCATTGAACAAGGTATCCGGCTATTTTGCCCAAATTGGTAAAGGCGATCTTCGCCACCCGATTGACGTCGAAAACAATAATGAAATCGGTAAGTTATGCGCCGCACTGCAAGAGATGCAATATGAACTGATTGAAACCGTGAAGTCCATTCGCGACGGCGTGGAGTCGATTAATATTGGCACTCAAGAAATTGCAGCCGGCAACACCGACCTCTCCAGCCGTACGGAAGAGCAGGCATCCGCGTTAGCAGAAACGGCCGCCAGCATGGAGCAGATATCGTCTACGGTTAAGCTCAACGCGGATAACGCCGTGCAAGCCTCCTCCATGATCCAAACATCGGCTTCTATCGCTCATGAAGGCGAGCAGCAGATGAAGAACATGACCACCAAAATGCACACCATCAAAACCAATGCGCAAAAGATGGGCGATATCATTAGCGTCATCGACAGCATTGCTTTCCAAACTAATATACTGGCTCTGAATGCCGCCGTAGAGGCCGCTCGTGCAGGCGAAGCTGGGCGTGGATTTGCCGTTGTCGCCAGCGAAGTGCGTAACCTTGCCCAACGCTCTGCACAGTCAGCAAAAGAAATTAACAGCCTGATTTCTGAATCTGCCTACCAAATTCAAGAAGGTGCGGAACTGGCAGATAAAACAGGGTCAACAATCGCGGAAATGACCAGCGCCATCTCGAAGGCAAGCACGATGATGGACAGCATCTCTTACGCCTCTGAAGAGCAAAGCCGTGGAGTAGAACAAATACGCGTAGCCATCACCCAAATGGATCAGGTCACTCAACAAAATGCGGCCTTGGTCGAGCAGGTCGCAACCACAGCCGCAAACGTTGAAGATCTCTCAGGCAGCCTCACACAGGCCGTCGCCGTCTTTCAAATTAATGGCCAAACCACAAAAACGGTAAAAAACTCTACGGCAGTAAAAACGGCAGAAATGCTAGATGATGAAAACTGGATCTAATTTTTAGGTATAAAAAAGGGCACCCTAAGGTGCCCTAATATCAGACTTAAACAATCGTTAAAGAAGATTAGTCTTCTTTAGGGCCACGAGCTGCGCGGCGACGGTCGTTTTCAGTCAGGTGACGTTTACGGATACGTACAGAAACCGGAGTCACTTCTACCAATTCGTCGTCATCGATGAATTCCAGAGCCTGTTCCAGAGACATTTTAATCGCAGGAACCAGGGTAGTTGCTTCATCAGTACCAGACGCACGCATGTTGGTCAGTTTCTTACCGGTCAAGCAGTTAACGGTCAGGTCGTTAGAACGAGTATGAATACCGATGATCTGGCCTTCATAAACTTCTGCACCGTGACCCAAGAACAGCTTACCGCGATCCTGCAGACCGAACAGAGCAAACGCAACCGCTTTACCCTGACCGTTAGAGATCAGCACGCCGTTCTGACGCTGGCCGATTTCGCCTGGACGTACATCGTCGTAATGGCTGAAGGTGGAGTACAGCAGACCAGTACCAGAAGTCATAGTCATGAATTCAGTACGGAAGCCGATCAGGCCACGCGCAGGGATGATGTAATCCAAACGGATACGACCCTTGCCATCTGGAACCATGTTTTTAACGTCGCCCTTACGTTCACCCATGGCTTGCATGACTGAACCCTGGTGCTGCTCTTCGATATCCAGAGTTACGTTTTCAAACGGTTCTTGCATACGGCCATCAATCTTACGGTTGATAACCTTAGGACGAGATACTGCCAGCTCGAAACCTTCACGACGCATGTTTTCGATCAGAACCGACAGGTGAAGTTCACCACGGCCTGAAACGCGGAATGCATCAGCATCTTCAGTTTCTTCAACGCGCAGAGCAACGTTGTGTACCAGTTCTTTCTGCAGACGCTCCAGGATCTGACGGGAGGTCACGTATTTACCTTCTTTACCGCAGAACGGAGAGGTGTTTACGCAGAAGTACATGGTTACAGTTGGTTCATCAACGCTCAGCGCAGGCAGAGCTTCAACATTACCCACTTCACAAATAGTGTCGGAAATGTTCAGTTCACCCAGACCGGTGATTGCAATGATGTCGCCAGCTTCAGCAACGTCAGCTTCGATACGCTCCAGACCCATGTGGGTCAGAACTTTACCGACTTTACCGTTACGAGTTTTGCCTTCGCTATCGATCAAAGTAACCTGTTGGTTAGGTTTGATTTTACCGCGTTTGATACGGCCGATACCGATAACGCCAACGTAGTTGTTGTAGTCCAGCTGAGAAATTTGCATCTGGAAAGGTGCGTCAGCTTCAACTTGTGGCGGAGATACATGGTCAACAATCGCTTGATACAGCGGAGTCATGTCGTCGGCCATATCGTTATGGTCCAGACCCGCAATACCGTTCAACGCAGATGCGTAAACGATTGGGAAGTCCAGCTGCTCGTCGGTTGCGTCCAAGTTAACGAACAGGTCGAATACCTGATCGACAACCCAGTCAGGACGTGCGCCCGGACGGTCAACTTTGTTGATAACCACAATTGGTTTCAGACCGTTAGCAAATGCTTTTTTGGTCACGAAACGGGTCTGCGGCATAGGGCCATCCATTGCGTCAACAACCAGCAGTACCGAGTCAACCATAGACATTACACGTTCAACTTCGCCACCGAAGTCAGCATGCCCCGGGGTATCCACGATGTTGATACGGTAGTCTTTCCAATTAATGGCGGTGTTTTTCGCGAGGATGGTAATCCCACGCTCTTTCTCCAAATCGTTGGAGTCCATTACGCGTTCAGTTGCTTCTTCACGTTCACCGAACGTGCCGGATTGTTGTAGCAACTTGTCAACCAGGGTGGTTTTCCCATGGTCAACGTGCGCAATAATGGCGATGTTACGCAGATTTTCGATCACAGCTTTGCCTCAGGCATTAGAAATAGCGCGCTATTGTACACGTAATAAGCGAGGGACTAAACAAGATCACAAGCATCTCTTATAAACAACCGTAAAAAGGTGAGTTTGTGATCCTATTCACGATGCCAAACGGCGCGGGAATGAACAATTTGCACTGGAATGGTGCATATGAAATCTTACACTGCACCATTCTGGTGCGGAATTCGATTCTGGTGCATAGTCTCCTATCACCAGATACGCCAATTATGCGCTTTCCGAGCGATTTGTAAAGTTGGCATGGTTTTAGCTTGTATAAATTTATGGTGAAAAAACCATTTATATATACAGATTCGTTCCACGACGACCTTAGGCAACCGGGAGTAGAGTATGTCCGCTGAACACGTATTAACAATGCTGAATGAGCATGAAGTCAAATTCGTAGACCTGCGTTTTACTGATACGAAAGGTAAAGAACAGCACGTTACGATCCCTGCTCATCAAGTCAATGCCGACTTCTTCGAAGAAGGTAAAATGTTTGACGGCTCCTCTATCGGCGGCTGGAAAGGTATCAACGAATCCGACATGGTGCTGATGCCAGATGCAAGCACTGCGGTTCTGGATCCGTTCTTTGAAGAACCGACTCTGATTATCCGTTGCGACATTCTTGAGCCAGGCACCATGCAGGGCTACGACCGCGACCCGCGCTCCATCTCTAAACGTGCAGAAGATTACCTGCGCGCTTCAGGCATCGCAGATACCGTTCTGTTTGGGCCTGAACCAGAATTCTTCCTGTTCGATGACATTCGTTTTGGCAGCAGCATTCGTGGCTCCCACGTAGCTATTGACGATATCGAAGGCGCATGGAACTCCAGCACCAAATACGAAGGCGGCAACAAAGGCCATCGTCCAGCGGTGAAAGGCGGCTATTTCCCAGTGCCTCCTGTCGATTCTTCACAGGATATCCGTTCTACCATGTGTCTAACCATGGAAGACATGGGTTTGGTGGTTGAAGCTCATCACCATGAAGTTGCAACAGCCGGTCAGAACGAAGTGGCAACCCGCTTCAATACCATGACCAAAAAAGCTGACGAAATTCAGATTTACAAATACGTGGTTCACAACGTGGCTCACGCATTCGGCAAAACAGCCACCTTTATGCCAAAACCAATGTTTGGCGATAATGGTTCTGGTATGCACTGCCATATGTCTCTGTCTAAGAACGGGACTAACCTGTTCGCAGGCGACAAATACGCTGGCCTGTCTGAAATGGCGCTGTACTACATTGGCGGCGTAATCAAACATGCTAAAGCGATTAATGCGCTGGCAAACCCAACGACTAACTCCTACAAGCGTTTGGTCCCTGGCTACGAAGCTCCAGTTATGCTGGCTTACTCTGCCCGTAACCGTTCTGCTTCTATCCGTATTCCAGTTATCGCCAGCCCGAAAGGACGCCGCATTGAAGTTCGCTTCCCAGATCCAGCGGCTAACCCATACCTGTGCTTCGCTGCACTGTTGATGGCAGGCTTGGACGGTATTGCGAACAAAATCCATCCTGGCGATGCTATGGATAAGAACCTGTACGATCTGCCACCAGAAGAAGCGAAAGAGATCCCTACCGTTGCGGGTTCTCTGGACGAAGCGCTGGCCTGTCTGGATGCTGACCGTGAATTCTTGACCCGCGGTGGTGTGTTCACTAACGACGCGATCGATGCTTACATCAAACTGCGTCAGGAAGAGATGGAACGTGTGCGCATGACCCCACATCCTGTTGAGTTTGAACTGTACTACAGCGTTTAAATCCGGCGTTTAAATCCGGCGTTTAAAACCAGCGTCTTAAAACACGCTCATACGCTTGGCACGCCTTATGGTGTGCCGCTAAAAGATTCAAATTGGTTCGTCGATTTTTTGTTGCCGTGGAAACTTTATACCCATCTTCGGATGGGTTTTTTTCTCCACTTTTTTTGAGCACCTAACTGATGGGCACCAGCAGAGAAATTTTTTTTACTCGCCAAATCCCACGGTTTTGAAAGCATGCTAAAGTGCATTTATCTAATTTGCACCAAAACAGTGCAGGAGCCCGCAGTATGGCCGACCAATCCATGACCGATGCGCAAACCGCACGCAAACAGCCTGATCCCGGGCAAATTCTCAATTCTCTGATTACCTGCGTATTATTGCTCGATCGCAATCTGGCGATTCATTACGCCAATCCTGCCGCGCAACAGCTGTTGGCCCAAAGCTCGCGCAAATTATTCGGCACTCCACTCCCAGACTTATTAGGCTACTTCTCGCTGAATATTCGCCTGATGCACGATAGCCTGCACGCCGGACAGGGGTTTACCGATAATGAAGTCACGCTGGTTATCGATGGTCATGCCCACATTATGGCGCTTACGGCACAACCCATGAGTGATGACTTTATCCTGTTGGAGCTCTCACCAATGGATAGCCAGCGCCGCCTAAGCCAAGAGCAGCTCCAGCATGCACAGCAGGTTGCCGCCCGCGATTTAGTGCGTGGGCTGGCTCATGAGATTAAAAACCCGCTCGGCGGGTTACGCGGCGCGGCGCAGCTATTAGCCAAAGCATTGCCCGATCCTTCGCTGACCGAATACACCAAGGTCATCATCGAGCAGGCAGACCGCCTGAGAAATTTGGTCGATCGTCTATTAGGCCCACAGCGCCCCGGTCAACACGTCACACAAAGTATTCATCAGGTGGCAGAACGCGTTTGCCAGCTGGTTTCGCTCGAATGCCCCAACAACGTCACGCTGGTTCGGGATTATGATCCGAGCCTGCCGGAGCTTGAGCACGATCCAGAACAGATTGAACAAGTGCTGCTAAATATCACCCGCAATGCGCTCCAAGCGCTTGGAAACGCGGGTGGTACGATTACCTTGCGCACGCGAACCGCATTTCAGCTCACGCTGCATGGCGAACGTTATCGTTTAGCGGCGCGCATTGATATTGAAGATGATGGTCCGGGGATCCCCGCCCATCTGCACGATACCCTGTTTTATCCGATGGTCAGTGGCCGCGAAGGCGGTACCGGACTCGGCCTGTCGATTGCCAGAAATCTCATCGACCAGCATCAGGGTAAAATTGAATTTAATAGTTGGCCGGGGCATACCGAATTTTCGGTTTATCTGCCTATTCGCAAGTAATTCACAACATTCACTAAGCGGCCTTCCGTAAACAGAGGTGATTATGACAACGCAACAGGGAATCGTCTGGATCGTTGATGATGACAGTTCCATCCGCTGGGTGCTGGAACGTGCACTGACCGGCGCGGGTCTGCGCTGCGTCACGTTTGAGAACGGAAATGAGGTACTGGATGCCTTAGCCAGCCAAACGCCGGACGTTTTGTTATCCGATATCCGCATGCCTGGCATGGATGGCTTAGCTTTACTTAAGCAGATAAAACAGCGCCATCCTATGCTTCCGGTCATCATAATGACCGCACATTCAGACTTGGATGCCGCGGTCAGCGCTTATCAGCAAGGCGCTTTTGATTACTTGCCTAAGCCTTTTGATATTGATGAAGCGGTCGCCCTTGTCGAGCGTGCAATCAGCCACTATCAAGAACAGCAGCATCCCGCACGCAGCGAACCCATTAACGATCCGGCAGCGGATATTATCGGTGAAGCACCGGCGATGCAGGATGTCTTTCGCATTATCGGCCGACTTTCTCGCTCTTCAATCAGCGTATTGATTAACGGTGAATCAGGTACGGGTAAAGAGTTGGTCGCGCACGCGCTACATCGCCATAGCCCACGCGGAAAAGCACCGTTTATTGCGCTGAATATGGCTGCTATCCCTAAAGATCTGATTGAGTCAGAGCTGTTTGGCCACGAAAAAGGGGCCTTTACCGGCGCGAATCAAATTCGTCAGGGTCGTTTTGAACAGGCAGACGGCGGCACACTGTTTCTAGATGAAATCGGAGATATGCCGCTGGATGTCCAAACCCGCCTGCTGCGCGTGTTAGCCGATGGTCAGTTTTATCGCGTTGGCGGATATGCTCCAGTCAAAGTCGATGTACGCATTATTGCTGCAACGCATCAAAACCTTGAGCAACGGGTGCAGGAAGGGAAATTCCGTGAGGATTTATTCCACCGCCTCAACGTTATTCGCGTGCACTTGCCTCCATTGCGCGAGCGCCGTGAAGATATCCCTCGCCTCGCGCGTTACTTTTTGAAAGTGGCTGCCACCGAATTAGGCGTTGAAGCCAAAATTCTTCACCCTGATACCGAGTTGGCGCTCACACGTCTTCCGTGGCCGGGCAACGTTCGTCAGCTAGAAAACACCTGCCGTTGGCTTACCGTTATGGCCGCTGGACAAGAGTTGCTGGTTCAAGATTTGCCAAGCGAACTATTTGAAACCAGCGCACCGGAATCCACCAGCGGAACCGTCTCTCCCGATCACTGGTCTGCACTTTTAGCTCAGTGGGCAGAGCATGCCTTGCGGTCTGGCCATCAGGACCTGTTGTCTGAAGCTCAACCAGAGATGGAGCGCATTCTGCTGACGACCGCGCTGCGTCACACCCATGGTCATAAACAAGAAGCGGCACGACTGCTCGGCTGGGGGCGCAATACCCTGACACGTAAGCTAAAAGAGTTGGGAATGGAGTAATCGTTAGCCGATCATTAGAGGTTTGTTAATGCGCCGTGGTTGGTTAATAAAAATACAATCTAGCGCACAAAAAAACGGCTATGCCGATCTTTAACAGTACACCGCGGATCGGTATGATCATCGGCACCGTTTTTGGAGGTTATGATGATCGATTCGCTACTGAGCTTGATCTCGCAGGGTGCAGAGCTCGCCACCGCCGCCGGACACTCATCGCAGACTGCATTTGCCGCCGTGCTATGTGCCGCTTTGCTGAGTTTTTTAGGTTAACCCGTTCACTCCCCCCTCTCATGAGAAAGGGCGTTGTTCTAGCAACGCCCTTTTTTGTTGGCAGAATCCTTAAAACTCATCGCGATTAAGACCCAATTCAGAACCCTGTTTGCATCTTTCGCTGTTATGCTGAAATGAAAGAGCCTGAATTATCAGCCAATCCTGACGCCTATCTCTTAGGAGCAAACATGAAACCTGCCATCGTTCTCTATAAAACGCTACCCGCTGACCTGCGCCAAAAGCTCGACGAACACTTCAGCGTGACCGCCTTTGACGAGCTATCTCATCAAACCTACCCTGCATTTTTACAGGCACTAAAAAACGCAGAAGGGTTAATCGGTTCTGGCGGACGTATTGACGCTGACCTACTGGCGCAAGCGCCTAAACTTCGGGCGGCTTCAACCATTTCAGTCGGCTACGATAATTTTGACGTCGACGAGATGACGCGACGTAACATCTTGCTGATGCATACACCCACCGTGTTAACGGAAACCGTCGCGGATACGTTGATGGGACTGATGCTAGCAACTGCGCGCCGCATTCCAGAATTAGATGCATGGATCCGTGACGGGCACTGGAATGATAGCCTTGGAGCCGATTATTACGGAACGGACGTTCACCACAAAACCGTGGGTATTCTTGGCATGGGGCGCATTGGTATGGCGCTGGCGCAGCGCGCTCACTTTGGTTTTGGTATGAAAGTGCTTTATAACACTCGCACCCCAAACCCAGAGGCGAATCAAAAATATCAGGCGCAACATTGCGATTTAGATACGCTACTCGCCCAATCCGATTTTGTTTGCATAACGCTGCCGCTCACGTCACAAACTCACCATATGATTGGGCGTGCACAGTTAGACAAAATGAAAAAAAGTGCGATTTTGATCAATGCAGGTCGCGGGCCTGTCATTGATGAAGATGCCTTAGTTGAGGCGCTGAAAGATGGCTCTATTCTCGCGGCAGGCTTAGATGTGTTTGAACGCGAGCCATTGCCGCATGACTCAGAACTGATGAAACTCAAAAATGTGGTTTTAGCACCGCATATTGGCTCAGCCACTCATGAAACCCGCTACGGCATGGCAGAATGCGCCGTCGATAATCTGATTGCTGCGTTAAACGGCACGGTGAAGGAAAACTGCGTCAATCCTCAGATTGCGGTCAAAAACTAGAAATATAAACCGGTGATGGGCAGGACAACCTGCCCATGTTTCAGCGGAGAATAGGACGCATGTTAAAGAATACGTTATAAAGAATAGTAGTGCTCTTTGACACGCTGCCAATCTTCAGGCGGGATCGGTTCTAAGTATTTCTCTAGCTGTTTAAAATCATGGCGCACCGCTTTCTCTCTCACCCAACGGCGGCGACTCTTTTCAAGATCTAAAAAACCAGCCTGAACGTCTCCGCGACTTTTCACATAAATATGCCGGACGTAACAGCAACCATGCTGCCGATTTACGCTATGCATTTTTTTAAAGGCAACGGCAATCTGCTTGAGCAATTCATTCATCACGTCAGGCTCACAGGCTTGATTCTGTTTCTGTGTATACCAATCACCGATACAAACAAAATCCTTCATATCTTCCGTCACGAGTAGGGCACGCCATTCGCCATTAATTTGCAGCGCTTTACCGTATACGATTTTGGGGACAATCACGCCTGCCGCAGAGAGTTCGTTGATCACCTGAATTTCGCGCACAATTGTTGGACGCCCAAATGGATAACGCAGAGAGTGGAATAGGTGCATCACCTGACGTTTTACATAAAGCGTTTTACCATTACGTTCAATGCGCTGAACGCCGCTCATACCTTTGCGACGTTCATTAGGCTCTTCAACCCAATCGCCTTCTGTATCCCACCAACGCTGAAACTCGTCTAATTCTGCTCGTGATGCCATATCAACCCCTCGTGTGAAAATCCATTCGCGCAGACCGTTGCTTATTCAATTTAAATCGAACGAAAAAAATACACATGCACGGTAATAATAACCACTTAAACTAGTAGTAAGATTATCTTAAAGAGCGCACGTCTGCGTATTGCTGCATCATCGCAATGATTTGAGCTGGCGATAAAACATCCAATTCACAAACGCAATAGGTGAATCGTTTCACAATGACTGCGGTTATGTGGCTTACGCCACAGATGTGCATGCTTGCTTTTGCGAGAATCCACAGTAATTGTAAGCAGTTAGACGTTAACCATTGATCAACGGCGAGCGAGTTCGATGCCGCCTTTTATTAGCAGTAGAATCAAGGATGTGTACGATGAGCGATATCGCCCTTACGGTTAGTCTGCTGGCGCTCGTTGCTGTGCTGGGTTTGTGGATCGGCAATTGGCGCATTTATGGTGTTGGCTTAGGCATCGGGGGCGTGCTTTTTGGCGGAATTATCGTAGGCCATTTTGCTCAGATGTACGCTCTCGATCTCAACGGCGATATGCTGCATTTTATCCAAGAATTCGGCCTAATTTTATTCGTGTACACCATCGGAATTCAGGTTGGGCCCGGTTTCTTCTCCTCATTACGCGTTTCAGGTCTCAGGCTTAACGGCTTTGCTGTTCTGATGGTAGTGCTAAGCGGCATCGTGACGGCGCTCATCCACAAGCTGTTTGATGTTCCTCTTCCGGTGATCCTTGGTGTGTTTTCAGGCGCAGTAACCAATACTCCTGCGCTTGGCGCCGGGCAGCAAATTCTGACTGATTTAGGTTCCGATCCCGCGCTGGTCGATAAAATGGGGATGGGGTATGCCATGGCCTACCCGTTTGGAATATGTGGAATTTTGCTGGTTATGTGGCTGCTACGCTTAATATTTCGCATTAGCGTAGATGCAGAGGCCAGAGATTTTGACGCTAAAAATGGTTTGCAGCATGAGCTGCTGCAAACCATGAACATCTCGGTGCGTAACCCCAATCTGGCGGGGATGCCGATTCATAGCATTCCTATTATCAACAGCGATGAAATCGTCTGTTCACGCTTAAAACGCGGCGAACATCTGATGGTGCCATTGCCCGATACGGTGCTGGAATTAGGCGACCTTATCCATCTGGTTGGACAAAAGCAGGATTTAGAAAACGCGCGCTTAGTCATCGGCGATCAGGTCGATACATCACTGTCTACACGCGGTACGGCACTTCAAGTGAGCCGAGTTGTGGTGACGAACGAGAAGGTATTGGGTAAAAAAATCCGCGATCTGAATTTAAAACAGAAATATGACGTGGTGATATCTCGCCTTAACCGCTCCGGCGTTGAGTTGGTCGCTAGCAGCAATGCAAGTCTGCAGTTTGGCGATATCTTGAATCTGGTGGGAAGACCGGAATCTATCGATCGCGTGGCAGATATCGTCGGCAACGCCCAGCAGAAGCTGCAACAAGTTCAAATGCTGCCGGTGTTTATCGGCATTGGGCTCGGTGTATTACTCGGTTCCATTCCCCTTTTCATCCCCGGATTCCCTGCCGCATTGAAATTAGGCTTGGCAGGTGGTCCATTGGTGGTCGCGCTTATTTTGGGCCGTATCGGCAGTATTGGTAAGCTGTATTGGTTTATGCCACCTAGCGCCAATCTTGCCCTGCGCGAACTCGGCATCGTGCTGTTTTTATCCGTTGTTGGTCTGAAGTCTGGTGGAAATTTCGTCGATACATTGCTTAATGGTGATGGTTTGTCGTGGATTGGCTATGGAATTTTAATTACCGCGATTCCACTGCTCACTGCGGGGATCCTCGCTCGCACTATGGCGAAAATGAACTATCTAACAATCTGCGGCATGCTGGCTGGCTCGATGACCGATCCTCCAGCCCTTGCTTTCGCCAACGGACTACATCCAACTAGCGGCGCAGCGGCGCTGTCATATGCGACTGTTTATCCACTCGCGATGTTCTTAAGGATTATGTCACCACAGCTGCTGGCGGTGATTTTTTGGGCAATGTAGGGACTCTTTTTATTTTAGATATACGTAAGGTTTCGAACGCCGAGTATGTTTGTACTGAAGTTCATACAAGACAATCTAAATATTATAGATATACGTAAGGTTTCGAACGCCTGTGAGCATTTGCATTTCTATGAAGCCGCTGGCGTAGGCGTCCGATGAGAGTCCCGTTGCGCGGGGACTCTCAACTCGCGCGCTTTTTACCGAGCCGTTTGGCCGACCGGTCTCAGAGCGCACGTCCTGTGCGCCCTCGACCTGCCACCAGCATCCCTGCTGGCGGCTCTAAAATGCATTTTTTCAACAGGAAAAGACAAAAGACATTTTTATCTTCTTATCTTTCTATTTCTCTCTTTTAATTGTTTAAGTCTTGGTAGGAAGAGCCGGCACGACAGGGATGTCGTGACGGAGTTTGGGGCGCCCTGGATGGGCGATACCAAACCGGAGCGGAGATGGCGTCTCGGATAAAAGCGCGCGGGTGTTGGGTGCGTGCGCTGGCGCACCCGACTCGGACGCCTTCGACGGAAGCTATATGTAAATGCCGAACCGGATAGGCGGTCGAAACCTTACACCGCAAGGGCATACTCCATAAGCAGCCATTTATGCACTGAATTAAGCTTACATTTTGCAATGACAATCCCACCCCGATCACACTTCTGAATTCCCCCCAAACCAATATGTGACAACTGTCATACATCCTCATTATTTCGCTTTTTTATGGAACCGGTTCCAAATATCTTGGCATTATTGAATTGATGATGAAGTGACCATCATTGGAGTGAATATGAAAAGAGATATCGTCGTTGTGACCGCCGCTTACGGGTGGGACAACATCAAAAAGCTAGGCGGACAAGCTAATTTACTGCCGATTATCGCCGAATCAGGTGCCAACGGCGTTGAAATCCGCCGAGAGCTATTATCCGAATCAGAACTGAACACCTTAGGCCATTTAGCTCGTCAAATTGCTGACCACCAGCTTTTCGCCGTCTATTCAGTACCGGAAGGATTATTTGCCCTCGATGGTTCACTCAATCCACAGCTCGAAAATCGTTTACGAGAAGCCGCCGAGCTCAACGCTAGCACGGTGAAATTCTCTCTGGGGCATTATCAGCCAGGCTATGACATTACTGAACTAAACGCCTTGCTCAGCAAGCGCCAAGTGCAACTCGTCGTTGAAAACGATCAAACACCAGACTGCGGCATTTTATCACCGTTAAACGCGTTCTTTGCCGCGGTACAAGATTGCCATTCCCCAATACGCATGACCTTCGATATGGCGAACTGGGACTGGGTAGACGAAGACGCGCATAGTGCAGCGCAAAAGCTAGCGCACATGGTGCATTACGTACATGTGAAAGCCGCAGAAAAACGGCCTCAAGGCTGGTGTGCGGTGGAATTAGATAATAGCGACGGTCGCTGGAAACCCTTACTGGCTAAGCTTCCTCATCAGGCAATGCGCGGCATTGAATTCCCATTAGAAGGCGATGACTTAACCTCAGTAACCCGCCACTACGTTAATTTATTGAGAGCAGACTAATATGAAAACTTCACCGTTAGACGTGATCACCTATGGCGAAGCAATGACCATGTTCGTCGCCAATGAAACCGGTGAACTGGATCAGGCTATGCAGTTTACCAAACGTATCGCTGGCGCTGAGCTGAACGTATCTATTGGTTTATCACGCCTCGGAATGAACGTGGGCTGGGTTAGCCGTGTAGGAAACGACTCTTTTGGCCGTTTTACGCTCGCGACGCTACAGCAAGAGGGAATAAATCATCAGTGCGTTACAGTTGATGAGCGCTTCCCAACGGGTTTTCAGCTGAAATCTAAAGCCGAAAATGGAACCGATCCCAAGGTAGAGTATTTCCGCAAAGGATCGGCAGCCAGCCACCTTTCTGTTCACGATTTCGATCGGGCCTATTTCTCTCAGGCCCGCCACCTTCACCTAAGCGGCGTTGCCGCAGCGCTTTCCGCTGATTCTTTGGCTCTCGCCAACCACGCGGCGCAAGAAATGCGCGCGATGGGCAAAACCATCTCTTTCGACCCTAATTTGCGCCCTGTGCTATGGCCAAGCCAGCAGGTGATGTGTGAAAAGCTGAATGCTTTAGCTTTCCAAGCCGATTGGGTATTACCGGGTCTGAAAGAAGGGCAAATCCTCACAGGCAAACAAACACCGGAAGAGATTGCTGATTTCTATCTTAGCCGCGGCGTAAAAGCCGTCGTCATCAAACTTGGGCCAGATGGTGCTTGGTTTAAAACCGCAGACGGCCAGCAGCAGCACGTTGCCGCCGTGCGCGTTGAGAACGTGATTGACACCGTTGGCGCGGGTGATGGTTTTGCCGTCGGTGTTATCAGTGCATTACTTGAAGGAAAAGCGCTACCGGATGCCGTTATGCGCGGTAACAAAATTGGTGCGCTAGCGGTGCAGGCGATTGGGGACAGCGAAGGCTTACCAACCCGTGCCGAGCTCGGCGAATAATAAATAACACATCCACCTCTGGGCCCTACATCCCAAGGATGTATCTGAACCACACTGAAGGATTATAACCATGAGCAAATCAACGATTGCCCCGAAGCGCTGGTGGTACATCATGCCGGTGATTTTTATCACCTATAGCATGGCTTATCTTGATCGCGCGAACTTCAGCTTTGCCTCCGCTGCTGGGATTAATGAAGATCTTGGCATCACCAAAGGAATGGCCTCTCTACTGGGCGCCCTATTTTTCCTCGGCTATTTTTTCTTCCAGATCCCTGGAGCCATTTACGCCGAACGCCGCAGCGTACGTAAACTGGTATTTTGGTGCCTGATCCTATGGGGCATGTGCGCCACGTTAACCGGTTTAGTCAGCAATATCCCTGCGCTGACGGCTATTCGCTTCGCACTTGGCGTGGTCGAAGCGGCGGTTATGCCCGCCATGCTTATTTACATCAGTAACTGGTTTACCAAGGCGGAGCGTTCAAGAGCCAATACCTTTTTAATTTTAGGTAATCCGGTCACTGTTCTGTGGATGTCTGTGGTTTCTGGCTATTTAATTCATGCCTATGGCTGGCGCGAAATGTTCATCATCGAAGGCTTCCCAGCGGTGATTTGGGCATTCTGTTGGTGGGTGCTGGTTAAAGATAAACCTGAACAAGTTGGCTGGTTAAGTGAATCTGAAAAAGCCGCGCTACAGGCCAAACTGCTTGAAGAACAACAGGGCATTAAGGCCGTACGTAACTACAGTGAAGCTTTCCGCTCGCGTAACGTCATTATCCTGTGTGCTCAGTATTTTGCATGGAGCATCGGCGTGTACGGCTTTGTACTGTGGCTACCTTCGATTCTGCGCCACGGTTCTGATATGGGAATGGTGGAAGCTGGCTGGCTGTCGGCAGTGCCTTATTTGGCCGCAACCATTGCGATGATCGTGGTGTCTTGGGCATCCGACAAAATGCAAAACCGTAAACTGTTCGTATGGCCGCTGCTGTTGATCGGCGCACTGGCCTTTATCGGTTCTTATCTCGTTGGCGCAAATCACTTCTGGTGGTCTTACGCGCTGTTGGTTATCGCAGGCGCAGCGATGTATGCACCTTATGGCCCATTCTTCGCCATTATCCCTGAAATGCTGCCACGTAACGTTTCCGGTGGCGCAATGGCCTTAATTAACAGCATGGGTGCGTTGGGTTCTTTCTTTGGCTCGTGGTTTGTGGGTTATCTGAATGGTTCTACCGGCTCTCCAGCTGCGTCCTACGTATTTATGGCCGGTGCGCTACTGGTCGCCGTTGGCTTAACGCTCATTGTTAAGCCATCAGATACGCAAAAAAAAGCCACCGTTAAACCCACTTCAGCCGTCGCTCAGGGGAAATAGTTTTATGAAGCAATCCATTGTTCTGTATAAAAAAATACCCTCTGATTTGCTACAGCGATTAGAAGACCATTTTGATGTCCGATTCTTTGATGGAATCAATGAGACTAACCGCGCAGAAGTTATCGCCGCGCTTAAAAATGCCGATGGCATGATTGGCGCAAGCGTACCGGTGCGCGCTGAGTTGCTAGACCATGCGCCCAAGCTAAAAGCGATCTCAACTATTTCAGTTGGCTACGATCAGTTCGACGTAGCCGATCTGACACAGCGTAAAATTGTGTTGATGCACACGCCAACTGTGCTCACCGAAACTACTGCAGATACCGTGTTTACGCTGATTCTGATGACCGCACGCCGCACTTTGGAAATGGCAGAAATGGTGAAAGCCGGAAAATGGACGCGCAGCATCGGCAACGATAGCTATGGCGTCGACGTTCACCATAAAACGATAGGTATTTTGGGCATGGGGCGTATCGGTGCAGCGCTGGCGCGTCGAGCCCACGCGGGTTTTGGCATGAATGTTTTGTACTGGAACGATCGCCCCAATACGCAGGTGGAAGAGGAGTTTAATGCTCGTCGCTGCGAACTGGATGAATTGCTCACTCAGTCTGACTTCGTCTGTATTACGCTGCCTTACAGTGAACAAACGCATAAGCTCATCAACGCTGAACGTTTAGCTAAAATGAAATCCAGCGCTATTTTGATCAACGGCGCGCGCGGCAAAATTGTCGATCAAGCGGCATTAATTGAAGCGTTAAAAAACGGTACGATTCGCGCTGCGGGGTTAGATGTGTTCGAAGTGGAGCCATTGCCTGCTGATTCAGAGTTACTGCTGTTACCTAACGTTGTTGCACTGCCTCACATCGGCTCAGCAACGGAAGAAACCCGCTATAACATGGCGGCCTGCGCGGTAGATAACCTGATCACGGCATTAACGGGGGAAGTAACAGAAAACAGTGTGAATGCACATTTGTTGAAGTAACGACTTCGATCTTCAGTTCAAGTCTTGGTAGGCCCAGCCACATCGGCTTTTCCTACCAAGACATACACCTTTTAGATTACCCGCGAAAACTGCTGCATTCTCGCCTGCTTACGCAGATAGATGTCAAAGCACATGCAAATATTACGGATCAGCAAACGACCGCGCGGAGTCACTTCAATGCTGGTTGACGTGATTTCCACCAGCCCATCGTCGACCAAAGGTGCCAGCAGTTTTAAGTCATCGGCGAAGTAATCGGCAAACACAATCGCGTATTGGCTCTCAACTTGGGAATAGTCTAAGCGGAAATTGCAGATGAGATTTTTAATCACATCACGGCGCAAACAGTCATCTTCAGTCATGGAAAGCCCACGCCAAAGCGCGTGACCATGGTCTTGTACGTCGGCGTAATACTCTTTCAGCACTTTGCGATTCTGCGCATAGCTATCCCCGATCATGCTTATCGCGGAAACGCCCAATCCCAGAAGATCGCTATCGCCCTGCGTGGTATAGCCTTGGAAGTTACGGTGCAATTTGCCTTCACGCTGAGCCACCGCCAATTCATCATTAGCATGAGCAAAATGGTCCATGCCGATAAACTGATAGCCAGAACCCGTTAGCATCGCGATAGTTTCTTGCAGAATAGACAGCTTGCTGTCTGCCGATGGCAGATCTTCGTCTTTGATTTTGCGCTGCGCGGCAAATAGCTTCGGCATATGCGCATAGTTAAATACGCTCAAACGGTCAGGATTGAGCTCAGCCACTTTTTGCAGCGTATAGCTAAAACTCTCTGGCGTTTGCTTTGGTAAGCCGTAAATAAGATCGATATTCGTTGAGGTAAAACCGATCGCTTTAGCCCGATTAATCAAATCGAAGATGAACTGTTCGTCTTGCTCACGATTCACCAGTTTCTGAACTTCTTTGTTGAAGTCCTGCACGCCCATACTGAGGCGGTTGAAACCTTCTTGGCGTAGGTGGTCGAGCACATCCAGCTCAATTTCACGCGGATCGACCTCAATTGAAATTTCTGCATCCGGCAGAAAATCAAAGGCATCGCGCAGCATGTGCATTAAGCGTGAAATCTGGTTTTTATCTAAATAAGTTGGCGTACCACCGCCCCAATGTAATTGGGAGACTTTTCGCCCCACAAACATCGGTGCACGTTGGCGGATTTCAAATGCCAGCTTATCAAGATATTCATCCGCCTTATGTGTTTGGCGAGTAACGATCTTATTGCAGCCGCAGAAGTAACACAGCTTGTGGCAAAACGGGATATGAACGTAAAGCGAAAGCGCACGTTCAGGATAACGAGCTACAGCATTCGCAAATTCAGTGTCGGTGAAGCTTTCGCTGAATTCTAATGCAGTAGGGTATGAGGTGTAACGCGGCCCAGAATAATTATATTTTTGAATCAGGGCCAGATCCCAGACAATTGCCTGTTCCGACATGCTTACTCCTTCCGATGATTTCGTCTGCCAGACCGGTGACGAGGAAGCCGTGAAAACTGGCGGGTCATGGCAGCTTGTCGCCAGCGTTGTTTACGCCGCGACAGCCACCATAGTTTACCTAATAACCACAACAGATAACACGTAAGCAGTAAGGCTATTGTTAGGATTAGCCCCATTGACGATTAAAATACGTCTTTCGGGTTACCGCGTTTGAGCAATTTAACGATGTCTTCTTTTGGCTCTTCTTCGTCGACTTCGTCATCTTCGTCGCCCAACTCGATGCCTAGCTCTTCCATCAGCGCATCAATACGGTCCAACATATTGTCGACGTAGCTTTGCTCTTCTTGGTTGAGATCTTCGCCATCATCGAGGCGGATCAGCAGCGCATCCAGACGCGGATCGTTTTCCAACTGAGTCAGCTCTTCTTCTGGCGTCAGTCGTTTTTTCGCTTCCGGTTTAGGCGTTTTTGCTTTTGGCTTCTTCACTTCTGTTGCCACCAGCGATACAGGCACTTTACTGCCGATGCGCGGATCTACAACTTTAGCTGCATCACCGGTTTTTTTATTGGCAGCTTCTGGGTTGGCACGGCCACCCGATTTGTTACCGCGGTGCTTTTTCTGGCGCTTACGGGCGCGAGCTTCCAGATCGAGCTCAACACGGGTTTTTCGTTTTTGTTTTGGCGCTGAAGTTTTAGCTTTCGGCGTTTTATTGGCAGGACTCATTAGCGTGTACTCACAGAGAGATAAATCGAGTAGAGAAATATTAGCGAGCTCAGGTTAATTCCTGATACGCCAGTCTCCGACACCCGTAAAACAGGCGTTTAGGCTGAGGGGGCGGACAATGCGCACACCCTACCAGAAAGCACACAAAGAAAAAAGGCGACAGCCTAAACTGTCGCCTTAATTCTAGCCTTCAAATGAAGGATATTCACGCAATTCAATCCTTGAATGCAGTCAACGTCCCGGTTTTTCCCTTTGCCGTTTTGCTCCTAGCATCCTCTTCCTGAGGCTCTTGTCCTTGTTGCGCCAATCCCAGCGCTAAACTCATCCTGAGTTTGTGTCTTCCTTTACGATATACATCCTGTATATCTTCGCTAATTCCTTTAGCGTGAATCCTTTCTCTCGTTACGCATTCTTGCGTTCCCTGAGATTCGTCTTCCTGACGAAGTTTTCCGTGCCGTTATCCTTGGCGTTGAAAGATACTTTAAAGTATTGGCTTACTTTCACAATGGGTTAGCACGCCCGCTCTCATGTGATCTTTATCACGTTGTTTTGTAATTATATGAATCTATTACTTTAATAAATTCAGGCTTATAGCTGAAAACGTGATTGCCCGAAAAACGAATGGTCAATGTCTTACACGGCTGTAAGCCGTGAGCTTACAGCAGATAAACAGCGGTTTTATGCGCTCTTTGCGGCTGATGCAGTTATAATCCCCACCAGATACCCCCATGCTTTAATGGAGACGAACGTTTTGAACCGTAAAACTTATAACTATCATGTGACACACTTCGTCACCAGCGCCCCTGATATTCGCGCACTGCCGGCCGATACCGGAATTGAAGTTGCCTTTGCTGGCCGCTCTAACGCAGGTAAATCCAGCGCACTTAATACGCTGACCAACCAAAAAGGCTTAGCACGTACCAGTAAAACCCCAGGCCGTACTCAGCTGATTAACCTGTTTGAAGTCACCGACGGTATTCGTCTGGTTGACTTACCCGGCTATGGTTATGCTGAAGTTCCGGAAGAGATGAAACGCAAATGGCAGAAAGCGTTAGGTGAATACCTGCAAAAACGTAACTGCCTGAAGGGATTGGTGGTGTTGATGGATATCCGCCATCCGCTGAAAGATCTCGATCAGCAAATGATCCAATGGGCCGTAGACGTTAACCTGCCAGTTATGCTGTTGCTCACCAAAGCCGATAAGTTGGCATCCGGTGCACGCAAAGCTCAGCTAAATATGGTGCGTGAGGCTATTTTGCCGTTTATGGGCGATATTCAGGTTGAAGCGTTTTCTTCACTGAAGAAGTTTGGCGTCGATAAGCTGAGTGAAAAACTGAATACGTGGTTCAGTGAGATTGAGCCTGAAACACTGTCTGAAGAAGATGAGGAAGAAGGCGGGGAATAGCTGCCTAACATCTTATTGAACAAGGTCGCTGAGGCGGCCTTTTTTTGGTTTGGACAAAAAAAAACGCCCCAGTCATAAAAGACTGGGGCGGCTAATATTCAGCCAAATCCGATTACGTGAAGTAAAAGGTCTGAAAGATAGAACATCTTACCTCTGTACCCTACGTCTGTAACTCTACAACATTTTCAGACGGGGGAAAACCCTTTTTTGTAGCTAACTTACAAGAATACGTTCAATTAATCAGCGCAAACGGCATTATGAACGCAATTTTATGTAGTTAAATTACATAAATAGGTTAATTAACCATCACTTAGTGAGCTTGATCCCAGTTTTCACCGGTACCCACATCAACTTTTAACGGAACCGCCAACTCAAGGCTTTTCTCCATCAGTTCACGAACTTTCTCAACCGTTTGATCGATGATGGACTCATGAACTTCAAAGACCAATTCATCATGCACCTGCATAATCATGCGAACTAAAGGTTCTTTCTGTTCCAATAACCATGCATCAACGGCGATCATCGCACGCTTGATAATATCAGCCGCGGTTCCTTGCATCGGAGCGTTGATCGCGGCGCGTTCTGCCGCCTTACGGCGCATACCGTTACGGGAATGAATTTCCGGCAGATAGAGGCGACGGCCATCTAGCGTCTCTACATATCCCTGCTCTGCCGCCTGCTGCCGTGTACGCTCCATATATTCCAGCACGCCAGGATAACGCTCAAAATAGAGGTCCATATAGCGCTGCGCTTCGCCACGAGCAATATTCAGCTGACGAGCCAAACCAAAAGCACTCATGCCATAAATCAGCCCAAAGTTGATCGCTTTAGCACTGCGGCGTTGTTCGCTGGTGACATCTTCAAGCGCTAGGCCAAAGACTTCTGCCGCCGTTGCACGGTGAATATCTTTACCGGCGGCAAACGCTGCCAGCAGGCCTTTGTCACCCGACAAGTGCGCCATGATGCGTAATTCAATCTGAGAGTAGTCGGCCGCAACAATTTTATAGCCCTGTGGCGCAATGAAAGCCTGACGGATCCGGCGTCCTTCATCATTACGTACTGGGATATTCTGCAGGTTAGGATCGCTGGAGGAAAGCCGTCCGGTTGCGGTAACCGCTTGATGATAAGACGTATGGACTCGACCAGTCGCACCATTAATCATTTGCGGGAGTTTGTCCGTGTACGTGCTTTTTAACTTCGCTAAACCGCGGTGTTCCAAAATAATGGTTGGCAGTTCAAAGCCTTGCTCCGCTAATTCAGCCAGCACCTCTTCATTTGTTGAAGGCGCGCCACCCGGCGTTTTTTTCACAACAGGCAGCTTCTGCTTTTCGAATAAAATCGCCTGTAGCTGTTTTGGCGAGGAGAGGTTGAAGGGTTCTCCCGCAGCCTCATGGGCCTTCTTCTCCAGCTCATCCAAACGGATAGCCAGTTCCTGAGAATGCTTGCCCAAAATATGGCTATCGATCAGTACGCCGGTTCGCTCCATACGTGAAAGTACCGGAACCAAAGGCATATCAATATCGGTGAAGACTTTCTTCAAACCCGCTTCTTTTTCCAGCTGTGGCCAAAGTTTGAGGTGTAGCTGCAAAGTCACATCGGCATCTTCAGCCGCATAAGGGGCTGCCTGCTCAAGTGCAATCTGGTTAAAGGTCAGCTGAGATTTACCTTTACCCGCAATTTCTTCAAACGTTATGGTTTTATGGTTTAAGTGGCGCTCTGCCAAGCTGTCCATATCATGACGACCGGCAACGCTGTCGAGATCATACGATTCCAGCATGGTGTCGAATGCAATGCCTTTTAGCTCAATGCCATAACGCGCCATGACGCCTTGATCGTATTTTAGGTTCTGCCCAACTTTATGAAGATTGTCATCTTCCAACAGGGGTTTTAGCTTCGCCAAGACTGTATCTCGGCTCAGTTGATCTGGCGCATCGAGATAATCATGGCCGACCGGAATATAAGCCGCGACGCCCGGCGCAGTTGCAAATGATAAACCAACCAGATTGGTCGTTAAGACATCCAGAGAGTCAGTTTCAGTATCGAAGGCAAAAACCTTCGCTGATTTTAAGCTGGTAATCAAATCATCCAGCGCTGACTCATCCAGAATAGTTTGGTAATTTTCCTGTGATAAAACCGACGTAGCCTCTTCCACCACAGCCGCCGCCAGCGGCTCACTGTCAGCTTTTGCAGGTTTGCGCGCCGTTGGTGCTTTCTTTTCACCGCTGAGCCAAGAACCAGCCTCAGCGTCTTCTAACCAGCGTTTGAACTCGTAGCGGCTAAATAACTCGTGCAGCTGTTCAGTATCCATCGGCTTGAGCTGGAGATCGTCGCAGGTAATATCCAACTCAACATCAGTTTTAATCGTCGCCAGCAGGTATGAAAGATCGGCCTTATCTTTATTCAGCTCCAGTTTAGCGCCCATCGTTTTGGCACCGCGGAAACTCAGCGTCGCTACTTTATCCAAATCGCTATAGATCTGTTTTAGGCTGCCAATACCTTGTAACAGCGCCTGAGCCGTTTTTTCGCCAACGCCGGGCACGCCAGGGATGTTATCCGAGGAATCCCCCATCAGGGCGAGGAAATCGATGATTAACTCCGGCGGCACACCATATTTTTCGCAAACTTCCTGTGGCCCCAAAATGGTGTTATTCATCGTGTTGATCAACGTGATACTTGGCGTCACAAGCTGCGCCATATCTTTATCGCCGGTGCTAATCAATACATGGCGTCCCGCCTTTTCAGCTGCCTGCGCCAACGTACCAATAACATCATCAGCCTCGACGCCAGAAACGGCCAGAAGAGGCAAACCAACGGCCTGAACCATTTTATGCAGCGGCTCTATTTGCTCACGCAAGTCATCTGGCATGGGTGGACGATGTGATTTGTATTCAGCGAACAGCTCATCACGGAAAGTCTTTCCTTTGGCGTCGAATACCACAGCGACGTGACTCGGCTGATATTGCAGCATCAGGCTGCGCAGCATATTCAACACGCCATACATTGCCCCTGTTGGCTCTCCTGCACGGTTCGTTAACGGAGGAAAAGCATGGTATGCACGGTACAGGTATGAGGATCCATCAACTAGGATCAGGGGATTTTCAGGGATTTCGGCCATAGTATGTCTTTATCGTGATGGTGGACTTAGAGGTAAGGATGCCATACCTCGAGACAAGAGACGAATTTTAGCGGGAGATTTGATAAGTAATGCGATCAAGTATTCAGATCTGAACGATCAAATTGTGGATAAGTTTGTGAACAAAAGATCATGGTTTTAATAATAGGTGTTCTTATCCTGCTTTTATTTACAATTTCATTAGTCTTTTAAATAACTTACACGTAAAAATCTCTAGCAGAACATAAAATAGCCAACACCCTCGCGATGTGGATAATATTTCAATTAGTCACCGTTATTTTCATATTACTGCTAGCACTCATACAGATTAGTCTAAATAATCAACTACGCTAATACTTTTGAATTTATCTTTCATATATCTGGCGAAATGCTGTTGTTCAATAAGCCTTCTGGTAAAATCGCGCTTTGATTCCTCAAATGCTATTACACGAATAAGCTAATGCCTACGTTGATTGCCTTGGTTCTATCACCCATCCTATTTGTGTTAACCACGGCGTTGACCATCCTCGTGACAGTTTTATGTTCTATACCGATTACGATGGCTGGCATCATGAAACTACTCCTCCCCATCCCTTTTATTTGGCGTTATATCTCAAGCTTCGCTGATTTCATGATGTGGTGCTGGTGCCAAGGTTTATCGATACTGATGAAGCTTAACGTTGGATTAAAGTGGGAGATAGACGGTTTAGAAGGTCTGAGCAAAGACAATTGGTATTTGGTCATCAGCAATCATAAAAGCTGGACCGATATCGTCGTGCTCTGCGTACTATTGCGCAATCACATTCCCATGAATAAGTATTTTTTAAAGCAACAGCTTGCTTGGGTTCCCTTTGTTGGCTTAGCCTGCTGGGCGCTGGATATGCCGTTTATGAAACGCTATTCACGCAGCTATTTATTTAAGCATCCTGAATTGCGCGGCAAAGATATTGCAACCACACGTCGTTCCTGCGAAAAATTTCGCCTGCGCCCAACTACTATTGTTAATTTTGTCGAAGGCTCGCGAAGCACTGAAGAAAAACGAGTAAAAACACACTCCCCTTATCGAAATTTGCTTCCCCCCAAAGCAGCAGGCATCGCATTCACTCTTAGCGCATTGGGCAATCAGTTTGATCGTGTATTAAATATTACGCTGGTCTACCCCGACAATAATCACAGTCCATTCTTAGATCTACTCTGTGGCCGAATGAAGAAAATTGTCGTCCGAGTAGAAACATTGCCTATCACAGCGGAAATGCACGGCGACTATTTCAACGATAAGGCCTTTAAACGACACTTCCAGCTCTGGTTGAACAATCTTTGGCTGCAAAAAGATCGGCTCATCGAGCACCTTAAAAAGGTGTACGCAGCACCACATAAATAAAAAACCGGGCAAAAGCCCGGTTTTTTATTACTGAGACAAACGTCGGATTATTTCTGTTTCAGTAGGAAATTTACAACGTGAGAGAATTGCTGAACGTAGGAATCCATTGAGCTGGTATCCAGCCCATCGTTTTTGACCATATATTTGCCATTAACGAAGATAGCAGGAACGCCACGCAGTTGTAGATCTTCAGCCGCTTTCTCTTGTTGTACAACCAAGGATTTCACTACGAAGCTGTTCAACGCGCCATCGTAGTCTGCAGCGCTAACGCCCGCTTTAATGAAGACGTTACGGATATCTTCAGGGCTCTGAACGCTCTGGGTTTTCTGCACAGCTTCAAACATTGGCTGAGTGATTTTATCTTCAACACCCAGAGCCATTGCAACAGCCCATGCTTGAGTTAACTGCTTGCCCAATGGACCTAAGAATTCGACGTGATACTTGGTCATTTTCACGCCTTCTGGCAGGCCTTTGCGTACTGCATCAGAAACGTGGTAAACCTCTTCGAACTCATAGCAATGCGGGCAGTAGAATGAGAAAAACTCTAAAACCTGTGGCTCATTAGTGATGCTTTTATCTAGCTTCACATACTGATCGCCTTCAGAAAATTGAGCCGCAGAGGCACCAAATGCCATTGCGATCCCAACTAACGCCAACCAAATCTTTTTCATGCGAACTTCTCCATCGTCTTAAGTTTTTTGATTTAATACATCGGCATTAGCTGCAACGGTGGTGCTTGTAACAGCCTAACCTGCTCCATGAAGGCAGATGTTTGTCTCAACCAGAAACTCTCATCGGTCATCCACGGAAAACTCTTTGGAAAGGCAGGATCTTGCCAACGACGGGCAACCCATGCCAAATAGTGCACCATACGCATAGCACGCAGAGGCTCTATTAGTTTTAGCTGCTGAGAGTCAAAATCAGCAAATTCGCCATAAGCTTCAAGCAAAATATCCAGTTGGATAAGCTGCTCTTGGCGCTCACCGTGCAATAGCATCCATAAATCTTGGATCGCAGGACCATTGCGCGCGTCATCTAAGTCAACAAACAGCGGGCCATCTCGCCATAGAATATTGCCGGGATGGCAATCACCATGTAGTCGTACCGGCGCCCAGTCGGTCGTCCAATACTGCTCAACTTCCGAAATCAATGAATCTAAAGAAGCAAGAAACGCAGGCTTAAGCTTTATGGGTATTAATGAAGTACGCTCTAAAACCGCTCTTGGCTGATAGAGATACTCATCCAACCCCATGGTTGGTCGCTCGGTAAAGAGCTTCTGCTGACCAACTTGATGGATACGCGCCATATAACGCCCAACCCATTCAAGCTGATCGTCATTGTCGATTTCATATGCGCGGCCGCCCACGCTTGGAAATAGGGTAAATGCATAACCAGCAAAATGATGAAGCGTTTGCCCATTTAATGATAACGGCGCGACAACAGGGATCTCGCTATCATGAAGCTCTCGAGCAAAGCTATGTTCCTCGCCGATTTGGCTATCTGACCATCTTTCTGGACGGTAGAACTTCGCAACGTAACGCTGACGATCTTCATCCATCAGTTGAAAGACGCGGTTCTCATAGCTATTGAGTTCGGTTAAACCTGAATCAATACGGATCCCCGTACTCTCGATAGCATCGAGAATAAGATCTGGCGTAAGTGTTTGAAAACTGAAAGTTGGGTTAGTCATAGTCAGGCCAGAACTCGCGCAATAAACCAAGATGATAACATTATCAAATCGACCTACCGCGCTGTTTATGCGCTATCTTGTCTGAAATTAGTCTTTAATTACGCCTCTAGCGCGCAGAATAGCGGTCTTAAAGTCTTCCTCGTAGTCTTTCTTTAGACCAGGGATAACTTCAGTGCTGGCGCTATTACGCATCTTGAGGTGATAAATGAGAATATCGTCGGTCAGGTCAGCTAAATTGCCTTTAAATCCTGCTTCATCGGCAAGTTTTTGTAAAAATTGGACCAGATTTAAATCAGGTTCTTGTTGCCAAGCTGGATGGATCAGTTCAATAAGTTCATTAACGCGATGGCATTTCATTGTGTATTTCTCCCTGATGCTTAATGGGCAGACAAATTATCAGTCTTAATTTACCAAAGATAGCCCCTGCACGTATAACATTCACTTTTTACAAACTATTACACGCGCAGGAAAGTATGGTGCAGGCACGTTACAATACGCTATTAGTTACAGAGAGAGACCCTGTATGCATGACATCGAAGGCGTAATTCTAGCTGGAGGAAGAGCCTCTAGAATGGGCGGTAATGATAAAGGCCTCGTTCTACTCAATGGCAAGCCTCTCTATCAATATGTGCAGGAAACGCTGGCACCCCAGGTAACAAGGCTGTCCATCAATGCTAATCGTAATATATCAACTTACCAACGTTCAGGGCTAAGCGTATTCCCCGATGTTCTTAATGATTATCCCGGACCATTAGCAGGAATGCTAAGCGGCTTACAACAAAGCCAACATGAATGGGTTGTGTTTGCTCCATGTGATGTTCCTTTTATTCCAACAGATATTGTGCATCACCTATGGACATCTAAAGCAGACAAAATGGCCGCATACATATTTGATGGAAGCAGAGCACATCCAACAATTGTGCTATTGCACCGCTCCCTTATTTCACCTCTGATGAATTATCTTGAACGAGGCGAGCGTAAATTAATGATATTTTTAGAACAATTTGAAGCCCAAAGAGTTACGTATCCCACAGAAGAGTGCTTTATTAATTTCAATACATACGAAGAGTGTTTGCGCTACGAGCAGAAGCTAAAGGAACAAAAATGAAGAACAACATACCTTTGCTTGGTATAGCCGCTTATAGCGGGACAGGAAAAACAACATTATTGAAGAAGCTTATTCCGCTGCTGAATGCTAAAGGGATAAGGATCGCGCTTATTAAGCACACACACCATGATATGGATATTGATACACCGGGAAAAGATAGCTATGAGCTCCGTAAAGCAGGAGCAGAGCAAACCTTGGTGGCAAGTGATAAACGATGGGCGCTGATGACGGAAACGCCAGAAGAAGAGCCGCTGGATTTGCAATTTCTGGCTTCGAAGATCGATCCCTCGCGCTGCGACCTTATTTTGGTTGAAGGCTTTAAGCATGAACCTATTCCTAAGATCGCGTTATATCGCGAATCAGTTGGGAAGCCTTTTGCTGGAATAATTGACGATCACGTGGTGATGCTAGCAAGCGATGGAGACATCAGCTGCAATATCCCTATGTTAGATATTAATAACATCGGACACATTGCAGATTTCATCGAAGAGTGGTTAGAAAAGCAGTAAGATCGATCTACACAAAATAATAAATAGCCGCGTTAGCGGTTATTTATTTGATAAAA
>NZ_FMIQ01000065.1 GCF_900095695.1 Hafnia alvei | reverse complement strand
CTATGGAAAATAACAGCTCAGAAACGTTGCCATATAGCGCGGTGACTTATATCACAATTGATAAAAACTGTGTGCCAAGCGGTGCGAAAATAGCGAATCTTGGCCCAATAAAAGCCAATGGCTCGTTGGAATTTAGGATCCCCGTTAAGGGCATATTATCCTCATACCGCATTTTAAGCGTATCGGCTTGGAATGATATGGGGGTTCCCGTCGATGTTGATGACAAAACGGCGGAGGTCATTAAAAGCCGAGATGCGGAGTTTATGAAGAGCTGCAAGATAAAACGAAAATAATAGCTAATTGAATTGCAATATTATTCTTATAAGGGATAAGTACACTACATTGAAAATATAGCATTATTTAAGATTGTTAATGGGAGTGATTTTTTAATGCTAAAAAAGTAATTTTCAGCAAGATTAACTATTAGATATTCACTTATGGAAAGAAGGTGTGAATGCTGTCATAACTGATAGTTATATAACAATGAGTGGATGAGATAATATTGAAAATAGAACATATAATATGTAATAATGTGGTCTATAATGTTTTTGACAAATTAACGTCTCACGACCACTAGAGGAGCTAACTATAAAATAGTTAGTACGTAAAAACGATCATTTATAGAACTTGATAATGATACAATCAATTGAAAGCAATGAGTTTTTTCAATATATAAACACTACGTTTCTAGATGGTGATATACCAGTCATCCGCGTAGTGATCATTTTTATTGTATTGCATTACTTTGCGCATTATATAGTCTTCCCATACTTAAATAGAAAAGCGGAGCAACATCAATCATCGCACCTTAAATTTGTTACTCATCATCATCTATTTCATTACGCGGTGCTAACTTTTCAGGGTGGGATTTTATCGGCTCAGCTATCACTGGTTCAAGTATCTGGGGGGAAAATTCTTGGTATCATTATAGCGGGTTCTCATATATGGATGCTGACATTTGCACTACTTACGTTTTACTCTTTTATAGATCTTAGCTTCGATTTATTAAATAACAACAAAAAAATTAGAGTATTACCTTATCGTGGTATTGAGCAGACTCTGAAGTTAGTTGGTGCGCTTCTTTATATTATTTTCTTGGTTTCAATTCTATTGAATAAGTCACCATTTATTCTTCTTAGTGGATTAAGTGCTGTCGCTGCAGTATTGTTATTAGTATTTAAGGATCCCCTCCTTGGTTTAGTTGCGGGTATACAACTCTCCGCCAACAATATGCTAATTACGGGGGATTGGATTGAACTTGATAGACTTGGGGCAAATGGGGTTGTCCAAGATATTGGATTGACTACGGTCAAAGTTCTTAATTTCGACAATACAATTACAACAATTCCAACTTACACATTGGTCTCGGAAGCTTTCAAAAATTGGCGTTATATGGACGAAAACAGGGCTAGGCGGATACAGCGATACATAAATATAGACATTAAAACCATAAAATTTTTGAGTCCTGAAGAAAAAAATTCCATCATCAATAAAGCAGAGTTAACACTGCTAAATGATATTGATTTAAATATCTATAATACCAATATTGAACTATTTCAGAAATATACAAATGAATATTTGACCCAACATAAGTCTATCCATCAGAATATGACCCTAATGGTTCGTCAGTTACAGCCGACGATATATGGACTTCCAGTTGAACTATATGCTTTCACCGAATTGACAGAATGGGTGGCTTACGAAAAATTGCAGACAGAAATCCTATCCCATATAATTAGTGCAATAACATTATTTAACCTAAAAGTTCATGATATTTCATAGCTGGAAATAATGAAAAAACGGTACTCTCTATTACCTCGGTGGAAAATAGCTCGGTCATTTTTTTGTATAATTGAGCATATAATAACTCATGTTTTTTTAGTCAGTATCCTTCTTTGCATAATAAAAAGTAGAGATTTAATTGACAATGACGAAGCCACTAAGCATGCAAATTGCTGAGTAATCTTAAACGCATGATATGTGAGTTCACCACTATCTTTTCGATAAAGACATGCTCAGCTTATGTGATTTATATGTATACATAATTATTAGAGCAGTTATTTCAATGATATATAGCATTATCTTGGGTATCGTGGTAATTCTCAAGAGAAAAATAACACCAACTATCAATCAATTACGAAATGGGTTTTACTCCTTGCTATCAGTTTCATCGTTAATATATAGCATCAATGCAATATTTACATACTATTTTGTCAGTACGGATGCATGCGCTGGACAACTGACATCCTTTCACTGAATCGAATAGCTCATGTTCAATAGCCTCAATCTACAAATATATATATGGATGAACTTAGACTCCGAGTGTTACTTTTTTGCAAAAATCAATGTAGTTCTTACAACCAAACTTAGTTATGATATTACTTCTAAATCTATACGTAGTTTTTGGATTTATCTGCAAGATAGATGATATCGAATATATACTTTTACCTTCCATTATTAAGGAAATAACTTGAGCTTCACGGTATGTCAGATAGTCAGATGGTGTCTCTAATTTATCATTTGTGAACACATCTATATTTTTAACAGAACTGAAAAAATTAGATAGCGGTTGGCGTGAAATAATAGTATGCATAAATGGTACATTCGTAATAGCTCTTTCAGAGAAAGAAATTCTAATTAACTTATCCTTTGATCTAAAATAGGTGCTTATAGCTAATACATTCACGTTTGCGATTCTGTCATCTACAAAAACGATCATTTCATCAAAAGACATGCATCTTAAATAAAACCCTATTTCATTTGACTTTATCCATGTTGGATTATCACAAATATGAGTGAACGCCTGAAATAATAAAATATCATCAGTTAGAACTAAATGTTTCATATCATACCTTGGGAAACATAATTTTTATAGAAAGAAACTCATATGATTTCATGCCATAAATTATTAATTTATCTTCAATTAAGAAATAGCACTTCTAACTATCTTAGTAGTATTAAATCTTGAGGAGAGTACAGAGCATCATCGTTACAGCATGAAATACACTTTGTAGCTCTTATTTTTGAAATCGGAATATTATCATCATCAATTTTCTTTATCGTAAGCAGTTTGCATGTTCCATTTAAGATGACATTATCTCCGACATGCAACAAATTTCTATTTCTATCATAAGCATTCAACATAAAATCCCACCAAATAATTTATTAGTCATTCTCTATTGATACACGAAGCTTTCTTAACGCCTTATTTTCTAATTGCCTTATTCTTTCAGCTGAGACACCATATTCTTTTGCTAGCTCATGCAGCGTAAGTTTCTTGTCATTTAGCCAGCGAGAATGAATGATATGCTGACTTCGTTTGTCTAAATCATTCATTGCTGATCCTAGTTTATGTAATAAGTATTTTTTCCAATCATTAGCTTCGATATCACTAGCAAAATCTGAGTTCCTATCGTGTAAGTATGGAGACAAAATTAATACGTTGTCATCATGGCTACCTGTTTCAAATGCCATATCTGCTGCTGATAATCGCAATTCCATATCAATAACATCTTGTTCAGGTACTTCTAGTTTTTTTGAAATTATGTCTACTTCATCTTTAGTCATCCAACCTAGATGCTGTTGTGATTTCCGTAAGTTGAAAAATAATTTCCGGTGAGATCTTTTAGTTACAACTTTAATAATTCGCCAGTTCCGAAGAACATATTCATGAATAGCTGCTTTTATCCAATGAATAGCGAATGAGGCTAGACGAATACCTAGTTTTGGATCAAAGCGATCAATCGCTTTCATTAGTCCTAAATTTCCCTCTTGAATCAAGTCTATCAGCGGAAGATGATACCCTTTATAATCCTTTGCAATATATACGACAAAGCGTAGATGTGATAACACAAGCCTTTTAATTGCGTATGAATCGCCATGTGAATAGGCCTCTTCGACTAACGCTCTCTCTTCATCGGCACTTAATCTAGGATAGTATTTTATCGTGTTCATATATAAATAAAGAGAGTCGTGGTTTTTAACAAATAACTCACCATTCAGTATACACATTAAAAAATCCTATATGGTTATGCTTGTACCATGCACTAAGATTATGAGTGCTAATAATTATTAACTTTTAAGGAATGAATCATATTCATGGTTTATTCATCGCGTTTTATTCATGTAAAATTCAACTCTTAATCTATATGGTGCTGGCATTATATTAATTGCTCCTATGAATACAAACTTGTAATGCTCATATTTATGATGTGCTAACACTTGAACATAATTATAAATATATATTCGGGATTCCGTTCTTTTATTTTACCGGTAATTCGAAATGCCGGAAATATTGATATCTGTTTTATAGGTAGTACGGTTTTTTTGATTCCGATCAATAACTTTAATATTTACATCAATATTATTGGCGCGCAATTAGTGTATGCGATGACAATTGTTTTTTTAATTTAAAAATTAAAACCACTCTAAAACTTCTGGTATTTGAGTGGTTAATTTACTGATGCAGGCTGAGATGAACAATAAAACTATCGATAAAACAAAAATTAATGAAACATCTATGTGGTATAAGACATGCAGAGATCTGTTGTCTCAAGCTGGGATAAAGATTAATGGAGATAGAGACTATGACATCCAAGTATATAATGATGATTTTTTCAAAAGAGTAATTCAGGAAGGCTCACTAGGATTAGGTGAGAGCTATATGGATGGTTGGTGGGATAGTGATAAACTCGATGAATTCATGTGTAGAATAATAAAAAGTAAAGCTGATGAGTCAATAAAAATCAATATGAAAGATTTATTTAGAATCTTTGCTGCAAAAATTTTTAACATGCAATCTCGCAAAAGGGCCTGGATAGTAGGGAAAGAACACTATGATTTGGGTAATGATTTATTTAACAAAATGCTAGATCCTTATATGCAATACTCGTGTGGTTATTGGAATAATGCCAATAATCTCAAAGATGCGCAGTCGGATAAGTTAAAGTTGATTTGTGAAAAATTAAAGCTAAAGAAAGGAATGACATTACTCGACATCGGTTGTGGCTGGGGGGGGCTTGCTGCCTATGCCTCACAAAACTATGGAGTAAAAGTCTTTGGTATTACTATTTCAAAAGAGCAAAGAGACTTGGCAATTGAGCGCTGTAAATGTCTAGACGTTTCTATTGAGCTTATAGATTATAGAGAGCTAGATATGGAGTTTGACAGAATAGTTTCTGTTGGCATGTTTGAACATGTAGGGCCAAAAAACTATGATGAATATTTCACCATGGTAAATAAAAACCTAAAACCAAATGGAATTTTTTTATTACATACAATTGGTTCGAATGAAACTAAAATTAATGTAGATCCTTGGATTAATAAGTATATTTTCCCTAATGGATGTTTACCTTCAGTAAAGCAAATAGCTGAAGCAAGTGAGCCATTTTTTGTTATGGAAGATCTGCACAATTTCGGCTCTGACTATGATAAAACGCTGATGGCATGGTATGAAAATTTTGAATTTATATGGCCTGATATAAAGGATGAATATAGTGATAGATTTAGACGCATGTTCACATATTATCTTAAGTCATGTGCAGGAGCATTTAGGGCTCGAAATATTCAGCTATGGCAAGTTGTTTTTACCCGAGGTATTGATGGTGGATTACGTGTCCCAAGATAAATACTTTTTAAAATAAAGCTTAATAACATCATTACAGTGATGATTGACCGGAGTAACTGCTCACCGCCGTTTATAGCGCTGAGTGGTTATTGTCCGTGAGTGCCACTACATGACAGTACGGAATTTAGTTTCAGGTATACTTCAGATGGGGACTCTTACAAGACGTACGGCGGAATTTTTAAAATATCTAGTTATTCTGCTTGAAACGTGAATTCTTGTGCTAAGTGCTCTTGTAGTGGCACAGTAAATTTGGGAACCTGAGTAAAGGTGATATTCTTACCTCAACATAAAACAGATGATTTAATGAACAAGAAAACTAAGCGTACTATTGTCATTCCCGTTTTTGCAACACCGAATATGACGATAAGTTGGCTTGCTTGAATCTATCCGGCGTCTGAATGAGATTTAATTCCCACGCTTCGATGAATTCCACGCCTGATAAACCTCCAGAAAAAGAACCGCCACAGACTTCCATTGCGATGGTTATAGCGGAACATACCACCAAAATTCGATTAACTTTGGCCGGGTAAATTTTTTACGGTAAATAGCCTTTCCACGACGGTCTTGGCAATGAATCCGGATCCATACCAATGAGCGCAATGTTTTCCATGATAGTTCTCCGAATGAAAGCCTGTCCTCAGCATAGTACTGGGAAGGAGGGAGTGACCATCTCATTAGTATTAATAAACATCGCAAGCCATCTAACCGCATGCGGCTTTGCTAATTTACTTTGCTATTTGTGAAGGCCAGAATTTCTTCCAGACAAAAGTATTTCACCTCACGACGGAGTTGTCTCCCGTCTAGCGGCTCATTTAAAACTTCAGTATGATCTTTGGGCTGAGTACACATCAAGAGAGGTCACACGCTGGGAGCATCTGGCTGAACTCTACCGCTGTCCGGAATGATCTCCCTTTAACTGGGGGCAGCAAAAAAACTGTATTCGCCACCTGTATCCCCACGCCATGCGGATAGACAGATTTTTTTACTCGCGGAGGAAATGCTCCCCTGGCTCCACAATAGTAAGGTTATTTTTCCCTCTATTGAGGTGATTGAACGAACCCTAGCTGAAGCAACAACGCTTGCCGACAGGGCTGTTTTTTCAGCGCTGACCGCGCAGGGCAGCGGCACCGGACCGTCTGCAGGTATCTGAGGTGGAACAACCTTCACGGGTGGTCTGACTGCTTCATCCTAGGGGAAAATAAACGGTAAAAATGTTCTGCAACATATCGACCGGCTAAATACGATAGAGTCGCTGGCACTACCTGACGGTATTGCGCTTTCCGTGCACCAGAATCGGCTCCTGAAACTCGCACGCGAAGGCAGGAAAATGAGTCGTCGGGATCTGGCAAAATTCACGAATGTTCGCCGTTATGCCTCACTGGTTTGTATCATATTTGAAGCCAGAGCCACATTGACTGACGAAGTTATTGATCTACACGAGCATATTCTGGGCAGTCTGTTCAGCAGGGCAAAACGCACTCAGGCCGAACGACTCCAGCAAAATGGAAAGCTGATTCAGAGCAAACTGAAATAATACGTTACCGTCGGGCAGGCAATAGGGCTCTGTCGCATTACCGTAGGCAAGTCAGCAAAAGTTACGCTGCCTTTTTTATGCAGCCAACAGATCAAATTGTTCCGCGGGTGATAAACTCCCTCCAGTGGAATATTGACGATGCTTTTTGCGTATCATGTGGACTAACTCAATGCCCGCTAATATCGTCTGTGCTCGACGAAATGATTTGAATTCCAACATTGATCGGATTCGACATTTTATATTCGGTGATCCTGTTCAACCAGATTATTCAGGTATTTGCTCTGCCTGACGGTAATCATCCCTTTCGCCGGTGTACGATATTGAGTGTGGCCAGTGCTAACGTCGATTTTCTTCCTGTTGTATCAAAAATGTTGATAGTGAACTCAAACAAGGAGGTGGAATTACCTACTATTGTAATATGTTCGCATTATCTCTGGGAAATCAGAAATGAAAGTCTATGTGATGTAGAGATCTAATTTGGTATGGATGTTAATTTTTAGACTCTAGGTAAGTTATCACTATTCATTCTTTATGATATTAACTTATATCTGCAAGATGTTTATGTATTATTTAAAGATAGTTAGTTGCTGAAACACGTATGAATATCTTACTCGACGTGCAATTTTAGAAACTTCCATTAAGTATTCGTTACTGAGCGAGGTTTTTGTGACGTCATCACGAGTATTTATAGGAAATTAAAGAACTATTCTATTTATTAGCTGTGCTTTCCTATCTGTTGACTATGTTATATAAATACATATTAACAATTGCGAGTAATCTTTACCCTCTCAATAATAATTCGATTTTAAAAAATGCACTGGTATTATATCTAGCTGTTGTAAATAGTTTGATAAGATGTGAGATGGGACATAATTAGTATGTAACAATACTATTATGTAGTGCAATTCTTACGTGCGTCACTCACGACCTACAAAAAAAAGATATATACGACATATCTTCCCTCTTTCATTTGTGTATATTATTTAATTAAATGTTAGCGAGTGAAAGGAGTTTGTGATGTTGATGATATTTGCAAAAAAAATTCTACCAATCATTGGTATATCTTCAATGTTAATGCTTGCTGCTAATGTGACCGAAATAAAACATGCATATCAAAACCATAGTACAGGTTACGACTTATTTAATTATGCAGGTTATAAATATAGTTACCCATCATATAGGTATGCCGGTTATAAATATACTTCTTCATCATATAAGTTAGATAATGCGTTATCTGATAAACTAATGGAGCATCACATTGATCATGGCCAGCGTTACTGTTCATTGTCCCTG
>NZ_FMIQ01000067.1 GCF_900095695.1 Hafnia alvei | reverse complement strand
TTGTTTATGACACCTTTGTGTAATATTCCGCCCGCCTGTCAATACCAAACTCCACCGGTACATCCCTGTACCGGTGGCTCTCCCTACCAAGGCTTAAACAATTAAAAGATAAGAAGACAAGAAGACAGACTAAAGTATCTTTTGTCTTTTCCGTGTTAGATGGAATGCATTTTAGAGCCGCCAGCAGGGATGCTGGTGGCAGGTCGAGGGCGCACAGGACGTGCGCTCTGAGACCGGTCGGCCAAACGACACGGTAAAAAGCGCGCGAGTTGAGAGTCCCCGCGCAACGGGACTCTCATCGGACGCCTACGTCAGCGGTTTCATGGAAACAAATATGCTGATTGGCGTACGAAAGCTTCAACGATAGCAACATATACAACTGACAATACGAACTCTAAAATATTTACACACAAGTCTCATAATCCAATCGAAAAACGAACAAACATTCACCTCACAAATCCACGATCAATATTTGACTTTTTCACTCCGAATAAGAAACCAGCAATCGATCAATTTATTTTATTTTTAAGTGGAATCTTATCCCCCTCACCTCTCAACCGCTGCCGCCAGTAATGACGGTACGTTAGCGCCAGACTTAACAATTCACCCCCAAGTTATCCACAATTTAGCCCTGTTTTGTTCACTTGCAAAACTGAGCTAAGAACACTATCTTGTTATCACTCCTTGATTAATACACCACATCTTGTGTTCACAGCACGAAATCGACACTACACGTCAAATTAATGCAACAATGATTTTGCATTGATTTAACGCGCATGGTTTTTAATAAACACGATGACGGCTTGAACATGAGAAAGCACACGGACAGGTAAATAGCCCTATGAATCAAAGTCTGCTGGTCACTAAGCGTGACGGAAGCAAAGAACGTATCAATCTTGATAAAATCCACCGCGTACTCGACTGGGCTGCTGAAGGCTTGAGTAATGTCTCAGTTTCTCAGGTGGAATTGCGTTCTCACATCCAGTTTTATGATGGGATCCGCACCGCGGATATTCACGAAACCATCATCAAGGCCGCCGCAGACCTGATCTCCCGTGACGCTCCAGACTACCAATATCTGGCTGCGCGCTTGGCTATTTTCCACCTGCGTAAAAAAGCCTATGGTCAGTTTGAACCACCTAAATTGCACGACCACGTAGTTAAACTGGTCGAAATGGGCAAATATGACAAACACCTGCTGGAAGATTACACCGCAGAAGAGTTTGCCCAGATGGACGAGTTCATTGACCATTGGCGCGACATGAATTTCTCTTACGCCGCGGTTAAGCAGCTGGAAGGGAAGTATCTGGTTCAGAACCGCGTTTCCGGCGAAATCTACGAAAGCGCCCAGTTCTTGTACATCTTGGTCGCGGCCTGTCTGTTCTCTAACTACCCGCGTGAAACCCGTCTGAGCTATGTAAAACGCTTCTATGACGCGGTATCAACGTTCAAAATTTCACTGCCTACGCCAATCATGGCGGGCGTGCGCACCCCTACCCGCCAGTTCAGCTCTTGCGTACTGATCGAGTGCGGCGACAGCTTGGACTCGATCAACGCCACGTCCAGCGCTATCGTGAAATATGTCTCCCAGCGTGCTGGCATCGGCATTAACGCCGGTCGTATTCGTGCGTTAGGTAGCCCAATTCGCGGCGGTGAAGCTTTCCACACCGGCTGCATTCCGTTCTATAAGCACTTCCAGACCGCGGTCAAATCCTGCTCTCAGGGCGGCGTGCGCGGTGGCGCTGCAACGTTGTTCTATCCTTTGTGGCATTTGGAAGTTGAAAGCCTGCTGGTGCTGAAAAACAACCGTGGCGTTGAAGGTAACCGCGTTCGCCATATGGATTACGGCGTGCAGTTGAACCGCCTGATGTACCAGCGCTTGATCAAAGGCGGCGACATTACGCTGTTTAGCCCGTCAGACGTTCCAGGCCTGTACGATGCTTTCTTTGCCGATCAGGACGAGTTCGAACGCCTGTATATGCAGTACGAAGCCGACGACAGCATCCGCAAGCAAAAAGTCAAAGCGGTAGAACTGTTCTCGCTGATGATGCAAGAGCGCGCCTCAACGGGTCGTATCTATATCCAGCACGTTGACCATTGCAACACCCATAGCCCGTTTGATCCGGCTATCGCACCGGTGCGTCAGTCCAACCTATGTCTGGAAATCGCCCTGCCAACCAAACCGCTGAGCGACGTCAACGACGAGAACGGCGAAATTGCGCTGTGTACGCTGTCGGCGTTTAACCTCGGCGTTATTGAATCGTTGGACGATTTAGAAGAGCTGGCGGTGTTAGCCGTTCGTGCCCTTGATGCCCTGTTAGACTATCAGGACTACCCAATTCTGGCGGCTAAGCGCGGTGCGATGGGACGTCGTACTCTGGGTATCGGCGTGATTAACTATGCCTATTATCTGGCGAAAAACGGCGTGCGTTACTCCGACGGCAGTGCGAACAATTTGACCCATAAAACGTTTGAAGCCATTCAGTATTACCTGCTGAAAGCGTCTAACGAGCTGGCGAAAGAGCAAGGCGCGTGCCCGTGGTTCAATGAAACCACCTACGCACAGGGCGTGCTGCCAATCGACACCTATAAGAAAGATTTGGATACGATTTGCAACGAGCCGCTGCACTATGACTGGGAAACGCTACGTCGCGAGATCAAACAGCACGGCCTGCGTAACTCCACGCTGTCTGCGCTGATGCCGTCTGAAACCTCTTCGCAGATTTCTAACGCGACCAACGGCATTGAGCCACCGCGTGGCCACATCAGCATCAAAGCGTCAAAAGACGGTATCCTGCGTCAAGTGGTGCCAGAGTATGAGCGCCTGAAAAATGCTTATGAGCTGCTGTGGGAAATGCCCAACAACGATGGCTATTTGCAGTTAGTCGGTGTGATGCAGAAATTTATCGATCAGTCGATTTCCGCCAATACCAACTACGATCCGTCTCGCTTCCCATCAGGGAAGGTTCCGATGAAGCAGCTGTTAAAAGACTTGCTGACGGCTTACAAATTTGGGGCTAAGACCCTGTATTATCAAAACACCCGTGATGGCGCAGAAGATGTGCAAGACGATTTGCAGGCCGTTGCAGAAGACGACGGTTGCGAAAGCGGTGCTTGCAAGATTTAACCAAGACCAGCACGAAACCGCCGATATCCATCGGCGGTTTTATCCTAAACGGTAGGATTATAGTTTTATGGCATATACCACATTCTCGCAAAACAAAAACGATCAGTTACTCGAACCCATGTTCTTCGGTCAGCCGGTTAACGTGGCGCGTTACGACCAGCAAAAGCATGAAATTTTTGAAAAGCTGATCGAAAAACAGCTCTCTTTCTTCTGGCGCCCCGAAGAAGTTGACGTGTCTCGCGACCGTATCGACTATCAAGCGCTGCCAGACCATGAAAAACACATTTTTATCAGCAACCTGAAATATCAAACCCTGCTGGATTCGATTCAGGGACGCAGCCCGAACGTCGCGCTGTTGCCGCTGATCTCTATCCCAGAGCTTGAAACCTGGGTCGAAACTTGGTCGTTCTCCGAAACCATTCACTCACGCTCTTACACGCATATTATTCGTAATATCGTTAACGATCCGGCGGTGGTGTTTGACGATATCGTCACCAACGAAGAAATCCTCAAGCGTGCGAAAGACATTTCCGGCTACTACGATGATTTAATTGAGATGACCGGTTACTGGCATCTGCTGGGCGAAGGCACTCATACCGTCAACGGTAAAACCGTCAACGTCAACCTGCGCGACCTCAAAAAGCAGCTTTATCTGTGCCTGATGAGCGTCAACGCGCTGGAAGCCATTCGCTTCTACGTCAGCTTCGCCTGCTCTTTCGCCTTTGCCGAACGCGAGCTGATGGAAGGTAACGCTAAAATCATCAAACTGATTGCCCGCGATGAAGCCTTACACCTAACCGGCACCCAGCATATTCTGAATCTGATGCGTTCAGGTCAGGACGATCCTGAAATGGCCGAAATTGCCGTTGAGTGCGAGCAGCAATGCTATGACCTGTTTGTTCTCGCTGCGCAGCAGGAAAAAGAGTGGGCAGAGTATCTGTTCCGCGATGGCTCTATGATTGGCTTGAACAAAGATATCCTGTGCCAATACGTTGAATACATCACCAATATCCGCATGCAGGCCGTTGGCTTGGGGCTGCCGTTCCAAACGCGCTCTAACCCAATTCCTTGGATCAATGCTTGGCTGGTGTCTGATAACGTTCAAGTGGCACCGCAGGAAGTGGAAGTGAGTTCTTATCTGGTTGGTCAGATTGACTCTGAAGTCAACGCTGATGACCTGAGCGACTTCGAGCTGTAATCCCTTGAGCTTTTCACCTTACCAAGACTCGACGCTGGCGGCCGACGATGCCGCTAGCATCGAGGCTGAAAATGCCAGCGTTGAGCCGTTTACGTCCAGCATCACACTCGCCCTTTCTGGCACTAAGCTTGCGTTCACGCACGGCAAAACCTCGCTGCTTGAAGCCCTTGAGCATCATAATGTGCAGGTGGAATACCAGTGCCGTTCAGGCTATTGCGGATCCTGTCGTTGCAAAATGACCAAGGGCCGCGTGGTTTATCGCCAACAGCCGCTGGCTTTCATCAACGAGGGTGAAATTTTGCCTTGTTGTTGCCATCCAGACGGAGACATCGAGGTGGAGCTTTAATCGCTTCCACCGCGATTTTTTATCTGCAATTCCTTCCCCTATCACACTGATAACGCCCACAAAAACCTGTCCTTGCTCCCACATTTTTACATGTTTATTTCAAACACCGCACAATCAATTGTATGATGTAGCTAGCTTTTTATGTGATAAGGACTCGGTTTGGCTCAGACGTGTGCTGGCAGCCGATTTATAAATAATCAGCGACTGTTCATAGATTATTTGGTTCTAGCAAACTCCTTATCGGACTTTGCATGCTTAGCTGCGCTTTTTTAGTGTGGTGTCAGCCATTTATATTCCCCAAGTAATTCGAATCGAGTCTTATCACGGAGCTGTTCAACAATGCCAAATACAATAACAACGAAAGCCAAACTGCTACCTATGCTGATTTTGGCCTCCCTTTCCGCCGGAACGTTAAGCGCCAACGCATGGGCGGCGACGCCACCGAAAACACTGGTCGTGGTGCAAACGCTGGATGATATTGCCAGCCTCGATCCAGCCGAAAGCAACGAGCTTTCCAGTATTCAAACGGTGCCGAGTCTCTATCAGCGCCTGATCCAAGCCAATCGCGATAACCCAGCCAAAATTGATGCTGTGTTAGCCGAGAGCTGGCAAGGCGACGCAGCCAATAAAACACTCACCGTTAAACTGCGCCCCGAGGCCAAATTCTCTTCCGGTAACCCTGTGCGCCCTGAAGACGTTATCTTCTCGTACACCCGAGCCGTGACCCTCAATAAATCGCCGGCGTTCATTTTGAACGTATTAGGCTGGGAAGCGGATAACGTCGCTGGCCATCTGAAGAAAATTGACGACCATACGCTGCAGCTCAGGTGGACCGCCAACGTCAGCCCCGATGTGGCGCTGAACATTCTCTCAACGCCGATTGCCTCCATCGTCGATGAAAAAACCGTTACGCCGAATATCAAAAAAGACGATTTTGGTAATGAGTGGCTCAAAATGCACTCAGCCGGAAGTGGGCCGTTCAAAATGCGCGTTTATCAGCCGCATCAGGCCATCGTTTTGGATGCCAACCCGCTGTCAAACGACGCACCTAAAATCGCCAATATCATTATTAAAAACGTGCCCGATCCGGCGTCTCGCCGTTTGCTGATCCAGCAAGGTGATGCCGATATTGCCCGTGGGCTTGGCGCTGACCAAACCTCGGCGTTGCAGAATCAGGCCGGTATTAACGTGATGAGCATTCCTTCGGCCGAGCAAAATTATTTAGCATTTAACACCGGCAATACCGCGAATCCATTGCTGGCAAATCCTGCGCTGTGGGAAGCGGCGCGCTATCTGGTTGATTACAAAGGCATCACGCAGGACTTACTCAAAGGCCAATACTTTGTGCATCAGAGTTTCCTGCCGGTCGGTTTTAACGGCGCGCTGGAGAACAATCCGTTTAACTTCGATCCTGCCAAGGCCAAAGCCATTCTCGAGAAAGCCGGGATCAAAAATGCCGCCTTCACGCTGGATGTCGAAAACAAAGCGCCGTTTATCACCGTGGCTCAATCCATTCAGGCCAGCTTCGCGCAAGGCGGCGTGAAAGTGGATCTGCTGCCTGCGGCAGGAAGTCAGGTTTATGCACGCGTGCGTGCGCGCCAGCATCAGGCCGCGATCCGCATGTGGCTGCCGGACTATTTCGATGCGCATTCCAACGCCAGCGCCTTTGCCTACAACGATAACAAAGGCAGCACCGTCGCGTGGCTAAACGGCTGGAAAATCCCTGAGCTAAGCCAGCAAACGCTCGCCGCCGTTGCCGAGGCCGACAGCGCCAAACGTTTGGATAGGTATACTAAAATGCAGCAAGAGCTACAGCGTAGCTCACCGTATGTGTTTATCGATCAGGCCAAAACTCAGGTTGTGCTGCGCGACAACGTGAAGGGCTATCAGCAAGGTCTGAACGCCGATATGGTTTATTACGATCGCGTAACCAAGTAATTCTTCCGCTTTTTATCCACCTTAAGCGGAGAAACTATGGCTGCTGACTTCACGCCGGAAAATAATTTCCGGCGTCATTTACAGACCCTGTTGCAGGGTCTGCTTACGCTCGCATTAACGCTTTTCGGGCTGCTGCTGATTACGTTTTTGCTTTCCGCGCTCTCTCCCGTCGATCGCGTATTACAAATCGTTGGCGATCATGCCAGCGTCTCCACCTACAATCAGGTTCGTCACCAGTTAGGGCTAGATCAGCCGCTGCCGGTGCAGTTCTGGCACTATCTGATCCAGCTTGGGCACGGCGATCTGGGCACCGCCAGCGCAACCGGCCAACCGGTGCTACAGGATTTACTCACAGTATTTCCTGCCACGCTGGAGTTAGCCACGTTAGCGCTCATTATCGGCGCCACACTCGGCGTTTTGCTGGGCGTGCTGTGCGCGCGTTATGTCGGAACGGCGTGGGATTTAACCATCCGCACTCTTACCCTGCTCGGCAATTCGGTGCCTATCTTCTGGCTTGGCCTGCTGATGCTGCTGCTGTTCTATGCGCGTTTGCAGTGGAGCGCTGGGCCGGGAAGACTGGACGATATTTATCAATACAGCGTTGAGGCCAAAACTGGTTTTGTGCTCATCGACACTCTGCTCTCCGGTGACAGCGGCGCGTTTCTCAACGCCATTAATCACCTGACGCTCCCGGTTTTGCTGTTGGCCTATTTTTCGATGGCCAGCATCACGCGACTCACACGCTCGGCGTGTCTGGGTGAAATGAATAAAGAGTACGTCACGCTTGCACGCGCCAAAGGCGCGAGCGAAACCACCATTCTGATACGCCACGTGTTGCCCAATATTCGCGGAACGTTATTCACCGTGATTGCGCTGGCCTATACCGGCATGCTGGAAGGTGCGGTTCTCACCGAAACCGTATTCTCATGGCCGGGCATTGGGCGTTACCTCACTACCGCGCTGTTTGCCGGTGACACCACGGCGGTGATGGGCGGTACGCTAGTCATTGGCGTGTGTTTCGTGTTGATTAATAACCTGACGGATCTGTTGGTACGTCTCACCGATCCGAGGGTGCACTAATGAATCTATTAAGAAAAATTCTCCGTTCACCGGCGGCCTGCTGTGGATTGGTGATTATCCTGCTGCTGATGCTCTGCGCCATTTTTGCGCCGTGGTTAGCCGGGCAAGATCCCAATTGGCAAAACGCAGCGGCGCGGCTGCTGCCGCCCGAACCGGGGCATTGGCTCGGCACTGACGCCTATGGGCGAGACATGTTGGCGCGGCTGCTGTATGGCACCCGCCCGATGTTAGGTATGGTGCTACTGGTAACCGCGATCACGCTTCCGCTCGGCCTGCTGATCGGGATTTTATCCGGCTATTACGGCGGTTGGACAGAACGCGTGCTGATGCGATTTACCGATGTTGTTATGTCGATGCCGCGCTTAATTTTAGCCTTTGCCTTTGTCGCGATGCTGGGGCCTGGGCTTATCAATGGCGCACTGGCGCTGGCGCTCACCACGTGGCCCGCCTATGCCCGTCAGGCTCGAACTGAAATTCAAAAGCTCAGAAACAGCGATTATCTCAGCGCCGCAGAAATGCTGGGCATTCGTGGTTTCAGGCTGATGTGGGGACATATTTTGCCACTCTGCTTGCCTTCCGCCATCGTGCGTTTGGCGCTGGATTTAGCCGGTATTATTCTGGCGGCTGCGGGCTTGGGCTTCTTGGGCTTAGGCGCTCGCCCGCCGATGGCTGAATGGGGCGCGATGATCGCCGACGGCATGCAGGTGATCTTCGATCAGTGGTGGATTGCCGCCATTCCCGGCGCTGCGATTCTGCTCAGCAGTTTAGCGTTCAATCTGCTGGGCGATGGCCTGCGTGATATTTTGGAGTCCGATCATGACTGACATTTCGCAAAACCATTCGCTGATTGAAGCGGTAGATTTATCGGTTCACTTTGGTCAGGCGTGCGTCGTCAATCAGCTAAATTTTTCCTTAGGCCATGAGCGTTTAGCCTTAGTGGGAGAATCCGGCTCCGGCAAATCAATGACCGCTCGCGCGCTGATGGGGCTAATTCGTCAGCCGGGCAAAATTAGCGCTACGACGCTACGTTTCGAGCAGCAGAATTTATTGGAACTAAAGCCCAAACAATGGTCTGCGCTGCGCGGCAATAGCATCGCTATGGTGCTGCAAGATCCTCGCTACGCGCTCAATCCGGTGCATACCATTTATCGCCAAATTGAAGAGGCGCTTACGCTGCATCAGCGCCTATCACGTCGTCAACGTGATGAGCTGATAATGCGCACCGCTGAATCGGTCGGGCTGCCAGCGCATAGTCTGAAACGCTATCCGGGCGAGCTATCTGGCGGGCTGGGGCAGCGCGCCATGATTGCCATTGCGCTGATCAACAATCCAAAGGTGCTGATCGCTGATGAACCCACCTCTGCGCTGGATGCTCGACTGCGCCATCAAATACTTTCTCTTTTGGTGGAACAGTGCGAACAGCGCCAAATGGGGTTATTGCTGATTAGCCACGATCTGCCGTTGGTGGCCGAACACTGCGACCGCGTGATGGTGATGTATCAAGGGCAGTGCGTTGATGAACTGCGGGCGGCTGAGCTACCGCAGGCTACACATCCTTACACCCGAACGCTCTGGACCTGTCGACCGAATGCCCAAACCTACGGTTCCCTGCTACCGGTTCTGGATCGCTCACGCGCTTTTGAAGGAGAACCTCGTGCCGCTGATTAACATTCAAGATTTGCACGTCAGTTTTTCTGACGGACGACAGCGCAAACACGTGGTGCAGTCGGCGCATTTTCAGGTCAATGAGGGGGAAACCTTTAGCCTAATCGGCGCATCAGGCTGTGGGAAATCGACTATCCTGCGCGTCATCGCCGGTTTACAGCGTGAGTGGCAGGGGCAGATTGATTTATTAGGCTCTCCCCTACGCCCACAAAAACGGCTCAGCGGAGAAATTCGCCGCAATGTGCAGATGGTGTTTCAAGATCCCTATGCCTCGCTGCATCCTCAGCATCGTTTGTATCGTTCTTTAGCAGAGCCGCTGCAAATTCATCGCGAAGCTAACGTAGAGCAACGGGTGGCAGAAGCACTGCAGCAAGTCGGGCTTCCCGCCGATGCAGCGCAGCGCTTTCCTCACCAAATTTCGGGAGGGCAACGCCAACGCGTCGCTATCGCCCGCGCCCTGCTGCTGCGGCCTAAAATCTTACTGCTCGATGAGCCCACCTCTGCGCTCGATATGTCGGTTCAGGCTGAAATTCTTAATCTGCTTAACGAGCTAAAGCGGCTGCATTCCATGACCTATCTGCTCGTCAGCCACGACGCCGACGTGATTGCACATATGTCACAGCGCGCGGCGCTGATGGAGGATGGAAGAATTATGCGGGAGTTTGATCGCGCGGCGTTAGCGCGCGGTGAACATCGTTTCGACTGAGGTCGATTGTTATGAAAAAGCCCCCTGAGCAGATAAAGGCTCAGGGGGCTTTAATAACCGATTGAATCAGTAGCGTAAATCAGCGATTAGCGACGGTTGCCGAAAATACGCAGCAGCATCAAGAACAGGTTAATGAAGTCAAGATACAGGGTTAACGCGCCCAGAATCGAGTACTTGCGGAAGTTATCTTTATCTTCAGGATTCAGCTGCTCACCCATAGCTTTCAGCTTCTGAGTGTCATACGCGGTCAAACCCACGAAGATAATCACGCCCGCATAGGTAATCACCCACGTCAGCGCTGGGCTTTTCAGCCAGATATTCACCAGCGACGCCAGAATGATGCCGATCAGCCCCATAAACATCATCGAGCCAATGCCGCTCAAATCACGCTTGGTGGTGTAACCGTAAAGGCTCATTGCCCCGAACATACCGGCTGTAACCACGAAAGTGCTCGCGATAGACGAATAGGTATAGACGATAAAAATACTCGCTAGCGTTAATCCGGTAAGTGCCGAATAGAGCATAAACAGCGATGTTGCGGCGGCGGCGCTCAGTTTCTGCACCATACCTGACAGCACAAACACCAACCCCAACTGCACAATGATTAAACCGAAAAAGGTAATTTTGCTGGAGAAAATAAAATTCAGCACGGCTGGCGTATGCGCGGCGTACCACGCCACGATGGACGTGAGCAACAACCCACATGTCATCCAGCCATACACTTGCGCCATATATGCCTGTAGGCCCGAATTTGCGCGCTCTACGATCGAGCCATTATCACGAGGATATCGATCCATGAAGATCACCTTTAGCTAAAAATGACAATATTATCTGTATTGGTAAAACAACCAGACAGTTCTCTTAATAAGCCTACCACAGAACCGTCTTTTTGCTGCGGGCTGAGTGTGCCGATATATTTCAGATTTAAGCAATAGTTACTTATGTGGCGTTTTTAACCCACCGTGCAGTTAAGCACGGCGGCAATTTATACCCAAAATCATTCGAGTTGCTTGAATGCAGCCAACGATAAGCAGCTTGAAGTATGACGGGTATATACGTTAAACGCCTGACCAGCGTTTGGTTACATTCGCCACTCGCTCACCGAACTTGCGCGCGGTTTCCAAATCGCCCGGCAGCGGCGCTTCATCCGGCGAGGCATCGGAAGGCGATACCGTCATTAGCCCTGAAAAACCGGCAATATAGTTCACATCATTGCGGTTTGCCGCTTTGGTATTGGATGGCAACATGCCCATCCCGACCCACAAGCCGCCATGCTGCTGTGAGAGATGGAACATATAATCGAGCGTGCCGAGTTTGTCGCCGTTCATGCTGGCTGAGTTAGTGAACCCAGCAAAAACTTTATCTTTCCACTCTTGGCTAAACCAAGGCTTCGAAGAGGAATCTGCAAATTTCTTAAACTGCCAAGACGGCCCGCCCATGTAGGTTGGGCTACCAAAAATAATCGCGTCGGCCTGCGCTAACAGATGCCATCCCCCTTCCGGCAAATTGCCTTCGCTGTCGATAGCTAAAACGTCAACGGTTACCCCCTCTACCTGCTGCGCACCCGCAGCTACCGCCTCTGCGGCTTTGGCGGTATGCCCGTATCCACTATGAAAAACCACGGCTAATGCTGTCATAAAATAACTCCTCACACGTTGGTTAATTCGTTATACGCCTGAGAATATTTATACGTCGGGAATAGGATGGCGTCTAGGGAGATGACGTAATGTCACATCGCAAAAGGAAAAATCCGACCCATCACTGAATTTTATTATTTTCGAAAATATCATTAGTTTTAGATAATTGTTATTTTTCATGCGGATATTAGAATTAATGCTCTCGTAGTAAAGTTTGTACTATTCAACTAAGACGTAAGTTTTACGGAGAGCATATATATGTGGGATAAGGATCGTTCCGTTATTTATCTAAATAGCCATGCGGGCTCGCACAGCCAGCATAGATGTGCGGAATACACACGTGAAGCTATTGAAGCTGGAGGTATCCGGCTTAATCATCATCTAGATGCGAAAGACTATGGTGACTCACTGACCTATGCTGGATTTGTCGATGTCACAGGAAGCGAACCAGAATATGGTGATATTGTTGTTATCCAACCCTATATCGGTGGAAACTCATCCGGTCATATGGCCATGTTTAATGGAAGAGGATGGGTTTCAGACTTCAAGCAGCATGACCTCTACCCAGGCTCCGGCTATCGTAATAATCATCCGCCCTACAAACTTTATAGGTATAACCGCTGATGATAAAAATTCTATTATTACTGACAATAACATTACTGACGGGATGCACATCTTCAAATAAAAACCCAGCGGAACAAGTTGCTAATTTTTATCATTTTTACCTCAATACACCGAATACCTTTGATGGCTCAGTATCATTGCAGCCTTATCTGGAAAAACAAACTTTTGACCAATTACAAAAAATAGCCAAGGAGCCGGAGCCAGATACGCTGGATGCGGACTATTTTACCCAGTCACAAGATATTGGCAGCTCATGGTCAACTCATATCGCTGTTTCAGCCCCAACGCCAGCCATCGGCGGTATAACCGTCGAGGTAACATTAGGCGCAGCTAATGATATCCAGCAACACCTCATTCTCTGGCTCGTCTGGCAGGACGGTTGGAAAATAACTCGGGTACAAGGTGACAATGAGCAGTTTTTGTATCGTTAAAGTTCTTAACAAAAAGTTATATCCCAATTAAAACAGATAAAATTACAGCCACGGCCATGATTAATCGGTAATCGGACGCCTAAAATCAGTGGTATCAGGTAAAAGCGCAACCGTCCGTAGGTGTCGATTACAGATAAACCATATTTCATCCCGATCGTTAGATAATATGTAGTAAGCATCCGATGATTCTGAGGGATTAAACACGCCTAACGCCCGATAGGCTATTTCACGACTAAACCCGCTACGCAGCGGCAAAGGCCGTGGCCCATTCTCCAACTCCTCAACCCGCAAATAAAGACCTTGCTCAAACCAAATCAAATTAGCCCCTTACCTCTACGAAAGTTACCTCAAATACTGCCACAAAGGTGCAGCGCTGAAATAAGTATAGTGAAAATAAAGCAGAAGCTAATTTGTGGCTGCCTGTAGGGCAGTGAACGCATTTAAAGCGCTGACGCAAATCAGTGTTCATTTCTAAGCTGCCTGTACGGCAGTGAACCTTGTGCTGCTGTGACCATTCGAATCGTTACATTTCTAAGCTGCCTGTACGGCAGTGAACTGTTCATTTACTGCAACACTAGCCAGATACCATTTCTAAGCTGCCTGTACGGCAGTGAACATCAAACTTCACGCCTTGTATTACGCCGATTTTTTCTAAGCTGCCTGTACGGCAGTGAACCCGGCGCTATTTGTCGTGAGTGGTTGTGGTAACTTTCTAAGCTGCCTGTACGGCAGTGAACCATCTAGAAAATCAAGCATATTATTTCCGTGATTTCTAAGCTGCCTGTACGGCAGTGAACTAGCAATGCAGTCGTTGGAAATTGACGACAAATTTCTAAGCTGCCTGTACGGCAGTGAACGCGTTGTTCCACATTGCCGAGGCACTGGTTCGTTTCTAAGCTGCCTGTACGGCAGTGAACTCATAAATCGTTGAATAATCCGTTCCGTTCACTTTCTAAGCTGCCTGTACGGCAGTGAACGTTGGCGACCTCGTGTGGGTTCGTGAGACATGTTTCTAAGCTGCCTGTACGGCAGTGAACTGTAGGATATTCGCAGAAAGGTTCGATTAATCAGATCGGTAGCTCATTTTGGGGAATTTAACCCTTTTTTCTGGCTGCTCATTGGAGGAATTAAAAATCAATGAGTTAGCATGGAGTCAGAAAAAAGGGTTGGGAGGGTTTACCAGCGTTTTGCCGCTTGGTGGTCGCTGTCGCGGGCATCAACCCAGCGATCGCCCTGCTCTGTTGCTTCTCGCTTCCAGAACGGTGCGCGGGTTTTGAGGTAATCCATAATGAACTCGGCGGCATCGAAGGCCATGCTGCGATGTGCGCTGGTCACCCCAACGAAAACAATTTCATCGCCGGGATACATTGCGCCAATCCGATGGATCAGCGAAATACGCTGTAGAGGCCAACGCGAACGGGCTTCAGCCACAATTTCATTTAACGCTTTTTCCGTCATCCCAGGATAGTGCTCTAACGTTAACGCGCTGACGTTATCGCCAAGATTGTGGTTGCGTACTTTGCCGGTGAATGTCACCACCGCGCCATCGTCTTCGCACTGCGATAGCCATTGGTATTCGTCACCAACGCTAAAATTCTCAAGACCTACGCGAATACGGGTGTTTTCCATCATTAACCCCCAGTAACCGGTGGGAAGAAGGCGACTTCATCACCCACTTGCAGAGGATGCGAGAACTCCACCAGCGTTTGGTTTACAGCAGCCAGCAGCTTACCCGTCTCTAACGCCAGTGCCCATTTGTCGCCACGCTCGGCCAGCGCGGCGCGCAGCGCCTCAACCGTCGGATAGAGTTCACACTGAAGCGCATCGGTTTCAATCAGCTCACGTACCTGAGCAAAAAATAGAACTTTAATCATGATGCATCCGCCTTAAAATCACCGGACTTCCCGCCGCTTTTCGCCAGCAGGCGAACCGGGCCGATAACCATGTCTTTTTGTACCGCTTTGCACATGTCATAAATGGTCAGCGCAGCCACCGAAGCCGCGGTTAATGCTTCCATCTCCACGCCGGTTTTGCCGGTTAAGCGGCAGCAAGACTCAATACGCACACGGTTGGTATCGACTTCAGCAGAAAGCTGAACCTCAACTTTGGTCAGCAACAGCGGATGGCAAAGCGGGATCAGCTCCCACGTGCGTTTTGCCGCTTGGATGCCTGCGATACGCGCGGTAGCAAAGACATCACCCTTATGGTGTTTGCCTTCAACAATCATCGCCAGCGTTTCAGGTTTCATTTCAACATAAGCTTCAGCGCGGGCTTCACGCACGGTTTCTGCTTTGGCAGAAACATCGACCATGTGGGCTTCACCGGCCGCATTAATATGGGTAAGTTGGCTCATAGTTTTCTTTTAGATTAATAACGAGTTAAGGCAACGTTAGCCGCCGATGAAGGAAAGGTTCTGCGTATGACCGATGTTGCCATCATGCAAGAAGTGCGTTTGCTTTTTATGCCGCAAACCGCCTTGGATACGCATTTTCAGCTCATCAAGATGTTCATCACCCGCCAGTAAATCGCGCAACGGAATGCCGGATTCACCGAACAGGCACAGGTGCAAATTGCCGATGGCAGAGACTCGCAGGCGGTTACAGCTGGCGCAGAAGTCTTTTTCATAAGGCATGATCAGCCCAACTTCACCCAGATAATCAGGATGACTGAAAACCTGTGCAGGACCATCGCTGCGAGAGCGTTCTTGACGCTGCCAGCCAAGGGCCAGCAATTGATCGCGGATGACTTCGCCTGAGACATGATGCTTGCGGAATAAACTGCCGCCGTCTCCGGTTTCCATCAGCTCAATAAAGCGCATTTGAATTGGGCGGGTTTTGATCCAGTTAAGAAAACCGTTCAGGCTGCGGTCGTTAACGTCGCGCATCAGCACGGTGTTTACCTTCACCTTTTCAAAACCGGCATCAAATGCCGCGTCAATCCCCTGCATCACCTGCTTGAGCTTATCTTCACCGGTGATGGCGTGAAACTGGCGAGCATCGAGGCTATCCACGCTCACGTTAACCGCCGTTAGACCCGCAGCGCGCCAATCGGCAATATCACGCGCCATACGATAGCCATTGGTGGTGACCGCCAGCGTTCGAATCGATGGGTTTTCACGTACCGCTGAGATGATGTCGACAAAATCGCGACGCAAGGAGGGTTCACCGCCGGTTAAACGCACCTTCTCGGTGCCCAATTCGGCAAATGCACGGCTGACGCGGCGGATCTCGTCAAGAGATAAGAAGCTTTTGTTGGCGTGGCCGTTCGGCTTGTAGCCGTCTGGCAGACAGTACGTACAGCGAAAATTGCATACGTCTGTGATCGAAAGGCGCAAGTAATAAAACTTACGCTCAAATGCGTCAGTCAGTTGGAGCATTGTTAACACCTTTCCAATTCGGGAGGCACAGGCATTTCTACCTTGTACCCTGGTGGCTTATAGCCACGGCCCAGACACCCTATTGATTGGAAACAGATGTTTATTAATCAACTTAGGCAAAAGGGCTAGGAGTTCAGACGCCATGAGAGCATGCACGCTCACACCACATCTCTGAGTAATTCATTAAATTCTAGCGTTTATTTTCTGGCTTACCAAACATATCTCGCTGTATAATTTTATACATAACGCTTTTATGTCAGTAACTTAGGTGCAGAATACACTAGTTACCGCCCCACTATACTTGATATAAATCACGCAAATAAGTCTGGGTTTCGCCTTTTTCGGCGTGATCCGGTACTTTACCCACAGTTTATTTTCATTTTGTAGGATTTTTATGCGAAACCGCGCTTTAGCCGATCTCGATAAGGTCGTCGCCCTAGGAGGCGGACACGGCCTTGGCCGCGTGATGTCAGCCTTGTCACCGCTGGGTTCACGTTTAACAGGCATTGTCACCACAACGGATAACGGCGGTTCAACCGGGCGTATTCGTCGCTCAGAAGGCGGTATCGCGTGGGGCGATATGCGTAACTGTTTGAATCAGTTGATCACCGAGCCCAGCGTGGCTTCTGCCATGTTTGAGTATCGTTTTAACGGTAACGGTGAATTAGCGGGGCATAACCTTGGAAATCTGATGTTAAAAGCCTTAGATCACCTCAGCGTGCGCCCGCTGGAAGCCATTAACCTGATCCGCAGTTTGCTGAAAGTTGATGCTTCGCTTATTCCAATGTCAGAACAGCCGGTCGATCTCAACGCCATCGACCAAGATGGACACGTTATTTATGGCGAAGTGAACATCGACCAGCTTAAAGAAATGCCTGCGCAGCTGATGCTTGAACCACAGGTAAAGGCAACGCGTGAAGCCGTTGATGCCATTGAAAAAGCCGATCTGATCCTGATTGGCCCCGGAAGTTTCTTAACCAGTCTCATGCCTTTACTGCTGCTGGAAGATCTGACGCGCGCCCTGCGCCGTACCCGCGCACATATGATTTACATCGGTAATCTAGGCAAAGAGCTTAGCGTGGCGGCAGCGGCATTAACCCTACCCGATAAGCTGCGCATTATGGAAGAAGCCATCGGCGGACATGCTATCGACGGCGTGGTCGTGGGGCCAAAGGTCAACATTCAAGGAATGGAAAATCGGGTAGTGGTGCAGGAAACGCTGGAAGCCAGCGATATTCCTTATCGCCACGATCGCGATCTGCTGCGCATGGCCATTGAGAAAGCGTTGCAGCAGTTAAGCTAATTTGCGCACATTCTGCAAACATAAGCCCTGAACAAATACTTTTTCAGGGCTTATCATCACTACAATTGTTTAATCACGCATCACAACGTCGCTGTGGGCTTTAACCACTCATAATTACCGTAGGGCGATTGCCCCGTTAACCATCGGCGCAGCATATCCAGCGCTAGCATCGCGGTCATTTCCTGACGGATGCGTTGACTGTGGCGCTGTGAGCTATAAACCAGCGTTTGGCCGAAAGTTTCTTGTGCCGAATGCAGCACTACGCTGATGCAATCGTCTTGTAACTCACCTATCGCAATCGTTAAATCAACGCCGCTGTGCGTCGCTAAAATGCGAGCCCGCGACGCAACCTCTTTCAAGCTGCTGTGACCGACGTGTTCTGGCAGTTCGCCATTGCCCAAAGGCGCATCGGCAGAACGTAGCTGCCAGCTTAAAAGCCCAGCGGTAAACTGTTCGCTAACCGCCAAACGTAGCCCACGCTCGCGGAGAAGAACAGCGACATCGTGCGGCAAGCCTGCCGTCCCTTCAAACACACAGTTTTCACCCGCAACCGCTCTGACATGCTGCCACGTTTCAACCATTGCTTCGCGCTGGGAGGAAGGGCCGGTCAACTTTAATTCGATAATAGGCATCGACGAACGATAGCCAAGCGTGGTGTTTGGCGGCAACGGTAATGAATCCAATTGCTGTGCTAAACCGCTTTCGGAGCGGCCAAAGGTGGTGAGTCGTAAACAAAGCGGCGGTTCAGATAGCGTAAAACGCTGGCGCAAACGCGGTAAAATTTGCTGTTCAACCATCACTTTAAATTCAGAAGGCACTCCCGGCGTAAAGAAAATCCAGCAGCCGTTGAGCTGAATGGCAAAGCCACAGGCGGTGCCGACCGGATTATCAATCATCTCGGCGCTGGCTGGGATCATCGCCTGTTTGCGGTTGCTATCAGACATCGGACGCCCACGTGAAGCAAAATAGGCCTCCATCTGCGCGATCCACTCAGGGTGCTCGACCAAGGGTTCACCTAAAGCATCTGCCGCGGCCTGCGCACTCAGGTCATCGCTGGTCGGCCCTAAACCGCCATTCACGATCAGAACGTCTGCATATTGGCTACGTAACTGCAGAGTGGACACTAAATCTTCCAGTGCATCACCCACGGTGCTACGTGCACGCATCGGGATCCCCTGCTGAAAGAGATAATCTGCCAGCCATGCGGAATTAGTATCAATGATTTGGCCGTGTAGAACCTCATCCCCCGTACAGAGCATTTCTAGACGTAGCATACGCCTCTCCTGAAAATTTTATGGCAATCCTAAAGTATCCACTTTAGAAACTGCGCTTTCACAACACAATGCTTTATTAACATAATTTAACCCCCAATAAGGTGTAATTAATTATTTACATCAAATGTAACGCCAGTTTGACGAATAGAATATTTTCCCTTAATCTGCGGGTCATAAATAGTAATGGATCGTCTTAATGCAGAGGAAAGCGTGAAGAATCGCACTCTTGGCAGTATTTTCATCGTTGCGGGCACCACCATCGGAGCGGGAATGTTGGCCATGCCGCTTGCGGCTGCCGGCGTAGGATTTGGCACCACCTTTATCATGCTGGTCAGCCTGTGGGCGTTAATGTGCTACACCGCCCTGCTGCTGGTTGAGGTTTATCAACACGAATCTGCGGATACGGGTTTGGGCACGCTGGCCAAACATTACCTGGGCCGCTCAGGTCAGTGGTTAACCGGCGCTAGCATGCTGTTTTTGATGTATGCGCTAACGGCAGCCTACATCAGCGGCGCGGGCGAGCTTCTAGCCTCCAGTTTGAGCCAATGGCTATCCCTTGAGATTAAACCTAGCGTTGGCGTTCTGCTGTTTACCCTGATCGCTGGCGGTGTCGTCTGTATCGGCACCCACTCGGTTGATATGTTTAACCGCGTGCTGTTTACGGCCAAAATTGTATTACTGGTGATTATGCTCACGCTTATGATGCCGCATATTCATCAGGCCAACCTTCTCACTATGCCGTTGGAAAAGGGACTTGCGCTCTCTGCAATCCCGGTCATTTTTACCTCTTTCGGCTTCCACGGTAGCGTGCCAAGTATTGTCAGCTACATGAACGGCAATCTGCGCAAACTGCGTTGGGTGTTTATCACCGGAAGCGCAATCCCGCTTATCGCCTATATTTTCTGGCAGCTTGCGACGCTGGGCGCCATTAGCTCTTCGACTTTCGTGGGTATTCTCGCCGCGCAGTCGGGCTTAAATGGCCTGCTACAGGCGGTTCGTGAGGTGGTCGCAACGCCTCATGTTGAACTTGCCGTTCATCTGTTTGCTGATTTAGCGCTGGCGACCTCTTTCCTCGGCGTGGCGCTGGGCCTGTTTGATTATTTGGCCGATCTGTTCCAGCGTAGCAATAAAGCCTCTGGGCGTGCGCAAACGGGCTTAATGACGTTTCTTCCCCCTTTGGCTTTTGCCCTATTTTATCCACAAGGCTTTGTTATGGCGCTGGGCTATGCGGCAGTTGCGCTGGCGGTATTAGCGTTGCTGATCCCGTCGATGCTGGTGTGGCAAACCCGTAAGCACCATCCTCAGGCGGGATATCGCGTCATGGGTGGAAAGCCGGCACTGGTGTTGGTTTTCCTGTGCGGTCTTTGCGTCATCGCTATTCAGCTATCAATTGCATCCGGGCTATTGCCAGCTGTTGGTTAAATTTGATAGGGTAAAAAGATGAATAGCATAATCCGAACTTCTCAGGTTGCCCGTTGGTGGCGCTGCATTTAGCGGCGGCACAGGATTCTGTTGATTCAAACATATCTTATACAAGCCGCCGGAGGGCGGCTTGTGACTTTTTAGAACGCGCTCCGGCTACTATTTTTTCAGGAGCGTTACCATGTCCGACCTTCATACTCATTCAGCATCACACACTATTCTTACCGGCGATCGTCCTACCGGACAGCTGCATCTTGGACACTACATCGGCTCACTGCGTCAACGCGTCGCATTGCAGGATCTGTATCCGCAGTTTGTTCTGATTGCCGACCTGCAAGGGTTAACCGACAACGGCAGCAATCCGCAAAAAATCTCCCACAATATTTTCGAAGTGATGGCCGACTATCTGGCGGTCGGTATCGATCCTGCCAAAACAACGATCTGTTTGCAGTCGGCTCTGCCTGCGCTGGCTGAGCTCACCATGCTGTATATGAATATCGTCAGCGTGGCACGCGTGGAACGTAACCCCACGGTAAAAGCCGAAATTGCTCAGAAAGGGTTTTCGCGCACGCTGCCTACCGGTTTTTTGGTTTACCCCATCAGCCAAGCTGCCGATATTACCGCGTTCAAAGCCGACCGCGTTCCGGTGGGTGACGATCAGTTGCCGATGCTCGAACAAACCAACGAGATCGTGCATAAAATGAATAGTCTATTGCCAGAACCCACTCTGGTGCCTTGTCAGGCTATGTTAAGCGCGGTGAGTCGTTTACCGGGCATTGATGGCAACGCCAAAATGTCAAAATCATTGGGCAATACCCTTACCTTAGGGGCCAGCGCCGATGAAATCAGTCAGGCCGTTCATGCCATGTATACCGACCCCAACCACCTGCGCGTAAGCGATCCAGGACAAATCGAAGGCAACGTGGTGTTCACCTATCTAGATGCGTTCCATCCAGACACCGCACTGGTTGCCGCAATGAAAGAACACTACCAGCGTGGGGGATTGGGCGATCGTCAGTGTAAGCAGGAGCTTGAGGCGTGTTTACAGGCGCTGTTAGCACCTATTCGCGAACAACGTCGTCAGTTCATTGCCGATAAAGCGGCGTTGATGGAAATCTTGCAGGCAGGTACCGAAAAAGCGCGTGAGGTCACTCAACAAACACTCGCCGAAGTGAAACGCGGGCTCGGATTACCGGTGATGTTTTGAAAATTATTATTTTTAGAAACCATTACGTTTAGAAACAAAAAAAGCGCCGAATAATCGTAAGCTGGTCACTTAAGCCTGATTTTAGGGGAAGTACACCGATGGGGTCGTAGCAGCTTTAGCTGCCGGAGCGCCCCGCGGTGTGCTAGCCCCGTGTATCTCGAGCTCTTAAACGATTACTCGGCGCTTTTCAGAAATGATTATGGTTGCTTAGAACCCAATACCGGCACCCACATAGGCACCATCAGCCACGACGTTATTACGATCGCCGTCTTTGCCCGACATTTCAATATAGCGATAACCAACATCAATCGTCACTGGGCGGATCACGCTCCAACGCAGACCTGCGCTCGCTTCTTTGTAATCGTTAATGCCGCTAGACAGTGAATCTGGCGAGTAGTATCCCTCACCATACAAAGAGAAACTTTTCGTTAATGGCCACTGTAAACCACCACCAACGGCAATCGCATACCCGTCGCTACCGTCTTTCTGTGGGTTAAGATAGAGCGCCTTGCCCCCTACGTTAACGAGAAAAGGCCCCAATGGCAGATTAACACCCAGCCCAAGGCCAGCAACATCGCCATCGTCGTCGTTATGCGCCCAGTTCAGCGTGGAATACAAACCCGATGAATCCGTGCCAAACCCCGCTTCAACGTTCGTATAGTGCTCACCCGCTTGACCATGAATACTGATAGCATTTGCTGCCGTTGCAGAAAAAAGAGCGGCACATGCGCAGCCCAAAACGATCTTCTTCATTTATTGATTATCCTTAAAAAAATAGACCGGTTCTCAGATTCCGGTGCGCGAGAGTTTAAACCAATCATCAACGAGAATCAGAGAAAACTTCTCTAAATTTTGTAAAAAAATTAACCAATTATGTGTCTGATAACTTTTAGCAATCTGGTTAATAACCCTTAACTATTTGCGTGAGATCATTAAGAGGTCTACAAATATTGATTAGATTGGTTCGCGGAACACTTATGGAAAGCCGGTTTTCCCAGAGCAATCTTTTTATGTCAGCTACATATTTTGGATTTAGCTGAAGAGCAATACCTGAGTGATAGGCACACAAGCTCGAGCGCCCTGAAACGAAAGGTATCACCCGGTTGAAGCAATTCACTGACTCTTGACGAAGGAGAGAAGTAATGAGCAAAAAAGGACTGACCACCGCCGCAGGCGCCCCCGTTGTTGACAACAACAACGTTATTACAGCAGGACCACGCGGCCCCATGCTGTTACAGGACGTCTGGTTCCTCGAGAAACTGGCCCACTTTGACCGTGAAGTCATTCCAGAGCGTCGTATGCACGCCAAAGGATCAGGCGCACACGGCACATTCACCGTCACTCACGATATTACCAAATACACTCGCGCAAAAATTTTCTCTGAAATCGGCAAACAAACCCCGATGATGGTGCGTTTCTCAACCGTCGCCGGTGAACGCGGTGCTGCCGATGCAGAACGTGATATTCGTGGCTTCGCCATGAAGTTTTATACCGAAGAAGGTAACTGGGATCTGGTGGGTAACGATACACCGATCTTCTATCTGCGCGATCCGCTGAAGTTCCCTGACCTGAATCACGTGGTAAAACGTGACCCGCGCACCAACCTGCGTAATCCGGTCTACAAGTGGGATTTCTTCTCACAGCTGCCAGAAGCCTTCCACCAGCTCACCATCGACTTCAGCGACCGTGGTTTGCCGAAGTCTTACCGTCACATGCACGGTTTTGGTAGTCACGCCTTCAGTTTTATCAATGCCGACAATGAGCGTTTCTGGGTTAAATTCCATTTCCGTTGCCAGCAAGGCATTGAAAACCTGATGGATGACGAAGCTGAAGCGCTGATCGGTAAAGACCGTGAAAGCTCACAGCGCGATCTGTACGATGCTATCGAACGCAAAGATTTCCCTCGCTGGAATCTGCAGGTGCAGATCATGCCAGAGAAAGAAGCGGCGCAAACGCCTTACAACCCGTTTGACCTTACTAAGGTATGGCCACATAAAGATTACCCACTGATTGATGTCGGTTACTTCGAACTGAACCGTAACCCAGACAACTACTTTGCGGAAATCGAACAGGTTGCCATGAATCCGGCCAACGTCGTTCCTGGGATCAGCTTCTCCCCGGATAAAATGTTGCAGGGGCGTTTGTTCTCATACGGCGATGCGCACCGCTATCGTTTGGGCGTAAACCATCACCAAATCCCGGTGAACGCGCCACAGTGCCCGTTCCACAACTACCATCGTGATGGGGCAATGCGCGTTGACGGTAACAGCGGCAACGGTGCAACCTACGAGCCAAACAGCTTTGGTGTATTCCAAGAGCAGCCTGATTTCAGCGAACCACCGCTAACCATCGAAGGTGCTGCGGATCACTGGAATCACCGCGAAGACACCGACTACTACACTCAGCCTCGTGCACTGTTTAATTTGCTGAGTGAAGAAGAACATCAGCGCATGTACACCCGTATCGCAGGCGAGTTATCTCAGGTACCTGAAGCTATTCAGAAACGAGCTTTGTGCCATTTTGCACAGATCCACCCTGACTATGCGGCCGGCATCATGAAGGCATTGGGGCAGTAATCGCGCCTCTCCATGCTTGAAGCTATAAACGTAAACAGGAGCCTTTAGGCTCCTGTTTTTTTATCCGCTAATTCACCGTAATCAATAATAAGTAATGGTCACGTTCGCTTTGGCGGTAATTTTACCCGCAAAGTTAGCAGAAGAAGAATCCGAGATCTCTGCAGCTGTTTGCACAATGGCGGCTTGATAATAAGCCGTATTTGCTCCTTGCTGAGCGCTGCCAATATGTTGCTTAGTTCCCATGACGACGGGGTTCCCTTGCGCGTCATAGAGCGAAACCGCGATCCCGCTGAGTTTTTTCCCGTTAGCCTCGCTATGCGCCACTAATTTATCACTGCCTTTTAAGATTGAATTGGCATCATCAAAGGTAAATTCAACATTATTGGTATAGCTGCTACAGGTAAATCCAATGCCAAACTGTGTTTGCGCCCCTTCTTGGGGAAACGCCCCCGAGCTACGCTTATTAAAATTGCCTAACTCAACCGTTTGATGCGCCGAATCTAAACTGCATGATGGCGCAGCCATATACACTCCGGAGCCTAAGGGAACATCAACCGTCGCCAAACCTGACATGCCATCGACGGTAAAAGTAAGATGTGCACCGGCTGGAATAACCGGAAGCGCACTATAGTCTATCCAACCAAGCTTCACTAATTCGGCACGCATGGACTCAATGGCATAATTATGCGTCTCATCAAATTTATATAAACTTTTATCCGCATTATATTGAGCGCCAAATTCAAACAGCGTGGTATCGTCTTTGCCGTTAATAATAGGATACTCAACGCCAAGAAACTTCCTTGTGGCCAATTTAGCGGGTGGATAGCTATTTGCCAGCGTTTCATCGTTATAGGATACCGCTTTAATATAAAGTTTAAGCTTAATACCGTTATTATTGGTTTGAGCCTCTCCCGTCCAGTCCAGCGCAGTGTCATTGATTGCACTCAGACTCAACGAAATATTGCCATCAAATCCCGCAGGAGCCGCTACCTCTTGGCCATCAGTGGTACAGCTTAGCCTCATGTTCGGCAAGAACTGCGCGTAATCGAGAGCAAGCACGACGGTATAATCGGGTGTATCTTGATCAACCGCGATGGGATTTTCACGAGTATAGGGCGCGAAGGGAGCGGCTCCACCGGTGTTAATTGTGCAGCGTAAAGCGCCGGCCCAAGTCATGCGCGGAATGACGCCTCCCAGCAATACAACAATGCTCATCAACACCGCTTGAGCCAGCCACCTTTTTCTCATCATCGTTCTCCGTTAGAACGTCACTGTCTGATGCAATATCGGTGTGTCACCACCAAAATCATTAATCAAAGAATAATTGAGCTGGCCACTTCCAGCCACGCCAGCGGGTAACGTATAACGAGCTTCCCCCTTTGCGGGCACCATCGTATTTTTTCCAGATACAGGCAGCTGCTTACCTGCGTTGCTCACGGATAGCTCAGAGAAACTTGCGTAATATTCAGTCGGGTTTTTCGCTACCAACCATGCCTTTCCGCCGTCATGGCTGACCTGCCATGTCAGCGCTTTTAGCGTATCCGCCGATTTCTCTTTCAAATCGGTTGGACGTACAAACACTTTCAATCGCGTACGGACGGCCAGCTGTAATTGATTTTCTTTGCTTTTGCTAACGGGCGGAATTTCTTGGATCCACAGCCAATATACTGACTCACGATCCTGCGGTATTTTTCCTGGCAATATCACCATCCGCAGTCGCCCTTCTCGTCCGGCACTAATTTTGAATAACGGCGGAGTCAAAATTAGCGGTAAACCTTTATCGTTACCTTGCTGATCTTCAATCCACGACTGCACTAAGTAATCATGGTTTTTATCATCATTAATAAGTTTAATCGGTGTTTCTTTGTCGCTTTCAAGTGCAACAATACGCGTCAAGGATGGGCGTACTGCGGCCTGAGCGCCGTTGGCAGTGATAAAAAGACCTATGAGCATAGGTACCACAACTTTTTTGCTGAAATTCATATATTTCTCTTATTAGCCACAAATCGCGTTGATTTGTTGATACCAAGGTTCAGAAGAATCTTTTGCCGCAGGCAAAACAAATTGGCACTGACTTTCATTCTCCAATGTCACATGCAATGTTGTATCGCCATCGGCCAAGATCCCATTCAGATACAGCAATCCATTATCAGCAACCATGCCAACCTGCTCCTTCCCTTGCCATACACTGGCACCAAAGGGGGCTGGTTTACCGCTAGTCAGTGATAACATCACGATCGCCCTGCGCCCAACCTTTGTCTGGAAACGACGAACCACAACGGCACCATGCGTAGGAACCACATTGTCGCCCGAGTCCAGTAACTCAACGTTATCATCAGCATGACGAGAATCTAGCGACAGCGCATTATCTCGATAAGGCGAAATTGATGGCACAACCGCTAACCCCCAACGGTTTGTCGATACGCCCGGTTGTCCTTCTATGCTGATATTTTGTGCCCCTGGCGTTTCAACGATGGCGATGGTATCCCCCAACATCTGAGATAAAACCACCCCGCCGCTATAGGCAACTACCCCGCCAGAAAGCCCGGCAGAATATTGTCGGCTTCCCTGCCCCATGCTTGCGCTCGCACTCATATTGGCGACGCTATTACGGTAAGCCATCGACGCTATAGGCGAATACCCGTCGCTGTTATGCTGAGCCGAAAGTGCGTAGCTTAATGCATTATCCAGTTCAGACCCTGATACCGTTGCCATCTGGGTATCACCGGAATGATTACTGCTACTGGTGCTAAACGACACATTACGGCTTCTTTTTTCACCCAAATCCCAAGGCACAGACACATTCAATGAGAACTGACGGTTGGGATCGACATCACCACCTGAACTGGAATTCATCTGGTAGTTATAGCTCATGCCAATATTCGCTGAGCCGATGTTAAAGCTATATCCCATCGTTAATGACGTATCAGCGGCACTTGAATCATAATAATTATCGCGTTGCAGCGTAAAATAGCCGTTACCAAACTCGCCAAGCCCCTGATTAAGCGTGGCTTGAATTTCGCTTTTACGCTGGTAGCGCGAGTCATCATTTCCCCAGCGCCAACTGGCGTACTCAGGGAAATCCATAAAACTTGCAGATTGGTAGCGATAGCCCATTAATTGCAATGACGTATCCGTGCTGTCGAAACGGCGTGCATACAGCAACCGCAGTGCTCTCCCGCTATCGCCGATTCGATACGCGGTGTCATCATTAAACGATTGTGGATCGCCATCTGATGCTTTTTGATGGCGCTCAAAGGCCCAATCTAGCGATACGCTGCCCAAGTAACCGAGGTTGAAAGCAGTACTCAACGCGGTTGATTGGTATCCTTCACCGGCAACAATAAGGTCGCTTAACGTCAATCTATCAAAGCCGTACTGCAAGTTTCCTTGCACTACTAGGGGATTATAAGAAAGACTATCATCTCGATACCGGCCCGCGCTCAAACCATAGCGCCATGTTCCTGGCCTCAACATATCCGGCAGTGATGTATAAGGAACGGTAAATTGCTGCTTGCTCCCATCACTCTCCTCAACCGTGACATCTAAATCAGCCCCAATTTGCCCATTATTTAAGTCATGAATAGCAAAACTACCCGGTGCCACCGTTTGGCTATAAATAATATTTCCACGCTGGCGGATCACGACTCGCGCATTGGTTCGTGCAACACCACGGATAACCGGTGAGTAGCTGAAAGTATCGGCAGGCAGCATCTGATTATTGGTCTCAAGCGTCATGCCTCGCACGGGTAAAATACCTAACACATCGCTTGATGTGCTGGCATAAACATCGCCGACGGTGAAGCGAGAAACCAGTGAGGCAATATCGCGTTCTGCATAGGCGCGATCGTGGTTTTGCTCCCAACCCAATTCAGATTTATTAAAAGTATCAAAGCTATAAAAACGCCAGTCACCCAGATTCACGCCAGAATTCAGGCTTAGATATGCCGTATCGCTGCTGTCATTGTCAGAGCTGTTACTATTGTGATTTTCGGTATGATAAACGTAGCTGGAATAACCTAAACGTAGCGCATTGACTCCCTTGTCCCACAAAGAAGGGTCAATCATTTCACTTTGGGTTGCCACATTCATTGCAGCCTGTGGCGCCGTGATAATAAGTTGCTGCATAGCAGCGTCGTATTTTACTTTTGCATCAGGCCACTTAGCGACAAGGTCATAACATGTTTCACTCGCACTTTTGCTTTGTTCAGGCAATTCATGATCGAGTCTTATTTGATGTAATAGCGCTAATGTTAAACACGGCTCAGCGCTTTTATTTTTTGACATGGAAATAAATTCGACTTTTGTTTTAAACACGGAGTGCCCATTCAAAACAATATCGACGGTATTCGTTCCTGGTTCAATTTGATCAGGATGATAAAACTGCTGCGGTATTTCTTGCGTATTTTTGCGTAAAAAATCAGCGTCAAATTCAGCACTATCCGTTGAAATCGAATTTTTTTCTTCGCTGGCAATTGCATGCAATGAAAAAAAAGCAGAGACAATAATGATAAATCTCATTATGAATAAAAAATGAATCCTCATCACTATTGTTCCGCTTTAAACTCATTAACAAAAGGCTCCAAAATAATTCAAATAACGACATCTCATTTAAATTATTTATGATCGGGATAAAACGAGCAGACAGAACCTTTTAGTTATACATAATATCAATGAAAGTTTTTGCCGTTACACTACCCGCACTGACTTCCGGAGTAGAGGTATTAGCCTTGTAGGCAACTTTGAAACGCAATGTTGTATTACCTGTTGATAAAGCCTGTGGCTTAGAAGGTTTGCCACCATTAATATCAACCAGCGTAGTACCATCATTCTCCAGCAAGGCTACACCAACGCCTGTTGCTGGGTTTGAGCTGCTTCCATTTTTCAGAATATTATTATCAACCGCATCGGGTGAACCGCTGAACGTTACCTCCGCATTGCTTAACGTGGTCTTATCACAGTCTTTAAGGTCAATCGTAAAATCCATCATCCCTGCATAGCCAAATGCAGAATTAAACGAAGATGGTGTTACCGTGGGGAGCGTCATTGCGGCATCAGATGTTACCGTATCTCCATTGAAACCCTTTAACGTACATGCCGAAGCAGATACTGTTCCCACGAAGGTAATATCGCCATCAGAGGCAAGCGCAGAGAATGAACTTGCTGCTAACATTGATAAAACTAAAAGCTTATATTTCATAAATTCACCTTGCTATCCATAAAGATAAAACAATCCATTTTTTAGTTCACACATGCGTAAAGCCAAAATGCATGAGTGCTAACCACCAATAAATTATATGTATGGATTACAATTTTGGAATACATAAAAATTTAATTCATTTGTTAGTCACAATAAATATTGAAAATAAAATTCAAATTAACAATCTATCCAATTAACACATTTCTGTTAAGAAACTAGCCTCTAGCGTTTTAAATGCATCAATAAGGCATACCTAAACGATTAAAGCAGCAAAGAAAAAATCATTTTTTGGCCAATTGCATAACGCTAAAACGAGCAGATTAATTTAAATATGGCGACATAGAATAAGTATAAAGAAAAAAACCGATACAGCCGTATGTAACATAAGTAAAAATTACGTTGCATACATTCACCTAAATATCCATAACGATAAAACTCCGTTATTTAGCAATGCATTAATGATTGCTTAATGCATTCCAAACATGCATCGATTATATTCATTTATTATGATTTTGAAATACATGGAATTTTAATTCATTTGTTAGCAGGAATAAAAGGAAGGGACTCATAAATTAATACTATAAAAAAATCAACACAGAACACTCATTCATAACAAACTCTGAGCAAAATTTACTCAGAGTTTTTGCTATAGGTTAGATAGCCACATTGCTATTTGCTTACGCGAGATTTTAATCCCCCCCTGTTTTAGGGCTTCGGGGAGAAGGTAGTAACGAATAGGCTGTTGAAAACGGGCTAGCTTTCCTTGAATCCACTGAGCCAGCGAGGACAAATCCAGCGCTTCTCGGGTTTCAATAACCGCAACTGGCCGCTGACCAAACTCACAATCGTCCACCGGCAGCACAAACGCCTGCTGAATATCGGGGTGAGTCAGCAGAACGCGTTCGACATCTTCTGGCTGAATGCCCTCGCCACCGCTGAAAAACAGGTTGTCGAGCCGGCCAATAATTCTCAGCTCACCATTTTGCATCTCGCCGCGATCGCGGGTATGAAACCAACCGTCCGCGTCGGCTAAGGGGAATAAATGCCCATCGCGCCAGTAACCCGATGCCATGTTATCGCCCCGCAGTAGGATCTCGCCGTCAGCCAGCATCAGTTCACGCCCCGTAAGCGGCAACCCCACGCCAGGCAAAGCATCGGCGCGTTTAGCACACACGGTTGACGCCATCTCGGTCAAACCATAACCACACCAGCAGCGGATACCACGAGCTTCCGCCTGCTGGGTTAAATCAACCGGGATCATCGCACCACCGAGCAAAACGTCTTTCAGCGTCAACGTCGTTTCAGGCTGATTCAGCAAGCGCCACAGCTGAGTCGGCACTAATGAAGCATGAGTACAGCCACGTAGAGCCTCATCCAGCGGATGCATATTGCGCACCGCCAAGCTCGCGCCGGCAAGCAACCAGCGCCACACGATGCCTTGCCCAGACACGTGGAATAATGGTAATGAAAGCAGCCAGCTATCGTCTTGCTCTAAGGGCATCAATGACAAGACACCCGCCGCGCTAGACAGATGCGCCTGAAAACTATGTGCGGCGGCTTTCGGCATTCCCGTTGACCCTGAGGTTAGCGTCAGCGTTGCTAAGCGCTGCGCTTGCCACGACGGTAAGGCGGTAGAAGCTGCATCTGACGCGCTCAGCACCGCAATACCGTTTGGCCAGCGGAACTCACCGTCTGGGCTATAGCCATAATCAACATTGAGCTGGGGCAACAGTTCGCTCAGCAGAGCCTCGGGCAACTGCGGATTAAGCGGCAGAACCCGTGCACCACATTGCAAAACGGCTAAATAAGCCAGCAGCAGCTCAGCGCTATTCTTGCCGCGAACGGCGACGATGGCATCAGCAGTGACGCCTTGGTGCATAAAGCTCGACGCTAACTGACCGATCTTTTGACTCAAAACCCGCCAACTCACCGGCGTGCTTTCTAGAAGCAACGCCGTATGTTCGGGGGTGTGACTGGCCCAGTGCTGCCAAGGCCAGTCGGTAAACGCAGGATAAATCTTTGCTGTCATGCTAAGAACGCCATACCACATCTAATGAAGAAACGTCCTGCAACGGCAAGCTGTTTTCCGGCCAAGGGCGGATAAGCTGCGCCTGCATCAAATCTAACGTATCCAAACCGGGTACCGTATTCGGCGTCAACCATGCCGCCACGCGCGCCAGTTGAGTTAGACCAAGGCTCGACTCGATGCTGGAGCTAATCACCGCGTCTAGCCCCACTTGATGCGCCTGTGAAATTAGCTGCTGACAGCGCTGCAAACTGCCGGTTAAGGTCGGTTTAATCACAATGGCCGCCACGCCCCCTTCGGCTTCAACGCGAAAATCGGGCTCACGCACGCTTTCATCCCACGCAATCGCAATGCCGGTTTGGCGCGCAAAATCACGCGACTCATCGCGGGTTTTGCACGGTTCTTCCAGAAACGCGATACGGTTGCGCCATTCAGGATTCACATATTTGGCAAATCCATCGGCTTTAGCCCGTGTCCAGCTGCGGTTGGCATCCAAACGCAGTTTCAGATCGGGCAGCGCCTCGAGCAGCACGTTAACCACCATGCCGTCGCGTACCGCTTCGTACAAACCGACTTTCACCTTGGCCACTTTCTCGCCAGGGATAGCTTGCAGCACCGCAAACAATTCGTCAGGGTCACCGGAACACAGAGGCGCTTTGCGATAGTTAGCTTCCGTTGGCAGCAAGCCTGAAAGCTCAGCCAACGCGCAGCTCAAACCAAACGCCACTGAAGGTAGCGCATTTTCATTAGGCTGCAGGCCTGCGGCCCACTGCTGCAAATCAGCCAGCGCAGCTTCCTGTGCCTGTTCGAGTGTCTCATCACTAAACTCAGGCAAAGGGGCGATTTCGCCCCAACCTTCCTGTTCACCCTCGCGCAGGCACACTATCAACCCGTCACGAGTTTTTAGCCGCTGGTTGCGCAGAATGACGCCTGCATCCATAGGCAGGCTGTAACGGTAAAGTGTGACCTGTCGCATTACGGATTACGCTTGAATTTAGAGAAATCGGGTTCACGTTTTTCGTTAAACGCGTTGCGCCCTTCCTGACCTTCATCGGTCATGTAGAACAGCATGGTGGCGTTACCTGCCAACTCTTGCAGACCAGCTTGACCGTCGCAGTCTGCGTTCAAGGCAGCTTTCAGGCAGCGCAGCGCCATTGGGCTATTGCGCAGCATTTCACGACACCAGCGCACGGTTTCTTTTTCCAGATCGGCTAAAGGCACCACGGTGTTAACCAAGCCCATATCCAACGCTTCTTGTGCGTTGTACTGACGGCACAGGAACCAGATTTCGCGTGCTTTTTTCTGGCCGACGATACGCGCCATATAAGAAGCACCCCAGCCACCGTCGAAGGAACCGACTTTAGGCCCGGTCTGACCAAAGACCGCATTTTCTGCTGCAATGGTCAAATCGCACATCATATGCAGCACGTGACCGCCACCGATGGAGTAACCCGCTACCGCCGCCACCACTGGTTTAGGACAGGTACGGATCTGACGCTGGAAATCCAGCACGTTCAGGTGATGAGTGCCGCTGGCATCTTTATAGCCGCCGTAGTCGCCGCGAACCTTTTGGTCACCGCCGGAGCAAAACGCTTTATCGCCTGCGCCGGTTAGAATGATGGTGCCGATATGGTCGTCATAGCGCGCATCAGACATGGCCTGAATCATCTCTTTAACCGTCTGAGGGCGGAAAGCGTTGCGCACCTGCGGGCGGTTGATGGTGATTTTAGCGATACCGTCTGCCGATTTATGGTAGAGAATATCTTCAAAATCAGCAGAGCAGTCCTGCCACTCAATCGGTGCATACAGCTCTTGTTCGCTTGGATACAGCATAGTCAGATTCCTGTTAAAGAAGTGGGGTAAAAAAGTCGCGCACCTGAGCAACAAACTCGTCAGGATTGGCGCGATGTGCGTTATGTCCGGCGTCTGTAATAACACGCACCGGCAAATCAGATTCGGCGGCAAGCTGCTGAAACTTAGCGTCACGCTCGCCGCATAAATAGATAAAAGGAACCGCCAGCGTTTTTAGCTGTGCGGTAAGTCGCGGCTGTTTGCCCAACGACGTTGACTCAAGCATTGTAGCCAAAGGCTCGCCGTTCTGCGCCGCGCGTAATGTAATCAAACGGTGACGCTCATGTTCACTCAGCTCGGCAAATACTGGCTGCTGATACCATGCCTGAAGAACATCCGACATCGGCTGTTGCCGAAAACGCTCGGCCCAGCGTGCGTCGTTTTCAATTCTGGCCACCCGCTCAGCTTGCGTTTTCAGCCCCGGATTGCCGCCTTCCACCAGCAAGGCTTTTAATCCTTCGGGATGCTGGGCCGCGTGGTACATCGCCACCCGCCCGCCCAATGAATAGCCAATAAGCGCATAGGATGAAATATCATAATGCGCCAAGGTGTCCCGCAAAGCAGCATCTACGGCGGTAAAACCGTCTGCGCAGAGCTGCGCCGAACGACCGTGGCCGGGGAGATCAACCAGCAGATGTGAAAACTCGGGCAGCTGAGAGGCAAAATCTCGCCACTCGCTGCCTTCGCCCAGAAAACCATGTAACCAGACTAAAGTCGGAGAAGATCCCGCCTGCGTTTGAGCCGCAATGTTCGAACCGCAAAGGAGGTATGTCGCGGCCAAAATCACAGCGCTTTTACCTGAGCAAGCAGATCGCGCAGCGTTTCCGCGCCTTCGCTAGGAGAAACCTGCAGCTCAATAAGCGTGGCCCCCGTGCGACGCCAGCCTTGCTGCACCGCATCAACCAGATCATCCCAACTTTGTGGCTGGGCATAGGCCAGTTTGAACATCGCGGCGGCATGCTGGAACTCCACGTCCTGCGGCATCAGATAAAAGCGTTCACGCTCAGCTTCTGGCGTTGGCAGCATAGAGAAAATCTGTCCGCCATTGTTATTTACCACGATAAATACCGTCGGCGCAGAACAGTGGCGCAAAAGCGCTAAGGCATTAAGATCGTAAAGCGCGGAGAGATCGCCAACGATCGCCAGCGTCGGTTTCGCCGTGGCGCGCTGCACGCCCGCCGCAGTAGAAATCAGCCCATCGATGCCGCTTGCGCCACGGTTGCTATAAACCGGATACCCAGCAGGAAGTTGGGCAAACGCATCAATCAGTCGAACAATCAAGCTATTACCGACGAACAGCTGACCATTCTCAGGCAATAATTCAGGGATGCGCTGCGCCACCTGCGCCTCGCCAAAATGCTCATCCAGATATTCAGTCACGCACTGCTGGGCAGTATCTGCCAACAGTTCCAGCTCCGGTGCCCACGGCGCACGTGGCTGCGCGGGGTGCAGCGCCAACCAATCCGCGATAGACGCGATCACGCGGCGACCATAGTGATTCGCAGGATCCAATCGCCCTTCTAACGGATCAATCAGCCAATATTCTTGCGGTTGGCTGCTTGCCTGCCACTGCAACAGACGCTTGCCCGTCAGGCTACTGCCGAACTGGATAACCACCTGCGCCTGCTCCAATAATGCCTGAGCTTTTGGATTCGCCAGCCATAAATCCGCACACGGCAAAGGTTGGCCGCTCTGCGATAAAACATCGCCAATCAGCGGCCAGCCGAGCAGTTCAGCCCATTGAGAAACTTGATCGCCCTCTTCGGCGCTCATTCTGCCCGCTAAGATCACACCGCGTTTTTGCCGCCAGTAAAACCAGTCGGGCTGTTTTACCGCAGTGCGCGCATGCAGATCTGTCTCACGCAGCCACGGACGAGGATCCTGCCACCATTCGCCCAGCGTTTTCGACCACGCATCGGCTGAACCATCGTCATCACCATACAGAGGTTCAGCAAAAGGACAGTTCACATGCAATGCGCCATGGCTCAGCTGCGCCATCGCGCTATCAATGGCCGAAGCCAGCCAGCGAGCGGGAATATCAGGCGTCGGCCTTGGCAGGTTCAGCGTTTGCTTAGGATGGGATGCAAAAATACCGTTTTGACGAATGGCCTGATTGGCACCGCAGTCGATAAGCTCTGGCGGACGATCGGCGGTCAGCATAACCAGACGTTCGCCGGTCAGGCCCGCCTCAATCAGAGCAGGGTACAGATTCGCAACCGCTGTACCCGATGTAACGATAACGGCAACCGGCTCGCCGGAAGCTTTCGCCAGCCCAAGCGCCAAATGGCCCAAGCCACGCTCATCAAAATGCGTATGACAAATAAGCTGGGAATTAGCCGCCGCCGCAAGCGTCAGCGGCGTAGAACGGGAGCCGGGAGCAATACAGATATGGCGAACACCGTGGCGGGTTAACGCCTCCAGTAACAACGCGGCCCAGTGGCGGTTAAATACACTTGTCGACATGGCGGCTCAGCAGTCTGGTTAAAAAAGGGTTTTCTCAGCTTAGCCCACTCATCGAAGCCCATCCGAGCTCGATAATGATAAAGCCGTTAATTTGTTCGCAATTTGAAGGTCTTACAAAACTATGTCTTACAAAACCATAACGTAGAGTAACTTCATGTTTTTGAAAGAAAATCAAAAGGGATTACGCGTGCAATATGTTACACCAGCGAGCCCAAGACCACAATCAGCTAAGGGGAGTATATGAAGCCAGAGGATCCGTCTGGCTTTTGGATTGAGATGAGACGCTACAGATTAGACAATAGAGGGAATAGAAGTGTGATAGCTCCCATCGGTTGCCATCTGCCAGCGCATGTCGGCCGTTAAGCTCTCATTGAGCACCCGCTGTACGTTAGGCCCATCCGTCATGGCATAAAATGCTTCCGCATTTTCGCTGGATTGCCCACCAGCAACTTTACGCCCGACTAAGCGAGATTTAAGTAACTGCGGTGAGGCTGAAATAAACAGCGATACATCAGCGTAACGAGACAAATCCCTCCAGCCCTCCTCATTAAGCAGGAGCCAATTCCCCTCAACTACCACAATCGGCGCTTTCACTTCGACCATATCCATCACCGGTTCATGTAGCTGGCGATCGTAAATCGGCCAGAGTGCATTAGGGTTTTGTAGCTGACCTAAATAGCGTTGCAACAAGGCTAAATCAAAGGTTTCGGGAGCCCCTTTTTTGTGACTCAATCCTGCGATCTGCAAATCACGGTTATAATGGTGAAAACCATCCATAGCGAGCCCTTGTAGCGCTGAAAGCTCAGGATACTGTTCGCTTAGCCATTGCCATAATCCACACAGCGTTGATTTCCCCACTCCCGGCGGAGCCGCCAGAAAAACGATAATTCGCCTTTCTAACAATTTTTGTTGCTGTGTTAAGTATTGAAGCCAAGGCAAATGGAGATGTTCAATTTCATCGTCTGAAAAATAGGCCGGATAAGTTAACCCATTAACGCTTAAATTAAGTTTCATGCTTCAGGCTCTCGCAGGATCTAATTCTTTAACGATGGTCATTACGGCTAATGACAGGCTAGTTTTAATCAGAGAAATGCAACGCGTACGGCTATATATAGCGAAGTCTGCAAAGCGCATTTCATTAACAGCACGAACTGAAAAATCCGTCTCACTGATGGTGCGAAGATTATTAATAAACTCATAAACCATTTCATGATCGAAAGGCATCGTTTTCGCACGCGAGTAAATATATTCATTAAACTGAATAAAACTAAATATATCTGCATAAACTTCTCTGCGCATCTGTCCCAAAGCATAGATCAACCGTAATGCAACATAGATATCGTCCAACGGACCTGCTTTGGCCAATAACGGCTTAACAGCATACTCTTGGATATCAGGATCGCTGACAAATACGTAAGGTAAAAAATAACGTAATGTAGAATAAAGGATCTGATTTGCCTGAGCCATAAATCCACTAAGCTCTTTCTCCGACTCAAGCAGCTCAATAATTTTATCTTCATCCATCGATATCATTGCGACCCCAAATAACCGTTGGCGATGTGGCTAACAACTTACCTTTCATAAAGTGTATTTATTAAGCGCTGCGTTTTATCCATACCGTTTAAAAAGAGAGTTTGCGTTTGTAATTTCCCCTCTATTTTTCGCACGCCTTCGGTTAAATCCCCTTTAGTGACGCCGGTGGCCGAAAAAAGAATTTCGTCAGTATGGACCATTTGATTTAGGGTGTAAACGCGGTCAACCTCAACGCCCATTTGTGCACAACGTTGCCGCTCTTGCTGCGCAATCTCTTGATTACTGGCACTCCCACCTTTCGCTTCAACACTGTCAATCAGCATCGCTTGCATATCGCCTCCCATCACCTTCACCGCACAGGCGGAAAGCACGCCTTCTGGCGCACCACCAACGGTGTACATCACATCCAACCCAGAATCCGGTTGGCATAGCATAATGCTGCCTGCCACGTCGCCATCGGGTAATACGCTAACCTTCACGCCTAGTCGATTGAGCCGTTGGATATCGTCACGGTGCCTTGGTTTATCCAATATCACCACTTGCAATTGCGATAGCGGCTTAGCCAACTTTTCAGCGACAGCACGTAAATTCTCTTCCAGCGTGTGGTTAAGGTCGATAACCCCCTTAGCGTCAGGACAGACTGCCAGCTTACGCATATACATATCCGGCGCATGTAATAAGCAACCATAGGGCGCGAACGCCAAAACAGAAAGTGCGTTATGCTGCCCTACCGAGACCATACGTGTCCCTTCGATGGGATCTACCGCGATATCAATCTCCCGCCCCGTCCCTAGGCCCAGCGCCTCGCCAATGTATAGCATCGGCGCGCGATCGATTTCCCCCTCACCAATCACAATGCGTCCCCGCATGGGCATCTGATTCAAACTCTGACGCATTGCCGATACCGCTTCGCCATCAATTTGGTTTTTATCTCCGCAGCCGATTAAGGGCCATGCAGCCAGTGCGGCCTGCTCCGTGGCGCGTAAAACACCGTAAGCCAATTGTTCCATGACAACCTCCCTCACATCGCTTCAGCGTTGAAGTATGCGAGCAAATAAGCTTCAGCCTGAGCGTTCCATACGCCATGAGTTGACTGTACACGTTTCGCCAATTCCGCAAACAGCGGCTCGGTTTCTCCCCGCTTGTTAAAATCATCAATGGCGGTTAAAGGCAATGAAATATGGTTATAGATCAGTTTCTTACCACCCGGTATATGCGGCAATTCCAACACGGTCTTAGGAACCGCGTCTAAACCACCGATATGGGTGACCATATAAGAAGGATCCAGCACTCCTGATGATGAGAGGGCTAAGGCCTCAACCATATCGTCGGTAGAGCCACCCGATGTGCCAACCACGTGAGTGCCGTTGTAATGCACATCATAAAAATTCAGAGGCACAGTAAAAGCCGAATTGGTTGGCCCTGCAAAAAAGTTCAAGCAACCATCTTCAGCCAGCACACGACCCGCCATTTCCACCACCGGCTCAACGGCGGCAAAAACAAATACATCGTCATAGCCACGACCTGAGCTGATATCCATCAGCCTTGCCTGAGGATCAAGACAATCCGCCACGTTAAGGTAAATAAGTTCGATTCCCTGTTGCAGTGCCAAGGAAGGCGGTAGCAATGCTTTTGCTCTCGCCAATCGCGCCTCATCAATATCGGTCACGACGATACGCCCCGGTTTTACAGGCCCGTGGATCGCATAATCGATAGCGCCCAACCCCATTGGCCCCGCACAAGCGAGCAGCGCTAAATTTCCACCGGCGACGATTCCCATCCGGTGCTCATAAACATAGGGTGTGGTATGAAAATTAGCGTGAAATGCACCAATAATGCAGCACATCGGTTCAGCCAGCGATGCCACGGCAAAATAATCACCGGAATAAGGCAGAACGCACCCGAGATCGATGGCAACTTTTGGAATAATCATATAGGTTGCATTGCCGCCGAAGTATTCGTAGCTATAGCCAGCGGAATATCCACTCGGCAGCCCCATAGCTGGTTGCAAAACAAATTTATCCCCAATCTGATATTTTCCATTTAAATTATCGCCTACCTCAACAATAATCCCTGCACATTCATGCCCCGTAATGGCTGGATGTTGTTCTATATCATTAGGTACGCGTTTATGCTCACTCCCTAACAATGCGGCTTTATACGTTGATAAACAAACGCTATCCGAAATAACTTTAACTAACAGTTCGTCTGGGCTTATTTTAGGAAGGGTAAATTCCCGAATTCTGACATCATTTTTGCCATAAATAGCGGCAACCTTGGTATCCATAATTAATCTCCAGCAGTGTGCTTTAGTCGTTTTTATTCTGGTTGTAATAAAGGCGAAAGATCGCGTTTCGAATGAGTCAAATCATCAAGTAACCGATCAAGCTTAACGTCACCTAAATAGTTTTTAATCACCAACATTGGCTGTTTCACGATCATTTTTGCACGATCTTCAAGGCTGCTATGTACCACCACCAAATCAGCATCTGGCGGAACATTTTCTATAGAGAAATGTTTAACAATAATATCCAGTCCTGCTTTTTCAATTCGCTTACGGAAGGTCGTTGCCCCCATGGCACTTGAGCCCATTCCCGCATCGCAAGCAAATGCAATAAAATGAATAGTATTATCGGCAGCTGGCGCTGATACATGCTCGCCTGCTTTACCCTCTTGCTTCATTTGTTGCAATACCTGCTGCGAAACGGTGAAGTCTTCATCTTCTTCAACCTTGCGCTCTAGTTTTAAGATCAGTGAAGCAATTAAAAATGAAGCGACGGTTCCAGCTAATACCCCGGCACAGGTAGCCATAAACCCACCGCGTGGAGTCAAAGCAAGATACGCAAAGATTGACCCCGGACTAGGCCCCGCAACCAAACCCGCATTCATTAAATCAAAAACAAAAATCCCACACATTCCTCCACCAATCATGGCCAAAATCATCAATGGTTTCATTAAGACATAGGGAAAATAGAGTTCATGAATTCCGCCGAGAAAATGAATAATCATAGCGCCAGGCGCAGAACGTTTACTCATCCCTTTGCCAAATAGTGCAAACGCCAATAACATACCTAAACCGGGACCGGGATTAGATGCCACCATAAAATAAATAGATTTACCGGTTTTCGCGGTATCTTGCATACCAAGCGGATAATACACGCCCTGGTCGATAGCATTATTAAGGAAGAGTACCTTAGCTGGCTCATTAATTACCGACAGTAAAGGTAAAAAACCGGTTGATACCAAGGCTTCAATCCCAGACTTAACCACGTTGTTGGCGTACATTACCGCTGGGCCAATAATCTCATACGCCAGCAGTGCGAGGATCATCCCCAAGATCCCCAGTGAGAAGTTATTCACTACCATCTCAAATCCAGCGGGGATCCTTCCTTCAATGCGTTTATCAAATTCACGAATAATCCAGCCACCCAACGGGCCTAATACCATTGCGCCAATAAACATTGGAATACTCGCGCCAATAATAACCCCCATGGTACCGATGGCACCCATAACGCCACCACGTTTTCCCCCGATCAATTGCCCACCGGTATAGCCAATAAGTAATGGCAATAAATAGGTGATCATCGGGTCAACCATTGCACCAAAATGCACATTGGGCACCCATCCTGTTGGAATAAATAGCGCAGTAATAAATCCCCAGGCAATAAAAGCACCAATATTGGGGATTACTATTGCAGTTAAAAACCCACCAAAGTATTGCACTCTGGCGCGCAGAGATCTTTCAGTCATTAGACATTCCTTAGCTAGGTTATTTATATACTACGATTTAAAAAATATTTTTACACATCAGTTATATTTCAACTTTAATTATGATGAAAAATTAATATCTTTTTATTATTTCCTGTAATGCCAATGCATCGCACGCATTGTTTATTTCATTGATAACTTCACCATCGCTTAATATTTCGCATAATGCCTGGATAGCATATATATGCGAGTCTGCATCTTTAGCGGCCAAACAAATTAATATGGTGACCTTTTCTGTTCCTGTGCCAAAATCTACGCCACCTCTCACTAAAACCATCGAAAGTGCCGTATCAATAACGCCCTCTTCTGGTCTTGCATGAGGCATTGCCACGCCGGCGCCTAATACATAATAGGGACCTAATTCTTGAGTGGCCGTTTTAATCGCCGTGCAGTATCTAGCTTCAATCCTATGGCTTGCCGTTAAGGGAGCGGTAACGATATCAATGGCATGACGCCAATCATCAACAGAATCAACAACGTGAAACGCATTCTCAGGAAAAAAAGAAATAAGACCAGACATACTTCCCCCTCAATATTAATCACAAATATCTGATGGGAAGAGATTACGCTAAATATAAAGTGGGAAAAAGAGAATGAAAAATTAGATCTAGCTCTCAGTAAATAGATAATTTGCCGGTATTTTGTTATGACACTCTCAAATACTATGGTAAGAAAATTACAGTTAGATTATAAAATAACAAATCAATATACCTTTTGTGAACCAAGTTCCAATTATAAAATCGAGTAACAATGTTTAATTTAGTGATGAGTTTCACACTTATACTATTGCATAAGAAATAACATGGGAAAGATATCATCATAAAAATAAAAAAGGCCAAAAATTGACGTCAATCTTTAGCCTTCAATATAATTTGTTGCTTAATTACAGCGAAATATCGCTTTCCAGCAGCGTTCTCAGACCCGCTGCTTTGTTTTCAATCTCTAACCACTCTTGCTCGGGATCTGAACCCGCCACGATGCCCGCTCCGGCATAAAGATGAATATAATCATGTTCAATTAACGCCGATCGCAATGCCACGGCAAACTCAGCCTGATCCTGTGCCAAATAGCCTGCCGAGCCCGCATACCAGCCACGGTCAAAAGGCTCATCCTGCATGATAAATTGGCGCGCGGGTTCACGCGGTAATCCTGCCACCGCTGCGGTCGGCTGCAAACGGCGTAGGCAATCAGCATCGTTAGACTGCATCAGCGTGGCATGGATTGGCCGACGCAAATGCTGGACCTTACGCAAACGGATGACTTCAGCAGGCATCACATCGAGAGCTTGCGCCCCGCCCTGCAAACGCTGACAAATATCATCCACCACCAATAAGTTTTCATGCTGGTTTTTTCGATCTGACATCAGCCACTGCGCATTTTCTTGCGCTTGCGCATCACTATTGCCGCTGGCAACGGTGCCGGCCAAAGCTTCTGTTTCCAGCGATAGGCTTTGGCGACGATATAATCTTTCCGGCGATGAACCTAAGAACGCCCGCTCTGGCGCTAACGCCAGCATGAAATGATAGCAACGGTGGTTCACGGCGCGGCTTGCCGCTAAAAATTGTGCGGCACGCAGCGGTAGCGAAAGTTTTAACGTGGTACGACGTGCCAGCACCACTTTTTCAAATGCTTTGCGCTCAATTTCAGCCAGCGCATTATTGAGCAAATCACACCAAGCATCATGATCGGGCTGATGATGCGCGGCGAGAACGTCAGTGTGTAAGGTTGGCAATGGCTGAATAGCGCACAGCGCCGCTAAATCACGCAGCGCGAGTTCCAGATCTTGATCCAGCGATGATTCACCGTACAGGTTCACCACCAGCTCAGCCTTACCGGCATGACGCATCAGCGCAATGCGCGGCAAAAACAGCAGGCTGTTAATCGTGCCGTAACCATCCAACTCCACCTGACCGAACGCGTTTAGCCCCCAAATGCGGAGCTCAGGGCAGCCATTTTCCTGAACAAATTTCTGCGCCTGCTCGGCGTCGGTAAACGTGCGCACCGCACCACACACCGCGGCTTCTTCAGCGCCATCGCGGTGTCGCCAATAGAATTGAGGAAACAGCGGCTGCGACGCCAACCACTCCAACATTTGTGTTCCATCTTTCAAACTGCAAGGCAGCGCAATACGTACCAGCCCCGATTGCTCGGCAGCGGCTTGGCGTAACAAAGGAATGATGCGTTCTACCAGGACGGAAAGATGAACCACGACAACCTCGGGCGGCTTAAGAAGAAGTGTGGAATTATACGGTGGATTAATAAGAAGGAAAGCAACCAGAAGAGTTATCGGCGCAGCCAGCGAGTAAATGGTGAAAAACCCGCCATTTATTAACATTTAGCAGCTATCAACAGACCTATTTTGTCTCTGCCCCAATGTTTACCAACATGGCAACTCGCTCGCAAGGCAGTATCAAGCTGTAGTTAAAAACGAGAAATGATTGACCATAGCAAAGTGATAAAAATGATGTGGCAAACAATCCACAAATGGAAAGGATGACCTAGCCAGCGGCTCACTAATATTGCGACGATAAGTGACAAAAGGATTGGAACAACTGAGAAAAGAACAATGCCCAGCACGCCACCATTTACATATCGCCACCAGTGCCAGTGCATCCCTACAGAGAATAAAAACACCGATATAATTTGCGGAGCTTCAACCCAGAATAAAATATGACGGCATTTAAGGCTCTTGCTACAAGCACCGAGGATCACAACGGATAAAGCGATAAGATAGATAACAGACAGAAATGATGACCATAAAGCAATAGCAAACGAACCGTCCATGATCAATTACTCCATCCGTGTTTTCCATTAGCGCTAAATATCCTCACTCCACCAAAAGATGCAAATTAAATCATCTGGAAGGAATCGTGAAGTCACACGCTAATGGGCACGTTATCGATGGCAGTTTTGCTGTAACTGATTACGAGCTGATCGACTTGCTATCTGCATCTACGTTTTGATTTTGCTGCACTGACTGATTTTGCTTACGTGCCGCCAGCCACAATCCGCTGTTTTTCATCGCGTAGCCAAAGACTAAGCCGACTAACAGCGAAGGAACCACCATCTTCCAATCGCCGTTTGCAGCGAAGGTTGCGCACGCACCGATAAAGGTACCGGGTACGAACGCTAGCCAGCGTTGCTGCGCCTGAATACACATCAGAAAAGCCACGATCCCGGTCAGTACGTAGCCTAGGATCGTCCACTCTGGTCGTAGAGCCCCACCATAAATGATCACTTCGGCCCAGAATACACCGCTGAGCAGCGTGCACAGGCTGATGCCAAAACCTTTCAAGCCGCCCTGCGGACAGGCGAAATAGGCAGTACAACCGAGAAAACCCGCCCAGCTTAGCAGGCCAAGGCTCACGGCAACCCAGCCCCAAATGCCAGAAAGGATGCCGGTGGTGATGGCAATAGCAACCAAAACATTCATGATGGAAATCTCACGTATTCAAAAAAAGTAGTTTAACGATGGGAACAGGATATTCGTTGACTTGCATCACAAATACAAAGTGACGTGTTTGTATGATTACATTTTATTGTGATTTTAATCACAAATAAAGCTGTTTTTTTCGCCACCTTACGCCGTGGAACCTCACGATAATGGACACTTTACCGGCCAATATGGCCATAAAAGCAGACAGCTATCATCCGATATAATCACGCCCTTTCATTGTCATATCAAAATCAGAGGCATAGGTTAAAAGCCTAAAAAATTTCTCTCACGCATGACGAAAGGCTATTCCAATGAAAAAACGCATTCTCTCCGCCGTCATTCCAGCCCTGCTCGTTCCGCCCGCGATGGCATGTACCACCATTTTGGTCGGCAATGAAGCCTCAAGCGACGGCTCTTTTATCGTCGCGCGCAATGAAGACTATTCCGCCAATAACCCGAAACACTTCCTGATTCATCCTCGGGTTGAACACCAAAAAGGGGAATTCAAGTCCCACGCCAACGACTTTACCTATCCGTTGCCAGAAACCTCGCTGCGCTATAGCGCAATATCAGATTTTGATACCAACGATTTATCTATGGGCGAAGTCGGTTTTAACGAGGCGGGCGTTGGGATGACCGCCACGGAAACCATCTATAACGGTCAGCAGGTGCTTAAGTTTGATCCCTACGTTGAGAAAACCGGCATTACCGAAGACGCTATCGAAAACGTGATCCTGCCGAGGATCCATAGCGCTCGTGAAGGTGCAGAACTGCTAGGCAAAATCATTGAAGAGAAAGGCGCTGGCGAAGGGTTTGGCGTAGCTTTTGTCGACGAACATGAAGTTTGGTATTTAGAAACCGGCAGCGGTCACCAGTGGATGGCTGCCAAATTGCCGCGCGACCAATACTTTGTTTCAGCTAATCAGGGGCGCTTAAGAAGCTATAACCCTGAAGATAAAGCCAACTATCTGGGGTCGAAAACGCTGATAAGCTTTGCCGAACAGTACGGTTTATACAATCTCAAAGACGGCGAGTTTGACTTCCATAAGGCCTATTCACAAGACGTTGAAAACGATGTCACCTACAACTACCCGCGCGTTTGGACAGTGCAGCACATGTTCAATCCAGAGCTGAAAACCACCATCACCGATGGCACCGCGTTCCCGGTATTTTTGAAACCCGCGCATAAAATTTCCGTTGCTGATGTTCAAGCCGCGCTGCGTAACCACTATCAGGGAACCGCACACGATCCGTATGCCAACAACAATCCCAAAGAGGCTTATCGCCCTATTTCCGTATTTCGAACCCAAGAGTCTCACGTGCTTCAGGTGCGTCCAAAACTTCCTAAAGCAATTGGTGAAGTGGCCTATGTTGCCATCGGAATGCCGTCGCTCAGCGTGTATGTTCCTTACTACCAAGGGATGGAACATTATCTTGCTGGCTATGACAAAGGCACCGACAAATTCAGCGATGATTCGGTGAGCTGGAAATATCGCCAGCTGCAAACGCTCGTGATGCAAAACTACAACGCCTATGCGCCTGAAGTGGAAAAGGCCTATGCCCAATTTGAGAAAAATACCGCGGTTCAGCAAACGGCGATGGAAAAAGAGTATCTGAAACTCTATCAGTCTCAGCCACAGCAGGCGCAAAAGGTTCTACAAACGTTTGAAGATAAAGTGATGCAGGATGCGCTTAGCCTGACAGAACAGCTTACCCGCCATGTCATGACGCAAATGACCCACGATACCGATATGAAGTATCACTTCGAAGGCGCATAACAGCCGCGTGAGCAACGAATAGTCATGGCCGGAGGCTTATCGATGGTTTCCGGCCATGCTTTCGCTTTCATTCACCGCCTAAACGAATAGCCCTCTTTAATAATTTCCATCATCTCTTGGGGGTAAGGCGTACGTGGATAACATTTTTATCCCCGGCGTTCGACTGGCGATAAGTAGTGGTAAAAAAAATGCTGAACCCGATAAATTCAGATTCAGCAATGTAATAACACGACGACTTTTATCGCGCCTTTATGGCTTTTAATTCCGACTAAAAGCGTTGAGCTTATGATTTAGACTTATGACTTACCAAACAATGCACGTCGAGACAGGTTTACACTCGCACTGCTATCCTGCACCGGCAACGACAGCAGCATCTTCAACGTATCCGTCACCAAAGCCTTGCCTTCATCTGCGCTGATATGCGATTCAATCGGCGACATCAATGAGCAAGACAGCAGCTGACCGGTTTTAGGCAATTCGCCAACCATAAACGTCATGTCGCCGCGCGGCAGAGAAAGCGCAATCCGCTCACCGAGTTTGCGCAAAGACCAGACCTGATCCGGCCCCGGCAAAATCACCACGCTCAGCATCCACGGCGTTAATACCGTGCCGAGCCACTGCCCTTCATACTGCTGCATCTCAACTACGATCGGCATTTCGGCACGATAGAACGGCAACGTCGCCATCTCGTCCTGCGCAATCTGTTGATATTGCTCTATCAAAAGATCGGTTGGATTTTGCTCAAAGCCCCAAAATTCATCGGCACCGATGGCGGTCAAATCATGTTCAGAAGGCATGCACCGCTCCTTTATGCTCTATTTGGCATCCATCGTTACGCAGAAGCTGGACAATACGATCCATGGCTACAGGGATCGCCGCCTCAATCGCCGGCGTCAGACCAATATGCGGTTCCAGAGACTCTGGCACCACGCCCACCAGCGTTAAACGCTGTGGAAACTCATCGGTGAGATGTAACGCAGACAGCACGTCGCACAGCCCTAGCTGGTGCGGTGAGATTTTCCGGCTAAAAAACGCCGGAACTTCATCGTCACATAGCGTGATGACGCTGCCGGGCGCGCTATCGCTGAGTACCGCATCAGCCACAATCAGATGATCGCGGCTGGCCATGTACTCCATGAGCTCCATGCCCGCGGTTCCGCCATCCATCAGCTCAACGCCTTCAGGAAAACGGTAATCGCGTTCTAGGCGCTCAACGATGCGTACGCCAACCGCCTCATCGCTGAGCAATAGGTTACCAATACCTAAGAGCAGCGTATTCATCACAACACCTTAACCTTGGTGACTTCACCACCGCGCGTATCCACCACGTGCACCGCGCAAGACATGCATGGGTCAAAGGAGTGCACGGTGCGCACCACTTCCAACGGCTTTTCGATATCCTCGATAGGCGTGCCGATGAGCGCTTGCTCATACGGACCCGGCTCGTCGTTGGTATTACGCGGGCCAGAGTTCCATGTGGAAGGCACCACCGCCTGATAGTTTTCGATCTTGCCGCCTTTAATCACGATCCAATGCGAAAGCATACCGCGCGGTGCTTCTTCAAAGCCGACGCCGCGATACTCTTTATCTGCCAAAATTTCAGGCTTGATAAAGGCAACGTGATCGCCTGTGCCGATATTGTCGATCAGCGCCTGCCATTGTTGCAGCAGGGTATCTTTCAGTACGCAACAGCGAACCGCACGGCCAATGATGCGTCCCATGGTGGAATGCAACTGCTCGGTTTGTAATGCTTTGCCATTCAGCGTTTTATACAGACCGTTCACTTCGTTGAAGTGTTTTACGGTATCAGGATGCTTAGCCGCCAGTTTGACCAGCAGATCGGCCAGTGGGCCAACTTCCACCACTTTGCCGTAGAAGGTTGGGGATTTCACCCATGAGTATTTACCCTCATCCTGCCAGCCGGTGTAGTTCGGTTCGGTTTTGCCTTCCCAAGGTTTTAAGATCGCATCGTCTTTATACCAAGAGTGTTTGCAGCTTTCGGCAATACCGTCGATCAACCATTCGTCCTGATGGCTGGTGATGGGGCGATAGTTAGCCATGTCACCATTTTCAATATAGCCACCCGGCAGCAGGAAGCTGCCGCCTTTGGCATCGGTTGGCAGCTCTGGCACGCTTAAATAGTGCTTCGCGCCTTCGCCCAACGACAGCCATTCTGGATAGTTTGCCGCAATAATTGCCGCGTCCACTTTGTAAACCTGCTCAATGAACTCACCCAGCCGTTCAATAAACATCTTCACATACATCAAACGTTCCAGATTCAGCACGCTTGGCGCATCCAGATTGATCGGGTTAGCCACGCCACCCACGGCCAAATTTTGGATATGTGGGGATTTTCCGCCCAAAATCGCCACCACGCGGTTGGCATCGCGCTGACATTCAAGCGCTTGCAGATAGTGGGCAACCGCAATCAGATTCACTTCCGGCGATAGTTTCATCGCCTTGTGGCCCCAATAGCCGTTGGCGAAAATACCCAGTTGACCGCTGGCGACCAGATCGCGGATTTTCTGCTGTACCTTGGCAAACTCTTCCGAGCTATTCAGCGACCACGTTGAAACACCTTTCAGCATGGCTTCGCATTTTTTGGGATCGGCGTTCAGCGCGGAGGTGATATCCACCCAGTCCAGCGCCGACAGCTGGTAAAAATGCACGATATGGTCGTGGATGCTGTGGGCTGCCACGATCAAATTACGGATATGCTGCGCGTTCACCGGCACTTCAGCACCGATCGCATTTTCCACCGCACGCACCGACGCAATGGCGTGGATAGTGGTACAAACGCCACAAATGCGCTGGACGATCATCCACGCATCGCGCGGGTCGTTACCTTTGACAATCTCTTCCATCCCGCGCCACATGGTGCCGGATGACCAAGCCTTGGTGACTTTGCCGTTTTCAATTTCGCAGTCAATGCGCAGGTGGCCCTCGATACGGGTGATCGGGTCGATAGTAATACGTTGGCTCATACTTTAGCTTTCCCTCGGGCCTGATAATCTTTATGTACGCGTTCAAGCGATGGCAACACCGGTAAAATCCGGATTAGCAACAAATAGGCACAGACTTCAATCGCCACAAAGCCGACTGAAATCAGAATTTCTTCTGGCGTTGGGAAATAGTGATAACCATTGCCCGGATTGAACGCCAGCAGAGAGTAGTTCATACGCCACAGCGCGGCGCCCAGCAGCATGCTTAGCGCGCCAAGGAACAGCATGCGCGAATCACGGCGGAATCTATCCCAATGGAATACCAGCAGCGGGAAGAGCATCAGTCCAATTTCGCACCAGAATGAAATGGAGTAACGGTTCCACTGTGAGAGGTACTCTGACTTATCACGCAGTACAATTTCCGCAAAGCGCAGCGCAACGAACAGGATTAGGAAAATATCGATAACCTGCGTCAGCCGGTAGAACAGCGGCTTTTCATTCGGGCCTTTACCGGCTAACCCGGCCTGTACCAGTGAACCTTCGAACACCACGATGGAGAAGCCCATAATGAATGCCGTGAGCAACGAGAACACCGGCAGTAGCTCGTAGCTTTGCCACAGCGGATGGATTTTATTCCCCGCAGCAATCATCAGCGATCCCATTGAAGATTGGTGCATGGTTGGCAGCAGAGCGCCGAGCGCCAGAATGAAGAACATGATTTTATTCAGCCACTTCATCGGCACTTTCCAACCAAATTTCTCCAGCACGACGGGCGCAAACTCCAGCGCCATCACGCCGATATACACCGTCATACAGACCGCGGTTTCAAACAGCACCGACGAGGTATTGAAGTGTCCTGGCAGATAGAAATAAGGCAGGTTCCAGTAACGGCCCACGTCAATGGTGATTGATAATCCCCCTAACGAATAACCGAACAGGCTCGCCAACAGCGCCGGACGAACCAGCGGGTGATATTCACCTCGGTTGAAAACATACACCGCCCACGCTAGCGCCCAACCGCCACAGGCAAAACCTGTACCAATCAGCAGGTCGAATGAAATCCACAGCCCCCACGGATAACCTCCGTTCAGGTCGGCAACCGAGCCAATCCCGAAGATCAAACGTTTGAGGATAAAAATGCCGCATAGCACCACAAAGGGTGCCATCACCATCACCGGCCAACTAACAAGGCGACCACCTAACGGACTGGCTTTATGTTCACTCATGATCATCATCTCCATCATGGTGGTTTTTGGTGTTACGACGAATCAACACAGATAGCCCCGTCAGAACCACCAGCGGCAAGATCATGCCTTTGTAAACAGTGTGCTGAATGTGCTCAGAGCGTGCGCCGGTTGAGAGTTCAGCCAGTTTTGGCATGCCTAAGTTTTCATACGGCACCCCCGCCAGCACTAATACCTGCGTTCCTCCGCCCTCTTTTTCGCCGTAGACATACGGCTGATACTTGGCGAGCGGATGCAGATAGTTATCACCACCGTTCAGGGTTTGACGCGGATAGGCATATTCAGCCCCCGGTTTTGCCGCCAGACGCTTTTTGGCCTCAGCCAACAGATCGTCACGCGTACCAAAGATTACCGCACCGGTTGGGCAAACCTCGACGCAGCCCGGCAGTTGGCCTTTAGTAATGCGCTCAAGCCCTTTCTGGTCGCAGAGCTGGCACTTATGAATCTCACCAAACGGGTTGTGATAATCATATTTAGGAATGTCGAATGGACATCCCACCATGCAGTAACGACAGCCCGTACAGACGTCTGGGTCGTAATGCACAATGCCAGTTTTGGGATCTTTCTTCAGCGCCTGTACCGGACACACCGACACACAGTTAGGGTCTACGCAGTGCATGCACTGTTTCTTGATGTAGGCATAACCGTTTTGCACCTGATCTTTATTAACGCCCGAACCGTCTTGCCACACCTGAATGATGTTGTTGGTGTAAGGCGTTAATTTATCGTTGTTAGACCACGTTTGTGGCCCGTTAGGGTTGATCTGGTTTTTATTCAGCTTCTGACACTCGGCCACGCAGGCTTGGCAACCTACGCACAGCGTTGAGTCATACAGCATGCCGACCGCACCGGGGATCGGCGGTTTGTTTTCCACCGCCGCCTGCGCGGTACTTGATGTTACCGTGCCCGCTGCCAGCGCCCCCGCAGAGGCAAACTTAATAAAGTTTCTTCTGTTCACGGTTATTCCCCCCGTGAATCATGGTGCTCAGCGTGGCTTTTCTCAGCGTTTTGGCGCTCCGACTCATGGCGCTTTTGCTGGCGACCAAGCTCACGTACCGTCATCAAGCTGACCCCAATCAGGATCCCCAAAGCACCGCCAATCAGGCCGGTCGCCGTTGGTGAAATATGCCCACCTTCGCGATTAGCCACGCCGGGTTTGTCCACACGCGGCGTTGGATTTTCAACGTTCGCCAGTTGGAAAATTCCTTTCGTGAAGCCGACGCCCTGCTCATTGCAGCCATAGCAAGGATGACCAATGCCCACAGGCCAGATACCGCCGCCAATATCACAGAATTCCAACGTTGAACAGTTGCCGTAGGTTTCAGGGCCTTTACAGCCTAGATGATACAAACACCAACCTTGACGATGACCGTAATCGCCAAATTCTTTGGCAAAACGACCCGCATCAAAATGAGGACGACGCTCGCAGTTTTCGTGAATTAAACGTTCATAGGCAAACAGCGGACGATGCTTGCTGTCTAGCTCAGGCAGCTTGCCGTAGGTGATGTAATACACCACGGTGGTCAGGAAGTTATGCGGGTTTGGCGGGCAACCAGGGATGTTGATGACCGGTTTGCCGATGGCTTCTTCAAGGCTGACCGCGCCGGTTGGGTTGCCTCCGGTGGCAGGGACACCGCCCCATGCAGCGCAGGAACCAATAGCGATAACCGCTGCCGCATCAGCAGCGGCGCGACGAATATGATCGACAATAGGCTCACCGGCGACCATGCAATAAACGCCACCGTCTTTTAACGGAATGGAGCCATCAACAACCAGAACATATTTGCCTTTATAACGCTTCATCGCGTTATGTTTATTCTCTTCGGCTTGATGTCCGAAGGCCGCTGACAACACCTCATGATATTCGAGTGAAATAGTATTGAGGATCAGGTTTTCAATTGTTGGGTGCGTGGCACGCAACAGAGACTCAGTACAGCCGGTACATTCTTGAGCGCCAATCCAGATAACGGGTGGTCTCTGTGGATTTGTGATTGCCGCAGCCATTTCTGCTGCCGCATTGGAACTTAGCCCTAGTGTAGCGGCCATACCCGCACACAACTTCATGAAGTCACGACGGTTCACACCGTGAGCGGATAGAAAGTTATCCTCAGCCATTCGTAGTATTCCTTAGATGCGCATTCGTCTGGCGGAATGCTTAGGTAGTGAAATGCTAAGGATTAACCCTACTGGTTGTGGTTGATCTTTATCAAGTTGAGAAGGATTAGTGGAAGGTCAATACGAATAATGTGAATAAAACCGATTCAGCGGAAATTAAATAGCACAAATATTCCACAATATTATTATTTTCAGGAATTGAAAATATAGGTTTCGAGATTACTTTCGTACGAGTTTTCTTAATTTAGAGAAATAGCTAAATGAGAGTGGTTTGTATTAATGCCATTAAGTCAGAATTAAATAAATTAAATTCATTTAGTTCTATTTATTTGGTTCTATTATTTAGTTAAATAATTATTTAAGCAGCAGCGCGGAATTAGCATTTACCCTGCCAGCTTCACTTTAGCAACGAGTTAGCAAGACCCCCTCCCAGCCTCCCCCTTCGCAGGGGGAGGAGCAGATCGAGGATCTTACAAACATCATCGAACGGTTCCCTCCCCTGTGAAGGGGAGGGTTAGGGTGGGGTATGAGCTAAGGTGGGGTATGGTTTAAGCTGACTTAAAGGCTAAAGCTTGTGCACTGCACGCCGTTCACATACAGCTTACGCTGTTCGCTTTGTGGTAGACGGATAACGATTTCCTTCCACGCCGGCTGGAAATCACCTTTGTGGGTAAACGTTACGTCGATACGTTGGTTATCAGTCGCGATCTCCCAATTCAGCCACAGGGCCTGCCCTTCTCGCCAAGCATAGGTTTCGCCATCGTCATCAAACAGCATGCCGCGATCGCTACCTTTACCCATCGGTGGGAACAGCATCAATTCACGAGAATCATCCGCGGCAGAATCTACGAATGCGGTACGTCCTGACAACGGTAGCATCGCCCCAGCGCGCACCATCAGCGGCAAGCGCTCTAGAGGAGCGTCCACGGTGATTGTCTGACCGCCGCTAAACCACTGCCCGGTGTAGAAATTATACCAACCGCTTTCGTTGGCAGGCAGATAGATGTCACGCTGGCGCTGCCCTTGCTCCACCACGCTCGCCACCAGCAAATCCTTACCCAACATAAAATCGTCGGTTTCTGCGAAAGTCGCCGCATCATTTTCATGATCGAGGAAGGTCGGACGCAGCATCGGCTCATCGTTTTCACTCGCCTGCCACAGCAAAGTATAAAAATACGGCAGTAGACGATAGCGCAGCACGATGGCATCACGAATAGCCGGTGTCACCGCCGGATACATCCATGGTTCATTCACCGTGTGATCGTCGTTCCACGAGTGAATAGTAAAGCGTGGGTGCATCACGCCGTTTTGAACCCAGCGCACAAGCAGCTCGGCATCTGGTTTGTCACCGGAGAATCCACCGACATCATGACCCACATTATATAAGCCAGACAGACTCATCCCCACGCCCATACGCGTGTTGTAACGCAACGTCTGCCAGCTAGTTCGGTTGTCGCCGCTCCACGTTTGGACATAGCGCTGCATGCCTGCGCAGCCGGAGCGTGAGATCAAATAAGGACGCTGCTTAGGTGCAAAACGCTGCTGCGCTTCTAAAGAAGCTCGCATCATCAACAACGGCATTACCGGTCGGATCTGTTTAATCGCGATTTCCTGACCAAAACCATGACAGCGCGCCTCGCCGTCCCAGACTTCATATTCGTTATTATCGTTCCACGTCGAGCCAATACCCATTTCTAACAGTTGCTGGGTTACGTTGTCTTGCCACCACTTCACCGTGGCTGGGTTAGTGAAATCAAGATGGGAACCTTCGTCATCCCAGAACACCGAGCGCTCAGCGCAGTCCGATTCTGAATCACGAATGAATAACCCCTGCTGCGCCACTTCCTGATATTTGGGGTGATCCTGCAACAAACACGGTTTGATGTTAGCCGCCAGTTTGATCCCTGCGTCGAGGAAAGCCTGCGACATCACCTTTGGCTGAGGCACTTTGTCGTAGTTCCAGTTAAACACATAGCGCTTGTTGTTAATTGAGGTATAACCCGATGACAGCTGGAATGAGTCGCACGGAATATCGTGCTCACGGCACAGCTCGATAAACTTCATCAGCTGATTTTGGGCATCCGGCGCATCGGTGTAGTGCATGGTGGAGCCGCTATAGCCAAGGCTCCACTTTGGTCCGAAAAATGTTTTACCGGTCAGCCGCACAAAGGCTTTGGTAACATCCAACACCTTGGGCCCAACAAACATGTAATAGTCTAAGTCACCGGCTTCCGCCTGATAGCGGCGGTAGGCTAAATGGTAGTTATCCAGCTCATTGCCCAAGTCCAGCATGGTGCTAGTAAGGTTGTCATAAAACAGGCCGAAGCTAACGTCTGCTTTGCGCGTAATCGTGAACGGGATGTGCTTATACAGCGGATCGGTTGACGCTGCGTTGTAGCCCATCGCATCCAGATTGCGCATTTCATAGCGCCCACCGGTACGGTTAAGATCGCCTGCTTTTTCGCCCAAGCCGTAGTAGCTTTCGGTTGGGAAACGACGCTGATAATGTGCCACGCCATCGCCGTGCGCGTTCAGAAGATAAGCGCTGGTTGGGCGGTCTGCCGCCAACGGCAGCCACTCACCGGCATCGTTACAATATTCCCATTCTAGCCACAGCGGTTGATGTACCGTCACCCGCATTTTGTCGGTGCAAATAGACAGTTCATTATCACGCTGTACCAGCTCAAAAGCTGGCAGTGTGAAACCCTCGGTGCTTTCACGGTCACGCCCCTCCCAAGGCACATCCGTTTGCGGGGCGATACTCCACGTGCGGTTCAGCGCCAGTTCACCACGCTGTTTTATCAGCACGCGGAATAGCCCTGATTCTAAGATATAGATGCGGAATAAATGCTGACCATCGACTTTTAACTCAACGTGATCGGCTGCTTGGCGATTTAGGATCCAGTTTTTCAACGTTTTCATTGTGTTACTCTTCCAAAAATTTAAAGGATCAGGCCTGACGTGGCTTCTGACGACGTTCGGCAATAAAAGCAATCAGGAATACGGCGCCAATCAGGTCAAAGAAGCCCATGGCGATAAAGAGCGGGTTGTAGCCGATTTTGTCGGCGGTCACGCCAATCAGCAGTGAGAACAGGAAACTGGCGATCCACGCAAAGGAACCACGCATCCCGTTCACGGTGGCCATTTGGCCTTTATCGAATGATTCAACCACCAAGGCGCTCAACATGCAGGAAATGACCTGATGACCAAAGCCGCCAACGGAAATCAACGCAATGGTGATGTAGGGGTCTTTGGTGATAGCCACCAGCGCCAGTGAGATCATCAGGAACGCACCGGTTACCGAGCTGGCTACGATAGAGTTGACGCGAGAGGTGCCAAAGACTTTGGCGTAAATCCGCGTGAGGTATCCGCTGGCTACGCTGCCTAAATCTGCTGCCAAGAACGGTAGCCAAGCAAACATCGCAATCTGTTTAAGATCCATGCCACGTTCGTTAGCTAAATAGAGCGGAACCCAAAAACTCAGCACGGCCCATGCCGGTTCAGCCATAAAGGCTGGAATGGCGATACCATAGAAGCGTTTATTTTTAGATACCGTGGCTAATGCTTTGAGGAACGGTAACTTAACCGACGCAGGTTCATTGTCCTGCTTGATATATTCCAGCTCAGATTTGCTTAAATTCGGGTGTTGTTCTGGATTGTGGTAGAACAGCCACCACAGCACCACCCACAGCATGGCCAGAACGCCAGAGAACATAAATGCGCCCTGCCAGCCAAATGAAACATGGGCAACCACGATAATCGGCGGCGCCAGCATTGCGCCAATCGAGAACCCGACGCCAGCCCAGCCCGCTGCAATTGGGCGCTCTTTTTTCGGGAACCATTCACCGATAGTTTTGGCATTGGCTGGCGTTGCCGCGGCTTCCGCGCCGCCCATAAAGAAGCGCAGAATCGCGAGCTGCATCCAACTGCCGGCTCCCGCATGGAGCATACACATTAACGCCCAAATCCCCGCGCAAATCAGAAATCCAATCTTCAGGCCGATCACGTCGATAAGCCAGCCGCACAGCGGTTGAAACACGGTATAGGCAATCTGAAAGGCACCCACAATCCACGAATACTGTTCGGTGGTCATCCCTAGGCTGGTTTTCAGCTCTGGTGCCAAAATCCCTAGCGAGTTACGCGTGATGTAGTTGACCGTCACCCCCAGCAGGAACAGCGCTAACATCCACCAGCGTAGATTCTTAATCTTGCGTTTTTCCTTTACAGCCACAGCCGGTTGATTCATATCAAGACTCATGGTGATCCCCTGGTCGCAGTAGCAATACGCCGTCGGCTGAACACATCGTTGGTATAGAGCTTTTTGAAATGTGTCTTACCAATAAGAATATCGCTATTTATGACTATATATTTGATTTTTAATTTAATTATCCATTTTTGTGACCAAGATAACGCTTGTAATTGGTCGACCAACTGAGAGTAAAGAAGTTAAAAACGTGGGGATACGCACTTTTTTGCAAAGATTTTCATGCGACTCTTGGAATTCACTGTTTTCGGTCAAAAACTCCCGTTGTATGGCGATTATTGGCTTATGAAAATTTTGTCATTTTCGAATTTGAACGAGATCACAAAATGAACGGAAAGCTAAAAATCCGCGAAATCGCCGCCCAAACGGGGCTTTCTATCAGCACGGTCTCGCGCGTTCTATCAGGGAAATCGAATACCAGTGAAGCGGCTAAACGGCGTGTTTTAGCCTCGGCGCGCCAGCAGGGGGTCTTAGATGAGATCTCGACGGGGAGAATGCTGCTTAACGGACTGGTGGTGTTTGCGCCCCAGCGCGCATTTGACGTGCGGTCTGACATCTTTTACTACAAGGTGATCCAAGGAATTGCTCAAGCGTTGGAGCCTCACGAGGTCCGACTGCGCTATTGTTGTTTAGAGGAGAATGACAGTGATGTCGCCCTCTTCCTGCAAAAAATGAACGAGCCCGCTACCGAAGCCGCCATGCTGATTGGCATTGACGATCCCTATATTCACTCTCTCGCCGCAGACTTAGGCAAACCGTGTATTCTTATCAACTGTCGCGATCGCAAAATGCGTCTGCCCGGTATTGCGCCCGACCATCAAACCATCGGCGAGTTTTCTGCAAACTACCTCTTTGAGCAAGGCCATCGACATATTTTGCATTTGCTTTGCCTGCGCCGCTATACCATGGAGCTGCGCTTAGCCGGTATTCGTGAAGCCTATCAAGCACATAATCTTCCGTTTAATAGCGACGATGCCCTACTCACCGCGCCAAGTTTTGGTGCCGCAGATGCAGAACTCGCCGTTGCTCAGTTTCTTGAGCATTGTCCTGCCGAACATCGTCCAACCGCCATCCTCGCCGGAGGAGACTATATGGCGGTCGGCGCCGTCAATGCCCTATTAAAAGCAGGATTGCGCGTACCTCAGGATATTTCTGTGATGAGCATGGACGGATTCAATCTGGCTGCTATCCACGATATTCCACTCACTTCGGTTCACGTACCTAGAGACGAGCTGGGAGAGGAAGCGGTGCGCATGCTGCAACGCCGGCTCATGCAGCCAAACACACCGATTGGCAATTTATTATTGAACGGAACGCTGGTGGCACGAGACTCGGTTCGGCGCATCCGAACTAGCCAAAATCAGGCATTGGTGCAAAAAGACGGGGTTTATGGTTAAAGCGCCCCGTTCTGCCTTGAGTTTATTCACTATTATTTTAGGCATCCCCTTAAATATGAAGGGTATGCTAATAAAGCCTGTGGCAAACTGTGCTCACTTCCATCCGCTGCTTAGCAGCCAATACGAGAGAAAATTCCGCGATGAAATGGCTTTGCTCGCTCAGTCTGGTCGCAGGACTGATTGCAACTACTCTGTCTCCTGTTCACGCAGAGACAACCCAACCCGTTCACCCAATGGTGAAATCGCAATCCACACAGGCGCGTGATGCTTTCGTAACCGATCTGCTAAGCAAAATGACGCTGGATGAAAAAATAGGCCAAATGCGTCTTATCAGCGTGGGGCCAGACAATCCTAAAGAAGCCATTCGCGAGATGATCAAACAGGGTCAGGTCGGGGCTATTTTTAACACCGTAACTCGCCAAGATATTCGTAAAATGCAGGATCAGGCCATGCAGCTCAGCCGCCTGAAAATCCCTCTGTTCTTCGCCTATGACGTAGTTCACGGCCAGCGTACCGTTTTCCCTATCAGCCTCGGTTTAGCATCGAGTTGGGATCGCGATGCAGTCACCACCGTTGGCCGTATTTCAGCCTATGAAGCCAGCGAAGATGGGCTAAACATGACGTGGGCACCGATGGTCGATATCACCCGCGATCCGCGCTGGGGGCGCACATCAGAGGGCTTCGGTGAAGACACCTATCTGACCTCTGAAATGGGCCGTTTAATGGTTGAAGCCATGCAGGGTAACAGCCCAGCAGATCGTCATTCGGTCATGACCAGCGTGAAACACTTCGCCGCGTATGGCGCAGTGGAAGGCGGACGCGATTACAACAGCGTGGACATGAGCCCGCAGCGTTTGTTCCAAGACTACATGCCACCGTACAAAGCCGCGCTAGACGCAGGCAGCGGCGGCGTTATGGTGTCACTCAATTCGATTAACGGCACACCGGCAACGTCCAACAGTTGGCTATTAAAAGGCGTGCTGCGCGATGAATGGAATTTTAAAGGCATCACCATCAGCGATCACGGCGCGATCAAAGAACTGATTAAGCACGGCGTTGCTAGCGATCCTGAGGATGCCGTGCGCGTGGCGGTGAAATCCGGCATCGACATGAGCATGAGCGATGAGTATTACAGCAAATACCTACCCGGCTTGGTCAAAAGCGGACGCGTGAGCGAAAAAGAAGTCGACGACGCCGCGCGTCATGTTCTGAATGTGAAATATGATATGGGTCTATTTAACGATGCTTACAGCCACTTAGGGCCTGTCGGTTCAGATCCGGTCGATACCAACGCGGAAAGCCGTTTGCATCGTCCAGAAGCACGCAGCGTGGCACGTGAAAGCATGGTGCTGCTGAAAAACCGTCTGGATACCCTACCGTTGAAAAAATCAGGCACTATTGCACTGATTGGCCCTCTGGCCGACAGCAAGCGTGATGTGATGGGCAGTTGGTCTGCAGCGGGAGTGATTGATCAGTCGATAACCGTTTTACAAGGTCTGCGCAATGCGGTGGGCAGCAACGCACAGGTTTTATATGCCAAAGGTGCCAACGTATCGAACGATCCGGGGATCACTGATTTTCTGAATCTGTATGAAAAAGCGGTGAGCGTTGATACCCGATCGCCGCAGGCTATGATTGATGAGGCGGTAGCTACCGCTAAACAATCAGATGTTATCGTCGCCGTCGTGGGTGAAGCTCAAGGTATGGCGCACGAAGCATCGAGCCGCAGCGATATCACCATTCCGCCAAGCCAACGCGATCTGATCGCCGCACTGAAGCAAACGGGCAAACCTTTGGTACTGGTGCTGATGAATGGCCGCCCACTGGCGCTTGAGAAAGAAGATCAGCAGGCCGATGCCATTTTAGAAAGTTGGTTCTCAGGCACCGAAGGCGGTAACGCCATCGCTGACGTGCTGTTTGGTGACTACAACCCATCGGGCAAACTGCCCATGTCCTTCCCACGCTCGGTTGGTCAGATCCCGATTTACTACAGCCACTTAAATACGGGCCGCCCGTATAATCCTGAGAAACCAGAGAAATATACCTCTCATTATTATGATGCCGCCAACGGCCCGCTTTATCCGTTTGGTTATGGTCTGAGCTACACCACTTTCAGCGTGTCCGATGTGAAAATGTCGAGCCCGGTGATGAAGCGTGACGGCAGCTTAACCGCCAGCGTAACGGTAAAAAACACCGGCAAACGTGACGGTGCCACCGTGGTTCAGCTCTATCTACAAGATAAAACAGCATCGATGAGTCGCCCTGTTAAAGAGCTAAAAGGCTTTGAAAAAGTAACGCTAAAATCTGGCGAACAGAAAACCATCAGCTTCAAAATTGATGCCGAACAGCTGAAGTTTTGGAATGCGTCGATGAAATATGTGTCAGAGCCGGGCAAATTTAACGTGTTCATCGGCCTCGATTCACAGCGTGTGAATAAAGGGGAATTTGAGTTACTTTAAGCATTCTGGTTAACTCTATCCTTAAGCCTCCCTATTTCATTGAGGGAGGCTTAACTCTCCTCTCCGCAAATGAATTTCTTTTATATAGCCTGATATTAATACCGCAAGAAAATACATTTATTTAAACTTACTGACATTACCCAATATAAGCTAACTTTTATAAACTGGCATTATTCCACCTGCGGTTCATACTGTTATTCAGTGAATAACAACTAAATGAATGCATCGTGAATCAAGGTAGGAATATCATGCCTAATAAAATTATCACGTGGGTCATTATGTTTGGTTTTAGCCTATCTCTGGCACTGCTGGCCAGTATGTTGGGAGAAGCTAATATATGGGCCATTCTGAGCATTTTTACCGTTACGTATTTTGTTTGCGACGTCACTCTCAGTGTGATGGAATAAAAGCTAACAGATATTTACTCATGCCCCAACGTATACATATTCCCCACGTCTGAGGCATGAATAGCTCATCTTAATGCGCAATAATATACAGCTCTTTGCTATATACATAATCCTGTGGGTTATGTGTAGGGAACCCACCGACGTAAGGCTTCAATAGTTTAATCAGCGGTTGATAGTAGATTGGAATAATGGGGGCCTGCTGATTGATCCTCACCTCAGCCTGTGAATATAAAACATTGCGCATCACGGGATCGGACACGCTCTCTGCCTGCTTCAATAGCCGGTCATATTCAGCATCTTTCCAATGCCCAACGTTTTCCACACTCACTGACTGTAGCGTATTTAAAAATGTGGAAGGCTCATTGTAGGTCGCATCCCAAGACTGCCGTGACAACATAAAGTCCCCTGCCCGACGCGCGTCTAAATAGGTCTTCCATTCCATATTGCGTAACGTTACCTGCGCACCCAGCAGCTTCTTCCATTGTGACGAAAGTGCTATCGCAGTTTTTTCGTGCAGGTCATATTTGTTGTAAAACAGCTCAAATTTTAACGGATGCTGTTCGTCGTAGCCCGCTTGATGCAGCAACCCTTTGGCTAAAACAACTCGCTGAGCTAATGGTGCATTTAATTCATCAAGTACCGGAGATTTAAAATCAGCGACCTGAGGCGGGGTTAGCGTGCTGGCAGGCTCACGTAGTCCTAATACTTTATGAGCGATCAGATCGCGATCCACCGTGAGATATAAAGCACGCCGCACGCGAACGTCATCAAACGGCGGTCGCGTGGTATTAAAATTATAATATTCGGTGTTTAACCGCGGAATAATATGCAATTCATCCGGCATCTTTTGCTGAATATCTTTAATCTGATCGGCGGGTACCCAGGTTAAATCTAAATCACCGGCACGATAGCGGTTATAACCAGAAATCGCGTTGTCGACCACTAAATACTCAACCTGCTTTAATACCGTTTCTGAACGATTCCAATATTGAGGATTTTGTTTGGCGACAATTTTTTCATTCACTATACGTTTAGCCAATACAAAGGCGCCGTTAGACACGATGTGTTCAGGCTGAGTCCAACGCTCTCCCCATTGCGCCACCACCGCATGTGGAACCGGAAACGTTGTGGGCCACGCTAACATTGAAATAAACCACGGCGTTGGTTGTTCTAGCTGTACGCGTAGGGTGCGCGCATCCAGCGCTTGAACGCCCAGCGCCTGCGGTTTCATTTTCCCACTCACAATTTGAGCCGCATTAACCACGTGTCCAGCGGCAAAATAATTAGCAAATGGGCTCGCAGTAGCGGGATCAACCGCACGCTGCCACGCAAAGACAAAATCATCGGCGGTCAATGCCGAACCATCTGACCAACGGAGATTTTTTCGCAACGTAAAGTCGATCTGCCTGCCGTCTGCGCTCACTTTCCAGCTTTCGGCCTGCGCGGGTTGCACCTTGCCATCACCATCCAACCACACCAGCCCTTCAAACAGGTCGAGAGCTATCTGCGCGGCGGTATTTTCTTCAATTTTTTGTGGGTCGAGCGTGGCGGGTTCAGCATGGTTGTTGTAACGGAAAATTTGTTGGGGATCGAGCGACGTCCCTGCGGGGATTTGAGCAGCATGTAACGGTGCCACGCTTATCAGGCTGACCAGCCATAATGGCGACAATTTTTTCATGATATTCCCTTTTCAGCACATGAGTTCGTATACCTTACGCTCGCCTATTGCTGATTGCTGTGTGGGAACTCGCGGAAAATGCTTTTTTGGCCTTGTGTCTCAACGCCGTGGATAAAAAAATCCAGCCATATTTCTTGGCTGGATTTCACTCACTCATTCAGTTAGCTAGGGATTCTTTTTTAGGCGTCAAACGGATCCCAAGACGGCGCAGCTGTCGTTTAAGCATTAACACCACCACTATCGATAAGCAGATGTTCGATAAAGGCATCGCCAACCACACGCCGTCCAGACCGAATATCCATGGGAAAAAACCGAGGAATGGAAACAAGATCAGCATGTTGCTCAGCGTGATAAACGTTGCGTAGCGGGCATGGCCTAATGCTTGGAAGAACGTTGCGGCGAGCACGATAAAGCCATCTAAGTACATCACAAACAGATGCAGACGCAGGCCGTGAATGGTTGCCACGTGCAGCGCGCTGTCACCGGAAATAAAGATGCTGGTAAACAGCGATGGGAGAATCAGTATCGCGACCGCTAACGCAATGCCGCCGCCGACTGCGGTCATCAAACCTAATTTTAAGACCTGACGAACCTTATCCGGCTGGCGTGCGCCGTAATAATAACTCACCAGCGGCTGCATTCCCCCGCACACACCTTCGGCGAGCAGGTAATAGAAACCAATCAGGTAACTGGCAATCCCATAGGCGGCCACTTCTATTGGCCCACCGTGCTTCATGAAAAGCAGGTTATGCATCATCACCACCACGCTGAGATAAAGATACATCAGCATGCTGGAAAAACCGGTGGTTAGAGATTCCAAACTAAGGCGCAGGTTAAAAGCAATGTGCTCGCGTCGTGGCCGTAATTTGTTGTAGCGGCTGAAAACAAATCCGGTGCAAATAATCACCGCCACGCTTTCACTGATTATCGTTCCTATCGCCGCGCCTTTTAATCCCCAGCCCAAGCGAATGATGAACACATAATCCATCAGCACATTCAGCAGCGCTCCCGTCAGCATGGCAATAGTCGCTAATCTTGGCGCGCCTAAGTTGCGCACCAACAGCGGCATAGCGATACTGCCGAGGACAATCGGCCCCGAAATACCAATAATAGTTAAGTAATCAATACCATAGTTTTCAATAACGCCGGATGCGTCTTGCAAACGCATAAACATCGGGGCGAAATAAACGATGCACAGCCCCACGCTGATACCCATAGCGATCAACAGCCAGAATACCTGCATTAAAATGCGCCGCGCCTTATCAATTTTTTCTTCGCCCTGCGCCAATGAACAGCGCGCGCCGCTGCCCATGCCGATCATCATCCCCACCGCAAGCAAAACGCCCGACAGTGGCCAAGCCATATTAATGGCAGAAAGGCCTTCAGCGCCCATCGCATGACCGATAAAGGCACCATCAACAATTTGATACAGGCCGCTGATCAGCAGTGCGGCAATGGCCGGAATACTGTAGTGCCAGAATGTACGGGTAATACTTTGCTGCAACATAACTTTTCCCAGATCTCTTTCTATCTATTTCTCATCGCTATTCAGCCGGTTTTTAAACTGCCGCAGGCTTTGTGGAGCAAACGCTCAAACTGCTGTTGTTCTTCTGGCGTCAACGAGGCCGCCATTTGCTGAGTGGTTTGTGCATAAATATCCATCTCTTCCTTTTCTAGCGCAGCCCCCTTCTCGGTGGCCTGTAACAACGTTGCACGGCCATCCTCAGGACAGGAAATACGTTGAATATAGCCGCGTTTTTCCAATTTGCTCACCATCGCGCTGGCAGAGGCTTTGCTGACTTTCATACATTCAGCCAGTTCCGTGAGCCGCATCCCCTGCGAGTGCTCAAGTAACACATAGAGGTAGTCAAACTCACTGTTCGTTAGCTCCATACTGCCGCTTTGACGCGAAACTTCGCGCCAGCAAAACCAGAGGTGCCACTGAAGTTTTTTTAGATCGTTAATCATTCGAGAGCTCAGTTCGGAAGGAGTGAAACTAATTTAGTTAGGCTAACATACTAAATTTCATGCGGCAATAAGAGCGGCTGTTGTCGTTTGTGCTCTTCAACGAAAAACGGCCTGAAATCTCAGGCCGTTAATATCTGTCTATCATGCATTAAGGATGTTTTAACTCAGGGGCATCGAAAGCATATGCATAGATCATATCAAACTGTGGCGCATTCCAATTAGAGTCAATCACGGTATAGGTGATATAGCCTTCATTCAGCAGATTAACGTCCGTTTTACCTGCTGTTGGCGTTAACGCGTCGATGTTAATAACCTGTTTAGCCGAGCCATCTTGCTGCATTTCATAGCTAAACATCGGCTTAGCATGCAGGTCGTTAAGCACAAATTTTCTTCCCAGAATTTTATTCTTTGGCAAGGCTGGATAGTTTACGTTTACACCGGTGCCATAAGGCAATACGGTTTCACCCGACGTCCAGTTTTCGTTCAACGCGTCTACCATATTAACAACGTAATCAACGGCATCAGGCCAATAAAGCTTAGTACTTGGGAATCCTGCTTTGGCTTCATCTTCACTCATAAGCATACCAATACTGGCGGCAATTGTTGGGTAACCATAGCGAATTGCAAGCGCCGCTGCGGAAACCGTGCCTGAACTCTGCAAATTCCCACCGTTATTTTGCCCGTAGTTAACGCCGGAAATCACCAGATCGGGAGGGGTGTCCTTCAGTACGCCCAGCAACCCAAAATCAAGCGAATCTGACGGTGTCCCAGGGAAACCATATTGTTTATCGCCGACTTTTTTTACATCAAAAGTTTGGTTTGGGTTGATCGTCATCGCCGATCCCTTACCACTTTGATCGGTAGCAGGTGCCGTCATCCACACATCGTAACCTTTAGCCGCTAGTTTGCTTTGCAACGAGGTTATCCCCGCAGACTGGTAGCCATCGTCGTTGACCAACAAAATGCGCATTGGACGAGCAGCTACCTGAGCTGCAGATAACGTAGAGGACAATGCTAATGCGGTAAGTTCTGTGGTTTTCATGGTGATATCCTTAAATTGATTGGAAAATATCCCCTCTTACGTTAATGAGATAGCTGAGGGGGTATTCTGTATATCACCGAGTTTTTTCCTAACGAGGTTTAATAACTATATTTAATTTTTTCATTTATCTTTTTAATTGAAACATGATGGATTTTTATTTATACATATGTTTTTAATAAAGAAATTTTCATTAAAAAATATTTTTAATATTCCTCACTGCACCCTATACCGACTGTGTATTATAAATGCGCAAAAAAAATGAGGCATATCCCAAACTCATTTAATCTTGTTTTTCTCGTACCTCAAATATGCAAAAAGCCCTATTAGCGTTAACTAATAGGGCTTTAAATGACTATGACCTTATCGATTCAATTAAAGAATCGGCTGTGCCATCTGCACCAGAGAAATCAGCGGCTGAGGGAAGATACCCAGCAGAACCACTAAGATCCCTGAAATCAGCACCACAACGCCACCGGCAGTCAGTGCCCAGTTATTTGGCGTATCACGCACCAGCGTTTCAGGTGCATGTAGGTACATACTCACGGCAACGCGCAGGTAGTAGTACAAACCAATCGCACTACCCACCACAACCGCACCGGTCAACCACCACAGATGAGCCTGAACACCCACGGTAACGATATAGAATTTACCGATGAAGCCCAGCGTCATTGGGATGCCTGCCAGAGACAGCATAGACACCGTCATCACCGCAGACAAAATTGGCTTATGCCAGAACAGACCACGATAGGAGAACAGGGATTCTGCGTCAGGGCCGCTGTATGGGCTAGACATCAGGCTAACCACACCGAAGGAGGCAAGGCTTGCAAACAGATAACCAGCCAGATACACGCCAACCGCTTCAGCAGAAATCTGCTGACTCTGCACCGCAATCAGTGCCACCAGCAGATAACCTAAATGAGACACCGAAGAGTAACCCAGCAGACGCTTGATGTTGCTCTGCGTGATCGCCATCAGGTTACCAAACAGGATGGAGCAGAATGCGATGATGCCCAGAACCAAACGTACCGTTTCGCTGTTGGTGACCGGCGCATACATAAACAGACGCATCAGCACCGCAAAGATGGCAATCTTGCTGGCGGTGGCCAAGAAGGTTGAAACCGGTGCAGGAGCGCCTTGGTACACGTCTGGCGTCCACAGCTGGAACGGAACCAGTGAAAGCTTGAAGCCAAAGCCAACCAGCATCATGCCCAAGCCCGCTAACAGCAGCGGTTCGTGCAGCATGCTATCGCTCATGCTTTTGCCGAGGCCGGCAAACGACAGGTCGCCAGACTCAGCATACAGCAGCGCCATACCGAACAGCAGGAACGATGACGCCGCCGCTGACAGAATGGTGTACTTGATAGCGGCTTCCAGCGAACGTTTCTGACGATAGGCATAGCCAATCAGGCCAAACAGCGGCAGTGAAATCAGTTCGATACCGATGAACAACGCAGCCAGATGGTTAGCGCAAGCCAGTACGATACCGCCCAGCGTTGCGATCAGAACCAGCAGATAGAACTCATCGCGGTTATCTGGATAGCCTTGCAGCCATGGATAGGCAAACGTGCTGGTCGCAAGACTCGACAGCAACACCAAGCCGATATACAGCATGGAGAAACTATCAACGCGAAACAGCGGCGTTACGTTTAACGAGCCATCCGTTGCAGAAAGAAGCTGCCCCACAAAATAGAGCGAAAGCAGCGCCAGGTTCAAACCGATCACTGTCACCGTTGCGTTGACGAAGTGGTTGCGTCGCCACGCAATGCACAGCATCACAACCACCACCGTCAATCCGACGATCAACAGCGGTAACAGTGCGATCAGATGTTGAGGAGTTATTGTCATGGCGAATTACGGCCTTGTTGTTAAAGTTGAAGCAGAGCTAAACCAGTGTTGCACGTTCGTCATTGCGGCACTGGACGTATCCAGAATCGGCTGAGGATAAACTCCCAGCGCAACCAGCAGAACCACCAGCAGCAGAATAATCGACAGCTCACGCGTACTCATGCCCGGCAGCGGCTTGTCAGATTTTGGTGCACCGTAATAAGCGCGCTGCATCATGATTAACGAATAAACAGAGGCAAATACCAGACCGAAGGTAGAGATAATCGTGATAACCGGCACCACTTGGAAGCTGCCGAACAGGATCATGAACTCACCAACGAAGTTACCGGTACCCGGCATACCTAAGGTGGCAACGGCAAAGAACAGCGACAGCGCAGGCAGGTATTTAATCCGGCCCCACAAACCGCCCATCTGACGCATATCACGCGTATGCAGACGCTCGTAAAGCTGACCGCAAATGATGAACATACCGGCAGCAGACAGACCGTGTGCAATCATCTGAATAACCGCGCCCTGATAGGCCAGTTGGCTACCGGAGTAAATCGCGATCAACACGAAGCCCATGTGGGAAACGGAGGTATAAGCAATCAGACGCTTAATATCAGTCTGAGCAAACGCCATCCATGCACCGTAGAAGATACCGATAACGCCTAACCACATCGCGATAGGCGCAAACTCATGGGATGCTTCAGGGAACAGCGGCAGGCTGAAACGCAGCAGACCATAGGCTGCGGTTTTCAGCAAAATCCCGGCTAAGTCAACGGAACCTGCGGTCGGTGCCTGACTGTGTGCATCAGGTAACCAGCCATGCAATGGAACCACCGGCATCTTCACGGCGAATGCAATAAAGAAGCCCAACATCAGCAGATACTGAACGTTGTGGCTCATTGGCGTGTTCAGCAATTCTTCATAGTTAAATGTCCACACGCCGGTAGCGTTGAAGTGAACAAACACCAGACCCAGAATCGCAATCAGCATAATCAAGCCGCTGGACTGGGTGTAGATGAAGAACTTGGTTGCAGCGCTGATACGGGTTTTGCCGTCTGATGCTTTATGACCCCAAAGAGCGATCAAGAAGTACATCGGCACCAGCATCATTTCCCAGAAGAAGAAGAACAGGAACAGGTCGATGGCCAAGAACACACCGATTACGCCCCCCAGAATCCATAACAGATTCAGGTGGAAGAAGCCCTGATACTTCTGGATCTCGTTCCAAGAACAGAGGATCGCCAGAACGCCCAGCAAGCCGGTCAACACCACCATCAGCAGTGATAAACCATCCAGTGCTAGGTGGAATTCAATCCCGAAACGTGGGATCCACGGCACGGAGAACTCTGACTGCCACTGCGGAAGACCCGTCGCCTGTGTCAGAGAATAGCCGCCCTGCAACCACAGTTGCACAGACAACACTAACGTCAGACCCATTGCTATCAGTGCTATCCAGCGTGGAGCTTTGGTGCCGAAGCGCTCGCTCTGCCAGCTTAAAAAGCCACCGATGAACGGGATAAGAATTAGCCAAGGTAATAACATGGCGCTTTGTGTCCCTTAAAATTGAATGAGGTTTCATGCAATGGAGAACCCTAAACAGTTCTCCATAAGCTATACCCTATAGATTTCAAGAGGCAGGAAGGCGGCAAGTGAACGAGTCCCTAGGAGCTTACTAAAGTAAGTAACTAGGGTGAGCGAACACAGCCAACACACCTACAACTTGAAAGATGAAGGGTATATCACTTAACCAATAACAACAGAGCCAATACGACTACTGCGCCCACACCCATAGATGCCATATACCAGCGCAACTGACCGTTTTCACTCACCGCAAGACCACGATTACCCCAACGCGCAAAGACGGCGAACAGGTTCATCAGGCTGTTTAGCGGATCGCGCTGTAACAGGTAAGCAATCGCTTTAAACGGCTTAACAAAGATCATGTTGTACAGCCAGTCAAAGCCCCATGCATGGAACCACCACGTTGAGAAGAAGCGACCCGGCGCGCTCTGCGCCACGCTATTCACAAACTGACGTTTCCCAAGGTACAAGACAGCAGCCAGCAGGATGCCAACGATAGCCACGACGCCGGAGATAATTTCTAACGTCATTTTACCCGCTTCACCGCCGTGGCTTTCTGGTAACACACCCGCCAGCGGTGGCGTAATCAACGCACCGATGAAGGTAGAAAGCACCAGCAACACAATCAGCGGCAGGCTATGCGCAATGCCTTTGCCCGCATGTGCTTTGGTGTGTGCTTCGCCATGGAACACAATGAAAATCATACGGAAGGTATACAGCGACGTCAGGAACGCACCCACCAAGCCCGCAGTCATCAGGTTGACGTGGCCGGAAGCCAACGCACCCCACAGGATTTCATCTTTACTGTAGAAGCCCGCGGTGACGATTGGCAGCGCAGACAGCGCAGCCCCACCGACCAAGAAGCAGATGTAAACCAGCGGCAGCGATTTACGCAACCCACCCATTTTGAAGATGTTCTGCTCGTGGTGGCAGGCCAAAATCACCGAACCAGAAGAGAGGAACAGCAGCGCTTTAAAGAACGCATGCGTCATCAGATGGAAGATTGCCGCATCCCATGCTTGAACGCCCAGCGCCAAGAACATGTAGCCGATTTGACTCATGGTTGAGTAAGCCAGCACGCGTTTGATGTCGGTTTGTACCAGCGCGGCGAAACCGGCCAGCACCAACGTCACCGCACCAACGATACCCACCAAATGCAGCACTTCAGGCGCCATCAGGAACAGGCCGTGAGTACGTGCAATCAGGTAAACACCCGCGGTAACCATGGTCGCAGCATGGATCAAAGCAGAAACCGGCGTTGGACCCGCCATCGCATCTGCCAACCATGTTTGCAACGGCAACTGTGCAGATTTACCTACGGCACCGCCCAGCAGCATCAGCGTCGCCCACGTAATCGCGGCCGAGCCTACTTCCAGTTTTTGCGGAGCCAGAATCATCAGTTCACGGATGTTCAGCGTGCCCAGTTCGTTGTAAAGAATGAACAGGCCAATCGCCAAGAACACGTCACCCACGCGAGTCACGATGAACGCCTTCATTGCCGCCGCACCGTTAGCCGGATTAGTGTAGTAGAAGCCAATCAGCAGATAACTGCACAGCCCTACCCCTTCCCAGCCCAGATACATCAGCAGCAGGTTATCCGCCAGAACCAATACCACCATGCTGGCGATAAACAGGTTGGTATAAGCAAAGAAGCGCGAGTAGCCCTCTTCACCGCGCATATACCAAGAGGCGAACATATGAATGAAGAAGCCCACGCCGGTGACCACAGACAGCATGGTCAGCGATAGACCGTCCAGCGTTAAGGTGACAGGAATACCGAAGTCACCCACGGCCATCCAGTTCCACAGATGTTGGTTGAACACCTGCACGCCGTCGGCTTTTTGACTTAAGAAATCAAAACCCACATAGGCGGTAACCAGCGCAGCCAGCCCGATAGAACCGACACCGATGATGGCCGACGTATTTTCTGACCAGCGACCACGGGAAAATGCCAACAGCAAGAACCCGATTAACGGTAGCAATATTGTTAAGTAGAGTAGGTTCATCCGCGCATCTCACTGACAGTATCGATATTCAGGGTGTTGCGACGACGATGCAATTGCAGCAACAGCGCCAAGCCAATACTCGCTTCCGCCGCGGCCAAGCTTATCGCCAGAATGTACATCACCTGACCATCTGCTTGTCCCCAATAGCTCCCCGCCACCACGAATGCCAAGGCAGCCGCGTTGATCATGATTTCCAAGCTAATCAGCATAAACAGCAGATTGCGCCGGATTAACAGGCCGGTCAGTCCCAGTACAAACAGGATGGCCGCCAGAATTAAACCGTGTTGTAACGGGATCATGCTCGCTCCTCCGCCTTATTTTTTACCGCCATAGCCTTGGCTTTATTGGCATCCGCTTCTGGCGCTTTGCTGAAGACTTCGCCCTGCTTGTGCTCGCGTCCCACATGGAACGCCACCACCAGACCCGCCAGCAACAGCATAGACACCAACTCAACGGCCAGAACATACGGGCCAAACAGCGCGATACCGACCGCTTTCGCGTCAATCATGTCGCCGCTGATCCCCTGATCGTTCACGCTCATAATGGCGTACACCAGCACCGCCAACAGGATCAGAGACAAAATGCTCGGCCCAATCCACAGCGTTGGTTTCAACCATGCGCGCTCTTGCTCCACCACCGAATTACCGAGGTTAAGCATCATGACCACGAAGACGAACAGAACCATAATCGCACCGGCATAAACGATGATCTCCAAAGCACCCGCAAAGTAAGCGCCAAGAGAGAAGAACACCGCCGCAATCGCCAGTAACGACACGATCAAATACAGCAAGGCGTGAACCGGATTGGCATGCGAGATCACTCGGATCGTTGCCACCACGGCCACCAGCGCTGCAATGTAGAATGCAAATTCCATGCTTGGCTCCTTAGAACCTATTTATATCTATTACGCTCACTGATACTTTGTCAAAAACAGGCTCAAAATGCTCATTTACGTCGGTAAACTGCGCTTTCTCGCCTGTTTTTTCCTCGTCTGAGTTTCGCTCATGACGATAGTAAACAGGTTCTACGGCAGCAGACCTTTAACATCAATCGGCTTCGCTTCGTTTTCGGCTTCGCCTTTCGCTTTGCCGTCGATAGCCATACCGGCCATACGATAGAAGTTATATTCCGGATATTTACCCGGGCCCGAGATCAGAAGATCTTCTTTTTCGTATACCAAATCCTGACGCTTAAACTCACCCAGTTCAAAATCTGGCGTTAGCTGAATAGCGGTCGTTGGACACGCTTCTTCACACAAACCACAGAAGATGCAGCGAGAGAAGTTGATGCGGAAAAACTCTGGATACCAGCGACCGTCTTTGGTTTCTGCTTTCTGCAAAGAAATACAGCCAACCGGACAGGCAACGGCACACAGGTTACAGGCAACGCAGCGCTCTTCACCGTCGGGATCGCGGGTTAACACGATACGACCACGGTAACGAGGCGGCAGATATACCGGCTCTTCCGGATACATTTGGGTTTCGCGCTTAGCAAACGCATGCAAGCCAATCATCCACAGGCTGCGCACTTGGGTGCCGAAACCAACCACTAACTCTTTCAATGTCATGGTTACATTCACCCCTTATTGAGCGTTATACAAAATCACGGCGGCGGTCGCCAACAGGTTCAACAGCGTCAACGGCAGGCAAATTTTCCAGCCGAATGACATCACCTGGTCATAGCGAGGACGCGGCAGTGACGCACGCACCAGAATAAACATCACCATGAAGAAGGCAGTCTTGATTGCAAACCAGATAACCGGCGGCAGGAATGGACCCTGCCAGCCTCCGAAGAACAGCGTTACAATCAGCGCTGATACGGTGACGATCCCGATATATTCCCCCACGAAGAACAGACCGAATTTCATCCCGGAATATTCAATGTGGTAACCGTCGGCCAGTTCTTGCTCGGCTTCCGGTTGGTCAAATGGATGACGGTGACATACCGCAACACCGGCAATAATAAAGGTCAGGAATCCAAAGAACTGCGGGATGACGTTCCACAGGTGAGACTGTGATTCAACGATAGCCTGCATGTTGAAGGAGTCAGCCTGCGCAACCACGCCCATCACCGAAAGGCCGAGGAACACTTCATAGCTCAGCGTCTGCGCAGAAGCACGCATCGCACCCAGCAAGGAGTATTTGTTGTTGCTCGACCAACCGGCAAACAGCACGGCGTAAACCGCAAGACCTGCCATCATCAAGAAGAACAGAATACCGATGTTCAGATCGGCCCCCATCCACGTTGGGCTTACAGGCACAATTGCGAAAGCCAGCAACAGAGAGGAGAACGCAATCATCGGCGCCAAGGTAAAGATCAGGCGATCGGAGAAGCGTGGAACCCAGTCTTCTTTGAAGAACATTTTGACCATATCCGCAACCAGCTGGAGCGAGCCGCCCCAGCCAACACGGTTTGGTCCATAACGGTTCTGGAACAGGCCGAGCAAACGACGTTCGCCGAAGCTCATAAATGCCCCACAGGTGACCACCACCAGCAAAATCACCACCGCTTTAAGCACGGTGAGAATGATGTCGATCACGTCTGGCGTTAGCCAACTCATAATGCTGCCTCCCGCACTTTCGTTTCCTGAATAGCGTCAATTTTGCTTCCGTTCAGCACCGGAGAGATCCCTGGCAGACCCAGAGGCAGACCGATTTGACCTGACTGCAAATTATCGCTTAAGCGCACTGGCAGCGTCAGTTTCTGTTCTGCAACAGTCAGCTCCAGAACCGTTCCACTGTTCACGCCCAACTGCGCCGCATCCGCCGGATTTACCATCACGTACGCTTCTGGCATACGGGTTTGGATAACCGGTGCACGCTGAGTCATCTCGTCGCTACCAAACAGATGGTAGTAAGGAGCAACTACCCAACCCGCATTCTGATAGGCAGCAGGTACCGCGTCGAAGTAAGCCAATGAGCCTTCACCGGCCGCGATTAAACGCACGCCCGGATCGCCGTGGCGCAGATGCCCACCGACTTCGGCTTGGAATTTGTTCCATGCCTGCGGTGAGTTCCAGCCCGGAGCCCAAGCAAATGGGATCTGCTGACGATCTTCCAATGGACCACTGTACCCTTCCATTGAGAACGCAAACGCGGTGTCTTTGTCCTGCGGCTGGCGCGGTTCATGCACGCTAATGTTGGCGCGCATTGCGGTGCGGCCACTATAACGGTGCGGTTCACGAGCCAGTTTCTGACCTTTGATACGGAAGCTTGCGTCCGGTGCCGCGTCCACGATGCCTTGCAGCTGTGGGTAGGCTTTCACACAAGATTCAATCACTTGATCCAGCTGCGTCCAGTCGATATGGCGGCTTTCGACGGTGGTGTGCAGGGAATGCAACCAACGCCAGCTTTCCAACATAATGGACGGCGTATTTTTCTTCGGATCGTCGTAATAAGCCGGATCGTAAACCTGGAAGAAGCGCTGTGCGCGACCTTCTTGGTTAACCAAGGTGCCATCACTTTCGGCAAAGCTTGCCGCAGAGAGCACCAGATCGGCTTTATCCATGATTTCTGTGCGTTGATGATCGACCACGATCAGGCTTTGGGCTTTCGCCAAAGCGGCATCAACACGCGCGGCTGGCGCATGGCGATAAAGATCGTTTTCCAACACCACAACGGCATCAGCGTTGCCCTGTTCCAGCTCAACCAGCGCATCGTCAATCGACGGTGCATTCATCATTGCCAGACCCATGCTGTTCGCTTCGGCGGCAATAAAGGTGATACCGACATCCAGATCGCGCGCTTTCAACGCTTTAGCAACGTTCGCTGCCGCTTCAATCAGCGGTGTGTAACCAGCATTGCTGCCCGTTACGATCAGCGGTTTTTTCGCTCCAGCCAATGCCTGAACGATCACCTCAACCTGCTTGCGCACGTCGTCTGATAAACCTTCAACCGCAGGGGCTGAGTTATCCAACGCATGAGCCACAGCGAAGCCTAAACGTGCTTGTTCGGCGACCGGTGCGCGATAGTTCAACGCCGCGATATCATCCAAACGAGTGTCGTCAATGCTGGTCATGAACAGCGGATACTTGGCACGTTGGCCAATGTTTTGAATCGCCGCAATCTGCCAGTCTGCCACACGCTGAGCCGCAGCCATCGCACGCGCCTTGCCTTTTACAGCCTGACGCAGCGCCAACGCGATACGCGCAGCGGTTTGGGTAACGTCTTCACCGAGGATCAGCACCGCATCGTAGCTTTCCATCTCACGCAGAGCTGGGGTATAGATACCGCCCTCGCGCAGGATTTTTTGCATCAGATTCAAACGGCTCAATTCACCCGCTTCAACGCCGCTGTAGAAGTTTTCCGCGCCTACCAGTTCACGTAGCGCATAGTTGCTTTCGAGGCTGGCACGTGGAGAACCGATACCGATGGTTTTCTTCGCCTGACGCAGCAGATCCGCCGCACCCTGCATGGCCTGATCGGCATTCAGGTGGATCCAGTCGTTACCACGACGCTGTTGCGGCTGGCGAGGACGATCCTTCAGGTTGACATAGCCATAGCCGAAACGGCCACGGTCACACAGGAAGTAATGGTTAACGGTGCCGTTAAAACGGTTTTCGATACGACGAATTTCACCGTAGCGCTCGCCCGGACTGGTGTTACAACCCACGCTGCACTGCTGGCAGATGCTTGGGGCAAACTGCATGTCCCATTTACGGTTATAACGCTCGGAGTGCGTTTTATCGGTGAATACGCCGGTTGGGCACACTTCTACCAAGTTACCGGAGAATTCACTCTCCAGCGTGCCGCTTTCTGGGCGACCAAAGTAGACGTTGTCGTGCGCGCCATACACACCGAAATCGGTGCCATCAGCGTAATCTTTGTAGTAACGCACACAGCGGTAACAGGCGATGCAGCGGTTCATTTCATGAGAAATAAACGGCCCCAGTTCCTGATTGTTGTGAGTACGTTTGGTGAAGCGATAGCGACGGAAGCTATGACCGGTCATCACCGTCATATCTTGCAGATGGCAGTTACCGCCCTCTTCACACACAGGACAGTCATGCGGATGGTTAGTCATTAACCATTCCACTACGCTCTCACGGAACGTTTTCGCTTCTGCATCATCGATGGAAATAAAGGTTCCATCCTGCGCGGGTGTCATACATGACATTACCAGACGACCGCGGGTATCTTCCGCGTTCTGGTATTGCTTAACCGCACACTGGCGGCAAGCACCGACGCTGCCCAGCGCCGGGTGCCAGCAAAAGTAAGGAATATCAAGTCCGAGAGAGAGACATGCCTGTAGCAGGTTCTCCGCCCCGTTAACTTCATACTCTTTGCCGTCTACATGAATTGTAGCCATTAGCATGCTTCCAAAATAAGAAAACTTTGACCCTAAACCCCCTCCCAACCTCCCTCTTCGCAGGGGGAGGAGCAAACCTGCCGTCTATCAAGCAGGTTGGGGTGGGGCTAAAATTACCAGCGCGATTTCAGCAGGTTTGGCTGAATGCCCTTAATGGCATTCAAGTTGCCGTAATCTTTCGCGGCAATACCTGCTTCAAACTCTTCGCGGAAATATTTAATGGCGCTTTGCAGTGGCTCAACCGCACCTGGCGCATGCGCGCAGAACGTTTTACCTGGGCCTAAATGACGGCACAGCTGTTCTAGCGTTTCAATATCGCCCGGTTGACCTTCACCACGCTCAAGGGCACGCAGGATTTTTACGCTCCACGGCAAACCATCACGGCATGGTGTACACCAGCCGCAGGATTCGCGAGCGAAGAATTCTTCTAGGTTGCGTACCAATGGCACCATGCCAATTTCGTTATCCACGGCCATTGCCAACGCGGTGCCTAAACGGCTACCCGCTTTACCAATGCTGGCAAAGTCCATTGGCAGATCCAGATGATCGCCGGTCAGGAAGTCAGTCCCTGCCCCGCCTGGCTGCCACGCTTTGAGCGTTAAACCGTCGCGCATACCACCGGCGTAATCTTCCAGAATTTCGCGTGCAGTGGTGCCAAACGGCAGTTCCCACAGGCCTGGATTCTTCACGCGGCCGGAGAAGCCCATGAGTTTAGTACCCGCATCTTCGCTCTTACCGGCAGACAGACCTTTGTACCAGTCCACGCCGTGCTCGATAATTGCAGGTACGTTACACAGAGTTTCAACGTTGTTGACGCACGTTGGTTTACCCCATACCCCTGAGCTTGCAGGGAATGGCGGTTTTGAACGTGGGTTTGCACGACGACCTTCCAGCGAGTTAATCAATGCGGTTTCTTCACCGCAGATATAACGACCCGCACCGGTATGCACAAACAGTTCGAAGTCAAAGCCACTGCCGAGGATATTTTTACCCAGCAGGCCAGCCGCTTTGGCCTCTTCAATCGCTTTACGCAGGTTTACCGCAGCTTCAACATATTCTCCGCGCAGGAAGATATAACCACGGTAGGATTTCAACGCGAACGCCGCGATCAGCATGCCTTCCACCAGCAGGTGCGGCATCTGTTCCATCAGCAGACGGTCTTTGTAGGTACCTGGCTCCATTTCATCGGCGTTACACAGCAGGTAACGGATGTTCATGGATTCATCTTTTGGCATCAAGCTCCACTTTAAACCGGTGGAGAAACCTGCACCGCCGCGCCCTTTCAAGCCAGCGTCTTTAACCAGATTAACGACTTCATCCTGAGCCATGCCTTTGAGCGCTTTTTCAGCACCCTGATAGCCACTTTTACTGCGATATTCATCCAGCCACACTGGCTGGCGGTCATCGCGTAAACGCCACGTCAGCGGATGGCTTTCCGCTGAACGTGTTGGAACTAAAGCTGAAGGAATTGTCATTTATACTGCTCCAACAATTCGACGACGTTCTCCGGCGTCAGGTGAGCATGAGTATCTTCATCGATCATCATATTCGGCCCCTTGTCGCAGTTACCCAGACAACAGGTTGGCAGCAGCGTAAAGCGTCCATCAAACGTGGTTTGACCCGGTTTGATGTTCAGCTTGCGCTCCAGCGCGGCCTGAATACCTTGATACCCATTGATATGGCACACCACGCTATCGCAGTAGCGAATAATGTGGCGACCAACCGGCTGACGGAAGATCTGGCTATAAAATGTGGCCACGCCTTCCACGTCGGCGGCAGGAATATCCAGCACTTCGGCAATGGCATAAATCGCGCCATCGGGAACCCAACCGTGTTCTTTTTGCACAATTTTCAGTGCTTCAATCGACGCGGCGCGCGGATCTTCATAGTGATGTTTTTCATGCTCGATGGCCTCACGGGCGCTATCGCTGAGCACGAAAACCTCTTCTTTAGCTAAAGATTGATCTGACATGATTAGCGGTCCACATCTGACATAACGAAATCAATACTGCCGAGGTATACGATCAGGTCGGATACCAGGCTGCCACGAATTACCGCTGGGATCTGTTGCAGGTGCGCATAGCTCGGAGTACGAATGCGCGTACGGTAGCTCATGGTGCTGCCGTCACTGGTCAGATAGTAGCTGTTGATCCCTTTGGTCGCTTCGACCATCTGGAACGATTCGTTTGCAGGCATAACCGGCCCCCACGACACTTGTAGGAAGTGGGTGATCAGGGTTTCGATATGCTGCAGTGTACGCTCTTTTGGCGGCGGCGTGGTCAGTGGATGGTCGGCTTTAAACGGACCTTCCGGCATGTTTTTGTAGCACTGCTCAAGAATACGCAGACTCTGACGAAGCTCTTCCACCTTCAGCATCACACGGTCATAGCAGTCACCGTTGTGGCCGACAGGCACTTCAAAATCAAAGTTTTCGTAGCCTGAATATGGACGCCATTTACGCACGTCAAACTCAATACCCGTCGCACGCAAACCTGCGCCCGTTACGCCCCAATCCAATGCTTCTTTGGAATTGTAAGCAGCAACGCCGACAGAACGCCCTTTCAGGATGGTGTTTTTTAGTGCGGCTTTCACGTATGAATCTAGACGTTTTGGCATCCAGTCAAGGAAGTCGCGCAGCAAGCGTTCCCAACCACGTGGCAGATCGTGTGCGACACCGCCGATACGGAACCATGCTGGGTGCATACGGAAACCGGTAATCGCTTCAACCACGTCATACACTTTCTGACGGTCGGTGAAGGCGAAGAATACCGGCGTCATTGCGCCAACGTCTTGAATAAAGGTAGAGATATACAGCAGATGGCTGTTGATACGGAACAGTTCAGACAGCATAACGCGGATCACTTTCACGCGTTCTGGCACTTCGATACCCGCCAGTTTTTCAACCGCAAGCACGTAAGGCATTTCATTCACGCACCCGCCGAGGTATTCAATACGGTCGGTATACGGAATATAGCTGTGCCATGACTGACGTTCGCCCATCTTCTCTGCGCCACGGTGGTGATAGCCCACGTCTGGCACACAGTCGACAATCTCTTCACCGTCCAACTGCAGCACGATACGGAACGCACCGTGAGAAGATGGGTGGTTAGGCCCCAAGTTCAGGAACATAAAGTCTTCGTTTTCAGTGCTGCGCTTCATTCCCCAATCTTCAGGTTTGAAGGTTAACGACTCCATTTCCAGATCTTGTTTCTGCTTGGTCAGTTCAAACGGATCAAATTCTGTTGCACGCGCTGGGTAATCTTTACGCAGCGGATGACCTTCCCAAGATTGCGGCATCATAATGCGCGTCAAATGAGGATGGCCATCAAAGGTCATACCGAACATTTCCCAGGTTTCACGCTCATACCAGTTGGCGTTAGGGAAAATCTTGGTCACGGTCGGCAGGTGCATGTCTTTTTCAGACAATGCCACCTTGAGCATGATGTCACGATTTCGTTCAATAGAGATGATGTGGTAGAAGACCGAGAAATCTGCTTCTGGCAGGCCCTGACGATGAGTACGCAGGCGCTCGTCCATGCCGTGTAAGTCAAACAGCATGACATACGGCTTAGGCAGTTTCTTCAGGAAGGTCATAACTTCCAGTAATTGCTCACGCTTCACCCAAACAACAGGCATTCCGGTGCGGGTGGGCTGAACGGTAAAGGCATCGGGCCCAAAACGGTTGCGCAATTCACCGATCACCGGATCATCGAGATGATCGCGGGTTTGCCAGGCAGGCAAATTCAGATCTTGCGTCGTCGAATCTGTCATAATTTTTATCACCACGCTTTTACTTTACTTGCTGGGAAACCAGCAAACTAACGGGCTAAATCATTCGCTACTCAAAACTGCAATCCATCTTCTGACGCTCACATCTTCAGTAGACTGCACAAGGCGCAAATTAAATTTCGTCTGGTGAACGCAGATTGGTTACTGCAATGCGTTCAGCACGCTTACGTTCTTTTTCTGATGGCATGTTGGCACGGTAAACACCTTGATCGCCGACAACCCACGATAATGGGCGGCGTTCTTTACCGATAGATTCCTGCAACAGCATCAATGCCTGCATATAGGCTTCTGGACGCGGCGGACATCCCGGGATATACACATCAACCGGAATAAATTTGTCCACGCCCTGCACCACAGAATAGATGTCGTACATGCCGCCGGAGTTCGCACAGGAACCCATTGAGATCACCCATTTTGGCTCCAGCATTTGGTCATAAAGACGCTGGATGACCGGTGCCATTTTGGTGAAACAGGTTCCTGCAACCACCATAAAGTCGGCCTGACGCGGTGAAGCACGCAGTACTTCCGCACCAAAACGCGCAACGTCATGCACCGCAGTGAATGACGTCACCATCTCCACATAACAACAAGAAAGGCCGAAGTTATACGGCCAAAGCGAGTTTTTACGCCCCCAGTTCACCATGTCATGCAGGGCATTTTCGAGTTTGCCCATGTAAACACTGCGGTGAACATGTTGTTCCAGAGGATCGGTTACGATCTCCTGTTTTTGCAGGGGGTAACGGTCGTTCTCACCGTCCGGATCGATGCGGGTGAGCGTATAATCCATCTTTATGCCTCAATTCTTTCTCTATAAATGGTGACTAATAGGCCAGACTTACTGCGGGCGGCTATCGGTATTCGTAACGGTACTTTCGTGCTCTACACGGCGCTTGGAACGAGCCGGCGTCCAATCAAGCGCGCCAATACGCACCAAATAGAACAGGCCTGCTAACAGCACCAAAATGAAAATTGCCGCTTCGATAAAGCCAACCCATCCACTCTCCCGGATGGAGACAGACCATGCATATAGATACAAGGCTTCCACATCAAAGATGACGAAGAACATGGCGACCAGATAAAACTTAGCAGACAGACGCAAACGCGCCGAACCTACTGAGTCGATACCGGATTCATAAGGCGTATTTTTCGAGCGCGCGCGTGCTCTCCCACCGAGTGCATATGCTCCAAGAAGCATAACCCCACATAGCCCGAGTGCGATGATGATAAATACGGCGAATGCCCAGTGATGAGCGATTACTTCAGTGGCTGTTGACATACTCTTATGCTTACTCATCAAACGTGATGCGTCTCGCTGCATTGAAGAAATGCAGGTGCACCACAACGACTAAGGGAAGGAAAAGGACCACAAGAAAACACCTGTTTTTAATGATTAAACAGAGTTTTACTGTGGGCTTTTTACTCCTTTCTATAACCTTTTGTCAACTTTGACAAAGGTAACAACACATTAATTTACAACACCACATTTTACTTAACATTTGATGCGTCTGCACGACGTATTAACATCCTTAATAAGGTTTGCAAGTTGCATCAGTAACGTGTCGATTATGTAAACAAAAGTGAATGTTTGGTAGCCACTATACCATTTTCTTAGGTATTACCCGTTCTTCATCGTGGGTATCTCGGGCATTTTTATGACGCAGATCACATTAACAATGATAAGCAGACAAATGAATATTCATTCAGGAAGGCATGGCCGGAAGATTGCTTAACAAAAATTGTGCGTATTTTGCACAGACCTCATTTAGTGAGAATAGTTTTCATTTAACTAATTGATGGCAAAGCGGAATCGGTTCAGTAATGCGGGATAGGTATCGTTGGCTGAGAGATGTTAAATTTATTTGTCAAAAGAAGAATAGTCACACACCGGCATTTTTATGCACTTCTGCCGGTGTGTGAAATTAAGCTCAGATGAGCGAAGAGATCTCAATTTCAAGCCACATCTTCTGGTCCGCTTGAAACAGAGTCCTCCTGTTCAGTCTGTACCGTCACGCCTGCACCTCCCTCAATATAAGGGTCGGAACCTGCTTTTAATGAACTGAACAATATTGTAGCTAGCTCATTAGTACAGCTCGGTGCTAAGCAAAGCGCATACTCAGTTTCAGGTAACTTAGGTAGACGCTCAGACAAACCAAGAACGCGTAATTCCGGGCTCATCATCTCAATAGGGCGTGCGGTTACGCCTAAACCTGCTTTCACTGCGGCGCGTACCGCTGAAAGCGTGGAAGCCACATAGGCAATACGCCATGGAATTCCCGCCTCATTGAGGTGCTTAATGGCAAGCGCTCGGAAAGGACTTGGTTCATCCAGTACAACCAATGGCACCGGTTCGTTGGGTTGAAAGTCGTAATCCGTGGCACAAAACCATACGGTCGGAGAGCGTCTTAAGGTTTCATAAGAAAACTCATCGAACCCCATCGTGGTAATAGCTAGATCTATTTCTCTGTCTTTGAGTAATTGCCTCATGTCTGGACTGCGCTTGACCCTAACGTCTATTTCCAGTTTGGGGTACAAACTAGTAAAGCGACTTAGAAGAAATGGCAGGATACTATCGGCAGTATCATCAGTTGCACCGATAATCAGTGAACCCTGTAGATGGTTGTAAATCAATGAACTACAGGCTTCATCATTAAAGCGTAAAATTTTACGCGCATAACCTAATAGCTGTACTCCGTGTTCCGTCAGTTGTTTGTTTCGCCCATGGCGAGCAAAAAGTTCTTTGCCCACCAGTTGCTCCAAACGTTGCATTTGCTGGCTCACCGCAGATTGTGTTCTTTGCACCACAATGGCTGCTGCAGCAAAAGTCTTCACATCGGCGACAGCTACAAACGTTCGCAGCAAATCTAAATCTAAGTTAATCGTAGGACGATGTGTGTTTATCATATCTATTTCTCATTATTAGTCAGCGACTATAAACCCTGGTATTTAAAACGTATTACTACCTAGATAAACGGCACCCTCCCCTCATTGCTGTTAGCAACAACTGAAAATACTTAATTAAAATTTTCAGCAAGTTTAATTATGGCTTAAAAACAAATTTAAAGCATAAAATACGCAAAAAGATTTGCATTGTTGAGTGTCTCTTATTAATTAGGTCAGATACTCGACCATCAATCAACTAAAAGATTGTTTTACAATAGCTTTATAATGGCAGTAGTTTTATTTTTCTTGTGGTTATCTGCCACCAGTAATAAATAAATTAATAATTCTAATGTAATAAAAATAACAGAGACCGGTTTCATTAAGCTTAGCTGTTGTTTCCTTGAGAGAGTTTTTTCTTTTTTAAAGCAAAAATCAGAATACTCAAAGAAAACATAATTAATAGCCCTGTGATAAACCACTGTAAACCTCCCGTAAGCATCCCTCCAACATAAGAGTAAACGAGGGTTGCAGGTAGCTGCCCTATTCCAGTGGCTATTAGGAATGTCCTTACTTTAATTGAGGTTAACCCCGCTGCATAGCTAATAATGTCAAACGAGATGAACGGTAACAGGCGGCAAATCAAGATGGTGTGTTTGCCATAACGTACAAAAAAACGATCGCTACTGTCTAAGGCCTTTTCAGAGACAAATTTTTCGATAGTGTCTCGGCCCAACCATCGCGCAAGCACAAAGCATAACCATGCGGCAACCATTGAACTACACCATGACAGCAAAGCGCCTTGCCACCAGCCGAACAGAGCTGCGTTCGCAAACGTGATCAAAAAAGCCGGTAATGGTGCAGCAATCGCCTGAAAAATCATTAACAAAAATGAGACGGCCATGGCCCATGGCCCGAAACTGCGTAAATATTCCATCATCGCATTCACATCCAATGATGAAAAAAGCACCCATAGCACTTTCAGTTGGTGACGTACAGGTTCAAACCACATCATAGCGGCCACTATCAGACACAATAAAATGACGACATTCCTCTGGCGGCGCTTAAACATGGCGACTTCATTTCCTCATTAGTTAAACTACTAATAGAACAGCGAATTTATATTATCGCCTACGCAATAATGTAAAACATTGTGCGTTCGCACAAAGAACACGACAAAATGTTCCGCCAAAATAGACTTCTCCCGTTTATTTGTTAGGAACCTTAATGAAACTCTCTTCCCAGTTAGCCACTTCGGCGCTTTTGCTCGGCTGGCTACAAGTGGCAAACGCTGCCACCACACCCATGACTCAAACCACGCTGGCCGATGTCCAATCCCAAAAAGGCGCGGTTGTTGATACTCGCCCTAGTGCATTCTACAACGGCTGGCCACAGAGCATTAACGGCACCTCCGGCCATGAACCTCAGGCGGTAAATCTCTCGGCTGGCTGGTTAGACGTAATGAACGATCAGCAGTTACAGCAGTGGGCAACTCAGCACCAGATCACTCCTGACCGTAAAGTGGCTCTTTACGGGACTGCAGCACAAACGGCTGCGGTACAAACACGTTTAGCTAAACTCGGCTATGCCGATGTCACGCTGCTCAGCGATGCATTAGCCCAGCCTAAGCGCTTACAGCGCATGCCGCACTTTGAACAATTAGTCTATCCACAGTGGATTTACGATCTTCAGCAGGGAAAAGCCGTTGCCGCCAAACCTGCCGGTGAATGGAAAGTGATTGAAGCTGCATGGGGCGCACCTAAAAAATACCTCATCAGTCATATTCCCAACGCGGGCTACATCGATACCAATGACGTCGAAAGTGAACCGCTATGGAATAAAGTGTCTGATGACAAACTAAAAGCGCTGATGGCTAAACAGGGCATCAAACACGATACCACCGTGATCCTATATGGCCGCGACGTCTATGCCGCCGCCCGTGTGGCGCAGATCCTACTGTATGCGGGAGTCAAAGACGTTCGCTTACTGGATGGCGGTTGGCAGACTTGGTCAGCGGCGGGATTACCGGTCGAACGCGGCCTGCCGAAAGAGGCAAAACCAGCGCCAGACTTTGGCGCAGCCATCCCTGGACAGCCTCAGATCATGCTGAATGAAGAGCAAGCGCGTGGGTTATTAAATCGTAAAGATGCTTCTTTAGTCAGCATTCGTTCATGGCCTGAATTTACCGGTGAAACCAGCGGTTACAGCTACATCAAGCCAAAAGGCGAAATTGCGGGCGCGCGTTGGGGACATGCAGGCAGCGACTCCACGCATATGGAAGATTTCCATAACCCAGACGGCACCATGCGCTCAGCAGATGATATTGCTGCGATGTGGAAAGAGTGGCACATCACGCCGGATCAACACGTTTCTTTCTACTGCGGTACCGGCTGGAGAGCATCAGAAACCTTCATGTATGCCCGTGCAATGGGCTGGCCTTCCATCAGCGTTTACGATGGCGGCTGGTATGAATGGAGCGCAAATCCTAAGAATCCCGTGGCCACCGGAGAGCGTGGTCCAGATAGTAGCTGGAAGTAATCAGTAAAACGTAGCCCCGTCCCTAATGCAGAGGATGGGGCTATCAGGATGAAACCTAAACCTTCTCCACTCTCTTCAACGTCTTATACCCCCCCCAAACACGCGTAAGGGTTGTAAACCAGCACAGGCCACCAAACACCCACGCCATCAGCGGAAAATAAGCAGGGAACAGACAAAAAAGAATAAACACCAATATGGTTTCCGCGCCCTCGGTGAGCCCGCCAAGGTAATAGAATGATTTATGCGGGTAATCCAAATTTTCTAATTGATACTTATCCGCCACCGCCGCAAAAGCTAAAAAACTGCTGCCGGTGCCGATAAAGGCAAATAATAGCCATGCTCCCGCAACCGCATTCAGCTCGGGTGAGGCCAGCACGAAGCCAAACGGAACCAGTGCATAGAACAAGAAATCCAGCGCTATATCTAAAAAGCCCCCCGCGTCTGAAAGGCCCCTTCTGCGCGCCAAAGCGCCATCTAGCCCATCACATAGCCGGTTAATCATAATGGCAATTAAAGCAGCGTAATACCACTGCATCGCCAAAAAAGGCAGAGCCAAAACGCCAACGACGAATCCGCCGAGGCTTATTCGATCCGGCGTGATCGCTGGACGATCGAGATGAATTACAATCTGATTAAGCAGTGGTTTAACCCGAGGGTGTAAGTAACGGTCAAACACGTGGTGCTCCCTTACGTTTTACCGCAGTTTCAGGCACGCAAAGCCCCTGAGAAGGAATATCCAGCGCGGCATTAAAGCGCGCTGATAAATTCTGAAACGCAATCAGCGCCGTAAGTTCGGTGATCGCTTTTTCATTGAAATGAGATTTCAGCTGAGCTTTCAGGCCATCATCAATTCGCGGAGGCGTCGCCGTCATACCATCTGCATACGCTAATGCTGCACGCTCCTGCTCATCGAAACAATCCGCTGCCTGCCAATTCTGAACTGACATTACTTTATCTAGCGAGCCGCTGCGCTCGGCCAATCTCAAGCTGTTAGCATCAATGCAAAAAGCACAATCACACTGCTGGGATACACGCGTCATCACCAACGCTCGTAGCGTAGGTGAAATCCCTGAGCCTCTTCTTTCCAAAAAGCCGACGAAAAAAGCCACCAACCAGAACAGAAAAGGAAACCGCCCCCACCAGCGCGTAGGGTTCAAAATTTGCCCATAATGTTTCTCTTGTGCTCGAACGATAGGCGTTAAGACCGTAGGGATTTTTTTCAGCGGTGAGATCCACGGTTGGTTATCGTTATTTTTCACCCAACATCTCCTGTTATGTGGCGTTATTTTTACAACCCCAGTGATTTTTCATGGAATTTTTCACTGCATTTTCTTTATTGTTAAGTTTTAAACGCTAACTAACAAGTCATTATTACGCGTTATCGGTTATGACTAACGGATAAGCTAACGTTTTGCACCAAAAACAGCCTGTACCCTTCAAAACCCCTGCTACGGGGAGTACATTATTTTACATCGCAGTGTTCTACTCGTATGGACACGCATTTCCACGCGCAATGCCGAATTTTATTCTGGCTACGTATTATAAAGGCTGCTGTTTTATGTCCCCTATTGAAAAATCCCGCAAGCTTGATCACGTCTGCTATGACATTCGTGGGCCGGTGTTGAAAGAAGCAAAACGACTCGAAGAAGAAGGCAATAAAGTCCTGAAATTAAACATCGGCAACCCGGCACCGTTCGGTTTTGAAGCGCCCGATGAGATTCTGGTGGACGTCATTCGCAATCTGCCAACGGCTCAGGGCTACTGTGATTCCAAGGGGCTATATTCCGCGCGTAAAGCGATCATGCAGCACTATCAAGCGCGTGATATCCATGATGTTACCGTAGAAGATATCTATATTGGTAACGGTGTTTCTGAACTGATCGTGCAGTCGATGCAAGCACTGCTCAACAGCGATGACGAAATGCTGGTCCCCGCTCCAGATTACCCATTATGGACCGCCGCTGTTTCGTTATCAGGCGGCAACGCCGTGCACTACCGTTGTGACGAAGAAGCCGACTGGTTCCCCGATCTGAACGACATCCGCAGCAAAATTACCCCGCGCACGCGTGGTATCGTGATTATCAACCCGAATAACCCAACCGGTGCGGTCTACAGCAAAGAGTTGTTGGAAGAGATTGTCACCATCGCGCGTGAAAACAACCTGATCATCTTCGCCGATGAGATCTACGACAAGATCTTATATGACGATGCTGAACACATATCTATTGCCTCATTGGCACCTGACCTGCTGGTTGTCACCTTTAATGGTTTATCCAAAACCTACCGCGTGGCGGGATTCCGTCAGGGTTGGATGGTTCTGAGTGGACCGAAAAAGCATGCTAAAGGCTACATTGAAGGTCTGGAAATGCTGGCGTCGATGCGTTTATGCGCTAACGTTCCGATGCAACATGCAATTCAAACCGCTATCGGCGGCTACCAGAGCATCAGTGAGTTTATCCAACCGGGCGGCCGTTTGTATGAACAGCGTAACCGTGCTTGGGAACTGATTAACGAAATCCCTGGCGTATCCTGCGTGAAACCACGCGGCGCGCTGTATATGTTCCCAAAAATCGATGCTAAGCGCTTCAACGTTCACGACGATCAAAAGATGGTTCTCGACCTGTTGCTACAAGAGAAAGTGCTATTAGTTCAAGGTACTGCTTTTAACTGGCCTGAGCCGGACCACTTCCGAATCGTCACGCTGCCACACGTAGATGACTTAGATATGGCTATCCACAAACTGGGCCGTTTCTTCTCTGGCTACCATCAGAAATATTGATTTTTTCGCATGACATAACGGCACCTTCTGGTGCCGTTTCTTATTTGCATCCTCCCCCATCACCGCCCACAATAGACTTCGTCTTTCCACTACCTGTTTTATTGAGAGAGCGTTATGAGCCAGAATCAAAGCCACTTTTTTGCCCATCTGTCCCGATTAAAACTGATTAGCCGCTGGCCGCTGATGCGCAACGTTCGCACCGAGAACGTCTCTGAACATAGTTTGCAGGTCGCGTTTGTCGCTCACGCCCTCGCCATCATTAAAAATCGCAAGTTCAATGGCAATGTTAATCCTGAACGCGTGGCGCTGCTGGCGATGTACCACGATGCCAGTGAAGTGCTGACAGGCGATATGCCTACGCCTATCAAATACTACAATCCGCAAATTGCGCACGAATACAAAAAAATTGAGAAAGTCGCGCAGCAAAAACTGATCGAAATGCTGCCACCGGAGTTACAAAACGATTTCCGCCCATTGCTGGATGAACACTTCTACACCGAAGATGAGAAGTTAGTCGTTAAACAGGCTGATGCCCTGTGCGCCTATCTCAAATGTTTGGAAGAACTATCAGCCGGTAATAATGAATTTAAGCTGGCCAAAGCACGCTTAGAAAAAACATTGGATATGCGCTCAAGCCCTGAAATGGAATACTTTATGGAAGTCTTTATTCCGAGTTTTAGCCTGTCGCTGGATGAGATTAGTCAGGATGAGGTGATGTAGGTTTCGTCCGCCAAGTGTTTATGCGGCCTTGGTGTAAGGTTTCGTCCGCCAAGTGTCTATGCGGCCTTGGTGTAAGGTTTCGACCGCCTATCAATAACAGCTATCACATATAGCTAAATCGAAGGCGACAGATGAGGGGCGCCAGCGCGCGCCCCTTCAATCCTCGCGCTTTTATCCGAGACGCCATCTCCGCGCCGGGTCGGCATGCGCCATCCCTGGCGCCTCCTCCCCTCGTGAAAACATCCTGTTTTCACTGCTCTAAATGCCACGACTTAAACTAAAAAACAGATAAAGTTTTTGTCTTTTATCTTTTATCTTTTGTCTTTTGGGGTTGACCTTTTCCGGCACACTACCGGACAGCCGAGTGAATCATGCAGGTTAGGATTCGCCTACAGGGATGTA
>NZ_FMIQ01000071.1 GCF_900095695.1 Hafnia alvei | reverse complement strand
AATCGCTTTGCCGTTGCCGTTTTCTACTGCGTTGGCGGTTGAGCCCTTGGCGCCCCATTGATACTCGGAAGTATCGGTTGAGTTACCCGTGTTGGCCGCAAAGGTGTAGCTGCCGCTCAGTGCTTCGCCGACCGCCAGCTTACCGCTGATAGCCACGTTGCTGATGGTTGGCGCTACAGTTTCATCCACAATCACGCCGCCTTCACCACCACCTTCGGTGTTGTTGCCGTTATCGCCCGGAGCCGTGGTGACCGTCAGCGTATTCCCTAAGGTTTCCACCCCGTTACGCGCCTGAACCGACAGCTCTTTTACCTGCCCAACATCGCTGGCGACCAGCGTATAGCCCGGCACGCTACCTGAAGTAACGATGGTCTCAGCGCCATTCAGCCCTGTGGTTTGCCCTTTATTGCCCCATTGGTAAAGAGAGGCATCTTGTGCATTGCCGCTGTTGCTATCGAACTGATAATGACCCGATAGCTGCTCGCCTAACGCCAGCTTGCCGCTCATGGTTAAACCGCTGATCACCGGAGCTCTGCCGACATACAGCGTCGCTGACGCAAGTTTGGCATTATGGATTTCAGGCGTAATTTTATATTCACCCATATTTTCGCCCGCCGTCACGGTGGCGCTATAGGTGCCCATACGGGTCATGTCTTCGCTGAAAGCACTCACCGTGGCATCTGGCTGACCGCGACCCACGGGACTTAGCGTGGTTTTGATGTCATCGGCGATACCACTGACGAGGTGATTGTTCGCATCACGCAATACCAGCGTCAATCTAGCCGTAGAGGTACCATCGTTCGGTAGCTGTAGCTCCATCGGGGTAAGCGTACTATTAAGAATGCTCACCGCCGCTGATGACACGATCACCAAGCTTTCTGCCTTAGGCGATGCATTGCCGGATTTATCGTAGGCAACGCCGCTCACCACATAGCTGTTGTTGGTATCGTTGCCGTATTGATATTCAGGAATGATCACGTTGAACTGCTGTTCAGAAACCTGAACAATCTGCCCACCCTGACTCAGCAGTTCTGGCGCGGTCCACTCAATACGCTCAACGCCGTTGGTGCTGTTGACCGACACGCCCAGCGATTTACTTTCACCGCTGTAGCCGCTGATTTGCGAAGCTAACCGGAGGCTGATGCTCTCTTTTTTGCGGTATTCCAACACGATGTTGTTGTTACGTTCGACAAAGTCGTAACGATTCGCGGCCAAGCTGCGGCTCGCCGCCAACAGGCTGCTATCCAACTGCTGACCTAACGGTGCGCCAAACACATAGTTCAGATCGATGCCAAAGCGGGTGTCGTTTTGATTGCTTTTACCCATGCGGTGGTCGACGTTGAACTTCATCAGCGGGAAAGGCGAATAGTTAACGCCAGCCGTCACCGCTACCGGATCTTTTTGCTGATTATCTTTACCAAACAGCCCGACGCGGTCGCCGTAATACTGCTCATACACCAGCTTGCCGCCGATCCCCGGATAGGCAGGTAAATAGCCTTCGGTACGAATATCCCACCCGTTGGCTGGGCGTTCTTCGTAGTTATCGAAGTCCGGTGAGTTTTTCCAGTTGGTCAAACGCATGTAGGCGTTGGCGGCCACTTTGAGGAAATCGCGCTGATATTCGGCACCAAGGCCTAAACGCGAGTGA
>NZ_FMIQ01000073.1 GCF_900095695.1 Hafnia alvei | reverse complement strand
CGGTGAACGGCGCTACCACACCGCGGGGATTTTTTAGCGATTAATCAAAGCTTTTCAAACGTATCAGGATCGGGACCCAGACGTTTTCCGCTATCGAGCTTAGCAATCAGGCTCAGCTCATCTTTATCCAATCTAAAATCAAACACCCCAAAGTTTTCTTGAATACGTTTTGGCGTGACGGATTTAGGGATCACAATTAATCCTGAATCCAAGTGCCAGCGAATAACAATCTGAGCAGGGGTTTTCTCATACTTTTTCGCCAGCTTATGAATGATTTCAGTATCAAAAACGCCTTCACCACCCTGCGCTAGCGGGCTCCAAGACTCAGTGGCAATGTGATGGGTGGCATTCCACGCGTGCATGGTTTTTTGCTGCATCAAAGGATGGAGCTCAATTTGGTTCACGGTGGGTGAAACGCCCGTTTCATCGATTAGGCGCTGTAGGTGCGGGATGTTAAAATTACATACGCCAATGCTTTTAATCAGTCCCTGTTTTTTCAATTCAATCAGCGATTTCCACGCGGTAACGTATTTATCCTGTGCGGGAGCGGGCCAATGAATCAGATACAGGTCTATGTAATCTAACCGCAGCTTTTTTAGGCTTTCTTCCAGCGCCTTAGCCGCATTATCTTGGTCTGTGTTCCATAATTTAGTGGTGATGAAAAGCTCATCGCGAGCAATTGACGAGTTTGCTAACGCTTTGCCGACGCCTTCTTCGTTAGCATAAATGGCCGCAGTATCGATTGAGCGATACCCTGTCTCTAACGCCGTTTCGATAGCGGTGATGACCTGCTCATTCGAAGCCTGCCATACGCCTAAACCGAGCTGTGGCATGGTATTCCCGTCGCTCAGTTTGATAATAGGTTGTGTGGACATCGTTTTCTCCTTCAGTTGGATAGGCTAAACAGAAGCTCCATCCGATCCATACCCGCCATATTTCAAGCAGCATTTTTGTTGGCTGCGCTCAACTTGCCGCCTCAATGCAGCTCAAATTATTTTGGCTATGATGAAACATATCCTTTAAGCCTAGTCCAAAAAGATCGGTATGGACGAAGTAATTGGCTATAGCTTTATGGTCTGCGACAAGGTTATTGTGTTGTTAAAGATATTTTTACACCCCCGTGATTTCAAGGAGAGCACCCGTGTTTCAGCATGTAGACGCCTATGCAGGCGATCCGATTCTCTCGCTGATGGATACCTACAAACAGGATCCTCGAGCCGATAAAGTTAACCTCAGTATCGGTCTGTACTATGACGAAAAGGGAACTATTCCTCAGTTGAAAGCCGTTGCTGCTGCGGAAGAGATCCTAAATGCTCGCGAGGGTGCTGCGTCGTTGTATCTGCCGATGGAAGGATTAGCGCCATACCGTAGCGCGATCCAGAGCCTATTGTTTGGTGATACACATCCAATGGTTGCTCAAAAGCGTATTGCTACGGTGCAAACTATCGGTGGTTCCGGTGCGCTGAAAGTTGGGGCCGACTTTTTAAAGCATTATTTCCCTGATTCTGAGGTGTGGGTCAGCGATCCAACGTGGGAAAACCATATTGCGATCTTCTCGGGTGCGGGCTTCAAAGTGCATCAGTATCCCTATTTCGACCCTGAAACGCTGGGTGTGAATTTTGATGCGATGCTTAACACGCTAAATCAGCTGCCTGCACGCAGCATCGTGTTAATGCACCCTTGCTGTCACAACCCTACGGGCTCAGATCTCACCAATGCGCAATGGGATCGCGTGATTGAAATCGCGAAAGCGCGTGAGCTTATTCCATTCCTCGATATCGCTTATCAAGGCTTTGGGGCGGGAATGGAAGAGGACGCCTATGCTATACGCGCTATGGCTCAGGCAGAGTTGCCATGCCTCGTGAGTAATTCGTTTTCGAAAATTTTCTCTCTCTATGGTGAACGCGTTGGCGGGTTATCCGTGGTGTGTGAAAGCGAAGAAGCAGCAAGCCGAGTATTAGGCCAGTTAAAAGCGACCGTGCGCCGCATTTACTCCAGCCCACCTAACTTTGGGGCTCAGGTTGTGGCAACGGTGCTAAACGATCCGAAGCTTAAAGCCTTATGGCTGGAAGAAGTTGAAAGTATGCGTCTGCGTATCATTGCAATGCGCCGCACGCTGGTGGACGGCTTAAAAACCGTGTTGCCACAGCGCAACTTTGACTATCTGATGTCGCAGCGCGGCATGTTTAGTTATACCGGCCTCAGTGCTCAGCAGGTTGAACGGCTGCGTGAAGAGTTTGGCGTATATCTGATCGCCAGCGGCCGCATGTGCGTAGCGGGAATGAATCACGCCAATGCGCAGCGGGTTGCTCAGTCATTCGCTGCCGTTTAATCCTTATCGTTAATGAAGCTCTCGATATTCTCGGGAGCTTTTTTTATTTCTCATCTCCAATAGTTTTCCACTGAAAACAGCTACACCAACTGTGAGACAGATCTCGTTGGAACTGAAAGGGCACATGCTGATGAATCACTCAAAATCGATAATGAGTGTCTATGCAAACAAAAGTTAGCGCATTACGGGAAAATTCCTATCTCTATGATTTTAAATATTTATTAAAAGAACTAAATTCTGCATTATTTTTAATGATTTGTTTTTGTGGTTATTAGGTTTAAATCGAGAGATTGATAGCTTGATATTGCTCACAAAATAATGAATGAAAACACATTCATCTTAATTACGATCGCCTTCCCAATTCCTTCTTAAACTTCTAAATCCCACTTTACTGTTTTTCAATGGCGGCTTAAAACAAACGCATGTTTAAAAACAAACAAGTGTCCAATATGACTAGCCGAGAAAAGCAGATATTGCAGCTTCTGAGACGTGATCCTTTGATCCCACAGCAGGAAATTGCCGATGTTTTAGGTATTAGCCGCTCTGGTGTAGCAGGACATATTATGAACTTAATGAAGAAAGGATATATAAAAGGAAAAGGATACATATTGTCTGAGCACAGCTATGTTGTCACCGTAGGCTCTACGAATATGGATGTATGCGGATACTCAGCCTCTAAATTAGTTTATGAAGATTCCAACCCAGGGAAAATAAAATGTACTCCAGGCGGTGTCGGGAGAAATATAGCGCAAAATATTGCCTTATTAGGGCGGGAGTGCCATCTGATTTCCGTAGTAGGAGATGATTTTTACGGTGATACTTTATTAGAGCAGGCAAAGTTAGCCGGTGTTCATATTGATAGTTTCCATAAACTGCATGGTGAAAGCACGTCAACCTATGTCTCTTTATTAGATGAAAGTGGTGAAATGCTGGTCGCTATTAATGATATGCGAATTTTAGAAAAACTGACGCCCGCATTATTGGCAATGTCAAAAGATCTTATTCAGCATGCCGGTGTATTAATTGTTGACTGCAACCTTACCGAAGATGCTTTGGCATGGCTATTTAGCCACGCCGGCAGTGTTCCAATATTTGTTGATACCGTATCTGCATTTAAAGCACCCAAGATCCGAAATTGGCTATCACATATTCATACGTTGAAACCTAACCGTCTTGAGGCCGAGATCCTCAGCGGGATGACGATTACTAGCCCTAAAGATGCGCCTAAGGCGGCTAAATGGTTCCATGACCAAGGCGTGCAGCGAATTGCGCTTAGCATGGGAGCGGCCGGTGTTTTTTACAGTGAAATTGATGGGCAAAGCGGGTGGTCGAGTCCTCTGCCGGTGAACATCGTCAATGTGACCGGGGCTGGTGATGCCATGATGGCTGGGCTGGCTAGCTGTTGGCTTGAAGACATGACGCTTGCCGAAAGTATCCGTTTTGCGCAGGGATGTTCCGCGTTAACCCTTTCCTCTGAATTTACTAATAACCCTAATCTGTCGAATGGCAGTGTTCAAAAACTGTTGGAACTACAATCATGAAAAATAACGTTATGACCAATGAGTATCTGGATATTTCGCCGGAAGTTGCTGAGGCATTAGCCAATAATCGCCCTGTTGTGGCTTTAGAATCTACCATTATTTCTCATGGTATGCCTTACCCACAAAATGCCGAAACGGCGTTGGCGGTTGAGCAGCAAATCCGTGAAAATGGCGCAGTACCTGCGACGATTGCGATTATTAATGGCCGTATGAAAGCAGGCTTATCCCGCGAAGAGATTGAGCTGCTCGGCAAAGAAGGTCACAACGTGGCGAAAGTGAGCCGTCGTGACTTGCCATTCATCGTTGCAGCAGGCAAAAACGGTGCTACTACCGTGGCCTCGACCATGATTATTGCTGAAATGGCCGGTATTCATGTCTTTGCCACTGGCGGTATTGGTGGTGTTCACCGCGGTGCTGAACAAACATTTGATATTTCTGCTGATTTACAAGAACTGGCAAAAACCAACGTGGCCGTGATTTGTGCCGGGGCAAAATCGATTCTGGATTTAGGGTTGACCACGGAATATCTTGAGACGCACGGTGTACCGTTGATTGGCTATCAAACTCAGGTTTTACCCGCATTTTTCTGCCGTACTAGCCCATTCTCCGTCAGCATTCAATTGGATGAGCCAGAGCAGATAGCGAAGGCGATGGCGACCAAGTGGCAGTCTGGTTTGGACGGTGGAATGGTGATTGCTAACCCGATCCCTGAACAATTCGCGATGCCTGAAGCTAAAATCAACGCGGCGATTGAGCAAGCGGTTCAGGAGTCGGTTGAACAGGGGGTTCATGGGAAAGATAGCACACCATTCCTGCTGGCAAGAGTCGCGGAACTCACAGGAGGGGATAGCCTGCATTCCAATATCCAATTGGTATTTAATAATGCAAAACTAGCCGCTCAGATTGCATGTTGCTACCAGGAGACCGCAGCATAAAAATAGCGTTACTCCTTAAGTTTTATCCTGATATTAACAACTAAATAAAACGCCAACCTGAAAGGTGGATGGGCTTTTACGCTTATCCTCTTTCAGGTATATATCCATCATACTTCAAGCTGCATTTTTGTTGGCCAGCTCGTGCACCCGAATTACTTACTTGAGTAAGCTCATCGGGATTTACTTACTTGCCGCCTCAATGCAACTCGAATTATTTTGGATATGGCTGCATATATCGAAGGGACGGATTTATGGACTTATTACGCAGCTTGTTGGGTATTGGTATACTCCTTTTAATCGCTTTTGTATTTTCTAATAATCGAAGAAAAATTAAAATAAGAACGGTTGGTGCGGCACTTTTATTACAGGTTGTTTTGGGTGCAGTGATGCTTTATGTCCCTGCTGGAAAATGGTTGGTCAACGCTATTGCGAGTGGGGTTAATAAGGTTATTTCATACAGCGATGCGGGTAGTTCATTTATTTTTGGTGGCCTAGTTGGCCCAAAAATGAATGTGTTATTTGACGGTGCTGGTTTTGTTTTCGCATTCCATGTATTACCCGCAATTATTTTTATTACTTCGCTGATCTCGATTCTTTATTATATCGGCGTGATGGGCTGGGTTATTAATATTCTTGGTTATGTGTTCCAGAAAATGATGCGAGTGAGCAAAGTAGAGGCGTTTGCAGCGGTCACCACGATATTTCTCGGGCAAAACGAACTTCCGGCGGTGCTCAAACCATTTATTAGCAAAATGAACCGCAACGAACTTTTTACGGTAATTTGCAGCGGAATGGCGTCAATTGCGGGTTCCATGCTGGTGGGCTATGCGGGGTTAGGTGTGCCCATCGAGTACTTGCTAGCTGCGTCGTTGATGGCGATCCCCGGCGGGATCTTATTTGCGCGTATGCTTAGCCCCGCCACAGAGGAGTCTCAGGTTGAGTTTAGCCAGATGTCATTCAGCGATAAGCGCCCCGCGAGTGTTATTGAAGCGGCGGCGAGCGGTGCAATGCTAGGTCTGAAGATCGCCGTTGGCGTGGCGACGGTGGTGATGGCGTTTGTTGCGTTAATTGCGTTGATCAACGGCATCATTGGTGGCGTCGGTGGGTTGTTTGGTTGGTCAGGTGTCAGCTTGGAAAGCCTGTTGGGTTATATCTTCTCTCCGTTGGCATACATCATGGGCGTGAGCTGGGATAACTCTGCACTGGCTGGTGGTTTAATAGGACAGAAACTGGCCATTAACGAGTTTGTCGCGTACGTGAATTTCTCTCCCTATCTCAAGGATGCTGCGGGTGCTTTAGATCCAAAAACCATTGCCGTTATCTCTTTTGCTCTCTGTGGTTTCGCCAACTTTGGATCAATTGCGGTGGTAGTGGGTGCCTTTAGCGCTGTTGCTCCAGAGCGTGCATCGGACATTGCACGCCTAGGATTACGCGCTTTGCTTGCGGCAACTCTTTCCAACTTGATGAGCGCAACGATTGCAGGTTTGTTCATCGGGCTTGGGGCATTAGCGATAGTTTCATAATGAAAAAAGACACACGGTTACTGCTTTGTCTTGCGCTAAGCACCGGTATTTTATCCGGTGTTTGGGCATGGCTAGCCGAGCAGTTAGCACTCATGAGCTGGATTGGCTTTTTAGGCTGCACAACCTATTTTGCTATTCCCAGCAAAGGGCTGCTGGGTTTATGTCGTGGCCTAGCGGCTAATGTGAGTGGGGCAAGCTGGGCTGCCATTGCAATGGCTCTGACGGCCTCGACAGGCGTTAGCTACGCAGCAGCGACGACGGGGGCGATATCCTTCATGATGTGTGCTCAATCCCGACTGCGCGTGCTTTGCTTTGTGCCCGGCAGTTTTATCGGTGCCTGTGCGCTATTTGGCTCGCAGTCCGAGTGGTTATCGGTGGTTTTGGCGCTGTGCCTAGGAGGAATATTCGGTTTCCTGATGCAAAGCAGCGGAGCATGGATGGCAAACCAATGGAAGATAAATATAACTAATTAATATTAAACAAATTAATTAATTTTTTAGCCCATGTATCAAAAATACATGGGTTTTTTTGCGCGAGTTTTCATGCCGAGGAAAATTGACTGCTGCAAACTATCTGTCCGGGGCGTAGGCTAACGAGGTCTTTACATAACTTTTGATGCTCAAAAGTTGCCGACTATTGTACAAAGAATATACTAGTTAAGGACGTCTGAAGATGTGGTATCAGCACACTATTGTTTTGCATGCAAAGCCGCGTGGTTTCCATCTGGTCACCGATGAAATTATCGAGAAACTCCCACAGTTAGCCTCTGTCGAGGTAGGGATATTGCATCTGCTGCTGCAGCACACCTCCGCGTCGTTAACCCTCAACGAAAACTGTGATCCCACTGTCCGTTACGATATGGAGCAACACTTCATGCGAACGGTCCCCGAAGATGCTCCCTATGAGCACGACTATGAAGGCGATGATGATATGCCTGCGCATATTAAGTCTTCGCTGTTAGGGGCTTCCTTAACGTTACCGATATGTCGGGGAAAGCTACAGTTGGGAACCTGGCAGGGGATATGGTTTGGTGAACACCGCGTGCACGGCGGTACGCGCCGGATCGTCGCAACTATACAAGGGGATATTGTTCATGAATAATTCGGCATTTTTGCAATACTGCATGGCTAAACCGGGGGCAGAGCAAAGCGTCCAAAATCGTTGGCGAGCAAATCAGGTTAAAGTAGGCGGCGTGATGTTTGCGATGGTCGACCATGTAGAAGGTCGTCCTGCCGTAGCGCTTAAAATGAGCTGTGAGCAGGCAGCGCAACTGCGCAGCGAACATAAAGATATTGTTCCAAGTCCTAACCTGAATAAAGCGCATTGGAGTACGATTTTCCTCGACGGTACCCTCAATGATTCTTTGCTCTATAAACTGGTTGATGGCTCTTATTCTTTAGCGCTTAACCATGTCGGTGAGCAAACCCGCCAAGGGCTGTAATCTCTCTTTAATATGTAAGCAGATAGCGAATGCCAAAATATAAAACGCCCCGATGATCGTTCTCATCGGGGCGCATTAATTTTCGGCTTGTAACGGTACTCTATTTTTTAATAAGTAACGGTTTCAAGAATCTAGCAGTATGTGATTGCTCACACTCAGCCACAGTTTCCGGTGTCCCTGATACCAGAATCTGACCACCGCCACCGCCGCCTTCTGGTCCTAAGTCGACGATCCAGTCAGCTGTTTTTATCACGTCCAAGTTATGCTCAATTACCACGATGGTGTTGCCCTGATCGCGCAATTGATGCAATACCGCCAGCAGTTGCTGAATATCAGCGAAATGCAGGCCGGTGGTTGGTTCATCCAGAATATACAGGGTTTGGCCGGTCCCGCGCTTGGAGAGCTCGCGAGACAGCTTCACGCGCTGCGCTTCGCCGCCAGATAGCGTGGTTGCTGACTGACCTAAGCGAATATAGGATAGACCAACATCGATCAGCGTTTGCAGCTTACGCGCCAGCGCAGGGACTGCATCGAAGAACTCACGCGCCTCTTCGATCGTCATATCCAGCACTTCGTGGATGCTCTTGCCTTTGTATTTAATCTCCAGCGTTTCACGGTTATAACGCTTACCTTTGCATTGATCGCAAGGTACGTAGATATCCGGCAAGAAATGCATTTCAACCTTGATAACCCCATCGCCCTGACAGGCTTCACAGCGTCCGCCTTTAACGTTAAAGCTAAAACGCCCAGGGTTATAGCCGCGCGCGCGTGATTCAGGAACACCTGCAAACAGCTCGCGTACTGGCGTAAAGATACCGGTGTAGGTTGCTGGGTTTGATCGTGGCGTACGGCCAATTGGGCTTTGGTCAATATCGATAACTTTATCGAAATGTTCCATTCCTTCCACCGCGCGATAAGGCGCCGGTTCCGCGAGCGTTGCACCGTTTAGCTGGGTTTGCGCAATCGGGAACAGGGTGTCGTTAATCAGCGTGGATTTACCGGAGCCAGAAACACCGGTGATACAGGTGAAAAGCCCCACAGGCAGCGTTAGCGTAACGTCCTTCAGGTTATTTCCGCTGGCACCGATCAGCTTAAGTACTTTGGTGGCATCGGCAGGAACGCGTTCCGCAGGCACCGCGATTTCACGTTTACCGCTAAGGAACTGGCCGGTGAGGGATTCAGGCACCGCCATGATCTCATCCACCGAGCCTTGAGCAACGACTTCGCCGCCGTGCACGCCCGCACCTGGGCCGATATCAATCACGTAATCGGCTGCGCGAATGGCGTCTTCATCGTGCTCCACCACAATCACGGTGTTACCCAGATTGCGCAGGTGGATCAAGGTTTCCAGAAGTCGCTCGTTATCACGCTGATGTAAGCCGATTGAAGGCTCATCCAGCACGTACATCACCCCAACCAGACCTGCGCCGATCTGACTTGCCAAGCGAATACGCTGCGCCTCACCGCCGGAAAGCGTTTCGGCAGAACGGGACAAGCTCAAGTAGTTCAGGCCTACGTTAACCAAGAACTTCAGTCGGTCGCCGATTTCCTTCAGGATTTTTTCGGCAATCTGCGCACGCTGGCCCTGCAGTTTCAGATCGCGGAAGAACGTCAGAGCATCACCAATGCTAAGATCTGAAATCACAGGCAGCGTGGTGTTCTCAACAAACACATGACGTGCTTCTTCACGTAGACGAGTGCCGTGGCACGATGCGCATGAACGGTTGCTGATGAATTTCGATAGCTCTTCGCGTACCGCAGAAGATTCTGTTTCTTTGTAGCGGCGCTCCATATTGTGCAACACGCCTTCGAACGGATGGTTGCGCACCGTAATGTCGCCACGGTCGTTGATATATTTAAACTCAATCGACTCTTTGCCGGAGCCATACAGCACGGCTTTCTGCGTTTTAGCATCCAAACTACCGAACGGCGCTTCCACATCAAAATGATAATGGTCTGCTAACGATTTCAGCATTTGGAAATAGTAGAAGTTACGACGATCCCAGCCGCGAATTGCGCCGCCGGCCAGTGATAGCTCGGCGTTTTGCACCACGCGATCGGGATCGAAATATTGTTGTACGCCCAAGCCATCACAGGTTGGGCAAGCCCCTGCTGGATTGTTGAATGAGAACAAACGTGGTTCAAGCTCACGCATGCTGTAGCCACAAATTGGGCAGGCAAAGTTTGCAGAGAACAACAGCTCAGGCGCTTTAGCGTCATCCATATCGGCAACAATCGCGCTGCCGCCAGACAGCTCTAGCGCGGTTTCAAAGGATTCCGCTAAGCGTTGTGCCATGTCATCGCGTACTTTGAAACGATCGACCACCACTTCGATGCTGTGTTTTTTCTGAAGCTCCAGCTTGGGAGGATCGGAAAGATCGCACACCTCGCCGTCGATGCGAGCGCGGATATAGCCTTGTGCCGCCAGATTTTCCAGCGTTTTAGTATGCTCACCTTTGCGATCTTTGACGATCGGTGCCAGCAACATCAGACGCTTACCTTCCGGCTGCGTCAGCACGTTATCAACCATTTGGCTGACGGTTTGTGCGGCTAAGGGAACATCATGATCCGGGCAGCGTGGCTCACCAACGCGGGCAAACAGCAGACGCAGATAGTCATGGATTTCAGTGATTGTCCCCACGGTTGAACGCGGGTTATGTGAGGTAGATTTCTGCTCAATGGAAATTGCCGGAGACAGACCCTCAATGTGGTCAACGTCTGGCTTTTCCATCAAAGAAAGAAACTGACGCGCATAGGCAGACAACGATTCGACATACCGGCGCTGGCCTTCAGCGTACAGCGTATCAAACGCCAGAGAGGACTTGCCTGAGCCTGATAGACCGGTCACAACAATCAGCTTGTCGCGAGGAATGATCAGATTAATATTTTTCAGGTTGTGGGTGCGAGCACCCCGTATTTCTATTTTATCCATTAACGACTTCCCGGATGAAGAACCCATCTCATTAGGCTTACCTACCGCTGTTTGCTGATAAATCGTACACAGCGGGCAACAGCGGAGTACCTATTGGGATAGGCTCTGGATAATCTTGGTCTGCGTAGCGTACTCGGTCGCTTAAAATACGCTAAGACCAGTAACGGCGCGGCCTGCTGCGATATTTGGCGAGTTTAGTAGTACACAACGATGCTTGAAACGATCAATTATGGCACAATAAAACCTGAATGAATATCCAGTATATGAATGCAAAATTGTTCTATGCTTAAACAATTAAGGAATCCACTTCACAGAAGCGAACAGTGATGCTGTTAGGGCTCTGGCGTGATAGAATTAACGGTTTAGACTACGCGCTATAATTATTTTTAGTGTGTACAAATTTACTTCATCAGGAGAATCGAAATGGCCAGCAGAGGCGTTAACAAAGTGATTCTTGTCGGGAATCTGGGTCAAGATCCAGAAGTCCGTTATATGCCGAATGGTGGTGCTGTAGCCAATATTACTCTGGCCACCTCCGAGACTTGGCGCGACAAGCAAACCGGCGAACAGAAAGAAAAAACCGAATGGCACCGTGTAGTGTTGTTTGGCAAGCTGGCAGAGGTTGCAGGTGAATATCTGCGCAAAGGTTCTCAGGTTTACATCGAAGGTGCTTTGCAGACCCGTAAGTGGACCGATCAGGCTGGCGTTGAAAAATACACCACTGAAATCGTCGTAAACGTTGGCGGCACCATGCAAATGCTGGGTGGACGTCAAGGCGGCGGCGCTCCTATGGGCGGCGGTCAGGCACAAGGGCAGCAGGGCGGTTGGGGTCAGCCTCAGCAGCCACAGGGCAATCAGTTTAGCGGCGGTTCTCAGCCAGCGGCTCGCCCACAGAATGCGCCGGCAGCTCAGCCACCAAGCAATGAACCTCCAATGGATTTCGATGACGATATTCCATTCTGATTTCTGTTAAAGAAATCAGCTCATAGCCCTGCATTGCGGGGCTTTTTTTTGAGTGGAAATCGAGAATGAAATATATCTCGGGTTTGGTTTTAGGGTGAAGGCAATGATTAGACGTATTTCATGGATCGCCGGTGCAGGCTCATGGCTGCTACCGCTGGTATTGCTACTGTGGCAATGGATGGCAGAAGGGCAGCATCAGGCAACGGTATCGCCAGAAGCTTATAATGCATGGAAGATGTCAGTGCTGTTTGCCGATTTTAGCTTTGCAGGTGCTCTGTCTTTGCTGGCAGTGTTGCTGGGGGCTATGGCGCTAGCTAAAACGAAAGAGGATGAGGTTTTGCATCCGGGCAAGCGCATGCTGGAATTACTGGTTTTAGCTCTGCCGATGATGCTCTGCCTGTTCATTATGGGGATGTTGTTGGTTCACGGTTAACACGATCTGCGCATTGGCTATCGTGCTAAATGTGGGATGTGGGCAAGCCCCTGCACAGCATTAGCGCAAGGGGCTCAGTGCCTAAAGTGACGTAAGTTCGTATTTTTTGATTTTCCGATATAGCGTCGCAATACCAATACCAAGTTCGTCTGCGGCCTGTTTTTTATTATTGTGGCGGCTCAGCGCTTCGCGGATCATCTGCCGCTCCATATCTTCAAGCCCTGTTGCGCCGTGCTCTTCACATGCCGCCGCGCTTTGATAGGGGACATCCTCTCGGTAGCTGCGTATTACCTGCCCATTGACCAAATTTGGAGGGAGCAGCGAGATATCAATCACTTCTCCGCTTGGAACCACGTTAATCAAATATTCCATCAGGTTGCTGAGTTCGCGCACGTTGCCCGGCCAGCGGTAAAGCTTGAGCAAAGACATCACTTCTGGCGCCATGCCCGGATAAACAATACCGATACGTTTGGTGTGTAGATTTAAAAAGTAATGCACCAGTAGTTCAATATCACCTTGGCGCTCACGCAGCGGCGGCAGCGTCATGGGAATAACGTTTAGACGATAATAGAGATCTTCGCGGAATTTTCCGTCGGCAATGTATTGCTCAAGGTTTTGGTTAGTAGCGGAAATAATTCTGATATCCACGGGGATCGGTTTACTGGAACCAATCGGTTGAACCTCACGCGATTCAATCGCACGCAGTAACTTAGCCTGCAGCGTCAGAGGCATATCCCCAATTTCATCTAAAAAAAGTGTTCCATTATTGGCCGCCTGAATCAGGCCTATTTTCCCATTCGCCGAAGCACCGGTGAATGCGCCTTTAACATAGCCAAATAATTCACTTTCTAGCAGTTGGTCTGGAATAGCTGCGCAGTTGATGGCAATAAATGGTTTGTTATTACGATCGCTCAGTTGATGTATAGCACGCGCCACCACTTCTTTACCGGTTCCGCTTTCACCAACCACGAGAATGCTGGATGGGCTGGGGGCAACGCGGGTGATCAGACGCTTTAAGGTACGAATTGGGCGGCATTCACCAACCAAATGTTCAATACGTGGGTCGTCAGGATTAAAATCAACGTTCATCGGTGAATGAGATTGATGAAATGCCATTAAAAAAAGCTGGTGGTCTTGAATATCATGCAGCTGACCAATAATAAGTTCCTGTTGTTCATCAAAGGAAATAATATGTTGCAGATGGCCGCTGGTATAATTTTGTTGAAAAGTAAGTGGCCTGATATTAAAGGTTTTACCCATAATTTGATCTTGAGACGCATTAAGCTGTTTTAATGCCGTGGGATTAGCAAATTTAGCTCTATTCTCATTATCAATAACCAGTACGCCTTGGTCCATATTCTCAATTAGGCTCATGAGTATTTTATTTATTCCGTCGCTACCTCCTTGGTTTTCTAGGAGCTTAGAGACAAAAAGATTGGATATATGGCGTACGTAGTCAGAGAATTCATGAATATTATCTTTTATTCTCTCTTGTTGTTCAGGCGTAAATGCCACCAAGCTGATCACTCCGATGCAGGCGTTTTGAAAAATAATAGGGATCCCAAGAAAAGCCTTCTCTTTGCAGCTGTCTTTGCTGGTACAGCCGTCACAAACCGGATCGAATCGCGAATGGATAACAACTTTTTCCTGCTTTGTATCAAGAACATATCTAAGCAATCTTGAGTTGCTATTGAGTTTTCGGCCAAAAAATTTCCCGTAGGGGCCAGTGCCCGATACTCGCGTCATATTGGCATCAACGATTTCGACTTCCAATTGTAAGACGCTGGCGAGCATTTTTGTGAAGCGTAAGATCGTCGGCTGAATTTGCATCAATATGGACTGAGCATTTATGGGTGTCATAATCAGAACCTTTCTCTAACGCTAAATTATTCGCGTTTATGGTTAGCGGGAATTATGTCCTTTTCACCCTACGATAATACATGAATAGAAAGTGTGGTTTGATAAACATCAATTGCCTTTTCTTAACTAGGATGAGTTTCTGTTGTTGGCATCACACTTTATTATCAAACTGATAAGAATATGGTTTTTGTTATCATTCTGGGTTGTCACTAAGCTGAGAATAACGTTTTTCTTTGCGGTACTTGCAAAGTGAAATAGCTTTCTTAGTGAGTTAATAATGTAACTATTACTAATATTCATAACTTCACATGCTGATTTTGAATAAATAATGAGGCTTAGCTCACATTATCCCTCCTATTTCATACGTTATCTCTCCATTAATCACAGCTTGGCATAGTTATTGTTTAAGAGTTAACAGTCGCTATTCACGGCGAGCGTTGAACTACCCGCCATACGTGCGCCATAGCAGATTAAATCAAACGCCAATCACTTACTTTGTAGGGCCATGAGATGAGAACAGTTAACGAATTAATCAAGGATATCAACGCGCTTAAGTCGAATCTGCATGAAAAAGATTTTCTGCTGACCTGGGAGCAAAGCCCAGATGAGCTGAAACAGGTTCTGGATCTGGCCGAAGCATTAAAAACCATGCGCGCAGAAAACATTGCGACCAAGATTTTCAATAGTGGTTTAGGCATCTCCGTTTTCCGCGATAACTCCACAAGAACCCGTTTTTCTTATGCTTCCGCCCTGAATTTGCTGGGATTAACCCAACAAGATCTGGATGAAGGCAAATCACAGATTGCGCATGGTGAAACCGTGCGTGAAACCGCGAACATGATCTCTTTCTGTGCCGATGCCATTGGTATCCGTGATGACATGTATCTTGGCGCAGGTAACGCTTATATGCGCGAAGTGGGTGCCGCGCTGGATGAAGGCTATGAACAAGGGGTTCTGCCACAGCGTCCGGCATTGGTAAACCTGCAATGTGACATTGATCATCCAACGCAGTCGATGGCCGATCTGGCTTGGCTCCAAGAGCATTTCGGCAGCTTAGAAAACTTAAAAGGCAAAAAAATTGCCATGACGTGGGCGTATTCACCAAGCTATGGCAAACCACTTTCTGTTCCGCAGGGCATCATCGGTCTGATGACCCGCTTTGGTATGGATGTCACGCTGGCTCACCCAGAAGGCTATGACCTCATTCCAGATGTGGTTGCGGTGGCGAAACAAAACGCTGAATCCTCTGGTGGTAGCTTCCGTCAGGTGAACTCCATGGCTGAAGCCTTCAAAGACGCGGATATCGTTTATCCGAAATCATGGGCTCCTTACAAAGTCATGGAAGAGCGTACCGAACTGCTGCGTGCGAACGATCATGACGGTCTGAAAGCGCTGGAAAAACAGTGTCTAGCAGAGAATGCCAAACATAAAGATTGGCACTGCACCGAAGAGATGATGAAGCACACCAAAGATGGTGAAGCGCTCTACATGCATTGCCTGCCAGCGGATATCTCAGGCGTGTCTTGTAAGGAAGGGGAAGTCACCGAAGGCGTCTTTGAAAAATACCGTATTGCTACTTACAAAGAAGCCAGCTGGAAGCCTTATATCATCGCCGCCATGATCGTTGCGCGTAAGTTCTCGAAACCGGGTCTGGTGCTAGAGCAGCTGCTGAAAGAAGCACAAAAGCGTATCAAGTAATACTGTCTGCACCGGCGCATCTGTCGATGCGTCGGTATCTCCGCCTCTGGCGGATACTCTCCTGATGAGGATGGGTTATGTCTGTTTTCTCTATGAAAGTGGATATTGCGCAAAACCGTTTTTTCAACGGTGAAACGTCTCCACTTTTCTCACGCGCAGAAGCGCAAAAGGCCCGCGCCTTCCACAAAAAAATAACGGGTTATCAACCTACGCCGCTCTGTTCTTTAGATGAATTGGCTCAGCTTTTTGGCGTTAATAAAATTTTAGTCAAAGATGAGTCTCAGCGTTTCGGTTTGAACGCTTTCAAAATGTTGGGTGGGGCTTACGCGATTGCACGTTTGCTGTGTGAAAAATACCAAATTGACATCAATACGTTTTCTTTCGAAAAGCTGAAGTCGACGCTGACAGAAAAAATGACGTTCGCCACCACTACCGATGGCAACCATGGGCGCGGTGTGGCATGGGCCGCTCAGCAACTTGGCCAAAACGCCGTTATTTATATGCCGAAAGGCTCCGCACGTGAGCGCGTAGATCATATCCGCAATCTGGGTGCGGAATGCATCGTGACCGATATGAACTACGACGACACGGTGCGTTTAACCATGAAAACCGCCCAAGAACGCGGCTGGGAAATCGTGCAAGACACCGCGTGGGAAGGGTATACCAAGATCCCTACGTGGATTATGCAGGGTTATTCCACGCTGGCCGACGAAGCGGTCGAGCAAATGCAGTCGATGGGCATTCAGCGCCCAACACATGTCTTTTTACAGGCGGGCGTAGGCGCAATGGCTGGTGGCGTTTTGGGCTATCTGGTTGATGTCTTCGGCGCCGAAAAACTGCATTCCGTGATTGTTGAACCCGATCTTGCCGACTGTGTTTTCCGTTCAGGTTTAAAAGGTGAAATCGTCAACGTGGGCGGCGATATGGCGACCATTATGGCTGGTTTAGCCTGCGGTGAGCCAAATCCGCTCGGATGGCCACTGCTGCGCAACTGCGCCACTCAGTTTATCTCCTGCCAAGACAAAGTGGCTGCGCTAGGTATGCGCGTTCTTGGTAATCCATTGGGAAGCGATCCGCGCATTGTTTCTGGTGAATCCGGTGCCGTTGGGCTGGGCGTCTTGGCCGCTGTTCATCACCATCCAAAACGTGAAGAGCTGATGCAACAGCTGGGTTTAAATCATGATTCTGTTGTGTTGCTGATTAGCACGGAAGGCGATACCGACGTTAAACATTACCGAGAAGTCGTTTGGGAAGGGAAACATCCCGCCTGTAGCTGAAAGCGATGAAATTAACGACTTTTTGACCTTTATTTTCTCGCCGTAAGCGAGCTAACACATTGGAGTTTAAGAAAATGGCTAAGCAAGTTCCTTTCGAAATGGTGTTGGAAAAAGCGTATCAGTACAAAGATGAAATGACCCGCTTTCTGCGCGATATGATCGCTATCCCAAGTGAAAGCTGTGATGAAAAGTTAGTGGTGCAGTGCATTAAAAAAGAGATGGAAAAAGTCGGTTTCGATAAAGTCGAAATTGACCCAATGGGCAATATTCTGGGTTATATCGGTCACGGACCGCATCTGATTGCAATGGATGCCCATATCGATACCGTTGGGATCGGCAATATTAAAAACTGGAACTTCGATCCCTATCAGGGAATGGAAGATGATGAGCTGATTGGTGGGCGTGGTGCATCGGATCAGGAAGGCGGCATGGCATCGATGGTTTATGCCGGTAAGATCATTAAGGATCTGGGGCTGGAAGATCAATACACGCTGCTGGTGACCGGTACTGTTCAAGAAGAAGACTGTGACGGCCTGTGCTGGCAGTACATTATTGAGCAATCTAAAATCCGTCCTGAGTTTGTTGTTAGTACTGAACCTACAGACTGCCAAATCTATCGCGGCCAGCGTGGACGCATGGAAATTCGCGTGGACGTGCAGGGCATCAGCTGCCACGGCTCTGCGCCAGAACGCGGTGACAACGCCATTTTCAAAATGGGCCCGATCCTTAACGAATTAAAAGAACTGTCGAACCATTTAGGCAACGATGATTTCTTGGGCAAAGGGACGTTAACCGTATCTGAAATTTTCTTCACCTCGCCAAGCCGTTGCGCCGTTGCTGATAGCTGCGCAGTCTCCATCGACCGCCGTTTAACCTGGGGTGAAACATGGGAAGGGGCACTGGACGAGATCCGTGCGCTGCCAGCAGTGAAAGCGGCAAACGCCGTGGTATCAATGTACAACTATGAACGACCGTCTTACACCGGTTTGGTATATCCAACCGAGTGCTACTTCCCAACATGGAAAGTGGAAGAAGACCACATCACGGTGAAAACCCTGAGCAAAGCCTACGAAGGGCTGTTTAACAAAAAGCCGGTTGTAGATAAGTGGACCTTCTCGACAAATGGCGTTTCTATCATGGGTCGTCATGGCATTCCAGTTATCGGTTTTGGCCCAGGCAAAGAGCCAGAAGCGCATGCACCAAATGAAAAAACCTGGAAAGACCATTTAGTGACCTGTGCTGCCATGTACGCCGCCATCCCTCTGTCTTACCTTGATGAACTGAAAAAATAATTAGCGTTTATTGCGTAACCCACTCCCGCCGAAATTTGGCTGGAGTGGTTTTTTCAGTATGGCATTCAAGGAAACCGAACCAATGAAAAAGCTGATTAAGAATGGCGTAGTGGTTAGCGCAGACGGTGAGGTTCGTCAGGATCTGCTTATCGAGAACGGAGTGATTGCACGTGTGGCAGCACACATCTCCGACGATGAGGCTGAAGACATCATCGATGCCAATGGGTGCTACGTGATGCCCGGAGGAATTGATGTCCATACGCATTTTAATATCGATGTTGGAATAGCCCGTAGCTGTGATGATTTTTTTACCGGCACACGCGCAGCGGCCTGCGGCGGTACAACAACCATTATTGACCATATGGGATTTGGGCCAGCGGGATGCAATTTGCATCACCAGCTAAACGCTTACCATCAATATGCGGCGGGCAAAGCCGTGGTGGATTACAGCTTTCACGGGGTGATCCAGCATATTGACGACGACATTCTCAATGAAATGTCATCCATGGTGCATGACGAAGGGATTAGCAGTTTTAAGCTCTATCTGACGTACAACTACAAGCTTGGCGATGCCGATGTGCTGCGCGCTTTGCAGCAACTACATAAGGTTGGCGCGTTGGCGACGGTGCACCCTGAAAATGATGCCGCGATTGCGCTACGGCGCGAGCAGTTTATCTCCGAAGGCAAAACGTCGGCGATGTACCATGCATTGAGCCGCCCGCTCGAGTGCGAGGCTGAGGCCATTAGCCGGATGATTAATCTAGCCCAGCTCGCAGGAAATGCACCGCTGTATATCGTTCATCTCTCGAACGGATTGGGACTGGACTATTTACGATTAGCGCGAGAACGGCACCAGCCTGTTTGGGTGGAAACTTGCCCGCAATATTTGCTGTTGGATGAACGTAGCTATCAACGAGAAGATGCGTTGAAGTTTATTCTCAGTCCTCCGCTACGTAATCATCGAGAGCAAGACAAATTGTGGTGCGGTATTGCTGACGGCGCTATTGATACAGTTGCGACCGACCACTGCACCTTCCCTTATCAACAGCGCATTACGATGTCGGACGGGAATTTTACCCGCTGCCCAAACGGCTTGCCCGGCGTCGAAAATCGTATGCAACTGTTGTTCTCTGAGGGTGTGATGACAGGCCGGATTTCGCCTGCGCGTTTTGTGCAGCTAACCAGTACCAATCCTGCTCGCTTGTTTGGCTTGTGGCCTCAGAAAGGCAATCTCTCTGTGGGGGCTGATGCTGATGTCATCATTATTGACCCACTGAAAAACGTTACCATCGAACACGCTCATCTCCATGATAATGCTGATTATTCACCCTATGAAGGCTATCGCTGCCAAGGTGAAATCATTGCCACGCTTTGCCGGGGTGAATGCGTATACCAAGACAAAAAATTTACCGGGCAGGCTGGCTTTGGTCGCTTTATTCACCGCCAACCTTTTGCTCAATCCACCATTATTTAATCGTTTAACTTACGTCACCAATATTTGCGAGGGATAGGATGAAAAAGAAAATTGTGCTTGCGCTGGGCGGCAATGCGTTAGGTGAAGGACTCGCCGAGCAAATGCAGGCGGTAAAATCGACGGCGAAAGCGATTGTGGATTTGATTGCTCACGGTCATCAAGTGGTGGTGACGCACGGCAATGGCCCACAGGTGGGAATGATCAATCAGGCGTTTGAAGCAGCGGCGAAAACGGAGGCACATACGCCAATGTTACCCATGTCTGTTTGTGTCGCGCTCAGTCAGGGCTACATTGGTTACGATCTGCAAAACGCGCTGCGTGAAGAACTGCTAGATCGTGGGTTACATACGCCGGTTGCCACGATTATTACGCAGGTCATCGTTGATGCCAAAGATCCGGCTTTCGCTAACCCAACTAAGCCAATAGGCTCTTTCTTCTCGCAAGAAGAGGCGAAAGTGCTGACGCAAAATGGCTACATCATGAAAGAGGATTCAGGCCGTGGCTATCGTCGCGTTGTGGCTTCGCCAAAACCGGTTGATATCGTGGAGAAAGAAACAGTGGCCGCGATGCTGAATGCGGGACAGGTCGTGATCACGGTCGGCGGTGGCGGCATTCCTGTTCTGCGTGAAGGCAACCACTTACGTGGAGCGGGAGCGGTTATCGATAAAGACTGGGCGAGTGCCAAACTGGCTGAAATGATCGACGCAGATATGCTGATTATCTTAACCGCGGTAGAAAAAGTGGCGATTAACTTTGGTAAGCCTAATGAGCAATGGCTCGATCAATTGAGTATCGCCGATGCTCAGCGCTTCATTGAAGAGGGACATTTCGCCAAAGGTTCGATGTTGCCTAAGGTTGAAGCGGCGGTTTCATTTGCGGAGTCTCGGCCTGGTCGCCAAGCTCTGATTACCGTGTTGAGTAAAGCCCAACAGGGCATTGAGGGAAAAACCGGAACGGTGATTTCTCATTAAATTGTGAGGCAGTAAGTTCGCTCCATCTCTTTTCTTGATTCCATGCCTGAATTAAGAAAAAAGATGGAGCGATTGAGAAAGAACAAATTAGTGTTTGCGATCCAGTTTCATCATGGCTTCCAGAACCGCACCACCAATAGCACGCGCCTTATCCGAAACGGTAGTGTAGTCAGCCTCAGCGCCGCGCGGATCGATATCGCCAATTTTAAATCCGGCGCTCACTTCTAACCCTTCGCTTAATAAACCTCGCACCATCCCTGACAGCGGAGCAAACACCGGTGTTTCTCCGATATGCCCCATCACATCGCCTTCTTTAACTAAATCACCCAGCGCAACGCAGCAATGCATGATGCCTGAAGCGGGAGCACGAATAACACGGCGCGTGGTGTGACCGGCAATATTGCCGGGGACTCCGGTATTTGGTTGGGTATAACCTTGATAGATGACGCGGCCAAGATAGTGTCCACGGTTGGTTTCAATGACGGCGTCACAGTCATGCCCAGCATTAAATCCGGGGCCCAGAGCGACAGTTATCGGTGCCATATCTTTGTGGGTGCCTAAGTTTTGTTTCGCCAAAATAGCATCAACTAAAAAACGTGGTTTGAGTTCGCTGAGATAGCTGGCTTGCTCATCAACAAGCACGGGGATTTCAGCGCGATCAAGTATGCTAAAGGCCTCGTCGACGCTGCCTGCTTTTCTCGCCGTTACGCTTTCAACCGTCATTTCGTTATCGAAAATAGCCTGAGCAAACGCGACGGTTCGGCGGATGACGGTAGGCTTGGCAATGTCTAACATGATGACATGGAAACCGGCATGATAAAGCCGTAACGCGACGCCGGTGGCGATATCGCCAGACCCTCGAATGACGACGAGTTTGTCGCGTTTCAATCTCACATCATCCTGCTTTAACCCGCCAGCGGCATGATTTTTTATCTGTAATACTTCGGCCATGATGCTGACGGCAATCTCTTCTGGCGTTTCTGCTCCGATGTTGTAGCCAATCGGGGCATGCAGCCGTTCAAGATGCTCTTGCGTGATGCCCTGCTGACGCAATGCTTGTGTGAACGTTTGCACTTTTCTGCGGCTCGCAAGCAGGCCGAGATAGCTCACCGGCTTTTCGATTAAGACATCAAGGGCTTCTTTGTCTTGGCTGTTGGTTGCAATGATGACGAAGTTTTCTTTTTCGATATTTAGCTTTTCAATAGCTGCGTTGAAGGTCTCCGCATGAATCAGCGTAGTGCCCGCGGGAAACAGCGCCGGATCAAGACTGGAAGCGTAGGTGTCAGCAACGTGCAAATCGAAACCGAGCAGAGCTGCGGCCTGAGCAATCGCCCGGTTAACATGCCCCGCACCAATTAAAACTAAGCGGGGGCGGAGCCCATGCACGTCAATATAAACCGACATAGCCCCGCCGCAGTCAGAGCCGACGGCATCTTGACCATTACGCGCCATGCGTCCATGAAAAACACGTGCTTTGCGTTCAGATAAGGCTTCGAGTGCCTGATCAATGACCAGACGCTCGACCATGCCGCCACCGATAGTGCCAACGATGCTGCCATCGGCCAATACCAGCATTTGGCCTGAGTGGCGCGGTGTTGAACCTCGACTTTCAATAATCTGCGCTAAAGCAAAGGGTTTGTTTTCTGCTTCCAGTCGTGCTGCTTGTGCAAAAATGTTCATAGCAACCTCAAGATCCCCGTAATTATTCGTCAATTCCTTTGTGTGGTATGCGACTGACATAACTGGTGTGTAATTGGAGGTGATTCTTGAACTGCGCCAATCCAAATGGTGTCGAGCTCGGGCCGTGCATCTAGCAGAGCGGTCAGTAGGCCCAATAGCGCATTATCAATCTGATAAAGTCGATTAATAAACCAAACCCGTAGCGCTTGCGGCGGTGAGCCTTTGAACATTCCATCGGGGTGAGCAATGAATCGCTCAAATACCGAAATATTTAACCTATCTCCGGCTTTTATGTCGCAAAGATCGGCAAAAATCGGCCAACGATGGATCTGTTCAGGGTCTGCAGGATTATTAATGACAAGGCCTCCAGTCAGTGCAATGACACATCTACTGCTTTGGGGGATGCAAGGTTCATGCCCTGCTGGTGTTTTGAGTAATCGCTGATGGGCGCCGTCTGCTTCAACTAAGATGACATCAAAGAGCTGAGCGGCTTGTAGCATGTCGGCTTGCTCAGTGGTAATACCTGAAACTTTGTGGGTGGCCGCGTTATATTCAGTGAATAGTGCTACGATCTTGGAGGCGCAAGGCGATGTTTCTTTCAACCCAACGAGAGTGTGCCAATATTCTTTTTCAATGATAGTGTGGGCCTGTGAGGCTTCTGGAAGAAACATATGCGTGGTGGTGGTGATTAATACGCTGAGGCCTTGCTGAGAAAATCGCTGGGCAAGCCAAAATAGCGTACTGGTTTTACCGCCGGCGCCAATGAGGCTGATCAAATATGACTTATTATTTTTTACGCTGAAAAGCACATCATTAAATAGTACGTCTTTATCAGAATTCATAAGCATTCATTAAAGGTTATGCAGAGAGGGAATGATGAATCAGAAAAGAGGAAAACATCCGTACGCGAATATATCTCCGGTTGAGAATTTGAAACCGCGTGAAAATGTTGACTGTATCATTACCGCTGCGGGCCTTTCCTCTCGAATGGGGCAATGGAAAATGATGCTACCTTATAAACAAGGAACAATTCTTGATTCAAGTATAGAAAATGCGAGGCAGTTTTGTAACCGTATTATATTAGTTGTTGGGTATCGCGGTGATGAACTGTATGAGCGTTATAATACTGAGAGTGATATCACAGTTGTTGCAAATAATAATTACGTCAGCGGATTATTTTCTTCTATACAGGCGGCAGGTCCGATCGTTAAAACAGATTATTGCTTTATCACTCACGGTGATATTCCTTGTTTGAACCGTGAGATTTTCCATCAGGTTTGGCTTAAACGTGGGCCATACGCGCTGTTGCCCTGTCACCAAGGAACGCCGGGACACCCCGTATTGCTGCCTCAAAGCATCATAAAACGAGCTTGCCAAAATGATGTGTCTGTATCATCAATGCGCGAGTTTTTGCTCGCGGGAGAGTATCGCTATCTTAATATGCCGCAGCCGCAAACGATTATGGATATAGATACACCAGAGGCATATCAACGATTACTAAAAATATAATGTATACGGCCGTGGGTTATTTTATTTCTTGCTGGATGTTTAGTAAGGAATAGATGTTTTAATTCTGTTTATCGATTGCGCTCTCACTTTTAAAAGTAGCGCTCATTATTTTTTATCAAACTGATATTGTATTATTCTAATTTGATAATTTATTCTTGGGTTAGATAATTTGCTAATTATTTGTTGCTGCCGCATTGATTTATATTCTCATTTGTTTAGTGAGCGATTTCACAAATAAAAAACACTATTCGAGTTGGCTCACGAAATTAGCTTTTTTCTTATGGCTAGAAAACCTTTGGCTCGATTGTTGCTCCCATATCTCCTATCCGTAGAGGATTGATAATCCTCTGCCATTTTACATTTGAGCATGTCGCAGCAAGGAGATAGTCATGGGAGATATTATGCGCCCCGTTCCTTTCGAGGAACTTTTGACGCGTGTTTTCGACGAGTATAACGAAAGCCACTCAATCTTCGGGATACCGGAACAGCAGTTTTATCGCAAAGACAATGACCGACTCATCAAGGTATTTGGCGAAACCTGTGAAACCCCTATGGGACCAGCCGCTGGGCCACATACACAGCTTGCGCAAAATATCATTGTGTCTTGGTTGACCGGTGGGCGCTTTATTGAGTTGAAAACGGTGCAAATTCTTGACCGCTTAGAGTTAGACAAACCGTGTATCGATGCTGAAGACGAATGCTTTAACACCGAATGGTCAACGGAATTCACGCTGCAAAAAGCCCATGACGAATACTTGAAAGCCTGGTTTGTTTTGCATTTACTCGAAGCTCTTTTTGACCCTCGCACGCAGGGCGAAGCCAAGTCATTTATCTTTAATATGAGCGTTGGCTATAACCTTGAAGGCATCAAGCAACCCGCCATGCAGAACTTTATCCACAGCATGATGGATTCTACCCAACACCCGAAATATGCCGAATATCAGTCCGTTCTGTCTCATTTCATCCGCACACAACTTGAATCGCGTTCAGCGCAGCTCAGCCAACTGCCGCAGCAAATTCCCGCGCAAATGGTTCATGGGGTCACGCTCTCAACCATGCACGGTTGCCCGCCGAATGAAATTGAGGCTATTTGCCGCTACATGCTGGAGGAGAAAGGGCTCAATACCTTTGTTAAGTTGAACCCTACGCTGCTTGGCTACCCTCGCGTACGTGAAATTCTCGACACCTGTGGCTTTGATTATATTGGCCTGAAAGAAGAGTCCTTTGAGCATGATTTGAAGCTAGAGCAGGCCATTTCGATGCTGCAAAGATTGACTGCCTTAGGTCAGCAAAAGCAACTTTGCTTTGGGGTGAAACTGACTAACACGCTCGGCACCATCAATCACAAAGGCGCGCTGCCGGGTGAAGAGATGTATATGTCTGGACGCGCGCTGTTCCCTCTGTCCATCAACGTGGCTGCCGTCTTATCGCGAGCGTTTAACGGTGAACTGCCGATCTCGTATTCCGGCGGTGCGAGTAAATTTAATATTCGCGATATTTTTGATACTGGTATCCGGCCTATCACGATGGCAACGGATTTGCTCAAGCCGGGAGGATATCTACGCCAGCTAGAGTGCATGCGTGAGCTGGATCAGTCTGATACGTGGGGCATGACCAAAGTCGACGTTGAGCGCTTAGAAGCTCTGGCGAAGAAAGCCGTTAGCATGGAATACACCCAGAAACATTGGAAAGCGCAGGATCGGATTGATGCGGGTGGCCCACTGCCGATGACCGATTGTTATGTGGCACCGTGCGTGACCGCCTGTGCGATCAAACAGGATATTCCCGAGTATATCCGTTTGCTTGGCGAACAACGCTACGCCGATGCATTAGAACTGATTTATCAGCGCAATGCGCTGCCTGCCATTACCGGACACATCTGCGATCACCAGTGTCAGTACAACTGTACCCGTATGGACTATGACAGTGCGCTAAACATTCGCGAGCTGAAAAAGGTGGCCTTGGAAAAAGGCTGGGATGAATATCAGAAACGCTGGCATAAACCTGCGGGCTCTGGCTCTAAGCATCCGGTTGCGGTGCTAGGCGCAGGGCCAGCAGGGCTTTCTGCGGGATATTTCTTGGCGCGGGCGGGCTATCAGGTCACTTTGTTCGAGCGTGAAGCCAACGCGGGCGGGGTGGTAAAAAACATTATTCCTCAGTTCCGTATTCCGGCTGAAACTATCCAGCATGATATCGATTTTGTTGCCGCACACGGAGTGAAATTTGAGTTCGGCTGTGATCCTGCATTAACCGTGGATAAGCTGACTCAGCAAGGCTTCCGCTACGTCTTTATTGGGGTCGGAACCGACAAAAATAGCGGCGTGAAACTGGCGGGTGACAACCGCAACGTTTATAAATCACTGCCGTTCCTGCGTAGCTATAACCGTGGCGATAAACTCTCTTTAGGACGTCACGTTGCCGTTGTCGGTGCGGGGAATACCGCCATGGACTGCGCGCGTGCGGCGCTGAAGGTCCCCGGCGTAGAAGACGTGACCGTTATCTATCGTCGTACCTTGAATGAAATGCCAGCCTACCGCGAAGAGTATGAAGAAGCGGTTGAAGACGGCGTGAAGTTTATGTTCCTGACTAACCCAGAGCAGTTTGATGCCGATGGCACGCTAACCGCGCGGGTGATGGAGCTCGGCGAACCCGATGAGAAAGGCCGCCGTCGCCCAGTGGCAACGGATAAAACCATCAAGCTACGCATGGACGCGCTGATTACCGCCATTGGTGAACAGGCCGACTGCGCGGCGCTCAGTGCGATGGGCGTGCCATTAAATGCCGATGGTTGGCCTGCGGTAAACACCGAGACCGGCGAAACTCCGCGCCCTAACGTGTTCTTAATTGGTGATGTGCAAAGTGGCCCTCCTTCCATCGTAGCGGCTATCAGTACTGCTCGGCGCGCGACTGACGAAGTGCTCAAGCGTGAAAATATCCAGACTCATCACGGTGATAAGCAGTGGTCTAATGTCGATCCGGCCGAGATTTATCAACGTAAAGGCGCGATCAGCGTGTTGATGGTGGATAAAGAAGAGCGCGAAGCCTTTGTAGCTCAGGAAGCGCAGCGCTGTTTGGAGTGTAACTATATCTGTAGCAAGTGCGTTGATGTGTGTCCAAACCGCGCCAACGTGTCTATTGCCGTTCCAGGATTCCACGATCGTTTCCAAACCCTACACTTAGATGCTTATTGCAACGAGTGCGGCAACTGCGCGCAGTTCTGCCCGTGGCAAGGGAAACCCTACAAAGACAAAATTACCATCTACAGCCTGCCAGAAGATTTTACCAACAGCACCAATCCAGGATTCTTTGTCGATAACGATAACGTCAGCGTACGACAAGGTAAGCAAATCTGGCATCTGCATATTGATAAACAAGGCCAGCTTGATGATGTTCCACCTGAGTTGGAAGACATGTGCCGCATCATTAGCCATGTTCACAACCATCATCACTATCTGCTTGGCCGAGTGGAGGTTTAATTATGCTGATCCTAAAAAATGTTACGGCGGTTCAGTTCGAACCTGCTTCGGTACAACACGGTATTGATATTGCGATTGAAGGCTCGCTTATTAAAGAGGTGGGCAGCCAGCTGGTTGCCAAATATCCGCAGGCGGACGTGAAAGATATGCAGGGTAAATGGGTTATGCCGGGCATTGTGTGTGCGCATAACCATTTTTACTCCGGATTATCGCGCGGAATTATGGCCAATATCGCTCCTAGCCCTGATTTCATCTCCACCTTGAAAAACCTGTGGTGGCGCTTAGACCGCGCTTTGGATGAGGAATCACTGTATTACAGTGGGCTAATTTGTTCGCTGGAAGCCATCAAAAGCGGCTGCACCGCCGTTATCGATCACCATGCTTCACCCAACTACATTGCGGGGTCATTAAATACGCTGCGTAAGGGGTTTATTAAAGCAGGGCTGCGCGGTATGACCTGCTTTGAAACCACCGATCGTAACGGCGGCAATAAAGAGCTTCAGGCGGGAGTAGAAGAGAATATTGCCTTTGCTCAGTTGATCGATAGCGCGAAGAAACAGGGGAGTGAACCCTACCTCGTGGAGGCTCATATCGGTGCTCATGCGCCTTTCACCGTGTCGGATGCGGGTCTGGATATGCTGCGTGAAGCGACTAAAGCCACGGGGCGTGGCCTACATATTCACGCAGCGGAAGACAGCTACGACGTATCCCACAGCCACGATAAGTATGGCAAAGATCTGATTGTACGCTTGGCGGAACACGATCTGATCGACGCCAAAACGCTGGTGGCGCACGGTCTGTATCTCTCTGAGGCAGACATTCAGATCATCAACCAGCAGGATGCGTTTTTGGTGCACAACGCCCGTTCCAATATGAACAATCACGTTGGCTATAACCAGCGCATTGGCGAATATAAAAATGTGGCTTTGGGAACGGACGGCATAGGCTCCGATATGTTTGAAGAGCTGAAATTTGCCTTCTTTAAACATCGTGATGCCGGCGGCCCAATGTGGCCAGACAGTTTCACGCGTTTCTTATGGAATGGTAATCGCTTACTGGAACGTAACTTCGGTGCTCACTTCGGTTGCTTAGCTGCGGGCTACAAAGCCGATCTTACCGTGTGTGATTATCCAGAGCCAACGCCGCTAGCAGCCCAAAATATTGGCGGACATCTGGCATTTGGTATGGGATCGGGCAGCGTCCGCAGTGTGATGGTTGAAGGACGCTTCGTTTATGAAAACGGTCAGTTCCCGTTTGATGTAACGCCAATCTATGCCGAAGCCAGCAAGGTGGCGGCACGGTTATGGAAGCGGATGGATGAGTTAGCATAACTGTTATACCGCCCCTTATTAGGGGCGGTTTGTCCTTCTAAGGGCAAATAACAAGAGGATGAAAAATGATTGAGCAATTTTTCTGGCCAGAATCCATTAAGCAGGCGCTTGAACTCAAGCACCAGTTTCAGGATGAGGCGGTCTATTTTGGCGGAGGTAGCAAGTTAAACGCGACGCCGACCAAAACGACAAAGAAGTTCGGCATCGCTTTATCAAAACTCGGGCTTGATAAGGTGAGTTTGCAGCAGGAAAAACTACACATTGGTTCTCAAGTCACGCTACAGAAGCTGATTGATACCCCGTTGGTCCCCGATGCGCTGCGTGATGCTCTGGGATTTATCTACTCTCGCCATCTCCGTAATCAAGCCACCCTAGCAGGCGAAATTATCGCCAAACAGAAAGAACGCGTTCTACTCCCCGTGTTGTTAGCGCTTGATGCGCTAGTGGTGGCGGCAACAGGCGAAACTCTCCGTCTAGAAGAATATCTGGATAACGATCGTGACGATCTTCTGCTAGAGGTGATCCTCCCCGATCCTTATCAAAACTGTTCAACGCGTAAGATCGCACGCTCTGCCGCTGGCTTAGCCGTGATAACCGCGGCGGTAGCTACCGGGTCCAATGGTGAAATGAAAATTGCCCTTGATGGCGTGTCTGAACGAGCAATACGACTGCGTGACGTAGAGTCTCGCGGCCTGAGTGATGATGCATTAGAGAAGGCCGTGAGCGATGCCATTTCCCCACGTGCTGATATCGGAGGCAGCGAAGCATACAAGCGCTATATCGCGGGTGTTGTCGTTGCAGAACTGTTGGCTGACTGTCAGCAGATGAGTGAGGAAAAGTGATATGAATATTCGCTTTACGCTAAATGGTACCCCTCGCACGTTGTCATGTGAGGCGGGGGATAACGTGCAGAAAGTCTTGTTCAATCTAGGCCTACATTCTGTACGTAACAGTGACGATGGGTTTGGGTTTGCGGGTTCCGATGCCATTATTTTTGACGGTGTGGTGGTTAACGCTTCACTGCTGATCGCCGCCCAACTTGAGGGAACGGTGGTCCGCACCGCAGAATCACTGGGCACGTGGAATCAACTTAGCCCGGTACAACAGGCGATGGTTGATGTGGGGATTGTGCAATCAGGCTATAACGATCCCGCGGCTGCGTTAATTCTTACCGAGCTGCTTGAGCGCATCCCGTCACCAACGCGAACTCAGATTGATGATGCATTATCGGGATTATTTAGCCGCGATGCGGGCTATCAGCAGTTTTATCAGGTGGTTGAATTAGCACAGGCACGCATGGCCGATCCTTTCTGCCAGCAGGAGATCGCACCGGAGTTTCGCGATGATTTGCAGGTGGTGGGCAAGCTGTGCCCAAAGGTCGACTCTGCCAAAATGGTGCAGGCTAAACCTTGTTACGTTGAAGATCGTGTTCCTGCCAATGCCTGCATTATCAAGATGCTGCGCAGCCCGCATCCGCACGCGCTGATTACGCATTTAGACGTGAGTAAGGCAGAAGCATTGCCGGGTGTGGTACATGTGATTACGCATTTGAACTGCCCCGATATTTATTACACGCCGGGGGGACAAAGCGCGCCTGAACCTTCTCCGCTCGATCGTCGTATGTTTGGTAAGAAGATGCGTCATGTGGGCGATCGTGTGGCTGCGGTCGTGGCCGAAAGCGAAGAGATTGCGCTGGCGGCATTAGCGTTGATAGATGTCAGCTTTGAGGTGTTGAAACCGGTCATGTCGATTGATGAGGCAATGGCCGACGGTGCACCGCTTGTTCACGATGAACCTATTATTTATGTGAACGGCGCACCGGCTGACCTTGAGGTGCAGAATCGGGGCTCGGCGACGCGGGGCGAGCACATGATTATCAACTTCCCGATTGGTGCAAAACCACATAGCAATATTGCCGCAGGCGTTCACGGCCGTATTGGGGATGTTGAAAAGGGATTCGCTCAGGCGGATGTCGTGATTGAACGCACGTATGAATCGACCCAAGCCCAGCAATGCCCGACAGAAACCCATGTCTGCTTCACCTATATGGACGGTGAGCGGCTGGTGATCCACGCGTCTACACAAGTTCCGTGGCATGTTCGTCGTCAGGTGGCGCGTTTAGTTGGGCTGAAACAAAATAAAGTCCACGTTATCAAAGAGCGTGTGGGTGGGGGATTTGGCTCCAAGCAGGACATTCTGTTAGAGGAGGTCTGTGCATGGGCGACCTGTGTGACGGGGCGTCCGGTCTATTTCCATTACACTCGCGAAGAAGAATTTATCAGTAACACCACGCGACACGTTGCTAAAGTGAAAGTGAAAATTGGGGCAACGAAAGAAGGTAAGCTTACCGCCATTGATATGGATTTCCGCGCCAACACTGGCCCTTATGGCAACCATTCGTTAACGGTTCCCAGCAATGGCCCCGCGCTTTCATTGCCTCTCTATCCTTGCGACAACGTCAATTTCCAAGTGACGACCTACTACAGCAATATCTGCCCGACCGGTGCTTACCAAGGCTACGGCGCGCCAAAAGGAAACTTTGCGCTAACCATGGCGCTGGCGGAGTTAGCTGAACAGCTCGATATCGATTTGCTGGATATGATCGAACTCAACCGTGTAATCGAAGGACAAGAGCTGAAAATATTAGGCGCGATTGGCGAGGGTAAAATGCCAACGTCGGTGCCAACGGCGGCTAGCTGTGCGTTAGAACCGATTTTGCGTAAAGGACGTGAGCTGATGAACTGGGGAGCCAATAAGGCACCACAGGGGGATTGGCGAATCGGTCAAGGTGTGGCGATTATCATGCAGAAATCCGGTATTCCAGATATCGACCAAGCGAACTGCATGGTGAAACTGGAGTCTGATGGCACGATTATCGTTCATTCAGGCGGCGCAGACATCGGCACCGGATTGGATACTGTTGTCACTAAACTTACCGCAGAAGTGTTGTGTTGTTCTCTGGCTGATGTGCATGTTATTTCGGGTGACACCGATCATGCGCTCTTTGATAAGGGGGCTTATGCGTCCTCGGGTACGTGTTTCTCCGGCAACGCTGCCAAGAAAGCGGCTGAAAATCTGAAAGAAAAAATTCGCTTCCACGGGGCCCAAATGTTGGGTGAGCCTATCGACGATGTGGTGATCGTCAGCCCAAGCATCGTGAGGGGCAAGCAGGGTGAAGTGAGCTTCGCTGAGATTGCACATAAAGCGGAAACGGGAACGGGCTTTGGTACGCTGGTTGCCACCGCGTGTTATATCACGCCAGATTTTGCTTTCCCGTTTGGCGCAAACTTTGCTGAGGTTGCGGTCAATGTGCGAACCGGTGAGATTCGGCTCGATAAGTTCTATGCATTGCTCGACTGTGGCACGCCGGTTAACCCAGAACTGGCGTTAGGGCAAATCTACGGCGCTTCTATGCGTGCCATCGGACACAGCCTGACAGAAAAGCTGTTTTATGATGAAAACGGTAGCCCTATAACGCGCGATCTACAGACCTACGGGGCTCCAAAAATTGGTGATATCCCACGCGATTTCCGCGCATTTCTCGTGCCCAGCGACGATAGGGTTGGCCCATTCGGCGCTAAATCCATTTCTGAAATCGGCGTGAACGGCGCAGCGCCAGCGATAGCGACGGCGATCCACGATGCCTGTGGTGTTTGGTTGCGAGAATGGCACTTTACACCGGAAAAAATCCTCCGAGGACTGAATAAACTCGAGGCGTAAGCGTAATAAGGTGCGGGGAAATCATCTCCGCACCTCTACGATTCAATAGTTAACTAAGCATGAGCTTTAGTCTGGATTCAATTTAATCTGGGCAGGGTTTCTGCATGGTTTTTCCCGCATTTATTGAATCAGATATTCAATTTCTCAGTGGAGTAGAAAATGTCTGATGTACAGCAAGTTGCAGATAAAACCGTTAAAAATGAGTCCTTATCTTCTGGGGATTCAGAGCTTATTTATCATCTTGATGATAAGCCGCCGTTGCATGAAATGTTGATCGGTGCGGTGACGCATCTCCTCGCCATTTTTGTCCCCATGGTTGCTCCTGCGCTTATTGTCGGCACCGCGCTAGGGTTATCTCCAGAGGTCACCGCCTATTTAGTTTCTATGGCGATGATTGCCTCGGGAATTGGTACTTTCATCCAGGTAAATCGATTTGGTCGTGTAGGGTCAGGATTACTCTCCATTCAATCGGTCAATTTTTCGTTCGTGACCGTCATGATTGCGCTGGGGGGCTCGATGAAAAAAGACGGGCTCGACGAACAGGCGATTATCTCCGCCTTACTCGGCGTGGCCTTTGTCGGTGCTTTCCTCGTTGTTGCCTCGTCGCAGGTTCTTCCCTATCTCAAACGCGTGATCACACCGACCGTTAGCGGCGTTGTGGTTCTGATGATTGGCCTTAGCCTGATCAAAGTCGGCATTATTGATTTTGGCGGCGGTTTACCCGCCAAAGGCGATGGCTCCTTTGGTAGCTATCAAAATCTCGGTCTGGGTTTTCTGGTGCTTTGCGTGGTGATCGGTTTTAACTGCTGCCAGAACGCGCTGTTGCGGATGGGGGGGATCGCCATCGGTTTAATCGTGGGGTATGTCTGTGCGTTGTTTATGCGTATTGTCGATTTCTCGACCCTAAAAGATCTGCCGATTATCACTATCCCTCAACCGTTTAAATATGGTTTCTCGTTTGATTTTCATGCCTTTTTGGTTGCCGCTACCATCTATCTTTTAAGTATTTTGGAGGCGGTGGGCAGCATCACGGCAACGGCGATTATTTCTGAACGTCCCATTGTGGGGGAAGAATATGATCGGCGATTATCCGGCGGTGTGCTGGCGGATGGTTTGGTTTCGGTGATCGCCTGTGCTCTGGGTTCTTTACCGCTGACCACGTTTGCGCAAAACAACGGCGTGATCCAAATGACCGGCGTAGCTTCACGACATGTGGGGAAATACATCGCGGCGATATTAGTGATTCTGGGCCTGTTTCCGGTTATTGGGCGTTTCTTTACCACCATCCCCGCGCCTATTTTAGGCGGCGCAATGACACTGATGTTTTCGATGATTGCCCTCGCAGGGATAAAAATTATTCTGTGCGGCGGTATGGATCGGCGTGAAACCCTGATTGTGGCGACAGCTTTGGGGATTGGGCTGGGCGTTTCCTACGATCCGCAAATCTTTCGTATCCTTCCTGATTCTATCTATGTGCTGTTTGAAAATCCTATCTGTGCGGGCGGCGTGACCGCCATCATTCTTAACCTGCTGATCCCAAGAGTGAATAAGCGTGGTCAAGAAGATGAGTTGGAAGAACTGATTAAGCCGGTGACTGAGAATTTTACTCAAGCGAAATAGCGGTTTGTCACTCTGACATGCTAATGGAGAAAACATCATGTCTGAACAACATGCTTTGAAAGCGATACGCGGTAATTTTTTAGATATCGTCAAAACAGTAGAGCAGCCTGAGGAAATTGAATCTCATCTGCGCTTTATTGAAGACGGCTTAATGTTGCTCCGCCGCGGGAAAGTTGAGTGGTTTGGCACATGGCAGGAAGGAAAGCATCTGATTCCAGAGGGCATCCGCGTGCGTGACTACAGCGGAAAAATGATCGTGCCCGGCTTTGTGGATACCCATATTCACTATCCGCAAAGCGAAATGGTGGGCGCTTATGGTGAGCAGTTGCTGGAATGGTTGAATAAACATACGTTCCCCGCCGAGCGACGTTATAACGACATTGAATACGCCCGCGAAATGTCAGCTTTCTTTATCAAGCAGCTATTGCGCAACGGCACCACCACGGCGCTGGTATTTGGCACGGTTCACCCCGAATCGGTTGATGCGCTGTTTGAGGCCGCGCATAACATCAATATGCGAATGATCGCGGGCAAAGTGATGATGGATCGCAATGCTCCTGATTATTTGCTCGATACCGCTGAAACCAGTTATAGCCAAAGCAAAGCGCTGATTGAACGCTGGCACCACAATGGGCGTTTGCTCTATGCCATTACGCCGCGTTTTGCTCCAACGTCGACGCCAGAACAGCTGGCAATGGCGCAGCGACTGCGTGAAGAGTATCCCGATACGTATCTCCATACCCACCTTTGTGAAAATAAAGACGAAATTGAGTGGGTAAAAGCTCTGTATCCAGAACGGAAGGGCTATTTAGACGTTTACCATCACTATGGGCTAACCGGTAAAAATAGCGTTTTTGCGCACTGCGTACATTTAGAAGAGCCAGAATGGGACTGTTTGCGCGATACCGGATCGTCTATCGCGTTTTGTCCTACGTCGAATTTGTATCTCGGCAGCGGCTTGTTCAACTTGAAAAAAGCGTGGCATAAACAGATTAAAGTCGGCATGGGTACGGATATTGGCGCCGGAACCACTTTCAATATGCTGCAAACGCTGAATGAAGCGTACAAGGTGATGCAGCTTCAGGGCTGGCGAATGTCTGCCTATGAGGCGTTTTATCTGGCGACCTTAGGCGGTGCCAAAGCATTGGGGCTTGATGACATTATCGGTAACTTCAATATAGGCAAAGAGGCTGATTTTGTGGTTTTAGAGCCAACGGCAACGCCGTTACAGCAGCTTCGTTACGATAACTCTGTGACTCTCATGGACAAATTATTCGTGATGATGACGCTTGGCGATGACCGTTCGATCTACAGAACCTACGTCGATGGACAATTAGTGTACGAACGCACCTAAAATGTCGATATCTTTAGTTGAAATGACGGTTTATAGGCCAGATAATCGTTTGCCTTAAATAACCGTCCCATTTTTATAACTGATGTGCTTGATGGGGTAATCGTTTGCTTTGTGGTTTTGTAGCAAGCTATAGATACCGCAAATGGATATTGCAAAGTTACGGTAATAAGAAAAACGCAGGTTCAGGCGTTAGCAATCTTGAACAACATTATTGTCATCATGCGCAATGTTAAAACACTCAGAGGACATCAATATGTCTAGCAATTCATCTCAAGAAGGGTCAGCGGGTAAATCGGGCGGTTCGCTTGACGCTTACTTTAAAATTTCTGCTCGTGGAAGCAGCGTTCGCCAAGAAGTGCTGGCGGGGGTTACCACTTTCCTTGCCATGGTGTATTCCGTTATCGTCGTGCCGAGCATGTTGGGTAAGGCTGGATTTCCCCCAGGAGCCGTGTTCGTTGCAACATGCTTAGTGGCGGCTTTTGGTTCCTTACTGATGGGGCTGTGGGCGAATCTGCCAATGGCCATCGGGTGTGCGATTTCCCTGACGGCGTTTACCGCGTTTAGTTTAGTACTCGGGCAGCACATCAGTATTCCAGTGGCTTTGGGCGCCGTATTCTTGATGGGTGTTCTGTTTACCCTGATTTCGGTCACGGGGATACGTTCGTGGATATTGCATAACCTGCCAATGGGGATTGCCCACGGAACGGGAATTGGTATTGGCCTATTCCTGCTGTTGATTGCCGCGAACGGCGTGGGCTTAGTGATTAAAAACCCACTTGAAGGGCTGCCGGTGGCACTGGGGGCATTCACTTCTTTCCCTGTGATGATGTCCCTGCTGGGGCTGGCCATTATTTTCGGTTTGGAAAAACTGAAAGTCCCAGGCGGCATTCTGCTGGTGATTATTGGTATTTCAATCATCGGACTGATTTTTGACCCAAGCGTGAAGTATCAGGGGCTGTTCGCATTGCCAAGCCTATCTGCTGCCGATGGTTCATCGCTGATCTTTAGCCTCGATATCATGGGGGCATTGAAGCCGGTGGTGTTGCCAAGCGTGTTGGCGTTGGTGATGACGGCGGTTTTTGATGCGACCGGTACCATCCGTGCGGTGGCTGGTCAGGCAAACCTGCTGGATAAAGACGGCCAGATCATCAGCGGTGGCAAGGCGTTAACCGCTGACTCAGTGAGCAGCATTGTCTCTAGTTTTGTTGGCGCGTCCCCTGCTGCGGTGTATATCGAATCGGCGGCGGGTACGGCAGCAGGCGGTAAAACCGGACTCACGGCTACCGTTGTTGGCGTGTTGTTCCTGCTGATTTTATTCCTGTCCCCGTTGTCCTATTTGGTTCCGGGATACGCAACGGCACCGGCGCTGATGTATGTTGGTTTGCTGATGTTGAGTAACGTTTCCAAGCTAGACTTCAATGACTTCGTTGATGCGATGTCGGGTCTGGTATGTGCGGTGTTTATCGTACTGACCTGTAACATCGTTACCGGTATTATGCTGGGCTTCACCACCTTAGTGATTGGTCGTATTTTCTCTAATGAGTGGCGCAAGCTGAATGTGGGCACGGTAATTATTGCGATTGCGTTAGTGGCATTTTATGCGGGCGGCTGGGCAATTTAAGTTTGCTGCGTGAAAACCGATAACGTTTAGAAGAGCGCCTCAGGGCGCTCTTTTTTTAAGTGATGAGCGCTTGCGGTCGCTATCTTCAACAGAAATAATACCATTGGTTACTTTCAGGTAATTCTCAGCCTATTTGCACACTTTTTCCTTTAGGACAAAAATCATAAGGTGATATGTTTGAAAGGGTATTTATAAGCAAAACGCGGTTGTATTTTGTAGTGAGACTAAGGAAAGCATGGAAATCTTCTTTACTATTCTGATCCTGATCCTAGTGGTGTCCTTATCTGGGGTGGTAACGCGTATGTTGCCGTTCCAAATACCGTTGCCGCTGATGCAGATTGCTATCGGGGCTCTGCTGGCATGGCCGCATTTTGGCCTGCACGTCGATTTTGACCCTGAACTTTTCCTCGTACTGTTTATTCCTCCGTTGCTATTCGCTGACGGGTGGAAAACGCCAACGCGAGAGTTTTTACACCACGGGCGTGAGATTTTAGGTCTGGCGCTGGTGCTGGTATTAATTACGGTGGTTGGCGTCGGATATTTCCTGCACATCCTACTGCCTGAAGTTCCTTTGGTGGCTGCGTTTGCTTTGGCTGCTGTGCTCTCTCCAACTGACGCCGTGGCGTTGGGGGGGATTGTGGGCAAAGGTCGCATTCCAAAAACCATTATGGGCGTGCTGGAAGGCGAAGCCCTGATGAACGATGCGTCTGGTCTGGTTGCGCTGAAGTTTGCTATCGCCGTTGCAATGGGAACGATGGTCTTCACCGTAGGCGGTGCGACTCTTGAGTTCCTTAAGGTCGCTATTGGTGGTCTGTTCGCCGGTGTTGCTGTGACATGGTTATACAGCAAATCGCTGCGTATCATGAGTCGCTGGTCCGGTGATGATCCTGCCACGCAAATTGTATTCTTGATGCTGCTGCCGTTTGCCAGCTATCTGATTGCTGAACACGTAGGTGTTTCCGGTATTTTGGCCGCGGTTGCCGCGGGGATGACCATCAGCCAATCGGGCGTGATTCGTAATGCTCCGTTGACGATGCGCCTGCGCGCTAACAGCGTTTGGGCAATGCTCGAATTCGTGTTTAACGGCATGGTGTTTATCATGTTGGGGCTACAACTGCCGGGAATTTTGGAAAGCTCCATTATTCAGGCGGAGCGCGATCCTACCATCCAGACATGGTTCTTGTTCACCGATGTTGCGTTAGTGTACGGCGTGCTGCTGGTGTTACGCTTCCTGTGGCTATGGTGCATGCGTCGCTTAAGTTTACGCTTCATGAAACGTAACCCGCTGCAGTTTGCCAGCTATAGCCTGCGTGATCTGTGGATTGCGTCGTTCGCGGGGGTACGCGGTGCCATTACCTTAGCTGGTGTGCTCTCCATTCCGTTGTTTTTGACCGATGGCACGCCATTCCCTGGTCGATATCAGCTGGTGTTTATCGCCACCGGGGTGATTTTATTCTCGCTTATCGTCGGGGTTGTCGTGCTGCCATTGCTGCTGAAAGGCATGGAGGTCAACGACACGAATACCTACCGAGAAGAAGAGACGATGGCGAAATCGGTTACGGCAGAAGTCGCGATTGAAAGCCTGAAGAAAATGCAGGAACGCTTGGAAGTCGATACCGAAGAAAACATCGATCCTCAGTTGCTGACAGAGGTGAGCTCGCGCGTGATCGGGAGTTTGCGTCGGCGCATTAGCACCAAGGAAAACGCCGAAGAGATGCGTAAGGTTGAAAACCTTGAACGTCGCTTCCGTTTAACCGCGCTACGCGCTGAGCGCGGTGAGCTTTACCACCTGCGTGCCACACAAAAAATCAGCAATGAAACGTTGCAGAAACTGCTGCACGACCTTGATTTGCTGGAAGCGTTGCTGGTGGAGAAGAGTGGGTAAGGTATCTTTATGTATGTGGGGGCGGTGTAATGTTTCGGCCACCGGTAAGTATTAAAACTCCTATGTAATCATTGATGTTGGTGTCCGACAAGGGAGTACCAGAGCGTACTCCCTTGACCCGCGCTCTTTTTACCGAGTCGTTTAGCCGACCGGTTTCGGAGCGTACATCCTGTACGCCCTCAGCCTGCCACCAGCATCCCTGCTGGTGGCTCTAAAATTCATTTCATCTTACAGAGAAAGACAAAAGGTATTTTTGTCTTGGTAGAGAGAGCCGCCGGTACAGGGATGTACCGGCGGAGTTTGGGGCGCCCTGGATGGGCGATACCAAACCGGAGCGGAGATGGCGTCTCGGATAAAAGCGCGAGGATTGAAGGGGCGCGCGCTGGCGCCCCTCATCGATCGCCGACCTCAGTGGTTACATGGAAACACTGCTGCTAGTGGGCGAGCTAAATTTGATTCTCATCCAACATAAGTCTGGCGAACCTTACACCTGATCTTACATATTATTTTTAGATAAAAACCTTACTTCAACGTTATCCACTCGGGATGCATTTCCCCGTTCGGCCAATATTCACGGCAGCGCGCGATCCACGCTTGAGCGCTGTGCGACAAATATCGCCCCTCACACCAAATCAAACCCAGCTCCCACATCAGTTTTGGCTCTAATGGCAGCCAAAGTAGGGTCTTTGGATCGAGCCGTTGGCAGATAGGCTCTGGCAAAATTGCGACGCCTACGCCAGCCTGAACCATGGCGGCGAGAAAGTCCCACTGCCCGCTGCGAACCGCAATCTGTGGCGTCACGTTATGAACCGCAAAGGCCTGCATTAGCTGTTTATAGAGCGCGAAATCCTCGTTGTAGATCAGGATATTCTGCTCAGCGAGTTCGGGCATAGCGATGCTGGTGCGCGATAGCCACTCTTCGGTGCGAGGGACTAAAACGCACAGCGGATGGCTGAACAGCGGTAGCGATGCGATGGCGGCATCGGTATCTCCTGAAAGCGCCGTTAAGGCGAGATCGAGTTCACCCGATAACACGGCCTGTTCAACGGTAAGCCCGCCAAATTCGGAAATAATCAGCTCGATTCCTGGATAGTTATGGCGAAATTCATTAATTAATCCGGCCATTTGGGTACCGACCATCGGTGGAATACCTAACTTAAGCTGGCCGCGTTTCACCGTGCTGATATCTTCTAGCTCTGATCTTAATTGGCTAAATTGATCCAGTATGGTTAGGCCGCGTTGATAAACTGCTTGCCCACTGTCGGTAAGATGTAAACGGCGTCCTTCACGGATGAGCAGCGTGCATCCCAGCTCATCTTCCAGATGGCGGAGCATTTTGCTGATGGTTGGCTGGGTAACAAACAGTTTTTCCGCCGCGCGGGTAAAGCTTTGTTGGCGTACCACTTCTACAAAATAGCGCAGCGTTCTGACATCCATGGTGTCTCCATAAGAGCGTTTTGTTGATGGGATAACAAAGTATGCCAATTTGGCATAATGGCAATAATATTAATTCATTTTATGCAGGTATTGTTTACTGCCTATACTGTGCGCTCATTCACACTTTTCTCATTCTGAGGTTACCATGTCTCTGGCGTTGCGCTCTTGCGCACCGTTCGTCCTAAGCCGTTTACAGGTGCCTGTTCAGGTCGCTTTGTATGCTGCATTGTTTTTAGCTGCACAATGGGTGGTGGTTCAATTCCACCTTCCTCTTCCCGCCAATATCGTGGGTATGTTGATGCTGCTGGCGATGATCGTTTTACGCGTTTTGCCCATCAAGTGGGTAAAGGCGGGTTCGCGTTGGTTATTGGCTGAAATGTTGCTGTTTTTTGTTCCTGCCGTGGTTGCGGTGGTGAATTACGCTTCGTTATTAATGGTAGAAGGTTGGCGGATTTTTGCCGTGATTGCAGTCAGTACCTCATTGACGCTCGGTTTGACGGCGCTGGTGGTAGATCGGGTTTATCGTTTTGAAATTTACCTACAGCGTAAAAAGCAATCGGCCGCCTATAAGCGAGATCGCGCATGAGTAGTTTAAGTATCAGTGTGCTTTGTCTGTTGATGACGCTAGCGCTCTATTTTGCCAATAAGAAAATATACCGTCGTATTCATACCATTTGGATGATGCCGCTGGTTTTGACACCGCTGATTTTAGTGCTGTTTTTGGTAGTCACACATGTTTCCTATCAGGATTATATGGGAGAGAGCCATTGGCTGCTTTGGCTATTGGGCCCTGCCACTATCGCGTTTGCGGTACCGGTTTATGAAAACATGGCTGTGATTCGCCGCCACTGGATGTCGTTAAGCGCAGGCGTTATTACGGCAACGGTCGTGGCGGTGAGTAGTTCAGTTTGGTTGGCTCGGCTGTTAACGTTGCCAGAGGAAGTACAGCGCAGCTTGGCTGTGCGTTCAATCACCACGCCATTTGCGTTGGAAGCGGCTAAGCAACTGGGCGGGCAACCTGATTTGGTCGCGCTGTTTGTGGTGATCACCGGCGTTTTCGGCATGGGCGTTGGCGATATTTTATTCCTACGTTTGGCGGTGCGCAGCGGTATGGCGAAAGGGGCAGGATTGGGGGCCTCGTCGCATGGCGCAGGAACCGCGAAAGCCTATGAGATAGGACAGACCGAAGGCGTGGTTTCAAGTTTGGTTATGATGTTAGCGGGGGTGGTTACCGTGGTTTTGGCCCCGCTGATCGGCCATGTGATGTGGTCATGAATTTTAATAATAAGCCTGTATAAAACAGCGCTATAGCTGCAAGAGTTTGCCTCTGCCTAGCACCCGCACGGCAGAGGTTTTTTTTGCCCTATTTTCAGCGCTGCTATTGGAACATTTTTTCCAAATACTGGCTGAGACGCGCGCGTGAAGTGAATCCGTGTGGAATACCAACGAATGCGGTATCTACCGCATGGGGATCCTGAGGGAAACGCGTATAGGCTACGCTGCTGCGTAGTGGCTCTGCGGGATGCGCAAATTTCAGACTTTTCTGCCCGAGCGCAGGGTGGATAACCAGTGCGGTTCGGCCCATTCTGGCCTCACGGTTAACATAGACATAGTGATCGCCTTTATGAAAACCATAAGCTTTATCGGTCACGTGATCTCTAATAAACCCAGTTCGTTCAAGTACCTGTGCGACTTCGTCAGGGCGTAAATACATGCTGACTCTCCCATTGTTCTCTCTTATAGGCACAGACCATAGCGGATTGAAAATGTGGGACAACCGGACTTTTCTGGAAGAGAGATCCCGCATGGCGCTCTGCGCAATGAGAATGATTAGCCCTGTTATGTGAAGCGTGGCAAGAACATAAGTCTGATACCTATCTACACTAAGCCTCGTAAATTCCATTCGGTAACCCTTCAATTTGTATAAGGAAACGGGCAAATGAAAAAAACAACTAAGGGCTTTTTCTCATTGAGCGCATTGGCGTTATTTATTCCGCTGGCGGCTCAGTCTGCGGATGTTTCTTCCGCTGCGCCTGAAGGTTACCAGCTAGAACAGGTTCTGATTTTCAGCCGTCATGGTATCCGTGCGCCGCTGGTGGGATATGGCGATATTTTGGCAGAATCGACGCCACATCAATGGCCAGTATGGAAAACGGAAGGAGGATTGCTGACGCCTAAAGGGGCCGAAGTGGAAACACTCTTTGGCCAATATATGCGTGATTGGCTCGCCCAAACCGGTATTTTGCCTGCGGGCGCTTGCCCAACCGACGGTGCCGTATTTGTTTATGCTAATAGCCTGCCTCGCACCATTGATACCGCGAAAAGCTTTGTTAGCGGGGCATTTCCCGAGTGTTCACTCAAAGTGAATCATCAGGCCAAAATTGGCACTATGGACCCGACGTTTAACCCAATAATCACTGCTAAAGTCACGGATGAGTTTAAACAAAAAGCTATCGAGTCGATTAACCAACATGCGGGACAGGGCGGGATAGAAGGCCTTAACGAACGCCTGAAACCTAACTATGCGGTACTTCAGCAGGTAATGGACTACGGACAATCGAAGGTCTGCACCGAGAAGAAAACCTGCTCGTTGGCTGAACAGCCAAATACGATCAATATCGTTCAGGATAAAGAGCCCGGTATTACGGGTCCGCTACGCGTAGGAACCGGCGCATCTGATGGATTTATGCTGCAGTATTACGAAGGATATCCGCTGAAAGAGGTGGCTTGGGGACAAATTACCGATGAAAAACAGTGGCAGCAGTTGGAGGAGATAAAGAATCTTTATCATGAAACCCTGTTTGGTTCCTCGGCGGTAGCCCAAAATGCGGCGGCACCTTTGATGCGTTTCGTTAGCGCAACGCTGGTGGGAACGCCAGATAACAATGTGCTGGCGGCAGACGCCCATAAAGCGAAGGTTGCGGTGCTGGTGGGGCATGATTCCAACATCGCGTCTTTGCTAGCCGCCATGAAAACAGCCGATTATGAACTGCCTAAGCAGTATGAGAAAACCCCGATCAGCGGGAAAATTGTTTTCCAACGTTGGCATGATAAAAACCACAATCGGGATTTGATGAAGATTGAATACGTATATCAGTCAACCGATCAAATCCGCAATGCTACGCCGTTATCATTATCATCACCGGCCCAGCGTGTGATTTTACAAATCGATGGCTGTAAAATTGATGCTAACGGTTTCTGCCCAATGGATGATTTTAAAACCGCGATAGCGAAAGATATTCAAGGACAGTAAAGATAATCTGCCTGAGCACCGTGCATATTTTTCGTGCTCAGGCATTAAGCTTGTTTAGGAGCGCATTTATGCTCTCGAATCTGAGATACTTTGTCATCTCTATGATGTTCTGATACTTTGTCACGATAACTTGTTACTGGATACTCGTATGTTTACCCATATCGCCTTATCGACGCTGAATGGCTTGGAATTGATGGTATATAACTATGTCATCAAAAATAAAGATAAGGTGATGTATATGACTATCCGTGAGTTAGCGGATGAAGCGGATGTTTCCACCACCACCATATTACGCTTTTGCAAGAAAATGAATTGCAGCGGTTATTCTGAGTTTCGTATTCGTTTTAAGCTTTATCTTGAACAAGAAGAAAAATTATTATTGACCTCCGGGGCGAGTGAAATAATGAGCTTCTTTAAAAGTATTCATAATGATGAGTTTGAAGCACTTATTACGCGCACGGCGGAACAAATTGCTGAGGCGGAAAGAATAATATTTGTCGGTGCCGGCACGTCGGGCACGTTAGGGAAATATGGCGCACGTTTTTTCTCTAACGTCGGTAAGTTTAGTAATTATATTGACGATCCCTATTATCCTATTAGCACGGATATGTATAAAAATGCGATTGCGATTATTTTATCTGTTTCTGGTGAAACGCCGGAAATATTAAAGTTGGCAAGTCAGTTTAGCCTGCATCACTGTAAAATTATCAGCATTACCAACAGCGAAACCTCTTCTTTAGCGCGCATGGCGGACTTCAATCTTTCCTATCACATGCCACAAATCCTGATCGCCAGTGAATATAATATCACCACTCAGGTTCCTGTTATTTATATGCTAGAGGCAATAGGAAAGAAATTAGCAAAGAATATCTCTAGTTAATAATTGAGACATTGATCTATTAAAAAACAACGTGTTTCTTTAACGTGACAAATCACATTTGTGTTTTTTTGTTATATCGTGACATTACTTAATTCTTTGCTACTATCCGAATTATAAATCATGAATATTCCCCTGCCGTTTATTAAAAGGGGTTTCTGTTCCTACAGAAGGACTCATTCTATGGCAATTAATTATGCGGACTCGGCCAAGGAAATTGTAAAATTAATTGGTAGCGATAATAATGTGATTAATGTCACACATTGTGCAACGCGTTTACGATTTGTATTAAAAGATACTTCTCAAGTAGATAAAGAAACCCTTAAGCGTGTTAAAGGCGTTATTACGGTTATTGAGTCTAGCGGGCAATTACAGGTAGTGATTGGTAACCATGTGGGTGATGCCTACCGAGAAGTGCTAAAGCTGATTCAGGTGGATGAAAATGCCGCCGTCAGCGCACCTAACGTCGGTATTGTTAGCCGTCTGATGGATATCATTTCCAGCATTTTTGCGCCTTTTCTCTACCCGCTTGCCGCATGTGGTGTTCTGCAGGGGCTGATTTCGCTGTTTGCCGTTTTAGGCTGGATGGATCCTGCCAGCGGAACCTATCGCATCTTGAACTTCGTTTCATGGACCGGGTTTACTTTCCTGCCTGTGATGGTGGCTTTTACCGCCGCGAAGAAATTTAACGTTAACCCATTTACTGCCGTTATTGCCGCCTGTGCGCTGGTTTGTCCTGACTACATGAGCATGCTGACAGCCAACAAGATCCTGCTGGTGAATTCTGCCGATCCGGCAATGCAGGAACTGATGAAAGAAGCGGTGAGTAATCCACAGATTGCCCGTGTTTTAACCGAAGTCGTAGGTATTCCGCTTAGCGCAGATCCACTGACGTTTTTAGGCATGCCGGTGCAGTATTTGAGTTACACCTCGGCGGTTATTCCGATCATTTTGATGGTGTGGATGATGTCGTACGTGCAGCGTTTCTTTGAACGTATTCTGCCGCTGGTGATCCGCAATCTGTTCACGCCGATGTTCTGTTTGGCGATTATTGTTCCTCTGACACTGCTGGTATTTGGCCCGATTGGCAACATGATTGGCGGCGCCATCGGCGGGGTTTACAACACGCTTTATCATCTCAGTCCTGTGGTAGCCGGTTTTGTGGTTGGCGCACTGTGGACACCGTTAGTCACCTTAGGCGTGCACTGGGGGATTACTCCGGTCACCGTCGGCAACTACGCTACCTTGGGCTACGACACCTTTACCGGTCTGCAAGCCTCAGCCGTGTTTGCCATGGCGGGCGCAGTTCTGGGCGTTTACCTGAAATCTAAAGATGCCGAGATGAAGCGCGTTGCGCTGTCTGCGGGGATGACGGGTCTGTTCGGGATTACTGAGCCTGCAATTTATGGTGTGGCACTGCGTTTAAAACGTCCCATGGTGTGTGCTTGCATGGCGGGTGCGGTCGGAGGCGCCATTGCCGGTTCCTTCAATGCGGTATCGTGGAGCTACTGTATCCCTGGGATCGCGGTGCTGCCGGTGTTCTTCAAAGAAGGGCATCTGCCTCAGTTCCTCGGTTTCGTCCTGTCGATAAGCGTGGCCTTTGTCCTCGGTGCCGTATTTACCTGGTTTGCCGGATTTAAAGAAGAAATTCCAGCAGCAGTGACAGATACCAAAGCAGCGGCGCAGCCTGAAGTCGCTTGATTACGTAACAAAATTCATTAAAGAAGAGAGCAACAGCATGAAACAACAACGGTTACCGGATGATTTTCTGTGGGGCGGCGCGGTTGCGGCTCATCAGGTTGAAGGCGGCTGGGATCAGGGCGGCAAAGGACCAAGCATCGTTGATGTTTTATCCAGCGGCAAGCATGGCGTCGATCGCGTGATCACCGATGGTATCCAAGACGGCTACCTTTATGCTAACCACGACGCGGTTGATTTTTATCATCGCTACAAAGGTGATATCGCGCTGTTTGCTGAGATGGGCTTTAAATGTTTTCGTACCTCAATTGCGTGGTCGCGAATCTTCCCCAACGGGGATGAAGTAGAACCGAATGAAGCGGGGCTACAGTTTTACGATGACATGTTCGATGAGCTGCTGAAATATGGTATTGAGCCAGTAATTACGCTGTCGCATTTCGAAATGCCGTGGCATTTAGTTAAAGAATACGGCGGTTGGAAAAATCGCAAAGTCGTTGATTTCTTTGTCCACTTTAGCGAAGTAGTGATCAAGCGTTACCAGCATAAAGTGAAATACTGGATGACGTTCAACGAGATCAATAACCAGCGTAACTGGAAAACACCGCTGTTTGGTTATTGCTGCTCTGGTGTGATTTACACCAATGAGCCTAACCCCGAAGAGTGCATGTATCAGGTACTACATCACCAGTTCGTTGCCAGCGCACAGGTGGTGAAGTTAGGGCATGATATTAATCCTGCGCTACAAATCGGCTGTATGATTGCCATGGTGCCGCTCTATCCGTACTCGTGCCATCCTGATGATGTGATGTATGCGCAGGAAGCGATGCGTGAGCGTTTCCTGTTTGGCGATGTGCATATGCGTGGCTATTACCCTTCGTACATTCTTAAAGAGTGGGAACGCAAAGGGTATCACATTGAAATGCAACCGAATGACAAACAGATTCTGTTAGATGGATGCGCGGATTACATCGGCCTGAGTTACTACATGAGCAATGCGGTGCAGGCAAACTCGGCGGGAACAGGAACGGCGCTGGCGGGCTTTGAGGGATCGGTACCGAATCCGCATGTGAAAGCGTCAGAGTGGGGATGGCAGATCGATCCTGTTGGCCTGCGTTACACGCTGAACATTTTGTATGAGCGCTACCAGAAACCGCTGTTTATCGTTGAGAACGGGTTTGGTGCGGTAGACAAAGCCGGTGCCGATGGGCAAATTCACGATGATTATCGTATCGCGTATTTAAAATCCCACATCGAACAGATGAAAAAAGCGGTAATCGACGACGGCGTTGAGCTGATGGGGTACACCCCGTGGGGCTGCATCGATTGCGTTTCTTTCACGACCGGCCAATACAGTAAGCGCTATGGCTTTATCTACGTTGATAAACATGATGACGGCACCGGCACACAAGAGCGTGCTAAAAAGCAAAGTTTCGATTGGTATAAGCAAGTGATTAAGAGCAATGGTGAGACGCTGTAGCGGTTTGATTTAAATAAAAAAACAAAAAAGCCATCTGCAAATAGCCGATGGCTTTTTTATGTCTTCAAATCAGACGATTTTATTTTTTGCTGAGTGAATTGAAGATGGTGAACTGCTTGCACACATAGGTTTGACCACCCATTGTCAGATTGTATAAGTCATTGCCCGGTGTGCCCGGATAGCCCATTTTGATGCCGAAATTGATGGTGGTATTCGATGGATCTGGCGTGAACTGTTTGGTTTTCTCATCGTAATTAGACAGCACATACTGCACTTTCTCGCTCTCGTCGTCAGTACGATTCCCGTAATAAATCTGCGATGCCTTGCTGATAGGATCGGTAATTTGCAACACCATCACATTCTCGTTGCTGATGGCGCTGGAGAGCACTTTAAACCCGCCGCAGGTGGTATAGCCTACCGCATGATAGTTGCCGATCATCGGCTGCGCTGGCGTTGCAGCCAAGCTGGCGAACGGTGAGAGAACGAATAAGGCTAACAGTGTTTTCTTCATGAAATTGTTCTCAATGGTTAAAAATTAAACTATTCAGCGTGTTAAGCTAATTCGCTTTTATTTGGTCAGTATTTGGACAGCAGTAACTTGGACAACAGATTCTATAAAATCTTCGATATCTGTCCAATTTGCACTGCAAGAATTTATGTCTAGAGGCCGGGGATTGGGAAGCTTTTCTTGCATGAAAAAAAATTTAATCATATTAAAACATTATTATTCAAATGATTACGAAATATTTTTTTGTGTACCAGTGCTCTCTGATTCAGAAAAATATAGTAACACTTTGTAGACTAAATGGTGACTAGGCCTAGCTGTAATGTAGGCTGAATAGAAGCGTAATTATGCAAGCGAAAGCGTAACAATCTAGAGGTTTATTGTAGAATTGCCTGAATCTGGACGTTTGTAGCTCCATTTTAGTAACAAGCTCTGGCTATCTAAGGTCAGTAATGCATCTCCATCTCAAATAACTATTGGAAAAATTCCAATTATTTACCTGTATTGTTATAGGATTGGGTAGTCTCTGGCTTGTTCAATTGAGTTGTTAGTGTGGTGCGCTCCACTCAACGTGAATCCTATTACTTGGATACGTACAATTTCTTTAACTTGAAAGGAATGTTGTCTATTTTCCTCATAGGCATATGAAATGCATTGGTTTTTTTAATTATAAAATTCAGAAGGATAGGCGGAAAAATGTTTTTGCATAAATTTTAAGTTCAAAAATAATACAGTGTTATAGCATAGCTATGTTGTGCTTTTAGTTAGTAATTCAATAAGCCTACAACGCAGCAGGGTGGTAGCTGCAATATGGGTGATTACAGTATGCATTTAGACCCTACATCGAGATCAAGCATACTGGAAATACTACCGAATATTCAGTTTATGCAAAAATTGCCAACTAGTTATAATGGTATAAAAATTAAACAATATAAAAATATCATTATGCTCCAACTATGTTACTGATAAATGAGAATCTTCTGTGACTATATTTTTTTGATGAGTATATTGTTTGTCAAAATGTGATTGTCATCAGCTAAATGGATATACATATGTTGTGAAGATTCCTGTTAGGAATAGTAAATATTGTGCCATCCAATAAAAATTTAAAATGTGCTAATTTTTAATTTTTATTAATATATGTGATCTAATTCACTGTTCTTGATGTCAATTTTATGGTTGGCCAAGGACATTTTATAGTTATCTAGCAGCAGATTGTATTATAGGGTGATTTTCTAGGTATATTTTTATAACCAAAAAATAAATAAAAAGTTTATCTATCTAATCTAGAAGAACAGATAATTTTCATATATTGTTATTGTAAATATAAATTATTCTAAGGTCGTGGAGCCATGGAAATGTTAGAGCAATTAAATAGTTTGGCAGTGAAAATTAGACAACAATCTTCTGTCATTCAAACTGAAGAAGCGACGAAGAACGCATTTGTGATGCCATTTATTAACAAAGTACTTGGTTATGATGTATTTGATCCAACTGAAGTAACACCCGAATTCATCTGTGATGTGGGTACTAAAAAAGGGGAGAAAATTGATTACGCGATCCTAAAAGGAGGCGAAATTCAAATGCTTGTTGAGTGTAAGAAGATTGGTGAGCCTCTCAATGTCAATCATGCATCACAGTTATTTCGCTACTTTCATGTAACAAATGCTAGGATCTCCATCCTCACCAATGGGCAGATGTATAAATTTTTTACAGATCTAGATGCTCCAAATAAGATGGATGAGAAACCATTCTTAGAATTAGACTTACTTGATATTGACGAGAATGTTGTTCCTGAAATAGTTAAACTAACTAAATCAGCTTTTGATGTAGAGTCGATAGTTAATGCTGCTGGTGAATTAAAATATATAACTCAAATTAAGAAAATATTCTCTTCTCAGTTTAGTAATCCAGAAGAGGACTTTGTGAAGCTTTTTGCTTCTAGAGTATATGAAGGAATGATCACTCAAAAAGTTCGTGAACTATTTACTGATTTGACTAAAAAAGCTGCGAACCAATGGTTAAATGATCAAGTTAATGAAAGGCTTAAGTCGGCAATGAGCAGTGGGACTGTAGCTCCAATTACGCCGTCTACAGGGACTACTGTTAGTAGTATTGAATTACAACCAATAGAAGATGATAGTAGCATTAATAAAGAGGAACTAGTAACGACTGAAGATGAACTCGAAGGGTTCCATATTGTTAAATCTATTGTCAGAACTGTAGTTGATCCGTCTAGAATAACACACCGTGATACTAAAAGTTACTTTGGTATATTACTTGATGATAATAATCGTAAACCAATTTGCCGATTGCATTTTAACCGAAGTCAAATGTATATAGGTTTATTTGATACGGATAAGAATGAAACAAGATATGCAATTGATAACTTAGATGATATTTATCAATACTCTGAGCAGATGAAAATAACTGCTCTTAATTATAATTAAGAGCGTAAATTTTATTAAAAGGCGTTCTCAATATAGAGAGCGCCTATATAACTTAACCAATTCAATTAGTCCTGCATCAGAGCACTCCGACCGCCGTCCATCACAATGGTGGTGCCTGCGATAAACCCAGCGGCGGGGCTGGATAAGAACAGGCATAATTCGCCCACTTCTTCAGACGTTCCAATACGGCCAACAGGATGTTTGGCGATCGTTTCCTGCCGCGCTTTTTCTCCGTCGCCGTGTGAGTCAAACCAAACCTGATTTCCCGCAGTATCAATAAAGCCTGGCGCGATCCCTACGCTGCGAATGGCCGGGCCCCATTCAATGGTGAGGCTTTGTACCAGCGAGAGTAACGCGCGCTTAGTGATGTTGTAAGGCGCACAGCCCGGCATGGTTGAAAAGGCGTGGTTTGAGGTCATCACCAGAATAACGCCCTGCGACTTCTCTAACATCCCACGGCAGCACTTCGCCATATACCAGTGTGAACGTAGGTTAAGATCGAGATTGTGGTGCCAATCTTCCAGTTCACAATCAATGCCTTTGAAGACGTTTTTACCCGCGTTGGAAACCAGTACGTCAAGACGACCAAAACGAAGCTCAACGGCGGCAAAAAATTCGCTGATACTATCGGTGCGGGTGATATCAACCGAGTAGTAGCAAAAATGCTCGGGATAGTGCTCTAAGAGCGCTTTGGCATGAGGGGCTTTTTCCAATGAAGAAAAAGCACAGCCAATGACGATATCGCCGTTTTTTAAGAATGATTGCGCGATGGCGTGGCCGATGCCTTGGCTGGCTCCGGTCACCATGACAACACGCGGCTGCTGGGCTGGTGTAGACATAAATACTCCGTAAGCTTAAAGAGCAAATGTTGAAATGAAACTGTCGATCATCAGACGATCTTGCTCTGTCAGTGACCAACCAGGGTGGCGACAGTAATCACTGGCGATGATCCCCCGGCGCTGTAGGATCGTTTTCTCCACCTGAATGATGTATTCGCAGTGCGTCATCCAGCGCTGGATCCACGGCAATAGTTGCTGATGTAATTCCTGCGCGGCGGCTTTTTCCCCTTGCTGCCAGCGTTGATAAATCTGCACATAAATTTCACTAAAGGAGCAACCCGGCATCACGCCTTTGCCTCCTGCCTCGAGCATTTGCAGCATATAAAGCCCTGCATAACCGTTGAGAACGCAGGCCTGCGGTGCCTGTTGTAAAAATTCGCGGGTGTAATCCACCGGCGGATTGCATTCAATTTTAAATACCGCGTGTGGATAGCGAGTGGCAACGTCGGCTAATTGTTCGGGCGTGATAGCCAGCCCGGTTTCGCCCGGCGCGTATTGCACCATAACCGGAATGTTGACCGCTTCTAGCACTGAGAAAATATGATGTGAAATCGCTTCAGGGCTCGGTTGTAGAAAGAATGGCGGTAACAACATTAAGGCCTCTGCCCCCCGCTTTTGATAGTCGCGGGCGCGCTTTACGGCAACCTCAGTGCTGTGGTCAGTGACCGAAATAGCGCGAAAAATGCCGCTGCCACGAAGGTCAGATAAAAACTGATTGGAAAGCAGCAAGCGCTCGTTGTCATCCAGTTTAGGAAACTCACTGGCGATGCCAAATAGGGTTAATCCTTGAATTCCCGTTGCTGCCAGATGTTCTAACATGCGGCTAAAGCTTGAGTAATCAGGCTCGCCCTGTGGCGTGAAGGGCATGGCTGCAATTGGATTGACGCCATAGATATCAGTTGGTTGATACATGATTACTTACTCCTCATCTCGGTCTGCAAGCACGGCACCTTGTGCCGCAGGTAGCGCCCAGCGGCGGTATAAACGCAGGAATCCGCGTGGTACCTGTTTTTCAATCGGTATCCAATGTTGACGGCGTTTTGCCAACGTGGCTTGGTCAACGTTCAACGTGAGCTCGCGGGTCGGAATATCGATGGTGATGCTGTCACCATTCTCCACCAGCGCCAGATCGCCACCGTCACTGGCCTCAGGTGAAATGTGGCCGACAAACAGCCCACGGTTGGAACCTGAGAATCGGCCATCGGTGATCAGCGCGCAGCTGTCAGAAAGCCCCATGCCCTCTAGATATTTCATAGGCTTATACATTTCTGGCATACCTGGCCCGCCTTTAGGCCCTTCATAGCGCAGAACTAGCACGCTGCCAGAAGCGATCTCGCCGGAAAGAATGGCATCAACTGATTCCTGTTCGCTGTTGAACACCGCCGCAGGGCCGGTGAAGGTCATTAGGTGTTCAGGTACAGCCGCTGGTTTAACGACGCAGCCGAGCGGCGATAAGTTGCCATGCAAGACTGCCACGCCAGCCTCATTACGTACCGGAATGGCCAATGTGTGAATGACTTCGGGGCGATGACTGGCGGAAACCTGAGCCAGCCATTCCCCTTTGGTTTGTCCATTCACGGTGAGCGCGTTGAGATCCATCAGCGACGCGATCTCTTTTTCAACCGCAGCGACGCCGCCCGCCTCCCAGAAATCGATCATGTCGTATTCTGATGCTGGGTAGAGCGACGCGACGAGAGGAACCTGATGGCTTAACTTATCGAAGTCGGAGAGGGGGAGATGGCCGTATTCTCCCTCGTAGTGGATGGCCTGCAAATGCAGGATCGCGTTGGTTGAACCGCCGGTTGCCAGCAGATAAATCATGGCGTTGCGGATTGACTGCGGCGTGATAATTTGCCGTGCATTGACACCGCGCTTGACTAAGTCAACGGCGGTTTGCCCCGTGCGGAAAGCGCATTCGCGGCGTGCCTGAGATATGGCGGGAAGCATGGCGCTGCCCGGCAAACTCATTCCCAAAACCTCTGAGATACTGCACATGGTATTGGCGGTGCCATACATGGTGCAGGAGCCCGGACCGGGTTCAGCGATGTCTTCGATATGTCGGAACTCGGCTGCGTCAATTTCGCCACGTTTTTTCCGGCCAATGGCCTCGGTAACGATATTGCCGTCCCAATGCTTGCCGTGATATTCCGCTGGATACATTGGACCGCCGTTAACCAAAATAGCCGGAATATCTAGGCGCGCTGCTGCCATGAGCATCGCGGGGACAATTTTGTCACAGGAACCGAGCAGCACCATGCCGTCAAAACGGTGGGCGCGCATCATCACTTCGATTGAGCTGGTAATGACTTCGCGGGCCGCAAGAATATAACGCATGCCCAAATGACCTTCGGCGATACCGTCGCAGGGCGCAATGGTGCCAAAGACCATGCCAACGCCGCCGGCTTCATCAATCCCCTTTAGCACTTCGGCGGTAAGATCATTGAGATTCGCATGACCAGCCGTAGCGTTGGTATAGCTGTTCACGACCGCAATCACCGGACGCCGTAACTGCTCATCCGTATGCCCCATTGATTTGTACAGCGCGCGCTTAAGCGCACCGTCATCACCGCTTAGTACTGGGTTAAAATGACCATCACCACAGGTGCCACAGTTTTTACATCCACTCATAAACTGCCTCTTTTCAATAACGATACAACGCCCACCGTGCTCTGCATTCAGGATCTGCCTGCATCACGGCGAGGATTAACCAGCTTGGCTGGTAACAAAAACATTAGGGGGGCGCACAGCAATAGAAATGCGGCGAGGATATACAGCCCAACGTTGGTGCTGCCGGTGTTGTCTTTAAGCCAACCAAGAACCGTTGGGCCAAAGAATCCGGCCAGATTACCCACCGAGTTAACTAATGCGATGCCCGCAGCGGCAGCGGTGCCAGACAGCAACGTACCGGGAAGGCTGATATAGGTTGGGATCAGCGCCAACGTGCCGGACATCGCCAGACATATCCACGCCATCATCCATACGGTTGAGCCGCTGCAATATGCGCTGAGCGTAAGCCCCACTGCGCCCAGTACCGCAGGAATGGCAATATGCCAGCGCCGCTCGCAGTGCAGATCGGAGTGACGGCTGTTCCACACCATGAAAATGGCACCAAAGACATAGGGCAGAGCGGCGAGTAAGCCGATATGGAAATCGTCACTCACACCGGAGCTTTTAATGATTGAAGGGAGCCAGAAATTGATGCCGTAGTAGCCAATATTGAAGCTGAAAAAAATCAGCGCCAACAGCCAAACGTAGCCATTACGAAACATCATTTTCAGGCTTTGTGGTGGCTTGCCGGCGTTCGCTTTCAGATTGCGTTGACGGTCGGTTTCAAGATCGTCGCTGACGACCTGTTTTTCGTCATCGCTAAGCCAACTGGCCGATTTCACGTCGTTGTCGAGATAGCGTAATACCACGAAGGCCAACAAGAATGAGGGGATTGCTTCGACCACAAACAGCCATTGCCAGTTATGCAGGCCTTCAACGCCTTCAAACGCTTTTAGAATAAAACCAGACAGCGGGCTACCGATGATGGTGGATAGCGGTGTGACGAGAATAAACAGCCCCAGCGTGCGAGCTGAGCGCCATGACGGAAACCATAGCGTGAGATAAAACACGATGCCGGGGAAGAATCTTGCTTCTGCCACACCGAGCAAAAAGCGAAGCACGTAGAACTGAGTGGGGGTTTTTACGAAGATCATCAATGCAGAGAGAATGGCCCAACTGATCATGATCCGCGCGATCCAAAAACGCGGGCCAAAACGCTGCATCAGCAGATTGCTCGGTAGCTCAAACAGAAAGTAGCCGATAAAGAAGATCCCCGCGCCAACGCCGTACACGGTATCGCTGAAGTTGAGTGCGTCCTGCATATGCAGTTTGGCAAAGCCGACGCTCACGCGATCTAAATAAGCGAAGAAGTAGCACAGGATTAAAAAGGGGATGAGGCGGCGGGTTATTTTGTTATATACCGCGGCGATCCTTTTTTCATTTTCAGAGGTATTACTGATGTCCAAAGCTGTCATGGGTGACCTCGACGAAACAAAAATAATCGTGAATTAAACAATAATCGTGAGTTAGAGCGCGCTGCCGATGCTTCTCAGCGGTGAGCCAGACATCAGTTTATTCTCGATGTTTTCCAACGAGATATTTTTAGTTTCAGGGACAAATAGCAGGGTAAGTACGATGCAGACCACGTTGAGTCCGGCATAGAGCCAAAACGTGCCCGCGCTACCGATGGTGTCGATGAGGGTGAGGAAAGTGGCGCCAATGATCATATTGGCGATCCAGTTGGCCATGGTGGAGCAGGTGACACCAAAATCACGGCCTGCCAGCGGTTGGATCTCGGAGCAGAGTACCCAGATAAGCGGGCCTGCGCTCATGGCGAAGCCGACGATAAAGATCAGTAATAGCGTCACGGCGGTATATTGCTCTGTGGCGCTGGTGATGCCGACAAAGAACATATAGCCCATAGATGCCATGCAGATCGCCAGTGACAAACAAAACCACCGCGCCGAGCCTGCCAGCAAAAGTCTGGAAAGTTCTTTCTGGCTGGCCTGCTTACCAATGTCATTAGGGCAGAGTGTGCCAATGCGAAAGTTCACGCCAAACGTAGGAGAATTTAGGAGGCGCAATGGCTTACCCTTACCCCATCAAATTTTTATGCCAGCAAAATTAAAATCGCACCACGGCACGGTTACATTTGCCTGTGGGGTACTCCGTGGGGTACTCATAATAAAAAAGGCGCTAATCCAATCAAGGAAAAGCGCCTTTTTTCAATACGTTAACTGATTAGTATCAGTTCATGCCGTATTTTTTCAATTTCTTACGCAGAGTTCCGCGGTTAATTCCCATCATCAGCGCAGCGCGGGTTTGGTTACCGCGAGTGTACTGCATCACCATGTCTAACAGTGGCTGTTCTACTTCAGCCAGTACCAGCTCATACAGATCATTAACGTCCTGACCATTCAGTTGAGCAAAGTAGCCTTTCAGGGCTTGTTTAACCGAGTCACGCAGTGGCTTTTGAGTCACCTGGTCCTGGGAGTTTACGGTAGAAACGGTCAGTACGTCAGAATTTACGCGTTGTTCGAACATAGTTCTGTCAGCTCTTTTTTTACGCTAAGATTTTCGAAATATGCCTCCAACGCCTCCAGCTGTTCGCTGGCATCCTCTATGGCGTTGAATGTGCGCCGAAACTGGTCACATGGGGCGTGCTCTTGGAGATACCAAGATACGTGCTTGCGGGCAATGCGAAATCCCTTACCAGAACCGTAAAAATTATGCAGTTCTTGTACATGCCCTAATAACAAGTGCTTAACTTCCTCCAACGGCATGGGCGGAAGCAGCTCCCCTGTGTCCAGATAATGCTGGATTTCCCGGAAGATCCAGGGTCTCCCCTGAGCGGCACGTCCTATCATCAGAGCATCGGCTCCGGTGTAGTTGAGTACCTCTCTGGCTTTATGCGGGTCAGTTATGTCTCCATTCGCGATAATCGGGATGGAAACACTCTGCTTAACTGTCCGAATACTGTCGTACTCCGCCTCGCCGTTGAATAAGCAAGCACGTGTTCGGCCATGAATAGTCAGGGCCTGAATTCCGCAGCGTTCAGCCAATTGGGCAATCTCAACACAGTTACGGTGTTCTGGGCTCCAGCCCGTGCGAATTTTTAGCGTTACCGGTACATCCACAGCGTTAACCACCGCGCTGAGGATTTTTTCAACCAAGTCGGGATACTGCAAAAGCGCAGAACCCGCGAGTTTGCGGTTCACTTTTTTCGCTGGGCAACCCATATTGATATCAATGATCTGCGCGCCGCTATCAGCGTTGATTTTGGCAGCAGCAGCCATGTCATCAGGGTCACACCCGGCGATTTGCACGGCTCGGATCCCAGGTTCATCTAAATGCACCATACGCAGACGCGACTTATCTGTCTGCCACACTTCCGGATTGGAAGAGAGCATTTCAGAGACAGCCATCCCTGCACCCATTTCATAGCAAAGCGTTCGAAAAGGGCGATCGGTTATGCCGGCCATAGGCGCAGCAATAAGGCAATTTTTAAGTTCAATGTGTCCAATGCGCATAGACAAAGACTGACCATACTGTGTCCGCAAGGGCGCGTATATTACGCATTTTTGCTTGGATATGAAAGGCCAAACTTTGAACAATCCTCTGTTGTAGATCAATGAAATCGCGGGCTGAGGGCTGGTGTTTGATTATTTTTGTTGTTTAACATATGGTTATATTGCAATGGTTAAAAAATGCTCTTTTGTTTTTTACCTTTAGTATTCGTTGTTTTAACGTGTTTTTGGCTGCGCTAGCTAAACAAATTGCTGATTAAAGCAGCAATAATGGCGCTATAAATGGGATGCGTATCGCATTTTAGAGGATGATATGGACAGTGAAATCGCATTATTTTGGTCGAAAATAGTACAAGCACACCCAGATTTAGCTGGCCGTCCTTATCACGTTGAACAGTTTGGTTCGCCGGGTGAGTTAGCGCAGCAGCTTGCAGACCTTATCGTCAGCGGCGAAAAATATGCTACCTGCGGTGCTTTAGTCGAGTATCAGCACCAAGGAGGCACCATTCCTCACGTGGGTTACCTGACGATTGTGTTAGATGGGCGTGAAAAGCCCGTGGCAGCGATAGAAACCACGCAGGTATCTTTGCGTCGCTTTCGTGATGTAGACGCTGTAATAGCTGCGGCAGAGGGGGAAGGGGATAAGTCTTTGGCTTATTGGCGGCAGGCTCACCAGACATTTTTTGAAACGTCCCTCGAGGCAATAGGTAAAAACTTCACTGAGGATATGTGGCTGGTCTGCGAGTATTTCCGGTTATTGGGTATTGCTGAAACAAAAACAGCGCCTGAATAGGCGCTGTTTTTAACGGTGGTTCGTTGTGAACGTGGGAATATCGCTTAGCGGCGAACACCGGTAATGCGGCACCACTCTTCGCGCTCCGCGACCGGATCGATAATGAATTTATCTTCATACGCTTCTGCAACGCTTGGCGCCTGAGTCGCCAATACGCCAGACAGGCCCAAATGGCCGCCTGATTTTGGCAGATCGCTGATTAACGGCGCCAGTTCACGCAGCGGGCCTGCGAGGATATTAGCGACGACCACATCGGCACTCAGATCGGCTGGCTGATCTTTTGGCAGATAAAGCTCCAAACGTTCAGAAACGCCGTTACGCTGGGCGTTATCGCGGCTGGCTTGAATCGCCTGCGGATCGATGTCGATCCCAATGGCGCGTGCCGCACCCAATTTCAGCGCGGCGATAGCCAAAATACCTGAGCCACAGCCGAAGTCGATCACGGTTTTGCCTTCCAGATCCAAACCATCCAGCCATTGTAGGCAAAGAGCGGTGGTTGGATGTGTACCCGTACCGAACGCCAGACCCGGATCCAGCATTACGTTCACCGCGGTTGGATCGGGAACATCGCGCCAGCTTGGGCAGATCCACAGGCGACGACCAAACTGCATGGGATGGAAGTTATCCATCCACTCGCGTTCCCAGTCTTTGTCTTCGATCTGTTCGATTTTGTGGTGGAAGCCTTTACCTAGCGCGGGATCGTTTTCCAGAATCGCAACAATCTCTTTCATATCGGTTTCAGCATCATACAGGCCGATAACGTCGGTATCACCCCACAGCAGGGTTTCACCCGGCAGCGGCTCAAACACCGGATTGTCATGAGTATCTTGGAATGTAACGGATACTGCGCCGCTTTCCATTAGCGCATCACTTAGTGATTCAGCCTGATTGCCGGTCGTATTGATTTTGATTTGAATCCAAGGCATCTCGAAGTCTCTATTTTGAATTTAATTCAGTGACAGCGGACGTGGAAGTACCACGTTCGCCAAAAAAGTTTCCGATCCAGAATGCCGCCAAGCTGATTAACAGTGACGGAATGATCGGATGTAAGCCGAATATGTGCCAGTCGGCGGTGGCGAGAACGGTATAGCACGCGGCACCGGCAATCATAGAGCTAAGCGCACCGTGCGCATTTGCCCGTTCCCAGTACAGGCCCAGAACCAATGGCCATAGGAATACCGCTTCGAGACCACCAAATGCCAGCAGGTTCAGCCAGATGATCATCTCAGGTGGACGCCACGCGGCCAGCAGCAATAGCAGACCTAAAATCAGCGTAGACAGACTGGACATCCTTGCCAAACGCTTTTCATTTTTGAGCGCGTGAGGCTGCATTCCCAAGTACAGGTCTTTGACGATGGTCGCCGATGATTGTAACAGCTGAGCATTAATGGTGGACATGATCGCGGCCATCGGCGCAGCCAAGAAGATACCTGCGGCAAACGGCGGCAGGACCTTCACCATCAGCGTTGGAATAACCAGATCGGGCACTTTGAGATCGGGCAGAACCGCACGGCCAAGCGCACCGGCTAAGTGCATGCCAAACATCAGAATGGCAACCACGATGGTGCCAATAATAATGGCGCGGTGTACCGCTTTGCTGTCTTTATATGAAATACAGCGCACGGCGGTGTGTGGCAGGCCAATCACGCCAAAGCAAACTAATACCCAGAACGACGCCATAAACGGCGCACTCAGAATATCGTCGGCCCCTTCCGGTGAAACCAGTTTAGGGTCGATATTTTTCAGGGTATCTACGGCGGCGTGCAAACCCCCTGCGGCGTGAATAACACCGGCAAGCAGAATGATGGTGCCGAGCAGCATGACTAGGCCCTGCATGGCGTCGTTAAGCACGCTAGCACGGAAGCCGCCCACTGAAGTATAAAGCGCAATACTGACGCCAAAAATGAGCAGACCGGTGTCGTACGGAATACCCGCTGCGGTTTCCAGCAGGCGTGCACCACCAATGAATTGCACGGTCATGGCCCCGATGAACGCCACCAGCAGGCTAAGGCTCGCCACCCAAACTAATAAGCGGCTTTTATAGCGGGCATAAAGCATGTCATTGAGCGTAACGGCATCATATTTGCGTGCCAGGATAGCGAATTTTTTGCCGAGAATGCCAAGCGACAGCCAAACGGCAGGCAGCTGTATCATCGCCAACAGCACCCATCCTAGCCCATATTTATAGGCTGCACCGGGCCCACCGATAAACGAGCTGGCGCTGATATAGGTGGCGGTTAGCGTCATGGCGAGCACGAAGCCGCCCATTGAACGATCGCCAATGAAGTAATCGTTGAGGAAGTTGCCCTTTTGGCGACGACGATAGGCATATACCGATAAACCAAATACCAATAATAGGTAGCCTACCAGCGGTAAAATGACATCAGTCTGCATCATTGTTCCCTAAAGGTATGTCTTTAAAAATCAGGCGAACCATCGCCCAGCACAGCAAAATAAACACCAGCGGCAACAGTAAACAGGCCATTTCAAACCAGTGTGGTAATCCTGTTATGCCCTGTAAGTTGTTTGGGATATATGCGGCAGCGATCCATAGCACCATATAAGCAATGGTTAGCCACAAAGCCCAGCGTGCTTCACGGTTCGCCTGCGAAAAGCGTGCATCCATGGGGATCTCCCCTGTTTGAATAAAAGTCAGAAGGTACGGGATTTTACGGCAACCCCAATTTTTATGCAGCGTTATCGTTTCTCCGGACGATTCGGCAGCTAAAAAGCAAAAAGGCCGGTTACCCGGCCTTTTTAGGGAGCTAAAACTCACGTGCAGTTATTTTTCCTGCAAACCGAGTTTTTTCTCCAGATAATGAATGTTGGTACCGCCGTGTTGGAAGTTCTCGTCACTCATGATCTTTTGTTGCAGCTCAACGTTGGTTTTGATGCCGTCGATGATCAGTTCCGCTAACGCATTTTTCATACGAGCGATAGCCACGTCACGGTTTTCACCGTAGCAGATAAGCTTACCAATCATGGAATCATAGTACGGAGGTACAGTGTAGCCCGCGTAGATATGGGATTCCCAACGAACGCCAAAGCCACCCGGTGCGTGGAAGCGCGTAATTTTACCCGGGCTTGGCAGGAAGGTATCAGAGTCTTCGGCGTTGATACGGCATTCTACCGCATGACCGCGAACCTGAACTTCGTGCTGTTTGATAGACAGAGGCTGTCCTGCAGCGATGCGCAGCTGTTCTTTAATCAGATCGACGCCGGTGATCATTTCGGTCACTGGATGTTCAACCTGAATACGGGTGTTCATTTCGATGAAATAGAACTCGCCGTTTTCGAACAGGAACTCGAAAGTACCTGCGCCGCGGTAGTTGATATCTACACAAGCTTTAGAACAACGTTCGCCGATGTAGCGACGTAGTTCAGGCGTGATGCCTGGTGCTGGTGCTTCTTCGACCACTTTCTGGTGACGACGCTGCATCGAGCAGTCACGTTCAGCCAGATAGATCGCGTTGCCTTGACCGTCTGCCAGCACCTGAATTTCGATGTGGCGTGGGTTTTCCAGATACTTCTCCATGTAAACCATGTCGTTGTTGAAAGCCGCTTTGGCTTCCGCTTTCGTCATGATAATGGATTGTTCCAGATCTTTATCGCCGCGAACAACACGCATACCGCGTCCGCCGCCGCCGCCAGAGGCTTTGATGATCACTGGGTAACCGATGCGTTTGGCGATGGCTTTGTTCTTCACCATATCGTCGCCCAATGGGCCGTCAGAACCCGGTACGCACGGAACACCTGCTTTTTTCATCGCGCTAATCGCGGAAACTTTGTCACCCATCAGGCGGATAGTTTCAGCGCGTGGGCCGATAAAGATAAAGCCAGAACGCTCGATTTGCTCAGCAAAGTCGGCGTTTTCAGACAGGAAGCCATAACCCGGGTGAATCGCCACTGCGCCAGTAATTTCAGCAGCAGAGATAATTGCAGGGATATTTAAATAGCTTTTGACTGACTGTGCAGGGCCGATACAGACGGTTTCGTCTGCCAGCAGCACGTGTTTTAGATCGCGGTCAGCCGTGGAGTGAACTGCTACGGTTTTAATTCCCAGCTCTTTACAAGCGCGCAGGATACGCAGGGCAATTTCACCACGGTTGGCGATAACAATTTTATCTAGCATGACTCGCCTCGTTATTCGATGACGACCAGAGGCTCGTCAAATTCAACCGGTTGGCCGTTTTCCAGCAGGATGGCTTTCACCACACCGGATTTGTCGGCTTCAATCTGGTTCATCATTTTCATTGCTTCTACGATGCACAGTGGATCGCCAACATTTACTTTTTGGCCCACTTCAACAAACGCTTTCGCATCTGGGCTTGGAGTACGGTAGAAAGTACCGACCATCGGAGAACGTACAATGTGACCGCTAATCGCTGCCGGAGCTTCTGCTACAGGTGCTGCTGCAGGCGCTGCAGCTACTGGAGCTGCCGCTTGCGCAGGTGCTGCATAGTAAGGCTGCATCATAGGCATGCTGCCTGCTGCTGGGGCACGACTAATGCGTACTGATTCTTCACCTTCAGAGATTTCCAGCTCAGAAATGCCAGATTCTTCAACCAGTTCGATCAGTTTTTTGATTTTACGAATATCCATGTGTGATTCCGTACTCTTTGTTGTTACGTAGAATATAGATGCTCATCCGTCTGAATCTAAACCCTAGGTTCGGATCGACCGGGATGACATCCTTAGTTAAATTTTTTCAGGCGGTTAACTGCCGCCTGCAGGGCGAATTCGTATCCATCTGCACCCAAGCCGCAGATAACACCAATAGCGATATCGGACAGATAGGAGTGATGACGAAAAGGCTCGCGTGCGTGCACGTTTGACAGATGGATCTCGATAAACGGGATTTGAACTGCCAATAGTGCATCGCGGAGTGCTACGCTGGTATGCGTAAATGCCGCAGGGTTGATCAGAATGAAGTCCGTGTTGCCTCGGGCAGCATGAATGCGATCGATAAGCTCAAATTCAGCATTAGACTGCAAATGACTGAGTGAAACGTTCAGCGCATCGGCGGCCTGTTCTAAATGGCTGACAATTTCTGGCAACGTGGTGCTGCCGTATTTGTCTGGCTCACGTGTTCCTAACAAATTCAGGTTAGGACCGTTTAAAAGCAAAATGTTGAACTTATCTGCCATTGTGCTGCTATCTCCGGCAATCAGACGATCATCGTCAAAATAACCCTATGTCACCGACTTGTCACCTTTTCTGTGTCAATTTGTGGCACAGATCTGCGTATAAGGTCGGGCATTATAATGATTTCATGGCAATTAGCAGCTAAATACTGGTCGAATCAGCGAAGATATTCAACTACCAACTTCGCTAGATAGAAACACGTTGAATGAATTTGGATAGAAAAATACTAATAAGTTCCAACCGTTACCGCCACCATTGGCGAATTTTCTGATAACGGAATGCTAACAATATAATCGCTCCAATCGCATAAAAAATAGGCAATGGTGAGAGTGTTTTCACCGACCATAGGTAGTGAATCGGCGCTAGGATGGCCACAATATAGACAAAATTATGTAATTTCTGCCAGCCAGAACCCATTTTTCGCATTGCCCACTGGGTGGATGTCACCGCTAAAGCAAATAAAATCAGCCAACTGATGATGCCTAAGGTGAGATAAGGTCGCTTGATCAACTCACTGCCCAGCAGGGTGAAGTCTAACCCAAGTTCCAGAATTGTATAGCTGGCTAAGTGAATTGATGCCCAAACAAAACACCAAACTCCAAGCAAACGGCGGCAGCGAATCAACAACGGTTGTTTTCCGTAGCGCGCCAGCGGAGAAATAAGCAGGGTGGCCAGCAGCAGTTTCAGCGCCATTCTGCCGGTGAAATGCTGAATATCTTTAGCGGGGTCGGCACTCAGTAGCCCCTGTGTGGTCGCGAATATTAACCAGAGCAGCGGCAGGCTCGCCGCTAGCCAGATCAGCACTTTGACTATCTTTATCTGTTTGAGCGTGAGTCTTTTCATGTTTGGGCTTTTGACCTCGAACTATTGACCCCTAATGAATCATCTTGGGCACATTGGGTTAGAAAAATTTCCTGAGATCCATACCTTGATAGAGCGATGCGACCTGATCGGCATAGCCATTAAAAAGCAGCGTTGGCTGGCGTTTAACGTCCAAAATGCCGCCTGAGCCAATAAAACGTTCGCTGGCCTGTGACCAGCGCGGATGATCGACGTGTGGATTCACGTTGGCATAGAAGCCATATTCGTCCGGTGCGCTGGCATTCCAGGTTGTCGGCGGCTCATCGTGAGTTAAGCGGATACTGACAATCGACTTAATCCCTTTGAATCCATATTTCCACGGTACGGTAAGGCGCAGAGGGGCACCGTTTTGTGGCGGTAGCGCTTTACCGTAAACGCCCGTAGTGATCATGGTGAGTGGATGCATCGCTTCATCTAAACGCAGAGCTTCAATGTAGGGATATTTAAGCCCACCGCCGATAAAGCGATCTTTTTGCCCCGGCATGTTGTCAGGGTCATAAATGGTTTGAAACGCCACGTAGCGAGCTTTGCTGGTGGGTTCCGCCATTTTTAGCAATTTTCCCAGCTCAAACCCTACCCACGGCACCACCATCGACCAAGCCTCAACGCAGCGCATCCGATAAATTCGTTCTTCTAAGGCGAAGTGCTTATAAATGTCGTCCATATCGAGCGTGAGCGGCTTGGCGACTTCGCCGTCGATGCGAATTTTCCAGCCTTCGGTTTTTAATGTTCCGGCATTGGCGGCGGGATCGGCTTTATCTAGGCCGAACTCATAAAAATTGTTATAGCCAGTCACCTTGTCTTCCGGCGTGAGTGCGAGCTTTGCTTGGTACTCAGCCGGTTGGGTAAATTTCAACGCTTTGCCAGCCGGAGCCGCTGGGCGATCGTGGCCTTTAAACCACGAGAGAAGGTCGGCTTGAGCTGCATGAGGAAGTGCTAAAGATGCAGCGGTAATGCCTAATGCCTTGAGCACGCTGCGGCGTTGCTGAAACACGCTCTCCGGCGTGACATCTGATTCAGTGAATCTTGGAAATTTAGTCATGATCGATGCCTCTTGTTTTTCTTAATTATCGTCGCTGTTGAAAAACATGATGGCAGGAATTGCGCGTAATGGAGGAATATCACGAAATTGTTATAAATAGTGATTGTTCCCTCTCTTTGGCTGGAGAGGGAACTGTTTGGCGTTAGATAGAAAAAGAGGTGCTTAGCGAACTTTCACTAAGGTTCGGCCTGTTACTTTGTTATCAATTAATGCAGCGGCGGCTTCTGCGGCTTTTTCCAGTGCGACTTCCGTCGATGCGTGTTCATAGAAACTTTCTGGCAGTAAATCAGCCAAACGTTCCCATGCTTGGGTGCGGCGCTGGTGTGGCGTCATGACGGAATCAACACCTTGCAAACGTACATTACGCAAAATGAATGGCATCACGGTTGTGGGTAACTGATAACCACCGGCTAACCCACAGGCAGCAACCGTACTGTTGTAATCCATCTGAGCCAAGACTTTCGCCAGCACTTTGTCGCCAACGGTATCAATCGCACCAGCCCAAATTTGTTTCTCTAATGGTCGACTGTCGGCGGTGAACTCACTGCGCGGCAGAACACGCTCTGCGCCCAGCGATTTTAAATATTCTTCATTACTATCACGACCGCTCACGGCAACAACGTGATAGCCCAAGCGAGTCAGCAACGCAATGGCGGTACTGCCCACGCCACCGCTGGCGCCTGTAACCAGAATTTCACCGCTTTCCGGCGTCACACCCCCCTCTTCCAGAGCCATAACGCACAGCATGGCGGTAAAACCAGCGGTACCAATAATCATGGCCTTACGTGCATCCAATCCTTGAGGTAATGCAACGAGCCACTCACTGTTGACACGAGCCTGTTCAGATAAGCCGCCCCAATGATTTTCTCCCACGCCCCATCCTGTGAGGATCACGGATTGACCAATATGGAAACGCGGATCTTCGCTATGATGGACGGTACCCGCAAAATCAATGCCGGGAACCATCGGGAAATTACGGATAATTTTGCCTTTACCGGTGATCGCCAGCGCGTCTTTATAGTTAAGGCTGGACCACTGGACATCAACGAGAACATCTCCCGCGGGGAGATCGTCAGTTTTCAGAGTCTGAATATTGGCAACGGTTTTGCCATCAATTTGTTCAAGCACTAAAGCTTTCATTCGGGAGCCCTCGTTGAGGTCATTAAATTGCCGTAAGATCGAGAAAATACCGTGAGACGCCTCATTCATTGACAAAAGTCGTCTCAGATTAATTAGGAATTCGCTATGCTAATAGATTAATCAGTGTGTGAATAATTTCAAAAGTTGTCTTTGATATAGAGCAATGAAGCTCTTAGGATGTTGATGTGCGCAATGGAAAGGCGCTTGGGAGCCAAATTTACGGCTAAGTTACATTATATAGGTGGGTACTGACAGGGATGCGTATCACAACCAAGTTGTTTGCATTTATTACGGTCTTAGTGGCATTGGCGATGTTGCTTATGTTGCTGGGAAGTACATACAGTTTTTTCAATCAAAGCCATCATCGAGCTGAAAACCAGCTTAATGCACTCGCCACGACTATTGATCAGCTTTTGTTGACCGAGCAACGCAGCATTATCAAAAAATGGCTGCCGGTGGTGATGCGCTCATCTGGCGTGAATGAAATCATCATTCAGAATAATTCTCATCAGGTCTATCAGCTTAAATTACCGACCACCTACAACGCGTGGGATACTCTGATTAATCAGCGCTATGTTGAAGCGCCTTTAATGCACCATCCAGGTTATAGCCTAAAAATGGCGTATATCGATCCCACGGCTAGCTATACGCGTTCACTGGAAACCATGTTCCCGGTGACGGTTTCTATTGGTCTGATGGTTTTGGTGCTGCTATTTAGCTATCGCTGGCTACGTGAACAAACGCTGGGACTTGAAAAGCTAGAACGGCGAGCGCGTAAAATCTTGGGTGGTGAACGTGAAAATGCGGTGCGTGGCGACGTGCATGAGTTTCCGCCTAACGCCAGCAGCGCCATCGATCGTCTGCTTTCAGACCTTGCCGATGCTCGAGAAGAGCGTGGCCGTGTGGATACCTTGATCCGCGCCTTTGCGGCGCAGGACTCTCGTACCGGGCTCAATAACCGTCTCTTTTTTGATAATCAGCTAACGACGCAGCTGGAAGATGAAGGAGCACACGGGGTGGTGATGGTGATCCGCGTGCCGGATTGGGAATCGATGGCGGGTCTACAAGGTAAACGCGAGCGTGAAGAATACCGCTATTCGCTGGTGAATATGTTATCGACGTCGGTCATGCGTTATCCATCTGGGCTATTAGCCCGCTATTTCCAAAATAATTTTGCCGTTTTGCTTCCTCATCGATCGCTAAAAGAAGCCGAGGGATTTGCATCACAGCTAATTAGTTCGGTAAGTGCCATTCCTCCTGCCAATGGTATCGATAGTGAGGAAGTGCTGCATATCGGGATTAGCCTTTATCATTATGGGCAAAGCACCGAGCAGGTTATGGATCAGGCCGAGCAAGCTGCACGCAACGCAGTGCTGCAGGGCAGCAATGGCTGGTTTATTGATAGTAATCCCGTGCCGGAAGTGGTGCGAGGCAGCGTGAAGTGGCGGACGTTGTTAGAACAAACGCTTGCGCGAGGTGGCCCAACGTTATTGCAAAAAGAAGCGATCAGCGTGAGTGGAGAAGTGCATCATCACGATATTCTTCCTTATATTTACGACGGTAGCCAGGCACTACCCAGCGCTGAATATTATCCGCTTGTTCAACAGCTTGGCATGGCTGAAAGCTATGACCGGCAGATGCTGCTTCAGATTATTCCTTTATTGCGTCATTTTTCTGCTGAGAAACTGGCCTTTCCGGTTAGTATTGACTCATTATTACAGCGCAGTTTTCAACGTTGGCTGCGCGACACGCTGCTTCAGAGTGAAAAATCGCTTCGCCAGCGTATTTTCTTTGAACTGATTGAAGCAGATGTAAGCCAGCATATTGACCGTTTGCGTCCTGTCGTGCGCTTGCTGCAAGGTTTGGGTTGCCACATTGTTATTTCTCAAGCGGGACTCAAAGTGGTTAGCACTTCTTATATCAAGCAATTGCAGGTGACGTTGGTAAAACTTCATCCTGGCTTGGTTCGTAATATCCATAAGCGCGTAGAAAATCAGCTGTTTGTTCAGAGCTTGACGGGCGCGTGTGAAGGCACGTCGGCACAGGTTTTTGCCGCAGGAGTGCGAACTAAAGAAGAATGGCAGGTACTAAAAGACAAAGGGATCGCCGGTGGCCAAGGAGATTTTTTTGCAAAACCAAGGCCTGTTAGTCGTGTGTAAAAAAAATATTCACATCGGCAATAAATTGGCCTTTTTGTCGCGTGAAATTCACGTAGAATAGCGCGCGACCAAGTCATTCATAGTTGGTAGGTGCTAACGTTAGTGACCACCTGCCGATTGATACAAAAGACCGTCCGCAGTATTCGGTGCATTAATGCATCGAAACTGTTCAGCAATAGGTTGTCTATTGGTCAAATATTGTCTGTCGGTCAGATTCAAAGCTCATGTGTGCTGTGTTTTACCGTTCAACGAATTACCGGCGTGGTGTTTCTGTGGCCGCTGAAGGTGAGATTGTGCTGTTATTTCTCTGACCTGTAGGCCTAATTCATTGAATCTCAAACATGGTGTAAATTTTCACCGAAGTAGGACGTTTTTGCGCCTTGTCGCTGCTTCGCGTGGTTGGTAAAGTAGGCGGATTTTATTTTTCGCCCCCAGCTTTCAGGATTATCCTTCAGTTATGTTTAAGAAATTTCGTGGCATGTTTTCAAATGACTTGTCCATCGACTTGGGTACAGCCAATACCCTGATTTATGTGAAAGGACAAGGCATTGTATTGAACGAACCGTCCGTAGTGGCGATTCGTCAGGACCGCGCAGGCTCTCCAAAAAGCGTTGCTGCGGTAGGGCATGAAGCTAAGCAAATGCTGGGCCGTACGCCAGGTAATATTGCCGCGATTCGTCCAATGAAAGACGGTGTTATTGCCGATTTCTTCGTGACTGAAAAAATGCTTCAGCACTTTATCAAACAGGTGCATAGCAACAGCTTTATGCGTCCAAGTCCGCGTGTCTTGGTGTGTGTGCCGGTTGGCGCCACGCAGGTTGAACGTCGTGCAATCCGTGAATCTGCGCAGGGCGCAGGTGCTCGTGAGGTCTTCTTGATTGAAGAACCCATGGCGGCGGCAATTGGCGCAGGCTTGCCAGTTTCTGAAGCTACCGGCTCAATGGTGGTGGATATCGGTGGTGGTACCACTGAAGTGGCCGTTATCTCCCTTAATGGCGTGGTTTACTCTTCTTCTGTACGTATCGGTGGTGACCGCTTCGATGAAGCTATCATTAATTATGTGCGTCGTAACTATGGCTCACTGATTGGTGAAGCAACCGCCGAACGCATCAAACACGGCATCGGTTCTGCTTACCCAGGTGATGAAGTTCACGAAATCGAAGTTCGTGGTCGTAACCTGGCTGAAGGTGTTCCTCGTGGCTTCACGCTGAATTCCAACGAAATCCTGGAAGCTCTGCAAGAGCCTCTGACCGGCATCGTAAGCGCGGTGATGGTTGCTCTGGAACAGTGTCCACCAGAATTGGCTTCTGATATTTCCGAACGCGGTATGGTTCTGACCGGCGGTGGCGCACTGCTGCGTAACTTAGACCGTCTGCTGATGGAAGAAACCGGTATTCCAGTTGTTGTTGCCGAAGACCCGCTGACCTGTGTGGCGCGTGGTGGTGGTAAAGCGTTGGAAATGATCGATATGCATGGCGGTGATTTGTTCAGCGAAGAATAATCGGCCTGTAGGTAGGAGCTTGGCTCCTGCTTGCCGGTGATGCCACGTGTTTGCCACCGGATTGGGAATTCCCAAGCCGGTGGTTGTGCATCGTGGAATCGCTAAAACCGCTCGGGAAACGCTTGCCTGTTTCCCTGCTGTCGAGGATAACGCAATTTTATGAAGCCCATATTTAGCAGAGGCCCTTCTCTGCAACTCCGACTTTTTCTGGCGGTGGTTGTTGCTATTGGATTAGTAATTGCAGATAGCCGTTTTGGCACTTTTCTGCAGATTCGTAGCTACCTTGATACCGCCGTTAGTCCTTTTTATTATCTGTCAAATGGACCTCGTCAGATCCTGGACAACGTTTCAAGCACGTTGGCCACCCGCGAACAATTGGAACTGGAAAACAGGGCATTACGCCAAGAACTCCTATTAAAAAATAGCGATACCCTGTTACTCGGTCAGTTCAAACAAGAAAATGCCCGTCTGCGTGAGCTGTTGGGATCGCCGCTGCGTCAGGATGAGCACAAAATGGTGACGCAGGTCATTTCCACATTGCCCGATCCGTATAGCGATCAGGTGGTGATAGATAAAGGCAGCAACAGCGGCGTTTATTTTGGTCAGCCTATCATCAGTGATAAAGGCGTAGTCGGTCAGGTTGTTGCCGTCGGCAAACTGTCTAGCCGGGTATTGCTAATCTGTAATGCTTCACATGCTTTGCCTATTCAGGTGTTACGCAATGATATTCGCGTGTTAGCTGCGGGTAACGGTTGTACTGACGATCTCCAGCTTGAGCATCTTCCTGCCAATACTGACATTCGCGTCGGTGATGTCTTAGTGACATCCGGTTTGGGTGGACGCTTCCCCGAAGGCTACCCGGTTGCCGTTGTTTCCTCGGTTAAAGTGGATAACCAACGTGCTTATACCGTGATCAAGGCGCGTCCAACCGCGGGGCTCCAGCGTTTGCGCTATCTGCTGCTGCTGTGGGGCGCCGATCGCAATGGCACTATGCCGCTGCCGCCAGATGAAGTGCATCGCGTTGCCAATGAACGTTTAATGCAGATGATGCCGCAGGTATTACCGACGCCGTCAGAAATGGGGCCTCAACAACCCGCGCCAGCCGCAGGTATCACGCCGCCGGGCACGACTCCCGTAGCGCCAGCAGCCTCTGCCAATAACGCTACCCGCTCAGCCACTCCTGCGGTTTCGCCTTCAGCAACAACGCTTCCTGCTCGCACGCAAGGAGGTCGTTAATGTCTGGATATCGTAGCCAAGGACGGTGGGTTATTTGGTTATTCTTTCTGCTGGCATTCGTATTGCAGATAATGCCGTGGCCGGACGAACTGATGATGTTCCGGCCTAATTGGTTAGCCTTGTTCCTGATTTACTGGGTGATGGCGTTGCCACACCGGGTTAACGTTGGCACTGGTTTTGTGCTGGGCCTGATCTGGGATCTCATTTTAGGCTCCACGCTTGGCGTTCGAGCGTTAGCGTTCAGCCTGTTAGCGTATTTAGTTGCATTCAAGTTCCAACTATTCCGCAATATGGCACTCTGGCAGCAGGCCCTGATGGTGGTACTACTCACGGCAGCCATGGACGTTGTTGTTTTCTGGGGCGAATTTGTTGTGGCAAATGCCTCTTTCCGTCCAGAGGTGTTCTGGAGTAGTGTGGTTAACGGCGTGCTGTGGCCGTGGCTGTTCTTGCTGATGCGCAAAGTTCGTCGTCGTTTTGCGGTGCAATAATTTACCTTAGGGTAAAGCTCATTTATTTATAACGAGATACAACGAGAATTATCAATGGACTCTATCTATCTGGGATCTGGATCGCCGCGCCGTCGTGAATTATTAGCGTTAATGGATATTCCCTTCGAGCGCCTGATTATCGATGTGGAAGAACAGCGCCAGCCAGAAGAAGCGCCATTGGAATACGTTTGCCGTTTGGCACAGGATAAAGCGCGTGCTGGCGTTGCCGCCGCGCCAGAAGATAAGCCGGTGCTGGGTGCCGACACTATCGTTGTGTTAGAGGGTGCCGTACTAGAAAAACCTAAAAATGAGGCTCATGCGGCACAAATGCTGCGCCAGCTATCAGGGCAAACTCATCAGGTGATTACCGCGGTTTCATTGGCGGATAAGCAGCATCAGTTATATTGTCATGTGGTAACAGACGTGACATTTCGATCTCTCAGCGAACAAGATATTCACGACTATATCGCCAGCGGCGAACCCATGGATAAAGCGGGTGCATACGGGATACAAGGAAAAGGTGGCTGCTTCGTAAGATCTATTACCGGTAGTTATCATGCCGTAATGGGACTACCGTTAGTAGAAACACAAGAGCTACTTAAACAGTTTATGGCGTTACGGGACGTGAGGAGAGACCATGACAGCTGAATTGCTAGTTAACGTTACACCTTCAGAAACACGGGTCGCCTATATTGACGGTGGGATCCTGCAAGAAATCCATATTGAGCGCGAATCTAAGCGTGGCATCGTGGGTAATATTTACAAAGGGCGCGTCAGCCGTGTACTTCCCGGCATGCAGGCGGCTTTTGTCGACATTGGATTAGATAAAGCGGCATTTCTACATGCCTCGGACATCATGCCGCACACCGAATGCGTGGCGGGTGATGAGCAAAAAAACTTCCACGTACGTGATATTGCTGAACTGGTTCGTCAGGGACAAGACCTGATGGTTCAAGTTGTCAAAGATCCCCTCGGTACGAAAGGCGCACGCCTGACCACGGATATTACGCTGCCTTCTCGTTATCTGGTCTTTATGCCAGGTGCGAGCCACGTTGGCGTCTCTCAGCGTATTGAAGGTGAAGCAGAACGTAATCGTTTGAAGTCCATCGTTTCTGAATACTGTGATGAGCAGGGCGGTTTTATTATCCGCACGGCGGCGGAAGGTATTGATGACGAAGAATTGGCACAAGATGCCGCATTTTTAAAACGTTTGTGGACCAAAGTGATGGAACGCAAACGTCGTAATAAAACCAAATGTAAGCTGTATGGCGAATTGGCCTTAGCGCATCGCGTATTGCGTGATTTTGCTGGTGCCGCGTTAGATCGCATCCGTGTTGATTCACGCCTGAATTTTGATTCATTGACCGAATTTACCCGTGAGTACATTCCGGAGATGACGTCTAAGCTCGAGTTGTATACGGGCAAGCAGCCTATTTTCGATCTCTATGACGTTGAGAACGAGATCCAGCGCTCGCTCGATCGCCGCGTTGAGCTAAAATCGGGTGGCTATTTGATCATCGATCAAACTGAAGCCATGACGACGGTGGATATAAATACCGGTGCGTTTGTGGGGCATCGCAATCTGGATGAAACCATTTTCAACACCAACGTTGAGGCGACTCAGGCGATTGCTCGTCAGCTGCGGTTGCGCAATTTAGGTGGCATTATCATCATTGATTTCATTGATATGAGCAGTGAAGATCACCGCCGTCGCGTGTTGCATTCGTTAGAGCAGGCGCTGAGCAAAGATCGCGCGAAAACCAGCATAAACGGTTTTTCCCAGCTAGGATTAGTGGAAATGACGCGCAAAAGAACGCGCGAAAGCATAGAGCATGTACTGTGCAGCGACTGTCCAACCTGTCGCGGGCGTGGAACGGTGAAAACCGTCGAAACCGTATGCTACGAGATTTTGCGTGAGATCGTGCGTGTGCATCATGCTTACGATAGCGACCGATTCTTGGTTTATGCGTCACCTGCCGTTGGCGAAGCGCTGAAAAGCGAAGAATCTCATTCTTTGGCTGAGGTGGAGATTTTTGTGGGTAAACAGGTCAAAGTACAAATTGAGCCGCTTTACAACCAAGAGCAATTCGACGTGGTTATGATGTGATTTGAACGCTCAGCTTACGATTATGATTTCAAGGAGAAGAGCGTGAGGCGACTGTCTGGATACTTACTAGCGACACTGGTGGCATTGATTGTTCTGGTGGCGCTGATAGTGAGTGGCCTGCGCTTGGCTCTGCCTCATCTTGAAACATTTCGCCCGCAGATTGTTGAAAAGGTTGAACAGTATACTGGTGTACCGGTAAAAATCGGCGCGCTGGATGCAAACTGGCAGTCCTTTGGCCCTACGCTGGAAGCGCGTAATATTTCCGTGGTGCAGCCAAAAGGCAATATCAGCATTCAGCGCGTGACCGTTGCGCTGGATGTTTGGCAATCTCTATTACATTGGCGTTGGCAGTTTCGCGATCTCACTTTTTACCACTTACAGGCCGATAGCAATGAGCCTTTAAGCGGTTCTTCGTCCGATTCAAAGGGCATCGAAAGTGATGGTATTACGGATATCTTCCTTTACCAGTTTGACCACTTTATCCTGCGTGACAGCAAGATCACCTTTCCAAGCCCGTCGGGCCCGCGCATCCAGCTTGAAATCCCTAATCTGACATGGTTAAACACCGCGACGCGCCACCGCGCTGAAGGCCAGGTCATGTTCTCCACGCCGGAAGGTCAGCACGGCAATATGCAGGTCAGAATGGATCTGCACGACAAAAACGGCTTGCTCAGCGATGGCACCGTTTATTTGCAGGCCGATGAGATAGAGATGAAGCCGTGGCTGAGCCGCTGGGTAAACCGCAATACCGGTTTGCATAGCGCGCGATTCAGCTTAGCGTCTTGGCTAACCGTGACCGATGGCGAAATCCAAGGCGGGCATCTGCTGTTAAAACAGGGTGAGGCCAACTGGAGCACGGCAGATAAGCAACATGAACTGACGGTGGATAATCTTACGCTACAGGTTGGGCGTATTGCCGGCGGTTGGACGTTTGATATCCCGCAGCTTAATTTGAGCACCGATGGCGTTGCATGGCCGAAAGGCTCGTTGAGCGCCATGTACCGCCCTGAAAATACCCATTTTATCGGCCCCGACCAGCCTGAAGAACTGCGCCTGCGCGCGACAGATTTACAGTTAGAACGCATTGGACCTATTTTGCCTACTCTGGCGTTTCTTACGCCTGATGCCTTAGGGCGCTGGGACGATATTCGCCCTAAGGGCCATATCGAGTACGCGGGTGTTGATATCCCGTTGCAACAGCCTGAGCGAGCACGGTTTATCGGGGCATGGCAAGACGTCAGCTGGCAGCCGTGGAAATTGCTGCCTGGCGTCAATCATTTCAAGGGCAGTGTATCAGGCAGTGCGATGAATGCGGGCCTGCAATTCACGTTGAAAGACAGCTTGCTGCCATATGGTGATATGTTCCGAGCGCCGCTCGAAGTGAGTCACGCCAGCGGCTTCGCCACGTTTATTAACAATGACAAAGGCTGGTCGCTGTCGGGTGACAATCTTGACGTACAGGCGAAGTCTTTGTGGGCGACCGGTGATTTTAATTACCAGCACCCTAAAGAAGGTCAGCCGTGGCTGAGCATCTTATCGGGGATCCGCCTGTATGACGCGGCACAGGCGTGGCGCTATTTCCCTGAACCTTTGATGGGCACGCATTTGGTTGACTATCTCACCGGTGCATTGGAAGGCGGCAAGGTGGACAATGCCACGCTGATCTACGCTGGAAATCCGCATTATTTCCCTTATCAGCATAATGAAGGGCAGTTCCAAGTCTTTGTTCCCCTTCGTGATGCGACTTTCCGCTTCCAGCCAAACTGGGAGCCGCTGAGTAATCTCGCTATCGATTTGAATTTTCTCAACGATGGCCTGTGGATGAATGCGCCGCACACTAAGTTAGGTGCCGTTGATGGAACGGATATCACCGCCGTAATTCCTGTTTACCAGAAAGAAAAGCTGCTCGTTGACGCGAAGGTGGCAGGTTCTGGCAAGGCCGTTCATGAATACTTTAAAACATCGCCATTAGCTGATTCTGTGGGCGCAGCCTTGGACGAATTAGAAGTGGGTGGCGATGTAAGTGGGCGCTTACATCTTGATATCCCGTTGGATGGTAAAGAAACCCGAGCCACCGGTGACGTTGCTTTTAAGAATAATTCCTTGCTGATCAAACCGCTGGATAGCACCTTTACCCAGCTCAATGGCTCGCTGCATTTCGATAATGGCAACTTAACCAGTAGCCCGATGAATGCCGCTTGGTTTGGTCAACCGGTAAACTTTACCTTCTCAACGGCGGAAGGCGTGCAGGACTTTGGCGTAGATGTTGCGCTGAACGCTGATTGGCAGCCTGCGAAGCTGCCGTGGATGCCGTCGGCGTTAGCGAAAGACGTTGCCGGTTCAGCGCCTTGGAATACAAAAGTGGCGATTAAGTTGCCGCATAAAGGCCATCCATCGTATGACATTCAAGTTAATGCCGATCTAAAAAATGTAAGCAGTCACTTACCGTCACCGCTAGATAAACCAAATGGTCAGACATTGCCGTTGGTGATTAATGCCAAAGGCGATTTAAATGGTTTCATGCTGACCGGGAATTTGGGGCCGAAAAACCACTTTAATAGCCAATTCATCCTGCAGAAACACGGTGTGAAGCTGGCACGCGCGGCATGGAGCGACGACAGTCGTAAAATACCTGCGTTGCCTGAAAGCGAATCACTAACGCTGAATCTGCCGGCTCTTGATGGCGAAGAGTGGCTCGCGGCGCTGGCTCCTGCACTGGGTGAGAAGGCAGGAACCGCAGCTTCAAACTTCAGCTATCCGCAGCAGGTTAACCTCACCACGCCACAATTAATTTTAGCGGGGCAAGCGTGGCATCAGTTGACCGTTTCGGCTTCAAAGCTGGCTAATGGCACGCATATCAGTGCGAAAGGGCGTGAAATTAACGGTGAAGCTGATTTAGATAATAACAACGTGTTACGTGCCAACGTGGCCTATCTATATTACAACCCACAATGGGACACTGGCTCTCCAGCTAGCAGCGATGCGCCAGCAACGCCGCCGGCCGTTGAACGAGTCTCTTTTAGTCAGTGGCCAAGCATGATTCTGCGTTGCCAAGACTGCTGGATGATGGGACAGCGCCTACGTCAGGTTAATGCGGATTTAACGCCGAACGGCGATCAGCTGATGTTGAAAAATGGTTTAGTTGATACTGGAAATACCAAAGTTACGCTCAGCGGAATGTGGAACCAAAGCAACAGCAAGGATCATACTTGGCTGAAAGTGCGGGTTAAAGGTGCCAACATTACCACCAGCAGTGACTATTTTGGCTTTAGCTCGCCGCTGAAAAACTCGCCGTTTGATGTTCATCTTGATTTGAACTGGATAGGTGAACCGTGGCGGCCACAGGTGAACTCGCTTAATGGCACGCTAAGCAGTAAGCTGGGGAAAGGTGAAATTGATAATGCGGGCGGTGGTCGTGCTGGACAGCTGCTGCGGTTGGTGAGTTTCGACGCCTTGCTGCGTAAACTAAAGCTCGATTTTAGCGATACTTTCGGTCAAGGGTTCTACTATGACAGTATTCGCGGCAATGGTAAGTTTAAGGATGGTATTCTATCCACCAATGATTTACTGGTAGACGGCTTAGCCGCTGATATTGCGATGGACGGCACCGTGAATTTTGTGACTCGCCGAATCGACATGCAGGCGGTTATTGCGCCAGAGATTTCTGCCACCGTCGGCGTTGCAACGGCATTTGCCATTAACCCTGTCGTTGGGGCCGCCGTGTTTGCTGCATCAAGAGTATTGGCGCCGTTGTGGAATAAAATATCGCTGATACGCTACAACATTACAGGCAGTTTGGATCACCCAACCATTAACGAAGTTTTACGCCAGCCAAAGGAGAAATAGCACGATGAGGAATGCAAATATTGCTTTATTGCAACTGTGCAGCGGAGATAACACCCGTTCGAATCTGGCGCAAATAGAACAGCAAATCAAACAGCTGAACCACAACATCAAACTGGTGATGACGCCAGAAAATGCACTGTTGTTTGCTGATTCGAAAGCCTATCACGCGCAGGCCGAGCAAGAAGGCAAAGGCCCGTTGCAGGACGCTATCCGCGATATGGCGCGCCGCTACGGCGTGTGGATCCTGATTGGCTCAATGCCATTGATTAGCCGTGAAGACAGCAAGCAAATTACCGCCAGCAGCCTGTTATTTGACGATCAAGGCGAGCTGAAAGCGCGTTACGATAAGCTGCATATGTTTGACGTGGATATTAAAGATACGCACGGACACTACCGTGAATCGGATACCTATCAGCACGGTGAGCACCTGACCGTGGTCGATACCCCAGTGGGAAAATTGGGTATGACTATCTGCTACGATCTGCGTTTCCCTGGTTTATTCCAAGCGCTGCGCGATAAAGGTGCCGAAATTATTTCCGTTCCTGCGGCGTTTACCCGCGTAACTGGGGAATCCCATTGGGAAATTTTGCTGCGTGCTCGCGCGATTGAAACCCAATGCTATATTTTGGCTCCGGCACAGGTTGGCCGTCATGGCGCAACGCGCCGCACGTGGGGACATACCATGGCGGTAGATGGTTGGGGCAATATTATTGAACAGAATGCCGATTTGGTGATGCCGATTAAAGTTAAAGTGAATACTAACTCACTTGAGAATATCCGCACCCAGATGCCGGTCGCGCAACACAACAGATTCCAGCCGACGCTGGTTAATCCTTTGGATCAAGAAGAGTAAAACGCTATGAGTCTGACGTTCGTTAGTGAGCAGCTATTGGCTGCTAACAACCTGAGTCATCAAGATCTGTTTTCAGTATTGGGTACACTGGCTGAACGTCAGCTTGACTACGCCGATCTCTATTTTCAGTCCAGCTACCATGAATCATGGGTGATTGAAGACCGTATCATTAAAGACGGTTCTTACAATATCGATCAAGGCGTTGGCGTACGCGCTATTAGCGGTGAGAAGACCGGTTTTGCCTATGCCGATCAGATTACCTTAAATGCGCTGAATCAAAGCGCACAGGCGGCCCGTAGCATCGTACGTGAACAGGGCAATGGCAAAGTTCATACCTTGGGCAATGTGCCTTATAGCTTGCTGTACCCCGCCATTGATCCGCTGCAAAGCCTGCCGCGTGAAGAGAAAATTGCTCTGCTGCATCGCGTTGATAACGCTGCGCGTGCGGAAGATCCCCGAGTGCAGGAAGTTTCTGCCAGCATTACTGGTGTGTATGAGTTAATTCTGGTCGCAGCAACCGATGGCACCTTGGCAGCAGATGTTCGCCCACTGGTTCGTCTTTCTGTCAGCGTGCTGGTAGAAGAGGATGGTCGCCGTGAACGTGGTTCGAGCGGCGGCGGTGGTCGTTCTGGTTACGAATACTTCCTCGAGCTCGTCGATGGCGATGTGCGTGCTGATGCTTTTGCCAAAGAAGCGGTACGCATGGCGCTGGTAAATCTGTCTGCAGTGGCGGCTCCAGCCGGTTCAATGCCGGTCGTGCTTGGCGCAGGCTGGCCGGGCGTGCTGTTGCATGAAGCGGTTGGTCATGGCTTAGAAGGTGATTTTAATCGTCGTGGTACGTCGGTGTTCAGTGGACAGATGGGGCAGTTGGTGGCTTCTGAACTGTGTACCGTTGTTGATGATGGCACAATCAGCGGGCGTCGTGGCTCTCTGGCAATCGACGATGAAGGCGTTCCAGGTCAATACAACGTACTGATCGAAAAAGGCATTCTGAAAGGCTTTATGCAGGATAAAATGAATGCGCGCCTGATGGGGCTTGCGCCAACCGGTAACGGTCGCCGTGAATCCTATGCGCATCTGCCAATGCCACGTATGACTAACACCTATATGCTGGCAGGCAAATCTTCGCCGCAGGATATTATCGCCAGCGTGGAATATGGCCTGTATGCGCCGAATTTTGCTGGTGGTCAGGTCGATATTACGTCGGGTAAATTTGTCTTCTCTACGTCAGAAGCTTATTTGATTGAGAATGGCAAAATTACCAAACCGGTGAAAGGCGCAACGCTGATTGGTTCTGGCATTGAAGCTATGCAGCAAATTTCTATGGTTGGTAACGATCTGGCGCTGGATAAAGGCGTTGGCGTATGCGGCAAAGAAGGGCAGAGCGTGCCGGTTGGCGTTGGTCAGCCAACGTTGAAGCTGGATTCAATGACGGTAGGGGGAACGGCGTAAGCTGTCGCCTTACATTTCGGTATTTCTATACTTGAACGGTGAAGGGTTTCGTCCGCCAGTCAGTTTCTGGTTTTTCTATGCTGTTACTGGCGTAGGCGTCCGACGAAAGGTTGCTAGCGCGCAACCTCTCGACTCTCGCGCTTTTTACCGAGTTATTTGACCGACCGGTCTCGGAGCGCACATCCTGTGCGCCCTCAACCTGTCACCAGCATCCCTGCTGGTGACTCTAAAATGCATGCCATTCAATAAAACAAAAGCGCTGTCCGTATTTGTCTTTTCATTGTTTAGGTTTTGGTTGGACGAGCCAGCATGACATGGATGTCATGCTGGAGTTTGGGGCGCCCAGGACGGGCGATACCAAACCGGAGCGGAAATGGCATCTCGGATAGAAGCGCGCGAGTTAAGAGCCCCCGCGCAATGGGGCTCTCATCGGACGCCTTCTATTTAGTTTTCATGGAAATGCTTTTTAAACAGGCGGACGAAATATTACACGGAGTTTGTATAGTGAGCCCCAAACGAAAAGCTAGCTCACTCCTCCTGCCGATAATCCTGATAAATCTCCCCAACCTTAGTGAAATATTCACTGAGGTAGTTAATACAAACCTGCACCTTGAGCGGAAGCTTATCTTTTTGGGTATGTAAGGCGTAAACCGGTCTTGGATCGGATTGATAACGGCTGAAGAGAATTTCAACTTCACCGCGTTTTATCTCTTCGATGACCCACATCAGCGGCACGTAGGCAATGCCCACGCCTTCGCTGAGCCAGCGGATGAGCGTTTGTGAGTCATTGGTAACGAAGCGGCCCTGAGGCGAGAGGCGCAGGGTTTGCCCTTCTGGTGCTATCAGCTCAAATTCACTGTCGGGGCGAACGCTATAGGTTAGCCAGCTAAAGCTGGTGATATCGGCGGGTTTCTCTGGTGTGCCGTGCTGCTGGAGATAGCTTTTCGCCGCGCATACCACCATTGGCATGGAACCTAAGCGCTTAGAAAAAAGGCTGGAGTCTTGTAATGCACCCACCCGTACCACCAGATCGAGTCCGTCAGCGATAAGGTCTGGCGCAGGAACGCCGGTGACTAAATCAATCGATAATCCCGGATACTCGCGCAGCATGCGTGCCGTCATCGGCGCCAAGACATTTTGTGCCATGGTGGATGAACTACCGATACGTAAGGTGCCCGTTGGCGTATTGTTGAAGGCGTAAATCTGTTCGTGGACTTCCTGCGCTTCAAGCAGCATTTTCCGACAGCCCTGATAATAAATTTTCCCCGCCTCGGTTAAACCAATGCTGCGCGTACTGCGGTTGAGCAGCTTAATATTCAGCTCATTTTCCAGCTTGGAAATAGTTTGGCTTATGGACGAAACGCTCATCTCAAGCTGGCGTCCTGCGCTGGTAAAGGAGCCGCATTCAACTACTTTGGCAAATACGGCCATTCGCTTAAGTCGTTCCATTGTTCAATCTACCTTAATAGGGAAGTGAGGCTGGATGGGAGAAACCGCCATACAATCAGCCTTTGAGGTAACGATGATAGCTTAAAAAAACGACTGATTGTTTATTTTAAATAAAAAGTGATTTAGCTCACATATTCTATACATGGTGATTATTATTGCGCTAAGATATTGTCATTGACGATGCGGAAATAATCCTCTGTGTATCGAAACGACGAAATGTCCTTCTGCCATCAGATCCTGTAGCTCACATCCTCTGACAGACATCCTTCTTCTGAGTTAAACGCCATCAGCCAGCATTTTAGGGTGAGGGCGGTTAGTGGATCGCGTAAGGCAAAAGTTATCGTTCGTGGCGCTATGCAGCCAACGAAGAACGCCGCGTCGAGCTAGGCTAAATATTATTTGAGTGGAGAGAATTATGGGGCTGCTACCGGTAATGGTCGTTTTTGGCCTGTCCTTTCCACCGGTGTTTTTTGAACTGCTGGTGGCTTTGCTGCTGTTTTTACTGTTCCGGCGGGTATTACAGCCGACGGGGATCTACGATTTTGTTTGGCATCCGGCGTTGTTTAATACCGCGTTGTACTGCTGTTTGTTCTACTTGATTACCTGCTTATTTGTCTGAGGTCACTGTGAATCAAATTATGATAAAAATGACCCGCATCGCTATCACCGTGATCATCGTGATAGTCGCGGCAATTGCCGTGTTTAAAGCATGGGCTTTTTATACCGAATCCCCCTGGACGCGTGATGCCAAATTTACCGCCGACGTGGTTGCCATTGCGCCAGACGTCAGCGGCCTGCTATCGGACGTTCCTATTCGCGATAACCAACTGGTGAAGAAAGGGCAGATTCTGTTTGTTATCGATCAGCCGCGTTATCAAGAAGCGCTAAATCAGGCTGAGGCCGATGTGCGCTACTACCAAACTCTGGTCAGTGAAAAAGCGAAAGAGGCTGGGCGTCGTGTCCGTTTAGGCGTTCAGGCGATGTCCCAAGAAGAGATTGATCAGTCAAGCAACGTACTGGCAACGGTGCGTCAGCAGCTGGCAAAAGCGCAGTCGACGCGCGATCTGGCAAAACTGGATCTAGAACGTACCGTGGTGCGTGCTCCGGCCGATGGCTGGGTAACCAACCTCAACGTGCATCAGGGAGAATTTATTAACCGTGGCGCTACGGCGGTCGCGCTGGTGAAAAAAGGCACCTTCTACATTCTGGCCTACATGGAAGAAACCAAACTCGACGGCATCCAGCGCGGCGATCGCGTGGAGATTACGCCGCTGGGCAGTAACCGTATTCTGTATGGCACCGTAGATAGCGTATCCGCAGGGGTGAACAACAAAAGCTCTACGGCGGATAGCAAAGGCTTGGCGACCGTTGACTCTAACCTTGAATGGGTTCGTTTGGCACAGCGCGTTCCGGTAAAAATCCTGCTTGATAACAAAGAGCAAGAGACGCCTTATCCGGCTGGGACAACCGCCACCGTGGTGGTGAGCAACCAGCAAGACGTTGAGCGTAAATCGTCATCGCCGATTGTGCAGTTGCTACATCGTCTGCGTGAATTTGGTTAAGCCCTTTCAACGATATTTTCACTGACTTTCACTTGGGGTTTGCACGCACGTTAACGTGCAAATTCCTATCACTTTTTAGCGCAGACAGAGGCAATGATGAATAATGGTGGCATGTTTTTGCGCTTACGTTTTGCCTGTAAGTTAGCATTTGCTATCGTGCTGGCGCTGTTTCTTGGCTTTCATTTGCAACTTGAAACTCCGCGCTGGTCGGTTTTAACCGCGGCTATTGTAGCCGCAGGTCCGGCGTTTGCCGCTGGGGGCGAGCCTTTCTCTGGGGCCATTCGCCACCGTGGTTGGCTACGTATTATCGGAACATTTATTGGCTCGATTGGCGGTTTGCTGATCATGATGCTGTTCATCCGTGCGCCGCTGGTGATGATGCTCCTGTGCTGCGCATGGGCAGGCTTTTGTACCTGGATCTCTTCGCTGGTGCGCGTGGAGAACTCTTATGCCTTTGGCTTAGCAGGCTATACCGCGCTTATTATCGTGGTGACAACGGCAACCGAACCCTTGTTGAGCCCGCTGTATGCGGTTGAGCGCTGTAGTGAAATCGTATTAGGTATCGTGTGTGCGGTACTGGCCGACATTATCTTTTCGCCACGCTCAATTAAAAGTGATATTGACCGCGTGGTGAGTTCGCTGATCGTCGATCAATTCCGGCTACTGCAAATGTGCGTTCGCCCTGACGAGCGAGAAGTGCTGGATAAATCGTGGAACGATTTAGTAAAAGGCACCAATGCGCTCAATGGGATGCGCAGCAATCTGATGTTGGAATCCACCCGTTGGGTACGCGTAAACCGCCGCCTGAAGGCGTTGAACACCGTTTCTTTAACGCTGATCACGCAGGCCTGTGAAACCTTCTTTATCAGCTCAAATGCGCCAGAACGTATTCCCAGTGAAATGCAGGTTCTGATCCTTGAGCCGGTAGAAACTATCGGTGATGTTCACAAGCGAATGAAACAGCTGCGTCAGCTATTATCGATGCAGCCCACGGACTCGGTGCCGCTAACCATCAGCAGCTGGATTGGCGCCGCTACGCGCTACCTGTTATTGGCGAAAGGGGTGCATACCAACAGCAGTATTAGTTCGGTTGAAGAAAATATTCTCGAAGGCGAGTATGTGGTGAAACCCGCCTCCGCAGAGCGTCATCACGCGATGATCAACGGTTTACGTACGTGGGCAGCCACGTCCATTGGTGCGCTGTTCTGGCTGTGGACAGGTTGGACATCCGGCAGTGGCTGTATGGTTATGATTGCCGTGGTGACCGCGCTGGCGATGCGCACGCCGAACCCACGCATGGCATCGATTGATTTCCTGTTAGGCACGATTATGGCGCTGCCGATCGGTGCGTTGTTTTACATGCTGATCCTTCCCGCCACGCAGCAAAGCATGCTGTTGCTGTGTATCAGTTTGGGGCTGATGGCGTTTGTTATCGGTTTGGAAGTGCAAAAACGCCGTTTGGGATCGCTGGGGACCTTGGCTTCGACGATTAACATTATGGTGTTAAGCAACCCGATGACGTTTCCGGTCAGCAGCTTTTTGGACAACGCGATTGGCCAGATCATCGGCTGCTTTGTGGCGATGATTGTGCTGTTCTTGATCCGCGACCGTTCTAAAGCTCGGACAGGGCGCGCATTACTCAATGGCTTTGTGTACAGCGCGGTATCCGCGTTAACCACCAATCAGGCTAGGCGCAATGAAAACCATTTACCGGCGCTGTATCAACAGCTCTTTCAGCTGTTGAATCTGTTCCCGAATGACATCGCTAAATACCGTTTGGCGCTGACGTTAATCATCGCCCACCAGCGTTTACGCAATGCGCAGATTCCGGTCAACCAAGAGCTGTCAGACTTCCATAAACAGATACGAGCCACCGCCAATAAGGTCATTTCAGCCGGTGGCGATAGCAAGCGAAGAGGATACTTTTTCCGCTTGTTAGACGAACTGAATCAGTATCAGGAACGCTTAGTTCACTATCAGGCACCGTACACAGTTACGATCCCGGTCAAACGGCTATCGACCATGTTGGAGAAATACCAGCATGCGCTAATTGATTAAATCCTAAGCATGCGGTGAATAGGGCTTAGGAAAAGAAATCGTTTGCGTAGGATCATAAAAATCGTGATTTAGCGCTTGCAGCATCGCTGCGGGTGAGTATAATGCCCGACAATTTGCCGGGAGACTGCATGAAAAACGTTGTGGCTATCAGTGCTGTTTGGGTCGCTTGTCGACTAGACGCCCTGCCTGAACAAGGCGGCTGCCACCGTTTTTTTCTTCCGTTGCTAAAACGATCGTTAATCGCCCCTCAATGAGGGGCTTTTTTTTGCCCAGCGATCGGGTTGATTACATTTTAAACATCCAGTAGCCCCGGCCAGCGGGCGCGAAAAACAGGAGAACAAGAAATGGCTAATCCGTTGTATAACAAAGATATCATCTCCATAAAAGATCTGAATCGTGAGGAACTGGAGCTGGTATTACGTACTGCTGCAAGCCTGAAGGCGAATCCGCAGCCAGAATTGTTGAAACACAAAGTGATTGCCAGCATGTTTTTCGAGGCCTCAACGCGTACCCGTCTCTCTTTCGAAACCTCGATGCATCGCCTTGGCGCTTCGGTCGTCGGTTTCTCCGACAGCAGCAATACGTCGCTGGGTAAGAAGGGTGAGACGCTGGCGGATACCATCTCGGTAATCAGCACCTACGTGGACGCCATTGTGATGCGCCATCCGCAGGAAGGCGCTGCGCGATTAGCCACTGAGTTTTGTGGTTCGATTCCGGTCGTTAACGCGGGCGATGGTTCGAACCAACACCCAACCCAAACGCTGCTCGACCTGTTTACGATTCAGGAAACGCAGGGACGTTTGAATAATATCAATATTGCGATGGTTGGTGACTTGAAATATGGCCGCACCGTGCACTCATTAACTCAGGCGCTGGCGAAGTTTGAAGGAAATCGCTTCTATTTCATCGCGCCAGATGCCTTGGCGATGCCGGCGTATATCTTGAAGATGCTGGATGAAAAAGGCATTCAATACAGCCTGCATACCAGTATCGAAGAGGTGATACCGGAACTGGATATTCTGTACATGACCCGCGTACAGAAAGAGCGCTTGGACCCGTCTGAATACGCCAACGTGAAGTCTCAGTTTGTGCTGCGCGCCGCTTCCTTAGAAGGCGCTCGTGACAACATGAAAGTGCTGCATCCTCTGCCGCGTATTGATGAAATCACCAACGACGTAGATAAAACGCCGTATGCCTATTATTTCCAGCAGGCAGGAAACGGCATTTTTGCTCGTCAGGCTTTGTTGGCTCTGGTTTTGAATGCTGAACTGAACTTTTAATCGAGGACGCTAAAATGACACACGATAATAAATTACAGGTAGAAGCGATTAAACGTGGCACGGTGATTGACCATATCCCAGCGCAGGTCGGCTTCAAACTCTTAACGTTGTTCAAACTCACCGAGACAGATCAGCGCATTACTATCGGCTTAAACCTGCCTTCAAATGCGCAGGGGCGTAAAGACCTGATTAAAATCGAAAACGTCTTTTTGACCGAAGAACAGGTCAACCAACTTTCGATTTATGCGCCTAAAGCGACGGTAAACCGTATCGATAACTACGAAGTGGTTCTCAAACTCACGCCAACGCTGCCAGAGCAGATTGACCACGTGCTGGACTGCCCAAACAGCAACTGCATTAGCCGTAGCGAACCGGTGTCTTCCAGCTTTAAAGTTCGCGTGCGCCAAGATGAAGTGTTATTGAAGTGTAAGTACTGTGAAAAAGAGTTTGAACATCATGCCGTGATGCAGGGGTTTTAGATTAAAGCTCAATACTAATTTCCAGATTTAACTCGGGATTGCGAGGCGGCGGGTGGGTTTTAGTAGGCCGCTTCCCTATAATGGTGGCGAATTTATGCTTAATGTTCATCATACATCCGAAATCCTATAGGAGCAGATATGTCACGCATCATCAGTACAGAGAACGCACCTGCCGCAATCGGCCCTTATGTTCAGGGCGTTGATCTGGGTAGCATGATCATCACTTCTGGTCAGATCCCAGTGAACCCGAAGAATGGCCAGGTTGCTGAAGACATTTCCGCGCAGGCGCGCCAGTCTCTGGAAAACGTGCAGGCTATCGTTGAAGCTGCTGGTCTGAAAGTATCAGATATTGTGAAAACAACCGTTTTCGTTAAAGATTTGAACGACTTTGCGACCGTTAACGCGATCTACGAAGCATTCTTCACTGAGCATAATGCGCCGTTCCCTGCGCGTTCATGCGTTGAAGTTGCGCGTCTGCCTAAAGACGTGAAAATTGAAATCGAAGCGATCGCAGTGCGTCGCTAATCGTTCGGTTATCAATGCTATACAGGCCAGCATTTGCTGGCCTGTTTTGTTTTTAGCGCGGTAACAAATTGAGGTTAAGCGTCTTTCACTGACGACGTATTGCCGAAGAAGAGTTCGGTAATTAATTTATCATCGATGGGCTCACCGCTCAGCGTGCGAACCAGTAATTCACTGCCGAGTAGCTGAAGCGAGAACACCATATCAGGCTGCACGCGCTTAATTTTCTGCAGGTGTTTGCTGGCATTAACTACCGAAATAGTTTTGGTGTTGGCATTGGCGACTTCTTTTGCCGCCAGCACGATAAACGCGTTTTCTGCATCATCGTCACGCAGCGCCAGAATGAATTTTGCCTTCGCCGCACCGGCTTCGATCAGCACTTGGGCATTAGATGGGTCGCCGATGATCAGGTCTGTATCCGGTGGATATTCATGGGAAACATTGGGTGGCACGATGACGGTCAGTGCGTCTCCGCGCTGTTTAAGCCCGAGATAAACGCTCAATGCTAGCGGAGTGGCACCCGCGATAATAAAGTGATTTTTACGCATCACGTGAGAAATCCTGCCTTTCACCAATCGTTTTAAATTACCGCCAATCACCGGCCCAATAATGGCACTGATTGACGTCGCAAATACGGTAATCCCCATAACGATAACGGAGACGGTAAATAGCCGAGCGGTTGCCGTATGAGGAACAATATCGCCAAAGCCTACCGTTGACATACTGACTACCGAGAAATAGAACGCCGTTGGCATATCTAAAATAGGTGGAACAAATTCGCCACCCAAATAGAGCGAACCAAAAACGGCATACAGCAGTAAAGACGCAAAGCTGACTAACGCAAATAGACCACCGGCGGCCAAGCTGGCGTGGTCAAAGCGCCGCCAATAGGCGATGAGTAAAACCAGCAATATGACAGCGTAGAGAAATAGATTCAGCATTTCCTGAGGTGAAAGAAAGCTGAGTAGGCCGGTAACGAATAACAATAGTAACGAGAATGCCCATGCCACGCGCGCGCGCAATAGCAGCCCGAACGCCATGAGAATTAAGCCGAACCCAAGCACAAACTGCGGAATTTCAAGTAGGCCAGTAACAGAAAGCGTCTCTTTCCATGAGCTGAACGAACTGATGGCGTTTGGCACATAGTCAAACGCTCTCAGCATCACCGGACGCATGAAGAGATAGCCATACGCGGCCACCAACACGGCCAGACACCAGTGCGGTTTAAACAAAGATATGAATCTGTGGAATAGTTTTTTCACGGCAAAGGGACTGATTCAAATAAAAAAAGTGTAGCGCGAAACGCCAGTGATGAACAGTTTGAGTCTGGGCGCGTTGCTTGCCAGTTTAACTCTCCCCGATAAAGGGGAGAGGGAAAATAAGGTTTATTAACCTAATACCTTTTCGTATCAGAAGAACCCTTGTGGTTTTTCGCTGTAGCTAACCAGCATGCATTTCGTTTGCTGATAATGCTCCAACATCATTTTGTGGGTTTCACGCCCGATGCCAGACTGTTTATAGCCACCGAATGCGGCATGTGCCGGATAGGCGTGGTAGCAGTTTGTCCACACGCGGCCAGCCTGAATTCCGCGGCCCATCTGATAAGCGACGGTACCGTTACGCGTCCATACGCCAGCACCGAGGCCGTAGTCGGTATCGTTAGCCAGCTCAAGCGCTTCCGCCTGATTTTTGAACGTTGTGACGGCCAGTACTGGGCCAAAAATCTCTTCTTGGAAAACGCGCATGCTGTTTTTACCAAACAGAATGGTGGGCTCTAAATAATATCCGCTGCCTAGTCCGCCCTCTAAGAGGCGTTTGCCGCCGCCGGTCAGTACGCGAGCGCCCTCTTTTTTACCAATCTCGATGTATTTTAAAATGGTATCCATTTGACCTGAGGAGACCTGAGCGCCCATCTGGGTATTGCTATCAAGCGGGTTACCCGAGCGAATGGATTCCACTCGTTTAATCGCGCGCTCCATAAAGCGTTCGTAGATCGATTCCTGCACCAGCGCGCGGCTTGGGCAGGTACAGACTTCGCCTTGGTTAAAGGCAAACATGGCAAACCCTTCCAGCGCTTTATCAAAGAAGGAGTCTTCTTTGTCCATCACGTCGGCGAAGAAAATATTGGGCGATTTTCCGCCCAGTTCAAGCGTAACGGGGATCACGTTTTTCGCCGCGTAGCCCATTATTTGCTGACCCACTTCCGTGGAGCCGGTAAACGCCACTTTGGCAATGCGCGGTGAGGTGGCGAGGTATTCGCCAATTTCTCCACCGGCACCGTTTACCACGTTGAGCACGCCTTCTGGCAGCAAATCGCCGATCAGCTCCATCATGATCAGCACAGACATCGGCGTTAGCTTAGCGGGTTTGAGTACGATGCAGTTGCCTGCCGCCAGCGCTGGCGCCATTTTCCAGCAGGCCATCAGCAGGGGGAAGTTCCACGGAATGATTTGCCCCACGACGCCAAGCGGCTCATGAAAATGATAGGCCACCGTTTCACTGTCAATTTCGCTGATACCCCCTTCCTGAGCGCGAATGCAGGAGGCAAAGTAACGGAAGTGGTCGATAGCAAGCGGAACGTCGGCGTTTAGGGTTTCACGGATCGGTTTGCCGTTATCCCATGTTTCAGCGTGAGCCAGCAGTTCTAGATTTTGCTCCATGCGGTCAGCAATCTTAAACAGCACGCTGGCGCGTTGCTGTACCGATGTTTTCCCCCAGGCATCTTTGGCTGCGTGGGCGGCGTCGAGCGCTAAATCCACGTCTTTTTTACTGGAGCTGGCCACTTCACAAAGTGCTTGTCCGGTAACAGGGGTCAGGTTAGAAAAATATTCTCCTTCAACGGGTGGCACCCATTTTCCGCCGATAAAGTTGTCGTAACGTGTTTTGAGTTTGAGGGGAGAGTTGCCGCTACCGGGAGTGAGAATATCAAGAGCGTGATTCGTCATTACTGTCTCCTTGAGTCCATGATGTCAGATACAGTGAAACGTCTATACCGGCCATACTCCAAGCTGCTTGAAGTATGGCGGGTATTTGTATTGCTCTATAAGCGTAGCGTGGCTGAATATATCAGGGACAAAGAGGGCGTATTTATTCGGAAGGGATCACAGTTTGGTGCGCAAATGCGCACCAAAAAGCCGTGATAGATCGTTAATCGTCTTTGAACAGCGCGCTATCTCGCAGCAGATGATCGTTTCCACGGCGGCGAGTGAAGCCGCTGCGATCAAAAAACTCCAGAATTTGGATCGCTAGCTTGCGCCCCACCCCTAGACGATCGCGGAAGTCCGCGGCGGAAGTGCTGCCCTGTGTGGCATCCATGGCGCGGATCAAATCGGCAAACTGGTGCATACGCTCGGTGCGATAGTAACGATCTTTGACCACGGCGGTGATGTAGCCAAGCAATGCCGCCTGACGCAATAACTGCCGCATTTCATTTTCTTCGGCTTTCACTTCATTGGCCAGATCGCGCACCCACCACGGTGCATCCTGAATCAATGGCTGCGTACGCTCCCATAACGCCTGCTGGGCGTCGCTCATGCTTAAACCATGCTGTGGCAGATGCAGCCAGCCGCGGCTGTTGACGATTTGCTGATTCGCCAGCAGATGATTGATGAGGGCAAACACCAGCGATTCGGGTTCGACGGGCAATGCCATACGGCGCAGGCGCGCGCGACCAACGCCCATCTGATCGTTATGCTGCTCGTGGAACAGTGCCAAGGTGTCTAACAAGCGCTGTTGGAAGCGCTCCGCTATTTCGCGTGATAACGCGTAGTCGCCCACCACCAGCAGATTATCGGCATGGAAAAGTTCGCTGCAACGTTCTGCCGTGAGCTGGCGCTCCCAGGCGAACTGAGGAATGGAAAGCGTGCCTTTAGGCAGACGTAATGCCAATACATCGGCATCACTTTGGGCATTGGCGAGCTGCTTGAGCCAATCTAAAAATGCAGGTAGACGTTTACCACGGCGCGGTGAGGTGGTTTGCAATACTCGAGCTGAGCCCAGCGTGCTGCGTGCTGAAATATCACGCATGATCAGGGTATCGTTTTCCACCAGCCACAATGGGCTATCGAGCACCAGCTCAGCCAGCTGAACGCCTTCCATCGGAGCCTGTTCATCCAATAACGAGATACGGCCCGTAATGTGGCTCGCGGCATGATGCAGATGTAATGGCTGCCAATGTTGGATGGGCGCGATGAGATCCAGCGCGACTAAAATACGCGTGCTGGCCGTTTCTGAAGGGCGCTGTGCCAACAGCCAATCACCGCGCCCGATCTGTTCTTTGCTGACGTCGCCGCTGAGGTTTAGCGCAATACGCTGACCCGCATGGGCATGTTCAGACGGTTGGTTCTGGGCATGAATGCCGCGCACGCGCACGGGTCTATCACAACCGGTTAGCCAGAGGTTTTCACCCACTTTTACGCGACCTGCGAGCGCCGTTCCGGTAACTACTAAACCCGCGCCTTTCACGCTAAAAGCGCGGTCGATCGCTAAACGAAAGCGTTGATCGAGATGCGCTGGTGTTTCGGTTAAGGCAATAAGATGGGCGCGCAGCTCATCGATTCCCTCACCCTGAGCGGCTGACGTGGTAAAAATCGGCGTATCTGACCATCCCATTTCATGCAGTACGTCAGTGACTTGCTGGTGAACTTCATCCACACGCGCGCTATCGGCGCGGTCGGCTTTGGTTAACGCCACGGTTAATGCCGGTTTGCCCGCTAATCGCAGCAGCGTTAGGTGTTCGCGTGTTTGCGCCATAACGCCATCGTCGCAGGCTACAACTAGCAAGGCGTGCGGGATGCCGCCAATGCCGGCCAACATGTTAGCGAGGAATTTTTCATGGCCGGGAACGTCGATAAAACCCAGCACGTTGCCATCGTCTAATGGCAGATAGGCGTAGCCGAGATCGATGGTCATACCGCGGCGTTTTTCTTCCGGTAAACGGTCGGCATCCACGCCCGTCAGCGCCTGTAACAGCGTGGTCTTACCGTGGTCAACGTGCCCAGCGGTAGCAATAATCATGGACGTAACTCCTGTAATAACGCGTGTAAAAGTCCTTCTTCATCTTCCAAGCAGCGCAGATCGAGCCACAGTTTTCCTTCACTGATGCGACCAATCACCGGGCATGATAGCGAGCGGCATTGCTGAGACAGTGCTTCCAGTTCGCCGCCCTTACCGCTGTGCGGCATCAGGGTGATTGCGATGCTTGGCAGGCGATCAACCGGCAACGATCCGCTGCCGATTTGCGACTGGCAAGGCGTGATGCTCACGTTAAACTGCTTGGCGAAGCGCTGCTGTAATGGCGGTAACAGGCGTTCGGCGCAGGCGCGGATCTCAGCTTCGGTGCGGGTCATATGACGCAGCGTCGGCAAAGCCTGAGCGAGCTTATCGGGTTGTTGATAGAGCTGAAGCGTGGCATCAAGCGCTGCCAGCGTCATTTTACCGCAGCGCAGCGCGCGCTTAAGCGGATGGTTTTGCAACTGTTCAATCAGCTCACGTTTGCCCACGATAATGCCGGCCTGCGGCCCACCTAATAATTTATCGCCAGAAAAACTGACTAAGTCTACGCCGTCGGCAATCAGCTTTTGCGGCATCGGCTCGGCGGGAAGGCCATAGGCGGTCATGTCAATCAGCGAACCACTGCCCAAATCGGTAATAACGGGGACTCCCGTTTCACGGCCTAACGTCACCAACTCGGCTTCCTCTACGGCGGAGGTAAATCCTTGAATTGCATAATTGCTGGTGTGTACTTTCATCAGCAACGCGGTGTTTTCGTTGATGGCCTGACGATAGTCTTTGAGGTGAGTTCGGTTGGTGGTACCTACTTCGGTGAGTTCGCATCCGGCCTGCAGCATGACGTCGGGAATACGAAATGCGCCGCCAATCTCAACCAGCTCGCCGCGTGAAACGATAACCTGCTTATGGCTCGCCAGCGCGGCCAGCATTAGCAGCACCGCAGCCGCATTGTTGTTAACGATACAGGCATCTTCCGCGCCGGTTAATTCGCACAGGCGGTCGGCGATCGCGCGATCGCGATGGCCACGGCCTGCACCGTCGAGATCGTATTCCAGCGTTACGGAGTGACGCATTGCCATGACGCTGGCGTCGATAGCCTGTTCTGCTAGCAGGGCGCGGCCTAAGTTGGTATGTAATACGGTTCCCGTCAGATTAAAGACCTGCTGGAGTGCGTCTTTTTGGCTGAGCGAAAGCTGATGATCGACTGCAAGAGCCCAGTTTTCACACCATGCGGGAAGCTGTTGCTGCACGCGAATACTGTCTCGCGCCTGCTGTTGCAGACTGCGCAAGGTTTGGGTGACGAGCTGTGCGCCATAGTTTTCCAACAAAGGTTGAAAGGTTTCGTCGCGTAACAGCGTGTCGACGGAGGGGAGCTGGCTATAAAGAGTCTGGCTGTCTGCGGACATGGTGATCTCACGCCTTTATCATCGTAATAATGAATATGATAAAGGCAGTGAGCCCAAGAATACAGCGAGTATCAGGTTACCGGTGGTTCTGTGCGGGTAAAGCTCTCACGTTGGAACAAACGTTCCGCCAGTTTAACCAGCTCAGGGCGCTCCAAACTCCAGTTCGGCGCGACCCGACGAAAGTTGAGATAGCCAAGACAGCACCCGGTGGCAATATCTGCCAGCGTCATCTGTGCACCGTTGAGCCACTTACCTTCTTTCGCGTGTTGTTCTAAAGCGTCTAAGCCGCGATCGATTTTGCCGCGCTGGCGCACAATCCAATCGCTATTCTGTTTGTCGGCTGGGCGCATCATTTCCTGAACCAGCAGAACTGCGGCGTCGCAGATGCCGTCAGAAAGCGCTTCTAACTGGCGCACACGCAGCGCCTGTTGGCGATCTTCTGGTACGAATTTTGGCGTGGCGTCTAACAGATCGATGTATTCGGCAACGATGGGGGAGTCATAAAAGATTTCACCGTCGGCGGCGACGAGCGCGGGAATTTTCCCTAGTGGATTATAGTGTGGGACATGGCTGGTGCTTTCCCACGGAATGTCGTTAACAAATTCAAATGTCAGCCCTTTTTCCAACAACATAACAAATATTTTGCGCACGTAGGGGCTGGTATAGCTGCCAATGAGTTTCATAGTCCCTGTCCTTATCCACTAACGAGTTTATAAAAGGATACTGGGATGAGTATGGCAGAAACGTTACGGTAGGGAAGTGAGAACCGACCACGGAATAGTGGCCGGTGGTGCGAATAATTTACTTCTTCTTGTAAATTTCGGCGGTGCCGCGGGCAATATCCCCCATGCCTTCGGTGCCAACGGAGGTAATGCGATAAGCGTCAGCGTCTTTCTCTTCGGCTTTTTTCTCCAGCTTTTTCACGATGTCATCCATGGTGCCGTCACGCACTTCTGCGCTGACGTCGCCGATTTTGGTGTACTTCTCCATATCGGAATGTTTGATTTCATCAGCCGCGTTAGAAAATGCAGAGAAAGAGAGCAGAGAGGCACCGGCAATAGCAAGTAGGTATTTGTTCATATCTTTATCCTCGATTTTATTTGTGAGTTACCAGCTTTAACGACAAAGCCAGTGGTTCATCCTTCAAACGATGGATCTACGACGTATTACAGCATGGAATATAGGGACGTGGGCGTAGGGTAACCGCTTCAATCCTGAACTCAGTTTTTGAAAACCCTAAAGGCGATGATTAAAAAAATTAATCTGATGGTTTTTAATTGCCCTTCAAGCTTAGTGGATATTTTCAGGATTGATAGTGATAAAAGGAAAACGATGTTTATGCAGGGGGCGAAAGCCCCCTGTGAAAGGTAAATATTATTTATGTTGTCCCTGTTTCTCAAGGAACTGAACGCCCTTGTCTGGGAAGTCAGTGAATACGCCGTCAACGCCCGCTTTGTTGTAGATCAGATCGTAAAGCTGATCGCCGTTGCTAACGTAATTTGGCAAGGCGTCAACGCGAATGGTATAGGGATGCACCACCATTTTCGCGGCGTGAGCATCGGTCACCATCGCCGTGAGCTTTGGATTAGCTTGGGTGGCATCTTTACCCACCAGCATATGGTAATCCGGTCCAATGCCGTCAGCATATTGCGCAATCTGCTTCATCGCACCCGGTTTAAACATCCAGTCGTAGTCGTAGTTCACCCATGTGCCGTCTGGTTTTTTCTCATAGGTTTCATTCCAGTCGGTATAAGCCATCAGCTGAACTAGTTTGAGATCCATACCCATCTTAGGTTCTAACTCGGTTTTGATGCGCTTAAGCTCGTTTGGATCGAAACATTGCAGATAAACATTGTCGTTCTTGCCGGTGTAGCCGTATTGCTTCAGCACCTGCAGCACTTTGGTGGAGATGTCTTTGCCTTCTTGCTGGTGGAACCAAGGCGCTTTTATCTCTGGGTAAATCCCGATGTTTTTGCCCGTTGAATGGTTAAGCCCTTGGACAAATTCGATCTCTTCTTCAAAGGTGTGGATGCGGAAATCAGACTTGCCCATCGGGAAACGGCCCGGGTAGCTTTGCACACGCTTGCCGTCTTTGATGTCAAAACCTTCGGTGAATTTCAGCGATTTGATTTCATCAAGAGTGAAATCAATCGCGTAGTAACGCCCATCTTTACGCGCGCGGTCGGGGAAGCGGTCGGCAACATCGGTCACGCGATCCAAATAGTGGTCATGGAGAACGACTAATTTGTCGTCCTTGGTCATCACCAAATCCTGCTCGAGAAAATCTGCGCCTTGGGCATAAGCCATGGCCTTAGAAGGTAGGGAATGTTCAGGCAAATAGCCGCTCGCGCCACGGTGCGCAATAACCACTTTATCGGCGGCCTGTGCGCTCATCGCCAGCGTGCCGCTTAATAGCAATCCTGCCATGATGGTGTTTAGTCGTAGGGTCATAGAGGTTTTCCTTATTTTTATAAAAAAGGCCGTGGCGCAGGAAGCAACGACACGGCCTAGTGAAACTTTTTAAAGATTAGTTTCCGCGGTTTGCCGCGATTTCTTCGTGATGTTTTTTCTCGTTGATCATCACGACTAACAGCAGGATAACGGCGAGGATGCTACCGCCAATCATCACCATAAAGCCGCCGTCCCAGCCGAAGAAGTCAACTGTGTAACCCACGATGGCGCTCGCTGCAACCGAACCACCCAGATAACCGAACAGACCGGTAAAGCCCGCTGCGGTACCCGCTGCTTTTTTCGGTGCCAGCTCTAAGGCGTGCAGGCCGATGAGCATCACGGGGCCGTAAATCAGGAAGCCGATGATAATCATACAAGCCATATCGACGCCTGGATTGCCCGCTGGGTTCATCCAGTAAACGATGGTGGCGATGGTGACCAGAACCATGAAGAACACGCCGGTGGCACCACGGTTTCCGCGGAACACTTTATCCGACATCCAGCCACACAGCAGGGTGCCTGGGATACCCGCATATTCATATAGGAAGTAAGCCCAAGAGGATTTATCCAGCGCGAAGTGTTTCACTTCTTTCAGATAGGTTGGAGACCAATCCAGAATGCCGTAGCGCAGCAGATAAACAAACACGTTAGCGATAGCGATGTACCACAGCAGTTTGTTCGGCAGCACGTACTGCATGAAGATTTGCTTAGCGGTCAGCTCTTCTTCGGCTTTCTCAGAGTAATCATCCGGGTAGTCGTTTTTATACTCTTCAATCGGTGGCAAACCACAAGACTGCGGAGTATCGCGCATCAGGCCGAAGGCAATCAGAGCAACAACAATGGCGGCGATGGCTGGCATATACAGCGCAGCGTGCCAGTCGTTAAACCACGCCATCCCCAACAGGAACAGCAGTGGAGGCAGGCCGCCGCCGACGTTATGCGCACAGTTCCACACGGAAACGATGCTGCCACGCTCTTTCTGTGACCACCAGTGAACCATGGTACGGCCACATGGAGGCCATCCCATTCCTTGGAACCAACCACACAGGAACAGCAGAACGAACATCACTGCAATACTGGAGGTTGCCCATGGCACAAAGCCCATAAAGAGCATCACGGCGGCGGCCAGAATCAGGCCGGCAGGTAAGAACACGCGTGGGTTCGAACGGTCAGAGACGGAACCCATAATGAACTTCGAGAAGCCGTACGCGATTGAAATCCCTGAAAGGGCAAAGCCTAGATCGCCACGAGAGAAACCTTGTTCGATAAGGTACGGCATTGCTAGCGTAAAGTTTTTACGCACCAGATAGTAGGCGGCGTATCCGAAGAAGATCCCCATGAAGATCTGCCAACGTAAACGACGATAGGTCGGATCGACCTGTGCGTCTGGCAAGCGCTTCGCGTGCGCCGCGGGTTTAAAAATACTTAACATGTAGATATGCCTCCGATGGCTTTCTCTTCTTTATATGTATCCTGAACCGATTCCCCAGTGAGCCCGGTTAAGGTTTGCTGTGTGCCAACAAAAAAATAGAACAGCAATGGTGTTTTCTTACGCTATTTTCCGTTTAGTGGTGGTCATTCCATTTTCTTTTTCGAGCGTAGAGTATTCAAACGCGCATTTCGTTACTGTGAGAGATCGCGCAAATTGTTACAGTTTTATGAATGCGATGCTGATTTTGAGCGGTTAGTTAATTTTTTGAAACCAAAAATCATATGTATCTAGTGATAATGATCACAAAAATGGTGAAATACGCGCTAATCACTTTCGTTTTGTGCGCGTATTTGCTCCTTATCAAACAATTTCTGTGTGGGTTATGTCTTAATAAGCACAATTATTTATCAGTACATTCATTGTTGTGAATAAGGTCGGGAGCCACACATGCTACAAAGCCCAGCGACACAAGAAACTGATGTCATCATCATCGGGGGCGGTGCGACCGGTGCAGGGATTGCACGTGACTGCGCACGCCGCGGCCTGCGTTGTATTTTATTAGAGCGTCACGACATTGCGACTGGCGCAACGGGACGAAATCACGGCCTTTTGCACAGCGGTGCGCGTTATGCGGTAACCGACGGCGAATCCGCGCGTGAATGTATTGAAGAAAACAAAATTCTTAAGCGCATTGCCCGTCACTGCGTTGAACGCTCAGATGGCCTGTTTATCACGCTTCCTGAAGATGATTTGGGTTTTCAATCTGGTTTTATCGAAGCCTGCCAAAAGGCGGGCATTGATGCTCAGGCCATTGACCCTAAAGAGGCGCTGCGCCTTGAGCCAGCGGCCAACCCCGCTCTGATTGGCGCGGTACGCGTGCCCGATGGCACCGTCGACCCATTCCGCCTCACCGCCGCCAATATGTTAGATGCGCGCGAGCATGGCGCACAGGTGCTGACCTATCACGAAGTGAGCGGATTATTACGCCATGGCGATCGCATTACCGGCGTGCGCGTAATCGACCATAAATCGCGTGAAAGTTATGAGATTCATGCGCAAATCGTGGTGAATGCCGCAGGGATCTGGGGCCAGCATATTGCTGAGTATGCCGATTTGCGGGTACGTATGTTCCCAGCCAAAGGCGCGCTGTTGATCCTTGGTCATCGCATCAACAATATGGTGATCAACCGCTGCCGCAAGCCAGCCGATGCCGATATTTTGGTTCCGGGCGATACCATTTCGCTTATTGGCACCACCTCAACGCACATTGATTACGATCAGATCGACAACATGATCGTGACGCCGGAAGAAGTCGATATCTTGATCCGTGAGGGCGAGAAGCTTTCGCCTAAATTGGCGAGAACGCGAATTTTGCGCGCCTATGCGGGTGTGCGCCCGTTGGTTGCCAGCGATGACGACCCAAGCGGACGTAACGTGAGCCGTGGCATTGTGCTGCTGGATCATGCGGTTCGTGATGGTCTGGAAGGCTTTATCACGATCACCGGCGGCAAGCTGATGACCTATCGTCTGATGGCGGAATGGGCCACGGATAAAGTCTGCGAGAAACTCGGTATTACAACTGCGTGTACCACGGCGACCGAAGCACTGCCGGGATCGCAACATTCAGCTGAAGAGACACTGCGCAAGGTGATTTCGTTACCTGCCACGATCCGAGGTTCGGCGGTTTATCGCCATGGCGATCGCGCCGATCGTATGCTGGCCGGCGATCGTCTTAGCAACAGTTTGGTATGTGAATGTGAAGCCGTAACCGCTGGGGAAGTGCGCTATGCGGTTGATTCTCTGACGGTGAATAATCTGGTGGATTTACGCCGACGTACCCGTGTCGGCATGGGCACCTGTCAGGGCGAGCTTTGCGCCTGCCGCGCCGCGGGTCTGCTTAATCGTTTTAAAGTTACCACGCCTAAGCAATCTATCGATCAGCTCTCTCATTTCCTTAATGAACGTTGGAAAGGCGTGCGTCCAATAGCGTGGGGCGACGCGCTGCGCGAAAGCGAATTTACGGCTTGGGTTTACCAAGGTTTATGCGGCATGGAAGCACCCGCGCTGAATCAGGACGTTCAGGAGAATGATAATGAAATTTGACACGGTAATGATTGGCGGCGGTTTAGCAGGGCTATTGTGCGGTATTCGATTAGCCGAGGCTGGGCAAAAATGCGCCATTGTAAGTTCGGGTCAAAGCGCGCTGCATTTTTCTTCTGGTTCGCTGGATTTGTTATGCCATCTGCCCGACGGCAGCGCAGTTGAGCAACCGCTAGCCGCGTTGGCCTCTTTGGCGGCTCAGGCGCCGCAGCATCCTTATAGCTTAATGGGCCATGATGCGGTGGTGCGTTATGCGGCTGAATCTGAACGTTTACTGGAGCGCAGCGGGCTGGCATTGGTTGGAAGCTGCCAACAAAACCATTTACGTGTTACGCCGTTGGGAACGCGCAGAGCAACGTGGCTGAGCCCAAACGAAGTGCCGGTGAGCGCATTGGATCAGCCGCTGCCGTGGGAACGCGTGCTGGTTGCCGGGATTGAAGGGTTCCTCGATTTTCAGCCGCATTTGGTAGCGAATTCGTTAACCGAGCAGGGCGTGGAAACCAAAATTGCGGAGCTCACGCTGCCCGCGTTAGATCGTTTACGCAATAACCCAAGTGAATTCCGCGCGGTGAATATAGCGCGAGTGCTGGATTTACCTGAAAACCAACAGCTGTTGATTGACGAACTTAACCGCCTTGCCCAGCAGGTGGATGCCATCATCATGCCTGCCTGCGTGGGTATGGAACAAGCTGATGCATTAGAACATTTACGTTCGCGGGTAAGAGTGCCGCTATTGCTACTGCCAACGCTGCCGCCATCGGTGCTGGGAATGCGTTTGCATCATCTGCTGCGCCGCCGTTTTCAGGCCTTGGGCGGGGTGATTATGCCCGGTGATGCGGTGTTAAGAGCCGATCTGGAAGAGGGTAAAGAGGCGAGAATTTACACGCGTAATCACACCGATATTCCTTTACGGGCAAAAAATGTGGTTCTGGCGAGCGGCAGTTTCTTCAGCAATGGACTCAAGGCTGATTTCAACGGTGTTACTGAGCCCGTGTTCGGCTTAGACGTTATTAGTGAAAACGAACGTGCTAGCTGGAGCACTGAAAATATGTTCGCGCCTCAGCCGTATTTGCAGTTTGGTGTGAGTACCGATGAGCAGTTGCGCCCAACGATAGGTGGTAAAGCAGTGAGTAATCTACGGGTGATTGGTGCCGTTCTAGGGGGATACGACCCTATTCAGCAAGGCTGTGGTGCAGGAGTATCAATGCTAACGGCGCTGCATGCGGCAGAACATATTTTGGCAAAAGCGGAGGGTGCGCTATGAACCTGCTCGCAGATAACAGCTTCGAAAACTGCATTAAGTGCACGGTGTGCACTACCTATTGTCCGGTGGCGAAGGTTAACCCGAATTATCCAGGGCCAAAGCAGGCGGGGCCAGACGGTGAACGCCTGCGTTTGAAAGATCCTCTGCTTTATGATGATGCATTGAAATACTGTACCAACTGCAAACGCTGTGAGGTTGCTTGTCCGTCAGACGTAAAAATTGGCGATATTATTCAACGAGCTAAAGCGAATTATAGCCAGCATAAACCAACGCTGCGTGATGCGATTCTCAGCCATACCGATCTGATGGGGACGCTATCAACGCCGTTCGCGCCGATTGTGAATATGACCACCGGTCTTAAACCGGTGCGCAAGCTGTTAGACAAAGCACTGAAGATCGACCATCGCCGCGAGTTGCCGAAATATTCGCTGGGGACATTCCGTCACTGGTACAAAAAACAGGCCGCAGAACAGGCTAAGTTCGCCGAACAGGTGGCGTTCTTCCACGGTTGTTTCGTTAACTATAACCATCCGCAGCTCGGCAAAGATTTGGTCAGCGTGTTTAACGCCATGGGTATCGGCGTGCAGCTGTTGAAGCGCGAAAAATGCTGCGGCGTACCGCTGATTGCGAATGGATTTATCGAGCAGGCGAAAAAGCAGGCTCGGGTTAACGCAGAGTCTTTGACCGATGCCGTGATTGGCAAAGGTATTCCGGTGGTTGCAACCTCCTCAACCTGTGCATTTACCATCCGTGATGAATATCCGCACGTGCTGGATGTGGATACCACACAGGTGCGTGAACACGTTGAGCTGGCAACGCGTTATCTCTATCGATTATTAGACGGTGGGCGTGAGTTAAAGCTGAAATCGACGCCGATGAAGATCGCTTACCACACGCCGTGTCATATGGAAAAAATGGGCTGGACGCCGTATACGCTGGCGCTGCTGCAAATGATCCCCGGCGTGGAACTGACGGTTCTGGATTCCCAATGCTGCGGTATTGCGGGAACTTATGGTTTCAAGAAAGAGAACTATGAAACATCGCAGGGAATTGGCGCTGGGTTATTCCGCCAGATCGAAGAGAGCGGGGTGGATCTGGTGGTAACGGATTGCGAAACCTGTAAGTGGCAGATTGAGATGTCGACGAGTAAGAAATGCGAGCATCCGATTTCGTTGCTGGCGCGGGCGTTGGGGTAAGGTTTCGCCCAGCAGAACTGCATATGTTAGATCAGTGAAGGTTTCGTTCGCCTATCAATAACGGTTTTCACATGTAACGCCAATCGAAGGCGTCCGATGAGAGCCCCGTTGCGCGGGGGCTCTCAACTCGCGCGCTTTTATCCGAGATGCCATCTCCGCGGCGGGTCGGCATGCGCCATCCTTGGCGCCTCCTCCCCTAGTGAAAACATCCTGTTTCCACTGCTCTAACCACCTAAAATTAAACAAGAAACCAGATAGGGTTTTGTCTTTTGTCTTTCCGGCACGTTGTTCTTCAGCCGAATCGAGGAATGCAGGCTAGGATTCGCCGACAGGGATGTCGGCGAAAGAACGGAGGAGCCAGGATGGCGATTGCCGTTCGTTCCGTTAAAGCCGGAATGACGAGATGAGGGAACCTGCGAAGCAGGCTGAGGAACGGTGCCAAGCCCGGATGCAAGGCGGCGGCGATTGAGCCGCCTTGCTCGGACGCCAGCACTATGTCTATGTGAAACTCGGTATATTCGGCGTACGAAACCTTTAACTGTTCTAAGAGAGACTGGCGGACGAAACCCTTCACCGTCCATCTCTTCACCTTAGAACAGATCGCTGCCATTCTCCTCCCCCTCCCTCCTCCCCCCACCAAAATTCTTGTGATCAACACCTAGTTTCGGGAACGTTCCCGTTTCATAAAAGAGTCATTGTGACTACGCTTTATGCAACTCAGTTTTTATGGATCGAATGTATGGCGCCGATCCACGTTACTCTGAAATCAGAACGACTCTACAGGTACTCAATATGAGCAAGGTAAAACAAGATCAGGTTGATCGGCTGATCGCACTGGTGGGCGGGCGTGAAAATATTGCTACCGTCAGTCATTGCCTTACCCGACTGCGGTTTGTACTGAACGATCCGGCGCTGGCTGCGCCTAAAAAGATTGAAGAATTGCCGATGGTGAAGGGCTGTTTCACCAATGCAGGGCAATTTCAGGTCGTTATTGGCACGGACGTAGGTGATTGGTATCAGGCGTTGATTAACACGGCACACGTCGATGCCAGTAACAAAGAGCAGGCTAAAAAAGCCGCTCGCCAGAATATGAGCTGGTGGGAGATTGCGATTTCGCATTTTGCCGAGATCTTCTTCCCGTTACTGCCTGCGTTAATCAGCGGCGGTTTGATCCTCGGTTTCCGTAATGTGATCGGCGACATCCCGTTGGTAGATGGGCAACCGCTGACGGCATTACACCCGGCGTGGAAAACGGTTTATGACTTCCTGTGGCTGCTGGGCGAAGCGATATTCTTCTATCTGCCGGTGGGAATTTGCTGGTCAACGGTGAAGAAGATGGGCGGTACGCCGATCCTCGGTATCGTACTGGGGATTACGTTGGTTTCTCCACAGCTGATGAATTCGTACATGCTGGGTCAGCAGTTGCCTGAAGTATGGAATTTTGGCTGGTTCACGATTGAAAAAGTTGGCTACCAAGCGCAGGTGATTCCATCCGTGATGGCGGGTTTGGCCTTGGGTTGGATTGAGACCCGCTTGAAGCGCCTAATCCCAGATTATCTGTATCTGGTGGTCGTGCCAGTGACGTCGTTGCTTCTGGCGGTGTTCTTGGCGCATACCCTGATTGGCCCGTTTGGCCGCATGATCGGCGACGGCGTTGCTTGGGGGGTGAAAGCGGTGATGACCGGCAGTTTTGCTCCGATTGGCGCGGCGCTGTTTGGCTTCCTGTACGCGCCGTTGGTGGTCACCGGCGTGCATCAGACAACGCTGGCGATCGATATGCAGATGGTGCAAAGCATGGGCGGAACGCCGGTATGGCCGATTATCGCGCTGTCGAATATTACTCAAGCCTCTGCCGTGTTGGCGATTATTTTCATTAGCCGGAAAGCTAACGAACGTGAAATTTCGGTGCCTGCGGCGATTTCTGCCTACCTCGGCGTTACCGAGCCTGCGATGTACGGCATCAACCTTAAATATCGCTTCCCGATGCTGTGCGCCATGATTGGCGGTGCCTGCGCCGGATTGATTTGCGGTTTGTTTGGCGTGATGGCTAACGGCATCGGCGTGGGTGGATTGCCGGGTATCCTCTCTATCCAACCGAAATTCTGGGGAATTTATGCCGTGGCGATGGTGGTTGCGATTGTGGTGCCTCTTGCCCTTACTATTTTGATTTATAAGCGCAAACAGAAACGCGGCGAGTTGCCAGTATAACGAATGAATACGGCTGCGAGTCTCGTGGCCGTAGAGTGAATATAGGAATATGACGATGAGCGAAACAGTGCCGTGGTGGCAAAACGGTGTGATTTATCAAATCTACCCGAAAAGTTTTCAAGACAGTACCGGCAGCGGCACGGGCGATCTCAACGGGATTATTCAGCGTCTGGATTATCTGCAAAACCTTGGCGTGAGCGCACTGTGGCTGACGCCGGTTTATCCATCGCCGCAGATTGATAATGGCTATGACGTTGCTGATTACTGTGCCATCAATCCTGATTATGGAACGATGGCAGATTTTGAGCGCTTGGTTGATGAAGCCCATCAGCGTGGAATGCGTATCGTGATGGACATGGTATTTAACCATACCTCGACTCAGCATCCATGGTTTGTTGCGGCGCAGGATCCTAGCCACGAGAAGCATAATTTTTATATCTGGCGTGACGGTGAAGCGCAGGCGTTGCCGAATAACTGGCGGTCTAAATTTGGCGGCAACGCGTGGCAATGGTCTGAAAGCGCAGAGAAATATTATCTGCACTTATTCGCGCCGCAGCAGGCAGATCTCAACTGGGAGCATCCGCCGGTGCGTGAAGCGCTGAAAGCCGTGTGTCATTTCTGGGCGGACAAAGGCGTTGATGGTCTGCGTTTAGACGTGATCAATCTGGTGTCTAAGCAGCAGGATTTCCCAGACGATCTGCAAGGTGACGGGCGTCGTTTTTATACTGACGGCCCGCGTATTCATGAGTTTCTCAGCGAGTTTGGCCGTGATGTGTTTAAGCCTCGGGGCTTAATGACCGTTGGCGAAATGTCATCGACGCAGCTTGAGCATTGTCAGCGCTATGCGGCGCTAGACGGCAGTGAGCTTTCGATGACGTTTAATTTTCATCATCTGAAGGTGGATTACCCCGGTGGTGAAAAATGGACGCTGGCGAAGCCAGACTACGTTGAGTTGAAAAAGATTTTTGCCTATTGGCAGCAGGGAATGCATAACCGAGCGTGGAACGCGCTGTTCTGGTGTAACCACGATCAGCCGCGCATTGTGTCGCGTTTTGGTGATGAAGGTGAATCACGCAGCCTGTCGGCAAAAATGCTGGCGATGGTGCTGCATGGCATGCAAGGCACGCCGTATATTTATCAGGGCGAAGAGCTGGGTATGACTAACCCGGGCTTTACCGATATCGAACAGTACCGCGATGTTGAAAGCCTGAATATGTTCCGAGAGCTTAGCGAGCAGGGGCGAGACAGCGCAGAACTGTTAGCGATTCTGGCGACTAAATCGCGTGATAACAGCCGCACCCCAATGCAGTGGAATGCCAGCCCAAATGCGGGCTTTACGCAGGGAACGCCGTGGATAGAACCTGCGAGCAATTATACCGAGATTAACACTCAGGCGGCGGTCGCCGATGAAGCGTCGGTTTATTACTGCTATCAAGCGCTGATTAAGCTGCGCCAGCAATTGCCGTTACTGACCCACGGCGACTATGAGGATTTGCTGCCGAGCCATCCGGCGCAGTGGTGTTACCGTCGTAGTTATCAGGGGAAAAGCCTATATGTATTGGCCAACCTGAGCGCGCAAACGCAGACGCTGGAGATAAGCGGCGAGTTGCCGAAACAGGGGCGTGTGCTGATGAGCAATTACCCTCAGCAAAGCGCAGTTCCTCAGTCACTGCGGCCATATGAAAGTATTTATTGGCTTGTAGACGCATAATTATCTGACGTGAATCCCCCTGAGTTGGGGGATTTTTGTTGGCGGCAATCCTCACCAAATTGTGGTTGGCACCTCGTTTCAGAGGTTCCTGTTTCTTTATACTAAAACGATGTTTCAAAATAATTTAAGCGAAATATCGAGGAATGTATGATCACTGGAAATGTTAACCATCTAGAACTGTTGCCTTATTTACCTGCTCAGCTCAAGCAGGCGATTCAACATGTGATGGCGAATTTCAATGCAGATTCTGCGCTAGGCAAGTTTGATGTTGATGGCGAAAATCAGTTCGTGATGATTTTTAACGACTCAACTTCTCCAGCGGAAGAGCGCCGTCAGGAATTGCACGGCAAATATTTGGATATCCAAATTGTCTTAGCCGGGCAGGAAAAAATGGTCTTCAGCAATCTTGCTGCGCCGCAAGGCAGCGCTGAATGGCTTGAGGGCAAAGACATCGCCTTTTTACCTCTGGGTCAGCAGGGTTTAGAAGAGAAAAGTTTTATCATGAACGCAGGCGATTTCGTGGTGTTCTATCCCGGCGAATTACATAAGCCCATGTGCGCGGTGGGTGAGAATGCGCCGGTTAAAAAAGCGGTCGTGAAGATTTTGGTTAAGTGATTTTGCATAAATAGATCTTTGATTCATCGCAGTTTGCGCGACTGCGATGATTAAGTTTTGCTGAAATTGTCACCGCAGCGTGTATTTGTTGATATTGGTTAGAAAACCACGGATCCGCTCATCCCCATGTTTAAACAGTGAAACTTGAGTTTGTTGAACAAACGGGCGGAACGGCCTTTATCGGTGCGTTAGCAGACGCCGAAGCCATTTTACGCCGAGAGAAGGGCACCTGTATTACGCCAGAAACTGCGGCTGTTGTATAAAATAAAATCAGCGCGCCGTGAATGTCGGGCGCGCTGATTTATTGATGATGAGTGCAGTAATTACAATTTGCCTAATGTTGCCACCATCACGGCTTTAATGGTGTGCAGACGGTTTTCCGCTTCGTCAAACACGATGCTGTGCTCGGATTCAAACACTTCATCGGTCACTTCCATTCCGCCATGCAGCCCGTATTGCTCTGCCATCTGTTTGCCTACGGCGGTTTGATCGTCATGGAAAGCCGGTAAACAGTGCAGGAATTTTACCTGTGGGTTACCGGTCAGCTTGATCACATTCATGTTGATTTGATAAGGCAATAGCTGGGCGATACGCTCTTTCCACACCTCTTTCGGTTCGCCCATGGAGACCCAAACGTCGGTGTAAAGGAAATCGGCGTCTTTCACGCCTTCCGCCAGATCTTCGGTTAAAACCAGCTTCGCGCCGGTTTTGTCGGCGATCGTCTGACATTGAGCCACCAGTTCAGCCTCGGGCCAGCAGGCTTTTGGTGCAACGAGACGCAGCTCCATCCCCATCAGCGCAGCGCCTTCCAGCAATGAGTTGCCCATGTTATTACGCGCATCGCCAAGGTATGCCAGTTTTACCTGTGACAGCGGCTTATTTGGCATATGTTCTTGAATGGTGAGTAGATCGGCTAAGATTTGGGTTGGGTGAAATTCATTGGTTAATCCATTCCAAATAGGCACGCCGGCATACTGCGCCAATGTTTCAACCACGTCCTGCCCCCAGCCGCGATACTGGATGGCGTCGTACATTCTGCCCAGCACGCGGGCGCTGTCTTTGATGGATTCTTTGTGGCCGATTTGGCTGCCGTTTGAGCCTAAGTAGGTCACGTTAGCACCTTGGTCGTAAGCGGCAACTTCGAAAGAGCAGCGGGTTCGGGTGGAGTCTTTTTCGAAGATGAGCGCGATATTTTTGCCTTTCAGCGTTTGTGGTTCATTACCTGCTTTCTTAGCCTGTTTAAGCTCGGCGGCTAAAGTGAGTAGATATGCGATATCTGCAGGCGTGAAATCCAGTAATCTAAGAAAATGATGCTGATATAGCTGACTCATAGTGCTCATCCCCAATTGTGTTTTTATTGTGCTGCATGAATTAATATTCACATTATGTGTATTAAAATTCAAAATCAACCCCTGAGAGATAAATATTCACGTTTCTTATGGAGGCATGGGCGCGGCTGTGGGAGAATGAAAGTAGCGTGATTGCATACAGATTGAGGACAAAGGCATGGCAAATCCTGAGCTATTAGAAGAACAACGTGAAGAAACTCGCCTGATCATTGAAGAACTGCTGGACGACGGCAGCGATCCGGACGCGTTATACACCATTGAGCATCATCTTTCGGCGGATAACTTTGAGCTGTTAGAAAAAGCGGCGGTTGAAGCTTTTAAACTCGGCTATGAAGTCACCGATGCTGAAGAGCTGGAAGTTGAAGACGGTACGCTGCTAATGTGCTGCGATGTTATCAGCGAAGTTGGCCTGAATGCGGAAGTGATCGATACTCAGGTTGAACAGCTGGTAAACCTCGCTGAAAAAATGAATGTGAACTACGACGGCTGGGGCACCTACTTCGAAGATCCTAACGGTGAAGAAGGTGACGACGACGAAGATGACGACGCAGAAGGCGTTGATGAGGATGACAATGGCGTTCGCCATTAGATTTTAAGATGCTCATCTTTAACGTCGCATAGTTAACGTCATAGTGAGAATAGTGAATCCGGTGTCAGCGATGGCACCGGATTTTTTTATGTGCAAAAAGGCGATTTAATCACACTTCGCGGGCGTTTTTAGGATTAGCGCTATTTAGAATAGTTAGACCTTACAGCTCTCTCAGCATCCTGACTTCGCAGTCCACATGACGTGTGCTGCCGAGAGCTTCGGTAATATGGTTAAATCCGAGCTTCTCATAGAGCGCTATGGCCGCGGTGAGGGAGGCAGTGGTTTCTAGATAACATTGGCTAAAACCGTTCTCACGAGCAAAATCCATGGCTTGAATAGCCAATTGTTTGGCTAAACCTTTTCCGCGCAATACCGGCAGAAAATACATCTTTTGCAGCTCACACAGGCTGACGTCTGCGCCTTCAAGCGGAGCAACGCCGCCGCCGCCAACCACTTGCCCATCGAGCTCAACCACCCAATAGGCGCAGCGTGGCTGGCTATAAACGTCGAATAGATGGTCAAGGTTTGGGTCAGATACGGTATAGCCTTTGTCTGCGGTGAGGCCGCACTCAGCTGAAACTTCACGAATAACCTGCGCAATGGCTGCGTTGTCGTTTGCCGTCATCCGGCGCACCTGAAGTCGTAAAGGCGTTTCTGTTGTCATAGTCATTACCCGGTTGTTCCGTTGTGTAAACGTTCTGACGCACATCGCTATTTTAGGCTGTTGTCACGGAGCGTGTACCCCGCGTGATGGCGCACGAAATTCCTTAATACCACCGCTGATAGTGAGGATGCAAGCGTTCTGCGTGCGAGGTAAAAAAAAGCGGGGAACAATGTTCCCCGCTGATAGGTGTTTTGCTTACCGCGCTAGTTACAGCGCTGCAATCACCGCTTGCTGTTCGATGAGCTTCGCTTTGGCATCGGCGTAGCCGTTCATCTTCTCACGCTCTTTGGCAACAACGGCCTCAGGTGCGCGGGCCACGAAACCTTCGTTAGACAGTTTCGCTTCGATACGGCCAATTTCAGCTTCGATCTTAGCCACTTCTTTCGCTAAGCGATCGAGCTCTGCGTCTTTGTCGATAAGGCCAGCCATTGGGATCAGCAATTCAGCACCGTCAACCAGCTTGGTGACAGACACTGGGCCTTTATCGCCCGCAGCCAGCACGGTGATGCTTTCCAAACGCGCCAGAGCCTGAATGAAGCTTAGGTTCTCCTGTACGCGACGCTGAGCATCCGCGCTGCATTCACGCAGCAGCAGTTCCAGTGGCTTGCTTGGCGCAATATTCATCTCGGCACGAATGTTACGCACGGCGATGATGGTTTGCTTGATCCATTCCAGATCGGCCAGCGCTTTCTCATCAACCTGAGATGCGTCGTATTCTGGGAATGGCTGCAACATGATGGTGTCTGCAGTAATCCCTTTCAGGCCTTTCACGCGCTGCCAGATGGTTTCGGTGATGTATGGGATCACCGGATGTGCCAGGCGCAGCAGGGCTTCCAGCACGGTGACCAGCGTATTGCGGGTACCGCGCAGTTCAGCTTCTGAACCACCAGTCATGACCGGCTTAGCCAGTTCCAGATACCAGTCGCAGAACTGGTTCCATGTGAACTCATACAGAATATTGGCAGCCAGATCGAAGCGGAAGTTATCCAGTGCTTCGCGGTAAGCTTTTACCGTCTGGTTGAATTCGGACAGGATCCAACGGTCTGCCAAGGACAGAACCATTTCGCCGCCGTTTAGACCACAATCCTGATCTTCCGTATTCATTAGTACGAAGCGGCTGGCATTCCACAGCTTGTTACAGAAGTTACGATAACCTTCCAAACGCTTCATATCCCAGTTGATATCACGGCCGGTAGAAGCCAGCGCTGCCAAGGTGAAGCGCAGAGCATCAGTACCGTGTGGCTCAATGCCTTCTGGGAACTGTTTTTCGGTGCGTTTAGCAATTTTTTCAGCCAGCTGTGGCTGCATCATATTGCCGGTACGCTTCTCTAACAGTTCTGGCAGAGAAATACCGTCGATCATATCCAGTGGATCGATGACGTTACCCTTAGACTTAGACATTTTCTGTCCTTCGTCGTCACGGATAAGACCGGTCACATAGACGGTTTTGAATGGAACCTGTGGTTTGCCATTTTCATCTTTCACGAAGTGCATGGTCAGCATGATCATGCGCGCGATCCAGAAGAAGATGATGTCGAAACCGCTGGTTAACACGTTCGTTGGGTGGAAGGTTTTCAGCGCTTCGGTCTGTTCAGGCCAGCCCAGCGTTGAGAAAGTCCACAGACCAGAAGAGAACCATGTATCCAGAACGTCGTCGTCCTGTTTCAGTTCAACGTCTGCGCCTAAGTTATTTTCACGGCGTACTTCGTCTTCGTCACGGCCAACGAATACGTTGCCTTCGTTGTCGTACCAAGCGGGAATGCGATGACCCCACCACAGCTGACGAGAAATACACCAGTCTTGAATGTCGCGCATCCAAGAGTAGTACATGTTTTCGTACTGCTTAGGTACGAACTGGATTTCGCCTTGTTCAACGGCTTCAATCGCCACTTTCGCCAGCGGCGCAGTGCGAACGTACCATTGGTCGGTCAGCATCGGTTCGATAACCACGCCGCCACGGTCGCCGTAAGGAACGGTAAGATCGTGAGGTTTGATTTCAACCAGCAGGCCGGCTTCATCACAGGCTTTCACCACGGCACGGCGAGCGGCAAAACGCTCCATGCCACGGAACTGTTCTGGGATTTCGTTGCTGTAAACGTCGGTTTCTTCGCCGTTGGTATCCAAAACTTCTGCTTCGTCACGAATGTCGCCGTCGAAGGTCAGAATATTGATCATTGGCAGTGCGTGGCGGCGGCCAACTTCATAGTCATTGAAGTCGTGCGCAGGGGTGATTTTCACGCAGCCGGTGCCTTTTTCCATATCGGCGTGTTCATCACCGACGATAGGAATGCGACGGCCAACCAGCGGCAGAACCACGAATTTACCGATCAAATCTTTGTAGCGTGGATCTTCTGGGTTAACGGCAACACCGGTATCGCCCAACAGGGTTTCTGGGCGCGTAGTGGCAACCACCAGATAGTCTTTACCGTCGGCGGTTTTAGCGCCATCGGCCAGCGGATAACGCAGGTGCCACATGGAGCCTTTGGTTTCACGGTTTTCTACTTCCAGATCGGAGATAGCCGTGCGCAGTTTTGGATCCCAGTTAACCAGACGCTTACCGCGATAAATCAGGTCTTCTTTATACAGACGAACGAAAACTTCTTTCACCGCATTAGACAGGCCATCGTCCATCGTGAAGCGCTCGCGCTCCCAGTCGACGGAGTTGCCCAAACGGCGCATCTGGCGAGTAATGGTGCCGCCGGATTCTTCTTTCCACTGCCAGATTTTGTCGATGAAGGCATCACGACCATAGTCGTGACGAGTTTTGCCTTCTTCGGCGGCAATTTTGCGCTCGACGACCATCTGGGTGGCGATACCCGCGTGGTCGGTACCGACCTGCCACAGGGTGTTTTTACCCTGCATGCGCTGATAGCGGATCATGGTGTCCATGATGGTCTGCTGGAAAGCATGACCCATATGCAGGCTGCCGGTGACGTTCGGCGGCGGGATCATAATACAGAAGCTTTCTTTACTGGTGTCGCCATTCGGCTTGAAGTAGCCCTGCTGTTCCCAGTGCTCGTAGAGCGGCTGCTCAATGTCTTGCGGGTTATATGTCTTTTCCATGGTTCGTCTGTTCTTTGATTTGATCGATCAGTGAGTTGGCGGCGTAGCCGTGGTCAATTGAAAGCCGACGCTGCGGTAGATTTTATAGCGCTCACGCGCCAACTGTTTTAAAGCGTCTTCATAAGGAACGAAGTCTATCACTTCATGGAAAGCAGTAGCAAAATCTGCGAACTCGGTCTGCAAGCAGATCATCAGTTCACGCGGTGAATTACCCCGTTTTCCCGGCCATGAAAGTTCGACAGGAGCGCCATAATGTGGGCCTTCACCGGCCAGATTATGTGGCACAAACTGGTGCGGATCACGCGCCCAAAGGGCTTCATCTAATTTTTGAGCCTGTTCCTGACTTTGGCAAGCCAATAAAATTCGTTTACCGGAGCGCCAGTGTTGGGCGGCGAGATCACAGGCCAAAGCCTCAACGGCATCCAGTTCACCATCAGGTTGATGATGCTCCATGAGATAGAAGGTTGCCTGTTTCATGATGTGATATAGCCTTACGCTTGTGCAGCACTTATGAAGTAATGAAATACAACAACGAAAGACCCCCTCCCAGTCGTCTCTTAAAAACAGAGGTCTGGGGTGGGGGTTCTATTTATTTTAACTCAATTTTCTTAATCGTCGCCGTTCAGGCCTGCACGATTGAGCAAGAACTGAGAAAGCATGGCGACAGGGCGACCCGTTGCACCTTTTGCTTTCCCTGAACGCCACGCGGTGCCTGCGATATCCAGATGCGCCCAGCTATATTTGCGGGTGAATCGAGACAGGAAGCACGCTGCGGTAATCGCTCCACCAGGACGGCCACCGATGTTTGCCATGTCGGCAAAATTGGAATCCAGCTGATCTTGGAACTCATCCATCATTGGCAGACGCCATGCACGGTCACCGGCTTGTTCTGATGCGCTGATAAGCTCGGAGGCTAATGGGTTATGGTTTGCCATTAAGCCCGTCAAATGATGACCCAGTGCGATAACGCAGGCACCGGTCAACGTAGCCACATCGATAACCACATCGGGTTCGAAACGCTCAACGTAGGTTAACACGTCACACAGAACTAAACGTCCTTCGGCATCAGTATTGAGCACTTCAACGGTTTGGCCGTTCATCGTGGTCAAAACATCACCGGGACGATAAGCGCGGCCGCCAGGCATGTTTTCGCAACCAGCCAGTACGCCAACGATATTCAACGGAAGCTGAAGCTCAGCAGCCATGCGCATCACGCCGTAGACCGAAGCGGCACCGCACATGTCGTATTTCATCTCGTCCATGCTGTCAGCGGGTTTGATTGAAATACCGCCAGAGTCAAAGGTTAAACCCTTACCAACCAATACGATAGGTTTAGCATCTGGGTTTTTGTTGCCCTTATATTCAATCACGGACATCAACGATTCATTTTGTGAACCTTGACCCACGGCAAGATAGGCATTCATGCCTAGCTCTTTCATCTGCTGTTCACCGATAACGCGGGTGCTAACGTTCGGGCTGAAGCTGTCGGCAAGCTGACGAGCCTGTGAAGCCAAATAGCCTGCGTTACAGATGTTTGGCGGCATGTTGCCAAGATCTTTCGCGGCCTTAATACCGGCAGCAATGGCTAAGCCGTGCTGGATCGCGCGCTCGCCGCTAGTGAGTTCACGACGGGTTGGGACGTTGAACACCATTTTACGCAGTGGGCGGCGCGGTTCCGCTTTATTACTTTTCAACTGATCGAAGGTATAAAGCGTTTCTTTTGCCGTTTCGACCGCCTGACGCACTTTCCAGTAGGTATTACGGCCTTTGACGTGCAGCTCAGTCAGGAAGCAAACCGCTTCCATAGAACCGGTGTCATTTAGCGTATTAATCGTTTTTTGAATGACTTGTTTATACTGACGTTCGTCCAACTCACGCTCTTTGCCACAGCCAATTAGCAAAATGCGTTCTGAGAGTACGTTAGGTACGTGGTGCAGCAAGAGTGTCTGACCCACTTTACCTTCCAGTTCGCCACGGCGCAGTAGGGCACTGATGTAGCCATCGCTGATTTTATCGAGCTGTTCTGCGATTGGGGACAGTCGGCGCGGTTCGAAAACACCGACGACGATACAGGCGCTACGCTGTTTTTCCGGGCTACCGCTTTTTACACTGAACTCCATGCACTCTCCTGAATCTTAAAGACAGCGGCGCGGGGCGATGACTCAGCTATACTCGTTTCTTGAAGCCAGAAACGTTGCCAGAGTGACTATTATCTCGGCCCTTGCCGTTGAACTGACTGGAACACTCATTCACGGTTTTCTCTGATGATGGTGGTTTTTACCCACTTTATCATAGGAAATCGCGCAATTTTCTCTCATTCTGCAAGGCTTTTTAGGGGCAGTGCAGAGGGACGTTATATAATCGGTAGTTATTTTCTCGTTTTCGTTGCTAACGATTACGGTACAATTGTTTTACTGTACAATCAGTTTACCCTGCTTATCGCGATGTTGCTGCGGTGTGCGTTGTTTGCTGCAACGACAACAAGTTTGGGTATACATCACTCGTAGTGGGTGATTAGCCTTCTACGATGTGTCAGTTATAAGTGTGTTCCTATAGGTTACACTTGAGACACATGCTGTAATGCTATTCTGATTGTAACCGCCGCCATAATCATCATAAAAATGGCGGGTTAGCGTAGAAATTATCTATTTTCCTGCAAAAAGACAAGTTTTCACAGGCGTAATAAGCGTGATCATCATTAGATATCTGGTACGGGAAACGTTTAAGAGTCAGATTGCTATTCTATTTATCCTGCTGCTGATCTTTTTTTGTCAAAAGATGGTGCGGATACTCGGAGCGGCGGTTGACGGCGAAATTCCGACAAACTTAGTGTTATCTCTCCTTGGGCTAGGTGTGCCCGAGATGGCTCAGCTTATTCTGCCTCTTAGCCTGTTCCTTGGGCTATTGATGACGCTGGGTAAACTGTATACCGAAAGTGAAATCGTAGTTATGCACGCTTGCGGCCTAGGCAAAGGCGTGTTGATAAAAACTGCGATGATCCTTGCCTTCATTACCGGCGCGTTTGCATTGGTCAACGCGTTTTGGGTGAGTCCGTGGTCGTCGTTTCACTCTGATGAAGTGATGGCAGAAGCCAAGGCTAACCCAGGTTTAGCCTCGATGGTGGAAGGGCAATTCCAGCCGTCTAAAGATGGCAACTATGTGCTGTTTGTGGGTGACGTGAAGGGCAAAAAGTTTGAAAACATCTTTTTAGCTCAGCTACGTCCTAACGGCACCCAGCGCCCATCGGTGGTTGTGGCGGATACCGGCCATATGGAAGGGCGTCCCGATGGTTCTCAGCAGGTGGTATTGGATACCGGTACTCGCTATGAAGGTACCGCGATGCTGCGTGATTTCCGTATCACCGACTTTGTGAATTACGAAGCGGTTATCGGCCATCAGGCGGTGGTGCTTAATCCAAGCAATGCCGATCAGGCACCGATGACAGCGCTGTGGGAATCCAAAGAAAACGACTTCCGCGCAGAATTGAACTGGCGTATTACGCTGGTGTTCTCTGTCTTCGTGATGGCGTTGATGGTGGTTCCTTTGAGCGTGGTTAACCCACGTCAAGGGCGTGTGCTGAGTATGCTGCCAGCCATGTTGCTCTATCTGATCTTCTTCCTGCTGCAAAGTTCGCTGCGCTCTAATGCGGCGAAGGGCAAAATTGATCCGTTTATCTGGGTTTGGACCGTGAACGGGTTCTATCTGTTGCTCGCTGTTGCGTTGAATATTTGGGATACGCTACCGATGCGTCGGATCCGCGCACGAATCACCGGTAAAGGAGTCGCCTGATGCTTGGAGTATTAGACCGTTACATTGGGCGCACGATTTTCAGCACCATCATGGCAACGCTGTTTATGCTGGTGTCGCTGTCAGGGATTATCAAATTCGTTGATCAGCTGCGTAAAGTGGGTCAGGGCGATTATTCTGCGGCAGGCGCTGGCCTTTTCACCTTGCTCAGCGTGCCAAAGGATATTGAAGTCTTCTTCCCAATGGCTGCACTGCTTGGTGCGTTATTAGGGCTGGGTATGCTGGCCCAGCGCAGTGAGTTGGTGGTGATGCAGGCGGCAGGTTATACCCGCATGCAGATAGCCTCTTCGGTGATGAAAACCGCGATACCGCTGGTGATCCTCACGATGGCAATTGGTGAGTGGGTTGCGCCTCAGGGCGATCAGGCTGCGCGTAACTATCGTGCTCAACAGATGTACGGCGGTTCGCTGCTATCCACGCAAAACGGGCTGTGGGCAAAAGACGGCAGCGACTTTATCTTTATTCAGCGCGTGACCGGTGAGAAAACTATTCAAGGCATAAGCATTTATACCTTTGATAAAGAACGTCATTTGCAAAAGCTGCGCTATGCCAACTCAGCAACGTTTGAGGGCAATCAGTGGAAGCTTTCACAGGTGGAAGAATCAAATCTCACCGACAGCAAAAGGATCACCGGTTCACAAACGATAAGCGGTATGTGGAAAACCAACCTAACGCCAGATAAATTGGGCGTGGTTGCCATGAGCCCTGACTCCCTGTCGATTAGCGGTCTCTACCACTATGTGAAATACCTGAAACAAAGCGGGCAAGAATCTAGCCGTTATCAGCTCAATATGTGGAGCAAAATTTTCGCGCCGCTGTCTGTCGCGGTCATGATGTTGATGGCGCTATCCTTTATTTTTGGTCCATTACGCAGCGTTCCAATGGGCGTGAGGGTGTTGACGGGTATCAGCTTCGGCTTCTTGTTCTACGTGCTTGATCAGATTTTTGGGCCGCTAAGTTTGGTGTACAGCGTACCTCCAGTGTTAGGTGCTCTACTGCCAAGCCTGCTGTTCTTATTGATCAGTGTTTATATGCTGCTGAGAAAATCGTAGCGGCATCGCGTAGTTATTGAATATGAAACGGGCCATTGTTATGGCCCGTTTTTTTACGCTTAAATCCAATGTGCACTGTGTGGATCGGGCCTCTGGGTTAACTCAAGATCCTTTTTGGGCTCTTGCCATAGCTGATCGGTTAGCCGAAAAATCGATACTGCCTTAGCTAGCATATCGGACTGTTCTTCTACATTCGACGCGGTGGTAGCAACTTGCTCCACTAACGCAGCGTTCTGCTGAGTCACCTGATCCATCTGGTTGATAGCAATACTGACCTGAGCAACGCCGCGACTTTGTTCGTCGGACGCATAAGAGATGCTATCGACGATGCTGGTGGCTTTATTAACGTTAAGCACGATGTCGGCCATGGTTTCTCCTGCGTGCTCAACGAGTAACATGCCTTCTTTGATATCGTTGCTCGATGTCGCAATGAGATCGTTGATCTCTTTTGCTGAAAGCGAGCATCGTTGTGCCAAATTACGCACCTCACCAGCCACAACGGCAAAACCACGCCCTTGCTCTCCTGCGCGAGCGGCCTCAACCGCAGCATTTAGGGCTAAGATATTGGTCTGGAAGGCGATACCGTCGATTACGCTGATAATGTCACTCATTTTTTGTGCGCTATGATTGATGGTGCGCATTTTAGCGATGACCGACTCCATGACCTGTTCACCGTTATGGGCAATATTGGCGGTGCTATTGATCATTTGAGCGGCTTGCTGAGCATTTTCGGCATTTTGCTGCACGGTGGCGGTGATTTGCTCCATGCTGGCCGCGGTTTGAGCCAGCGCAGCCGCCTGTTCTTCGGTTCGGCTTGAAAGGTCGGTATTACCCGCAGAGATTTCGTGGGTGCCTATGTTGATAGACTCAACGCCTTGCCGCACGGTAGCAACGGTGGTCTGTAATCCGCTCTGCATTTTCTGTAATCCAGCCATCAATAGCCCAACCTCGTTGCTATTTTGTATGGAAATGATGCTACGTAAGTCACCCTGTCCAATCAGCTCGAAATAGTCAGTCGCTTCTTGCAGTGGATGAACAAGCACTCTTTTAATCCAAAAATGCACGGCTAAGCACATGAAAACGCATAAAATTAGTACGGTGATGAGTAAGCGTATAAATTCGGAATACGCTTGTTTGGCTATGTCTCTGGCGTCATCGTTGTTCTTAAGGGAAATGCTAATATATTTTTTTACCCATCCTTGAAATAAGGCTCGCGTTTTTACCTTTTCAGTTTTCAATTGAAAAAGCTTATCAACTAATACGCTTGGAGATGGTTCGGATAAAGCAATGCTGATCTGCTTTTCTATGTTATCGGCATTGTTTTGGAATGCATTTTTAATTTGTTCACCCAATTTAACATCATGATTTGTTAGCCCTGGAATCTTCCAAAATAGATCAAAGGATTTATTGGCAAGCGCCATGTTTTCACGAGCCGCCTGTATAGAATCTTTATTAACAGCGCCTTGTGGATTGACTGCATATTCAAGAACAATGTTATTGATGGCTGATTGAGCTTGTTGAAGATAGGCACCACTGCTGCTGAGCGCGTTTTGCTCATCGGCGATGACGCTCATTGCGCTAATGCTATCGCTATTTTTTTTGATGAAGTAGAACCCAATCAGGTTAGAGCCTATTTGTATCAAACCAAATAAATACAGCACTAGCAGCATGCCGCTGGCGATTTTAATATTTTTAAACATAGGTGTAGCTCCAATAATAAACCACATCTTTGGAAAGGTTTTTTCCGTGGGTCTTTGTGTTATCGGAGATAGGCCAAATTTATTTAGGTTTAAAATACATCCAAATTAGCAATAATAAATGCAAATAAATCCATTAAATAAATATATTGAATGAATTTATTTAGTTTAATTTTGAAATAAAAAAGGGACATAAAAATGTCCCTTAATTAAACTCAAGCCACAGTTAGTGCTGTTGCTGTGCTAGCTCGCTGACTAACTGATTAACACCGTCGCTCATATTAGTAAATTTGGTTAGTTCAGTGCGGGCAACAACCGCAAACACGCCAACGTTTTTGTCTGGGATCATCGCCATATAGGTAATGAAGCCACCGCCGCCGCCGGTTTTTTGCATGATGCCTGGCAAGCCGTTTTGTGGCGCCATATATACCCACCCCAAGCCAAGCGCTGATGCTTTACCTGGAACATCCATTCCTTTAACCAGCGTAAGTTTTTCGCGCTGATAATACATTTTCAGCAGCTTATCGGCGTAAGGGCTACGAGGCTGGGTTGATGAAGATAAGAACTGTTGCATCCAGCGCTGCATGTCTTCCGGTGTGGAATACACACCGCCGCTACCGATAGCCGCTAGGCTGCTTTGGCATGGGCTCGCGCCGCGTGCGGGTACGATCATACGTGAGCATTGCTCGGGGGAGGGGGTATATGTGGTGTCTTTCATGCCCAACGGCAGAGTCACCTTCTCTTTGAGCAGGCTCGGATAAGCTTTGCCCGTTGCTTGAGCAAGCGCATCGGCCAGCAGGTCAAACGCCAGATTCGAATAAGATGCTCGCACGCCGGGTGGCACCGCGACTTTGGCGCTTTTCATCCATTGCCAGCGATCGTATTTTGTTGGCCAGGTAAATACGTCTCGATGTGCAACTCCGCCCGGCTGTTCGCGCGGCAAACCACTGGTATGAGAGGCGAGGTTCATCAGCACGATCGGCTGGTTGGCGCTATAGGACGGAACTCGCATTCCGCTAGGCGCGTACTTTCTCAATGGGTCATAAAGGCTGACTTTTCTTTCATCGGCGAGCTTAACCAACACTTCACTGGTCATGAGCTTGGTAAGGGAGGCGATACGGATTAAGGAGTCTTTGCGCGGACGGGTATCATTGCCGGGGCGAGTTTCGCCAAAACTTCTAAACACCTGCTGGTTGTTATCGATAGCAACCATGGCCATTGCAGCGGCACCACTATTGTAAAAAATATGTTCAGCGTAACCATCAACCACCTGTGAAGCTAAAGGCTCAGGTGGTTGAGCAGAACTTGTAAGTGGCAGTACCGCACAGGCGACGCCCAGCAGCGTCGCAGGGAAAAATTTCAACACGCGTTTATCCATTTTTTCAGGCAAGAGACAGGTCAGATTTTTTAGTGGGAACATCTTAATGCCAACCGTATGCGCTGGCAGAGCGGAATTCATCAGTTTTTTGTAAATAAAACCAAACGGTACATGTGGAAACAAAAATGATTGTGACGTAGCTCACACGCAGAGCTAATCTTAGAATAGAACCCAGTTTGGTTTGGTGAACACCAAAAATACGTTAGGAAGATGAGCACTAATGTTTTCCTCTTTTGCGTTTGTGCACATATAATGCGCAGCCAGTCTTCACTGGCTAAAATCGACAACCGCCTGTGCGCGGTACTAGCACCCAACAGGAATATAAACATGAAAATGAGTATCCGTGCGCTCTTCACGGTGCTTCTGGCAACGACTGCTTTTATGCAGTCTGCATTTGCCGTGGTATACCCTTTACCGGCGAATAACAGCCGTCTGATTGGTGAAAACATTCAGGTAAAAGTGCCAGAAGATAACAAACAGCCTCTGGAACATTTTGCTGCTCAGTACCAAATGGGCCTGAGTAACATGTTGGAAGCGAATCCGGGCGTAGATGCGTACCTGCCAAAGCCGGGTATGACGCTGACTATCCCGCACCAGTTGATTCTGCCTAATACTCCACGTGAAGGCATTATCATCAACAGTGCAGAGATGCGTTTGTACTACTATCCAAAAGGCTCTAAAACCGTCGTGGTTCTGCCGATTGGTATTGGTGAGCTAGGTCGCGATACGCCAATGAACTGGGTGACTTCGGTTCAGCGTAAAAAAGCGGGCCCAACATGGACGCCAACTAAAAAAATGCACGAAGAGTACGCCGCTAACGGTGAGACTCTGCCACAGGTATTCCCTGCTGGTCCCGACAACCCAATGGGCCTGTACGCGCTGTATATCGGCCGTTTGTATGCGGTTCACGGTACTAACGCCAACTTCGGTATTGGCCTGCGCGTAAGCCACGGCTGCGTGCGTCTGCGCGATGACGACATCAAATACCTGTTTGATAACGTTCCAGTAGGCACTCGCTTACAGTTCATCAATGAACCTGTAAAAGCGACCGTAGAGCCAGATGGATCTCGCTATATCGAGGTTCACAATCCGCTGTCTACCACTGAGCAGCAGTTCAACTCTGACGCGCCAGTACCTGTTGTGCTGACCGACGCCATCAACAAAATTGTTTCTGATCCAAGCGTTCAGACCAGCGCCGTTGATAATGCAGTAGCAGCACGTTCAGGTATGCCAATTAAAATCAACTGATTGCATAATCACTTGATGTGAGTTACCGAAAGGCGGGATATATCCCGCCTTTTTTACGTCTCACGCTCAGATATGCGCTGCAGTTTCATGCAGATGACGCCATAACACTTTCCCCTGACTATCTTTTTCAAAGACCGCCGTTGAGAAGCGAACGGTTTTCGGCTGTTCTGGTTGTGTCTGTGTTTCCTTATAGCTAACGACCGCGCCATTTTCCCACTCAGCGATGATAGCCATCTCTGAGACCTCGATGTTCAGCCCCGCTTTGGCGCCTCCATTCGCACGGAAAAATCCACACACCGCAGGATAATTCAGCAGCATGCCGCTCATTCCCACCATGGTGAATGCAGGGCTAAAGTGCGATAGCAGCTGTTCACAAAGCGCTTCGCTGGCAGACGCATTGGCAAACCACTGCTGAATGAGTTCATGTGATTCGACAACTTCAACAAAAAACGGATTATTTGCGGACATGGGGTTTCCTAGAGAGAAGCGTATAACGCAATGTAATGACGGAACTCGTTAACAGCAACCCTGATAGACGTGAGCAAATGCCACAATTTCTCTTCGATGCGTAGGTAAATGAAATTACGCGAGGTATAAACGGCGGCAAAAGAGCCGCCAGACCGCAGATGGTGAGTAATAATTGCTGATAAAATATCCGCATAGGCGTTATTTATTGTACCTTCGTCGTTTTTTTAGGCACTTAAACAATTGAATGCAGGATAAGTATTGCGTGGGGGTCGTGGCTAGGTATAATGCACTCGTTTTCCGCATACTACTTCTGTGCCGAAGTGGCGAAATCGGTAGACGCAGTTGATTCAAAATCAACCGCCGCAAGGTGTGCCGGTTCGAGTCCGGCCTTCGGCACCATTTGTATGTAAATAGACCTCAACTGAGGTCTTTTTTTATGCCTAAAATCCAGTCCCCGCAAGGCTTCTCTCGCTTTTTCAGTCAACATAAGTCAACCTGATTCAATCTACATCAACTTACTGATGTGGGTACATCTGCGGGTATATCCCGGTTCGATAATGTTTGTACCCACACAGAACCCTTGAAAGGATACTCAACATGGCTCTGAGTGATGTGAAGGTTCGTACAGCTAAGCCGGAAGCAAAAGCTTATAAGCTGACAGATGGTGACGGCATGGTATTGCTGGTTCATCCTAACGGTTCCAAGTATTGGCGGCTGCGTTATCGCTTCGGCGGAAAAGAAAAGATGTTGGCGTTGGGCAAATATCCTGAAGTGTCATTGGCTGATGCCAGGGTACGACGTGAAGAAGCCCGCAAGCATTTAGCTAATGGTGTCGATCCTAGTGAGAACAAGAAAGCCGTTAAGGTAGAACAAGAGCAAGAGGCGATAACTTTTGAAGTGGTCGCCAGAGACTGGCACGCAAGTAATCAAAAGTGGTCTGAGTCGCATAGTGCCCGTGTGTTGAAGAGCCTGGAGGATAACCTCTTTGCTGCCATTGGTAAGCGGAATATTGCTGAACTAAAGACCAGAGATTTACTTATCCCTATAAAAGCCGTAGAGACATCTGGACGTCTTGAAGTGGCGGCGCGTCTACAACAAAGAACAACAGCAATTATGCGATTTGCCGTGCAAAGCGGTTTAATCGACTACAACCCCGCACAAGAGATAGCCGGTGCAGTAGCTACGGCTAAACGACAGCATCGCGCTGCTCTAGAACTAAATCGCATTCCTGAATTACTTCATCGCATTGATCGTTACTCCGGTAGGCCGTTAACCAGGTTGGCCGTGGAGCTCACCTTGTTAGTTTTCATCCGATCTAGTGAGCTACGTTTTGCTCGCTGGTCAGAAGTTGATTTCGAAACTGCTATGTGGACGATTCCGGGAGAGCGTGAGCTACTGGAAGGTGTTAAATATTCTCAGCGTGGCTCAAAGATGAAGACGCCGCATCTTGTTCCCTTATCGCGACAAGCTCTCGCCATTTTGGAAAAGATCAAAAGCATGAGTGGAAACCGTGAGCTGATCTTCGTTGGTGATCACGATCCGCGTAAGCCGATGAGTGAAAACACGGTGAATAAAGCACTGCGTGTAATGGGCTACGATACGAAAGTTGAAGTGTGCGGTCACGGTTTTAGAACCATGGCTTGTAGTTCGTTGATTGAGTCAGGATTGTGGTCGAAGGATGCGGTAGAGCGGCAGATGAGTCATCAGGAGCGTAACTCTGTGCGTGCGGCTTACATTCATAAGGCCGAGCATCTGGGAGAGCGCAGGCTAATGCTGCAGTGGTGGGCTGATTATCTTGATGCTAATCGGGAGAAGGCGGTGAGTCCGTTTGATTTTGCCAGAAAACCTTGAAAAATCATATTGAACCCGGTGGCTAATGCCACCGGGATCATATTTTTATTATTTTATTTTGACGTATATTCTGTCCAGCGAGAGCATAAGATAAACAACCAAAGTTTAACTATCCAATGCTAGATTCGTGCCCCGAATCGCTCTACGCTTAGGTAAAGTGACTTATGCTAATAAATAAAAACACTATTTTGGGAACTGAATATGAGTTTTTTAACGGATGAAGAAATCAACGCATTATCAATAAAAAGGATGATTTTTCATGTGGTTGGTGGGGAGCTGGAAATTCCTGTTTTACTTAGTGAAATTTCGCCCCCGGCGCATGTTGATTTCTTTCTGGAACGGATTAAATCTGCACTGAGTGGCAATATGTTCCATTTTAAGAAATTGTCCAATACAGAGCGAATCCTGAGGCTCATCAGGGACCATGCAGACACCGATACCACCTGTTTTACTGAGCAATCCACCTTATTGGCAAGCGATTTCCAGTCTCACCATCACACCAAGAATGCCAGTATGGGCGTTTTTTTCCTTTTCGAACTTCATACCCTCAGCGATGAGAAACTGTATGCGCTAATTAAATATGATAATGAAGATGTGGTTCGTTATGTGCTGGATGCTGAAGGAGATGAGTTTCAGGTCCCAAAACTCGAACGTTTTCGCGAGAGTTTCGTAAAAAAAGCCGAAGCCATGCAGAAGATTGCACTGGTACGCCTGAATGAAGGTTTTGCGGGTGGGCTCGTAGTCGTACGAGATCGCAGCAAACGTACCAACATCTCTGTCTATTTTGAACGCTTTCTGCAGGTCAAGCGCGTCAATGACCCAACTGATCTAAGCGATAAACTGGTTACCGTATTAAAAGATGTCTACAAGAAGCATCGTAACTTACTACCTGAAGAGATCAAGCGCAGCGGCGTTAACAAAATTTATGAAACTTTACGCCATGGCGAGCAGGACTTTAACACTGATGAAGCACTTCCCTTGCTGACCCAGATTTTTGGTCCCCTAGAAGAAGATCACGCTCTGGTTAAGTATTTTTTCCGTAAGATAAAGGACTTAGGAATTTCAGGTGAATCTTTCCGCATCATTCCGGATAACATCCAGAAGCCACGGAAAAGAAAACTGGAAACCCTTGAAGATGTTATCGTTATCTACGATGAAGACAATGCGCCAATAGTCGAAACTATGGAAGACGGGCGAAAACGAATTGTAATTGTGACGGCAGGGCTTGTGACAGATGACATCGATACTGGAAAAAATCGGTAAGGCAATAGACCATTCACGTCATTCATCTGACCTTGTGATCACGGAGGACCATCAGCTGTCCATCCGTAAACTATTTATTTCCGGCACAATGGATAATGAATCCCTTGAGCTATGGGGAGAAGTAGTGGATGCACATGCAGAAGATCTCAGGATTATTTTTGTCGATGAGAGCCGGGATGTTATTCATCCAAGAGAGGGGATATCAGGCCAGAAACACTACATCACCATTACCTGTAATGAGCTCCCGGGGATACTGAGGCTCTTCACCTTCGAGGGGTGGCGAACTTTTTTACTTCAAGACAACAAACTCTGTAAGTATAAATATATTTATGGGCTGTTTATTACTGAAGAATTTCAGACACTTTGCTGGTCTGTGCTCCCGTGGAAAGAGATGCTACCGGTTCAGACTAGTTGCAATACTACAGCCAAAAAAACCTCAGTAACAAAAAGCATTATCAAATGTTATTCAACAGCATTTCTACCTCCGGATGCCATTGCCCCTTGGATACTTGAAACTTCAGGGAGAAGGGATGATGAAGCAATAACGCTATGGAAATCACTTGGATGTCGCGAGTTATTGAAATGTTTTGCGAATGAACTTTTTTCTGCTGAAAAAATGATGGTAGGGCTTGCCGGTAAGCCGCCAAGAAAAATAGCATTTGGTGATGAAACTTTAGCGCAACCTTCTTTTGATATTATTCAGGAGGCGGCAAAGTGGATTTTCTTGGAGGGAAATGAAACAGAGCTCAAACATACGTTTCTATCCAGCGAATTGGCCAGAGAGTGGCCTGCAGATATGGACTTCTGTGAGGGTATAATGCTACGTCTCCCTTCTGCACTAGAGTCAGCGCGGTTATTGTACAAGGCACATATTCGGAGTGGTAGTAAAGACACTATGAAATCCTTGGGAGATTTGCGGAAAACGCTGACTGAAGATACACAAAAGATTATTCAGCAATCCCGAGAATTATCTTCCACTCTTTGGAAAGATATGGCTCTTGTCATTAGTGTCCTAGTCGTTCGTTACAGTCTGGATGCTGCCAAATCAGTTGGGTTACAAAAGATCTACGCCCTGGTTTTTTGTGGCATTGCAATTTATATCGTTATCTCGTATGGAATGTCTGTCTATATCAACAGGCAAACTATTTCACTGCTTGAAAGAGTAAGAACGACATGGCGCACTAAGTTATATGGATTTCTGGATGAGCAGGACTATCAGGAGCTAGCTAGTCGTCCCGTAAAAGATGCTATGGGGTCATATAGTCGGGTAGAAAGAATGACTTCTGTTGTCGTCATTCTTTTGGTCATAATTCTGTTAACCGCTGCATGCAGTGAGTTTTGGTCATTCGGCACGTTTATTAAGTATATTCATACTTGGACCACTGGCATTTTGTAAATTCCTTATCATCCGGAGTCTATAAATGATCTACGGACATTTACGATATATTTTCGCCGGAGGTTTCTTATCGATGAATTATTATGGTTCCATTCAACGGGAATATTCTAGGAACTCCGTACCAGCACTAGTAAGTACCAACGGAAATTTCCTGAGCGCAGTAACATCATCAAACAGATGAGTGAAGCCAGTATTAACATAGTGATCAAACATATCGGCTAAGATGGTAACGCTACTGGTAACCGATTCCGCATTCGATGAGTACGATCCTGCATGAACAAGGCTTTGGATTG
>NZ_FMIQ01000074.1 GCF_900095695.1 Hafnia alvei | reverse complement strand
TTATCAAATAAATAACCGCTAACGCGGCTATTTCCCCCCCCCATATCACAAAAAACTCTGCAAGTGACCGATGATTTTTTCATTGGTTAGTTGGCTATTGAAGTCTTTATTTAACCAATATATAACAATTAACTTACATTGAAGCGCGTGGCGACATGACCACCGCACACTTTTACCTCTGTAGGGATATTGTTATGGCAGATACCACCCCGTCGCTGACGGAGCAACAACCTGACGATCATGACACGCGTAAGCGTATTTTGGCGATTGTTGGCGCATCATCAGGCAACCTCGTCGAATGGTTCGATTTTTACGTATACTCGTTCTGTGCATTGTATTTTGCTCCCGTATTTTTCCCCAGTGGGGACTCCACGACTCAACTCCTACAAACCGCTGGCGTGTTCGCGGCAGGTTTTCTTATGCGCCCAATCGGTGGGTGGATGTTCGGCTATATTGCAGACAAACATGGCCGCCGAACATCAATGATGATTTCGGTCTGCATGATGTGTTGCGGATCGCTAGTGATCGCTTGCCTTCCAACCTATGCAGCGATAGGAAATTGGGCGCCCGCGCTCCTCTTGCTTGCTAGATTATTTCAGGGGCTCTCCGTTGGCGGTGAGTATGGAACCAGTGCCACCTATATGAGTGAAGTTGCGGTAGAGGGTAAGCGCGGATTTTATGCATCGTTTCAATATGTCACGTTGATCGGTGGACAACTACTAGCACTATTGGTTTTGGTGGTTTTACAGCAGACGCTGAGCACCGAAGAGCTACGCTCATGGGGCTGGCGAGTCCCGTTTGTGCTTGGTGCATTATTAGCGGTGGTTGCACTTTATCTGCGCCGTTCCCTGCATGAGACTTCAACCAAAGAAACCAGAACGCGTAAGGATGCGGGAACGTTGTCTGGCTTATGGAATAACAAGAAAGCTTTCCTGATGGTGCTGGGTTTTACCGCTGGAGGTTCGTTGAGCTTCTATACGTTTACAACCTATATGCAGAAATACTTGGTCAACACCGCGGGTATGGATGCCAAAATGGCGAGCGGGATAATGACGGCTGCTTTGTTCGTCTTTATGCTGTTGCAGCCTATTTTTGGCGGGTTGTCAGATAAAGTTGGGCGTCGAAACTCAATGATCGCTTTTGGCGCCTTGGCTTCATTGCTGACGGTGCCGATACTCACGACGCTACAAGATGTCACTAATCCTTACCTCGCCTTTATCCTCATCGTTGTAGCGCTAACGATTGTAAGCTTGTACACCTCAATCGGTGGGCTGCTGAAGGCGGAAATGTTCCCGCCAGAAGTTCGTGCGTTAGGCGTTGGCCTTTCCTATGCCGTTGGTAATGCTTTGTTTGGTGGTTCTGCTGAATATGTCGCCTTGTCGATGAAAGCGGCTGGCATTGAAACTGCCTTCTTCTGGTATGTTTCAGGTATGTGCTTTGTGGCGATGCTGGTTTCATTGCTATTACATAAAAAAGGCCAAGAAATCAGAATGTAAGCATTGTTGCTAGTAAAATGCAGGATGAAAGATTTTCAACTTCATCCTGCATGCTGTACAAGCTGGTAAAAACTCGTTATCGTCAGGCATCTAGAAGTCTAAACGTTTATATGGATGCTTTCTTAACAGAGTCTAGGAGCTAGCGATTATGCCAATCAGGGTGCCAGATGAATTACCTGCCGTAAGCTTTTTGCGGAATGAAAATGTCTTTGTCATGCCCTCTTCACGAGCGGCAACACAGGAGATCCGCCCGCTTAAAGTTTTGGTACTCAATCTGATGCCTAAAAAGATCGAGACGGAAAACCAATTTCTTCGATTGCTTTCCAATTCGCCTCTGCAAATTGACATACAGCTGCTGCGCATTGATAGCCGTGAGTCAAAAAATACGCCAGCCGAGCATCTGGATAATTTCTACTGTAATTTTGAAGACATTAAAGACCAAAATTTTGATGGGCTGATAGTCACCGGTGCACCTCTCGGGTTGGTCGATTTTTGTGACGTAGCGTATTGGCCGCAGATTGAACAGATCGTTCACTGGGCTAAAGAGCACGTAACCTCTACGCTGTTTGTATGCTGGGCGGTTCAGGCTGCATTGAATGTTCTCTATGGCATTCCTAAGCTGACGCGTGAAACCAAGCTATCAGGGGTTTATCATCATCAAACGCTACAGCCGTTAGCGCTTCTAACACGCGGTTTTGATGAAACCTTCTTGGCTCCGCATTCTCGCTATGCTGACTTCCCAACGGATGTGCTGCGAGAATATAGCGATCTCGATATTTTGGCTGAGTCTGAGCAGGCAGGTGCATACCTATTTGCGACTAAAGATAAGCGGATGGCTTTTGTGACGGGGCATCCTGAGTATGATGCGCATACTTTGTCGGGAGAGTATTTCCGCGATGTTGCTGCGGGCTTATCTCCAGATGTTCCTGTTAATTACTTCCCCGATGATAACCCGAAACATAGTCCTAAAGCGTCATGGCGTAGCCATGGGCACTTACTGTTTACTAACTGGTTGAACTACTATGTTTACCAGATAACGCCGTTTGATCTGCGTTATATGAACCCTACGCTGGAATAAATCTAGCTCACTATATATTTCCAACCTCCCCTATGCTGCTGAATATCCGTTTAGCAGCATCCTCAGAAATTATCTCCCCCAATTCTTTTTCTTAATTAACAGTCTATTGTGTTTAAACAATCTAATGGAACCGGTTTTCTTCTTATTGTTATTAATATATTCATCTATCTATATGTAATTTAAAGAATATAAAAATAATTATAATAAAAATGGAAATTGTTTTTGATTTTGGTGAATCACTGTCTACGCTTTAATCTGTTGGTACGAAATTTAGTCGCTGATGAGAAGTATAAAAGTGAGCTAAATGACAGGAGTGGGGTTCTGGTTGTACCCCTAGCAGAGGGCGGAGATAAAGTATGACACAACAGATGGTTGATACTGAGCTGGCATTTACCCAGCAATTTGGCAGTCAGGAGCATCAGGTTCTTACCGAAGAGGCTATTGAGTTTTTAACTGACTTAGTCGCTCGATTTTCACCTCAGCGCAAGCAGCTACTTGCGGCTCGTCAGGTGCAACAGCAAAATATAGATCGTGGTGAACTGCCAAATTTTATTTCGGAAACTAATTCCATTAAAAATTCCGATTGGAAAATCCGCGGTATACCTCGCGATCTCCAAGACCGCCGCGTTGAAATCACAGGGCCGGTCGAACGCAAAATGGTGATTAACGCGCTCAATGCGAACGTTAAAGTTTTTATGGCTGACTTTGAGGATTCACTCGCCCCAAACTGGGACAAAGTGATTGAGGGCCAAATCAACCTGCGTGACGCCGTGAATGGCACCATCAGCTTCACTAATGAAGCAGGAAAAATCTATCAGCTAAAACCGAATCCTGCGGTGCTAATCGCTCGCGTGCGCGGGCTTCATCTGCCTGAAAAGCATGTGACGTGGCAGGGTGAGCCTATTCCCGGTGGGCTGTTTGATTTCGCGCTCTACTTCTTCCACAACTACCAAGCACTATTGAAAAAAGGCAGCGGTCCTTATTTCTATCTGCCTAAAACAGAGTCTTACCATGAGACTGCATGGTGGAGTGAGATCTTCAGCTTTACCGAAGATCGTTTCGATCTACCGCGTGGAACAATTAAGGCCACCGTATTGATCGAAACCCTACCAGCGGTATTCCAGATGGATGAGATCATTCATAGTCTGCGCGATCACATCGTGGGTTTGAACTGCGGTCGCTGGGATTACATCTTTAGCTATATCAAAACGCTGAAAAACCATAGCGATCGTGTTTTACCCGATCGTCAGTCCGTGACGATGGAAAAACCGTTCTTAAGTGCTTATTCACGTTTGCTGATCAAAACCTGCCACAGACGCGGCGCTTTTGCGATGGGCGGAATGGCGGCATTTATTCCTAGCAAAGACGCTGAGCGCAATGCATGGGTGATGGATAAAGTTCGTGCTGATAAAGAGCTCGAAGCAAACAACGGCCATGACGGTACTTGGGTTGCACACCCTGGCTTAGCAGATGAAGTGATGCAGGTTTTTGGCCGCGTGTTGGGTGAGCGCAGTAATCAGCTTGAGGTAACGCGTTCGCAGGATGAACTTATTACCGCAGCGCAACTGCTGGAGCCTTGTCCTGGTGAACGTACCGAAGAGGGAATGCGTGCCAATATTCGCGTTGCCGTTCAATACATTGAAGCATGGATTTCAGGTAATGGCTGCGTGCCCATCTACGGCTTGATGGAGGATGCGGCGACGGCGGAGATCTCTCGTACGTCAATCTGGCAGTGGATCCACCATGGGAAAACGCTGAGCAATGGCCAGAAGGTTACCCCAGATCTTTTCCGTCAGTTACTGAAAGAAGAAATGCAGGTTATCCGTCAAGAGCTTGGTGATACACGTTTCGACAGCGGTCGTTTTATTGAGGCTGCCAGTCTGATGGAACGTATTACAACCAGCAGTGAGCTGATCGATTTCCTGACACTACCTGGTTATGAACTGTTGAATTAAGCACGAAAACTAACCCTACACCGAAACCATAAAATAGAGAAAAAAGCCAAGGAGCGCTTGCCATGTCTACCTCACGTAATCAGCAAATTCAGCAGTTGGAACAGGATTGGAAAACTAACCCGCGTTGGGAGGACATTACCCGTCCTTACAGCGCAAATGACGTGGTTAATCTGCGTGGTTCGGTGAATCCAGAATGCACTTTGGCGCAAAAGGGCGCCGCTAAACTTTGGGAGTTGCTGCATGGCGGTTCACGCAAAGGCTATGTTAACTGCCTCGGTGCATTAACCGGTGGTCAGGCATTACAGCAGGCAAAAGCCGGTGTCGAAGCCATTTACCTCTCTGGCTGGCAGGTGGCCGCGGATGCCAACTTGGCATCCAGCATGTATCCCGATCAATCACTGTATCCGGTTAATTCGGTGCCAGCGGTGGTTGAACGTATCAATAATACATTCCGCCGAGCAGACCAAATCCAATGGTCGAACGGCGTAGAGCCGGGTGATAGCAAATTTACCGATTACTTCTTGCCGATTGTTGCCGACGCTGAAGCCGGTTTTGGTGGCGTACTGAATGCGTTTGAATTAATGAAATCGATGATTGAAGCCGGTGCCGGTGGAGTTCACTTCGAAGACCAATTGGCATCAGTGAAAAAATGCGGTCATATGGGCGGCAAAGTACTGGTTCCAACACAGGAAGCGATTCAAAAATTAGTCGCAGCGCGTTTGGCCGCAGATGTTTTGGGTGTTCCAACCTTGGTGATTGCCCGTACCGATGCTGATGCCGCCGATCTGATCACGTCAGATTGTGATAGCTACGACAGCGCGTTTGTCACCGGTGAGCGTACCGTTGAAGGCTTTTTCCGTACTCATGCCGGTATCGAGCAGGCTATCAGCCGCGGCCTCGCCTACGCCCCTTATGCCGATTTAGTCTGGTGCGAAACATCTACGCCAGACTTAGACGCCGCGAAGCGTTTTGCCGATGCGATTCATGCCCAGTATCCGGGCAAGCTGCTGGCCTATAACTGTTCACCTTCCTTCAACTGGAAAAAGAACCTCGACGATCAAACTATCGCGCGCTTCCAAGATGAGCTTTCTGCAATGGGATATAAATACCAGTTCATCACCTTGGCGGGCATCCACAGCATGTGGTTCAACATGTTCGATCTGGCGCATGCGTATGCCAACGGAGAGGGCATGAAACACTACGTTGAGAAAGTGCAGGAGCGCGAGTTTGCGGCACAAAAACAGGGCTATACCTTTGCCTCTCATCAACAGGAAGTGGGCACCGGATACTTTGACAAAGTGACGAATGTGATTCAGGGCGGCGCGTCATCGGTAACGGCTTTGACCGGATCAACTGAAGAGCAGCAGTTCTAAAAACGCGGGTAAGTATGAACGCTAGAACGGGCAGGGCAATGCGCTCTGCCCGTTTTGTCTGAGAGTCGGCGAGGTGACCGAGATGGCTATAGGCATGGAACAACTTATTGCGCAGACGATCTTGCAGGGTTTTGATGCTCAGTACGGTCGTTTTCTCGAAGTGACCGCTGGAGCCCAGCAGCGTTTTGAGAAAGCCAACTGGGGCGCTGTTCAACTGGCGATGAAAAAACGTATCCACCTTTACGATCACCATGTGGGGCTGGTGGTGGAGCAGCTACGCAGGATGACGGGCCCTTTATGTCATGACGCTGAATTCTTGGCGCGAGTGAAAACGGTCTACACCGACATGCTGCCTGAATACCCACGTTTTGAAATTGCCGAAAGCTTTTTTAACTCTGTGTACTGCCGTTTGTTCAATCACCGAGAGCTAACGCCGGATAAGTTATTTGTTTTTAGTTCACAGCCAGAACGTCATTGGCGCGAATTTCCCCGTCCATTAGCCAGAACGTTTAAATCGGAGGCGGGTTGGTCAGCGTTAATTAATGATTTACTCGGTGAACTCCCACTTCGATTACCATGGGAAGATCGTGCCCGCGATGTGGACTATATCGTCAGCCATTTAGAAAATACCTTCGGTGAAGAAACCTTACATCACAGCTGCTTACAGGTGGCAAATGAGCTGTTTTATCGCAATAAGGCGGCTTGGCTGGTGGGGAAACTGCACACGCCAGCGGGTATTTATCCGTTTCTATTGCCGATTCATCATAACGAACAAGGCGCGCTGTTTGTCGATACCTGCTTAACGCGTTTAGACGAGGCCAGCATTGTTTTTGGCTTCGCTCGTTCGTACTTCATGGTGTATGCACCTTTGCCCGCCGCGTTGGTTGACTGGCTGCGCGAGATTTTACCGGGAAAAACAACCGCCGAGCTATATATGGCGATTGGCTGTCAAAAGCATGGGAAAACGGAATATTATCGCGAGTATTTAAAGCATCTTGCAGAATCCAAAGAGCAATTCATTATTGCTCCTGGCATTCGTGGGATGGTGATGCTGGTTTTCACACTGCCTTCTTTTGACCGCGTATTTAAGATCATAAAAGACAAGTTTGCGCCGCAAAAAGAGGTCGATCCTGCACGAGTTCAAGCCTGCTACCAACTGGTTAAGGAACACGATCGCGTTGGGCGCATGGCAGATACCCAAGAATATGAAAACTTTGTGATTGAAAAGTGGCGAGTCAGCCCTGAGCTGATGGCTGAATTACAAAGGGAAGTTCCCGAAAAACTTGAGGATTTAGGCGATCGTATCGTGATCCGTCATCTGTATATTGAGCGTCGCATGATTCCGCTCAATATTTATCTGGAGCAGGCCGATGAGCGCCAGTTACATGACGCGATTGAAGAATATGGTAATGCGATCAAGCAGCTGGCAGCGGCGAACATTTTCCCCGGCGATATGCTGTTTAAAAACTTTGGCGTGACCCGACATGGGCGAGTGGTGTTTTATGATTATGACGAAATTTGCTACATGACCGAGGTTAATTTCCGTGATATTCCACCGCCGCGCTATCCTGAGGACGAAATGGCCAGCGAGCCCTGGTATAGCGTGTCGCCTAACGATGTCTTCCCTGAAGAATTTCAGCATTTTTTATGCGGTGATGTGCGTATCAGAACGTTGTTTGCCGAAATGCACGGTGATTTATTTACCGCAAACTATTGGCGTAGTTTGCAGCAGCGGATCAGCAATGGTGTGGTTGATGATGTGTTTGCCTATCGACGCAAGCGCCGATTTGCACAGCGTTAATCAGTTTGGGCTGCGCAATGTACAAGGCACCGTAATGTGCTTGCCGGGTTGTGGCGCGTTTTGCAGGGAGAGTAACTGCTGTACCGCCATTCGTCCGCCTTCGGCATAGCCTAAGTCGACTGAAAAGGTCTTGGGATACAAGAATTCCAGCAGCGAATTATTCCCCATACCGCAGACGATTACATCGTTTTGTGACCGCTCCTGTAAGTACTTACTTACACCGAGGGCAATGGTATCTGAAGCGCAGATGATAGCGGTGGTGTCCTCAGAGATAACCTGCTGAGCCAATTGATAGCCACTTTGAAAGGTAAGCTCTCCGAGCGCGGCGCAAGGCGCAATCTGGTGTTTTTGGCAGAGTGCATGATAGGTGTCGTAGCGACGTCCGCCCGTTGTGGCATCCGAAAGTTTTACCCCAACAAAAGCGATGTGCCGATGTTTTTTGGCGAGTAGCGCGTTCATCAGTAAGGTGACTGCGCCGCTATCGTCATAACGTACCGAGGTTAGTTGTTCATACTCCCATGCCAGAACAACCATTTTATCTCGCCACGGCAGGAGCATTGACTCATCGAGACCGGTAAAACCAAACAGCAAAATGCCATCCACGTGACGGCGCGACAGAACGGTTAAATGTTCTTGCACTCGTTCAGGCTCAAACTGGCTTTCCAACAAAATAGGATCGTAGCCTTGGGCATACAACAGGGGCAGCATCGCACGCACGGCCTGATTTTCAGCGTTAGAATCTAAACGAGAAACAATGATGGCGACGACTTTATCTGTTTGGCCGCGCATAGCCCGAGCCGATTTAGATGGGGCAAAGTTATGTTGATTAATGATTTCTTCAATCCGCGCACGCGTTTCTGGCTTAACGCCAGATTCTTTATTGATCACGCGGGAGACTGTGGATTTACCCACGCCGCTGAGGCGAGCAATATCTTTAATCGTCAATCGTTCGGACATAACGTAACGCCACGCAGAGTCAGTGATAAGAATGCTATTGTTGTGGGTAAAAGCCGCTAAGGCAAGCCCCTGTCATGAACTTTACCGCAGCTCATTCAGGGAACGATAAGAGTGATAACAGGCCAATCTCAAATATCCCTCTCTTTTACGCGTGCAAATGCGTATAATCGCCGCCCTGATATTGATGCTTTGTTAACCACCCGAATCGTTAACGGCACAACGTAATGCAGTTCCGCTTCAGCGCAAACTTCCCCAGATAAATAGAAAAGAGTGATGTCATGAGTAGTATCAGCCTGATCCAGCCAGAACGTGATTTGTTCTCCTACACGCCCTATTGGGCAGAGTGCTACGGCACGGCCCCATTCTTACCGATGTCGCGTGAGGAAATGGATACTCTCGGCTGGGATAGCTGTGACGTCATTTTAGTTACCGGTGATGCCTACGTTGATCATCCAAGCTTTGGGATGGCAATTGTTGGCCGTATGCTAGAGGCTCAGGGTTTCCGCGTGGGGATCATTGCGCAGCCGGACTGGACGAGCAAAGCTGACTTTATGCGTTTGGGGAAACCGAACCTGTTTTACGGCGTCACCGCTGGCAATATGGATTCGATGATTAACCGCTATACCGCCGATCGCAAACTGCGCCACGACGATGCTTACACGCCTAACAACGAAAGCGGCAAACGTCCAGATCGCGCAACGTTGGTTTATACCCAACGCTGCAAAGAAGCCTTCAGCGATGTTCCGGTGATTTTAGGTGGAATTGAAGCCAGCCTGCGCCGTATTGCTCATTATGACTATTGGTCTGACACGGTACGCCGTTCGGTGCTGGTGGATTCTAAAGCCGACATGCTGATGTATGGCAACGGCGAACGCCCACTGGTGGAAGTTGCACATCGTTTAGCTTCAGGTGAGCCGATTGCTAGCATTATCGACGTGCGTAATACCGCGGTCATGCGCAAAGAGGCGCTGCCGGGCTGGAGCGGCGTGGACTCCACGCGCTTAGACAAACCGGGTCGTATCGAACCGATTCCAAATCCTTACGGTGATGATTTGGCCTGTGCGCCAGATGCCGATAAGAAAAAAGACGATAGCGTACAAGCCATTACGGTGCGTGCACCGAAGCCTAAGCCGTGGGAAAAAACCTACGTGCTGCTGCCGTCTTATGAAAAAGTTAAAAATGACAAAGTGCTGTATGCACACACATCGCGTATTTTGCATCATGAAACCAACCCCGGCTGTGCGCGTGCTTTGATGCAAAAACATGGCGATCGCTATATTTGGATTAACCCTCCGGCGATCCCATTGAGCACGGAAGAAATGGACAGCGTGTTTGCGCTGCCTTACCAGCGTGTTCCTCATCCAGTTTACGGCGGCGCCCGAATTCCTGCCTATGAGATGATCCGTTTCTCCATCAACATCATGCGTGGTTGCTACGGCGGCTGCTCATTCTGTTCGATTACCGAACACGAAGGCCGCATCATCCAGAGTCGCTCAGAAGACTCAATCATTCGAGAAATCGAAGAGATCCGCGACAAAGTCCCCGGCTTTACCGGCGTGATTTCCGATTTGGGTGGCCCAACGGCTAACATGTATATGCTGCGCTGCCAGTCACCGCGTGCCGAGCAAACCTGCCGCCGTGCATCCTGTGTTTATCCTGAAATTTGCCAGCACATGGATACCAACCATGAGCCGACCATCAAGCTGTATCGCCGTGCGCGCGATCTAGACGGCGTGAAGAAAATCCTTATTGCCTCGGGGGTTCGTTATGATCTGGCGGTTGAAGATCCACGCTATATCAAAGAGCTGGCAACCCATCATGTGGGTGGCTACCTGAAGATTGCGCCAGAGCATACTGAAGAAGGGCCGCTGTCTAAGATGATGAAGCCGGGCATGGGGAGTTATCAGCGCTTTAAAGAGCTGTTTGATACTTATTCTAAGCAGGCTGGCAAAGAACAGTATTTGATCCCGTATTTCATTTCAGCGCATCCGGGGACGCGAGATGAGGATATGGTCAACCTAGCGCTATGGCTGAAGAAAAACCGTTTCCGTTTGGATCAGGTACAAAACTTCTATCCGTCGCCGTTGGCGAATTCCACCACGATGTATCACACGGGTAAAAACCCGCTGGGTAAAGTCGATTATAAGAGCGAAGACGTTGTGGTGCCGAAAGGCGATCGCCAGCGTCGTTTACACAAAGCGCTGCTGCGCTATCACGATCCAGCTAACTGGCCGCTGATCCGTGGTGCGCTGGAAGAGATGGGTATGAAGCATTTAATCGGTTCACGTCGTGAATGTTTAGTACCGGCCCCAACGCTGGAAGAACAGCGCGAAGCGCGTCGTGGATACCAGAAAAATATGCGTCCAGCGATGACTAAGCATACCGGTGCGCCGGCGAAGCCTGAACAGCGTGGTGCGAAACCTAAAACGATTCGTGGTGAAGCGCCATCAGCGGAGCGCAATGGAAAAGTACATGATAAGGCTTCTCCGACTGGCAAGCCTGTTAAAGGCAAACCGCAAGCGGCTAAACCAGCGGCGCATACGCCAGCAGGAAAACCCGCTGCGAAGCCATCAGGGCGTAAGGCACCTCGAGTGACCAAAGGTAAATAACGATAAAAAATCCCCGTGCGGTGTTACGCCGCTCGTTTAAAAGATC
>NZ_FMIQ01000083.1 GCF_900095695.1 Hafnia alvei | reverse complement strand
TAAAGCATGGGGACTGCTTTCGGTCGCTGTTCGTTTATGTAACGACGTGAATGAGGGCGCTAGAATAAATAGTCACTCTTATTGGTTTATCAGTGTCTTTGACTATGACGATTCAGGGCAAAAGGCTTGGCGTTCGGCACCGCTGCAGGCGGTGTACTTTGGATCGCTGCGTGCCGGTGGTGCGCTACCCCCACAATGGCCGGGCAGCTCTGCGTGATGTTCCGCTGTCTGCCGGACCGACATGAAGATGAAGCGCTGATGCGTGCCTCCCTGAAGGCCGTGCGTCTGCAGATGAAACAACTCAGTCGACTGACAGGCTATAACGTACCGATGGTGCTGAATGCTGAGTTCAGTGGCCCGGAGACGCCATGGATTGTGGTGCGGGGAGACTCGGCCCTTGTGTGCCGCGACGATGAGTCTGCTATCTCCCTCTGTGAGTGGCAGCGCTCAGCGCAGACTGCCACGGTACAGCCGTTGCTCACAGAAGCCAATGCGATGCTGCATAAGATAGTGCTGGATGAACTGGGAAAACCCGACCGTCTGTGTCCACCAATCCGTCCTTTTGCCGTCACCCTGCGCTTTGGTCATATCCGGAGCTGCGCGACGGCTCTGTGGCCACAATGGCTGTTTCGCCAGACCCGTATCTCCCCGTCTGATCGCGTCAGCGCGTATGAACGTCGCTGGCACTTCGCCGATCCCGTACTCCCGCTACTGGCACCCTATACCACCCCGTTGCAGGGCGGTAAAACCGGGCGTCGGGTGGTGTTGATGTTGCTGTTGTGCGCGCTTGGTGCCATCGCGCTATCTGTGCGACATAACCAGGCGCTTATCCATAAGGTCAGCGCCGACCTTCAGCGCTGGCAGGCTATCCCGATGAACCACTATGACCCAAAAGCACAGGCACTTCATGCACTGCAGCAGGATGCGCTGTTGCTGGAGCGTTGGCAGCGTCAGGGCGTACCACAACGTTATGGTCTGGCGTTATATCCGGGTGATCGTCTGTGGCTCGCGGTTCAGCAGGCCATTGATACTTACGTCCCGCCACCACCACCACCTAAGCT
>NZ_FMIQ01000079.1 GCF_900095695.1 Hafnia alvei | reverse complement strand
CAAGTCCGACGTTACGCCGCTCACGCCGTAGATGTGCGACTGTTCAGCTTCAACACAACAGAGATAATTATGCCTCCCGGAAATTTAGGAGGTTCCGGCGTACAACCCCATCTTGTTAACCGAGGAAAACATTATCTAGTAGCGATGATGAGAACAATATAGCAGTTGTGATTTTTTTATATTTACCCATAATGATATTATAAGTGAATATATAATGTACTTAACCTTGGTATTAATAATATGAAACATAGAGAAATAAAAGCTAACACTTTAATCAGTTTTTTAACAAGAATGCTGAACAATGTTGATGACTCTAACCGTGGAAAACTTTTTTCATTAGGTTCACTATCATCAATAAAAAGTAAACAAGATGTTTTTCAGTTATCTGATTTATATCGAAAAAAACACCTGATTGCAAACAGGATATGTAGTTGCGAGTATAATTCAGAATACGGTTTATATACAATTGTAAATAATAAAAGAATAGCAATGAGTTTATTTTTGGAGACTATTTAATGGATATTAAAATGAATGACTACAAGCGGTTAGTAGATGATGAAAAAGAAAGGTTGATGGATTTCGATACTTTGAAAATTAACTTTGCAGGAAGTGTTGAAGAAGTTTTAAAAGAAAAAATAAAGCATATAAGATCGCAGGATGATATAGTTGTTGATGCATATATAAAACACCATAGATTAACTCCTGATATAGAGCTTGTTGTTTTAAAAATAAAAAAACAAAAATAATTTAGTATTATACTAACTATCTTCTAAAGTCGCCATTAGGCGGCTTTTTTATGTGCTACGTAGGGGGCTGAAGCTCAATTGTACGAAAACGTACGCTTTTAACAATGCTTTTACAACCATTACAACAGATAATTATAAAGGCTATTCATCGCTCTCTTCCCGTAAATCTACCAATGCGGCCTGCACATAAATGGTATTCCAGAGCACGATAGCATTAGTTGCCAGGCCCAGAGCGCCCAGAGCGCCCAGAGCGCCCAGTTGCTCCTCTTGCCCATTCTGATAGCGTTTTCTGAGCTCGCTTTTTTGCCCATGACAAATAGCTCTGGCGACAGTATGTCTGCCTTCTCACCGGTTAAGTTGGGTCATAATGAATAAGACATCGGTAACCTTTATTATCAATATAATTTAGTAGATATAATGTCTTATTTATTTTCCTTGCTTTGATAATTGCCCGTGTTAATCCTGAAGGGCGATTGCTGCTCAGTAATGAACTAACAAATTGATAGTAGTTCCCCCTTTGGGGGCGAAACATTCGTGCTGTGAAACAAAAGGAATAATTCGCAGTGGAAGTTGCACTTGTCGGTAGTAGTGGTTTGTCTGTTCATGTTCTTTACATCTCCTTAGGTACTGTTATTTGCCTGATTGGCTCTAGTGTGCCATCTTTAGCGAACGGTCGTTTACTAGTACCCAGTTCATACTGATCTGGTGTCAGGTGCTTGAGCCAAGCGTATCGATGTCTTCCTGCCATCCAGAGAAAGAGTCGCTTGGCTTTAATACTGTTACAGGCTTTCAGCAAGGCATTCTGCTTGCGAGGTGATGGGTTGTGTAGTCCTTGCATAAGCTGGTCGGCATGTTCAAAGCTGATAGTATTGGGTACTGCCGCCAAGAGCTCCAAGATGGTTTTCTCTGGACAGGAATAATGCAATGGAGGGAGTGATGCCTGGCAGATATATTGCCTGAGATACTGGTTGTCTTGCATTTGCGTCTCAGACCACAAGCGAGGAGTGCCACGCCACTCAAATTGTACAGGAGCATCGATTCTAACCTGCCATCGAGGGAACGTGGCTGTGGAATAAAGGTAAAGTCTTGTAGATAGGTAATGACGAAGTCCTTCGAGCTCTAACGCGGTAAAACCACCAATATGGACGGGAGCATTGGACATACGTTGCAATGAGGTAACGATTCCTTTCCAGAACATTGCTTCTTTCCTAATGTAAACACCAGCTACGAGAGGGAGCAGCGTTTTGTTACGTACCACATTGTCCAGAAAATGCAGATTGAGTCTTATGCCTCCAGCCATGATTTGGTGGCGACCATATCCAAGAGCAGCATCTTATATCACCGCTGTCTTGCTTCAGCATGCAGCATGGCTGGCCTCATTTTTTTTCAAACTTTTTATTTCACAGTTGAATAATTTAATTGTCTTGGGGGAAGCTGTGCACTCTAAAAATGAACTTATAGAAGGCGTACTACGCTGGATTGATGATAATATTGAAAAACGACTTAAAACTAAAGATGTTGCGAAGAAGTCTGGCTACTCTTTTCAATATTATCTCATCCACTCATTGTTATATACCTATCAGTTATGACAGCATTCACACCTTCTTTCCATAAGTGAAAATTTAATAGTTAATCTTGCTGAAAATTACTTTTTTAGCATTAACAAATTACTCCCATTAATAATCTTAAGTGATTCTATATATTCAATATAGTGTAATTATCCCTTATAAGAATAACATTGCAATTCAATTAGCTATTATTTCGTTTTATCTTGCAGATCTTCATAAATTCACTATCTCGGCTTTTAATTACCTCAGCCGTTTTATCATCAACATCGACGGGAACCCCCACATCATTCCAAGCCGATACACTTAAAATGCGGTATGAGGATAATATGCCCTTAACGGGGATCCTAAATTCCAACGAGCCATTGGCTTTTATTGATCCAAGATTTGCTACTTTCGCACCGCTTGGCACACAATTTTTATCAATTGTGATATAAGTCACAGCACTATATGGCAACGTTTCTGAGCTGTTATTTTCCATGG
>NZ_FMIQ01000080.1 GCF_900095695.1 Hafnia alvei | reverse complement strand
CGGTCGAAACCTTACATCATGTCGCACAGAGAATAGGCGAACAAAACCTGCCCATTCGATCTACACATACAAATAAATCGCAAAAAAATGACAGGCGCATCCGCCCAATACAAACGCATGCCAGATCGCGTGGTTGTATGGAATTCGTTTACTGACGTAGAAAATAACGCCAAGTGTATAAACAATCCCACCCACGGCCAGTAGCGTTACGCCCCCCCATGCCAGTTTGGTTGCCAACTGATAGATAACAATTAATGACAGCCACCCCATCGTGAGGTAGGTGATAAGTGAAAGCACTTCAAAACGATGGGCAAACGCGAGTTTGAACAAAATACCAAACAGCGCAATACCCCAGATGACTCCCATCAGCCACTTGGCTAGGGTGGAATCTAATCCGACGAGCAGGAATGGGGTGTAGGTACCTGCTATCAATAAATAAATGGCGCAGTGGTCAAACACCTTTAGCCAACGTTTAATGTGTTGATGCGAAATGGCGTGATAGAGCGTGGATGCAAGAAACAGCAAAATCATGCTGCCGCCGTAAAGGCTATAGCTGGCGATTGCTGTGGCATCGGCGCCGGTGCCAATGGCTTGTACCAACAATAATACGAGGCCGACGATCCCCAGAATAAAACCAATTCCGTGGCTGATGCTGTTGGCAACTTCCTCTGCCAGTGAATATCCCTGCTGAACAATGTTTGCCTTTGCCATAGTGCGGCACTACCTCTGTTGAACAATGGAAATCATGCTGTGGCTTAAAACTAGAGCTAGGTTATCTGAGAATTATTCCAGTGTACACGTGTAAGCTCAAATATAATTGCGCTAATTACGACACGAATGACTTTATTTTTGTTTATCAGATAATTATATGGTTTTAGTTCGAATAAATTGGTTTTGTTGATATTTGTTTATCAACTTATTTGTCATGATTTTCACAAAAATGTGAATGGTTTATTAGCATTCAAACATTTATCGCCTGCGACATTGTAACAGCGGCAAAGTTTCGTCAATTTTTTCCTTTGGTAAGTTGCGCAAATTTTTGTTCAGACACAAAAACCGCGAGCGTTTATCATCTAATACCAGATGGCATAAGCCTTTCAGGGCAATTTGTATAACAACAGTTCGGTTTTAAATTTGATTATTGCTGCAAAGATTGTAGAATCCCTCCGAATTTTTTCATCGCAAACGTGAACGCAATCGATTACGTATTTAAAAATGTATTCAGAGATCACAGATTTTTGTGAGCAATAATTTCTATAATACGCACGGCCAGAAAGGTGGGTTGTTGATCAATTGATGGCTATTTGTGGTGATGTTTACATGGGTCTTTTCCCTGGCAGGGAATTTTGCTTAAGGTAAGTAGCAATATTATGAAAAAAATAATTTTAGCTGCAGGCACCGTGCTTGCACTTTCAAGCAGCGTTACCGCTGTAGCAGCAGACAACAACAGCGAATATCTTTCTGACTGGTGGCATCAAAGCGTTAACGTGGTGGGGAGCGCTCATACGCGCTTTGGACCACAGCTGAGAGACGATACTTACCTTGAGTATGAAGCTTTTGCTAAGAAAGATTGGTTCGACTTTTACGGTTATGTGGATGCGCCAATGTTCTTCGGCGGCGACAGCACCTCTCGCGGTATCTGGAACCACGGTTCTCCATTGTTCATGGAAATTGAACCGCGCTTCTCTATTGATAAGCTGACCGGTACCGATTTGAGCTTCGGCCCGTTCAAAGAGTGGTATTTCGCGAATAACTATATCTACGATATGGGTCGTAACAGCGATAGCCGTCAGAGCACATGGTATATGGGTCTGGGTACCGACATTGATACCGGCTTGCCAATGAGCCTGTCGATGAACGTGTATGCAAAATACCAGTGGCAGAACTACGATGCAGCTAACGAAAACGAATGGGACGGTTACCGTTTCAAAGTTAAATACTTCGTGCCAATCACCGAAGTATTGGGCGGTAAGTTGAGCTACATCGGCTTCACCAACTTCGACTGGGGTTCCGACTTAGGTAAAGATTCTGGCCACAGCGACCTGAATGGCCAGCGTATTCGTAGCAGCAACTCTATCGCTTCTAGCCACATTTTGGCACTGAACTACGATCACTGGCACTACTCCTTCGTTGCGCGTTATTTCCATAACGGCGGACAATGGCAGGATGGTACTGAGCTGAACTTCGGCAAAGGTAACTTTGACGTGAAATCTACCGGCTGGGGTTACTACCTGGTTGCGGGTTACAACTTCTAAGTTTCACCAAGTTGATGCCTATACAAAAGGAGCCTAAGGGCTCCTTTTTTGCATTTTGGCTCAGTCTGAGAGCAGATTAAAAGAGGAACTTTTAGCAAGAAACTCAGCCATTTTCACCCTATCGGTTTTAGTCCATGATAGTGACAAATGCAGGTATCAGTCTGCGGCTTTTCTGGATTCATTTTTTGGCGAAGAGGTTCTATGACTAAACATCTCAACAAAGATACTCAGGTATGCATGTCGCTGGCGGCGCGTCCGAGCAACTTCGGCACACGTTTTCATAATTATCTTTATGATGCGCTCGATCTGGACTATCTCTACAAAGCTTTTACGACCAAAGATATCAAAGCGGCAATTGGTGGTGTGCGTGCGCTGGGGATCCGTGGCTGCGCGATCTCGATGCCGTTTAAAGAGGATGTTATCCCGCTGGTGGATGAGATGGATGCATCTGCTAAAGCCATTGATTCAGTTAACACCATTGTGAATACCGATGGCTATCTCAAAGCGTATAACACCGACTATTTAGCGATTGCCCAGCTTTTGGCACAGTATGCCGTTTCCCCTGAGCAAGTATTTGCTCTACGTGGCAGCGGTGGAATGGCGAAGGCCGTGGCCTGTGCGTTAAAAGACGCAGGCTTTAAGCAAGGCTATATTGTGGCGAAGAATGAAAAAACCGGGCAGCAACTGGCCTCTCTATATGGTTATGAGTGGCGGCCAGATATGCAGGGCGTGGAAGCCGATGTGTTGATCAACGCAACGCCTATCGGCATGAGCGGGGGTGCCGATGCTGATACGCTGGCGTTTAGCGAAGGTGAGATCGACCGTGCGAAGGTAATTTTTGATGTTGTGGCGTTGCCATCTGAAACGCCGATGATCCGTTATGCCAAGACTCAGGGGAAAACGGTCATTAGCGGCGCTGAAGTTTTTGCTATTCAGGCCGTTGAGCAGTTTGTGTTGTATACCGGTATTCGCCCCGATCATGAGCTATTTTTGGCTGCGGCGAAATATGCGCGCGGGTGAAATTGGGGTAAGTGCTTTTAGTTTGACAGACCCCCTCCCAGCCTCCCCCTTTGCAGGGGGAGGAGCATATCGAGTGCGAAATTAATACCGAGAACCGTTCGGCCCCCTCCCCTGCGAAGGGCTGGGGTGGGGTCAAGCAATGAGATGAATTACCCTTCCACCAACGAATATGGCAGCGGTTGAATCGTCAGCATTCCACCTTCATCGTCACGAACTCGCAGTACGCTATCGGCTTCTAAATCGTTATTGAGCACGACCTGAACGTTGAGACTGCCGTCGTTAAGCTGAACGGCGGCTAATACCGTTCCAGTACGTCGCCAGTTTTCGCCTAACTTGAGCTCTAAATCTTCACCTGCTTGTGGCACGCGGCTAGCGGAACCCTGCAGCCAATAAAGCGCACGTTTGTTGGCACCGCGATATTTAGCACGAGCTACCATCTCTTGGCCGGTGTAGCAGCCTTTTTTAAAGCAGATGCCGTTCAGCGCCTGAAGATTCGTGGCCTGAGGGATAAACTGGCCGCTATTGGCGACGTCAATAACAGGCAGGCCCGCTTCGATATCAAGCTCAATCCACTGTTGACCGTCGTTAAACTGCGCGCTGCCACGCAGTTTATCTGTGAGCATTTCAGCGGTGGATAAAGAGGTTATCAGCAGATAGCGCGCTTCTGGCTGAGATAAATAGAGCAGCGTGGTGTCTTCATGCGTCATCGCCGGTGTGTTGGCATCAGGCAACTGCGGGAAATAGGCTGCAAGCGCAGCGTCGGCTTTCAAGCCGGCAACGCCGAGGATCACGGCGTCATTGTCTGCGCTGATAGTGAGCTTGGAAAACACCGCATATTTTTTTAATTCGGTGATTTGATTTTCTGCCACGCTGCGGCGTATCAGATAAGAGAAGCCTTCTGCTCGGTGGAATAAACGCAGGTCACTCCACATTTTCCCCTTCGCGTCACAATGCCCGCAGAGGGTGTGTTCATGCTCAGTGAGTGCTGCAACGTCTACGGTTAGCTGGCCCTGCAAATATTTGCTAGCGTCAGGCCCCGTCACGTTTACCAACTGCCAATCGTTGAGCAACATTATCGTTAAGGGCAGGTGGTTAGAGGCTACCGGTTGGCGTGGCGCGAAAAGAGAGTTCAAAGTCATGATGGTTCCCTACTAATGCAGTCCCGAAATGGAATCTAACCATGTTAAGAGAGGCGGGTAGGATTGCAAATGGAAATATCGTGCAGTTGGGATAAATGCTCACGCACAGAGGTAAATATGTGGGACTAAAGCGGCAAAGAGGGAGGAGAATTCCGAGTTTTTCTATAAACCTTATATTTGCCGAGGTTTAAGGCACTGTCTGGTACATAATGCGCTAATAAATATGTCAGTTTGTGAACCTATTTTCTAAATCTTCGTTGGATTCGCGCTAAAATGGAGCCGCATATCTCGTCTCGACTGGGAACCCAGTGAGTTACGGGGTGTCTTACGAGATTATCTTATAAGAATAAGGTTAACTGATCAGGAGTGAGTAAATCATGGATATAGGAAATAAATCACGCATTCATTGGGCTTGCCGCCGCGGTATGCGTGAGTTGGATATCTCCATTATGCCGTTTTTCGAACATGAGTATGATTCGCTGAGCGATACAGATAAACAGGCATTTGTACGCTTACTTGAGTGCGACGATCCCGATCTTTTCAATTGGCTTATGAACCACGGTTCACCCAAGGATCCTGAATTAGCGCATATGGTTAAACTTATTCAAACGCGAAACAAAGATCGTGGACCAATGGCGTTGTGATGTACGGGTGTCATGGCGAACGCAACTATTGATGTTGGTTACGCATGGCATTCTGATTTTGTTAATTTTGCTAGCACCCTGGCCGGAAAACTATAGTTTTTATTGGCTAGTGTTGCTGACTTTAGTTGTGTTTGAATGTATCCGCAGTCAAAAGCAGATCGCTAAGATTCAGGGAGAGTTTAGCTTTCTGGAGGATAATCATATTCAATGGCAACACAATGAGTGGGAGTTATGTAAGACGCCTTGGATCAGTGATTTTGGCGCATTGCTACCCTTAAAAAGTGTGAAAAATCAGGGAAAGAAAAAGCGTTTATGGATTGCGGCAGACAGTTTGACGCCAGAAGCATGGTGCCATTTGCGCCGAACTTTGATGCAAACGCACCAGAGTGATTAGTGAATAATGCCCGAGATTTCCATCGGGCATTTTTGTTTCTCTATATGCAATGTGTGCAATAAGCATCGCGTTACAGTAATTCAGCGATCTCCAGCATGATCTGCTCGCACCATTGTTCTAGGCGCTTGTCACTTAAATCGTATTGATTCGCTTCGTCGAGAGCCAAACCAACGAACAGTTTGCCATCGTCAATCACCGGTTTAGGACTGGTAAACTCATAGCCCTCTGTTGGCCAATAGCCGACAAACTGCACGCCTAGCGGCAGTAAACGGTCGTGAAGCATACCAAGGGCATCGAGGAACCATTCGCCATAACCAAGTTGATCGCCCATGCCATACATGGCGATAATTTTATTGTGTAGATTCAAGGTTGGCAGTGCATCCCAGACGGCTTCCCAGTCTTCTTGAATTTCACCAAAGTCCCAGGTTGGAATGCCGAGGATCAAAATGTCGTAATCCTCCATGCGCTGGATGGGGATATCTTTGATGTTATGTAAATCGACTAACTCGGCGCCGAGAATATCGCGAATTTTTTCAGCCGCCATTTCGGTATAGCAAGTGCTGGAGCCGTAAAAAAGACCTATCTTCATAGTAATACCTAAAAACATTCGAGCTGCGACTAGGCGGCAATCAGGGTGAAAGAAGGTAGCCAACGCTGCGGTAATGTAAAGAGCACGGGGGCGTTGCTGCCGTCGGGTTACAAATACATAACAGCAGAGTGTATCAGATTTGAATCCGTGTCAGGCATAATGCACACTAAACCTTGGTTTGAGCCTTTATCAACGGAGTCGCCGGTGCACGAGCAAGATCAGGCACTGATAGAACAATTTTTAGATGCGCTGTGGTTAGAACGTAACTTAGCCGAAAATACGCTGGCCTCTTATCGTCTGGATTTACGGTCGCTGGCTGAATGGCTGGCGCATCATCATTCTGATTTATTACAGGCTCAGGTTTCTGACCTGCAAAGTTTCTTAGCTGAACGCGTTGATGGCGGCTATAAAGCAACCAGCTCTGCTCGTTTACTTAGCGCCATGCGTCGTTTGTTTCAGTATTTTTATCGTGAAAAAATGCGCAGCGACGATCCGACGACGTTATTATCGTCGCCAAAGCTACCGCAGCGGTTGCCTAAAGATCTCACCGAGGAGCAGGTTGATACGTTGCTGCAAACGCCAAGCGTTGAGAACCCGATAGAATTGCGGGATAAGGCGATGCTCGAAGTGCTTTATGCCACCGGACTACGCGTTTCTGAACTGGTGGGGCTGACGCAGGCCGATGTCAGTTTGCGTCAGGGCGTGGTGCGCGTTATCGGTAAAGGTAATAAAGAACGACTGGTTCCGCTGGGGGAAGAGGCGGTTTACTGGATTGAGTATTATCTGGAATATGGTCGGCCATGGCTGCTGAATGGACAAACGATAGACGTGTTGTTCCCCAGTAATCGTGCCCAGCAGATGACGCGCCAAACGTTTTGGCATCGAATTAAACACTATGCGGTACTGGCAGGAATCGATAGTTCTCGCTTATCACCGCATGTGCTCAGACACGCTTTTGCCACTCATTTGCTGAACCATGGGGCGGATTTGCGTGTCGTACAAATGTTGTTAGGACATAGCGATCTGTCCACAACCCAAATTTATACGCATGTAGCTACTGAACGACTTAAACAGCTACATCAACAGCATCATCCCCGTGCGTAAGGCGCAGGGAAATACAAGGATTACGCAATGAAGAAAGGTTTAATTTGGCTGTCTTTGCTGGCGGCTTCAGTCACTGGCGCAGCACATGCAGGTGATGCTGAAATCCAGCAGTCGCTGAAAACATTGGGCGTACAGAAAGCCGAGATTCAGCCTTCTCCGGTTGCTGGCTTGCAAACGGTATTTACCGACAACGGCATGCTTTACGTGACCAGCGATGGTAAGCACATTCTGCAAGGGCCGATGTATGACGTCAGCGGCGCGGTGCCGGTTAACGTGACTAATCAGATTCTGGTTGGCCGTTTGCAAAAGCTGGTGCCTGAAATGATTGTCTACAAAGCACCAAAAGAAAAACATGTGATCACGGTCTTTACCGACATCACCTGCGGCTACTGCCACAAACTGCATTCGCAGATGAAAGAGTATAACGATCTGGGTATCACCGTTCGTTATCTGGCATTCCCGCGTCAGGGCTTAAGCTCTCAGGCGGAAAAGGATATGCAGTCAATCTGGTGCATGGCCGATCGTCGTAAGGCGTTCGATGCGGCATTGAGCGGTGAGGCCACTCAGCCAGCAACTTGTAATGTTGATATCAAAAAACACTATGAGCTCGGCGTGCAGTTTGGCGTGCAGGGAACTCCTGCCATTGTGCTTAACGACGGCACCGTGATCCCTGGTTATCAGGGGCCGAAAGAGATGTTGGCGATGTTGGATGCGCAGGCAGCCATGAGCAAGGCTAAAGGTTAATTGGTTTGATCGTATCAACACAGCTCCGCCGCCGAGAGGCGGTGGAAAATCATGAACTTCCTGACGATCTCCATCCGCTATTGCGCCGTGTCTATGCCAACCGTGGCATTGTTAGCATGCAAGAGCTGGAGCGTGGGGTAAAAGGTTTACTCTCATACCAGACGCTATCGGGTATCGATCGCGCGGTAGAGCTTCTCCATCAGGCACTGTCTGAGCATCAGCGCATTGTTATCGTTGGCGACTTTGATGCCGATGGCGCAACCAGTACCGCGCTTTCTATGTTGGCACTGCGCAGCATGGGGGCGGCAAACGTTCAGTATCTGGTACCGAACCGCTTTGAAGATGGCTACGGGCTAAGCCCTGAAGTGGTTGAGCAGGCGGCTGCCATGGGTGCAGAGCTGATCATGACCGTTGATAACGGAATATCGTCTCACGCAGGTGTTGATAATGCGCATGCACGCGGGATTAAAGTACTGGTTACCGATCACCATCTGCCGGGCGAAACTTTGCCCGCCGCTGATGCCATGGTTAACCCGAACCTCAACGACTGTGATTTTCCGTCGAAGTCATTAGCCGGCGTTGGTGTGGCGTTCTATCTGATGTTAGCGCTACGCAAGCATCTGAATGAACATGGTTGGTTCGAACAACATGGGATCGCCGCGCCGAATCTGGCTGATTTGCTCGATTTAGTGGCGCTAGGCACGGTGGCAGACGTTGTCGCGCTGGATGCCAACAATCGAATTTTGGTGCATCAGGGGCTTAACCGTATCCGTGCGGGAAAATGTCGTGTCGGGATCCGTGCGTTGTTAGAAATTGCTAATCGTGATGCCCGTCAGCTAGTGGCAAGTGATTTAGGTTTTGCGCTTGGTCCACGGCTTAACGCCGCCGGGCGCTTGGACAACATGTCGGTTGGCGTTGAGCTACTGCTCTGCGACGAGATGCCTAAAGCGCGCGAGCTTGCCAGCGATCTGGATAGTTTGAACGTGACGCGCCGTGAGATAGAGCAGGGCATGCAGGTTGAGGCATTACAGATTTGCAGCGAGCTGGAACGTACCACGGTTGAAATGCCGTACGGTTTAGCGCTGTATCATCCAGAATGGCACCAAGGCGTGGTGGGTATTCTCGCTTCCCGCATCAAAGAGCGTTTTTACCGTCCGGTGATTGCTTTTGCTCCGGCGGGCGATGGCATTCTGAAAGGCTCAGGTCGTTCAATTCACGGTTTGCACATGCGCGATGCGCTGGAGCGCATTGATTCGCAGAACCCCGGTTTGATCATGAAGTTTGGCGGCCATGCAATGGCGGCTGGGCTGTCTCTAGAAGAATCGCGCTTTGATGAATTCCGCCAGCGCTTTGCTGAACTGGTGGGTGAATGGCTGGATGCGTCTCAGCTTGAAGGCGTGATCTGGTCTGACGGTGAACTGGCGATGGACGAGCTTTCGCTGCCAACCGCAGAGTTATTGCGTGATGCGGGGCCATGGGGGCAGGCGTTCCCCGATCCTACCTTCGACGGCAAGTTTAAAATCTTGCAGCAGAAGCTGGTGGGTGAACGTCATCTGAAGCTGATGGTCGAGCCCGTGGGTGGCGGCCCGCTGCTAGATGGTATCGCTTTTAACGTGGATACCACGCTGTGGCCAGATCCGAGCGTACGTGAAGTGGAGCTGGCATTTAAGCTGGACATTAACGAATATCGTGGCAACCGCAGTGTACAGCTGATGATCCAGCACCTTTGGCCACGCTGACGCACTCGAACAAAAATCCATGTAATGTATGAGGGGTAGCACAAGCTGCCCCTTTTTGTTCTCGTTATACTGCTCAGATGATTAAGTGTAGTGAGACGCCGCTCTTTTATAAGAAGAAGTAATAACAGCGAGCCTGCAATAAGCCATACATTTTAATCGCATCGTTCCTCGCCGGAAATTGCAGCAATAGAGCTTGAAAATCGCGGAATGACTGCCATTTATAGGTGTGAGTTGCTATATTCTGTAAGGACATTTTGATAGAGTCGAAAGCTAGGCGTAAGCAGTTTTTTAGTTCATTACGCTGCCTTAACGCTATTTTTATCGTCTCTTTATGACGGTTTAGGAATTCCTTTAGAGGAATGACATGGTTCCGTCGCTGAACACTTAACGAAAGATATAAGAAAATATGTTTGAAATTAATCCGGTAAAAAGCCGTATCCAGGACCTGTCTGACCGGACAGAAGTTCTGAGGGGGTATCTTTGACTATGATGCCAAGAAAGAACGGCTAGAAGAAGTTAACGCCGAGCTCGAGCAGCCCGACGTATGGAATGAGCCAGAACGCGCACAGGCGCTGGGCAAAGAACGTTCCTCGTTAGAAGAAATCGTTAATACCATCAATCAAATGACTCAGGGTCTGGATGATGTATTCGGATTGCTGGAGCTGGCTATCGAAGCCGACGACGAAGAGACCTTCAATGAGGCCGTCGTTGAGCTGGATCAGTTAGACGCCAAACTGGCTCAGTTAGAATTCCGTCGTATGTTCTCTGGTGAGTACGACAGCGCTGATTGTTATATCGACATTCAGGCAGGTTCTGGCGGGACAGAAGCACAGGACTGGGCAAGCATGTTGCTGCGTATGTTCCTGCGCTGGGCGGAAGCCAAAGGTTTCAAAACCGAAATTATTGAAGAATCAGACGGCGAAGTAGCCGGTCTGAAATCGGCGACCGTGAAAATCTCCGGTGAATATGCTTACGGCTGGCTGCGTACTGAAACTGGCGTTCATCGCCTAGTACGTAAAAGCCCGTTTGACTCTGGTGGTCGTCGTCATACGTCATTTAGCTCTGCGTTTGTGTACCCAGAAGTGGATGACGATATTGATATCGAGATCAATCCAGCCGATTTGCGTATTGACGTATACCGCGCCTCTGGTGCCGGTGGTCAGCACGTTAACCGTACGGAATCCGCAGTACGTATTACCCATATTCCGACCAACATTGTGACCCAGTGTCAGAATGACCGTTCTCAGCATAAGAACAAAGATCAGGCAATGCGTCAGCTGAAAGCTAAGCTGTACGAATACGAAATGCAGAAGAAAAATGCTGAGAAACAAGTGATGGAAGACAACAAGTCTGACATCGGTTGGGGGAGCCAGATCCGTTCTTATGTACTGGATGACTCTCGCATTAAGGATTTACGTACTGGCGTTGAAACGCGTAATACACAGGCCGTGTTAGATGGCGACCTGGATAGATTCATTGAGGCAAGCTTGAAAGCCGGGTTATGAGGAAACAATATGTCTGAACAACAATCACAAGGTGCCGATCAGGCTCTTGATCTTAACAACGAAATGCAGTCTCGCCGTGAAAAATTGGCCGCGCTGCGTAAGGAAGGGATCGCATTCCCTAACGATTTCCGCCGTGATGCTACTTCGGACAAGTTGCATAGCCTGTACGACGAAAAGGATAAAGCAGAACTCGAAGATCTGAACATCGAGGTTTCTGTTGCTGGTCGTATGATGACCCGCCGTATCATGGGTAAAGCTTCCTTTGTCACTCTGCAGGATATGGGTGGTCGCATCCAGCTGTATGTGGCACGTGACGATCTGCCTGAAGGCCTGTACAACGACCAGTTCAAAAAATGGGACTTGGGTGACATCATTGGTGCGCGCGGTAAAGTATTCCGCACTCAGACGGGTGAACTGTCTATCCATTGTACCGAGATTCGTCTGCTGACTAAGGCACTGCGCCCGCTGCCAGACAAATTCCATGGTCTGTCCGATCAGGAAACTCGCTATCGTCAGCGTTATCTTGATCTGATCGCTAACGAAGAGTCTCGCGAGACTTTCCGTATTCGTTCTAAAACTCTGGCTGCTATCCGTAGCTTTATGGTGAACAAAGGCTTCATGGAAGTGGAAACTCCTATGATGCAAGTGATCCCTGGCGGTGCGTCTGCACGTCCATTCATCACTCACCACAATGCGCTGGATATCGATATGTATCTGCGTATCGCGCCAGAACTGTACCTGAAACGTCTGGTTGTGGGTGGCTTCGAACGCGTATTCGAAATCAACCGTAACTTCCGTAACGAAGGCGTTTCTCCGCGTCATAACCCAGAGTTCACCATGATGGAACTCTATATGGCTTACGCGGATTACAAAGACCTGATCGTTCTGACCGAAGATCTGTTCCGTACTCTGACTCAGGAAGTTCTGGGCAGCAGCATTGTTCAGTACGGCGACCAGACTTTCGACTTCGGTAAACCTTTCATCAAAATGACCATGAAAGAGTCCATCAACCACTATCGTCCAGACATTAAAATGGAAGATTTGGATGACTTGGATAAAGCGATCAAAATCGCTGAATCTCTGGGCATTAAGATCGAGAAGAGCTGGGGCCTAGGCCGTATTCAGTGTGAAATCTTTGACGAAACCGCAGAGAAAAACCTGATTCAGCCAACCTTCATCACCGAATATCCAGCAGAAGTTTCTCCGCTGGCTCGTCGTAACGATGATAACCCGTTCATCACTGACCGCTTCGAGTTCTTCATCGGCGGCCGTGAAATCGGTAACGGCTTCTCCGAGCTTAACGATGCGGAAGATCAGGCTGAACGCTTCCAGGATCAGGTTCGCGCGAAAGACGAAGGTGATGACGAAGCGATGTTCTACGATGAAGACTATGTGACTTCTCTGGAACACGGTCTGCCACCAACCGCTGGTCTGGGTATTGGTATCGACCGTATGATGATGCTGTTCACCAACAGCCACACCATCCGTGACGTGATCCTGTTCCCAGCAATGCGTCCAGTCAAATAAGTTTGTAAGCGGTAGCTAGCCTGCCGCATACAAAATAAAAATCCCCACGTTTTTTAAAACCGTGGGGATTTTTTTTAAGAAGTGATTTCCTAAATTGTGATCGCCCAAAGGTCTAACCGCTTAATTATTCGTCACTTAGTGTTTTAATCTGCTTGATGGCGTGGCAGAAGGGACTATAATGATCGCCACATTGATGCGGGCGTAGTTCAATGGTAGAACGAGAGCTTCCCAAGCTCTATACGAGGGTTCGATTCCCTTCGCCCGCTCCAATTCCCCACAAAAATTTCACTGAAATCAATTTCCTAGCAATTTAATTAGATTTTAAGTCATTTTCAACTCAGCTAGATTTACCTTAAATCGACTCCATATGTTGTATAAGAATATCTCTGGCATACCCTATGTGCTCATAAATCATACAACAACCCCTCGCAAACATTGAAATACATCTCGCAAAGCCAACAGGAACAGATTAGCCCTACAAATCGAACCTAACGGCTTAAGGGAAAGATATTTTGTTTCTGTTATCAAGGTAAGGCTAAATGTTGCCATTGAAGGGCTTAGCTATAAGCTTCTTTATATGAAGCTAGTAGCAAGCACGATAAAGGCTTAGGAGCTATCGTATGGAGCAGGAACCTGCTCGCAGCGGCTGCAGCAACATTTGAAGTACTCGCAGCATTACGGTTGGAAGATGTCTTTTATTATGCCCACAGAGTTTGTATGTTCTGCTGTATTTTAGGTATGAAGAGGGATTGTGCACCAGGTTTGACAAGTTGTAATTTGCTTTACCAGCTGTATTTTTAGGTTTAATGCTGAACTTCTTGGCTAGTTGAGAGTGTATTTATTAAAAATGGCAAGTTTTTTTTTAGACTGTACGAAGCCTCTATGTTTAATTAAAATCTTAGTTGCCGAGTATCAATGCGTTAATTTTTTTAAAGAAAAAATTCATTGATTTCTATTAAGGGTAACAAATATGTCGTTTAAGATATCCGGCTTGTCTGGTAATTTTCCTAATAATAATGTCCGGTGGGGTTCTGATTTTTCTCAGCCACGAGCATTTAGTCAAAAAGGAGGCATTTATAGAAGCAAACAAACGTTTTATTTAGAAGGAACTAATTCACAGTCTTTGCTTTTAGTGACGTGTGATTTACAGTCTCTTCCACTGGATGCAAACGGGAATCCTTTGCCATATAATCTAAATGTGGTATCAATTTACTCAACAGAAAATGCCCAGCAAATAGCGATTGCCGATCTGGCGGTATTTGGCTCATTAGATTCATTATATTTTCCAGAAACGGGAAATATAAATAAAATGGACCCATCGCAGTCATTTTGGGCAATGGTTGATTACCTCTATGCAATAAACGAATAAAATGTTAACAGCAGAGGCCTGAAAGAACTGGTCTCTTTTTATAATATTATTTTCGCCATAATCGCTGGAATCTCATCGAATTGCTTGCAGTATAAATAACTGTATGATGAATGTTTCGATGACCTAAGTAGTCTTGTATCAAGCGAGTGTCAGTTCCTTGATTTGCTAATGCGTATCCACAGGCATGTCTTAACATATGCGGATGTGCTGAAACACCAATGTTGGCCATGGAGGCATAATTTTTAAGTAATGTGTATATGTGCTGACGGGAAAGTTGGCTACCTTTTTGTGATAAAAATAGCCAAGGTTTTCCTTCAGAATTCAACCATCTTTTACGCTCTTTTATCCAAAGCTCTAGGTTACAAGCTTCATTTTCATAAACAGGATGTGTTGTTGAAAAACCATTTTTCAAGCGGCGAATATGCATTTCTCCAGCATCAATATCAATATCTGATAACTGAAGGTTACATAGTTCCGTTACCCGCAAACCATGCATGAAACATGTGTTAATAATGCAATAATCTCTTAATGGATATCGACCATCTTTTGTTTTGAATAAAATTCGCTCTATTTCTGATTCTGATAGATATTTTCGAGAATTCATGTGTTAGCAGCCTTGTTGCTAGTCTTATTTAGCGTATAGGGATGATTTTTGTTTGTCGCGATTTGCTATTCTCTCTATTAGTGATATTAATTATTTAATAGTGTTTAGGTAGTTGACGAATAAAAATTAGCTTTCCCTTCTCCATGTCAATATATTTACCTTTTCGGAGCGCTGACAAAATATTGAGTATTGTGCTACGCCCTAATAATGTTCTTTGTTGAATAAAATGATAAACGCTAATGTTCATTCTACTCTCTTCAGATTCCATCCATAATTCGAGTAGTTTATCTCGAACCATCGCATAGGCGGTTACACCAACAAGTTGCTCGTCTCGGATTGAAAGTAACCGAATAAACCATGCTAATACGATTGAAACTTCGCGCCATAAACACAGGTTTGTCAGCGCTTGCAGCGCTATAAGTGCAGGTATAGCTGTACCATAACAGTCGCTTTGAGCCATAAAATAGTCACGACCTTGCGGGCGTAAGCATTCGACTAAACCTAAGACGCTGAGTCCGTGGCCTGAAGTAATCAGTAAGTCGTCTGACTCTCTATGGATAGAAAAATCCCCATCTCAACAAGGAAAATACAATCATTTTTGTTTGGTAGTCCAAGATGAGTAATTTCTCCTTGGTGTATAAAAAATGGAGTACCGGATGATGAGATGCTTTGTTGTATTTTAGTCAGCTCATCTAACGGTTTTTCAGCAAGGCTTCTTATTTTATCTACGCCTAAGTTATTAGCTATTGAAAAGTTAGACATAACGCCCCCATTTAAAATTAATACTCAAATCTAACATGTTGCTCTATATGTAACATACTGTTTTCTTAGTCCATAAATAGTCTTGTAAATATTCTTTACTCTATTTTTTATTACTCAAATGCTAATTGTGAACTTCTTTTTGTTTATTTTTTTATGATTTAATCATGACATCATTAATTGATTAAACAAGACAAAATAGACCAAACTGTAAGTAGATTAAACCCAGCATAATTTAAGTCAAATAAGTTTTATGTTTACTTTTAGATGCTTAAATAATTGCTTGTTTTAATTGGAAAATATCTAAAAAAAATGATGTGACTTGAATTATCTAATTGCGAAATTTTTTTATTATGAAGTTGTTTGACTTTGTAGTTAGCACGTGAGCCAAAAGCATGGCTATGTATATGCTATTTTTCTGTTTTTTCTTGGCGTTTTTTGTTGAAATAAAATAAAAACAAAGAATTATATTCTGAATATTACAGTTTGGTCCAAAATGTCTCGTTTTTAATTATTTCATTTCATTTATTTCTGCCATACTCCATAAAATCGCTTTGCATTAGTCGCGGTATAAATGACTGTGTGCCTAATATTTCTATGTCCTAAATAATCTTGTATTAATCGGGTATCAACACCGAGGTCTGCCAGAGCGTAACCGCATGCATGTCTGAGCATATGAGGATGAGGTTGAATAGTTAGGCCGGCAATAGAGCCATATTTTTTTAATAAAGTATAAATTTGCTGCCGGCTAATTGCCCCTCCTTTTTGTGATGGAAATAGCCATGGCTGTAGAGCATTTCGAGTAAATGCACGCTTGCTTAGCCAGAGATTAAGAAAGGGGATGACATCTTCTGTAAGAGGGTGAATAGTGCTAAGGCCATTTTTAAGTCGGCGTATGTAAATGATTTTTTGTTGCATATCCAAGTCTGTAAGAGTGATGTTACATAGTTCACTCACGCGCAATCCATGGAAAAAACAAAGTCGAAAAAGGCAATTATCACGAGCCGGATGTGTTCCAGTTTGCGTAGCGGTTAGAATTTTTCGAATTTCAGAGCGAGTTAGGAATTTTCTTTTATCCATTATAATACCCTATGTAATTAATATAATAGCTGATATTGGATTTTATAAAATCCACACAAATCAGTTGATTAATTTGTTGTTTATCAAGGAGAACTTATGATTTAGGCTCCAATCAGTGCTGGTTTTTTCGAATTGTAAAAGGTGTAAACGTGTAGAGTGTTTTTCTGATTCACTACATAGCCTTATCTAGTAGAATATAAATGCGGGTTCAGACCGCTTTGATACTATGACAGAAATCAACAAGTTAGATATAAGTGTTTCTCGGAAAAATCGTGTTTCTACATCTGAGGATACGCAATGCGGTGTTTCGCATTCGTTTTCTGTAAAGCAGGCTTTGCTGCCAACCGAAATGATTCGGCCATCCGAAGTAATCCGATACCTGCATGACATTCTTTTGCCTGTAGCGGAGCCATGTCCGATCCCCCCTGGGCGGCAATTTCCTAGTAAAAAATGTAACCACGACATGCTATGGCTGGTAACGTCAGGTAATGCAACAATTTATCGGTCTTATGACGAGCTAAAAATCGGCGTTGCTGAGGGACCACTTATTCTAGGATTACAGCGAATCATCTCTCCTTTCGATAGACACATGATGCGGGTTTCGCGTAATGCTGTTGTGTTCTCACTGCCAGCCGCTCTAGCTCGCAACATCATTGATAAAGAGGGACTCTGGAAGGAAGCTGCAGAGGTGCTAGCTTATTATCTAAGAATGATGGTTTATAGAGATGAACACCTTGTTAGCCAGGCCTCTTACACAGCTATCCGAGTCAAACTGCTTGAATACTTGGCTAATAAAGAGGTTCATATCCAGAATAGAATGAATGTCGCTGCCTATATTCAGTCCTCTACGACACTATCTAAAAGCCTTATTTACCAGGTGATTGGTGAGCTAGAGGAGGGAGGGTACATTAGTATTACTAAAGGAAAGCTTGATAGTGTCAGTTTTTTACCTGAACGAATTTAATCTAATTGACAGATAAACATTGGCATATGTTGCCATAATGTCAGGATATTAAGAAATATTGTATCGATAATGGTAAGTATAAAAGTTAAGCAATAAATGATGGTTTTTGTCGCTCTATATGTAGAATCTCTACTTTTAGATGACAGAGCGGAGAGTGTTTCATTGGCTTGGCAAGGTGGTTAGCTGACTAAGTTCGTGGCCGCTGCCAGTGTTTTTTAGTAGCCCCTATAAACCCAAATAGGTCCACATTTTCCCTCGATGACCCAGCGACTATTTCGATTTATTCCTCATTTATCATCAATATATATATCTATGCCAATAAAAACTCAGCAATATAAATATGTTCAATCACCTAAGGCTATAAGAGACATAAAGCACTAAGCCTAATGAAACGAGCCATAGCGCTAAGAGCGCCAGTATTGCCCGGTAAAACAGCCGTCGCACTCCTTGCCAGCGTTCATTCATTGAGCGCGTTTTACCTGAAGCAGCTCCCCATAAGCACCCCATTCCTTGATCAAATTCAGCAAGATTGCTTTCTTCATTGAGGAGCTGGAAAAGTCGTTCATCCAGCCATAGACGCCAGCAGTAGTAGTGCGTAACCAGAAATAAAATGCACAGTGCTGCAACTTCGCATATCGGTAAAAAGGCAAATGCTAGCACCATCGGTAGCAGTGATAGCGCCGCGAAGTAACGCCAACTTGACAGATGAATCTCTATAATGCGGTTTGTCATGCTGATGTTTGGCATCGTGTTTCCTTATACTTTTCCAGCACATCAATATGGGCAGGCGTTAATACAATTTGCGGGCGATGATGTTTGATGAGTGCAATAGCCTGCGGCACAGAAGACACGTGGTTTTTAGCCAGCAACCAAGCGGCCACCACCGTTGCACTGCGGGATAAACCTAATGCGCAGCAAACCAGAACCGTACCATTGGTTAAGCGTAACTGACTGAGTTTACACAAGATCGCATCAATATCTTGTAGCGTAGGCGGGGTTAAATCCATTAACGGATAAGCTGACCAGCGAAATGTCGAAGGAACTTTTCTATGAAACTCCGCCGTGAGGTCAAGCACTGCGCTAGGCGGTGAGGACTTCCCCGGAAATCCCCCTAAAGATATTCCATCGAGGATAGGGGACACCGCGGGGATATGGCGGGAAAACCACTTTCTAGAAATCCGCGCCCCAATTAAATAAGGCCAGAGCAATAAACGTGCAGAAAGCGATAAATGCCCTGCATCGTTTTTTTGAAATATGCTAGTACCCAGACCTACATAGCCTAATGAGACAATGAGTAAAGCAGTCGCTGGCCACAGCAAAATAGAGCCATATGGGATAAGCCCCCCAGCTAGAAAAAATAAGGCACTTGCGGTGGCATATTTTGCTGCAAGCCGAAGCGTGTGTGGAGATGGGCGCTTCCAATGCCATTGGCCTTTGATCGGGATCGCGTAGCTGATAGCGACCGCAACGATAAAACCACTGATGACATCGATAAAATGATGCTGCCAAGTCGTTAACACGGACGCTGCAATCAGTAAAAACCATCCTCCGCACAGGAAGCGCGCTTCACGCCCCAAATGCTGACGAAAACGTAACCACAGTAGCCACGCGAGGATGATATGCAAGGATGGGGCTTGGTTATAAGGGAGATCAAACTGCTCGAGCTGATGGAATAACCAGCCAAATATGCCCTGCGTTTCTGGGCGAATAAACGAAAATCTCAGTGGGAAAAATAGGAAACCTATACAGGCAATAAGCGATGCAGCAAGCAGTCGACAGCCGTGGCGTGTTAGTTCTTGCTTTGAGGTACAGATAAAAAACGAAAGACCATACAGTAGATCAATGCTCCAGTAAGGCACGATGGTCCACGGCATAAACGGGATCGCATGTTCCCAGCCGAAAACTATGCTTTCCACGTCGTCTCTTGTCGCAGTGAATTGATTTACCTGCCCGTAGCTGAGAAAAAATAGTGGGCCTAGCAACAGAAGCCAGCACAGCCCATGTTTCCAAAGGCTGCCATTATTTTGTGAAGGTTTGCACTGAGCCATTTTATTTTCTTATCGCGAGTGACACGGTGAAAATGCCAAACTCATCAATAACCTGATGGCATTTTTCAAAACCAGCCTGTTCCACAAGCGTATCCATCTCTTTCTGGCTACGTACACGCATCATCCACGGAATCCCGTTCTGATGGCTAGTGAGGGTATACGCGATGGTTTTTAACTGCGGGTGCCATGGCTGGCCGGTATATACCAATATGCCGCCGACAGGTATGGCTGCCGCAAGCCCAGCCAATGACGTTTTGATTAAATGATTATCAGGGAAGAGTTCGTACAGCCCTGAAACAATCCCTAGCGTGGGTGCCGGATTAAGCGTTGCTAAGGAGTCATAGTCGAAAGCATTCCCTTTTTGAAACTGTGCGATAGCGCTTAACCCGCGTTCCGCGATCATCGCCTGACCTTTTTCCACATTTAAATCGCTGTAATCACGCAGCAATATGCTTTCAACGCCTTGTTGTTTCTCCAGTGCATCCAGCACATAGCGGCCATGCCCTGCGGCGATATCCACCACGCGCACGGGGATATTTCTGTCTTGCAAGGACTTAACCGCCTGCTCGATCATCTGCTGGATATGTATTTTACGAACCCGAATGCCGCGCCAGCCAACGCTGTTGAGATAGTTACGGTCGATTACGCGTCCCAGAGTGCCTTGACCTTCGGGTTGATTGCGATAGACATAATCTAGCGTGCTACCGGAGTCGAAGCCTGTTTCGTAACCAAGCCGCATTCCTTTTGACTTCTTACCGATAGTTTTCATCCCAAAGCTTAGTGCGGCATAAAATAGACCTTCCAGCGACCGCGCTTTTGGCGGCGCTTGCAATTCACGATAGGCATCGGCGCTCGGACTCCATCGATCTTCATGGCTGTAATCGAATGCATAAGGTTCGGCTTTATAAAGCTGGTCGATAAAACTTTTCATTTTATCGAAGGCTAAACTGCGTTCTTTTTCACCCAAAGTATCGTGATAGAAGCCCGGTAAAATATGTTGTTCTTTTATTGCACTACGTAATCCGGCGTAGAATTGTTTTTGCGGTTTTGCATGTACCACGAAATCGTCGCCGGAAATAAGTAACTGAGTTGGCAACGTAATCGCCGATGAGTCGGAAACAATGCGGTCAGCCGTTTTGTACAGGTCTAACAAGATGTTCACGGCGATTTGACGCGTAATCAGTTTGTCATTTTCAAAGCTGGCGATGCGCTCGGGATCATGGCTGAGGAATTTACCTTTTACGTAGGAATTTACATAAAATAGACCACGAAAACGCTGCATTAAGCCAAGGCCAGAACGGGCAAACGGTACGTATAGCTTGACCTTAAACGCCGGAGACGCCAGTACCATACCGCGAATTTTCGGCGCAAAATCATGAACCCATGTTGATACCAGCACGGCACCCACGCTTTGAGCAATCACCACAATATCATCGAGTCTGACCTGTGCATCCTGTGCGACAAAACGCACAAACTCATCCACATCCAATACCGAGCGTGCAAGGCTTGGGCTATAGCCGCGAGCACCCGGTGACTGGCCGTGACCACGGGCATCCCAGGCGTAAAAATGCGTATCGGGCATCATCAGTTCGTCGACAACATGCTGCAAACGCCCAGAGTGCTCATGCCCACGATGAAACAGAACGATGACTTTATGACTGTGACCTTCCGTAGCAGGCCAGTGGCGAAAATATAATGATGTCTTGTCGCTGGTAAAGAATGTGCCTTCCTGAAATAAACGTGCTTCCTGAATCATGCTGTTTTCCTTGTAGCAAGCTGTTGTAAAGCGACAAAACGATTTAGTAGTAATCGCTTAAAAGTGATTTTGTCTGCGTCATAAAACAATGCGTCATCAATAAATATGTCGATAAAGAAAGGCACCGGGATTTTTTGACCTTTCCCCATCGAACGGTCAAGGCCGTGCATATAGACAGGAATAATAGGAACCTCGGGGCACTGTTGGCTCAAATGCCAGATACCGGATTTTATTTCTGAAAATTTACCCGGCTCTCCGCGCGTGCCCTCGGGAAAAATAATCACGATTTTCTTTTCATTCAGTGCATCAACGCAGGCTTGTAGCGGGTTGGCCTGATGGGCTCCACGATAAACGGGGATGATGCCGATCACCTTCAGTGCAAACCAGCTAATCAGTTTGTTTTTCAGAAAGTAATCTGCAGCAGCTACGGGCTGCACGTTGACCAACGTTGAGAGCGGAAATAGGGTGAAGAGTGTCAGTACATCGAGGTGGCTGTTGTGGTTCGCCACGATAATCGCTGGGCCATCTATCGGTAATTTTTTACGACCAGAGACGCGAACGCCGAGCCAAATCCAAACCACAGGATAGGCAACGCACAGCGTAAAAATCCAGCGCAGCATACGGTTCATGAGCGCCTCTTAAACGTAGAAGTAATAGTAAAAGTGGAAGAACAGCGGTGCGGTATAAATCAGCGAATCCATGCGATCGAGAATACCGCCGTGCCCAGGCAGCAGCTTGCCGGAATCTTTTACGCCGAAGTCGCGTTTAATCGCTGACATCACCACATCACCGCAGAATCCACTTAGGCCAATAATGACGCCAGCAGCCAATGAATGGAGCCAATCCATTGGTGTAAGTAGGGGGCCAAAAATTGCCGCTAGCAGTGTGGTGGTCATCACCCCGCCGATTAAGCCGGCCAGCGTTTTATTCGGACTGACTTTAGGTGTGACCTTGATTTTACCCAGCGATTTTCCCCACAAATACTGAGATATATCGTTAAGCTCTGTCGCCGCGACTAAGAAAATAACCAGCAAAGCACCCGCGTTGGCATCAACGCCGGGCAGGGTTAGCAGAAAGGCAACGTGACTCAATGCAAATACCGTAGTCATCATTCCCCAGTGCATGACCGACGCAGAGTGAAGAAAACCTTTGGTATCGCCGACGATAACCATGCGCGCCGGTAGGAATAAAAATACATAAATAGGAATGAAGATAATAAACATTCCGTACCACGACATACCTATCCAGATATATTGCAGGGGTATTGCGGCGTACATCCATAGCAACGGCACGCTGTCTGAGCGTCTCGTTGGCGCTAGGGTTAGGTATTCTTTTAACGATAGGAAACTGATAAAACCGAAGAAAGTCAGCGCCAGCCATTTGGGCGACAGCATTGCCAGCGAAAATAGGCAAATAATCACCCACCAACTATTGATGCGCTGTTGTAACTCCAACCAGTCGCGCTGTGGACGGCATTTTTTTAAGGCGAAAATAATAATGGTCGCCAGCAGCAAAACGCTGAAAATCCCGCCGAGGCAATAATATAACGTATGCATGGTATCAGGCATTTTTCGCCTCCAAAGCACAGCGACAACGGTTGACACAGGTCCATGCGAGGAGCAGTGCCGCAACACCAAATACGATATTGGCAACGCCGATATACTGAGGCCAAAGCGCAATAAAGAGACCTAATGCACCGAGTACAAACGCCCGATCGCTTTTGCCGAGTGGGCCGCGATAGTTCCTGACCCCCGTTAGTGTTTGGACGATCACGCCACAAAACTCAGTGAGCCAAGAAAGCAGCACCACCAGTATCACCAGCCAAGGCGCGATGCCGGTTAAAAAAGCGAAAGCGAGGTAGAGTGCAGCATCAGAAATAATATCGCCGACCTCGTTTAGAATGGCCCCGAGCGTTGATTGTTGCTTAAACTCTCTGGCTAGCATGCCGTCGATAGCGTTTAGCGCCATGCGAAAAAATAAATAAAACGGTAGCGAAATATATAAAATTGGATTGGGGAAAAACATCAGCCATCCACCCAACAATACTGATGTCAGCATGGCCAGTAGCGTGACCTGATTGGCTGTTACTCCCCAATCATGAAGTTTGATAACGATAGGTCTTAATAGATTCTGAAACTTCGGTTTAATGTCATATAAGGTCACGTTATGGCTCCTGCCAAAAATTTTAAATCTGCCTATCCCCGAAGATGCTTCTCTGCGCCAGCAAAGCGTTTATAGCTACGCTGTCGTAGATATTCGGTGTGACATAAAGAAGAGAGGGGGATTGAAAAGAGAACCTTCAGCATCGTTCTATCCTACATCCATTTTTAGCCGGTGAGCATACACGCAGTTTTTATATGGTTAATTGTGTTTTATTTCACAAAGGCGAGCAATGTTTTTAAATGTAATCGCCTCATCTTTACATGCTTTTTACATACTTTCAGATTTTTCATACGCTGATAAGCGATTCACATTGCTGTTTAAAAATGCCAATACAATGCATGTTTTATATGGAAAGGAAAATTTTCATATAATGGGAGTTACACAGGGGCAGGTTATATATAAGATTTTTATTGTAAGTGAAATAATGATTATTTTATATCTTGCTCTGCTTTAAGGTTTATTTCTATACTGACTACTTGAATGGATTTGTTATATATATCGGCTTTGCGTGATAATAAAATATTATTTTCTTTTTAGCCTATATTAATCATAATATTTCGCCTGTGTGAACTAATCTTTTTCACCAATTTTAAATGTGTTTTCATTTTGAACATTAATCATTTCATGCATCGTGAAATAAGCTAGATCAGATAGAACGACACATGGAACCCAGTAGCCCTAAGATTTAGTCTAGGCTAAATCATGAGAATGTAGGCCAAATAAATAACGACCTTGGGTGATGAAGTTTCTATATGGTAATACACTGATTATTACCGAAACGTAAATGCTTTTTTGTGATAATTAGGTGTATAGACGCTAAATAGGCTGCTTGATGGCAAGGATGATTTATCGGAGTATGGGGAATTGCCCTGTTGCGATAAAGCATAATTTCTCCTTATTTAAGCGGTTTTCCCCACACTCTTTACAATCCAAATACTTTGCAATTATTCATCATCACTTTATATCTTTGCTAGTGATACTGTCTTATCCGTCAACATATGGATTTAGAGCATTCGCTCATCGAGGCGTATCATGAAAAAGTTAATTGGCGTAGCGTTGGTTGCAGCGTTACTTGCCGGATGTGCAACCAACTCGCCTTGCGTACCGGTCTATGACTCTCAGGGTCGCTTGGTGCATACCGACACGTGCATGAAAGGTACGACTCAGGATAACTGGGAAACGGCTGGCGCGATTGCCGGTGGGGCAGCGGCGGTTGCTGGCTTAACGTTGGGTATTATCGCGTTAACGAAATAATGGTTTCATTGCCGACACACGAAATAAAAAAACTCAGCTTATTGGCTGAGTTTTTTTATGTCTAAATACAAACATATTATTCTTTCTTTTCATCTTCATAGCGACGTTTAGCGTCTACTGCTTCTTGGTGTGTAGGATGCTCGCTAATCAGCGTATTGGGCCGCGGATGGTCTGCCCGTAGCTCGTACCAAATTTCCGTTGCGCCCTGCGTACCTTTTCTCACTTCCACAATTTCTGCGTGTCTTGGATAGGGTGGTTTACCTGCCATTTGAGCTCCTTACTATTAGGGGAATTCATGTAGCCGCTGATTTCAGTATAGACAAAGAGGGCAAGTGGCTAGAGAAAACCGATTATTCTTAGCGTTAATGCGATGGTTTCGCGAGGCGTTGACAAACCTCGGCAATATAGCCTTCAAGATGATGAATAAACGCGCTCACCAACACGGATGACGGGCGATGCTTGGGCAGAATTAAGCTCACGGTGAAGGGAACGTCAACGCTAAAGGGACGGATCTCAATCCCTTGCCCAACGAAATCGAGCGCGGTTAACGGGTTCACAATAGAAATACCCACGCCTTGGCGAACCATTGCGCAAATGGATGCGGCGCTGTGCGTTTCTACCACCATTTGGCGGCTCACCTGTTCGCGGTGAAACAGCGCATCAAGCGTCTGGCGATAGCTATCATTGGGTGAAAGGCTGATATAGCGCTGATTTTCAAAGTCCTGTGGTGCCAAATGAGACTTGCTTAACAGAGGATGCCCGCTCGGTAGAATGCAAACTTCGTTGAACGTGGCTAGAGTCTGGCGTTCGGTACCGGGCGGCGTGTAGGTATTTTCGGTCAGGCCAAGGTCGTAGCGTTGGGCAGACAGCCACTCTTCCAGTAGCGGCGATTCCTGTGGGATCACGTTCAAACTCACATCCTGATATTCACTTAAAAATGTGCGGCAGACGTTAGGTAACAGCGACTGAGAGAATGCGGGCAGGCAGGCGACGGAAAGCTGTGCCTGTTGGAACTGACGAATATGCTTGGCGGCATCGGCAATACGCTCGATGCCGTAGTAGGAGCGTTGTACTTCTTCAAACAGTTGAAGTCCCTGTGCGGTGGGTCTTAGGCGACCGCGCACCCGATCAAACAACGATATTTGCAGCAGTTTCTCAAACCGAGCCAGTTCACGGCTCACCGTTGGCTGTGATGTATTGAGCAGCAGTGCTGCCTCCGTCAAATTCCCCGTTGTCATCACGGCGTGAAAAATTTCGATTTGGCGTAGGGAAATAGCAGGCATAGTCAGCGGGCTCCGAAGATGAACAGCCTATATCATAAATGAATAGACTTGCTCTAAATAGATATTTTCTTTAAGTCATCTGCAGTGGCAATAATCGGAGAACAACATCCAACAACACAAAAAATAGACTGACCGCAAAGAGGATCTCATGCCACGTTCACTAAATGATCGCACCACCGCGCTGAATATCGATAATCTGATGACGCTGCCACAACGCTTTGGCTGTCCGGTGTGGGCTTATGATGGCGATATCATAAAGCAGCAGATTGAAAAGCTGCGTGAATTTGATGTGATCCGTTTTGCGCAGAAGGCCTGTTCTAATATTCATATTTTACGTTTGATGCATGAGCAAGGCGTTAAGGTCGATGCGGTTTCATTAGGTGAAATTGAACGTGCGCTGATGGCAGGTTTTCAGCCGGGGGGTAACCCAAGCCAAATCGTCTTTACCGCTGATGTGTTAGACGAAGCCACCCTGGCGCGTGTTGTTGAACTGAATATTCCTGTGAATGCGGGTTCCGCCGATATGCTCACCCAACTGGGCGAGCGCTCGCCGGGTCATCCCGTGTGGCTGCGCGTTAATCCGGGGTTTGGTCATGGTCATAGCCAGAAAACCAATACGGGCGGTGAGAACAGCAAACACGGTATCTGGTTTGAAGAGCTGCCGCAGGCGCTCGCGCTGATCAAACGTTATGAGTTGCAGCTGATTGGTTTGCACATGCATATCGGCTCGGGCGTGGATTACCAGCATCTGGCACAGGTATGTGACACCATGGCGCGCCAAGTGATCGAACTCGGTCACGATATTCAGGCTATTTCAGCGGGTGGCGGTTTGTCTATCCCCTATCAGCAGGGCGATGAATCTATCAATGTGTCGAACTACTATGCTCTGTGGAACGACGCTCGCGAACGTATCGCACGTCATCTTGGTCACCCAGTACATCTTGAAATTGAACCTGGGCGCTATTTAGTGGCTGAGTCCGGCGTTTTAGTGGCGCAGGTTCGTTCGGTTAAAAATATGGGCAGCCGTCATTTTGTTCTGGTTGACGCTGGTTTTAACGACCTGATGCGTCCGGCTATGTATGGCAGCTATCACCATATTTCGCTCATGCCAGCAGACGGGCGAGATGTGAGTGGGCAGCCGCTGATTGAATCTGTTATTGGTGGTCCTCTTTGTGAGTCTGGCGACGTATTTACACAAAAGGCGGGTGGGGAAGTGGAAACGCGCGCGCTTCCTGCGGCACAGGTTGGAGACTATTTAGTCTTTCATGATACCGGCGCTTACGGTGCATCGATGTCTTCAAATTATAATAGCCGCCCGCTATTGCCTGAGGTGTTATTTGAAAATAATCAGCCGCGTTTAATTCGCCGCCGTCAGACAATTGAAGAGTTATTAGCGTTAGAAATTATGTAAATTTGTCCTCGTCATACTTCAAGTAACTTGTATTGCTTGGGTATAGCGCTAAGAAGTTTCATGTGCGTTAGCAATTTGTTGACGCACATGCTTAAAGAATAATAGTTATTATTTACTCCGATATCATTAGTATTAATTGTGATATTTAAGCGTTTAGATCATATCTATCCGACCTTAGCTTCCCGTAGAATAACGGTCCTAATCATTTCACGCGCATCATCTTCAGCTATGAATACCGTCAAAATACAGTCTTCAACCAGAATGAATCCGGTCTGGCAGGATATGCTGCATCAGGCCACACAAACGCTGCTTGCTCAGCGCTCACTCTCTGAGCTAATGCGGGCACTACACGGCTTGTCATTCTCCGTTATTCGTTTTGATCGCGTGAATATTTTACGCCTTGACCCCTTGCACAATCGTATTACTCATTACGGCTATGAACCTGAAAGCAAACAAATGCGATGCTCCAATGACGTATTGTTAGCTGAAGGGCCGGGGGGAAAAGTCTGGGCCGACCAGCAGCCTATTTGCTGTCGACGCGATGCGTTTGTTCAGCAGTTTCCACAGGTGTCTGAACTGGTGCAGTATCGCGATTTAAACGTCTATTATCAGCTGCCGCTGACTACGCCACGCCAAAGATTAGGTGGTATCGAATTCATTAAACACGGCGATCAACAGTTCAGCGAAAGCGAGCTGGCTCTGGCACAGCCGTTGGCTGAGGTAGTTGCTAGCGTATTAGAGAACATCCTTGAGCGTGAACATGTTCAGCTTGAGGAAGAGAGCCTGCGCCGCGAGCGCGATCACTATCGCATTTTGGTGGACGTCACGAATGCCGTCACCTCTAAGCTTGAGCTCGATGGGCTGGCTGCGGAGGTTTCCAAAGAGATCCATCGTTTCTTCGGCATCGACTATATCGGCCTGTCGGTTTTTGATGAACAGGAAGATCGTTTTAAAGCCTATGTCGCCTGCTACCAAAGCGGAAAACCGGTGCTGCGTGAACAAAAATATCTGCCGCTGGAGGGCTCCCTTGCCCAACAGGTGGTGCAAAGCGAAGAGATGCTGTTGATGGATTTGCAGGACTCAGCGCGCCTTGCTCCGCAGGATCGCCAGCTAGCGCAGATGCTTGCGTTTGGCCATCAGACCATCTGCCAGCTGCCGCTGATCTTTGGTAATAAAGTGCTAGGCGTTCTGAAACTGGCGCAGTGCCAGCCCGCGATATTCAGTGATAATAACCTTAAGCTGCTGCGTCAAATTGCGGCACGTATCGCCATCGCGGTGGATAACGCGCTGGCATACGGTGAAATATCGCGCCTGAAAGATAGCTTGGTACACGAGAATCGCTATTTAACCGAACAAATTCGCCAAGGCAGCGATTTTGGTGAAATCGTTGGTCAAAGCGCGGCGATAAAAAGCGTGTTGGAACAGGTTGAAATGGTGGCTTCGAGCGACTGTAGCGTGCTGATCTTGGGTGAAACGGGAACAGGCAAGGAGTTGATCGCACAGGCTATTCATAATCTCAGCACACGCAATCAAAAGCGCATGGTTAAAATGAACTGCGCCGCCATTCCTAGTGGCCTGATGGAAAGTGATTTATTCGGCCATGAGAAGGGCGCTTATACCGGCGCAACGTCACAGCGAATGGGGCGTTTTGAGTTGGCGAATAAGAGCTCGCTATTTTTGGATGAGGTGGGTGATATTCCGCTTGAGCTTCAACCAAAATTGCTGCGCGTATTGCAGGAGCGAGAAATTGAGCGACTGGGCGGGAATAAAATTATTCCGGTAGATGTTCGTCTGATAGCCGCCACTAACCGCGATCTGAAACAGATGGTGCTGGATCGTGAATATCGCAGCGATCTCTATTATCGCCTTAATGTTTTTCCTATTGTGATCCCGCCTTTGCGTGAACGCCCAGAAGATATTCCACTGCTGGTCAAATTCTTCACGCGCAAAATTGCTAAACGTATGAATCGCACTATCGATAGTATTCCAACGGAAACCATCCGCATGCTGTGCGATTTACCGTGGCCGGGTAATATTCGTGAGCTGGAAAATATCATTGAGCGTGCCGTTATCTTAACGCGCGGGCCGGTATTAAACTTGCAACTCAACGAGCTGCAATATCACCTTTCGCCACCGTTGGTGAATAAGCCTGCGCAAGCGGCGCCTTCTGCATGGTCAGTGACACCGCCTGCGGAAAAGGCGGCGCACGATCCAGCGCAGGGCGGTGAATTCAGCGAGCGTGAGCGCATTCTGGCGGCATTGCGTGAGTCTAACGGTATTGTGGCTGGCCCTCGTGGTGCTGCGGCACGGCTTGGGCTGAAACGCACCACGTTGATTTCCCGTATGCAGCGCTTAGGCATTTCTGCGAAGGACTAAAAACCTCTCCTCGCACGGGCGAAAATGTACGTTTTTCGCCCGTGTCATAGCGTCGACATAAGTGTCGACACGTCATCACTCGCCAGAACCATCCCGCCTGTTTATCTTGTCACTTTGAATGATTAATTCCCGTAATTATCTGAATAACATTGGTTATTTAATTATTTTATTTATTGGCACGGATTATGCTTTTGTAGTGATTGAAACGCTCAACGCTGCCGAATGTCGGCCTGATTGAGCGTCAAACAATCAGTGGGGCGATGCCCTAGGTAACACACTCCAACCCACAATGTGGAGCGAGGCAAAGAAGTATGAAGGTCAGCGAATTAACCGAAAAGTCGCTTTATATCCATGACAAAAATGAAAAATTAATGGCGCAGTGGGCTTTGTATAAAAGCAGCTTAATCAAAGCCGCGACGTCTTCAAAGCTGAAGATTTTTCATGAGTTCAGCTGCGGTGATGGTGACAGCGTTAACTTCACGGTGTTTGATCACTTTATGGTTGAAGTGAAGCTGGCAGATGAGTTTTACAGCAAAAAGATCCAGTACGGACTGCGCATGAACGATGAACAGGGCGAAGATCATTTTGTGGAAATTAGCCATTCAACCATCGATGAGAATGGTCAGATTGATGGCAAGGTTAACAACCGTTCGATGGATGCGGTGTTGGAACACTATCTGGATAAGATCCACGATCTGTATGAAATCTTGTATCAGGCGATGAATACTAACCAGCCGGTGCGGGAATTGTTGGTAGGGAAGTTAGGCACTCATTGATCAATACCTCTCCTTATGCTGAGGAGAGAGTTACCCCACCCCAACCTCCCCTTCGCAGGGGAGGGAGCAGTTCAGCTTTCGATATTAATTCAGTGCTCGATCGGCTCCTCCCCTGCGAAGGGGAGGTTGGTAGGGGGACAATCACGAATCTCAACAAATTCTTGGCAGCGGCTCACTGTGTGGTAAATCCAGCAGACGAGAGGTGCCATACATTCCGGTTAGGCGTACTTGTTTCCCTTCAGTCACCACGCCAACCGTTGCAGCGTCCACTCCCAATGGATGCAGATGTAAGCTATCAAGCACCGCTTGTTCAGCTTCTGGCGCAACGGCTATCACCAGCTTTCCTTCGTTGGCAAAATTCAGTGGCTCTAGCCCTAGGAGTTCACAAATACCGCGCACCGCGCTTTTTACCGGAAGTAATTGCTCGATAACGTCGATACCGCAGCCGCTCGCATTGGCGAACTCATGCATAATGGCGGTCACGCCACCGCGGGTTGCATCACGTAGGGCTCGAACGCCAGGGATATTACGCAGTGGCGCAATCAGCGGAGCCAGTACCGCGCAGTCGCTGGTCAGTTCAGCTTCAAGCCCCAACTGCTCACGCAGATTCAGGATCGTGGCACCGTGATCGCCAAGCGTACCGCTGACGATCAGCTTGTCGCCGGGCTGGATCTCTGACGTTCCCCAGTGAATATCGTTCGGGATCGCGCCAATACCGGCGGTGTTGATAAAGATCTTATCCGCAGCGCCGCGCTGAACCACTTTGGTATCGCCAGTCACGATCTGGATATTTGCCGCACGCGCGGTCGCCGCCATGCTACGCACGATCTTTTCCAGATCGGCCAGCGGTAACCCTTCTTCAAGAATAAAGCCACAGGAGAGATATTTAGGCTGAGCGCCACTTACCGCCAAATCGTTGGCGGTGCCGCATACGGCCAGCTTACCAATATCGCCACCGGGGAAAAATATCGGGTCGATAACATAGCTATCGGTGGTGAAGGCCAAGCGATCGCCGTGCTGGTTGAAAACACTCAGCGGCAAACGTGCCTGATCTTCACGTTCATCTAAAGCAGGATTGCTAAACAGGGGCAAAAACAGCGTATCAAGCAGTTGCTGCATCGCGCGGCCACCGCTGCCATGCGCCATCGTTATCACATCATCTTTAGACCATTCACTCATTCTTCGTACCTTCTCTTATTCAAGCCCACGACGATATTGATAGAACGCCGCACAGGCCCCTTCAGAAGAAACCATCAGCGCACCAAATGCGTTTTGCGGATTACAGCCAACGCCAAACAGAGGACATTCGGCCGGTTTGCAGCGACCGGTGAGTACATCACCGCAGCGCGCTCTTGGATCATCGGCGACTTTCTGTTCTTGCGGGTGGAAGCGTAATTCAGCGTCGAACTGAGCATACGCAGGGCTTAAGCCTACGCCGGAATGGGCGATTTCGCCTAAGCCACGCCATTCGCTGCTCTCTTTGGTGACGAATACTTCATCCAGAACTTTCTGCGCGATAGCATTGCCGTGATCGGGAACGATGCGGCGATATTGATTTTCCACGCTGCAGCGTTCCTCGGCAATTTGCGCTACCAGCATATCCAGCGCCTGCAAGATATCGAGCGGCTCAAAGCCGGTGATAACCAAGGGCTTGTGGAAATCTTCGCAGATAAACTCATAGGGATGAGCGCCAATGACCATGCTGACATGGCCGGGTGCGAGGAAACCGTCGATGCGTACATTCGGCTGCTGCAATAGGCTGCGCAGCGTAGGCGTGATCGTAATGTGCTGGCAGAAAACCGAGAAGTTTTTCAACCCCAGCGTTTTCGCCTGCTGCAGCGTTACCGCCGTGCTTGGCATCGTGGTTTCAAAGCCAAGGCCGAAGAACACCACTTCTTTGTCTGGATTCTGCTGCGCCAGCGCGAGGGAGTCCAGTGGCGAATAAACGATGCGAACATCAGCGCCTTTGCGTTTGGCATCCAGTAGAGAACCGTGGCGCCCTGGGACGCGCATGGCATCGCCAAAGGTACAAAAAATCACGTCCGGCTGGCTTGCAATTTCGACACACTCGTCGATGCGGCCCATTGGCAGAACGCAGACGGGACATCCGGGGCCGTGTACAAACTCGATCTCCGGTGGCAGCAGCTGATCTAGGCCAAATTTAAAAATAGCGTGAGTATGTCCGCCGCAAACTTCCATCAGCTGAAGAGGAAGTTTGCAGTGTGAAGGTAAGGTTCGAACCCGCTCTGTAATCCGCTGAACCAGCTTTTTAGCCAGTTCAGGATCGCGGAACTCATCAACAAACTGCATATCTCATACCACCTTACTTTTCACTGGCCTGAGGAGCGGGTTCGCCGTTACGCAGGAAATAACCGACGTCCTCTTCAACTTCTTGCATCGCCATTAGCGCATCCAGCGTATCTTTGGCTTCGGCCTCATCGAGAATGCTCATGGCAAAACCGACGTGAACCAGCACCCACTGACCAAGCATCTCTTGAGGTGAGCCTTCGCATACCAGCGCGATATTGACTTCGCGCTTCACGCCACACACGTCAACCATTGCCATTTGATGTATATCATCGCCTACGGCAACGACCTGACCTGGAATTCCTAAGCACATACGTTTGTCTCCAACCATGCAAGCCAAGCATCCATTCCTTCACCGCTGGTGGCGGAAAGTTGGATAACGGTGATCTGTGGATTAACGCGTTTCGCATTGGCAATGCAGGCTTCAACGTCAAAATGCAGATACGGCAGCAGATCGATTTTATTAATAATCATCAGCGAAGAGGCGGCGAACATATGTGGATATTTCAGCGGCTTATCTTCGCCTTCGGTAACGGACAGCACGGCAACTTTATGACGTTCACCAAGATCGAAGCTGGCTGGACACACCAGATTACCCACGTTCTCAATAAACAGCAGGCTACGGTCTGGCAGGTTCAGGCGATGCATTGCATCGTGCACCATTTGTGCGTCTAAGTGACAGCCTTTGCCGGTGTTCACCTGAATAGCAGGAACGCCGGTGGCGCGAATACGCTCTGCGTCATTGGTGGTTTGCTGATCGCCTTCAATCACGGCGCAGCTGTATTGATCGGCAATACGCTTGAGGGTTTCCGTCAGCAGCGTTGTTTTGCCTGAACCGGGGCTTGAAACCAAATTCAGTGCGGCAATATGCTGCTGGGTAAAGTGCTCACGGTTGTGCTCGGCCAGATGGTTATTTTTGCCGAGAACGTCCTGCTCAATTTGCAGCATACGGCGTTGAGTCATGCCGGGCGCATGGCTACCCGCCTCGCCTTTACCGTAGTGCAGATCGTTATCTTGCTGTTCTGGCGTAAATTTTTCGTCGTGTTTATCGAGATGCTTTTCTAGGCGCTTTTCTGCGTGCTTATTTTTGTTCTTATTCTTGTGTTTATGCTTGTGGTCGTGAAGATGCAGTTCGGCATCAGAGGCAAGTACGTAGTTATAGTGATGATGATGTACGTCGCCGGTGTGATGGTAATGGTGGTGCACCACTACGGTCTGAGGATGTTCACTCTGCGCGTGCTGATGTTGATGCCCATGATGATGACCGTGTTCATGGTTCTGCTCATGTTCATGATGATGGTGACCATGTTCGTGGCTGTGATCATGACCGTGTTCATGGCCATGGTGGTGATCGTGATGGTGTCCATGCTCATGATGATGGTCGTGATCGTGATGATCGTCGCCTTCAATGCGCTGTTCGCCAGCCGCGCAACCGCAAGTAGTACACATAAATTCTCTCCCGAAAACTATTCGATTTCGATTTGTTTGATTTGCATGCTGTCGCCGCTGTCCACGCGCAGATTATGGCTCTGGCAATGTGGGCATCCTGCGTCATGCGCTGATACGGTAATGGCCTGGCTACAATCCCAGCACCAAGCTTGAGCTGGTTGGGTTGTGATGTGCAGTTCACATCCCTCGGCTACGCTGCCACGGCAGACGATTTCAAAGCAAAAATGTACGGCGCTCTCTTCAATACATGAGAGTGCGCCAATCTCCAGCCATACACCGGTCACGCGCTTCACGTTGTTGGCTCGAGCCTGCTGTTCGATGATGTCAAATGCGCTCTGGCATAGGGTTAGTTCATGCATAGTTGTTATCTTATTTTTTATGGCGGGCATATCCTCGGTGAATACACACCGTGGCACCTTGATTACCGTCATTAGATGGCTGATTGATAGCATTGTGATGGCGCAACATTTACGCCTTTGCGATCGCCCTCGCATCCCATCGCTGAGCGGCGGCAATGACCGCCTGCCCTAACGCCAGAGCACCATCTCCAGCGGGTAATGCTTGCGGAAGTAATAGCGTGAATTCAGCCAAATTTTGCTGTAACAGCTCGCGTAACAAACGGTTATGCAAGACCCCGCCAGCCATTACGATAGTGCGGCAGTTCGCTGCGTTCGCATGAACACGCACCAAATCCGCGAGTCCGCCGGCCAATGCATAATGAAATGCATAGGCGCGATCTTCGGGGGCGGCCTGCCAACGGAGCCATTGTTGCCAGAAAACGGCCATATCGAGATTGTTGTGTACATCCAGCGGCAATGAGACCGGCGGGTGTCGTTCCTGAGCCTGCTGTGCCAAGGCTTCTAAGCGACAGGCGGCTTCACCTTCAAAGCTGATCGCTTCTGAGCAAATGCCTAATGCCGCTGCCGCTGCGTCAAATAATCGCCCTGTGGATGACGCCAACGGGCTATTGAGTCCGCGCTCGATGGCCCGTTGTAAAACTTGCCATGGCTGAGAAAGAATAAATTTGGCTTCTGGGTAACTCTGCCAGTTGGGGACGAAGCATAGCAACTGCGCCAGCAGGTTGCGCCATGGCTGACGAGCGGCCAAATCACCGCCTGCCAACGCAACGGCGGGTAATCCCCCCAGACGCTGCATTTGGCGATAATCCACGCGAAGGCACTCACCGCCCCAAAGGGTATTATCTGCACCAAAACCAATGCCATCGAGCGCTAGCCCAATCAGCGGCGGCGTATCTAAAGGAATACCATGCTCAACCATGCAGGCTGCAAGATGAGCGTGATGATGCTGAATGGGTAAACATTCAACGTTCAGTTCTTGAGTCTGTTGCTGAGCAAACTGGGTGCTGACGTAGGCCGGATGCATATCACAGGCGATCGCTTCAGAACTAAACTGATAAATTTGGTGCAGCAATGTCCATGTTTGGCTGAACTGTTGTTGGACTCTTTCATCGCTTAAATCGCCGAGATGCTGGCTGAGCACGGCCCGATTGCCTTTTAACAGACAAAACGTATTTTTCAGATCGCCACCGACAGCTGCCACGGCAGGCAACGGCTGGAAACTCTCTGGTAAATCAATTGCGTCCGGTACATAGCCTCGCGAGCGGCGTAGCATTTCGCCGCCATGCGGTTGCCAGCGAATGACGGAGTCATCAACGCGTTGGATGATATCTCGGTTATGCAGCAGCCAAATATCTGCGATATCGGCCAGATCGTGCAGCGCCTGCGAATTGCTTAATGCGGGAGGCAAGCCATTGGCATTGCCCGATGTCATCACTAAGGGGCGCCCCACTTTTTGCATCAATAGATGATGCACGGGGTTCGACGGCAGCATGACGCCAACTTCATCCAATTGCGGCGCAATGTCATCTAATACCAAGGTGGATTTTGGTAGCAACACAATGGGGGCGGCAGGGCTGCTAAGTAGCTTGAGTAAGTCGTCTGAGACGTTATCTCGGCAATAGGCGCGTACCCAGCTTTCATCGGGTAACATGACGGCTAGTGGCTTGGCCGGTCGGCGCTTGCGCTGGCGCAGAAGCTGCACCGCGTGCGGGTTTGACGCATCGCAGGCCAGATGGAATCCGCCGATGCCTTTAATCGCCGCAACGCCGCCGTTAAGCAATACATCAATCACTTCCTTCCACGCGTGCGCGCCAATAAAAGGCTGCCCGCCAGCGCTATTACAGCTCCACAGATGGGGGCCGCAGGCGGCACAGGCCGTTGGCTGGGCATGAAAACGCCGGTTTGCCGGGTTTCGATATTCTTGATCGCAGGTGGGACACAGCGGAAAAATCGCCATCGCGGTGAAAGGGCGATCGTATGGCATACGTTGAATAATGGTAAACCGTGGCCCGCAGTGGGTGCAGTTAATAAACGGATAGCCAAAGCGTCGATTGGCTGCATCGCTCATCTCGCGCAGACATTCAGGACAGGTCGCAGCATCGGGCACAATTTGGGTATCCATTTGGCCCTGACCGCTTTCAATAATACAGAACTCATGGGGCAGTTCACCACCGAGCCATTCTTGCTTACTGATCGTGTCAATGCGCGCCAGCGGTGGGCACTCCTGACGTAACAGGTGACAGAAGTGTGCGATATCTGCGGGTAAACGTAGGGCGATTAATACGCCTTGGGCATCATTACTCACTTCGCCTTGCAGCTTAAGCCGTTGAGCCAGTTGCCAGACGAATGGGCGAAAACCAACACCTTGGACTTTGCCTTTTACTCTCAGCAAGATTGCGTTCTGACTCAAGGTGGCTCCTGAAGACTACGTCATATCAAAGATGACTATTTTCCGTATTTAAACGATAAACATCTTTGATGTGGGGCAGCGAGTGTGCAAAAAGGATTAGTAAAGTGAGTATTTTCTTTATCACCTCTCCCATAAAGAGAGAGGTGACAGTAAAAGAGCTAACGATTAGGCATGAACCATCATACGTTCAGCGTCTTCAACATGACGACGCAGGCGTGATTTCATTTCGTTATAGGTCTGAGAGGCGTAATTCTCTGCCCAATCCTGATCGATGATTGGCTCAACGCGAACCGCACAGTATTTGGTTTCTGGCGTTTTAGAAACGGGGTCCAGATTATCCTGAGTCAGCTCGTTGCATGCGCCAATCCACCACTGATACGTCATATAAACTGCACCTTTATTGATGCGTTCGTTGTAGTTACAGCGCGAGATCACTTTGCCACGGCGAGATTCAACCCATAGGATTTGCTGATCGCAAATTCCCATACGTTGGGCATCTTCAGGATGCATCTGCACAAAACCCGGTTCATCGGCCAATGTTTGCAGCGCGGCACAGTTACCGGTCATGGAGCGACATGAGTAATGTCCTACTTCACGCACGGTACACAGCACCAGAGGGAACTCTTCGTCTGGGATCTCGGCCGGAGCACGCCACGCGGTCGCGAACAGTTGACCTTTCCCTGTCGGGGTGTCGAAATGGTTGTCTTTATACAGATAAGGCGTGCCAGGGTGATCGAGCGTTGGACATGGCCACTGTACGTGTCCCATTTCCCCAATTTTTTCGTAGGTTGCGCCGTAATACAGCGGGCACAGCTCGCGCAGTTCATCCCAGATTTCTTCATTGCTGTTGTAATGCATCGGATAGCCCATCTCGGTGGCCAGCAGGCTGATAATCTCCCAGTCACGCTTAACGTTGCCTTTCGGCTCGATGGCTTTTCCGAAACGTTGGAATCCGCGGTCGGCGCAGGAGAAGATCCCGCCGTGTTCGCCCCAGCTGGTGGCCGGTAAAATAACGTCGGCTTGCTCAGCGGTTTTGGTCATGAAGATGTCTTGCACCACCACAAACTCTAAGGCGTCAAAGCCTTTGCGCACGAGGCCTAAGTCGGCTTCGGTTTGCAGAGGATCTTCGCCCATGATGTAGTAGGCTTTCACTTTGCCTTCAAGAGCTAAGTGCGGCACTTCAGTAATGCGATAGCCGACGTTAGGGTCCATATCGTCGGCATTGATGCCCCATGCTTTGGCAAATTTGGCGCGAATTTCTGGGTTTGTCACCGACTGATAGCCTGGGAATTCGTTAGGCAATACGCCCATATCACAGGCTCCTTGTACGTTGTTTTGACCACGTACAGGGCCAACGCCCACGTCAGGACGGCCTAAATTGCCGGTCAGTAATGCCAAACCTGATAAGCCTTTCACCACGTCAACGGCTTGACCAAACTGAGTGACGCCCATCCCCCACATAATGGTGGCGGAAGGTGCCGCCGCGTAGGTGCGCATGGCTTGGCGAATATCCTCGGCGGGAACGCCAACCAGTTTTTCGACGGCTTCTGGGCTGTAGTCGGCAACGATTTTGCGATACTCCTCGAAGCCTTCGGTGAAATTAGCCACGTAGCTTTTGTCGTAAAGATTTTCTTCAATCAGTACGTGGGCAAAAGCATTCACCAGCGCCATATTGGTGCCATTGTTCATTTGCAGATGCTGATCGGCAATGCGCGCTGTTTCTATTTTTCGTGGATCGCAAACGATGATTTTGGCGCCTTTTTCTTTAGCCTTAATCACGCGACGCGCCACGATAGGGTGGGAGTCCGCGCAGTTATAGCCAAAAACTAGCAGGCATTTGGAGTTTTCGATATCGGTGATGGAGTTGCTCATAGCACCGTTGCCCAGCGTTTGTTGCAAGCCAGCAACCGACGGGCCGTGGCAGACACGCGCACAGCAGTCAACGTTGTTATTGCCGGTCACTGCGCGAGCAAACTTCTGCATCACATAGTTGGTTTCATTGCCTGTTCCGCGTGAGGAACCGGTATGCATAATCGATTTCGCGCCGTATTTTTGTTTGATTTCTTTTAGGCGCTGCGCGGTATAGCGGATGGCTTCATCCCAAGAGACCACTTCAAATTTTCCGCCTTTTTCTCGGCGGATCATTGGCTCATTCAAGCGCGGCGTTAGCAGTTTTGTATCGTTGAGAAAATCCCAGCCAAAATAGCCCTTCAGACAAAGCTCACCCTGATTGGTGACGCCGTTTGCGCCTTCGGCACGGACTATTTTACCGTTTTCAACACAAAGGTTGATTTTGCATCCTGCGCCGCAGTAGGGGCAGACGGTGACGACTTTACTTTTCACAACGTCGAGATTATTGACAACGATTGAGTTATTCACTGTAGGTGAATTCATAACGAGACCTTACCCCGAACCGGGGATAATGAATGGTTGTTAATCAAGCCTTTTGGTTTTGAAGTCGCTGCAAGTAAACGGCAACTTCAATCAATAGGATTTAAAACTGCATGAGATGAAAGCGTTAAAATGTGAAACCGTTAGAACATGAAATCGATTGTGGTATCGAGCGCTGCACGACGGCGTTTTTCATTGATCATGTCTTGCATAGCATTGCGGTCGATAAGCTTTAATGCATTGGTTGGACAGGTTTCAACGCACGCTGGGCCATTAGCGCGAGAGTGGCACAGGTCGCATTTGTTGGCTTCAGCCTTAGAGGAAACCATCATGGCGGAGGCGCCGTTTTGACGAACGACCGGAGAAGTGATCACTTCCATGGTGCCGTATGGGCAAGCAACCACGCAGGTTTTGCAGCCGATACATTTTTCCTGTGACACATAGATGAAATCTTTCTGACGGGTAATGGCACCGTTTGGGCAAACGTTGGCACAAGGGGCATCTTCGCACTGGCGACACAGGATCGCTGTGCTGACGTTTTCCCCTTTAATAACGTGAATGCGTGGGGTGAAGTTGTCTTTGGACAGGTTGTGAAGTTCGCTGTCTTCACGGTGAGCCATGACGCAGGCGACTTCACAGGTACGGCAGCCGATACATTTTTTAGGATCTGCAATGACGAACCGGTTCATCAATTAACTCCTGATTTCTCATTATATTTAGTGAGGCAGAAAGAACCTGCCTATGCTCAGATTGCTTATCGGTACTAGTAAGCACACATCATGCCAACTGTATTTGAACGGGTGTTTTTTTGTTTTAAATTAGAAGGTTGCTTTCTAATCTGATTTTTTAAACGCAAAAAATAGCGCGCTGAATTGCCAGCTCGACAGGGAAATTCGACATAAGTGTCGAATAATTTGCGCGATACGACATCGGCAACATTATCGTTGGAATGGAGATCTCACTCGTTGATCTTGGCGGTGATAATGGCAGGTGCTGATTTGATAAAGGGACGGGGGTGCCACTTTAGGTCTCTGAACTCGCGGGTGTTAGCGTTCTTAAAATGAGAATCCAAGATGATAAAAATGCCCAACGTGGTGGATTAAATCACGTTGAGCATATGTTTCAGTAAACGACCTACCTCTAACCTTCCGCCGTTTCTCGCAGACGACGTTTGATATTGTCGTATTCGCGAACGACGTACTGTTCGGCCTCATCCTGATCCTTGATGGCATCTACCGCGACGGCACAGTATTTGTACTCTGGCGTTTTGGTAATTGGGCTCAGGTTTTCTGCGACCAGCTCGTTACAGGCACCGATCCACCATTGATACGTCATATAGACCGCACCTTTGTTTGGACGGTTGCTCACGTTGGCGCGGGTAATGACTTTACCCTGACGTGAACGAACCCAAACCAGTTCCTGATCGCGAATGCCAAAGCGTGCGGCATCTTCAGTATTGATTTGGATAAAGCCAGGTTCGTCTGCCAGAGCCGCCAGCGCTTTACAGTTACCGGTCATAGAGCGGCAGCTGTAGTGACCCACTTCACGTACGGTAGCCAATACCATTGGGAATTCGTCGCTGACTTTATCAATCGGCGGACGCCATTCGCAGGTGTAGAACTGTCCTTTGCCGTTAGGGGTGTCGAACTTGCCGCCTTCATACAGATAAGACGTTCCTGGGCTTTCGAGCGTTGGGCATGGCCATTGAATGTAGGCCAGATCGGCCATTTTTTCATAGGTCGCGCCGTAGTAGATCGGACACAGTTCGCGAAGTTCGTCCCAGATTTCCTGCGTATTGTTGTAGTGCATTGGGTAACCCATCGCGGTGGACATCAGGCTAATGATCTCCCAGTCGCGTTTAACGTCACCCACAGGCTCTACGGCTTTGTAGAATCGCTGGAAACCGCGGTCAGCTGCGGTGTAAACACCTTCATGCTCGCCCCACGACGTTGCAGGGAACACCACGTCTGCAATGGCGGCGGTTTTGGTCATGAAGATATCCTGAACAATCAGAATATCCAGCTTCTCAAAGGTACGACGGATCGTCGCCAGATCCGGTTCGGTCTGTAATGGATCTTCACCCATGACGTAGTGCGCTTTAATCAGACCGTGGTCGATGTTATGCGGCACTTCGCTCAGCGCGTGGCCGATATGGGCTGGCAGGGAAGGAACGCCCCACGCCTTGGCAAACTTCTCGCGGGCAGCTTCATCAGTGACATACTGATAACCCGGATAGGTGTTTGGCAACGCACCCATATCGCAAGCACCCTGAACGTTATTTTGACCACGAACAGGACCCACACCCACGTGTGCTTTACCTAAGTTGCCGGTCAGCAGCGCCAAGCTGGTAAGCGTACGAACGGTTTCGACACCCTGATAGAACTGGGTAACGCCCATGCCCCACAGAATGGTTGCCGTTGGTGCCTTGGCATACATACGTGCGGTTTCACGAATCATCTGCGCGCTGATACCGGTGGTTTCTTCAACCGATTCTGGCGTATACGGCAAGACCAGATCGCGGAAGGTTTCAAACTCTTCGGTATGCTGTTGGATGAATTCACGGTCATGAAGGTTTTCTTCAATGATGACGTGAGCCAGCGCATTCAGCAGTGCGATGTTAGAACCGTTTTTAAGCGGAACATGAATGTCGGCGATGCGCGCGGTTTCGATGAAACGCGGGTCGCAAACAATAATTTTAGCCCCTTTCGCTTTCGCCTTAATAATACGGCGAGCCACGATAGGGTGGGAGTCTGCGGCGTTATAACCGAAGACAAAAATGCATTGGGTATCTTCAATCTCAACGATTGAGTTACTCATGGCGCCGTTACCGACCGATCGCTGCAGACCTGCAACCGAAGGGCCGTGTCAGACGCGCGCGCAGCAGTCGATATTGTTAGTACCGATCGTTGCGCGAGCAAATTTTTGCATCACATAGTTAGTTTCATTACCAGGACCGCGGGAAGAACCGGTGGTCATGATGGCATCTGGGCCGTATTTTTCTTTTACAGCCAGCAGGCGGGAGCTTGCGAATTCAATCGCTTCTTCCCATGAGACGTTTTCCAGCTTCCCACCGCGTTCACGGCGGATCATTGGTGACTTCAAGCGCGGAGTCAGGATTTTAGTATCGTGGATAAAATCCCAGCCGTAATACCCTTTCAGGCACAGCTCGCCTTGGTTCGTCACGCCATTCGCACCCTCAGCGCGAATGATTCTACCGTTATCGACCACCAGATTAATTTTGCAACCTGATGCGCAATAAGGGCAGACCGTGATGACTTTCTTCATCAACATTGCTCCTATTTTATGCGGCCGGAAGGGACACAATCCGGCTCGTATACATACCGCTCAGCAAGCCGAGCGTTATTTAATGTTTATTCATCTTATTTATATGCATGTACTGTGCCAGTTTTATACCCCTTGTGGGTGATGGCTAATACGTTGAACTATAAGGGCTCAGGGGATAGAGGCGTGCTGATCGACATCATCAAAGCGGTGACGAGTTCGACAGTTTTGTCGAAGTGAGGAGTAACGTTTGTGGATTTTAGATGTGGTGTAAGGTTTCGAACGCCAGTCACCATCCATACTCCCATGTTTTGGAGGCGTAGGCGTCCGACGAAAGGTTGCTGGCGCGCAGCCTCTCGACTCTCGCGCTTATCACCGAGTTGCTTGGCCGACCAGTCTCGGAGCGTGCATCCTTGCACGCCCTCAACCTTTCACCAGCATCCTTGCTGGTGAATCTATAACGAACTTTTTCAACACGAAAAAAGCAAAACAATATTATTTTTGTTTTTTTCAGGGGTAAGCCTTGGGAGAAAGAGTCGCCGATACAGGGATATATCGGCGGGCGGAATCTTGCACATTTCTAACATGGAGTTTGACGGTTTACCCTTGGCTACTCACCCCAAACTCATCCTCGTAGGCCACCAGCAGTTCAAATCCGCCCTGATCGCCCCAGTTATTCAGACGCTGATAAACGGTTTCAACGGCGTCTTTCACCGGCTGCATCATCGGGGCATAAAATGCGACGATAGCGGGCTGAATACCCACAAAGGTGATATCCGGTACATCTTCACGCAGTTGCTCAATCAAATAGCTCAGCGGCAGATTATGGGTAGTGACGATAAACAGCTCGGCAATATCTTTTTCGTCGATGATGCGGATCTCGCCGGGTTCTAATCCCATTTCGGTGGCATCGACGATGATCAAACGCTCTGGTTTCATCTCACGGATCGCGTGGGAATAACTTTCCGGCGAAGTGCCTCCGTCGATGACGGCCCAACCAGCGACAGGATGGTCAGTGACCTTTTCGGCCAACAATGGCCCTGCGCCATCGTCACCCATCATGCTGTTGCCAACGCATAACAATAGATTCTTAACGGGGTGAGCACTCTCTTCTAAAAAACTAGCCATCGCGTCTTTTCACCATCAGATAGATTGCGGGTTCATTTTCGATCATCTGCAGCGCAGCGATCAGTGCGTCTGTCCATGTCTGCTCTTGCTCATTCATCTGCGGACGTGCTTTATCTAAAGCGCAGGCCAGCAAATGTGTGTGCGTGCTATCGATACAGATTTCGCCATAGCGCGGAAGTCCTTCCAGTTTGCGGCGTGCCGTACTCTCTTCCGGCAGCTTGGCTACCCACGCCCGATACCCCGTCAGTGGACATTCCAAACAGGTTTTCAGGCAGTCGATCACCCCAAGGTGATGGCCAATCGCGAGGCTGTAATAGATAACTTCTTTCGCTTCCTGCGGAGTTCTGTCCTCATCTTCCTTTTTTTGCACGAATTTACGGCTAAGGGAGTAGAACACAACCATCGGGTCTTGTTCGTGATAAGGCTGATTACGGGCGTGGTCAGTCATTAGAAATTGCCTCCGCGAGCAGCATCATGGCACACCGCCTGCAGGCGAGAGATGATCTCGGTTAGGCGAGGATCATTTTCGTGGGCTAAAAATTGCGCCACGCGTGCTTCAACGGTGAGATCGTTTTGCTGAGCGAGAAGATCCATAAACTTATCGGCGATCTGGCGGCCATAGCGATAACCCGACATACGACGCGCTTCACGATCGATCATAACGCGCAGCTGCTGTGGGATCGCCGGATGCAAGATAGCGGCCTGCTCATCTTCAGCCTGCTGGTGGTGTTCGCCTTTCAGTTTTTGATCGAGCAAACCCAGCGCCATGGCAAAACCATAAATGGTGGCAGCAGGGGTTGGCGGGCAACCTGGGATGTAAACGTCAACCGGAACAATTTTGTCCGTGCCGCCCCATACGCAGTATAAATCGTGGAAGATGCCACCGCTGCAGCCGCAGGCACCGTAGGAGATCACAATTTTTGGATCCGGTGCGGATTCATACGCGCGGATCGCTGGAATACGCATTGAACGGGTCACCGCGCCGGTAAATAGCAAAATATCGGCATGACGCGGCGAAGGAACGACCTTGATCCCAAAGCGTTCGGTATCAAATAACGGCGTTAGCGCAGAGAAGATTTCGATTTCGCAGCCGTTACAGCCGCCGCAGTCCACGCGGTAAACGTAGGCTGAGCGACGAATATCCTTCAGCAGCGTGCTTTTAAGTTTAGCAATCTGCTCATCGACGGTGATGGGTACCGGTAAACCGTTGGCGTCGCGTGGGCCGATAATCGGTGAGCCATCGGCTGGCTGTTGAGTAATTATTTGGCTCATTGTGCCGCCTCCTGTGTCAGGTGACGTCCCAGCGTGATACGTGCTGAGTGGGTAATGTTGTTTTTACGCTTACAGTTGGGGCAGGTTTCAAACTGCGAGCGGCGTTCTTCGGCCTGCTCTTCCGTTAAATTGCCCGCCTGAACCAGTAATGCCATAGCGTAGTCGATCTCTTTTTGTGCCGCGTAAGGCGCACCACATTCAACGCAGTTGCAGACTTTGAACTCAGCGGTTTGGAACAGATCGCTTTTGTTCCATACCGCCATTTCAAACTCTTGTGACAATTTGATAGCCGTCGTTGGGCACACTTCTTCACAGCGCGCGCAGAAAATACAGCGGCCAAGATGTAATGCCCAAGTGCGCGTACCTTCACGCGCATCGGTTTCCATGGTTAGCGCATTGGCCGGACAAGCGGCAGTGCATGCGCCACAGGCGATGCACTGTTCTGGATTGTATTCAGGTTTCCCGCGAAAGTTCGGATCAACCTGCATTGGCTTGGCGGGATAAGCCACCGTCGCATTGCGATGCTTAAACGCCGTTTTTAATAATTTCAGCATGGGTATTCTCCTGACCTTACTTCAGCGGTGAGTCTTTGCGTTCCAGACCATAGCGCTCGATTTCTTTGTACGGCACGGTAACGGACTTGCGTTTACGCACGTCGACCAGCGTTACGCGGTCGGTACAGGAGTAGCAAGGGTCAAGGCTGCCGATGATTAATGGTGCATCGGATACCGTGTTGCCTCGCAGCATGTAGCGCAGCGTTGGCCAGTTAGAGTAGGTGGCCGCACGGCAGCGCCAGCGATAGAGTTTCTGGTTATCACCGGTCATCGACCAGTGAATATCGTCGCCGCGTGGCGCTTCAGAGAAGCCCAGTGCGAAACGGTTTGGAATATAGGTGAAGCCTTCAACGGCCAGCGGGCCACCCGGCAAATTATCTAAACCGAAGTCGATCATATTCAGCGCGGTGAAGACTTCGTTGACGCGCACTTTGACGCGGGAAATCACGTCGCAGCCGGTTTCAGTGTGAATTTCCATTGGCAGCAGATCGTAACCCGCGAACGGATGATCCACACGGGTATCACGGGCATGGCCGCTGGCGCGGATCATTGGACCCACGTTGCTGAAATCACGCGCGATCTGTGGATCTAAACGACCCACGCCCACGGTACGCTGTTCCATATTTGGCGTGCTGAACAGGATATCAACCAGCGTTTTCACTTCGGCACGCATTTCAGCGGCCAGTTTGCGGGTTTGGATCATGTCGTCTTTCAGCAGATCGCGACGGATACCGCCGATCAGATTTAGACCGTAGGTTTTACGTGCGCCGGTGAGGATTTCCGCCATTTTCATGGATTTTTCACGCACGCGGAAGAACTGCATAAAGCCGGAGTCAAAGCCGACGAAGTGGCACGATAAACCGAGGTTCAGCAGATGACTGTGTAAACGTTCGACTTCCAGCAGAATAGAACGAATAGCCTGCGCACGCTCAGGAACCTGAATGCCCATCGCGTTTTCTACTGAAGAGGTGTACGCAGTGCTGTGTGCAAAGCCACAGATGCCGCAAACACGGTCAGACAGGAAGGTGACTTCGTTATAACCCATGCGGGTTTCAGCCAGCTTTTCCATGCCGCGATGGACGTAGAAAAGACGATAGTCGGCATCTACGATATCTTCACCGTCAACGAACAAACGGAAATGACCCGGTTCGTCAGAGGTGATGTGCAGGGGGCCGATAGGGACAATTTTGCCACTTTTGCTTTCGTTGATGAACGGATAGGTTTCAACGTCGGTGGTTGGCGCCGGACGCTGACGATAGTCCATTGAGTCTTTGCGCAGCGGATACAGCTCATCTGGCCAATCATCTGGCAGCACCAGACGGCGCTCATCGGGCAATCCTACCGGGATTAAACCGTACATATCACGTACTTCGCGTTCGCCCCAAACGGCAGCCGGTACGCGAGGGGTAACAGACGGGAACTCCAGCGTTCTCTCATCGACCAGCGCTTTTACAGTGATCCAACATTTGGTGCCGGTTTCCATAGAGAGCACGTAGTACACCGCATAGCTGCCGCACAGTGGACGTTCGTCATTGCCGAACAGAACCGATAGCCAACCGCCTTGTTTGTAATACAGAAACTCAACCACTTCCGGCAACATATTGGTTTTAATGGTGATGGTTGCCTGAGTGTCTGTCTGCCAGCTTTCGTCCAGAATCGCTGAAGGGAACTGCTGACGCAGTTCCTGAATGTAATGTTGACCTATTTTTTGCTGATTCATAAACCGTGATGCCCCGTAAGCTGAGAGGGTGAAATAGTGAGTAGGTGAGCGAAGGTTGTCATAACCGGCCTCACGCAATTAACCATGATAAGAACGCCATTGCCGCCAGACCGAAACCGGCCCAAGTGGTGTAAGACGTTTTCAGGAAGCGCAAACGGGCAACGCTGTTTTCAAACAGGGCGATAAGGGCAATCCCAACCAGCAGTTTGATAAAGGCAACCACGATCGCCAGAACCAAAGCACCTGCGCTGAAAGTGGCCATTTGGCCCCAAGGGACAAAGACGCCGATGAAGAGTTGCAGAACAACCAACTGCTTAAGGCTGATGCCTAATTTCAGCACGGCAAACGCCGAGCCGGAATATTCGGTCAACGGGCCTTCCTGCAATTCTTGTTCGGCTTCGGCCATATCGAAGGGCAGTTTGCCCATTTCGATAAAGGTGGCAAATGCACAGGCCAGAAGTGCTAGCACCAGAGCCAGTGAGGAATTCACGTCCCAGTTAAGAACGTGGAAACTCATCACACCCAGATTGGTTGAACCCGCTAATAGCGCGGTAACCCAAAGGCCTAGCATCAGAATCGGTTCAACTAAAATGCCCAGCATGGATTCACGGCTCGCGCCGATGCCGGTAAAGGTACTTCCGGTGTCTAGACCTGCAATTGCAAAGAAGAAACGCGCAACGGCAAACAGATACACCACGGTAATCAAATCGCCAATCGGCGATAGCGGACTGATAACGGTGACAATCGGCAGGGCAGTCGCGATGGTGAGCATGGTGCCAACCATCACATAAGGCATCATCTGGAAGAACACGCCCGAAGCCGCTGGCGAAATATTTTGTCGTCTAAACAGTTTAAAAATATCGCGGTAGTCCTGAAAAATATCAGGGCCGCTGCGGCTGTGTATTTTGGCTCGCAGCACGCGGGAAATTCCGCTAAATAACGGAGCCAGCGCCAACAGGGCTAAAGCCTGAATCAACGCTAGCGCAAGGATAGAAAGCGAACTCATGTCATTCTCCTCAGGCGAAAATCGCCACTAGCAGCAGGGCGAGTTCAATCACCGCTAACGCTGGATAAACGCGCATTGCACCGTCACGCAGCAGACCACCGAACAGAGGCGCAGGGTTGCAAACTTTGCGTAGGCGATAGATCGGGGCAAACATCACGCGCAAAGGCTGAGCGAAGCCGGTTGCCGTAACCACCATTTCCGCTTCGTGACCATAACCGCAGGCCCATGCATCGCCGTGGCTACGGCGTGGCAGGCGTGAGTTTTTGTACATCCCCACGAGCAGCATTGGCAGAATCGGGAAGGCCAACAGCAGAATGGCGATCATCGGTGTTGAAAGCAGGGTGGTATTGGTGGTGCCGGAAATCATCACCGCGCCCTGTGTCATTTGATGTGGATCGAGCATCAAGCCCAGTGAGCCTGCCGCCATTTGCAGCATATATGGCAGAACCCAAGGTGCGCCGATACCAAATGCCAAGCAGCCAATTGCTAACAATACCGGAGAGAACAGCATGGAAGCGGGTGCGCAGCCTGCATTCGCTGCACCTTCACTGCGCGGTGCTCCTAAGAACGTTACGCCGAAGATTTTCGCCACACACATCACGGCGAGCGCACCGGTGATGGCTAGAACCACCATCACCAGCGGAGCGATAATCCGCATGCTCACCGCGGAAGAGTGACTCAGAGAGAACAGGGATTGGTAGGTAAACCATTCGCTGACGAAGCCATTAAGTGGGGGAAGTGCCGCCATCGACATCAGGCCAATTAACATCGCCGTGGCGGTTAACGGCATACGGCGCGCGACGCCGCCCAGTTTCTCGATATCTTTCGCACCGGTGCTGCGGATAACTGCTCCGGCGCCGAGGAACAGCACGCCTTTAAACAGCGTGTGGTTAACCATATGGAACAGACCAGCCATCAAACCGAGTACCGCCAGCGTAGGTTTACCCAGCGCTAAACCGAGCACACAGGCGGAAAGACCCAGCAGAATAATGCCAATGTTTTCTACGGTGTGATAAGCCAACAGGCGCTTGATATCGTGCTCCATCAGCGCGTACAAACCACCGATAAAGGCGGTTAGCGCCCCGACGATCATCAACGCGGCGCCCCACCACAGCTGCGGCATGCCTAGCCAGTCGATGCTCAGTTTCAGTAAACCAAACAGGCCGACTTTCAGCATCACGGAAGAAATCAGCGTGGCTGCATGGCTTGGTGCGCTGGAGTGAACCTGTGGGATCCAGCCGTGAAGCGGAACTAAACCAGAAACGATGCCAAAGCCCAGTAAGCCCAGCACAAAGACCCATGAGGCTAAGCCGTGGCTCAGGCTTGCCAGATGGAATTCGCTTAACGCCAGCGTGCCGCTATGACGGTAAATAATCCAGAATGCGGCGATGATAAGCACAGTGCCTAAACGCGACATCAGCCAATATAAGCTGGCTGCCTTACGCGCTTTGGCATCCTGCGACTGCCACACTAGCAACGCGGTGAACAGCGTCATCAGCTCCAACAACGCAACGAAGATAACGGCGTTATCAGTTAGCACTAGTAGGCTGATGGCAGCGCTCAACAGGTTCATCAAGCAACCAATCAGCGCGGCTTTTTTCGGGGCATAACCCTTGAGATAGCTAAATGCATAAACGCCGCACAGCAGGCTCACTACCGAGGTCAGCAGCAACATCAGGCTGTTGAGCGTACTGAACAGCACCGGCGTGTGATTAAACAGGTTAGCGCTGACGATTTCAGGGGTAAACGCCAGCCCTTGGCAAGCACTCCAGGTTCCGGCAATGCCCGCAACCAATGCACCTAGCGCTGCAACGCGAGCGCCAATCCAGCCTGAACCTGTTGTGCCTAGCAGCAACGCCAGGATGGCTGAGATGAGATAAATGCTGAGCGCGAAACTCAATAATTCAACGGTATTCATTGTGCGTCGGACCCCTCTGAGAATGAGCTAAACATCATCAAATCGGCATCCATTGCGTCCATCGCGTTTTGGCGTTTGGCCGCGCTCGCCTGAGACAGTTGATTATCATCAACTAGCATGATGGCGTGAGTTGGGCAGGCACGAACGCAGGCAGGCCCTTGTTCGCTGAACTGACATAAATCGCATTTCACTGCGATGCTACGAATACCGGGATACCAATCTAAGAATGGGCTGATGCCGCGCTTGTTTGGTGGTGCAGGCAAGGCTTTTGGCGTATTGCTGTTGGCTGGAATGTGCAAAGGCTTGCTGCCGTTCATGGTGATAGCACCGAATGGGCAGGCAATACCGCACAGCTTGCAGCTCACGCACAGGCTTTCACTCAACTGGATGGCGTCGTCGGTATGGGTAATCGCATTGACCGGGCAAACCTGTGCGCATGGCGCGTCTTCACAGTGATGGCACATGACAGGCACAGAATCGTGATTGTCTTTCACCACCACCAGACGCGGCTCAGTCTGCAGGCCATAAGTCTTATGCTCTTCAGAGCACGCGGCCATACAGGTGTTGCACCCGATACATAATCGGGGATCCGCAATAACAAAGCGGTTCATGTTCAGTCCTCTGGTTCAGACTACAAAAAGTAAAATTCCTCCTTGTTAAGCACAAAACGTGCCAGTAGATTTTATTTTTAATTTAATCGTTACTTTTCAATTGATTATTAGGTTTTTTGTTGCGGTTTTTGTGTGTCGGAAGTGTGTCGCTGTCGACACTTGGAGGAGGGTTCGACATTAGTGTCGAAGGCGTTACCCACTACAGATTCGGTGATGTTTGGGTAATGACCCCACCCTAACCCTCCCCTTGGCAGGGGAGGGAACTGTTCAGTGATGTTTGTAAGAATCTCGATCGGCTCCGCCCCCCTGTGAAGGTGGAGGTTTGGAGGGGGATTTTCCTCTCGATTATTTTCGGTTAATGACCGACTCTCTCACCTTCAATTCGCCCACAAACGGCTCTACTGGCTCAACGATTTCGCCGTTGCTCAAGCGCAGCGCTTGCTGAATTGCGGTAGAAATCATTTTATCGATAGGTAAATACACCGTAGAAAGCGGTGGCTGTAAATATTCCGCGCTAGGCTCATCATCAAATCCAAACAGAGAAACATCATCAGGAACGCGTTTTCCTGCTTGATGGAGCGCACGCAAAGCACCGATGGCCATATCGTCATTGCAGGCAAATAGGGCGGTAAAGGATGGGTTCTTTGCGAGAAGTTCGCAACAGGCGCGGTATCCGCCTGCGATGCTGCTATCGCTATAGGCAACGCAATCGTCGTGATAGGCGATGTGGTTTTGCTCTAATGCTTCTCGATAGCCTGCCAATCGCAACTGCCCCGTTGGGGTATCTATTGGTGCAGTGATACACGCGATATTTTGGTGGCCACGAGCAATTAGATAGTTGACCACTTCGCTGGCTGCCTGCTGCTGTTCGAAGAAAACACAACGCTCGCGAGCCTGAGGCAAATCGCGGTTGATAACCATCAGTGCAGGGTGCTGGCTGATTAACTGCATCAGCGCAGGCTCTTCCATAAAACGCGTATAGAGAATGATGGCATCGCAGCGACGATCTATCAGCAGTCGAACGGCTTCAAGTTCGCCTTCTGGTGTGTCATGACCATCGGTAACGATCATGTGTTTACCGCTCGCTTCGATAAGCTGAGCAGCTTGGCGCAGCAGCCGGCCAAAATAAGGGCCATCAAAGTTAGAGATGACTAAACCAATGGTATTAGAGGTCTGATTCGCCAATGCTTGCGCCAGCAGATTGGGGCGATAGCCCAACTCTTCGACCGCTTTAAATACCGCAACGCGCGTGCTCTCTTTAACCTGACCGGTATTATTTAATACTCGGGAAACAGTGGCCTTGGAGACGCCAGCCTGTCGCGATACATCCAGCATGGTTATCATGAGTACCTTCCCTGCATTGTTCGCAAAACCTAGAGTCTATCATACCGAACGTGGTGTAGAGACCGAGTGACGGCATACTAGCGTTGGGCTAAACATATTCGTGGTTTCTGGCAGCGGCGATGCTGTTGATAATGCCAGCGCTAGTTCTGCCGCCTGCGTAGCCATGGCAACGACAGGGTAACGGATCGTGGTTAAGCGTGGGCGTAGATAGCGTGATATCAGCACGTCATCAAAACCTATCAGTGAAATTTGCCCTGGAACATCAATGCTGTTGTCGCTCAGTACGGATAGTGCGCCAGCCGCCATGGGATCGTTATAGCAGGTCACAGCGGTCACGGCTTTGCCGTGACCAAGCAGCTCAGTCATCGCCTGTTCACCACCGATTTCATCCGGTGAACCGTAGGCAATCAGTCTATCGTCAACCGGAATATGATGCTCATGCAACGCATCTAAATATCCTTGTAGGCGATCGTGCGCATCGGAAATGGGGTGGTTTGAGCAGATGCAGGCGATGTTCTTGTGCCCTTGCTGGATCAAATGGCGCGTAGCAAGCCAAGCACCGTAGCGGTCATCAAGAGCCACACAGCGGGTTTCGAATCCCGGCAATGTGCGGTTGATCAACACCATTCCCGGAATTTGCTGCATGAGATGGGCCAGTTCTTCATCTGGGATCATTTTGGCGTGAACCACCAGCGCCGCACAGCGATGGCGGATCAGTTGCTCAATCGCCTGACGTTCTTTATCTGCGTTGTGGTAACCGTTACCAATTAATAAAAAATTACCGGTGGCATAGGCGACCTGTTCAACTGCTTTGACCATCGCGCCAAAAAAGGGGTCAGAAACGTCAGATACAATCAAGCCAATCGTTTCAGTCGATTGCTGAGCCAGCGCGCGGGCATTGGCGTTGGGGTGATACTGCAACTGTTCCATGGCAGACATCACGGCATTGCGCGAGCTGTCGCTGGCTTTAGGTGAATTATTGATAACGCGAGAAACCGTGGCTACGGAAACACCCGCGAGTTTGGCAACATCCTTTATGGTAGCCATGGGATTGTCCAAAAATACAGTGAGGGGAAGCGGTTACACGCCAGTGTTGCGGAAAACCCCCGCCGCCGCAAGTCCCGTGCAATATCGGTTTGCAGGGATATGTCTCAGAACGACAGAAATAACACCGCTAGTTACATTTTGCCCACGAATGTTGCGATTCGCAGCTAGCAGCGAATGGAACGACGTTTTAACCTAAATATCCCAGAGGTATTGATTGGTGTGATTTCAGTACATTTGTGGCTGAAGCCAATGTTTACACCGACCTACGCGGATGCGTAGGTTTTTTTTTGCTTCCCCTGCGTCTTTGAAGCTGCCGCTGCGTTGGCAGCGTTCGTTCACCCGAATCACTTACTGATGTAAGCTCATCGGGCTTCACTCTCTTGCCGCCTTGCCGCAACTCCAAATACTTTGGGGAAGTTTGGTGTATTTGAAGCTGCCGCTGCGTTGGCAGCTTTGCACATTTTCCCCACGGTTTTCCCCACGGTTTTTCTCACATTGACCTGAGGTGTTTCGGGTTTGAAAGGTAATTTACATATCGTTGCATTTTGAATGGTTATCTTGCGATAAATGCATAGTGATGCAGCCGAATGTCTTCTACATTAGCCATCCCAGAGGTATTGATTGGTGGGTTTTTCAGTGCATTTGCTACTGAGCCAATAAATTACACCGACCTACGCAGATGCGTAGGTTTTTTTTACCCCAAATTCCTGTACGCCTCCGCCTCGACGGCTGTTAGTTATTCTTAAATTATGATTATTTCTCATCTGTTTCCTGAAAAAATATCAGGGCTTTAGTATGCTCAATGAAAATGTACGTAATACTTATTGCGTATAACCTTTGAACATAGGGAGATGTGTATGGTTTTCCGTTTTTTCCGCGCTTTTTTCCGCTTGATATTCCGCATAAAAATTACGGGTCTTGAGCACTCCTTCAAGCATGAAAAATTGCTTATTACCCCCAATCACGTCTCATTTTTAGACGGTGTTTTAATGGCGCTTTATTTGCCCATTAGACCAGTGTTTGCCGTTTATAGCTCGATTGCTGATAGCCGCTATATGCGTTTTATCAGTAAGTATGTGGATATTGTGGCGCTCGATCCCACTAAGCCAATGGCGATTAAACATCTGATCCGTATGGTTGAGCAGGGGCGTCCGGTGGTGATTTTCCCAGAAGGGCGTATCACCGTGACTGGTTCGATGATGAAGATTTATGACGGAGCCGCGTTTGTGGCGGCACGTTCAGGCGCGGCGATTATTCCTGTTCGAATCGAAGGCGCGGAGTTTACGCCGTTTGGTCGTCTACGCGGGCTGTTCAAGACCCGTTGGTTCCCACATATTAGTATTCACATTTTGCCGCCAACGCATTTAGCCATGCCTGAAGCACCGCGTGCGCGCGACCGTCGTTTGTTAGCCGGTGAGCGTCTGCATGACATCATGATGAAGGCGCGCATGGATTCTCAGCCGCGGCACACGTTATATCAGGGACTGCTGGCGGCGATGACACGCTACGGCGCTTCCAAACCGATTATCGAAGACATCTCTTTTAAAGAAGATAGCTACCGTACGCTATTGAAAAAATCGCTGGGCGTGAGCCGTATTCTCGAACGATTCACCACGGAAGGTGAGCACGTGGGTATGCTGTTGCCGAACGCAACGATTACCGCCGCCGCCATTATTGGTGCCACGATGCGTAACCGCGTCCCTGCGTTGTTGAACTATACCGCGGGCGTGAACGGCGTGAAGAATGCCATGCTGGCTGCCAACATCAAAACTATCGTAACGTCGCGCCAGTTTTTGGAAAAAGGCAAGCTGACGCATTTGCCTGAGCAGGTAACCGAGGCTAACTGGGTCTATCTGGAAGATCTGAAAGATACCGTAACGCGCGATGATAAAATTTGGATTATCAAACATCTGCTGCGTCCTGAACGCGCGATGCTACCGCAAAAGCCGGATGACGCCGCGCTGATCCTGTTTACCTCAGGCTCTGAAGGTTATCCGAAGGGCGTGGTGCATTCTCACGCTAGCCTGATGGCTAACGTTGAGCAAATTCGTACCGTGGCTGACTTCACGCCCGCAGACCGTTTCATGTCGGCTTTACCGTTGTTCCATGCCTTTGGCCTGACCGTTGGTTTGTTCACGCCGTTGATGACCGGCAGCCGCGTTTTCCTCTATCCAAGCCCTTTGCATTATCGCGTAGTGCCGGAGCTGGTCTACGATCGTAACTGTACCGTGCTGTTTGGTACCTCAACATTCTTGGGCAACTACGCGCGTTTTGCTCATCCTTACGATTTTGCTCGCTTGCGTTACGTGGTGGCTGGCGCTGAGAAGCTATCGCCACATACGGCGCAGGTTTGGCAGGACAAATTTGGCATTCGCATTCTGGAAGGCTATGGCGTGACCGAGTGTGCGCCGGTGGTGGCGATTAACGTGCCAATGTCGACGAAAGTCGGCAGCGTTGGTCGAATTTTGCCATCGATGGAAGCCCGCTTAATGAAGATGACCGGCATAGAGCAGGGTGGGCGTTTGCAGCTGCGCGGGCCAAATATTATGAAAGGCTATCTGCGGGTCGAGAATCCAGGCGTGCTGGAAGTTCCACAGGCGGAAAATGCTGACGGCGTGATGGAAGCGGGTTGGTATGACACCGGCGACGTAGTTACGTTAGATGATAGAGGCTATTGCGTTATCCGTGGGCGAGTTAAGCGCTTCGCTAAGTTAGCGGGAGAAATGGTATCGCTGGAAAGCGTGGAGCAGTTGGCCTTAAAAGTGTCTCCCGATCATGAACATGCGGCGTCATCGCGCAGTGACAGCAGCAAAGGCGAAGCGTTGGTGTTGTTTACGACCGATGCTGAATTAAGCCGTGACCGCCTGTTAAAACAGGCGCGTGAAAGCGGTGTGCCAGAACTTGCTGTGCCACGCGATATTCGTTTCCTTAAACCGTTGCCGGTATTAGGGAGCGGGAAAATTGATTTCGTTACCCTACGCCAAATGGCCGAGAACAAAGAGACAGCAACCGGAGAAACAGCATGAGTGATGCAGTAAGTCCGACAGCGCCGTTGTTAAACCGCAGCATGAAGGCGGTGATTCTGGCGCAGTTTTTCTCGGCGTTTGGTGATAATGCGCTGTTGTTTGCCACCCTCGCGGTGATTAAACAGCAGCTCTATCCCGATTGGAGTCAGCCGGTTTTACAGATGGCGTTTGTGGCGACTTATATCATTCTAGCCCCGTTTGTGGGGCAGTTTGCCGACAGCTTCTCCAAAGGGCGAGTTATGATGGTTGCCAATGCGCTGAAACTGTTGGGCGCGTTGGTTATCTGTTTTGGCTTTAATCCGTTCTTGGGATATACCCTCGTGGGTATTGGTGCTGCGGCATATTCTCCGGCTAAATACGGCATTCTTGGCGAGATCACCAGCGGCGATCAGTTGGTGAAAGCCAACGGATTGATGGAGGCCTCCACGATCGCGGCGATCCTCATTGGGTCGGTGGCTGGCGGCATGATGGCGGATCTCAATGTGATCGCGGCATTGGCGCTGTGCGTATTGGTTTATGGCGCGGCGGTGGCAGCGAACTGGTTTATCCCGAAGCTGAATGCGGCGCATCCTGCGAAATCATGGAACCCTGCCCGTATGGTGTCGATCTTCGGCAATGCATGTCGGGTGTTATGGAACAATCAGGAAGCACGTTTCTCGCTAATTGGCACCAGCCTATTCTGGGGCGCAGGCGTTACGCTGCGTTTTCTGTTAGTGCTGTGGGTGCCGGTGGTGCTGAACATCACGGATAACACCACGCCAACCTTGCTGAATGCAATGGTTGCGGTGGGGATTGTGATTGGTGCAGCGGCAGCGGCCAAACTTGTTACGCTCAGTACGGTGAAACGCTGTTTGCCTGCGGGCGTTTTGATTGGCGTCGTGGTGGCATGGTTTGCGATGCAAAGTAGCCCATCGGTTTCTTATGCGTTGCTCGTGCTGGTAGGGATTTGCGGCGGTTTCTTTGTCGTGCCGCTAAATGCGTTGCTGCAAGAGCGTGGAAGACACAGCGTAGGCGCGGGTAATGCTATCGCGGTACAGAATCTGGGTGAAAACACCGCCATGCTGCTGATGCTTGGTCTGTATTCGCTGGTGGTAAAAATCGGTGTCCCGGTTGTGGGTATCGGCGTGGGCTTCGGCGTTGTTTTTGCTTTGGCAATCGCGGGCGTCTGGGGATGGGACGTTGTGCGTAGAAAGCGTGGAATTTAAAATGCTTTAAGTGCCCTCCCGGTAAAGGGAGGGCTGTTTTCGCGCTTACGGTGCCGGATAAGTAAACCGGCTATGAATTTCATCAATAGCCTTCAACACATCTTCGTTTAGCACCAAATTTCTGCTTTCAATATTACTCTTCAACTGTTCCAACGTGGTTGCGCCCAGCAAGGTGCTGGACACAAATGGCTGCTGACGCACAAACGCCAATGCCATCTGCGCGGGATCTAACCCATGTTTTTTCGCCAGTGCGACATATTCGGCGACGGCACCTTCGGTTTGTTTGCTGGTGTAGCGAGTGAAGCGGCTAAACAGCGTATTACGCGCCGTCGCGGGTTTCGCCCCATTGAGGTATTTGCCGCTTAAAGTGCCGAAGCCTAAGCAGGAATAGGCCAGCAGCTCAACGCCTTCATATTGGCTGATTTCAGCTAATCCCACTTCAAAGCTGCGATTGAGCAAGCTGTAGGGATTTTGGATGGAAACGATACGCGGCAGATCGTGTTTTTCCGCCAGCTGTAGGTAGCGCATGACGCCCCAAGGCGTTTCGTTAGAAACCCCGATGTAACGAATTTTACCCGCACGAACTTGTTCAGAAAGAGCTTCTAAGGTTTCTAGAATAGTGACGGCAGGCTTCTGTTCGGTATAGCGATAACCAAGCTGGCCAAAGCAGTTGGTTGGTCGCTGTGGCCAATGCAGCTGGTAAAGATCGATATAGTCGGTATTGAGTCGCTTTAAGCTGGCATCCAGCGCAGCGCGGATATTTTTACGGTCGAGGGCTTGTTCAGGACGAATACTGCTGTCGTTGTTGCGCACAGGGCCGGTGATTTTGGTCGCCAGCACAATTTTTTCACGGTTGCCTCGTTTGGCAAGCCAACTGCCAATATAGGCCTCGGTCAGACCTTGAGTTTCTGGGCGAGGCGGCACCGGATACATTTCTGCAGTATCAATCAGGTTAATTCCGCTGGCAATTGCCAGATCGAGTTGAGCGTGGGCATCAGCTTCGCTGTTTTGTTCCCCGAACGTCATGGTTCCTAAGCCCAGTTCGCTAACTTCCAGCGAGCTGTGTGGAATGCGGTGATATTGCATAGCTGAGCATCCTTCATAGATGGAACGTGTTCTTAGAGGATGGAACGTCATCCTCATTTATTTCTGCTACTACTTTAGCAAGATTATGCGGGCCTATACCCTTCATACTTGAAGCAACTCCAACTCCAACTCCAATTATTTTGGGTATATATCTACCCCAATATTTCGAGGTTACGCCACATTGTCATATTTCTAGAACAACTCCGTCACAAAACCTTCACTAAGGCTTCTTATACTGCCTGCATCTTGAAGCACGACGCGTATATGCAGAGTATTTATTTACAAGGAGATAGTGAAGTGGCCTCTAATAAAATTTTTTCGTTGTCTATGTTAAGTCTAATGATGTTGATGCCACCGGCGCAGGCGGCTAATCCGGCTCTGGCCGATTTAACGGCGCGTGCAGCCCAAGGAGATATCACTCAGTTTGGTGGTGCGCGACGCATGACGCAGGATCAAACCACTGCGCTAATTGCCTCTTTGAGCAATAAAACGGCCAAAAATGTCATTTTGTTGATTGGCGACGGCATGGGGGATTCTGAGATTACCTCGGCGCGTAACTATGCCGAAGGCGCTGGCGGCCAATTTAAAGGGATCGATGCGTTGCCGCTGACGGGGCAATACACGCATTACTCTTTAGATAAGAAAACCCATAAACCCGACTATGTTACGGATTCAGCGGCATCAGCGACCGCGTGGAGCACCGGTGTAAAAACCTACAATGGAGCTCTGGGCGTGGACGTGAACGGTAAGTCTCATCGCACCTTATTAGAGATGGCGAAAGCGGCGGGAAAAGCCACGGGTAACGTCTCAACGGCTGAGCTGCAGGATGCCACGCCAGCGGCACAGGCATCTCACGTAACCTCACGTAAATGCTATGGTCCAAGTAAAACGCTGGAGCTATGTCCGGGGAATGCGTTGGAAAATGGCGGTGAAGGCTCTATTACCGAGCAGCTGTTAAAAACCCGTGCCGACGTGACGCTGGGCGGGGGCGCTAAAACGTTCTCTGAAACGGCAAATTCAGGCGATTGGAAAGACAAAACGTTGATGCAGCAGGCCGAAGGACTGGGTTATCAGGTGGTTACGAATCTAGATGCGCTAAACAAACTAAGTGTCGCAGACCAGCAAAAACCAGTTCTGGGGCTCTTTTCTGATGGCAATATGCCGGTACGCTGGCAGGGGCCAAAAGCGACCTACCATGGGAATCTGGATAGCGCGCCGGTAACCTGTAGCGTTAACCCTGAACGCAGCGCTTCCACGCCGACGCTGGCACAGATGACTGAAAAAGCGATTTCGTTGTTAGATAAGAATCCAAAAGGTTTCTTCTTGCAGGTAGAAGGGGCATCGATCGATAAACAAGATCATGCCGCCAACCCCTGTGGGCAATTTGGTGAAACCGTTGATTTAGATGAAGCGGTGCAAAAAGCGCTAGAATTTGCGCGCAAAGACGGTAATACCTTGGTGATTGTGACCGCAGACCATGCCCATTCAAGCCAGATTATTGCACCTGATAGCAAAGCGCCGGGGTTAACTCAGGCGTTAACCACCAAAGATGGCGCGGTGATGGCGATTAGCTACGGTAATTCTGAAGGTGATTCACAGGAGCATACCGGCACTCAGCTACGTGTCGCGGCCTATGGGCCACATGCGGGTAACGTCGTTGGCCTGACCGATCAAACCGATTTGTTCTTTACCATGCGCGATGCGATGGGGATTAAGTAACTGTTTATACCCATCATACTTCAAGCTGTATCTTTGTTGGCTGCGCTCACTCACCCGAATCACTGACTTGAGTAAGTTCATCGGGATTCGCTCACTTGCCGCCTCGATGTAACTCGAATTATTTTGGGTATATCCTTATTATATAAAGATAAGTATCGGAGATAGGATGGGGGGCCATCTCTATTTAACGGTGGGGAGGTGGGCGTTTCATGGGGCCTCCCCTAAAAATAGATAGTATTTAGATAAAGTAACTCTGCGGTAATACCTTATTGCATGCTATGTTTTGGCTATAAGTATTTTCATCGGCAGTATGTGTTGCGCGTTATCTTATGAAAGAAAATAGTCCAGCAGATAAACAATCCCTTGTTGAAAGTGAAGTCGGGGAACATCTCCGTTTCTATCGGCTTTGCGGGATAATGGCTGCAGCAAGTGTTGTATTTATTACCTTACTAACGGTATTGGTGTATCCAGAAAGCATGCACGAAAATGCCTATCGTATTGCTTGTCTGGTGTATGGTCCCGTCACACTTCTTTTACTTCTTGGTATGTTTAAATATCCAATGATATGTAGTTGGATATTATTTGCTGTTTTTCATACCATGCTATTGTATTTATTTATTGATGGCACGACGTTTAATCTCGTTATATCGACATTGTTTTCGTTATTCTTTTTATTGGGTGTCGTGGCGAATACCCAACTCCATCGTGGCCTCGAAAGGCCACTGTGGCTGGCGCAGCGCAGGTGCAAGCCTATCGGGTTATTGTGTTTAATTGCTCTACTGGCGGCTTTACTGAGCAGCGGATATGCGTTTCGTTGGATTGAAAAGAAAAAAGAAGATCCGTTGCAATGGATTGAATATCGTCGCGAAATGCTGAAACGCTATGTGGATGCGACTCCGCAGGCTGATACTCCGGACAGTATGTTTAAGCTGCGTCGGGTCAGGCTGGAAGGGAAAACGCTGGTGTTTGTTTTCCGTGTTATTCCGCCATCGGATGAGCCGATTGAAAGCACTTTAGCCAAACATGCCAAAGATGACTTTATTGCGCACTGCAATGAGAAAGGGATTCGTCATTACAATATGAAAATCATGTACGTATATCATGTTGACCAGCTCGAACATATCTTTGTAATGGATAAGAAAGACTGTGACCGATTAGGCAAATAAAAAAGGAGAACGAGAGTTCTCCTTTTTTATTTATGTATGAATAATCTGATATTAATCGCTGCTTTGTTCTTTTTTGCTACGCAGCAAGTTCAGCGCTTCAACCGTCATCGAGAAGAACATCGCAAAATAGATGTAGCCTTTGGGGACATGTATGCCGAAGCTTTCTAGGATCAGGGTAAAGCCAACCAGTATCAGGAAGGATAGCGCCAACATTTTTACCGATGGATGGCGGGCCACAAATTCGCCGATTGGGCGAGCGGCAAACATCATCACGCCTACGGCAATCACCACGGCCGCCATCATAATAAAGAGATGATCTGAAAGACCTACGGCGGTAATCACCGAATCCAAGCTGAAGATAATATCCAGCAGCATGATTTGCACGATGGCACCTAAAAACGAATGGACGTTGGTGGTGATGTCTTCGCCACCGCCCTCAATGGTTTCGTGGATCTCTTTTATCGCCTTATAAATCAGGAACAAACCACCTAACAGCAAAATCAGGTCGCGCGTGGAAACGGCATGACCGAACGCGCTAAAGAGCGGGTGTGTTAAGCGCACAACCCACGCAATCGAAGCTAGCAAGCATAAACGCATCCCCATGGCGGCCAGCAGGCCGATGCGGCGGGCTTTGTTTTGCTGTGCTTTAGGAAGTTTGGCGACAACCAGAGATAAGAAAATAATGTTATCAATGCCAAGGACGATTTCTAGAATAGTCAGCGTGCCGAGCGCTAACCAGGCATTGGGATCCACAATCCATTCAAACATGACTCAGTACTACCTAAATAAACGATAAACGAAGATTATACGCTTTCTTGACCGTTCAGGGATCCTATGAACGTAGTGAAATGCTGAGGTGAGTTTTGCGTTATAGCAGAAAGTGGCGTGCGAGCAGGGCTGCGGTGAAGTTTTTCTTGAGGTAAAAACCGCGTGGGAGCGTGAGTATAGGTTCCCCATGTTCGCCAGTGGCTTCGGTTAACGCGCGGCTATTGGCCGCTTTAGGCCTGATTTGTAATACTTCGCCGTGACGAGCGGTAATGCGCTCGACTTTACCTAACACGATCATATCCATCAATTCTTCCCAATCGCGCTTGAGCTGCTCGTTTTCTTCTTCGTTGGGCGTCCACAGCAGCGGGCTACCGACTCGACGTTGTTCCAGTGGAATTTGCCGTTCGCCTTCGACAGGGATCCACAGCACGCGCTGTAGTTTGTGACGAACATGGCTCGACTCCCACGTTATGCCGCTGTTTCCTGTTAAAGGAGCCACGCAAACGAAGGTGGTTTCTAATGGTTTTCCGCGGTTGTCGATGGGGATTGTCTTGAGCTCAACGCCTATCTCGGGGAAGTCTTGCTCAGGCTTACTACCCGCGCTGGCACCGAGGTACAACTCTAACAGCATGCCAACCCAACCCTTATCCCGTTTCAAATCGCGTGGAATAGCGATGTTCGCTCTAGCCGCGAGTTCACCCAATGTATAACCGGCCAGTGACTGGGCGCGGTTTAACAGTTGTTGCACATTTTCAGGCGTGGTGGTGGGCAGTTGAGGTGTTGTCATCGTTGAAATTTCACTAATTTTACCAGAACTCACAAGTTGGTTAAAAAATGAGCTGCATGCTGTGAGTAAAATTTGGCGCCGAGTTATTTGCACCGAGCCGGAAATAATACCATGATTCATATAAGAAATTATCGAAATTTTCTTTTTTACGGTAATTTCAAAAATTTGTTGTGCAAGACTAGACACCGACAATGAACAGGATCTTACACCTATTTATCCACAGATTTTTGGGATAACCCATTTATTTACCGATCACTGGTTTGATTTACAGGCTTGACGTAGGGGGTTTTTTGGGAAATTGCCGTCTCAGTGTGCAAGTTTGGCGAATAAGCTGTGGATAAAATCGCCATTGGACGATCTTTGAACAAGCTAAGATCCAAACCGTGCATAGCTCACATTTTTGCTTATTAGTGATATGATTGGTTATGCCTATTTTACTGATATATAAGATTAATGTCAGGATGTGTAAAACAGGTTGTTTTGAGCTATCCAAAGGTTTACATCACTTCCCCTGAAGTTCTACACAAATATATCCACAGAAAAAGTGAATAAAAACGATGTTGTGGAGCGAGCAATGTTTATAACTATGGATGAATCTGTGAGTTATCCCAATGTTATCCGTTTTTTGCCCGATTTAATGCGGTGGTTTACCACCACAGGGGAGTGTGAAACAATCAGCCCATCTTGCGAATTTGCTATTGAGGTAGTCCAGTGATCGATGATGATGGCTACCGCCCGAACGTGGGTATCGTAATCTGTAATCGGCAGGGGCAAGTACTTTGGGCCCGTCGCTTTGGTCAGAACTCTTGGCAGTTTCCTCAAGGGGGAATTAATCCTGGAGAAACCGCCGAACAGGCGATGTACCGCGAACTGTTTGAGGAAGTGGGTCTGGGGCGAAAGGACGTTAAAATTCTTGCATCAACCCGTAACTGGTTACGCTATAAATTACCTAAACGTTTGGTGCGTTGGGATACAAAGCCGGTGTGTATCGGCCAAAAGCAGCGTTGGTTCTTATTGCAATTAATGTGCAATGAGTCTGAAATCAACATGCAAAGAAGTAGTACGCCTGAATTTGACGGCTGGCGCTGGGTCAGTTTTTGGTATCCGGTGCGCCAAGTTGTCTCATTTAAACGTGATGTCTATCGTCGGGTGATGAAAGAATTTTCGCCCGTGGTCATGCCATTACAGGAAGTGTTGCCGCCCACGACGCGCCCACCATCTCCTGCTTATCGCCGTAAAAGAGGTTAAGTGGCTTTAATCATGCTCACGCGTTTGCGGGAAATCGTTGAGAAGGTGGCTGCGGCCACCAGTCTGACTGATGCATTGGAAGTGCTGGTTGATGAGACGTGTCAGGCAATGGATACGGAAGTTTGTTCGATCTATTTGGCTGATAACGATCGTCAATGCTATTACCTGATGGCGACGCGTGGTTTGAAAAAGCCGCGCGGGCGTGTGGTGACGTTAGCTTTTGACGAAGGCATCGTTGGATTAGTGGGGCGTTTGGCCGAGCCAATTAACTTGGCGGACGCACCGAGCCATCCCAGTTTTAAATATGTTCCCAAAGTAAAAGAGGAGCGCTACCGCGCTTTTCTCGGCGTGCCGATGATTTATCGCCGCCAGCTGCTCGGCGTTCTTGCCGTACAGCAGCGTGAGTCTCGCCAATTTAATGAAACCGAAGAGTCGTTTTTGGTGACGCTGGCGACTCAGCTGGCTGGGATCCTTTCTCAAACCCAGCTTAACGGTTTGTTTGGCAAGCTGCGGCAGAGCAGGATCCGTGCGATCGCCGCCTCTCCCGGAATTGCCGTGGGTGAAGGTTGGATGGATGTTAGCCAGCCTTCGCTTGAACATGTCTACCAAGCTTCAACCCTAGACAGCGCCAGCGAGCGCGAGCGTTTGACGCAGGCCTTGGAAGAGGCGGCGGCAGAGTTTCGTCGCTTCAGTAAACGTTTTACGGCCAATTCGCAGAAAGACAGCGCGGCCATCTTCGATCTCTATTCGCATTTGATCAATGACGCACGGCTTAAACGCGAGCTCATGAATGAGATCGACGCGGGATCCGTCGCTGAATGGGCGGTCAAGCAGGTAATTGAGCGCTTTGCCGAACAGTTTGCCAGTTTGCAAGATCCTTATATGCGTGAGCGTGCCAGCGATCTGCGTGCCCTTGGGCAGCGTTTGCTTTTCCATCTCGATGATAACGCGACCGGCATTAACCAATGGCCAGATCGTTTTATTCTGGTCGCTGATGAGCTCACCGCGACGCTTTTGGCTGAGGTTCCGCAGGAGCGGATGCTCGGCGTGGTGGTGCGTGACGGTGCGGCAAACTCGCATGCTGCCATTCTGGTACGTGCCATGGGCGTGCCGACGGTGATGGGAGCTGATATTCAGCCTGCGTTATTGCATGAGCGTCAGCTGATCGTTGATGGCTATCGCGGTGAGGTGTTGGTTGCACCGGATCCGGTGTTGGTGCATGAATATCAGCGCTTGGTGAATGAAGAGATCGCGCTCAGCAAAATGGCGGAAGACGACGCCGAAAAACCCGCTCAGCTAAAAAGTGGTGAACGCGTGCAGGTTATGCTCAACGCCGGTTTGAGTGCGGAGCATGAGCAACGTCAGGATAGCCGCGTTGATGGGGTTGGTTTATACCGCACAGAAATACCGTTCATGTTGCAAAGCGGTTTCCCATCGGAAGAAGAGCAGGTTGCGCAATACCAAGGGATGTTGCAGATCAATCCCAATAAACCTGTAACGCTGCGTACGCTGGATATCGGTGCGGATAAACAGCTACCGTATATGCCGATCAACGAAGAGAATCCAAGCCTTGGGTGGCGTGGGATTAGGATCACCCTCGATCAGCCAGAGATCTTCTTGGTTCAAGTGCGTGCGATGCTGCGTGCTAATGCGGCCAGCGGCAATTTAAACATTTTGCTGCCGATGGTAACCAGCCTGAGCGAAGTGGATGAGGCGAAACGCCTGATTGAGCGAGCAGGGCGGGAAGTGGAAGAGATGATCGGCTATGCATTGCCGAAACCACGCATCGGCGTAATGCTCGAAGTTCCATCGCTGATTTTCTTGCTGCCGTTTTTGGCCGAGCGCGTAGATTTTATCTCGGTGGGCACCAACGATTTAACCCAATATCTGCTGGCCGTTGACCGCAATAATACGCGGGTGGCATCGCTGTATGACAGCCTGCATCCGGCTATGCTGCGCGTTCTTAACCAAGTGGTTAATGAGTGTGAACGTCTGAATTTACCGATTAGCGTATGCGGTGAAATGGCGGGCGATCCTATGGGGGCGCTGTTATTGATCGGTATGGGCTATCGAAATCTCAGCATGAATGGCCATAGCGTTCCGCGTATAAAATATCTGCTACGGACGATTGAGTTGGAAGATGCTCGCTTTTTAGTTCAGCGAGTGCTGGAAACTCAAATGTCGACTGAAGTTCGTCATCTCACCGCTGCTTTTATGGAAAGACGTGGTCTGGGTGGCTTAATTCGCGGTGGCTTGTAATTATTTTGTTTTATTTTCCAACTAATTTTTATGAATAATCCTAAACTATTCACGGTGATGAGTTCTTCTTATACGGATCTGATAAAGAGAAATCTGTATAACGCAGTAATTTTCCCTTGAGTGTGGAGTCTCGCTAAAAGTTGTGGGATGATTGTGCGGTTTTTCAGGGGGCGTGAATGGGTAAACTAACGCTATTATTATTGATACTGTTGGGCTGGCTGCAATATTCATTGTGGATCGGCAAAAATGGTATCCATGATTATGTGCGCGTAAAAGAAGATGTTGCGAGTCAGCAGGCTAATAATGGCAAGCTGAAATCTCGTAACGATCAACTCTTTGCAGAAATTGACGATCTAAATGGCGGGCAAGAAGCCATTGAGGAACGCGCACGCAATGAACTTGGTATGATAAAGCCTGGCGAAACGTTTTATCGTCTGGTTCCAGAACAGGCAAAACATAATGGTGGGGCAACTCAGTCTTCCCCAGCGCCTTCGTTCTCATCGTCTACGGCACGAAATTAGCCTCGAACACCGTTTTTCGTTCACTCATCATGCCCGTTAGTTTAGTTATGTCATTGGGCCTAACGTCATATCCATGATCTTCATTACAATAATCTTGATAAGAACAAACTGATAAGTATGAGTGATCCTGACGTGTCTACACTCCTCCCCATTGTTGCCGTTGTACCCGCAGCTGGCGTTGGCAGCCGAATGCGTTCGGCCTGCCCTAAGCAGTACTTGACCATTGCGGGAAAAACGATCCTTGAGCATTCGATTGCGGCGTTGCTATGCCATGCTGACGTTGAGCGGGTGATTGTTTCTATCAGCCCTGACGATGGCTATTTTAACGATTTGCCGCTAGCAAAAGATCCCCGTATTCAGGTGGTATTTGGCGGCGCCCAGCGTGCAGATTCGGTTTTTGCTGGTTTAAAAGCGGCGACGGATGCTTCATGGGTATTGGTACATGACGCTGCTCGTCCGTGTTTACACCAAGAAGATCTCAGCCAGCTCTTGGCGTTACGCCATACCTCTAAAATCGGTGGTATTCTTGCCGCGCCGGTACGTGACACCATGAAACGCGCAGAAACGGGCGATTGTTGCGCGATTGCGCATACGGTCGATCGTGAAGCGCTATGGCATGCGCTGACGCCCCAGTTTTTCCCACGCGAATTGCTTATGATGTGTCTGGAACGCGCGCTCAATGAAGGCGCTAACGTGACAGATGAGGCATCGGCGTTGGAATATTGTGGTTATCATCCGCTGCTGGTGTCTGGCCGTTCTGATAATATTAAAGTGACAAGGCCAGAGGATTTTGCGTTGGCTGAGTTTTATTTATCCCAGCGTACTTAATCGTTTTGTGCTTGTTTTTTTGCGCTTGCGATAACTCAACGATGTTTTATTTCGTTACCCCACTGCCTCCAAAGGAGAATGCTTGATGAGAATTGGCCACGGTTTTGATGTTCATAAATTTGGTGGCGAAGGCCCTCTAATCATTGGCGGCGTGCGTATCCCTTACGAATTTGGTTTGCTGGCGCATTCAGACGGCGACGTTGCTCTGCATGCGGCTACTGACGCGCTGCTTGGCGCCGCTGCGCTGGGCGACATCGGTAAACTTTTCCCTGATACCGATCCTGCGTTTAAAGGTGCGGATAGCCGTGAACTTCTGCGTGAGGCTTATCGCCGTATTCGTGCTAAAGGATATCGTTTAGGCAATCTCGATATTACGATTATTGCTCAGGCTCCAAAGATGGCGCCGCACGTTCCGCAGATGCGCGTGAATTTGGCGGAAGATTTGGAGTGCCATATGGATGATGTCAACGTTAAAGCGACGACCACAGAGAAATTGGGCTTTACCGGCCGCGGTGAAGGCATTGCCTGTGAAGCTGTTGCGCTGTTGATTAAGGAGTAACGCGTGGATTTTGATGCACTGCATTATTTGCATGGACGCCCACGCGGAACGGGTGTTTTAAAAGCGTTCCCAGAAGACTTCTTTGTTTCGGAAGATTTGGGGTTTGAGCCCGACGGCGAAGGTGAGCATCTGCTGGTGCGTATTCGTAAGGAAGGTTGTAACACGCAGTTTGTTGCGGATAATTTGGCTCGATTTGCCAAAATTCCGCAGCGCTCGGTGAGCTACGCTGGCCTAAAAGATCGTCATGCGGTCACCGAGCAGTGGTTCTGCCTACATCTTCCGGGTAAAGAATCACCGGATTTGAGTCAGTTTATTTTAGAAGGCTGCCAAGTGGTACGCAGCGCACGCCATTTGCGCAAGTTGCGCATTGGTACGCTGAAAGGCAATACGTTCCGCTTGGTGCTGCGCCATATTACCGAACGCGATGACGTAGAGCAGCGTTTGCAGGCCATTGCCTCGGAAGGCGCTCCAAACTATTTTGGCGCTCAGCGCTTTGGCCGCGGTGGTAACAATCTGGTTCAGGCCGCAAAATGGTCGCGTAATGAAATTCAGGTCAGAGAGCGCCCCAAGCGCAGTTTTTACCTGTCTGCTGCCCGCAGTGCGATGTTTAACCAGATCGCGAATAAGCGTTTGGAACAGGGGTCTCAACGTCAGGTAATGCTGGGTGATGCCATGCAGTTAACGGGCCGTGGTAGTTGGTTTGTGGCGAATGCGGAAGAGCTAGAAAGCCTACAGCAGCGAACAGACAGCGGTGAGTTACAAATTACAGCGGCGTTGCCGGGCGATAACGATCTAGGGACGCGTGATTTAGCCGCAGAGTTTGAGCAACAGGCGATTGCTGAATATGGCGATCTTCTGGCGCTGGTTAAGCGTGAGCGCGTGGAGTCCGCGCGTCGCGCTATGCTGGTCAAACCGCAGGAGATGAGCTGGTCATGGTGGGACGATGCTACGGTAGAAGTTGAGTTTGCGCTTCCGGCAGGCAGCTTTGCTACCAGCATCGTGCGTGAGTTGTTTAATCAGGAAAACCCTAATGCGGATCTTGCTGAGTAACGACGACGGCGTGATGGCCCCGGGCCTGCAAACATTAGCGGCAGCGCTGCGTGAGTTTGCTCAGGTGCAGGTCGTTGCCCCTAATCGGAATCGCAGCGCTTCTTCAAATTCATTAACGCTTGAGTCGCCGCTACGTATTGATACTTTGGCGAACGGTGATATTAGCGTGATCGACGGTACGCCGACCGACTGCGTTTATCTGGGCGTGAATGCCTTGATGCGGCCTCATCCAGAAATTGTTGTATCGGGTATTAATGCCGGGCCTAATCTGGGTGACGATGTGATTTACTCGGGAACCGTGGCCGCGGCAATGGAAGGGCGACACTTAGGTTTTCCTGCGCTGGCGGTTTCACTCAATGGTTTTCAGCATTACGACACGGCGGCTCAGGTGACTGTCCGCCTGCTGAAGGGGTTGGCTGCGCACCCTTTACGCACGGGGCGTATTCTCAATGTGAACGTACCTGATTTGCCTTTGTCACAGATTAAAGGCATTAAAGTGACGCGCTGTGGTAGTCGGCATCCGGCTGATAAGGTGATTCATCAGCATGATCCGCGTGGCCGTGATTTATATTGGATCGGACCTCCGGGCGCGAAACATGATGCGGGACCTGATACTGATTTTGCCGCCGTTGAGCAAGGTTACGTATCCATTACGCCTTTACAGGTGGACTTAACCGCGTATCACGCGCAGGATTTGCTTTCTTCGTGGCTTGAACAGACTAAGGTCGGTGAGGAATGGTAGATAGACGTGTGCTGACCTTATTGCAGCAGTTGATGCAGCAAGGGATCGGTGATGAGCGGGTACTGAAAGCAATGGCTGAAGTTCCGCGTGAAAAATTCATTGATGAGGCCATGTCTCACAAGGCCTACGACAATACGGCCTTACCGATAGGCTTAGGCCAAACTATCTCTCAACCCTATATGGTTGCGCGTATGACGGAGCTGTTACGCGTTGGGCCAGAGTCTAAGGTGCTGGAAATTGGCACCGGTTCTGGCTACCAAACCGCGGTACTGGCACATCTCGTACAACACGTATTCTCGGTTGAGCGGATTAAAAGCCTACAGTGGCAGGCTAAAAGACGTCTTAAGCAGCTTGATTTGCATAATGTGTCGACGCGTCACGGTGACGGCTGGCAGGGGTGGGCATCGCGCGGGCCGTTTGACGCGATTATTGTTACCGCTGCTCCGCCTGAAATCCCTGAGGCATTGCTGTTGCAGTTAGCCGACGGTGGACGCTTGGTTCTGCCAGTAGGTGAATTTGATAAAACTCAGCAGCTACGCTGCGTGCAGCGGCGTGGAAATGATTTCTCCGTTGAGTCGATTGAACCTGTGAGATTTGTGCCACTCGTTCAGGGTGAGTTAGCCTGATTTTTTCAGCCATGCCCCCTATTTTTTACCGTCGGGCATCGGCTATGTTTTTGTGCATCAAGGCGAATAATCGAGAACATATCTGCTATGTTAAATCGACATAATGATTTTTCTTATTGATTCGCATTTGACCCGCACTCTGTTTTTAGTGTCCAATTCATGACTAATTGCAGTATATGGTTGGAAACTAAATGCAGCGGGTGAGGTTTTTGATCGTGACCTTGCCTGATTTTTTGTCTTGTTTGGTATTTCTTCGCTAGCCCAATGGTTGGGCTAGTCGGTTCAGAGCGCGTAAAGTTCTGGTTACTTGAAGCTGTGGCTACCGGTAATTTAGACGGATAAGAGACTGAATATGTTGGATATCGCTGATTTTGCTGTCATGGGGGAAGCATGAGCATGGGAAGCCCGATGATGAAGTGGCGCCAGGTAGCGGCGTGTACTTTGATTACTTTATGGTTGGCTGGTTGTTCGTCAGATAATAGTTCTGCGCCGATAAGCTCGGTAAATGGCGGCGGCAATGGCCGTATGCTGTCAAATGGTGGAAATACCAGCACGGCTCAGGCCGGTGACGGCGGACGCATTGTATACAATCGTAGCTATCAGAATATTCCGAAGGGAAGCTATAACGGCGGCACTTATACCGTAAAACGCGGCGATACACTTTTTTATATTGCTTGGATCTCTGGAAATGACTTCCGCGATCTTGCAGAGAAAAACAATATACCTGCGCCGTACAGCCTCAATGTTGGTCAAACAATCAAATTAGACGCCAACAGCAACAGCGGTGGCATGCTAGCTGCTAATGATGGAACCAGCGGAGTCCCTACGCAACCATCAAGTGGTCAAATTAAGAGCACAGGTGTTGATTCTCAATCAACCACAGCGTATTCTGACAATTCGGGTAAACAGAATGTTGGCAAAATGTTGCCTGCATCTACGGCTACAGCGGCGACAACGACTGCTGCAGCTACAGTTCCGAGCTCGTCAGCCAGTAGCGTAAGCAGCAGTGCTCCAGTAGGAACCTGGCGCTGGCCTACTGACGGTAAAGTTATCGACAACTTCTCTTCTGCCGAAGGTGGAAATAAAGGCGTTGATATTGCGGGTTCACGCGGCCAGTCGGTGGTCGCCACGGCTGATGGCCGTGTGGTATACGCCGGCAACGCGCTGCGTGGTTACGGAAATCTGATCATCATTAAACATAATGATGACTACCTGAGCGCCTATGCCCATAACGACACGATGCTGGTCCGGGAACAACAAGAGGTTAAGGCGGGTCAAAAAATTGCAACCATGGGGAGCACCGGAACCAGCTCAGTAAGATTGCACTTTGAAATTCGTTACAAGGGGAAATCCGTAAACCCGCTGCGCTACTTGCCGCAGCGATAGTCGGGGCAGAATCGCTGTATTCTGCCCGCAATATCACGGGTAGGGTACAGCTATGAGCCAGAATACGCTGAAAGTTAACGAGTTAAATGAAGAAGTAGACTTCGATGAGAACGGGGAAGAAGCGTTTGACGAGAAGGTACTCGTTGAAGAACCCACCGAGGTTGATTCATCCGATGAACTGATGGCACAGGCCGTTTCACAACGTGTACTTGATGCTACTCAGCTTTATTTGGGCGAAATCGGTTACTCTCCGCTGCTAACCGCAGAAGAAGAAGTCTTTTTTGCCCGACGAGCGTTACGCGGAGACGAAGCGTCTCGTCGTAGAATGATCGAAAGTAACCTGCGTCTGGTGGTGAAAATCGCCCGTCGTTATAGCAATCGCGGCCTTGCGCTGTTAGATCTGATCGAAGAAGGCAATTTAGGTTTAATCCGTGCCGTCGAGAAGTTCGATCCAGAGCGTGGCTTCCGTTTCTCTACCTATGCAACATGGTGGATCCGCCAAACGATTGAGCGGGCTATCATGAATCAGACACGTACGATCCGTTTGCCGATTCATATTGTCAAAGAGTTGAACGTTTATCTGCGAACTGCACGTGAGCTTTCACACAAACTGGATCATGAGCCGAGCGCGGAAGAGATTGCTGAGCAGTTAGATCGTCCGGTCACTGACGTTAGCCGTATGCTGCGCTTAAACGAGCGTATCACTTCAGTGGATACTCCGCTGGGGGGCGATTCAGAGAAGGCCTTACTGGATATTCTCACCGATGAGAATGAAAGTGGTCCGGAAGATACCACGCAAAGCGATGACATGAAGCAGAGTATTGTTAAGTGGCTGTTTGAGCTTAACGCGAAACAACGTGAAGTTTTGGCGCGTCGTTTTGGTCTGCTGGGTTATGAAGCTGCTACCTTGGAAGATGTGGGGCGCGAAATCGGTTTAACCCGTGAGCGTGTGCGTCAAATCCAAGTTGAAGGCTTACGTCGTCTGCGTGAAATCCTGCAAGGACAGGGATTGAGCATTGAGGCTCTATTCCGCGAATAAGACTTTCGATAATGCATAAAATAAAAAGGTGAAGCTTTGCGGCTTCACCTTTTTTTATGCTTCAAGTTTAGAGTTTAAACCATGCCTTTTAGGCGATACAGCCAATCCAATGCCTGACGCGGCGTGAGTGTATCGGGATCGAGCGTTTCCAGAGCTTCTACGGCAGGAGAGGCTTCAGGTTCAGCTAGAAGCTGAAGCTGTGATCCGTCAATTTGGCTATTGCCGGTTTGCGCCGACAAGGTTTCCAGCTCTTTGAGTTTTTGTCTTGCACGCTTGATAACATCACGAGGAACGCCTGCCAGCGCGGCAACCGCAAGGCCATAGCTTTTACTGGCCGCGCCATCTTGCACGCTGTGCATGAAGGCAATGGTGTCACCATGCTCAAGGGCATCGAGGTGAACGTTGTACACGCCTTCCAGTTTTTCTGGCAGCGTGGTTAATTCGAAGTAATGCGTGGCGAATAACGTCATGGCTTTAATGCGGCTGGCGAGATTCTCGGCACAGGCCCACGCCAGCGATAAGCCGTCATAGGTCGATGTCCCGCGACCAATCTCATCCATCAGCACCAGACTGTTTTCCGTGGCGTTATGCAAGATATTGGCGGTTTCGGTCATCTCGACCATGAAGGTTGAACGGCCCGATGCCAAATCATCGGCTGCGCCCACGCGGGTGAATATGCGGTCAACAGGCCCAATCACGGCTTTCTCAGCAGGCACAAAGCTACCAATGTGCGCCATAAGCACAATGAGCGCGGCTTGACGCATATAGGTGCTTTTCCCGCCCATATTCGGGCCGGTGATCACTAACATGCGGCGCTGTGGGGAAAGTGACAGCGGGTTAGCAATGAAAGGCTCTTTGAGCACTTGCTCAACCACGGGATGGCGTCCGCCAACGATTTTAATACCGGGCTTATCGCTGAGTTCTGGACGGACATAGTTTAGCGTTTCAGCACGTTCTGCCAAGTTGCTCAACACATCCAGTTCGGCAAGTGCGGTGGCGCTTTGCTGAAGATCGGCCAAATGAGGCAATAGCATGTCGAACAGTTCTTCATAGAGACGCTTTTCTAGCGCCAATGCTTTGCCTTTTGAGGTCAGAACCTTGTCTTCATACTCTTTTAATTCAGGGATGATATAGCGTTCTGCGTTTTTTAAGGTCTGGCGACGTACATAGTGAATCGGCACTAAATGGCTTTGGCCACGGCTGACCTGAATGTAATAGCCATGCACGCCGTTGAAACCGACCTTCAAGGTGTCTAAACCGAGCTTTTCGCGTTCGCGAATTTCTAAACGATCGAGATAGTCGGTAGCGCCATCGGCCAGCGCGCGCCATTCGTCTAACTCTTCGTTGTAGCCTGGTGCGATGACCCCGCCGTCGCGAACTAGAACAGGAGGCGTTTCTACGACCGCTCTTTCCAGCAATGCTTTCAGCTCATCAAACTGACCGGCGTTTTTCGCCAGCGTCGCAATGTGAGGCGTGGCATGGTCACCGATGAGCGCCTGAATTTCAGGTAGCTGCTGGAATGCATAGCGCATGCGCGCAAGATCACGTGGGCGAGCGGTACGCAGAGCTAAACGGGCAAGAATTCGTTCAAGATCGCCGACTTGACGCAGTAGCGGTTGAAGATCTTCAACCAGAGGCTGAAGGGCTTCGATAGCCTGTTGACGATTATTGAGCGCTTTGTGATCGCGGCTCGGCATATGCACCCAGCGTTTTAGCATACGACTGCCCATTGGCGTAACGGTGCAATCCAAAATAGCGGCCAGCGTATTTTCAACGCCGCCGGATAGGTTCTGAGTGAGCTCTAAATTTCGGCGGGTAGCGGCATCCATAATAATGCCGTCTTGCTGGCGCTCGATGGTAATACCACGAATGTGAGGCAGCGTGGTTCGTTGCGTATCTTTCACATATTGCAGCAAACAGCCAGCCGCACGCAGCGCCTGTGTTGATTGCTCCACGCCGAAACCATTGAGATCGCGGGTGCCAAACTGGAGGTTCAGCTGTTGCCGAGCGGTGTCTAACTCAAACTCCCAAAGCGGACGGCGGCGCAGGCCTCTGCGGTTTTCAATCAACGGCATAGAGCCGAAATCTTCGGGGTAAAGCAGCTCTGCCGGATTAGTGCGCTGGAGTTCTGCGGCCATGGTTTCGAGATCGGCTGGTTCGGCAACGCGAAAACGGCCAGAGCTAATATCGAGAGTCGCAAAGCCAAAGCCGCGCGCGTCCTGCCAGATTGCGGCTAGTAGGTTATCCTGACGCTCTTTAAGCAGCGCTTCATCGCTGATGGTACCCGGCGTGACGATACGAACCACTTTGCGTTCGACAGGCCCTTTGGTGGTTGCCGGATCGCCAATTTGTTCACAAATAGCGACGGATTCACCGAGCTGTACCAGCTTTGCGAGATAGTTTTCAACGGCATGATGCGGAATGCCGGCCATGGGAATTGGCTCTCCGGCAGAGGCTCCGCGCTTGGTTAGCGAAATATCCATGAGCTGAGAGGCACGTTTGGCATCATCATAAAATAGCTCGTAGAAGTCACCCATACGATAGAACAGCAGGATATCAGGATGCTGTGCTTTCAGTTTTAAGTACTGCTGCATCATCGGGGTATGTGAGTCTAGGTTTGTCATGTCGCTCATAGAATTTCTATATCTAATATATTGAATTTTAAGATTATCGTGATTTTTTAGATTCTGTTTAAGCATCACGAAATCGTTTGGAGAAGCAGTCATCCAGAACGATTTTTTAGGGCACTATACTAACGTAGGGATCTGCAAACTGACATAGTTAATATCTGGAAGTGCTTCGCAAGTTTGTTATGTAACCTTGCTAGCACTATTGCATGCATCGAAAAATGATCATCTCACAGTGGTGTGCAAATCATGCGGAGCAATATACTTCAAACTAGATGTTGCTGCTGCGATGGTCTGTTTGGTGAAGGCAAGATAAGTGATAGCAATAGTTCAGTGAGGAGTAGTTTGGTCGGGAGTAAGGTGTAGCTCGATGAGAGATCAACATTAGCAAATGATCTGACAGCTGCTAATAATATGAATAAATAAACTAATTGTGTAAATTTAATAGTGATTATTAGTGGCAGCTTTCCACTGGTTTGTCGATGAGATGATTGTTATTATATTATATTTCAAGCTATTTATAGGTAGTATCTATCACCCGTACGTAGATGGAAGCTTGTTGAGAAATAGCCCAATGGAGTACTAAATGGAGGAATGGAACTCAATGGTAGATATGATGGCTTTTGCGACATTCATTGCAATTATAAAAATAAAAATTAATTCATTTCCTTGGTTAAAAATATAAAAATCAATAAAAACAATAGATATCTAAAAAATGCATAATAACTTGATGAATAATCAAGTTCTTTTTTTTTCTAATTAGTGTAGATAGGTTGGTTAAATTCTATTCAATGAGGTGACATCTCATGTATGTCATGTTTCATGATTATAGTTTATATATAGTAATGTTTTTCATTGCTATGATTTCAGGTGCTATAAATGTTGTTTCAGGTGGTGGTGGTTTTTTATCTATTAGTGCGTTATTACTTTTAGGGTTGCCTCCGTCTAATGCATTAGCAACTAATAAAGTCCAATCTTTTGGGAGTTGTGTAACCTCCGGGCTATGTTTTTTGAGGAAAGGAGGTATTGATCTAGAAACTGGGAAATTCATTTTTTTTAGTGTTTTTGTCGGTGCTGCAGTTGGTACAGTTTTAATCCAGTTTATTGATGTTGGTTTTTTAAGGAAATTAATACCAATAATAATGATTGCGATAGCTATATATTTCATATTAACACCAACAGTTAATAATAAAAATGTCAATCGTAGAGTTTCACTATGTCTATTTTGTTTTATTATTTCATTGGTTGGTTTTTACGATGGTTTTCTGGGGGCTGGTGCAGGAACTTTTTATACTATAGCTTACATTTCATTGTGGGGGGTTCACATTGACAAAGCACAGATGAATGCTAATTTTTTAAATTTATCATCAAATATAGCATCTGTGTTGTTTTTCATTTTTGGTGGAAAAATAATCTGGCCACTTGGAATCGTTATGCTTATAGGTCAAATATTTGGTGGGTATTTTGGGGCGAAACTAGTAATTACTAAAGGAAAAAAAATAATAAAACCAATGATTATTTTTGTTTCAATAATAATTAGTTTAAACCTTATTTATGAGTCATGTAAAGGATGAAACGAAATTACTAAAAACTAAAGGTAGATATTATGAGTAAAGTGAGCATTGATTCTGATTCAATCCTTAATGGTGATGTGTTCATTCCATCTTCGAAACCACATATTCAAAGAGCGCTGTTAGTTGGTCTTATAAATGAGTTTGAAACAGTTATTAATAATATATCTTGGTGTAAAGAAACAGAGGATTTGTTAATTGCATTACAGCAATTTGGGTTGAATGTTTTGTATAAGACTCATAATAAAATTATAGTTAAAGGAGTAAGGCCTCCGTTTAAATGTAGTGACATTATATTGGCGAATGGTTCAGGGATGCTATTTAGAATTACTCTTGCTTTATCTTCATTATCTGATGGTGATATAAAAATAAAATGTAACAACTCGCTGTTCAATAGAACATCTCTGATTGATATTGGCTATCTCTCACATTTGAACATAGACATTGAAAAAATAAATGAAAATATTTTTTCAATATCAAGGAAAAAATATGATTTTAAAAGCCCGGTTGGCACAAATGAAAGTACACAGTTTTTGACGTTCTTATTATTAATATCTCCATTGACTAACGGCCAGATAAAATTTATGGGTGGTGGGTGTCGATTTGGATATGTGAAGATTACCACAGATATAATGTCACTACTTGAATGTAAAATCAAAATAATTGATGATCACTATCACTTAACTCCTTATGTAATGAAAAATATTGAGATTAATATCCCTTCTGATTTTACTTCTGTAAGTTATATTGCATCCTCTCTGCTTAGTATTAACAAAAAATCAAAGATAAGAATAAAAAATTATTTTTATGGTGGTACTATTAATGAGGTTAGAATGTTTAATATATATGAAATGTTAGGATTGAAAATAAATGTGGGAAATAATATAGTTGAAATTAACTCCAATTGTATTAGAACTCATGAACTTTACGAAGTTAACTTGTGCAAGCTTCCATCCGTAGCATCTAATATTATATCCGCATCAATAAACTCTTATAATAAGATGGTTTTTAGGGAGGTGTCATCTACTAATAATTATAAATGTCAAAGATCACTTGTTATAAATGAAAATATAAGATTGATGGGGGGGGGAGACTAGTTTACTATTTGATAGTAACGGACGCTTTGATGGAATATACCTTAAAGGTTCTGGGGCTGTCGCAGGAGGGGCTGAGTTGCAGAGTTATGAAGATCACAGAATTTGTGCATCGAATATAATTATAGCATTAGGTGCGAAAGAAAAAACTATTGTTGATGGAGTTGATAAATTAGATGATGGATTTCCAGATTTTATTCATCATTTGAATTATTTAGGCGCAAAAGTAAAATTTTTTTAATGTGGAGGGTACATGAAATATTATGGTGGGAACTTTCCTTTATATGCTAAAGTATCACCAACTGATTCAATGTATGGAGAAGTTAATTTACCGTCATCAAAAAGTTCTTCGACAAGGGCTATATTAACATCGACACTTACAAATGGTAAGTGTCATATAGCTAATTTAGCCACAGGATATAATACGACTGCAATGATAAAAAATTGTATGAATCTTGGGGCTTCATTTACTTGTATTGGGAATAATACCGTTATTAATGGAGTTGATATTAATAATATAGATAAAATAATCACCTTTAATCCTGAAAACTCAGGTATTGTATTACGATTGCTAATGGGGGTTGCAGGATATTTACCTGAATCATATTTTATTACTAGTTATATTAATTCGCTAGCTAAGCGCTCTCAAAAGGAAATGATTAGTGCTTTACAAAAACTAAATGTACACTGCACGGGTATTGGTGAAGACGGTTTTTTACCGATAAAAATAAAGTCTAGTAGGAAATTAAATTCTTATACTGAAGTTTCGTGTCGAAAAAGCTCTCAGTTTTTAAGTGGGCTTCTTTACTTGGGTGCGGTAAGTGATAGAGATTTGCATATAAAGGTTATTGATGAAATTACAGCACCATCAATGGTTCATACAACAATAAATAATTTGAGTAGTGCAGGAGTAGATATTGGATATGATAATGGTTTTAGGGATTTTTTCATCAGTGGAAAAGAAAAATTTAAGCCATCAAATTTCAGTATTGGTTCAGATCCAGCAAGTGCGTCAGCAATTTTAACTCTTTGTTCTTCATTATCATCAAATGTTATTCTAAATGGTTTTTTTGAAGAAGAACTCGGCAATGGTGCTGTTATTAATTATTTGATTGAAAGTGGTGCTAGTATTACTAGTGTAGGTAATAACTCTATTAATATAAAATCGGATGGAAAGGAAATTATACCTCTTGATTTCGACGGTTCTCTTGCCCCCGATGCTGTTCCTGCTCTTGTAGCAAGAGCGGCATTTGCTAATGGAAAAAGTGTGTTTTATAACATTGAGCACATTCGTTATAAAGAATCAAATCGTATTTCTGACTATAGACTTGAAATGTTAAAAATAGGAATAAAAACTGAAGAAGAGAATGATAAATTGATCATATATGGTAACCCTAATGGTTACGAAGGGAATGTAATTGTTGATGGCCATTATGATCATGCTTTAATTATGGGGCTTACAACCATAGGTCTACATTGCAAGAATCCTATTCTAATTAAAGAGCCGTATCATGTTGGGCAAACCTACCCAGAATATTTTTCTGATATCTATTCATTAGGGGCAGATGTAATGGAAATGAAAATATCATCACCTATTCAGGAAGATTTATGATATTGGTGAGCCACTATAGTATCAATTATATAGTTGATACTATAGTGGTTCAGTATCGCAGATGGCTTTTATAGGTCTGTCGGGGGCTAAGTATTCCTACATATTATTAATGTGACAGCGTATAAAAACGGGATTTTCTTGCAGATTAAAAATTTTAAAGTGTGGGGATATATTTGCGTGTTATATAGTAATCGGAGTGCTTTTACCTCAGATAAGTAGTATTAACGAGCTGAGAAGTACGATAAAGGAAAGCATCTACTAGTACAAAACTACAGAATAGCCCTGACTGCAAAAGGCCGGAGTTCGATGGAATATCGAGCCCCGGTCCCGAAATTTGCTTAACATGAACAGCCCTGCTTCATTGAAGGTAGTCAAGAAGGCGGGCTGTTCATGTAACGAAGGCGTTAGAAACAAAGCTTAGAAGCTATATTTAATTCCTAACATCCCAGACGTATCGTTATAGCCGGCATCGCCGATTTGCTGGGCTATATTTATCCAGCCGCTGGTGCGTTGGCTGAATTGCCCTTCAATACCGACTTTGACCTCACCAATGTTGCGTGCACCGTCTTGGGACAGTTTGACATTATTCATCTCTACGCCGAATCGCTGGGTATTATGGATCCAGTTAACCTCAGCGAAGGGTTCGAAGGTACGATCTTTGTTGTCATCTTGCGCTGCATTACCCTGCATATAGGCTCGAACGCCAAGTCGGGTTTGCAGATTGTTGTTGCCCGTGCTGTCTACTCGGGTGCCGTTTCTTTCAATGTGACGATCCGCTTTGACACCCATCCACGTTAGCTGTGCCTTAGGCTGAATAAACACTTTGCGGCGTTCGCTTTCGCGCACTTTAAAGGTATATCCACTTTCCACAGATCCGGTGAAACCGTTAGAGTCATAGGATTCGGATGGTAAATCATCACCGTTTACCGAGTTTTTAAACCAGTTATACAACAGCCAGCTATCAACATAGAGTCCTGTCTTATCTGCATCGTTGTTATACCAAGTACCGTAAGCGCCGACGGAATAGCCATCAATACTTGAACGCGAGTCATGACGCGATTTATTTGAGTGGGTGTGGCTTTTCGCATTGGCGTAACCAGCCATCAGGCCAAGGTGCCAACGATCCAAACCATCCGTACTCCACTGCGCGATATCACCGCCTAATTGCATAACGTAGCGGTTGGTGCTGGTTTTCAATTGCCCACTGCTGTCTTTAAAGTTATTACGCCCACCGATCTGGCGTAGCCACATGCTGGTCACTTTTTCTTCACCGGTTAATACGTCGGTATATTGGGTTTCCCCTAAGCGATCGTGCAATCGGGTCGTGAATAAAGTATTTCCTGCTGCATGGTTGGCAATGTAGCTACCCGCCTCAGGGCGTACGATCAGATCTTTCGGCTTGTTGGGTACTACCGGTGGTTCAGGTTCTTTAGGTTCAAC
>NZ_FMIQ01000084.1 GCF_900095695.1 Hafnia alvei | reverse complement strand
TATCCCCGCGAAGTCGTGAAGTCTGGCCTAAAGCATAATGCAGCGGCCATTATCGTGGCCCATAACCATCCTTCCCATGAAGCAGAACCCAGCCACGCGGACCGCCAGATAACAGCACGGCTCAAGCAGGCACTGGATCTCGTCGAAATACGTCTGCTTGACCATTGGGTTATCGGTGGCATGGCGGTTGTGTCATTCACGGAACGGGGATGGCTGTAGTCAAAGGAGAAAGCGCTCATGAGAATTATCAGTAAACGTCAAGCCATGGCGATATACCGCCAGCATCCAGAGTCTCGGTTGTTTCGCTTCTGTACCGGTAAATACAAATGGAGCGGCAACATCTGCCACTATGCCGGTCAGGATATCCAAGATATCAGTGGTGTGCTCGCCGTGTTCGCTGAACGCCGTCAGGACCACAACGGCCCGTATGTCGTATTACGCAGCGTCACGCTCAATTAACGTTAAACAGGGAGTCACCCTTGTCGAATAAAACACCGCCAGTAAACCATGATATTTCTGAGCCCTGGTGGGGACTTAGCCCCACCGTCACGCCGTGCTTTGGTGCCCGACTGGTACAGGAAGACAACCGTCTGCATTACTTGGCTGACCGCGCCAGCATCACTGGTAAATTCAGCGACGCGGATTTACGCCACCTCGACCAGGCGTTTCCGGTACTGCTTAAACAGCTGGAATTAATGCTCAAAAGTAGTGAACTCAGTCCGCACCATCAGCACTGTGTCATGCTGTATGCCAAAGGGCTGACCTGTGATGCAGATACCCTCGGTTCGCATGGCTACCTTTATATCGCGATTTACCCGACGCCAACTCAAGCGCAACCCGGAGGCTAATATCCATGCCACACGCCTGTAAAATCAGCGAGGTCATTGAATGGCTGCAACAACATCAGCACGATGATTTCGTACTATGTTCACTCTGGTATGAAGACGATGTGCGCAGTGTGGATGCATCCGCCACGGATGAAGAGTCTCGCGAAGCCTTACGCCATGCGGCCAGCCACCATGACGCTGAGCAGGGCATTAGCTGGGACACGCTGGAAGCCGCACTTGAGGCCATCCGGCAATGAGGTAACCTCTAGAAAACGCCATGACTCACCGACCGCCTTCACTGTCGTAAGCCTCTTATCACTCACGCCGTCTTTATTTAACAGAGAGCATTTCAATGCAAATCCACCCCCTATCCCCGATGCGGGCGGCACCGACCTGCCTGTCACCTGTCGACATCTGGCAGACGCTACTAACACATTTGTTTAACCAGCACTATGGTCTGGTACTCAACGATACGCCGTTTGGCAACGAAGGGTCATTCAGGAGCATATTGACGCCGGTATCTCATTGTGTGACGCGGTCAACGTGATTGTCGAAAAGTACGATTTGGTTCGCACCGACCATCAGGGCTTCAGTGCGCAGGAGCAATCGCCGCTTATCAGCAGCAGCGATATTCTCCGTGCCCGCAAAGCCTGTGGGCTGATGACACGCAACGGGTACAAAGCCGTTACGGACATCACCCACGGCAAGTACCGCGAGGTGACACGATGATTCTGTCTCTGACCCTAGAAGCCGATGCCGTCAATATACTGGCCCTCAACATGGGCCGAATCGCCGTAGACATTGATGGTATCGACCTGTCAGCCCTCATCGAGGCTATCAATAATAACGGTTGTACGTTGCTGTTAGTCAATGAGCCCGAGTGTGAGACAGTAAGCTATGAAAACAGCGGGCCATTAACGACTGAACAAGGTCTTGAAATCTTAATACGCTGGCTTGAAGACAACATTGACGCTGATTCAACGATTATCTTCGACAACGATGACGACCGTACTGACTCAGCAGCGCTGTTACCGTGTATCGCACGTGCTTTAGCCGATATTCGCCAACGTCAAATCATGAACGGTCAATGACCGTCGCGTTCATGTTTACCCCTCAAATCCTTGCTAAATACCCTGCATCACGCTCAGCGATGTAGGCACCCCGATAAATTAAAGAAACGAAGGTAGCAATCTATGGCGATTATTCGCACAGAAAAAGAAAACGGAGAGAATCATTTACCTGCAGGCTGGCTCAGCGGCTTCGCCACGCTGTGTGGGATGTCTGAAGCGTCCGATACCGCCATCAGCGACGCCCATGAGGGCACGGTCACCTGTGAGGTCTGTGCGATATCGCCAACGCGATATTTCGTTCAGTACAGCCTGAAGAGGTGGGGCATACCCCTGCCATCAAACAAAGCCCCGCCTCGAGCGGAAAGTCACCGATGAATATTGCCAACCAAGTACGCGCTCTGCATCAGCTTGACAACGTGCAACTGAGTTTGACTGTCAATGTCACTGGGGCAGCATTCGAAACCCTGACAGGTTTGGGGACTGAAGGTCTCTTTTACCCCGTCACCGCCAGCTCGGCAGTTGCACAACATCTGATTGTCGATTTAGGCATGATACGTGATTGCGTACTGGATTTTGATAACGCGCAGTTTACAACATGGTGCCGTGAGCATCTGCAGCTAACTCTGGCTGAGCTTGAGCCCGTCGGCTATCTGTTTGTCGTCGGTTCGAATGACATATAGCCGACACAACGTTAAATGTGGCGTCCAACGGCGAAGAAACTACCAACATCAATCTCGTGTGATACGACATCAAAAAATCATTGTTATCGGCAATCGTCTTCCATTTTTTCTCCCCATCAGCGTATTACCGCGAAGGCGATCGCTGAGTCATTGCTCTCGGTCCATGGAAACATCCCTCATCGCCTTTTACCTGTCTGGTTGCTTTTCTCTCTCGCCATGATTCCAAGGGAAGGGCCTCTCGTCGGTATTGATTAACAAGGCATAAATAGAAGGAAACTTGATATGACCACAAACTCAACGGATAACGCGGAATGGTTAACCGACCATACGGATGTGATTTGCTCCACCAGCATTGAACGTATTGTCACGGGCCGTAACGCCGCGCTGGCACAGATTGAGACACTGATCCGCCAGCTTGATGATATCTCGACGCTGACCCGCAATATCGGCGGCAAAACCGCTCTGGACTGGGCCATGAAACAGGATTTTCGCTGTAGCTGCTGGCTGATGGAAAAACCAGCAACGGCGATGAAAGTCATCACCCGCAATCTCGATCGCGGTATATGGCGGGATTTGATGAAGAAATCGGGGATGCTTTCTATTATGGACGGTCAAGCTCGTGACCAGTGGTATAACAACCTGGAAAAGGACGATATACCCGAGATATCTGAAGCCAATATCCTCAGCACCTTTGAGCAACTACATCAGAGCAAAGGTGAGGTGTTTGAACGCGGTGTCATTAATGTATTCAAAAGTTTGTCGTGGAATTTTAAGACTAACTCGCCCTGCAAATTTGGCAGAAAATCATCGTGACGGGGCTGGTCAAATACGACAGGTGGGGGTTTGGTCTGAGCTGGGGTTGGCAACGGGATCGGTTAGCCGACCTTGAACGCATGCTGATGCTTATGGATGGAAAGCCTGTTCCCGACAACCGCGCCGATATTAGTCGTCGTCTGGGCGATCACATCCATGAAAACAGGCACAGCAACCGTTATGAGGATGAGATGTTTGCGATAAAATACTTTCAAAAAGGAACAGCGCATATCACACTCAGGCGACCTGAACTGGCTGATAAGCTGAATGACATTATTGCCCGACACTATCCTGAAGCCTTGCCAACTAAATCCTGAGGGGCCAGATTATGGTATCATTTTCAAACGCTGATGGTGCTCGCTGCGACTCCGTAAATGGTCAGAGCGCCGTGACATCCAATCCAATTCAAATGGACGTGAAAATTCCCGTTAAACCTTCTAGTTTTGACTTACTGCAAACGGGGGCCTTACTGGGGGCTCATGCGTTAACTAAACAAATTAAATTCATTTAATATCAACACATTGAAAATCATATTCGAAGTCTGCAGGGGACACCATTTATACCTTATTACTCACCTCATTTTCTCCCCTCTTTCATCGTTAGCATGCTGCTTCCTTAAGCCGTCACGCCCAGCAAGCAAGGATCGTCTGAATTTAATCTTCTTACTCGCAGGTCTATCAGACGAAAAATTGATTCATCTCATCGCGGCACACTCCCTAAAATATCCATATATCTAATACCAAACGGTGACATATTCCTATTTTTCTGTTCAATGCACGCATTAATTGAATATCATTCGCGGCAGAATGCCCCACAAATCATACAAAATACGAATAAATCCCGATCCCATTTAATAACTCACAATACACCCGCCCCCCCTTGATTTGGTGCCCTAAAATCCCCGTTCCCCTCTCCTTTTGCTCATCATGCATATTCCAGAATTGGGTAAGTCATCCGATGAGTAGCTTATAAACTTAAAATAAAAAACCAAAAAAACAAATATAAACAGACAATAAAATTATAAAACAAAAATTCAATGATATAAATATCTGGAAAGAGTAGGCCTAAGTATACTTTTGCTCAAGAAAACGAAGGCGCGTCATAAAGCGTCCCAATAATATCGTTGCCACCGGTCATCTAATAATAACCATCACCGGGCTGGCAAAGGAGATGACTCTTGTAGGCTAGTTTCTACGCTTAACGCGACCTAAACCTGCAACTGCCATTGAACAATAGGGTTCACTTAATTTGTCAGTCGTTCATCAAGTTAAACGTATATTGAAGTACGGAGTGTTTCCGTTTTTTTAACCATTCGTTTTTTAACCAAGAACGTAAAAAATGATAGAAGCCTAATGATGATTGTGGAATTTGAATTTTCAAAGGGAACAGGCCTCCTCTTTCCTCAATCTATGCTGCTCAATGCCGTGAGTCATATATCGAGAGCTAACTCGTTATACCACTGACGCTATCGCCAACCTAAGATGAGTTTCACGCTTGATTTGGATGTAAACATAAAATGAAAATTACCATGAATGATGACAAGAGACACAACAAGATTTCCATTATCACGGATAACGAATACCTAAAGTTAGGTCTATTCTCCTTACTTGATGATCTTGACCCAAAAATCATCGTCAATAAGGCTATTTTTATCGATGTTGATAGTTTGAAACTTATGTCAGATCTCGGGACTATTTTAAAAAATGCCTATGCCAATCGAATATCGGTGATCCTTATTTGTTCAGCCGGAGATATGTCGATGGTATTAGAACGATTACCCCACATCGACATTAATGCTTCGCTGTCGGTTTGGATGAGGGATATGCCATCCCTACTGAGGTCAAGTTTAACCTATTACTTCATCAAAGAGTTCAACGATCTTATTTGCGTTAAAAAGCTAGGTTCGATGAAGATGGCGATTATTCTTATGGCTAACAAAGGATGGACATTCAGCCTGATAGCCAGAACGCTCAGAATTTCGCATAAAACGCTTTACCGCTATACGGGTGGACTCGTCTCATATTTTAATGTGAAAAACATCAACTTCTTATTTTATTTTCTGAGGGCAAGATTCCCTCCCTCATATTTTGATTCGCGTTTTGGTGACTATTCGCCAAGAACGCCGCTGATGTCATTTGTTGCAGGGAAAGTTATCCCAAAGAACCCTGTACGAATCGCACCACACTCGACCCAACCGTAGCCAATATTGGCCGTTTATTAATGATTTTATCATGATGTAATTAAGGAGCTATTTTATATGAACATGGGTTCATCAAAATTATTGATCTTAGGATCAATCTGTCTGCTGGCTGCATGCTCGACTCAGACTACAAAGAAGCCGCAGAGCAACAACCATAAAACGGCTGCGGCAACGACTGGGTATGCGAATGCAAATACACCAACGGATAATTATATTGCAAAACGCACCGCAAATTTAACCGGCATAACTTTAGCCTCAACCAATAATGTTTGTGTTGACCATTTTAATTTCCTCAGAGAGACGCAGGCATCTCAATATCAGAAATACACCAAAGACTATGGTGATATTGGTAAGGGGTATCGTTTTTTAAACGTCAATAAAAACATTATGGATAACGATGCTAAAGAAGTTTATACCATGTCGCTTGAAATGAAATTAGATACATTGTGCTCGAAAGTGCAATACACCGGATATTCCGTAGTTAAAGGAAAAATAAAAGAACTAGCCGGGATTTAATTACACAGAAAAAACAGATTTCAAGCAAGAGCCCTTCTTTTAAGAAGATAGGGCTCTTTGTGTATTCCATAAAAATATTACATTGGTATTCGTTATGAGAAAAATAATTTCACCTAGAGGGATGAAAATAACCTCTTGGGGGATAATCTTTATTCAGGTTCTTACACCATTGTTAATTTCCGCCAGCTCTGTCGCTCGGGCCACTGAATATAACAATATGGAGGAGACAATTCTTGGGCTGCAATCCGTCGTTGATAATAATGCTAAAACGATCATTCAGCCAACATCGCCTCTAATAACGAAAGAAAAACAGAACCTGCCAGCGTTAACGACAACGCCAGAATTTCAATCTCTTTTTCCGCCGGCAACGTCTCCGACGCCACCCACTCACGAAAACATAGCACCAGAGCAACCTTCATCTAATTTGCCTTCACTTGGCAGCGATGCTGCTTCCCGTGACTCAGCGCCAGCCGCCGACCTCACGGGTAATGCAATGCAGGCAGGGCAAATTCTCTCCAGCGATAACGTCACCAATGCATCAATTAATTATGCTAAAAGCATTGGTGAAGGATTAATTAATCAGCAAATCAACGATTGGCTGAATCAAAAAGGGACCGCGCGCGTTAGCGTTGGTTCTGATAACAAAATCGCAGGCGATATGTTGCTTCCCCTCATCGGGAATAATGACAGCCTGTTCTTCTCTCAGGTTGGGCTTCACGGAAATGAAGACCGAAACACCGCTAACTTAGGCCTCGGCTATCGCCAATATATTGGCGATTGGATGTACGGGGTTAATACCTTCTACGACTACGATTACACCGGTAAAAATGCGCGGCTCGGCGTGGGCGGTGAAGCGTGGACTGATTATTTGAAACTGGCGGTTAACGGTTACTATGGTTTAACCGACTGGCATCAATCTCATCTCTCTGACATGAGAGATTATGATGAACGCCCAGCCAATGGTTTTGACCTGCGCGCAGAAGCCTACTTGCCGTCATACCCTCAACTTGGGGCGAATATCAAATATGAGCAGTACTTCGGCAAAGGGATCGATCTCGGCACGGGCACAAATCCAGACGATTTAAAAAATAATCCAAAGGCCCTGACGCTAGGCTTGAACTATACGCCAGTGCCACTCGTCACGATAAAAGGTGAACATTCCGTTGGTGATAAAGATGATAGCCGTATCGGGCTAGACCTCAATTATCGCTTTGGGGTGCCTTGGGCGCAGCAAATCAGCGCCGATTCCGTTGACGCACTCCGCAGCCTGATGGGCAGCATGTATGAGTTTGTCGATCGTAACTATGAAATTGTGATGCAGTACCGTAAGCAGGATTTGCTGCGCATTTCCCTGCCGAATAACGTGACGGCCAAAGCGGCTGAAACCATCATCCTTCCATTGACGGTCTCTAAAGCCAAATACGGCCTGAAAGACGTTGACTGGACGGCATCAGCAGAATTCCTCGCGAACGGTGGTTCATTCCGAAAATTATCATTAACGCAGTTGGAAGTTAAATTACCCCCTTACGTCTATACCAAACGCGCGAATGCCGCTCAGGGCTACGTGATTAAAGCGGTTGGCGTTGATAACAATGGGAACAATTCGAATACTGCGGCCACCACCATTAACGTGGAACCCTCTAAGAATATCATTAGTGAATTAGCGATTACCCCATCAGGTTCGGTTCCAGCCAATGATTCTGATTACTTCACGGTAACGGCCTTTGTTCGCGATGAACAGAGCCAGCCTATGGTCGCTGAACCTATCACTTTTGATATTGATAACCTTAAAGGTGCAGACGGGCGCTCAGCGGCCACGCTATTTAAAGATGGACGTTCCAGCCCTCAATCGTTGACGGTAAACACCGACGGCAGCGGAAAAGCAACGGTCTTCGTGCGCAGCAAACTGGCGAAAATCGGCGTTATAACTGCCACCATGAACAATGGTAACTATAAGTCTGGTCAGGTTGAATTTATTGCCGATGCAGCTTCCGCGCAAATCAGTACGTTAGAAATCGTCAAAAACAACGCGCTGGCCGATGGGCAAAGTACCAACAAGCTGCAAGCCACGGTCAAAGACGCCAACGGCAACGCGCTTGGTAATGTGCAGGTCGGTTTAGACGCAACGCACAATGCCAGCCTCGTGAATGGCTCAACGATGATGACGGATGCCGAAGGCCAGGCCATGGTGTTAGTCACCAATGCTACCGTCGGTGATAGCACCATCACGGCGCGCATTAACGGCAGCGCCAAGACCCAAGCAGTGACGTTTGTTGCGGATAAATCAACGTCGGTCATTAGACAAGGTGACATGACGGCGACTCAGGATGCCGTCGCCAACGGCACCGCGACCAACAAGATCACGGCCAAAATCACCGATGCCAATGCGAATACCGTTGCTGATGTCACGGTACATTTCACCGTCAGCAACGGAGCCAAAATCACCACGGTGAAAGGGGTTACCGGCGATGATGGGATCGCTACGGCGACGGTCACCAGCCTGAAAGCGGATACCTATACCGTAACGGCTCGAATTCAAGAGTCAGGAAATAGCGCTCAGGCAGATACTCGCTTTATTGCGGATAGTTCAACAGCGACCATCATCGATAATAATTTGACCATCGATCCGAATGGCGCGTTGGCCAACGGTGTAGACACCGATAACGTAGTTGCTATCGTCACCGACGCGAATAACAATCTGGTGCCAAATGCTACGGTGAATTTTGTCGTGGCATCTGGAGCAACCATTACCACGGTGATCGGCACCACAGGCGCAGACGGCAAGGCGACCGCAACGGTCACCAGCAGCGCATCCGGCAAATACGCCGTTACGGCGACGGTTAACGGGCATTCAGCCAACAAAGAGGCGGTATTTGTCGCCGATAGCGGTACAGCAACCATTACCTCTGGCGATCTAAAAGTCACCGTGGATAACGCGTTGGCAAACGGAACCGCCATGAACGCCGTTCAAGCCAAAGTGACCGATGCGCATGGCAACACCGTTCCCAACGTTACGGTAAACTTTACCGCCGATCACGGCGCAATCGTAACCACCGCATCAGCGGTAACTGACGCCAGCGGCTTAGCCAGTACCAACCTTAGCAACACAACGTCAGGGGCAACCAACATTGTTGCCGCAATAAACGGCACAAACCAGAATGTAAATACTAACTTCGCACCAGACGATTCAACGGCAACGATCACCAAAGGCAACCTACTCGTTACCCAGAATAACGCCAAAGCCAACGGCAGTGATGCTAACTCGGTACAGGCGAAAGTCACTGACGCCAACGGGAATCTGGTACCCAATGCCACGGTTAGCTTTAGCGCTAACCATGGTGGCACAATCGTTACGGCATCAGCGATCACCAATGCGCAGGGACTTGCCAGCACTGACCTGACTAACACGCAGTCCGGTGTCACTGCCGTTACGGCGAAAATTAACGGTCAGAGTCTCGCCGTTGATACCCAATTTGTGGCCGATGGTTCAACGGCGGTCATTGTCAAAGGCGATCTAACGGTCACCGCTGATAACGCTAAGGCCGATGGACATGCAACCAATGCGGTGCAGGCGAAAGTCACTGACGCTAACGGAAACCTTGTGCCCAATGCGTCGGTCAGTTTCAGCGCTGACAACGGAGCGACTATCGCAACGGCCACCGCTACCACCAACGATCAAGGCTTGGCAACGACCTCGCTCACCAACTTAACAACCGGTGTCGCTAAAGTTACCGCAGCGATTAACAGCAGCAGCCAAGTGGTAAATACTCACTTCACGGCTGATGATGGCACGGCAACGATTGTCAGTGGCGACCTCTCCGTTCTGGTGAATAACGCCAAAGCCAACGGCGCAGACTCCAACGCGGTTCAGGCCAAAGTCACGGATGCCAATGGTAACCTCGTTCCAAATACCGTGGTTAGCTTCACGGCAAATCATGGCGCAACGGTGATCACGGCTTCTGCTACCACCAATGAAAACGGCCTAGCAACGACAACGCTAACCAACGTGAGCGCGGGGGTCACCAACGTTTCCGCCGCGATTAACGGGAATAGCCAGAATATCGACACCACGTTTGTAGCCGACGATAGCACCTCGACGATTGTTAAAGGCGACTTAACGGTTATCATCAACAACGCTAAAGCCAACGGTACGGACAGCAACAAAGTTCAAGCCAAGGTGACGGACGCCCATGGCAACCTTGTTCCTAATACGCCGGTCAGCTTTACGGCGAATAACGGCGCAACGGTTGTAACAGCATTAGTCACCACGGATAGCCAAGGGTTAGCAAGCACTTCCCTCACCAACATCGCAGCTGGGATTACCAAAGTGACCGCAACGGTCAACGCCAATAGCCAAGATGTTGATACAACCTTTATCGCCGACGACAGCACGGGCACCATTGTCAGCGGCGATCTCACCATCACCATCAACAATGCGAAGGCCAACGGCAGCGACACGAATAAGGTTCAGGCCAAAGTCACCGATGCGAATGGGAACCTGGTTCCCAATACCGCGGTCGGTTTCACCGCGGATAACGGCGCAACGGTTGCCACAGCATCAGCCATGACGGATGCGCAGGGCTTGGCAAGTACCACCCTGACTAACGTCAAGGCAGGTAGCACCACCGTCACCGCAACCATTAACGGCAATAGCCAAAACGTGGCGACCACCTTCGTGGCCGACGACAGCACGTCAACGATCACCAGCGCCAACTTAACGGTAACCGTTAACAATGCGAAGGCCGATGGCGTAGATATCAATACGGTGCAAGCCAAGGTCACCGATGCAAAGGGAAACTCGGTTCCTAACGCAACGGTCAGTTTCACCGCGGATAACGGCGCAGGCGTCGCTACATCATCCGTCACGACCGATGCCCAAGGACTTGCCAGTACCAACCTGACCAACATCACTGCGGGGATAACCAAAGTCACTGCAGCCATCAACGGCGCAAGCCAAACGGTGGACACGTCCTTTGAGGCCGATGGCGGAACCTCTACCATCACCGATGGCAACCTAACCGTGACGCTTAACAATGCCAAAGCCGATGGCTTAGCCACCAATGCGGTGCAAGCAAAAGTGACCGATGCCAAAGGCAACGCCGTTCCTAATGTTGATGTCAGCTTCAGCGCCAACAATAGCGCAACGGTTATCACTGCAACGGTCACCACCAATGCGCAAGGCTTAGCAAGCACGACGCTGACCAACGTCACCACGGGCACCACCAAAGTCACGGCGGCCATCAACGGCAATCGCCAAAGCGTCAACACGACGTTTATCGCCGACGATGGCACCGCCACCATTATCGATGGCAACCTCGCCGTAACCGTCAATAATGCCAAAGCCAATGGCTCGGCAACCAATGAGGTTCAGGCAAAAGTCACCGACGCCAACGGCAACACGGTGCCAAACGTTGAGGTACGTTTCTCTGCTAACAACAGCGCATCAATTATCGATGCTTCTGCAATGACCAACGAAAACGGCGTTGCGGTAACCACGCTCACCAACGTGACGGCGGGAAATACCCAAGTCACCGCAGTGATTAACGGAACGAACCAAACCGTGGATACCACCTTCGTCGCGGATGATTCTACCGGCACCATCGTAAGCGGTGATTTAACGGTCACCGCCGACAATGCGAAAGCGAACGGCACCGCCACCAATGCTGTTCAGGCTAAAGTGAGCGACGCCAATGGCAACCTTGTGCCAAACACCGTGGTGAGTTTCACTGCCACTAACGGCGCAACGGTCACTACCGCATCAGCAACGACTAACGCTCAGGGATTAGCCAGTACCACGCTCACTAGCGTGAAAGCGGGCGTGAGCAAAGTGACAGCCACGATTAACGGCAATAGTCAAACGGTGGATACCACGTTTATCGCCGATGACGCTACCGGCACCATCGTGAATGGCGCGTTGACCGTTATCGTCAACAACGCCAAAGCCAACGGTACCGATAGCAACAAAGTTCAGGCAACGGTCACCGATGCCAACGGAAATCTGGTCCCCAACACCGTGGTCAGCTTTACGGCAGATAACGGCGCAACGGTCACCACCACATCAGCGACTACGGATGCACAAGGGTTGGCAAGCACCACGCTCACCAATGCAAAAGCGGGGATCGCCAAAGTCACTGCGACCATTAATAGCAGCAGCCAAACGGTTGATACCACGTTTGTGGCCGACGACAGCACCGGAACCATCGTGGCGGGTGATTTAACGGTCACGGTAAATAATGCTAAAGCCAACGGTTCAGACACCAACGCCGTTCAGGCTAAAGTCACGGATGCCAACGGCAACCTTGTTCCGAATACAACAGTCACCTTCGCAGCCAACAACGGCGCAACGGTCACCACCGCATCGGCAACCACGGATGCCCAAGGGTTGGCCAGCACCACGCTGACTAGCGCCAAATCGGGGATCGCCAAGGTTACCGCCACCATCAATGGCAACAGCCAAAACGTGGATACCACCTTTGTCGCCGACGACAGCACCAGCACCATTGTGGATGGCGCGTTAACGGTTACCGTTGATAATGCCAAAGCCAACGGCACAGACACCAACAAGGTTCTGGCTACGGTCACGGATGCCAATGGCAATCGGGTACCCAATACCACCGTCAGCTTCACGGCGGACAATGACGCAGCAATAACGACCGCAACGGCAACCACCGATGATCAAGGTTTGGCGACGACAACCCTCACCAACGTGAAGGCAGGCGTCACCAAAGTCACCGCCGCGATTAACGGCAACAGCCAAACGGTAGACACCACGTTTGTGGCCGACGACAGCACTGGCACCATCGTGAGCGGTAACTTAACGATCACGGTTAACAACGCCAAAGCTGACGGCACGCAGACCAACGCGGTTCAGGCTAAGGTCACGGATGCCAATGGCAACCTCGTACCGAATACGACGGTCAGCTTCACGGCCAATAACGACGCCACGGTGACAACCGCATCGGCAACCACCAATGCACAAGGGCTCGCCAGCACCACCCTAACCAACGTTAAATCGGGGATCACCAAGGTCACTGCCAGCATTAACGGCAACAGCCAAAGTGTGGATACCACCTTCGTGGCCGATGACAGCACGTCTACCATTGTAAGCGGTGACTTAACGGTGACCATCAATAATGCCAAAGCCAACGGCACGGACAGCAACAAAGTTCAAGCCAAGGTAACGGACGCCAATGGAAACCGAGTACCGAATACCACGGTCAGCTTCGCGGCAGATAACGGGGCAACGGTCATCACCGCATCGGTTACCACCGACGATCAGGGGCTCGCAATGACTACGCTAACCAACGTCAAAGCGGGGATCACCAAAGTCACGGCAACGGTTAACGGCCATAGTCAAACGGTAGACACCACGTTTGTGGCCGACGACAGCACTGCGACCATCGTGAACGGCGACTTAACGGTTACCACCAACAACGCCAAAGCCAACGGCACGGACAGCAACAAAGTTCAGGCCAAGGTGACAGACGCCCATGGCAACCTGGTGCCGAATACCGCCGTCAGCTTCGCGGCAGATAACGACGCAACGGTTATCACCGCATCGGTAACCACCGACAGCCAAGGTTTAGCGAGCACCACGCTCACTAATCTCAAAGCCGGAGTCACCAAAGTCACCGCCACCATTAACGGTAACAACCAAACGGTGGAGACCACCTTCGTGGCCGATGACAGCACATCGACCATCGTAAGCGGTGATTTAACGGTAACCGTCGACAATGCCAAAGCCGATGGCGCTGCCACCAATAAAGCGCAGGCCAAGGTAACGGATGCTAATGGAAACGTAGTGCCAAATGTTAACGTCAGTTTCACGGCGGATAACGGCGCAGCGGTAACAACGGCGTCGGCAAGTACGGATGCGCAAGGTCTGGCAACCACCACGCTCACCAACATCACGGCGGGGATTACAAAAGTCACGGCGGCAATTAACGGCCATAGCCAAACGGTAGATACCACTTTTGTGGCGGATATCACTACGGCAGCGGTGAGTACCGTCACGCTAGACGACAGCGTGACCGATAAAATAGCCAACGGGACCGATTACTTTACCTATACCGCTATCGTAAAAGATGCACATGACAACCTCGTTCCGAATGCCAGCGTGAACTGGTCTCAGGATAAAGGTAATACCGTAACATTACAGGCGGCGAGCAGCGCTACCGATGTTAACGGCAAAGCAACCATGGTACTCACCAGCACCGCTATGGAAGCATTACTGGTACAGGTATCCGCATCCTTAACCAACGGAACTGCGGTTAACGCAGACAAGAAAGTTAACTTCAAACAGCAGCTAGTGAAATTACATGGGGTTACCAAGAATGCGATAAATAATGCCATGATCCCAAATACGAAAATTGAGCTCTCTTTATCTGAAAATAACGCTAATCCGGAATACTCCGTGACCAGCGGTACAGATGGTAAATACGAGATCAGTATTCCACAGGGGCTTTATTACGTGAAAGCCACCGCAACCGGCTTTATCATCTTAGATTCAACGGTCGATATCCAGACGGTTACAGACCAACAGAAAGATTTTGTTCTGTCGCCAAACTTAGATGGCAAAGCGGCACGTATTGTTCTCACGTGGAATGATACCCCTGCTGACCTTGACTCCTATCTCTGGGTGCCTACGGTGGGAAATCCATCCAGTCTAATTAAGGTTTTCTATAGTGCAAAATCGCCGAGCGGCGCCGATGCAACGCTGGATGTGGATGCAAGAACTGGCTATGGCCCTGAAACCATCACAGTAAATACTATGCATCCGGGCGTATATTGTTACGTCGTCAATAGATTCAGCCCATCACCTGCTGCTTATGGCGGCGGTAAAGTGAAGCTTTATTTATCCGATGGAACATCACAAGAATTTAAAATCGAAGATGCAACAGGCAACACGACTGATATGGTGAACTGGACCGTGTTTAAAATTGACACCACATCAGGCCAAACGAACGTTAACGTAGTGAATAAGGTCGCATCCTCCACTGACAAAGGAGCCTGTCAATAAAACCGTTGAACGTTGATTAATTAAGACCATAAAATCAATGGCGCTAAAATAATTTTAGCGCCATTTTTTTAGTCAGTAGAATTCGATGCTTGGTGAATACGATTCAATTGAATAGTTTTCTAAGCCAGATTAGATTTCAGATAGATTTTTACGCTTTTCATTAACCAAGATAAAGCTCGAATACTGAATTTTCGAACACAGCGTCTCTAGCTTCATTTTCAACTCCATCGTATACACCTTCTTAGCATCCTTATCCATAATGTTCTTGTTGGAGTTGAGAAACTTAAACCCATCGGTGATCTTATTGTAGTTTTCAGCGTACTTGGGGTATTGGCTCGATTTTTCCTCACGCAGGAAATTATAATTATCCATACATTTATTGTTTGTAGATGAATAGGAATGACCACCGACGATGCTACTTTTAGGCGGCGTATTCTCTTCCGTTGGCGTTAGCTGACTGTTAGCATAAAAATAATCATACTCAAGCTCATCTCCTCGGTAATTTTGATTCTCTTTATTTGACGAAGAACAACCGGATAGCAAAAAAGTTGTTCCTAACAGAAATATTCCTATCTGCTTTTTATTCATACTGTATCCATTAATGATTAATAGAGGGTGTTGTGAAATTTGCGCACTTAAAAATGAGTCATTATGAGGTGCAGGCAAAAACAAAGTTATTCGCCCGACCAAATAAATAGGTATTTTTTATTTTGTGCACACTGATATTGATTTCTTTCAAATCTTTATTGCGGAAAAACAAGAAATCAAGAATAGGTTCTGGTGAAAAGGATTCATCTACGGAATCATGGAAGTAAGTGATCAGCTGGGCATCATAGATAACAATGCGTTTGGGTGCTACAACGTGATACTTGAAATCAACACTGCGAATAACATCCTGAGACACACCATTCTTGGTCAAATATCCCGTAATTTCAGCATGCCCTTGCATTTTGTCATTTAGGCTAAATGAAATATTTCCATCTAGCAGATCTTTGCTTTCACTATCGTTGTAGGAAAACTCACCATCACACACAAAATTATATGATGGCTCATAGATAAAGAAAACGTAGATACCCTCGAACATCAATATGAAAGCCAAAAGGAGCAAAGTGACAATTTTTTTGTTCATTTTATATAATATCCTTTACAAAAAAAGTATTCGTTTCTTCTTTTATCGACAATACATTCCGCAAGAAATGAACGCCCACTTCCTCTACTCTCTGGTTTTGCGATAAATACTCTTTCAGGAACACATTGCACGTCACTGAGCGTTATCAGCTTTACTGATGACTCCAACAGATAACGTGATTGTCCTCGCGTGTAATCAGGTAAAACGTTGACGCTACAAGCATCAAACTTGCCAATATTAACAATGGATGTATCGAGACTGTAGGCCTTATCTTTGTATAATACGTAAGTAAAAAGCACAGCAATAAAAGCTATCAGAGCGGTTATCGCTACGATATAAATATTGTTTTTAGAATTCCAACTCGGACTCTTTTCCTTTTCGATAAACTTAACGGGTTCTACATTACACTCTTTATCTACGCTGATGGACGAATTTAAACTGAACCCTACCTTTGGAATAGTTTTAATAACCTCATCATCGATACCCAGCAAGGAGAATGTTCGTCTAAGAATAGATATGTATTGATTAAGTGTATTATTAGATGAACGTAGACCTTGCTTATCCCATATATCCTCTAAAATTTGATCTCTGGAAAGGATTTCCCCCTTCTTATTGAGTAGTAGGCAAAGAAGATTACAGTTAGTAATCGTTAGATTAATCACTTGCTCAGGGCTTTCTATGCTCCAAATGGCACCGTCTGCAGGCTTAAACCTAACAGTTTCATTAATTTTATAAATCATGAATTTTGCATTATAGTGATTCAATTTGTGACACTCATATCAGAGAAAATGAGCTATAAATACAGATAAGGCCCTCTGTTTTATAGTAAATAAGAACGCCTTCATAAAAAGCATGTGAAATGAGATTTTTTCATATTTTCCCTCAATATTTTACCGATAAACCCTTTTACTTTTTCAGTACTTATGAAGTAGTAAGAATCATCTCAAATAAAACCGAACGGGTAAAACAAGCAATGTGTATGATTTATACGATTTATAAAAATTTTATTAAAACAACGATTAACTAAAGACAGACAAAAACACCAATTATAAATAAAACAACCCATACGCTATGGATTATTAGCCTATTGAAAATGGTTTTTTTAGAGGATTTGCAATAGTTTGATCGTGAAGTGTTTTTATAGAAGAGCGTCATTTTTTAGGAAAATTACCGCATTAATCGCCGCCGAAAAATCAATTTCATTGACGCTTTTATTTTAGTTCATAATCATACTTGCGTAATAATTCGAGATATAAACCTACACCATAATTATATAGACGACAATTTCATTCAATATTAATCGCCGCTATAGTATTTAGTATTAGTTTTAGCGAACATAAGGTGGTGATTGTTCTATGAAAGATGTTTTTTAAGGTTGAAAGCCGCAATACCCAAATATTTTCCCTCAATAATGCGGCTAAAAAAATCACAACATCATTTACCTTAAAATACAAAAAACATATCTGCAACAAAACAAGATCATAATTAACAATAAACTGATATCACAATACATCACTCAGGTGACTTACTTCAGTTGCTCAATCATCTCTTGGCTGCGATGAATAAAGCTGCGGCTTCTTTCGCTATCTTCCTGTAATAAACAAACGAACAGCAAATCAGTGATCGTATTCTGTGCCGTACGCGCAGAAATAGAAGAACTACGCCAGCGCGCCTCATCAGCAATGGTATCGAGAACAAAGTCGGCGAGTTTTCTTAGCGGGCTATCCTGTAGCGACGTTACCGCTATGATTTTGGCCCCCTTCTCCTGCGCTGCCTGTGCCGCAATAAATATCTCTTTCAGCGCCCCCGAGTAAGAGATAACAATTTGTACATCTCCTTCTCCTAGCGATTGAGCCACCGTCATCTGCACATGGCTGTCCATTTCATTCATCACCGGGTAGCCTATTTTCATTAGCTTATAAGCTAAGTCTTTCGCCACCAGCGATGAGCCCCCCATTCCCATGATCTGTACTCGGCGAGCTGCCTTGATTTCTGTAACGACACTCTCCAACTGTGCCAAGTTTACGCTGTCGGTTGTCATCCTCAGAGCCTGCTGCTTTGCTCGAAATAATTTTTCCGCAATCATTGATGGGGTGTCATGAACATTAATATCGTTATGCAAATGCTGCTCTGACTCAGCATGTTGCTTGCTTTGCTGTCCCCACTCCTCAATCAAGGCCATTTTGAGGTTAGTAAAACCTTTGAAGCCCAATCTTTGAGCAAATTTCACAATGCTCGACTGGCTGATATTCAAAATACTGGCGAGCTCTTGCGAAGAACACTGCTTCAGCTTATCGGGATGAGCCAAAATATAATCGGCAATAATGCGTTCACCGGGCGTAAAGGCGTCTTTATTGAGAGTGATTCGTTGTAGGCAGCGCATTTGAACTCGGCAAACAGATGGAAAGTGGGCGCTATCTTACCCTGCATAGCGCAAAAAATGGAGGCTGGATTCTTAGGTAAGCATTCACTTCATCCACAATGCAGCCAAAATGGTTGGCATTTCGAAGAGATGAAATAGTCGACATCAATCACAAAAAATGCGCATAAAATTATTAATTCTTTAAATTACATGATTTTTGGAATAATTTATTCCTTAACTTTGTGCTTCTGAGAATACTGAAATGAACATTGACCTCTCCCGCCTGCAAACCGAAGGCCGTAACATCGCCAGCGAAAACATCGACACCTTGTCCACCTTAGATATGCTGACGATTATCAACCAAGAAGACCAAAAGGTGGCCGTAGCCGTTGAACGTATCCTGCCGCAAATCGCGCTGGCCGTGGATACTATCGCTCAGGCATTTAGCCAAGGCGGCCGTCTGATTTATTGTGGCGCAGGCACCTCAGGGCGACTCGGTATTCTAGACGCAAGTGAATGCCCGCCAACCTATGGTACGCCGCGTGAGCAGGTGATTGGATTAATTGCCGGAGGCCACACCGCTATCCTACGCGCAGTTGAAAATGCCGAAGATAACGTAGAACTGGGCGAACAAGATCTGAAAGATCACCATTTCTGTGAACGTGACGTATTGGTTGGCATCGCCGCCAGCGGAAGAACGCCTTATGTCATCGGTGCCATGAAATATGCACGTTCGGTTGGCGCAACCACCGTTTCGCTGACCTGCAACGCCAGCAGCGCAATGAGCCAACTCGCTGATATCGCGCTAGAGGCCGTTGTGGGGCCAGAGGTAGTGACCGGCTCATCAAGAATGAAAGCTGGCACTGCGCAAAAAATGGTGCTGAATATGCTCACCACGGGAGCGATGATCCGCACCGGAAAAGTTTATGGCAACCTGATGGTGGATGTTGAAGCCACCAACGCCAAGCTGATTCAGCGACAAATTGACATCGTGATGCAGGCCACCGAGTGCGCCCGCGATGAAGCGATTAAAGCGCTCAGCGAATGTGAACGACACTGTAAAACCGCTATTTTGATGATTCTCGCCCAGCTCTCTGCGGCTGAAGCCAGCGCGGTTCTTGCACAAAATAATGGTTTTATCCGCCAAGCCTTAGCCTCACGTCATCAGGGAGCTTAGCGATGGCCAAAATAACGGATGCCACCATCGCGCAAATTTTGGCGAACGTAGGGGGCCACAGTAACATCACCCTCTGCGGACATTGCATGACGCGACTCCGCCTCACCTTGGCCGATCGCGCTCGTGTTAATCACGCAGAATTGAAAAAAATCGCCGGCGTCATGGGCGTGATTGAAGGCAACGATCAGCTGCAAATTGTGCTTGGCCCAGGCAAGGCACAAACCGCCAGTGAAATGATGAACGTGAGTCTTAGCCAACCGCAGTCACAGGCCGATAGCAACACGTCGGAATCTGATTTGAATGCCCTTGCGGCGAAAAATAAAAAGCAGCTCAAGAGTAAGCAAAATAACGCCTTTCACAGTTTTTTGACGAAGTTTGCGACTATTTTCACCCCGCTCATTCCCGGATTTATCGCCGCGGGTCTGCTGCTCGGCATCGCAACGCTGCTCCAGCAAACCTTGATACTCGAAGGTGAAGTCGCGCCAATTTGGCTCATCGGCCTGATTGGCTATATGAAAACCTTCAGCGTGGGCTTATTTACCTTCCTGAGTATCCTCATTGGTTTTAATACCCAAAAAGCCTTTGGCGGAACCGGCGTTAATGGCGCCATCATCGCGTCGTTATTTATTCTGCGTTACAGCGCAGAAGGCACCGTGGGCTACTACGCCGGGATCGATAACTTCTTTGGTTTGGTAATAGACCCGAGAGGCAATATCATCGGCGTGCTGTTAGCCTGTATGCTCGGTGCGTGGATTGAGCGCAAAGTGCGTAAAGTTATTCCTGATAACTTGGACATGATCCTCACGTCCTCCATTACGCTGCTTATCACCGGTGCCATAACCTACGTGGTTATCATGCCAATCGGTGTCGAACTGTTTAAAGGCATGTCTTGGCTGTTTCTGCATTTAAACGGTAATCCATTCGGAACCGCATTATTGGCGGGGGTGTTCCTGATTGCGGTAGTATTCGGTATTCATCAGGGATTTGTACCGGTTTATTTTGCGTTAATGGATGCACAAGGTTTTAACTCATTGTTCCCGATCCTCGCAATGGCCGGTGGCGGACAGGTCGGCGCAGCGTTAGCGTTATATTTAAAAGCTAAACCGGGCTCTACGCTACGCATGCAAATTAAGGGTGCTATATTTCCCGGCTTATTGGGTATTGGCGAACCGTTAATTTATGGTGTGACCCTGCCTCGCCTAAAACCGTTTATTACGGCCTGTGTCGGTGGTGCCGTGGGCGGATTCTTTATCGGTCTGGTCGCTTATATGGGATTGCCCATTGGTTTAAACACCGTATTTGGCCCGTCAGGCTTGGTTTCCATTCCGCTCATCACCTCATCACAGGGCATCTATGCCGGCATGCTGGTGTATGTGGTCGGCGTGGCTATTTCATATGCAGCAGGCTTTATTCTGACGCTGTTATTTGGCTGTAAAAACGTTGATTTGACATAATGATATTTAGCGCCATGTGTTCAGTAAACACATGGCGCTAACGACGGTTATAGCAACCACTCAATGGGTAAGTAATAAGCGATTCTGGCTAAAATACGTTTGTATAGCGGACTATCAGGCTCTTTATGATGAATTTTTTGTTCATCATTTTCATATTCGATCCAGTTAATTTTACGGCGCGGGGCAAGCACTAACTGAAAGGCTTTATCGTGCAGACTAGCAATAAAACGCTGATGGGTGGATGAGGTTAGCGACTCACTTTCAATCACGAATCCCATCTCGGTATTTAGCCGAGCCGAACGCGGATCAAAATTAAATGAGCCAATAAAGACCAACTTACCGTCCACCGCAAAAGTTTTAGCATGCAAGCTGGAGCCAGAATGCCCAGTTAACCCCCGATCGCGTAAGCGCTCTTTACGTAAAGGCCGCTCGGTTTCATTGGCTTTCATTTCAAACAATTCAATACCGCAACGCAGCAGAGTTTTTCGCCATTTGGCGTAGCCCGCATGCACAATGGCCACATCGTTTGCCGCAAGAGAATTGGTGAGCACCGTCATTTTCACCCCCTGCCGCGCTAAATAAACCAGCTGTGATACACCGGTGCGCGTAGGGACAAAATAGGCTGAGATAATATCCATACTCACTTTTGGCTCACCAATCATCTTAAATAGACGAGAAGCCATTAGCGCTTTGGTGGCCAATTCTCCACGTCCTTTAAGGGGATCATCGCTGAACAGCTGCACTTTTGCCCACGTCAGCGGCAGCTCATTATTCTCCATTTTACGGGCTAAGTACTTATCACGCAGACGCTTTAAATACTCTTTGGCGCGCGCTCTACCGCCAACTTCTTCAATCGTTAGGCCATGCAGAAATAGTTTTTCCGAAGCTTTGCCCAAAATATCTTCCGCTGGTGATACACACGCTGAAGTCCAATAACGTTCGAAATCCTGACAGACATCTGCAACAACGCTGCCCACGGCCAACACATCTAAATCAGAAAAAAGCGGCTGTTCACCAATACCAAAATATTCATCCCCCACATTACGCCCGCCGACGATAGTCGCCTGCCTATCGAACGTCATACTTTTATTGTGCATGCGCCGATTAAGTCTTTTAAAATCGGTTAAATAGCACAGACAGCGCATGCGCCGAAGCGGGAAAGGGTTGAAAAGTTTTACGCTAATATTGGGGTGCGCGTTGAGACGGCGCAGCGATTCATCCAAACCACCGGTGTTGTTGTCATCCAGCAGTAAACGTACTTTTACCCCGCGCTCAGCGGCGCGGAATAATGCACTGAACAGCAATCGCCCCGAGAGATCGTTGTGCCAGATGTAATACTGCACATCCAGCGTTTTCTCAGCCATGTTGGTCAGCAAATATCGCGCCGCGAAAGCGTCGTTACCCTCTTCCAAAGGATAGACGCCGCTTAACTCAGGATGGCAATCGCATAGCGGTTGGATAAGTCGGGCTAAACGCGTAGCTCGATATTGTGTTTTGTTCATGATTACCCCTAACCCGCTTTAATCGCCGCCATGCATCAAACATTAGATACTGGCGACAATTAAAGATAGGGGCAACTATAATTATGCTTAGGTTACGATTTCCAAGGCCTGCGTTACACATTGCTCCAGCGTTTTCATCGCACTGCTATAATCGCGGTCAGGTTTAAACAAACCAGCAGTACCTAAGATAAAATAATCTACGTCACGGGCCAATGTACTAACAACCTGCGGCGATATTGCACCATCTACGGCAATCTGAGCACTGCTACCGTGTTGATGTAACATTTTTCTCAAACGACTAATTTTATCAATAGCGCTATGAATAAATGGCTGGCCTGCAAAACCTGGATTGACCGACATCACTAACACAACATCCACGACATCTAACACTTCCTCCAAAATACTCAGTGAAGTACCAGGATTAATCGCCACCCCGGCCTTAACACCACGTTGGCGAATATGAGTTAGCGTACGGTGCAAATGAATCGGCGCTTCCGCATGAACATAAATAATACTACAACCGAGATCTGCAAATTTATCAATATAACAATCAGGATTAGACACCATTAAGTGAACGTCATAGGGGATCGTAGCTAACTTAGCCACCGCTTTAACATCCTCAATGCCTAATGCAAAGTTAGGTACAAAATATCCATCCATAATATCAATATGAAACATGGCTGCGCCTGCGCTTTCTAGACGCTGAATTTCATGGCTCAACTGAGAAAAATCTACACACATTAATGAGGGACAAAAATTCGTCATGCTAATTATTCCTCTTCAAGCTGAGTAATCATATTCACACGAGTTTGATGGCGCTCTCCTTCAAACTCAGCGTTCAACCATTCATCTACAATCATTTTGGCAAGTTCTGCACCAATCACCCGCGAGCCAAAAGCCAAAATATTCGTATTATTATGCTGACGTGAAAGTTTAGCTGAATATGGTTCACTGCAGACCACCGCTCTGATCCCATGAACTTTATTTGCTGCAATCGAAATACCGATACCTGAACCACAGATAAGAATACCGAGATCCGCTTCACCAGAAGCCACCGTTCTCGCCACTGCTTCAGCATAAATGGGGTAATCAGTTCGGCTCTCTGAATGAGTACCTTTATCGAGAATATCGACTCCACGCTTTTCCAAATGTGAAATTATGGATGGTTTTAAAATAAACCCAACGTGATCACAACCAATGGCGATTTTCATTATTTCCCTTTATTCTTTAAAAAATTATAATTAATTAATGTGTTAAATTACTGCTTGTAGGCATTCATCTAAGTTTGATTTAATCAATGTGACATGTGGACCATATATAATTTGAACACCTTTCCCTTTCCGGATAACACCTCGAGCGCCCGATTGTTTAAGCAGCACATCAGAAACTAAAGAATCATCGTTTACTGTAATTCTCAAACGAGTTGCACAGCAGTCTACATCCGAGATATTGCCCACTCCGCCTAGACCTTGAATAATTAACTCAGATACGCCATGGGTATTTTCCAACGGCTGTTTAGCTGATTTTTCTTTAGCAGCCTCTACATCTTTTCGTGTGTAAAGCTTAGTTTCTTCTCCACTTTCCTCTCGCCCTGGCGTTTTGAAGTTAAAGCGAGTAATAAGAAAACGGAAGCTAAAGTAATATGCCGGAAATAAAGGGATACCAATCAGAATTGCATTCATCCAACTTGTTTTGGCATTACCTTGCATAACGCCAAATAAGAAGAAATCAATAAGGCTACCTGAAAATGTCTGTCCAACACCCACATTAAACATGTGGCACAACATAAATGATAAGCCGGCCAGCAAGCAGTGCAACACGTACAGCAGCGGCGCAGCAAACAAGAACGAGAATTCAATCGGCTCAGTGATCCCTGTTAGCACGGCGGTCAACGTTGCTGAAAGCAATAGTCCTAATACTAGCTTACGGTTCTCGGGTTTTGCCGTGTGATAAATCGCTAAAGCGGCGCCAGGGATACCAAAGAGATAGAACGGGAATTTGCCCGCCATAAACCGAGTCGCTTCAACAGAGAAGTGCTGGGTGTTTGGGCTTGCCAATTCAGCGAAGAAAATATTCTGCGCCCCCGTGACAGTGACACCATCGATCACGGCAGTACCACCCAAACCAGTTTGCCAAAACGGCATATAAAACACGTGATGTAAGCCAAAAGGAATTAATGCACGCTCGATAAAGCCATATATAAACGTTCCGGCATAACCAGCGCGATTGACTACCCCCCCTAAATCCATAATGCCATGTTGAATAGTTGGCCAGATGTAAAACATCACCATGCCCACGATCACATAGGTCAATGCGGTAATGATGGGAATAAAGCGCGTACCGCCGAAGAATGAAAACACGGGCGGCAACTCAATTTTATAAAAACGATTATGTAGCGCCGCAACGCCAAGCCCAACCAAGACACCGCCGAATACGCCCATTTGCAGCGAGTTGATCCCAACACTCATGCCAAGCGCCCCGTCGACCATCGCACCGGGCTTCAGCAAACCATTCAACTCAAGCATGGCGTTGATCGTGGCATGCATGGTAAGAAAGCCGATAACCCCCGATATTGCCGCGACATCTTTCTCTTTCTTTGCCATTCCCATCGCCACACCGGCAGCAAATAAAATTGGCAAATTAGAAAATACAATACTCCCCGCACTTTTCATTACTGTAAGCAATGCGTGAAGTACCGTGCCTTCACCAAGTAAGGATTGTAGCCCGTAGGATTCTATCGTAGTCACATTAGTAAAAGAGGCTCCGATACCAAGTAGCAGCCCTGCAACGGGCAATAGCGCAATAGGCAACATGAAGGAACGCCCTACGCGCTGGATGACGCCGAAAAATGATGATTTCATATTATTCCCTTGAGTTAGATCGTCGTTAAGCCAAAATCAACCCTGCATTTTTCTTTTTTTAGTATGAAAGCATGTGCCCTAAGGCGTTCCCCTGGTGAGGATTAATTAAGCACACTTCACAAAAAATATTATTATTGTAAAGTAATAGCAAAATCAAGTGATGTACTCGACAAACTTCACAAAATTTATAAGTTTTGTGATTTTGCGTACTGTGTTTCTTTGTATGATTTTATCTACCCAGTTTTTTTTGCCGGTAAAAATTCCAGGTATAGATACCTAAAAGGCTGTGATAAGATTTTGTAAGCGCTTAATCTAGTGGGAGATATAGGATGGATGTTATGCAAGATAGCGAGAATTCGCTCGCCATTGGGGCAAAGATAAAAATGTCACTCTCCCTGCTGAACCCCACCGAGCGGGGGATTGCAGAATGGCTGATAACCAAAGGTAACATCACAAAAAACACAAGCTTACGTGAAGTATCGCTTGCTTTGGAAGTCTCTGAACCGTTAGTTGTTAAGGTGGCTAAAAAGATAGGCTATTCTGGATTTAGAGAGTTAAGACGTGCACTAGTCGCCTACTTTGATTCTTTGCCTTACGAAAAAGAAGAAGAGATCACAGAACAAGATAATCTAAATACCGTGTTAGATAAGGTGTTCAGCAATAGCATTCAAGCCTTAAAAGAAGCTCAGGCAGTCGCTGATACCCAAGTGATCAACGCAGCAGCAGCGCTTATTTATAAGGCCAAACACGTTGTGCTGCTTGGCGTAGGCGGTTCTTCATCAGTCTGTGAGGATTTTGAACACAAACTGCTACGCATAGGGGTACATAGCCATACCTATAGTGATTTTCACTTGATGCTGATGGTGGCATGCCAATTAACCGAAGAGGACGTTGTGATTGTGATTTCACAATCAGGCGATACGCGTGAGCTATTAAATGCCGTAGAGATTGCTAAGCAACGTCGAGCGAACATTATCTGCATCACCAATGACAATGTTTCACCTCTTTCGCAACTATCTGATTTATCGATCTTTAGCCCTGCAATGAGCGGCCCAATACTGGGGCAAAATGCCGTAGCCCGCATTATTCAGCTGAACCTACTTGATACGCTGTTTATCGCCATCTTGTTACAGGATTACCACCGCAATAAAGAAACACTTGAGCGCAGCATTGAGATTGTCGAACCGCTACATGGAAAACTTCGCTGATGTTTCACCATAAATTACAGACTGCGCATTTTATCTTCCAGTGACTAAATGTTATACAGATCACACTATACTGCCAAAACCCTTTTAAAAGAGTACAATACGCCATCGATTTTTGGGCCAATGTGCCCTGTATTCGCAACTTATTAATAGCGTGAATTAAAGGTGAGGTTGTTGTGTTTGAGAGCTATGGTGTACTCAATATCTGGACGTACGTTCTCGGTGCGATTTTCATCATTATGGTACCGGGGCCGAATACGCTGTTTGTACTCAAAACCGGTATTACACGCGGCGTTAAAGAAGGTTATAAAGCCGCGCTAGCGGTCTTTATCGGTGATGCGGTTTTAATCTTTTGCGCCTATATCGGCATCGCGTCGCTGATCCGCTCTTCTCCATTTTTATTTTCGCTGGTGAAAATGCTCGGCGCGCTCTATCTGCTCTATCTTGGATTGAAAATCCTGTACAGCACGCTGTCTAAAAAAGGCCAAAGCCAGAGTTCAACACACGAAGAACCCGAGCATGTTTTTCGTAAGGCGTTAACGCTGAGCTTAACCAACCCTAAGGCGATTCTATTTTATGTGTCATTCTTCGTACAGTTCATTGATATGAACTATGCACATAGCGGCATTTCCTTTGCGATTTTAGCGGTCATTTTAGAAATGATTAGCTTCTGCTACATGACGCTGTTGATCTTTTCCGGCGCTGCGCTGGCCCATTTCCTGAGCGAAAAGAAACGCCTCGCCAAACTGGGTAATTCTATGGTGGGTCTTTTGTTCCTCGGATTTGCCACTAAGCTGGCCACTTCTGCTTAATGCGAAAACGGCTTAAAGCAAAAGGCTCCTTATCAGGAGCCTTTTTTGCATGTTAGAGTCTCATATCAAATAATTTATAAAGTCATCGTTTGCTTTTCACTAATAACTGTTAGAAATCAAGAAAATTTATATCTCGCTTTACAAATTTCATAATTCTTCCTTTCTTGTTTATTATCCACACAAGTTTTTACCAAATGTATATTTACTATTTTTTTATTGAGATAACTTTACAAAAAAATATTTATTCTTAGCCGTGAGCTATTCTTTTTATTTTTATGTCCAGTAGTATTAATTACTCGTGAAATTATCTTTTTGTTTGTGCCACGCCACAGACTAAGGTGACCAGATTGAGTACTAAAGGACAACATCAGCAACTGGTAGAAACACTGTCTGAATGGATAGAACAGAATTTAGATAAACGTATCGTTATTGATGATATTGCCAAGCGGGCGGGATATTCAAAATGGTATCTACAGCGATTATTTAAAGAGGTGACAGGCGATAACTTGGCGTCTTATGTTCGCCATCGTCGATTGATGCGCGCCGCAGCGGAATTAAAACGAACGGATAAGAAAATTATGGATATAACACTGCAGTACGGTTTTGAAAGCCAGCAAACCTTTACCCGCGCCTTCAAGCGACGTTTTGGAACTTCGCCGGGAGTCTTCAGGCAGGCACCATCCACAATGCATGAAAATTAAAATGTACGATGATCCCTATAAGGCCAAATATTCGCTACCAGCCCTATTTATATCAGTGCCAAGGAGAAATATTCTCTCCTCGGCACTATTGATCATTAAATAATGCGTTATTTCTTAACAGAATCTTGAATTTTAGTCTCTGCCTGCCACACACGGTATTTCACATCAACACCCTGCGGTACATATACCACGATTGGCAAACGGCTGTTGTAACGCTGCATGGCGGAATCACCCAAGTTTGCCGTAACAAACTGGCTATGTTTGGTGTTATCAGGGCAAGCCATCATCGTTGAGGCTGGCTCCGAAATTTTTTCCATCACTAAGTAATCATAGCCCCAACCAGACAGCGTTTTGCTTTCCAGTTTGCCGCCCATCATATGGCGGTTGCAGTCTACATCCATTGTTTTACCGATCAGCAGCTCAACTTTGAAGTCATTCTCATTTTCCTGCTTCGGTAAATAAATGACCTGACGGGTCATGCCCTTTTCCGCTTGCGGATAAGGCGCAACCTTTTCCAGTGGCTGTTTGCTGAGATCGTCATTTGCGCCTGCGGTAGCCGCAATAGCACCGGCAGAAGAAGCCAATAATAAGCTAGCCAATACAGCTGAAACCTTGTTCATAATATGTCCCTACTTACAGATAATGATATTAATGCCGCTACGTTAGCATAACGTGACAAAAGACATTATAGGTCAATTCTGATTAATTCATCTTACCAATATAGTCATGTTTTTATATTAAAAAAGAAAACGCTAAATAAACTAATGTGCGCTGTCTTAGACATAAAAAAGGCTGCACCGTAAACGGCACAGCCTAATTAATTCAGCGAACGTAATTTATGATTAATTATTCAGCGCCTTGGCTGCGCAGATAATCTTCATAGTTACCAGAGAAATCAATTGTCTTGGTTGGCGTAATTTCTAAAATACGCGTCGCCAGAGAGCTAACAAATTCGCGGTCATGGGAAACGAAGACCAATGTGCCTTCATACATTTCCAGAGCCATGTTTAGCGCTTCGATAGATTCCATATCCATGTGGTTCGTTGGTTCATCCATAACCAAGATATTTGGACGCTGCATCATCAGCTTACCAAACAACATACGGCCTTTTTCACCACCGGACAGCACTTTAACTGACTTTTTAATATCGTCTTGGCTGAACAGTAAACGTCCAAGATAACCGCGAACAACCTGCTCGTCGTCGCTTGGCTGTTTCCACTGGCTCATCCAATCAAACAGGGTTAAATCTTCAGCAAATTCGCTTTCATGATCCTGCGCGTAGTAACCGATGTTGGCGTTTTCAGACCATTTCGCAAAGCCGGTATCTGGTTCAAGCTCGCCCACTAAGGTTTTCAGCAGCGTGGTTTTACCCACGCCGTTAGTCCCCAGAACGGCCAGCTTGTCGCCCACTTCCAGCAACATGCGCAGATTTTTGAACAGCGGGCCATTATCAAAGCCTTTGCTTAAACCATCAATTTCCAACGCGTTACGGAACAGTTTTTTATCCTGTTCGAAGCGAATGAACGGGTTCTGACGGCTAGACGCTTTAACTTCATCCAGCTTAATTTTATCAATCTGGCGAGCACGTGAAGTTGCCTGCTTAGATTTTGAGGCGTTCGCACTAAAGCGGCTAACAAACGACTGCAGCTCAGAAATCTGTGCTTTCTTTTTCGCGTTATCAGACATCAAACGCTCGCGTGCCTGCGTTGCCGCCGTCATGTATTCATCGTAGTTGCCCGGATAAACGCGCAGCTCGCCGTAATCCAAGTCAGCCATGTGCGTGCACACCATATTCAGGAAGTGACGGTCATGGGAGATGATAATCATGGTGCTGTTACGTTCGTTCAGCACGGTTTCCAGCCAACGAATAGTATCGATGTCCAAGTTGTTGGTTGGTTCGTCGAGCAGCAGAATGTCTGGGTTTGAAAACAGCGCCTGCGCCAGCAAAACACGCAGTTTCCAACCTGGCGCGATTTCACTCATCAAGCCATAGTGTTGCTCAACGGGGATACCCACGCCCAGCAATAACTCGCCCGCACGCGACTCGGCGCTGTATCCATCCATCTCGCCATAGACGACTTCCAGATCGGCCACTTTATAGCCTTCTTCTTCCGTCATTTCTGGCAGCGAATAGATGCGATCGCGTTCGGCCTTCACGTCCCACAGTTCGGTGTGGCCCATGATAACGGTATCGATAACGGTGTAGTTTTCGAATGCGAACTGATCCTGACGCAGTTTACCCAAACGTTCGTTCGGATCGAGGAACACGTTACCGCCGCTTGGCACTAAATCGCCGCCGAGGATTTTCATCAGCGTGGATTTACCACAGCCGTTTGCCCCGATAAGACCATAGCGATTTCCGCCGCCAAATTTGACAGAAATGTTTTCAAACAACGGCTTACTGCCGAACTGCATCGTGATGTTATTGCTGATTAACAAGACTAGTACTCTTAAGAAATGTGATTTTGGGCACATTATGCCATAAGTTGGCGTTTTTATCGCCCCTATGAGTAAAGGGAATTCTGTTTTGACAGGCAATAAAAAAGCGCTGGAATAATCCAGCGCCCATAAACAAACAACTCATCGTTTTCAAACGGCCATAGGCCAACTCACTGAAATCAGAATGAGAAACAAGAGCAACCTAAAACGCCCCAAAATGCCTGCTCATCCGACACAGGAATTGCAGATTTACGTGCTTTATCATGTGAATGCCCATGCACACCGCAAGAACCGCAGCACTGATGCATTTGAGCCAAAACGCCGGCTTTATTCTCAACAGGTGGAGCAGAACGGTAATGACCCGGAACCTTAACCACCGGTGACCAGTCCGGTACTACTGGAATGGATGGCGGTGCCAACGGTGTAAACGCACCCGCGGCATACACCACTTTGCCATCCACAATCGTCATCACAGATTCGATACCTTTAATAGCCTCTTCCGGTACGCTGAAGAAATCTTGTGACAGCACAACCATATCCGCCAACTGTCCTGCTTTGATATGGCCTTTTTTGCCCTGTTCGTTAGAGAACCATGCGCTACCCGCAGTCCATAGATCCAAAGCCACGTCGCGTGGTAGACGATTGTTATCGTCGTACATCGCCATACCGCCAACCGTGCGGCCAGAAACTAACCAATACAGCGCAGTCCATGGGTTATAGCTGGCAACGCGCGTGGCGTCGGTTCCCATACCTACCGGCACCCCCATCTCCAACATTTTTTGGATCGGTGGAGTCTGTTTCACCGCGTCTTTGCCATAACGCTCAACATAGTATTCGCCTTGGAACGCCATACGATGTTGAACCGCAATCCCACCGCCCAACGCTTTAACACGCTCAATATTTTGCTCGGTGATGGTTTCAGCGTGGTCGAAGATCCAATGCAAACCATTGAAGGGAATTTCACGATTCACTTTCTCGAATACGTTAAGCATGCGCGAAATCGATTCGTTATAGGTGGCGTGTAGGCGGAACGGCCAGCGGTTTTCCACCAAATGGCGCACCACTCGCTCCAATTCGTCTTCCATACCTTCAGGTAAATCAGGGCGCGGCTGGAGAAAATCTTCGAAGTCAGCGGCAGAAAACACCAACATTTCACCGGCACCGTTGGCACGATAGAAATCGGTGCCCTGCCCCGGCGTTAGCATGTCGGTCCATTTCTGGAAATCTTCCAGCTCTTGCTTAGGGCGCTGCGTGAAAAGGTTATAGGCGATACGCACCGTCATCTGCTTTTCATCGTGCAGCTGCTGAATAATTTCGTAATCTTCAGGATAGTTTTGGAAACCACCGCCTGCATCAATGGCGCTGGTTACACCCAGACGGTTTAGCTCACGCATAAACTGACGGGTCGAGTTCACCTGCATTTCTAGCGGAAGCTTTGGCCCCTTAGCCAGCGTTGCATACAGGATCATGGCATTGGGTTTGGCGAGCAGCATCCCCGTAGGGTTGCCTTTAGCATCGCGAACGATTTCACCACCGGCCGGATTTGGCGTGTCTTTGGTGTAACCTACCGCTTTCAATGCTGCACGATTTAACAATGCGCGATCGTAAAGATGCAGCACAAATACAGGCGTATCCGGCGCAGCTTCGTTCAATTCTTCAATCGTTGGCATCCGGCGTTCGGCGAACTGAAACTCAGTCCAACCACCAACGACGCGAACCCACTGTGGCGATGGCGTTCTATCCGCCTGATCTTTCAGCATACGCAATGCATCGGCTAAAGACGGCACGCCTTCCCAACGCAGTTCCAGATTGTAGTTAAGGCCGCCACGAATCAGGTGCAGGTGGGAATCATTCAGGCCGGGGATCACCGTATGGCCTTTTAAATCAACCAGCTGTGTACCTTCACCGGCAAAGCCCATTACATAGGCGGTTGTGCCAACGGCCAGAATTTTACCCTCTTTGATCGCCACCGCGTCAGCCAGCGGATTTTCTCGATCGAGGGTATGAAACTGACCGTTAGTGAGTATCAGTGAAGCATTTTGAGACATAAGTCGTACTCCTATCACCTAGGTTGACTATTTCTTCAGCCAGCCAGCAAATATGCGTGTAACCAACGGCATCCACATAAACACCACCAGCCCAACGACGCAGGCGTCATTGATAAAATGCAGCAGTAACGTACCTTTAAGCCCGGGCAATAACATTCCGGTTATCCACGGCACCAAATTAGTACTAGGAAAGATCACCAGTAGCGTAATAAGAAACTGTTTCCATTTTTGCGGGCGTTTAACCGTAGGAGTGCTTGGCGTGAACCAAAATTCTGGCTCGGTACGAACTTCATAGTGTTCTTCTTGCGCGAGGATCGGCTGGATTTCTGCCACCAACTTTTTACGCAGTTCGGAGTTGGTCCACGCGTAAAGATTATCCAGCGTATCGAAGCGGATCACGATGTTATAGGCTTCGCTTCCCGCCGTTGGCCGAATCACATGTACACCAAGATGCCCCGGAAATTGCTGGGCAGCAGGCATGATGCGGGCGAGCCATGCCTCATAAGCTATTGCCTGATTAGGTTGCAGATTATGTGTAATAACCAAGGTTACTGTATTGGTTGCTGCCATGCTGGGGCATCCTGATTGGAAAAACGGAAGTGATTGAGGCGGGAAAACCCCGCCCCAGAGCAATCTAAAGTTTAAGCTTTACGCTGCGGTGCACCGTGCACCAAGGTGTAAGCGTAATCAACGCCCATACCGTAAGCGCCGCTATGTTCACGCACTAAATCCATGACTGCGTCATAGGTTTCTTTACGCGCCCAGTCACGCTGGTACTCCAACAGGACTTGCTGCCAAGTCACAGGAACCGCGCCGGCTTGAACCATGCGGTCAATAGAACGTTCATGCGCGTCAACGGAAGTACCGCCTGAGGTATCAGTCACCACGTAAACTTCAAAACCTTCTTCCAACGCCATCAGCGCAGGGAAAGTCAAACACACTTCGGTCCACAGCGCAGAGATAACTAATTTTTTGCGACCGGTCGCTTTCACTGCGGCAACAAAAGCTTTGTCTTCCCATGAATTCATGGAAGTACGTTCGATAGGAGCAATCTCAGGATGAACGGCCAACAGTTCTGGCCAGATATAACCACTGAAGCTTTTAGTTTCAACAGAGGTGTAAATAGTCGGAACATTAAAAATCTTACCGGCTTTTGCTAATGCAACGGTGTTATTCTTCAAGGTTTGACGGTCAATATTCGCCACCCCAAAAGACATCTGCGGCTGATGGTCGATAAAAATCAGTGTTGAGTTCTTTGGATCGAGCAATTCACGAATTGACATGTAATATCCTTAATTTTTACTTAGTTGAATAATACTTTCGTACCTGTGATGAACGGGCAACATGCTAGGTATTCATTGAATTAGTTGATAGCTGGAAATTTTTAACGACTTATTAAGTTATTTTATGTTGCGTAAATTCTTATTTATTATTACCGCGCTAACAGTATTGTAGAGATTATTGCTTCACGCCAAGTTTCGATATATCTTAATTTGATGAGGAAACAGAATAATCGCCTATACCTGTCAGTAATATATTGGTAACGTTCGCAATATTAATGATTTTATATATTCATGACAGATTAAAGAATTTTCCTAATATTATCTTTAAGCAAAGATATTCCTAAACAAAGAAAACGACCAACACCGTACACTATGAGTAAATTTTATTTCTTAAAATTAGAAGGTTACGATGCGCGTAAATTTGGATGTTCTACTGATTCTTGATGCACTGGAAAAACATGGAAGTTTTGCTGCAGCAGCCGAGTCGCTTTTTAAAACACCCGCAGCACTGAGTTATATGGTGCAGAAATTTGAGAATGACCTAAGTATCAAACTATTAGATCGATCGGGCCATAGAGCAAAGTTCACCGATACGGGCAAAATAGTATTAGAAAAAGGCAGGATTTTACTGAGTGCCGCTCGTGAGTTAGAAAAGCAGGCCGTCCAGATCGAATCTGGCTGGGAAAAAGAGCTCACTATTGCGCTTGATGGCTCATTTCCTTTTCATCTACTACTGCCAATGATTGAGGAATTTTATCAGCTCAATTGCCTGACCCAGCTTAGATTTACCCACCATACTCTTTCCGGCTCATGGGAACAGCTGACTCAAAACGACGCTGATATTATTTTGGGCGCCATCAACGAACCCCCGACCTCCACGGAATTCTCATATCAAATGTTAGGCATGTTAGAGAACGTGTTTGTTGTATCGCCTTCTCATCCCTTGGCCACCGCGGATGAGCCGCTCGATCCACGCCTAATCTGCACCCACCGCGCAATCGTTATCGGTGATACCGCTCGATTCAGCACCGGGCAAGCCACTAACTATTTGCAAGAGCAGGAACGTATGGTGGTTTATGATTTCCATAATAAATTGCTAGCGCTCGTTTCAGGTTTAGGATGCGGATTTATGCCACGGCATATTGTCGAACCTTACTTGAAAACGGGAACGTTAGTCGCTAAACAAACCACTTCAAGCAGGCAGAAAGATCTGGCTTATTTAGGATGGAACAACGCTTCAGAAGGCGTAGCCTCTCGTTGGTGGCGTGAAAAAATACTCGAAAGCGAGCTGATTAAATTTATGTATCAATATGAAAAATCTTAGCCTTTAATATTATTCGACATACTGTTTACGGATCACATCCGACATCCAATCCATAAAAACCTGTACCCGCATAGCTAAGTTACGGCGATGTGGGTAAAGCAAAGAAACGGGCATAGCGGGGGCCGGTAGGTGTTCAAGGATTGAAACTAATACCCCCGTTTGCAAAGCCTCTCGCACACCAATAACCGGCACCTGAATAATACCTAAGCCCGCAATGCAGGCCGCCGAATAAGATTCAGTGCTATTCACCGTTAGCGCACCTTGCATATCAACCGTCTGAATATCACCCTGCGGCATAGCGTAGGTAAACTTATCGCGGGGAGCACCTTGAGCGCTTTGGTAATGGATCATGTGATGGCGCTGCAAATCCGCTGGCGTTTGCGGACAGCCATACTTTTCTAAGTAGCTTGGGCTGGCACAATTCACCATCTGTAGCTGACCTAAAGGGCGCGCAATTAGGCCGGAGTCTTGCAATGTCCCCACTCTCACCACGCAGTCAAAACCTTCTTGAATTAAATCCACCCGTCTGTCGCTGCTGCTCAACTCTAATTCAAGACTGGGATGAGTAGATAAAAAAACCGCTAGCCCCTGCTGTACCACAATTTTGGCTAATCCACTGGGCATATCAACGCGTAGACGACCAGAGAGCGGCGCGTTCGAGGTGCGAAACATACCCTCAAGCTCTTCGATTTCTGCCAGCAAGTCTTGGCATCTTACATAGCACCGCAGCCCATCTTGCGTCAGCGTCACCTTACGCGTTGTACGATGTAGAAGCTGGGTGCCAAAATGATTTTCAAGCTGCTGGATCGCCCCTGACACCGATCCCTTCGGCAATCCCATCCGATCGGCTGTACGACTAAAGCTAGAAAGTTCGGCTACGCTGATAAACACCTGCATCGCCGTGATTTTATCCATTTTTGATTATTCTTGTTTTATGAACAGTGTTGTCATATTTAGCACGTTTATTTCATTTAAAACAAACAATATGCTTACTGATATGGCCTGCATCGGCGGTGCCCAACACGCGTGCTTATCAACACTAGAGGTTACCAACATGGGTAGTAAAATTGCACTGATTACCGGCGCAAGCCGTGGCTTAGGTAAAAGCATGGCGCTGCATCTTGCAGCGCAAGGGGTCGATGTGATCGTAACCTACCGCAGCCAACAAAATGAAGCTAATGACGTAGTGAAGCAGATTGAACAGGCTGGTGCAAAAGCAGCCGCATTGCCTTTAGATGTCAGCCAAGCCAGTTCCTTTGCCCACTTTCGCACCGCGTTGGAACAGGTATTAAGACAAAAATGGGGGCGCAACGATTTCGATTTCTTGGTTAATAATGCAGGTATTGGCATCAATGCGCCCTTCGCTGAAACCAGCGAAGAACAGTTCGATCAACTCATGAATATACAGCTTAAAGGACCATTCTTTCTCACTCAGACTCTGCTGCCAATCATGGTAGACGGGGGGCGAATTATTAATATTTCCACTGGGTTAAGCCGATTTGTCCTGCCTGGTTTTGCAGCCTATGCGGCGATGAAAGGTGCAATGGAAGTGCTTACTCGCTATCAAGCAAAAGAGCTTGGGGCGCGTGGCATTAGCGTAAATATTCTCGCTCCGGGCGCTATCGAGACAGATTTTGGCGGTGGCGTGGTGCGTGATAACCAGCAGGTTAACGACTTTATCGCCTCACAAACTGCCTTGGGGCGAGTTGGCTTACCTGAAGATATTGGCAAAGCGGTAACCATGCTGTTGTCTGATGAGGCGGGCTGGATTAATGGCCAGCGCATTGAGGCTTCGGGGGGAATGTTCCTTTAGAATTAAGACTACTTCAGCTTTTTCTTGTTTTCAAAGCCTACATTTTATGTGGGCTAATTTGATTTTATAAAGTTATTCCTACTAATAAAATAATTAACAAACTCATTTATCATTTTCTACTAAATTCACACATCAAAGATGAAAATATAAAAACGCCATAATGTTATTATTATGTTTTAATTGATTCAATTAGGTTAACAAAAGCTTTATATCATCTATTTTAAGTATCAGGTTTATTTATTAGCTAAAGTTTTTAGCATTTCAGCCGAAAACAAAGAGCACTTCCCACGGCAATGACAACGTTATTTGTTCTATTGCATCTGATTAAATTTTAGGTTGTGCTATCTATGTTCGAACGATTAAACATCTCTCAGGGATTAATGGGCGTCTTAGCCCTATTCTGCATTATTCAAATTTTCTCCGGCTCTTGGAGCATTCTCGATGCCTCGGGCACCAATGACCGGCTCACGCAAATCTCCTCCGGCTTTAACCAAATCATGGCAATGGATAATGCCTATGCTTCAGTTACCGAGATCCGTGAAGAGGTGCTCAAAGACGCGCTGATGCTCGCCACACAGCCGGAAGATGCCAAAGCGCGACAATCACTCGGTGAATTACGCCAAAACCTGACCGAAGTCGATCAGCAGATGGAGAAGTTTTATCAACTCTCTCAAGCAAATCAAAATGAAATTGAGCGCACTAAAAATGTAAAATCCCTCTATGAAAGAGCGCGCGGCGATCTGCTGCAATTGATTATCAGCTTAGAAAATAACGATCTGGTTAAATTCCAGTCTATTATGCACAACAGCTCATCCACGCATTTTATGTCTGCGCTGGATGACACGTCAGCCTATGTAGCCAATTCTATTATTACCCCGGCGGCCAACGCGGCTCAGGCCAGCTACCGCCAAATGCTGCCGCTTTCGCTCTCCTTTATGTTTGTATTTATTGTCCTAACCGGTGCGGTTTTGGTGTGGATAAGAAAATATGTGCTGAATAAAATCAATCAGGTCATCAACTATCAAGCCGCCATTGCGCACGGCGATTTATCGATTGAAATTGATGCCAATGGCAACAACGAAATTGGCAAACTGATGCAGGGATTGAAGCACATGCGCGATGAGCTGGCGAATACGGTCAGCGCGGTGCGTGCAGGCACTCAGAATATTTACACCGGCGTGCAGGAAATTGCGGCAGGTAACAGCGATCTCTCCAGTCGCACCGAAGAACAGGCGAGCTCGCTTGAAGAAACCGCAGCCAGCATGGAACAGCTTTCTGCTACGGTAAAAAACAACGCAGACAGTGCAAATGCAGCAACATCATTGGTAAAACGTGCCTCAAACAGCGCCGTTAACGGCGGTGAGATCACGCGTAAAATGGTGGTCACCATGAGTGATATTGCCGATAGCTCTCGCAAAATTGGTGATATCACCAGCGTCATTGATGGGATCGCTTTCCAAACCAATATCCTAGCGCTGAATGCTGCCGTTGAGGCAGCTCGTGCTGGCGAACAAGGCCGTGGCTTCGCCGTGGTGGCAGGTGAGGTGCGTAGTTTAGCGCAGCGAAGCGCTCAGGCAGCTAAAGAGATTAAGACCCTAATTGATGCATCCGTCTTGCGCGTCGATCAGGGCAATGATTTGGTTGAAAATGTCAGTGGTGCCATGACGGAAATAGTGACCGCCATTGGCCAAGTCACCGAAACCATGCAAGAAATCTCCAGCGCCTCCGAAGAACAAAGCCGCGGCATCACCCAGATCGCACAGGCCGTAAATGAAATGGATAAGGTCACCCAGCAGAATGCGGCATTGGTTGAACAATCCGCTTCCGCTGCCAGCGCGCTCGAAGATCAGGCCGATCGTTTGAATCAAACAGTCGCCGTCTTCAAACTTTCCACATCTGCACCTGCGCCAGAGAAAATTCGTACACAGCCACAAACGGTAGCAGCGCCAAAACTGAAAGCAATTGCCGATGATAATGGTGAGAATTGGGATAGTTTTTGAGGTTCAGAGATAAATTAGGTTCAGGATCATATTCCATACGCCTGTTTCCTATCGTGCATGGGTGTAAAGCTCCGTACGCCTAGAGTACCGAGGTTTTCATCAATACGGTGCAGGCGTGCGTGTTAGGGGCAACGATTGTGAATACACAGCCTTCTAACCCGTACGCCTTCACAAAGAAAGGTCTGAATGTAACGCAGTATCAATAGATGAGCTGAATATGAAACCAACAGACCATAAACAGCAGACCACAACTATGGCTTAGCTTTCTCCGTATACCACACAAAATCTGCGTTACTTTTATCCACCTTAACGCCCTTCTCCGCCAGCATCAGCACCGTTAGCTCTGTCATCGGCGCAATATCTTCGATGTGCAGAGGAACCCCTAGGGCTCGATTAGCATGATAGCCCCCCACGATGAGCAGCGCTGGCGTTGGCGCGGCAAGCAAGCTTTCTGCCATACGGCGGTCACGTTGCTGCTGAATAGCCAACATGGCCTCGGCCTGTTTAGGCTCCAATTGACCACCGTGAGACTCTTCGATCGTTTTCGTGATGGCTGCTCGCACAGAAGGCTGAGTGCTTAGCGCACCGGTAACAGGAAGTGGGTGCTCGTAGAATTTTTTGATTTCGCTGCGATCAAGATTCGCTGACAGCAGTGGATATGGCCCTTGTAGCGCAGCGGTGGCAACGCCAGAGTAGAGATCCCACTTCCACCCTTTCTGCCATGCCGTTTGTTCTGTAATCTGCTGACCGGTCAACGATTTACCCTGTTTGAACCGATCTTTCACCGCGTTCACTTTTTCTTGTTGGTTCGGCGTAATCATTTCCATTAATACGCTGCCCTGCGTGCGCTGACGCGGAAGTTGCTCAACCAACCACTGCTCAATTTGGTGATGTTGTAAATTGTCGTGCTTTTCGCCAACGATGACGCGAGGCTGAACGCTCAGCTTAGCGAGCAGCTGTTGCGGGGTGAGTTTTTGTCCGGTGTGTAGATCGACGATATTGTCTTGCGGTACCGCGCCGATCGTCTGGGCGTGCTGGCTAATTCCGCAAGCGCTTAGCAGGAAAGCCGCCGCCAGTAGTCCAATCTTTTTCATGCCATAACCTTTGAGTCCATTAAGTTTCAATCTAGTTTAAACTTAATGATAATCATTGTCATATAGCATTCACCGGCAGCGGTAGGTTAATCAGTCGATGTTGAGACTCATCACAGAAACCCATTCACCTGAGACTTCGCGTTTCTCAATTTCTTGCCATCCCAATTTCTGGTACAGGCTCTGCTGATCGGGTGTATAGAGGTATAGCTGCTTAATGCCTTTCTCTTGAGCGAGGGCCACACAGGCTCTGGTGAGTGCAGAGCCAACGCCTTTGCCACGGTGCTCTGGAGGGGTAAACACTTCGCCGAGCCAGAATTTACGCTCGGGGCGATCGTCCAATTCATGGACAATCACGCTAGCAGTGCCCAGCAACTGACCGTCTTCAACGTAGGCCACCAAGGTGAACTCTTCACTGTCTGGCTGATTACGCATGATAAAGCGCTGCTGAATACCTTCCTGAGTACTCCAACGCGGTAGGCTTGACCATTCCCAATGCAGCAATGCGGCTATTTGTGGGATATAGGGTGAGTTATCGTTAATTTTTGCAATCAACATAGCAATGCCCTCAGCGATTGAAATGCCGCCCACACGCGTAGGCGGCATTAGAAAACCCAACAATAACCGCTTTTACAGCGGTTGCGTTTGCGCTTCTACCACGGATAACGCCACCATATTAACGATGCGGCGCACAGAGGCTATCGAGGTCAAAATATGCACGGGCTTGCTGACGCCCATCAATACCGGCCCAACGGTAACCCCCTCAGAAGAAGAAACGCGCAACAGGTTATAGCTGATACGTGCAGCCTCCATATTTGGCATGATTAAAATGTTGGCAGCGCCCTTGAGCGGGCTGTCTGGCATGACATCATTACGGATGCTTTCGACCAGCGCCGCGTCGCCGTGCATTTCGCCGTCGATCTCAAGCTCAGGCGCTGCGGCATTCACTAATTCTAGCGTACGACGCATTTTACGTGCGGCAGGACAGTCTGATGCCCCAAAACTGGAGTGCGATAGCAACGCAACTTTCGGCTCAATACCAAAGCGGCGCACCGTTTCCGCCGCCATGAGGGTAATTTCAGCCAGCTGTTCAGCGGTTGGGTCGTCGTTGACGTAGGTATCAGCAATGAAGGTATTACCGCTTGGCAGCAGCAACGCGTTCATGGCACCCGCCACGTGTGCGCCCTCACGGAAACCAAATACGTTGTGTACCACTTCATAATGCTCGTGATAATTACCGATAGTGCCGCAGATCATAGCGTCGGCCTCACCGCGTTGCAGCATGATGGCCGCAATCAGGGTTGGGTTGCCAATCACCGCACGACGTGCCTGTTCTTGGGAAACGCCGCGACGCTTCATGATCTCGTAGTATTCACGCCAGTATTCGTTGAAGCGCGGATCGGACTCGTTATTCACGATCTCAAAATCTTTACCTGCTTCAATGTGCAGACCTAGTTTTTTCAAACGCATTTCGATTACGTCAGGACGGCCAACCAGAATCGGTGACGCAATGCCCAGCGTGACCAGCTCTTGGGTTGCGTGCAACACGCGTTCTTCTTCACCTTCGGCCAGCACTACGCGTTTTTTCTCTTTTTTTGCCTGAGAGAAAATGGGCTTCATAAACAGGTTGGTTTTATAGACGAACTCGGTCAAATGCTCGATGTAAGCATCAAAGTCTTCAATGGGCCGCGTCGCTACGCCGGAATCCATCGCGGCTTTCGCGACGGCTGGGGCGATTTTCACAATCAGGCGAGGATCGAACGGTTTTGGAATAATGTATTCAGGGCCAAAAGAGAGATCCTGATCGCCATAGGCAGAAGCCACAACGTCGCTCTGCTCCGCCAATGCTAAATCAGCAATCGCATGCACACAGGCCAGCTTCATCTCTTCATTAATGGTGGTGGCGCCAACGTCTAATGCGCCACGGAAAATGAACGGAAAACACAGTACGTTGTTAACCTGATTAGGGAAGTCGGAACGCCCTGTACAGATGATCGCATCAGGTCGAACGGCCTTAGCCAGCGGCGGTAAAATTTCTGGCTCAGGGTTAGCCAACGCTAAAATCAGCGGATCGCGTGCCATGGTTTTCACCATGTCTTGCGTCATCACACCAGGACCAGAGCAACCGAGGAAAATATCCGCATTGGGGATCGCATCCGCAAGCGTGCGCCAGCCATTATCTTTGATCGCATAGGCCTGTTTGCTTTCGGCCATATTCTCTTCACGACCTTGATAGATCACCCCTTTGGAGTCACAGGCCGTGATGTTTTCGCGCTTGAGCCCTAATGCCACCAGCAGATTTAAGCAGGCAATTGCCGACGCACCCGCTCCAGAAACGACCAGACGCACATCGCTAATCTGTTTTTTCACCACGCGTAAACCGTTCAGCACGGCAGCAGTACAGATGATAGCGGTTCCGTGCTGATCGTCATGGAAGACGGGGATCTTCATGCGCTCACGCAGTTTCTTCTCAATGTAGAAACACTCGGGCGCTTTGATATCTTCAAGGTTAATCCCACCAAAAGTGGGTTCCAGCGCGGCGACCACGTCGATCAACTTATCAGGATCAAGCTCATCAACTTCGATATCGAAGACGTCAATACCCGCAAATTTTTTAAACAAAACGCCCTTGCCTTCCATAACGGGCTTACCCGCTAAGGCACCAATGTTGCCCAAACCAAGCACCGCCGTACCGTTAGAGATAACGGCCACTAAGTTTCCACGCGCGGTGTATTTATAGGCAGCGAGCGGATCGGCGGCGATCTCCAAACAAGGTGCTGCCACGCCCGGAGAGTAGGCTAAGGCTAAATCACGTTGTGTAGCGAGGGGTTTGGTCGGCACGACCTGAATTTTGCCTGGGATTGGGAACTCGTGGAAATCAAGCGCACTTTGTTTTAATTGTTCGTCCATCGTAGGGTCCTTTTTTACTTTATTTCATCGGTGTTTAACGCAAAGGAAACCCCACCAGTATAGTGAGCAAAACAACTTAATCTATGAAGCACGCCATAAACAACAAAACAAAAAGTGTTATTTATCGCAACAATTTGCTCATAGCTAGGAAACTAACAGGACATATCAGGAGGGTATACAGAAAGGGTGGCCCATCGTGTTCACGCTAGGCCATAAGCAGATTAATTCATCCAGCCCTGAATTTGGGCGTACTGCAACAGCATGATGGTTTTACCATCTTTAATTTCACCGCTCTTAATCATCTCGAGGGCCTGCTGGAAAGGGAGCTCTAAGATTTCAATATCTTCATCTTCTATTCCACCACCAGCCGCCACTTTTTGACTATTGGTGTACGGAGCAGCAAAGAAATGAATAATTTCGGTTACGCCGCCGGGCGACATATAGGCCTCAAACACTTTAGTCACTTGGCCTACTTCAAAACCGGTTTCTTCCATTGCTTCTCGACGCACACAGTCCTCCGGCGCATCGTTATCCAGCAAGCCGGCGATGGTTTCGATCAACAGACCGTCGCGGTTACCGTTAAGGTAGGTTGGAATACGGAACTGGCGAATAAGCACGACCGTTTTTTTCTCTACGCTATACAGCAACAACGTAGCGCCATTACCGCGGTCATAGACCTCGCGCATTTGGCGCACCGTGCCGCCATTATGTCGCGTTAAATCATAGGTGTATTGACGCAGGACTGCCCAATGATCGGATAACACCTTGTTGCTGATCATTTCAATTTTCACGCAGTACAACTCCCTTACAAATGCGGGGCTCATGAGATTCGAGCGGAAGGAGCAATTTACGCCAACGAGTGCGGGACATCAATGTAGGAGGGAGGGGATTCTGCATTCCGAATAAGGTTTCGTCCGCCTAGCCGCAACGGTATTCACCGATAAACCGAGTCACCGGCGTACAATGAGGGGCGCCAAAGCGCCCCTTCACCGATATAGCGATAAAACTCGGTATGGATTAGCGGGCAAAATACGGTTAATCAGCCATAACCCATGGACATACCTAATCTCATGCCAACACCATAGAACGCTTAAAACCCGTTCTTGATCCCTTTCATATCAGGCAGCTTATGCGCTATCCCTTTATGACAGTCGATACAGGTTTTTCCGTCCTGAATAGCTTGATCGTGCATTTTTCCTGCTACGGTTTTCTGTGCCGTGAAATCCATGTATTCAAAGTTGTGGCAGTTACGACACTCCTGAGAATCATTGGCTTTCATGCGCGCCCATTCGTTTTCAGCCATGACTAAGCGATGTGCTTCAAACTTTTGCGGCGTATCAATCAGGCCAAAAGCTTTAGCATACAGCTCTTTACTCGCCTTGATTTTACGTACAATTTTAGGCACCCACTCATGTGGGACATGGCAATCAGGACAGGTAGCACGCACACCGCTGCGGTTGGTGTAGTGAACGGTATCCATATATTCCTGATACACGTTGTCGCGCATTTCATGGCAGCTGATACAGAATTTTTCCGTATTCGCCATTTCCATACCTGTATTGAATCCGCCCCAGAAAATAATCCCGGCGACAAAACCCAGCAGCAGCAGCGTGCCCAAAGCCAAACGGCTAGGACGGCGCCACCATTGCCACACGCGGCGAATCATGCCCGGTTTTTTCTGCTCGGTCGGCTTGTTGACTTCTTTATTATCCAGCATAGCGGCTCCTGTTACTGCCCAAAGCCCGGTGCGGGCTGGAAGCTATTACCTACAATCGGTGGTGCATCACTTTGTGGTACGTGACATTGCAGGCAGAAGTAACGACGTGGAGCCACCTCTCCCAGCACTTTGCCGTTGGCATCCATAAAGTGAGTTGGGCTAATGCGCGGTGCGCCGGTGGTACGGTAATGCTCAACGCCGTGGCATTGCAGGCAGCGGTTGGTATTTTTGCTGATCTGATAGCCGTCTACGCTATGCGGGATCATCGGCGGCTGGTTTACATAGTTCAGCGCCATACGCTCTTGCTGCTTAGGCATTTTGATCTGCCCTTCTGCCGTTCCCGAAACTTCCGGTGACTGGCTTAAATCGACGTCGCTGGCCGCATATACGGCGCCAGCCACAGACAATGACAGCACGACGGCCTGTAACATTGCCCAAAGCGAAGCGTGCTTTTTCAGGACATTGCTCTTCATTCTTTAGCTCCCGAACGATGAAATCGGTTCTTAAATTCGAATACGTGCTCGGCACACACATCCATGCAACGCCCGCAGCTGATGCAATCTTTGCTCAGTACCAGCGGGCTATGATCGTTATTTAATACAGGCTCACGTAACACCTGAGACTCTGGACAAACGTGAAAACAGTCCATACAGCGCGTGCATTTTTCTCGATGTTCAGCGCTAACACGGAGAACCGCTTTAGCACCAATCACGCCATACAGCGCACCCATCGGGCAAATGTGGCCACACCAACCATGCTCCGTTACCAACAGGTCAAACAGGAACACCGCAAGAATCAGCCAAAGGCCGCCAAAAGCACCGAAAATCAGGCTCCGCCCAAGCAGCGCTACCGGATTCAGCCATTCCCACAGCAAGGTGCCACTGATGGCACTTCCCGCCAGCACCGCCAGCAAAATGCCATAGCGTAGGGTCCGTGGCAGTGACGCAGATTGGCGAATATTCAGCTTGCGCCGCATCCACGCGGCTAAATCAGTGACTGGATTTAACGGACAAACCCAGGCACAAAACGCGCGACTGGCTATCAGCGAATAGGCCACTACCACGACCAATGTTCCCGCCAAAGCCGTTAGCGCTGGCCAGTGCCCGGCAAACACGCTTTCCAACATCATTAATGGATCGGTCAAAGGAACGGTTTCTAGCAGTAAACTGCCGCTGTAGTTCCCTTTTAAAATCCAAATTCCCCACCACGGCCCTGATAAAAACATCATCAAAACCATCAGTTGGCTTAAACGGCGTAGCAGCAGCCAGCGATGGCTGCGGATAATACCGTGACGTTGGCGTGCTTCAAGACCGGCCTGATTTGCACTGTTCGCCATCATTCACCTCCCTGCGGCATACGTGAAGGTAGCTGGGTACCGGACGGAACTAATGAGTGTCCAACCTTCGCTTTCTCTTCCCATCCCAAACGGTAATGCTTTCCAAGCTCTCCGCGTGCAATCGAGAGCGGCAACACTTTGATCGCCGCCTCATCCAGTACGCAGGCCTGCTCGCATTTTCCGCAGCCGGTGCAAGCATCGCTGTGAACCGTCGGCAAGAATTTCGCATGCACGCCGGTTCGTTCGTTGCGATGCAGCTCCAGCGTGATGGCTTTATCAATCGATGGGCAGACGCGGTAACACACATCACAGCGTAAGCCTTGCCAATTCAGGCAGTTCTCATGATCGAGTAGCACCGCCAATCCCATCCGCGCATCATCGATGTCGGTCAGTTTGGGATCGAGCGCCGCGCTCGGACAAGCCACCACACAAGGAATGTCTTCACACATTTCACAAGGCGTTTGTCTCGCAACAAAATAAGGGGTGCCTGCCGAAGAAGGCGACAGCAGCGTCGCTAACTTCAGCGTGTCATAAGGACAAGCCTGAACGCACTGCCCACAGCGAATGCAGGCGCGCTCAAACTCACCGTCCGGCAAGGCTCCCGGTGGACGCAACGCTAAGCCATCACGCGCCTGTGATTGCTTTTGTTGCAATCCCAGAACCAACGTCAGCCCGGCTAATCCACCCGCACTGCGCACCGCATCGCGTAAAAAGCGACGGCGCGCAGGCCCTTTATCTCGTTGTTTCGTCATCAGGTAACGCTCCTTGCCTGATTAGGCAGTCACCTTTTCAACTTTTACCGCACATTTTTTGAAGTCAGTTTCTTTGGACAGCGGATCGGTTGCATCCAACGTCAGGTTATTCACCAACTGAGCGGCATCGAAGAACGGCATATAAACCAGTCCTTGCGGTACACGGTTACGTCCACGGGTTTCAACAATAGAAACCAGTTCGCCACGGCGAGAAATAACCTTCACTTTATCGCCACGACGCAGGCCGCGTTGTTTAGCATCCAAAGGATGAATAAACAGCACCGCTTCCGGGAACGCACGGTGCAGTTCAGGCACACGGCGCGTCATCGAACCGGTATGCCAATGCTCCAGCACGCGACCGGTAGAGAGCCACAGGTCGAATTCTTTATCAGGAACTTCAGCCGCTGGCTCAAATGGCAGTGCAAAAATAACCGCTTTGCCGTCTGGTTTGCCGTAGAAACGCACGCTTTCGCCTGCTTTAACAAACGGGTCAAACCCTTCGCGATATCGCCACAGGGTTTCTTTGCCATTCACCACTGGCCAGCGGATACCGCGCGCTTTGTGGTATTCATCGAACGGAGCCAGATCGTGACCATGGCCGCGGCCAAATGAGGCGTACTCTTCAAACAGCCCTTTCTGCACGTAGAACCCAAAATCGCGTGATTCATCGTTCAATTGATCGGCTGCGATCTCTTCTAGCTTGAATTTGTTGACGTTGCCGTTGGCATAAAGCACATCGAACAACGTTTTGCCCTTCAGCTCTGGCTTACTGTTGATGAGCTCCGCAGGCCAAACGTCTTCTACTTTGAAGCGTTTGGAGAACTCCATCATCTGCCACAGATCAGATTTGGCCTCACCCGGCGCTTTCACCTGCTGATGCCAGAACTGAGTACGGCGCTCGGCGTTACCATAAGCCCCTTCTTTTTCCACCCACATTGCGGTTGGTAAAATCAGGTCGGCGGCCAAAGCGCTGACGGTTGGGTACGGATCGGAAACCACGATGAAGTTACGTGGATCACGCCAGCCCGGCATACGGTCAGCGTTGATGTTTGGCCCAGCCTGCATATTGTTGTTACACATCACCCAGTAAGCGTTGAGCGTGCCGTCTTTCAGCGCACGGTCTTGCGCTACGGCGTGTAGACCCACTTTTTCTGGAATGGTACCCGCTGGCAGTTTCCATGTATTTTCAGCGATCTGACGGTGTTTTTCGTTGGTCACCACCATGTCTGCAGGCAAGCGGTGGGAGAACGTCCCCACTTCACGCGCAGTACCACAGGCTGACGGCTGACCGGTCAGAGAGAATGGACCACAGCCCGGTTTGGAGATTTTGCCGGTCAACAGATGGATGTTGTAACAAAGGTTGTTGGCCCAAACACCGCGCGTGTGTTGGTTGAAGCCCATCGTCCAGTAGGAGACGACTTTGATGTTTGGATCGGCATACAGCTTAGCCAACGACTCCAGGGAATCCTTTGGCACACCGGTCATTTCAGCCGTTTTCTCCAGCGTATACTCCGCCACGAATGCTTTGTAGTCTTCAAAGCTCATTGGCTCGGAGGCGTCACTGCCCGGGTTTTTCGCGGCTTTTTCCAGCGGATCGGTTGGGCGTAAGCCGTAACCGATATCTGTTGCGCCCTTGCGAATATTCACGTGCTGCTTCATGAACTCCTGATCGACCGCATTATTCTGAATAATGTAGTTTGCGATGTAGTTCAGGATCACCAAGTCAGACTGCGGGGTGAAGATAATCGGGTTATCGGCCAGCTCAAAACTGCGGTGTTCAAAGGTAGAAAGAACCGCCACTTTGACATTTTGGTCGGTCAAACGACGGTTGGTAATGCGCGACCAGAGGATCGGGTGCATTTCCGCCATGTTTGAGCCCCACAGGACGAAAGCGTCGGCCTGTTCGATGTCATCGTAGCAGCCCATCGGCTCATCCATACCAAAGGTACGCATAAAACCAACGACCGCCGACGCCATACAGTGACGCGCATTCGGGTCGATGTTGTTAGAGCGGAAGCCCGCTTTGAACAGTTTGGAAGCGGCATAGCCTTCCCATACGGTCCACTGACCCGATCCAAACATACCCACCGAGGTTGGGCCTTTCTCTTTCAGCGAAGTTTTGAATTTCTCTTCCATCACGTCGAAGGCCTGATCCCAGGTCACCGGCGTGAATTCGCCCTCTTTGTTGTACTGACCATTCTTCATACGCAGCAAAGGCTGCGTTAGACGGTCTTTTCCGTACATGATTTTTGGCAGGAAATAGCCTTTGATGCAGTTTAGGCCACGGTTAACCGGTGCATCTGGATCCCCTTGGGAAGCCACGATGCGACCATTTTGCGTACCAACCAACACACCACAACCGGTACCACAAAAACGGCACGGCGCTTTGTCCCACTTAATTTCATCAGCCCCACCGACAACCGCTTTCGCGACGGTCGGAATGGTCAGCCCTGCAGCTGCTGCTGCAGCGGCGACGGCGTTGGCTTTCATGAAGTCTCTACGACTGAGTTTCATGGCGTATCCTCACCTTGCTCATCCTGCTGGTGATAAACCAGCGACACCGCCAGCACACCTGCCACATTGCGCGCTGACTCAATTCTGTCTAGCAATGCGTTTGAATCTTCGCTTTGCATGACAACCACTAACTTGCCTTTTTCTTGTTCTGTCGCTGCCACTTCAGTTTCTGGCATGGCGGCCAGAGCTTCTGCGACGGCGGGTACGGCTTCAGGTTTGGCTTGAACCACCAATCCACATACGTGCCACATCTCATTGCTCATACTTCATTCCTTGCTACCGCGTCGCGCGTTTCAGGCTGCGCCGCCGGCGTTATTCGAATAGCATCAACCGGGCAGCCGCGAACGCATTCGCCACAGCCGGTACATTTATCTAAATCAACCGTCGGTTTGGCAATTCCGCTCAAATGCGGTGCAAAGCGGATCGCATAAGGTTCGCAGGCATCCTGACAGCTGCGGCATTCAATGCCTTTTTGCGTTAGGCAGTTCGTCTGAATTTCTGCCTGAATAGTCCAAGGCGGTGTGCGTTCAAGTTCAAAAAGCGGTAATTCACAGGCATCGGCACAACGCTGGCAGAACGTGCACTCAGCGCGATGGAAGTCGATAGCGGGAAATCCGCCATCTCCCGCGATTAACACACCGGTTTCACACTGTTCAATACAGGAATGGCAACGCGTGCAGCCTGCAATAAAAGCAGGCTCAGGGATTGTCCAAGGTGGACGCTGTGCGCTAGCGGGTTTGCGCCAACGAGCGCTGAGTAGATTGCGCCGAGAAAGCGTAGTCATGGGTAACTCCGGTGACATTGCTCATCCATCCTGATGAAAAACACGTACCAATAAAAATGAAAGATATTGCTGGTCAGCGATATTGTTTTAGATTTTTGTTAGTAATAATTCTTATTTAGCTAATGACCAGAAATATAGGTTTTTTCTAAGCATAAAGTATGCGGATTAGAGGATGAGTTATAATCCCCCTAAATAGGTAATTGTGGGTATCGATTGCGCGAGATCAATCCTTTTGCTGAGTTTTCGCGCACTGTATAGCCCCTGCAACCACATTCCGTTATCTACTGATTTATATAACGATTGTTTGGGCATCCTGTTATCAATAAACAGAACGGTACTAATAACCCATTTATTAAGCACCTGCGCAAAAATGATGACGCTCTTACGCCCTTTTTATCGCTGTCATACTAAATAGGTATCTTAGATTGCTCGTAAAACGTTCGGTTACCAGCACCTTGGCTAAAACGCTGGCCGCTATTGTGATCCTCTCGGTTTTATCGACCGGCATCGCACTTGTTACCGTAGCAAGCAGTTTAAGCGATGCCGAGGCGGTGAATATTGCAGGCTCACTGCGTATGCAAAGCTATCGGCTGGCCTATGATTTAACCAACCATCCTGATGATGTTGCCCTGCATCTCGAAGAGTACGAGCAATCTATGCAGGCTCCGGCGTTGAAAAAGCTTGATCGCTTTTATGTTCCATCTTCTGTTCGTGAAGAGTATAGACACCTACTGGAAACTTGGCTGTTATTAGACCAGCAGCTTAAAGCAGGCAACAGCGATCAGTACCTTGCCCATGTGGCTCGTCATGTCAGCCAAATCGATCATTTTGTCTTGGTACTTCAGCATTATTCCGAGCAAAAAATGCAGCAAGTGGCGGCGATCAGTTTGCTAGGCGTCTTGATGATCGTCGGGCTGGTTTGGTTTGCGATCCGCACCACGCGCCGAGAAGTGGTGTCCCCGCTGAATAAACTGCTGAATGCCAGCCAGCGCATGCAAAACGGCTATTTCTCTCCGATGCAGTTGGACGTTAACCTCCCCAACGAAATTGGTGTGTTATCAAAAACCTTCATTAGAATGTCGAGCGAGCTTGAAAAGCTTTATCGCTCTCTTGAGGACAAAGTTCAGGAGAAGACGGAGAGTCTGACACAGGCAAATAAATCACTTGGCGTATTATTTGATTGCTCTCAAGCACTGACCGTCAGCGAAATCACCCAGCCCAGTTTTGAGAAGGTACTCAACATTGTACGTACCAGTGAAGCCTTAGATTTTCTAGAATTAGAAGTTCATGACAGCGGCAATGGCCGTTGGCTATTACACAGTGGGCAACTTGACAACTTGGCTTCCACATCAGCCATATCGCTGATGCTTGATGGGCATCGTTTAGGGGAATTACGCTGGCCTCAGCACCAACATCCCCAGCAGCAGTTAATGCAAAACGTCGCCAATATGCTTAGCCGAGGAGTCTATTTCAACCGGGCGCAAAAGCAGCAGGTTCAGCTATTGTTGATGGAAGAACGCGCGACGATTGCGCGCGAGCTGCATGATTCTTTGGCCCAAGCGCTCTCGTTCCTACGTATTCAGATAACGCTGCTCAAACGCTCCATCCCGGCCGAAAACACACAGGCGCAGGCAATCATTCGTGATTTTGCTCAAGCATTGTCTGACGCCTATCGCCAACTGCGTGAATTATTGGCCACTTTTCGCTTAACTATTCAGGAAGCTGATTTGCGTGAGGCCTTACATCAGCTATTAGCGCCATTAAAATTGCAAACTGACGCCGTTATTACGCTAAACTGTGCGCTTTCTTCGCAGTCACTCAACGCTCAGCAGCAAGTTCACGTCTTGCAAATTGTGCGCGAAGCCGTGCTCAACGCCATCAAACATGCTCAGGCAAAACACATCGAAATACGCTGTCACTACGGACCAGAAGGCGAAAGCGTGATCTGTATTCAAGATGACGGCGTTGGGATAGCTAGCCTTGAAGAACCCGATGGACACTACGGTCTGACAATTATGGCCGAGCGAGCGACGCGACTGGGTGGTGAACTTACCATCCGCACGGTGGTTCCAGCAGGTACAGAAGTTTCGTTGATTTTTCAGCACTGAGGGTCAGCAACAACTCGTGTTTAATTAAATTTTAATGGTAATAGGCAACGGATAACCGCCCCTATTATTTATTTCGGAGCATTTTATGGAAAATGAAAGCTACGCAGTTATGATCGTGGACGATCATCCGCTTATGCGCCGCGGAGTTCGTCAGTTACTCGAACTCGATCCTGCCTTTAACGTGGTTGCAGAGGCCAGCAGCGGCAGCGAGGCGATTGCATTGGCCAGTCGCGCCCAACCCGACGTGATCTTATTAGATCTTAATATGAAAGGATTATCGGGTTTAGATACCCTGAAAGCGCTGCGTAACGAAGGCATTGATGCTCGCATCATTATTCTCACCGTTTCAGACTCGCGCAGTGATGTCTATGCGTTAGTTGATGCCGGTGCAGATGGTTATTTACTGAAAGATAGCGAGCCGGAAACGCTGCTATCGCAGATCCATCAGGCCGCAAGCGGTAAAAACGTCTTTAGTGACATCATCTGCGAATATTTAGCATCACGCTCTGAGTTAACCGATCCCTTTGCCGATCTGACTGAGCGCGAACTCGATGTACTGCAGGAAGTGGCTCGTGGACTGTCTAATAAACAAATCGCTTCACAGCTGCATATTTCCGAAGAGACGGTAAAAGTGCATATTCGCAACCTGCTGCGCAAGCTCAACGTACGCTCACGCGTGGCGGCAACCGTTTTGTATTTAGAGCACAAAAACCAATAATACCGACAATGGGCGATAACCAAATGGCTGTCGCTCACCCTTCTCCACGAATTCATTGATTAAATTGCAGCCAGCAGTTGTTCAGCATGCTTTTTAATCCACGTTTCGTTAAGCGGCCCCCAGTTTTTCAACTGATAGTAACCGTCGTTGTTACGTACGCCCTCTTGGACAAAATCCAGTTCAATACCCATTCCCGGCAGTGCTTTGATCACATCCTGTAAGGTTCTACGCGGCCAGCCGGTCACCTGCATAAGATGAGGAACATTCGGCTTCTCCAGATGGCTAATCAACCAACAGAGGTATAAACGTCGCGCAAACACGGGGTTAAAGTCCATTTGTTCTCCTAATTTACCCACCAATGGCAGAAGTTAGAGCCAAAAATGATTAATGACACAGGTATTGTAGGTAATTTAGCAAGAAAGAAAAGGAAACAAGGCAGAAATCAACGGCATTGGACGTGATAAGAACCCAAAGATATTGTGATACATCGAGTTATTATTAATTAATCTTAAATATTGGTTTTTATTTAAATTATATTTAATTAAAACTTACTCTTATGAGAGTTAATCAACCGAAAGATCTATTCATTAAATATATTAATGGGATTTCATCACAAAACATGATCGTTAATGATAAAAATCACTCGCATCGTGCAAAAAATAGATAATAAATCAATTGATATGGATATTTCTGCCTAAAAAATATTCAGGTGCTATTATTGCTATATTCCTAAAAATGAATTAAAAAGAACCTCCAATAGAATTGCTTATATATTTAATAACTTTGGCACTAGGCAAGCATTCACCATTAGCTGTGTAACATGGATTACCACACTATTTAAGGGAGAAAAGCATGAGTGCACACACCAATGGAATTTATATTACTAATGATTCAATGACGTCGTTTTAATTAGTTTTAAGTATATTACCTAATTGGCTTATTACGGAGAATAATATAGTGAAACGGAATCTATTTGTCGCCATTATGGCACTATCATCGGCAACTGCGTTTGCCGCAGAAATGAATGCTGGGAAAATTCATTTTACCGGTGAAATCATTGAACCAAGCTGTGTTATCGAAGGCGATAGCGGGACAGACTCTACGGTTCCACTAGGAACCTACCCGACGTCGCTTTTCAACGACGGAGGGATAGGAACACAATCACACCTGACGCCTCTATCGATCAATCTGAAGGACTGCCCTTTAACAAGTGCTGGGCTCGCCGCCGTCCAGCTAACCTTTACAGGCTCAACCGTATTAACAGGCTCTAACACTTTGCTAGATGTCAGCAAAATCACCACCAGCGGTACAACCGCAGCCACAGGGGTTGGTATTGCAATGAGCCCAGATGGCGAAGATACAAACCTGATTAAATTTGATGGGTCTGAAGGACAGGTTTACATACAATTAGCATCGAATACAGCAGACGTGATTAGCGCATCATTTAACGCACGCTATATATCATTCGCCAAACCTGTCACCGCAGGGCCTGCAGATGCTGATTTAACGGTGAATATCCTTTACCGTTAATTTTTTATTATTCTATCTGGCGTGTTATTAGCAATTTCACTATAACACGCCAACATTTTAAATATGGGTAAACCAGATTCTGTATAGGCTTTTCCAAGATTACTTTCATTTATTAAAAGGCTCTTACATGCGACTTATCGGGCTGAAAGTTTGCTCTGTAATTCTTGCTTTTACTACCTTCAGCCACGCAGCAGGGATTCAAATAGGGCGAACACGTATTATTTATGACACAAACAAGAAAGAAGTGGCGCTTTCACTGAAAAATACAGAGAAAGAACTGCCATGGCTTATTCAGTCATGGATTGATACCGGTGATGGAAAAACGCGTGGCCCCTTTATTATTACGCCGCCGCTTTTCAGGCTTGATCCACAAAAAGAACAAAACCTACGTATTACGTGGTCAGGCCAAGCGTTGCCTACCGACAGAGAATCTTTGTTTTATATGAATGTGCGCACTATCCCGGCGATGGCAAAAAGTGACGATGAAAAAAATGTTCTACGACTGATATATAAAACACGGCTGAAATTATTCTGGCGACCCACGGGGCTAAGCGGCACACCTATTGATGCCTGCAAGAATCTAAAATTCAGCCGGCAGGCAAATCAGTTACAGATTACAAATAATGGCGACTACTACAGCGTTTTCGATACCTTAACACTGAATACGACATCATTAAAAACCGCCGAGATGGTAGCCCCGAAAGCAACGGCGCAATTTCAGCTTCCCGGCACGGCTAATGGCTCGAAAGTGACATGGCGCTGTATTACTGACTACGGTAATGCGTCAGATGAATTTACATCAAGTTTAACTCAGGACTAATGGTGCTTAATGGCTGCTAACGGACTGCGCCTGAACGTCTCCCGCCCTATTCGGCGATTCCACCCAATGCTAAAAACCTTAAGCGGTTTGCTTATGGTGGCCATGGGTAACGTCAACGCACAAGAATTTTACTTTGCGCCCTCCTCGCTTGAGGGGGATGAATTATCACGGCAGGATATCGATTTATCGCTATTTTCAAAAGAGAATGGGCAGTTACCCGGCACCTATCAGACAAAAATAAATATTAATAAACAGAATGTTGATGAGGAATCAGTCACCTACATTAACAGCAAAAGCGGTGCACTACAGCCACAGCTGACACCGCAGCAGCTACGCAAGTGGGGAGTACGAGTAGATGCCTACCCAGAGCTGGCAAAACTCCCCGAAAGCGAACCACTGCGCGAATCTATTGGTGACTACATTCCTTTTGCCGCGGCAACGTTCGATTTTAATACCATGACATTACTCATCAGCATGCCGCAGGCGGCCATTGATGAGCATCATAATGAAAACATCGATCCTTCGCGCTGGAATGACGGCGTGCCCGTACTGTTTGCCGATTATTCATTCTCTGGCTCACGGCGTGAAAACACGGGAAGCAACAGTAATAGCAGCCAATACCTCAACCTGCGCAGCGGAGCTAACCTAGGCGGCTGGCGCTTACGAAACTATTCAACATGGCGACAATCCGATGACTCACAGTCGTGGCAGACGATTAATACGTGGATCCAGCACGATATCCATCAATTAAAAGCACAGTTTATTGCGGGTGAAAACAGCACCCGGGGCGATGTTTTTGATAGCCTGCAGTTTCGTGGAATCAACATTGCTTCTGACGATCAAATGCTACCGTATAACCAGCGGGGATTTGCGCCAATCATTCGTGGTATAGCCAGTTCTAATGCGGAGGTTTCAATCCGCCAGAATGGCTACGTTATTTATCAGGCTAACGTGGCACCCGGCGCGTTTGAAATTAGGGATCTGTACTCAACGACCAACAGCGCAGACCTCGAGGTCACCATCAAAGAAGCGGACGGAACTGAACATCGTTTCACTCAGCCCTACTCCAGCGTGGCTGTTATGCAACGTCCGGGCAATGTTCGCTATGAAATGACGCTCGCACGCTATCGTGCGGATGATAATCAGGCATCTAATGAACCGCTGTTTGCACAGGGCAGCGCGATTTACGGCCTTAATAATTACCTCACTCTTTTCGGTGGTTCTACCCTTTCATCAGACTATCAGTCGGTTAACGGCGGTATTGGCATCGTTTTAGGCGATTTGGGCTCAATTTCAACCGATGTAACTTGGGCTCGTGCGCGGTTGGAAAATAACGAACAGCACGATGGGCAGTCTTGGCGCTTAATGTACACCAAGAAAATAGAGGCAACGGACACTAACTTTTCACTGGCGAGCTATCGCTATTCCACCAGTGGTTTTTATAATTTTGCCGATGCTAATGAAAAATATGATGGCAGCAATAACGACTTAGACTGGTCATTCCGGTACAACAAACGCAGTCGAGTTCAGCTAAATATTAATCAGACCGTACTGGACAGCAGTATATATCTTTCAGCCTATCAACAAGATTATTGGCAAACTAAGCATAAAGAACGCAGCATTTCATCGGGCATCAACCGCACGATAGGCGACATCAACGTTAACCTTGCTTACACCTATAGCAAAACCAGCGATGGCGCGAACGACCAGATGCTGTCGCTAAGCTTCAGCATTCCGCTATCACACTGGCTGCCCAAAAGCTGGGCTAGCTATAACCTCAGCACCAGCAAACAGGGTGACACCAGCCATAGCGTTGGACTTAACGGAACCTTGCTTGACGACGATCGGCTGAGCTACTCATTACAACAGAGCCACACCAACCATGACGGCACTGACAATAGTAGTCTTTATGGCAGCTACCGATCTCAATACGCCAATCTGAATGCGGGTTATTACTACGCATCCGACAACTCTCGGCAGCTAACCTACGGCGTGAGCGGAGCCGTTGTTGCTCATCCAAGTTGTGTCACGCTGTCTCAACCGTTAGGCGATCAGTTTGCGATTGTCAGCGCACAAGGCGCATCCGGCGTTCGTTTTGTTAATCAGCGCGGCGTACAAACCGACTACTTTGGCAATGCCATCATCCCTTCTCTAACGCCTTATCAGGAAAATATTATCTATATCGATACCACCAGCCTGCCAGATGATGTAGATACGGATGAAACAACGATGACGGTTGTTCCTAGCCGCAGCGCCGCAGTCAGTACACAGTTTACAGCGCATGTGGGTTATCGCGCGCTGATCTCATTAACTCGACCGGATGGCCGCATTATTCCATTTGGGGCGATAGCCAGCGTCGACGGATTATCTTTGAGCGGTATCGTTGACGATCGTGGCGTACTGTATCTCTCAGGCGTTAGTGAAAACATTCCATTGACCGTGTCATGGGGAAGTTCTGCACAACAGCGCTGCCATGCCAGTATCGTCCTGTCCCCCTCATCTGACTCAGCACCTAACGGAATTCGTCAGACCAGCGCACTCTGCAAGCCGGAGGCAAATCATGCAGAATAAACACCCTACTCGCAGCGTGCACCGTGCGGGAATCAAGATCTTGCTTGTACTATTTATACTTTTCCCCATGTTTGCACAGGCAGCAACAACCGTGCTGCAAGGATGTTTCTCCACGCTTGCTGATTACAGCATTAATATCAACAGCGAAATACCGTCTGGGCAAAATAAGAATGGAAGCACGATTAATATTAATGACCATATTATCGGTGATGGGCCGTCGATAATCGCCAACTGCGCTTGTCCAAAGAACCTTTACTCTAGCACTATCATTTATGAAACTACGGCAGCTGGTAGCCCACTTCCACCAGGGCGAACTGGCTATGGTTATTTAACCGATCATCTCGACGTCGACATCACTGGCTATACCGACTCAATAAACTCCCCAGACGGAGGCGGGTTACAGCCAATCAGCATCAACACTTACCCAACTCCATTTTCGAGCATGACGAAAGTCAACGAAACTTTACTAAAACCCACCGAAAACACTAGCGATGTTTGCAGTGATGCAACTCGACCTGCCGGTGGAAGCGCAACGAAAAGAGGCTTTAAATGGAATGTCATCGCCCTCAGCGTTTACGTTAAAACAGCCATTTTAGGCGAAGAGATCATCCCATCAACGATTGTTGCCCAAAACTATTCTTGCCTCGCGATGGATGGTTACTGTTCTCTCAGCGACACTAAGCAGGTCTCTAATATTCGGATATCAGGCAAAATCTCCGCACCGCTCACCTGTACGATTAATGCAGGCAGCACGATTGAAGTGCAACTAGGCAATATTGTGACCTCGCAATTCGTTGCCCAAGGCCAGCCACCGGCTAGCTACACGCTTAAAAACGTTGATATCTCCTACCACTGCGACGATCCTGCCGCAGCGAACGCAGGAAAGATCAAATTTAGCCTTAGCGCCGATCAAGGCGTTACTCCAGACAGCAATAACCTAATTGCCAGAATGCTTAATCGCAATGATGTTGGCGTGCGCATGTATGATCAAAATGACAACGATGTGGTATTAGATGGTTCGCTTGATTTGCCCGTCACGCTGGATACACAGGGAAATGGCAAATTCAGCATGAAAGCGGCACCGGTCAGTACTACCTCAAATCGCCCACAACCTGGAAAATTTGAAGGTAACGTTACGGTCAAAATGGAATTACGCTAAAATTCGCCGTCCTGTTTCGACAGGGCGACGCTATATTTTTGTATGAATTTTACGCAAGCATACAGTTAAAGAGAATAACTGCAGTAAATTCATACGACACGAAAAAATATTTACCATTTCTCCTTTTTTTCTCCACGTTTTGAACCCGCCAACAGGATAAAGTGCGTTAGCATGGATCGGTTTACGTCTAGACTTCCACTTTCAAGCATAAGAGTAAGCGTTATGAGGGTATTCACCCGTGGCTAATTTCTTTATCGATCGCCCAATTTTTGCCTGGGTTATCGCCATTATCATCAGCCTAACCGGGTTGTTAGCAATTAACTCGTTGCCCGTTGAGCAGTACCCCAATCTAGCGCCGCCAACGGTACGCATTAGCGCATCTTATCCTGGTGCATCAGCGCAAACACTTGAGAATACCGTCACCCAGATCATTGAACAGAATATGACGGGATTGGACGGTTTGCTCTATATGTCCTCCCAAAGCAGCAGCACCGGCAGTGCAACAATCACGCTGACATTTCAGGCAGGAATAAACCCCAACGAAGCCATGCAGCAGGTTCAAAACCAGCTGCAAGGCGCCACGCGTAAGCTGCCGCAAGACGTACAACAACAAGGGATTACGGTTTCAAAATCGGGTGATAACAGCCTGATGACCGTGGCGTTTGTGTCAACTGACCACAGCATGACGCGACAGGATATCGCCGATTACGTAGCCAGTAATCTTCAAGATCCAATTAGCCGTATCGACGGAGTTGGCAGCGTCGATGCCTTCGGCTCTCAGTACGCGATGCGTATCTGGCTCGACCCGAACAAACTCAATAGCTATAACCTCACGAGCCAAAACGTGGTTAATGCGATTGAAACCCAGAACAATCAAATCGCCGTTGGGCAAGTAGGCGGAACACCGTCGGTGAATGGTCAGGCACTGAACGCCACCATGAATGCTCAAGCCCAGCTGCAAACGCCGGAACAGTTTCGAGACATCACGCTCAGAGTCAATGCAGATGGTTCTTACGTCACGTTAGGTGACGTTGCTACCGTAGAGCTCGGAGCTGAAAACTATGACTATCTTAGCCGTTACAACGGAATGCCAGCCTCGGGGATGAGCATCAAGCTCGCTTCTGGCGCTAACGAATTAGCCACCGACAAACTAGTCAAAGCCAAACTCGGCGAACTTGAACAGTATTTCCCCCACGGCTTGAAGGTTGAATATGCTTACGAAACCACACCGTTTGTACAGGCATCGATCGAGGACGTAGTTAAAACGCTATTTGAAGCAATTTTCCTCGTCTTTTTGGTGATGTATCTGTTCTTGCAAAATTTCCGCGCCACGCTTATCCCAACCATCGCCGTGCCTGTCGTTCTGCTAGGCACGTATGCGGTGCTTTACGCCTTTGGCTACAGCATCAATACGCTCACGATGTTTGCCATGGTGCTAGCCATCGGATTATTGGTGGATGATGCGATCGTCGTCGTCGAAAACGTCGAGCGTGTCATGGCCGAAGAGGGGTTATCGCCTAGGGAAGCGACGAGAAAATCCATGGCGCAGATCCAGAGTGCTCTAGTCGGTATTGCACTGGTGCTATCCGCGGTGTTTGTACCAATGGCCTTTTTCGGTGGCACCACCGGTGCCATTTACCGCCAGTTCTCCATCACCATTGTTTCCGCGATGGTTTTCTCTGTTTTAGTTGCGCTTATTCTTACTCCTGCGCTGTGCTCCACCCTGCTTAAACCGATTAAACAGGGGCAAGTTCATACAAAGCGAGGTTTCTTTGGCTGGTTTAACCGCGTATTTGATCGCAGTACTCGCCAATATGAAAATGGTGTTGCCCGCGTCATTCGTAACAGCGGTAAAACCATGCTGCTGTATTTACTGATTATTGTCGGGTTGGCTCTGGCATTCACCCGCTTACCAACGTCATTCTTACCACTGGAAGACCGTGGAGTCTTCATGACTCAAATCCAGCTGCCTGTGGGTTCAACACAGCAACAAACGCTTAAAGTGGTCGAGAAAGTTGAAAACTATCTGTTGCAGGATGAGAAGAAAAACGTTGTTTCCGTCTTCTCAATTATTGGCTCTGGGCCTGGGGGTAATGGTCAGAATGTGGCGCGTATGTTTGTCCGTTTAAAGCATTGGGACGAGCGCACCGGGCCTGATGACACGTCGTTTGCCATTATTGATCGCGCAACAACGGCATTTGGTAAAATTAAAGAAGCGAGAGTGTTTGCCAGCAGCCCGCCAGCGATCTCCGGTTTAGGCAACTCTGCCGGTTTTGATATGGAACTGGAAGACCATGCGGGCCTCGGCCATGCTGAACTGATGAAAGCGCGTGATACGCTGCTGGCTGCCGCAGCGAAAGAACCTCTCTTGACGCGAGTTCGCCACAACGGGTTGGATGATAGCCCACAGTTGCAGGTAAACATTGACCAGCGCAAGGCACAGGCGCTTGGCGTTAATATTGATGATATCAACAGCACCTTGAAAACGGCGTGGGGCTCGACCTACGTCAACGACTTCCTCGACCGAGGCCGCGTTAAAAAAGTATATGTTCAGGGTGCGGCCCCTTATCGTATGTTGCCGGACGATATTTATCGTTGGTACGTGAACAATAGCAGTGGTGCGATGGTGCCGTTCTCCGCCTTCGCCAACAGCACATGGACGTCGGGTTCACCACGACTTGAACGCTATAACGGTAACGCAGCATTGGAAATCGTTGGGGAAGCGGCAACGGGCGTGAGTACCGGTACGGCGATGGATATTATGGAGCGCCTTGTCAGCCAGTTGCCCAATGGTATTGGTTTGGAATGGACGGGGATGTCTTATCAGGAACGCCTCTCCGGTGCGCAAGCACCAGCGCTTTACGCCATCTCATTGCTGGTGGTATTCCTGTGCCTGGCCGCATTATACGAAAGCTGGTCGATCCCCTTCTCCGTCATGCTCGTCGTACCTTTAGGAGTTTTAGGAGCGGTATGCGCGACGTGGATCCGTGGTCTGGAGAACGATGTGTATTTCCAAGTCGGTTTGCTCACCATCATTGGTCTTTCCGCTAAAAATGCGATCTTAATTGTTGAATTCGCCAATGAACTACATCGTTCCGGTAAAGACTTATTAGAAGCCACGCTGGAAGCCTGCCGGCTACGACTACGCCCAATTTTGATGACCTCATTGGCATTTATCTTTGGCGTATTACCGATGGCAATCAGCCACGGCGCAGGCTCGGGCAGCCAACATGCTGTCGGCACTGGCGTATTAGGAGGAATGTTCACCGCTACCTTCCTTGCTATCTTCTTCGTACCGGTGTTCTTCATTTTAGTTCGTCGCCGTTTTCCAGGGAAAACCGCATCAGCGATTGAGCCTGAAGAGATCGTCCCGCCGAATGAAAAGTAACCGATGAGAAAAGGCAGCCGGTTGGCTGCCTTTTTTATGGGATATGACCCTTGGTGTTTGGCTTATCACAAAGTTATTACTGAAATGGGCTTAAAACGATCACTTCATTGCCGACTGCCTCAAACTCACTACCCATAACTAGCTTACTGCCCGACCAGTTTCAGAATTACTGGTGCTTGTTTTGCAACATGGCGTCGATAAACGCTTTCCAGTTGCTCAGTTCTGTATCAATCATATTTACGTCTTTTGTGGCCTACATAGTTAGTACCCGCACATGATAACCTTTTAGAGACCAACGGTGAATAATTGACCTATTCGATATTTCTATCAATATGATGGCTAGGCACCGCAATTAAGGTAAGCACACAGATCAAATTGACATAGTCGGAGCACTCTTAGGGCTAACACTCTGGATCGAGAGCTCTTTTTCCCGCATTATGTGTTAAATAATTTAACAACATGAGCAAATCACGATCTGCACAGTAATAAAATAATTTGCCAGATCGTGAGCTAAAACACAGGGACTCTGCCATATGACAGCACACTCAGAAAATACGTCTCTTTATCTTTACGGCATTAAAAACTGCGACACGATCAAAAAAGCGAAAAAGTGGCTGGAAGAACAGCAGGTCGCCTATCAATTTCATGATTACCGAGCCGATGGGCTAGATGCGAAACTTCTACGCACCTTTATCGAACAATTGGGTTGGGAAGCACTACTTAATACTCGCGGCACAACCTGGCGTAAGCTCAATGAATCAGTGCGCCAAAGCATCAATAACGCTGATTCCGCTGCTGAATTAATGCTGGCACAGCCAGCAATCATCAAGCGCCCATTGCTCGTCCACAACCACCGCATGTTGTTGGGATTTAATCCAGATCAATACACACAATTTTTAGCTGAGGAGAAAATACGATGACCTGCCCTGTTCTTGAGCTCACTCAGCAGCTAATAAAGTGCCGTTCCGTTAGCCCCGAAGATGCGGGCTGCCAAGATCTGTTAATTGACCGTCTCAAAGCGGTTGGCTTTAGCATTGAAGACATGACCTTTGGTGATACCCGAAATTTTTGGGCCTGCCGTGACGGTAAAGGCCCTACGCTGGCATTCGCGGGTCATACCGACGTTGTCCCAAGCGGCGACGAGTCAAAATGGACTAACCCGCCCTATGAACCCACCTTACGCGACGGCATGATCTATGGTCGAGGAGCCGCTGACATGAAAGGTTCATTGGCAGCGATGGTGGTTGCGGCTGAGCGTTTTGTCGAAGCAAACCCACAGCATCAAGGTCGACTCGCCTTTTTGATCACTTCAGATGAAGAAGCCAGCGCGGTAAACGGCACGGTTAAAGTGGTTGAGCAGCTGATAGCGAGAAAAGAAAAAGTAGAATATTGCTTGGTGGGAGAGCCTTCTAGCACCGAAAGAGTTGGGGACGTCGTCAAAAATGGCCGTCGAGGGTCAATGACCGCAAATCTCTACATACATGGCATTCAAGGTCATGTCGCCTACCCACACCTTGCTGATAACCCTATTCATAAAGCGACTCCCATGCTTCACGAGCTTGTGAATGAAATCTGGGATCAAGGCAATGAATTTTTCCCGCCAACCAGCATGCAGATTGCCAATATGGCGGCAGGAACGGGGAGCAATAACGTGATCCCCGGCGAGCTTTATGTACAGTTTAATTTCCGTTTCAGCACCGAATCCACCGTAGAATCCATAAAGGCCCGCGTAAAAGACCTGCTAGATCGCCATCAGTTAAATTATAAATTAGAATGGAATGTATCAGGGTTACCCTTCTTGACCCCGCGTGGTCATCTGGTTGATGCCGTTATTAATGCCATTGAGCATTACGGAGAAATAACGCCTCAATTGCTGACAACCGGGGGCACTTCTGATGGACGCTTTATTGCTCAAATGGGCACTCAGGTGGTTGAACTAGGGCCAGTCAATGCCACTATTCATAAAATTGATGAATGTGTTCATGCGGCTGACCTGCAATTGCTCAGCCGTATGTACCAAAGAATCATGGAGCAACTCATCGTATGATGACGATGGCAATGCTGACCGGACAAAGCACAGAGCATCTTGCCGTGCTCTGTGGGCATCATCGTTTGCAGCCTGAAGCCGTTGAGGCTTTTCAAGCATTGCAGCGCGCTGCAAAAAATGCGGGATTTAATTTACAACCCGCAAGTACGTTTAGAGATTTCGCTCGTCAACAGACCATTTGGAATGCCAAATTCGAAGGTGAGCGCGCCGTTCTTGACGAAAATAGTCAGCCGTTAGATATCAGAACGCTGACCGAAGGGGAACTGTGCTGTGCCATTTTACGCTGGTCTGCGCTGCCCGGAGCTAGCCGGCATCACTGGGGAACCGATCTTGACATCTACGATCCCGACCTTCTACCTGAGGGTAAAAAGCTTCAGTTAGAGCCATGGGAATATCTTGAAGGCGGTTATTTCTCTGCGTTGAGCCAATGGTTAACAGATAATATGGAGCAATTTGGTTTCTATCGTCCATTTAGTGATGGAGAACAAGGTGTTGCAGTAGAACCGTGGCATCTTAGCTACCGGCCACTTTCAACGTTAGCGGAACATCAGCTTACTGAGGATGTGCTTAAAAATGCCTGGCAAGGGCAGCATATTGCCGGTTCAGATTGGCTAATCCCTCATCTGTCCGACGTTTTTTCTCGTTTTATTACCGTAAAAGACAGGGGGCAACCATGCAATGGTTAGCCGATTACTGGTGGATAATCCTGCTAGTGCTGATTGGGATGGTCTGGAATGGTATGAAAGCCTTGCTCAAAGTCGATCACAAAAGTTTTTTGAGCAATAAGCCTGAGTTACCTCCGCATCGTGACAATAACGCAGAATGGGACAAGGACGACGACTGGCCCAAAAAACAATAAGCCGTCGTTCTTCTCTCCATATAACAAAGGGCAACTTACGTTGCCCTTTGTTTATTGAACAAATAATTATTTAAACGCAATCAGATCGCCACGTTTCCCGCTTATAGCTTCATCCCAGTAGCGTTGAGGGATATATGCACGTAAACGCTCAAGCGCCAAATCCATCATATTCTGATCAATTGCATGGCCAATCGGCTCGATGTCCAAAGTAAAATCAGAACCCTGCTCACGCATTTTTTCTGCCGCGTGTTGCGCATTTTCAATGGCAATCACCCGATCTTCGCTACCATGAATCATATGCACTACGGTATCGCCCAAACTTTTCTCTGGCAATGCTGCAAAGCGACCGCTAAACGACACGACTCTTCCTGCTAAATTTGATACGGCTTTCACGGCTTCTAAAGCCATAATAGCCCCTTGCGAAAAACCGACTAGCGCCGTTGCAGCTGGATTCACATCAGCAACGCGCTGCCAATATCGCACGATATCAATAAACTGTGGCATCGCTTGATGAACGCGCTCGATACGATTCTCTTCCGTCACACCGTTCACGGAAAACCACTGTAGCCCCTGACCACCTGGGATCAAATGCGGAGAACCTACGCTGACAACCAGTGAATGTGGAAACGCTTGGGCAAAATACTCGCCAATGCTTCCCATTGAGACAGGGTTATCACCAACGCCATGAAACAGCAAAATCAGCTGCTCTGCCGGTGTTGCAGGGCTTTGGACAACATGATGTTCGTGTTTCATTAGATACTCCTCGCTGGATAAAAAGATGTCATTCATCGACATCATCTGTTGAAGAGTACTATACGCCGAAGAATTCACAGGAAAATCGGGTTTCCCTGATGATGTTGTTCTATTTTTTTGCACAATCCTCTGATTCTACGAGCAGAAAATAATGCAAAAAAATGGCCTCTTTAGAGAGGCCATTTCATTCATTGGAGTTCCCTCTGTAGCCGAAGCTACAGAGGGAGTTCATACCAGATAACTGCCCGAAATCCTTTCAGCACAAAAGTTATCACTTGGACGCTAGCAATAACCTCTGCATACAGCTATCTCCTAGTATGAATGGATTACCAGCTGTATTTCACGCCAGCGTTAACAGCCCATGGTTGGTCAACATCGCTGCCGCCCAAGTAGCTGTAACCAGCGTAAGTGCTGAAGTTCTTAGTGAAGTTAAACTGTCCGCCTGCACCGACGCGCACTGCAGAACCACCTTGACCGTTATCAATCTTGTCGCCGTTGATTTTGCCGTGATTGCTGCCAGCATCGTCATAAACGTAAGCCAGATTGAAGTACGGCGTCAGAGACTGCTCGTTTGCATAGTTGAAGCGGTAGTTAGCATTGATACCCGCCTCATAACGCATGCTGTCGTAGCTTTGATCGTTAACAGCCATACCGTTGCTGGTACGATAGCTATCGCCATCCATGAACAGGCCTGAAACGCTCGCATACGGGCTCAGTTTACCTTGGGTATCAAGTGCAATGTCATAACCCAGTTTCAGACCGAAGCCCCAACCGTCGCTGCTGGTTGAACCTGAAGTATGGTCGCCGTTGCTCATATCAGCATCCAAATCGTTGCTGTAATGTGCGTAGCTCAATGATGAATCCAAGAAGATATTGTTATCAAACTTAGCTGAAGAGTAGATACGAGCAGATTGGCTATCCTGATCGACGCTACCGCTATGGTCGTTAATATCGCCTTTGGCAAAGCCTGCAGACATACCAATCAGCCAATTTGCGTAGTTGCCGTCGATCACTTTATCAACACCAATCATAACGCCGTTGATATCCTGATCGTAGTTAACCGCGCCGCCGTTAGCGTCTACATGGCCACCAAAGTAGCTTACCCATGCACCACCGGCATCACCCACGCTATCACGAGTCTGGGTCTGGCGACGTTCCAGAGTATCCTGTTCCATATGCCAGATATTGGCATTCGCAGAAGGAATGCTCAGCGCCATGTTAGCCGCATCGGTCAATTCACGCTGGTTCAGAACAACGGTATCGCCACGTTGCTGAGCTTCATAGGTGTACGCACCCAAATCAGCTTTGTTGCTCGCAGTGAAGGTTGCATGCGTGTCAGCATTATTGTCGTATACGCGGATAACTTCTTTATCTTTGTAATCAGCAATAGAGCCTTGGCCGGTTGCGTTATCAATACGCACGTTGTAGTTACCGCTCACGTCGCCGTTAACCGCTAAGTGACCGTCAGAGTTAATAGCCACAACACCATGGTCATAACCCGTCGCATTTACGTCATTGGTAACATAACGCGCATTACCCATATCTGAATTCAAAACGTATTCACGGCTACCTACATTCAGGATACCGCCATCGCTTAATATCAGGCTATGAGTATCGGTCTGGCCTAAACCTAGGTTCAGCTCACCACCGTTGGTGACAGTAATGGTATTAGCATACAGAGCCGCAGTTTCTTCAGTCAGTTTAACCTGGCTGCCGCTGTTGATGTTCAGAGAATCGGTAGCAACACCATCGTTATAGCCATACACGTCAGGGATAGTCGTTCCTGCGCTATTGCTATCACCGATCTGCATTGAAGAACCGTTATTCAATGTAATGCTATCAGCCAACAAGCTCGAATTCACAACGTTAACTTGGGAACCGTTATTGACGGTCAAAGTGTCAATGTTGGAAGATTTACGCGTGTCCCATTCAGAGGCGTTATCCAGAGTAATGTTAAACAGGCCGCTCTGATAAACAGATGCTGAAGTGAGATTGCCATCAGCATTGAACTCATCCGTCGGCCACAGGCTATTAGGGCTGTAATCGTACAGAGTATTAGTGCGTTCAACGCTAGACATCGCCGCACCAACCCACTTGCTGCCGTTGGTTAATGTCAGGTTTAACGAATCTTGGTCATCCCAGCCATTGGTGTCTTTAATGCCATCACCATTAGAATCATGGCCAATCGGATCAAAGTTATGATCAAACACGCTATAGAATAGAACATCGCCAGTCAACGTTGAATGATCAAACGTTGCCGTGGTTTGCATAGCGTTATCAGAGCGGCTTGCTGCAACAATCAGTGCCGCGTCATCAAGGCCAGCCTCTGTTGTTCCTGCATAGTCGCTTGGCTTGTTAGATTGACCGTAGAAACCGGTATTTCCCAGCTCAGAATATGCACCTGAAGTCACTACTGAATCTTTAACCGTTAAAGTATCAGTAAAAATCTCTGGATTATTGGTTACATCATCTGGCCAATAGTATCCTTGCGTTAAGGTTATACCTGCAATGTGTGAATTGTTCTGGATAACAACATTTGCTTCTTGGTCCAGAGTAATTGCGTTGCCCAGGCCAAAAGTATTATACGTATCATGATCGCGTACATCATTAGTAGTCACGTCATAATCATAATGTTCGTAAGTGTCGTCAATCGTCGAGTTATCAACGGTCAACTGCAAAGTATCTTGATAATAATCACGATTATAATCGCCATCAGTGCATTCAACAGTCATGCACTGTGATGTAATCATACCGTGGATAGTGCTATTAGAAATATTTAGCGTATTGGCAGTACCATTTACACCATCATCAAGGTAATAGGTTGAAATAACGCCATTAACAACTGCTTTATTAATTACTGGGTAGATATTACCGTTGTAATATCCGTCAGCATTGTGATCCCAACCAACATATCCGGTGTAGCCAATGTGATTGCTATAAGCAACTGGATCATGAACAAACGTTTCGTACGTAGTACCTGAAATATCATTCGTAGCAGCTACAGCAGCTTGTGCTGCGATAGCCATCGAGCAAGCCAATGCTAGACGCGATATAGCCGTCTTTTTCTTCCAAGAAGACATCTGTTATTCCCTCATTATAGGTAACGTTAATCCATAACCCATCAGAGATGAATATAGTTATGAATTGTTGATACTTTTAAAATATATACAGCCATTTGAAAGTGCGTTCGCTAAAGTTCAGCGGAATTAAATAATAATTAAGAGGTAAATTTAATTCAACTAAAAAAACAGTTTAAATAGATAACAATTTAAACCAACTAAAAATAAAAATATTTTAGAATACCAGTTAATAATATCAATTATTTTAATCATGAATTAAACAAAAACAAACGCCAAACAAATAAAGAAATTAAAAAGAAAAAACAAAGAATTAAAGTGACATCATTAATAATACACGCACCATAAAAAGCAACCCTAAAACTTATTTTTCAGAATGCTTTATAAGATGAGATATAATATTTCTTAGCATAGCTACGAGCGCTTTTTTCCCTGATAGTTTGTATTTTTCACACAATAATTCCACGCTACCACTCTCATTAATAAAATCATTAAGAATGCAATTACCAGCATTATTGGAAAGCTTATCCGCACATCTAATTAGCGCATAAATAGAAACATCAAGCGGGCGAGAAGAATACGCAAAACCGTGAAGTTCATCCCAATCATCATGGTTCAGGGACAGATCTTTTACCACCCTCAGCGGCAGCTGAAGTTTGAGCTTTTGTTGGATAAAGTATCCATCACGCCGTAATCTCAGCCGCAGTTTATCCAAAAGTGATCGCGAGTTTTCATTGAAAGGCAATATTGCCATCGCAGTATAGCAACCGCTACTTGCCTCAAGGTGAGTGCCAAAACGCACGAGTTCAAAACCACATTGCTGCCAGAAATGATAAAGCTCTGGTGTATACCCAAAACTAACAGATACGTAGTCTAGCCCTTCTTCTCGAGCTTGTTGAACCGCCGAGTTCACCAACGATTTCGCGACCCCTTGGCGTCGCCATGCTGGAAATACCGCAATTCGACTTATTCGACGAGAACGCAATACTGCCGCCTGCCATTGACCACCATGGGCTGCGAGTGATTGGGCAACTAAACTACCTTTAGGCCGACGCTCGCCGGCCCAAACAGCTTTAGCCAGTGATTCATCTAAACCACCTTCATCAACCATCCATAGCGCCGCCGCAATAACGTCGCCGGCAAAGCTGCCATACAGATGGTTTCCCACACCATCCATTAACCGACGCAAATCTAGCGGCGTCGTTTTGTAGTGCGCACTCGTGAGGAGCATATAAAAATCGCACATCTTCTTTGGGTAAGACAGCCATTGAGACTGACTCAGCTTTTCCGATTTAAACTCTAGATTCTGTACTTGTGGTTCTTGTGGCTCCTCAAACAACAGCAAAGACTTTAACCAAGACTCAACGGGATCGCTGATGGCCCAACGCATCGGCTGATCTAATAAATAGGTGCAGCAAGATGGCAGGGAAGCACAGAATTTAAGTAGAAAACCACGCCCGGTACCTTCATATCCTTGTACGGTTGTGGTTAATAAAACCTGGGGAAAAAATGCAATCAGTTCACGTAGCATAGGTGCAGGGATTGCTGCGGCTTCATCAATTAGTAACCAATCAATATCCACAGGCGCCTGCTGTCGACATTGTTCTAGTAGCGCATCTGGCGCATAGAATTCAACCCCCTCGCCTCGTTGTGACAATATTTGCGTTGCTATTTTGCTTGGGCCAGTTACCCAGCATTTGCCCTTTACGCGTTCTGCCAGCATCCCCGCCAGCGTTGATTTTCCTCTGCCACGCTCACCAATCACAACGTTAATAGGCTGTTTATCGTTCAACAGCGCCTGCAAAATATATGTCTGCTCGGCCGTAGGCAATCCATTTGGGCGCAACCACTCAGGGCGTCGTTTCAGCGCAGGGATTTCTTTCTCGCTATTTTGCTTCCAGATAGCAATTTCCGGCTGTTCTAGCGTAATCCGTTGAAAATGATGAACGAAATGAGGGGTAGCGATAGGTTCAGGCTGTTCACTCCAACGCAAACTATCAAGATCCGATTGGCTATCCCACTGTTCCCATTCAGGAACTAATATAATAAGCCAATGCCCTGCGCTGATGGCTCCCGCCACAGCGGCTAGCGCTTCCGCATGAAATCCTGCTGCTGCATTAAAAATCACGTGACCAAGCTCTTGCCCCAATACGCCTTTGGCGAGATGGGGAGCAATAGACCTAACCCCTTGCGGCGCGCTTTCCCCAACCCACAGAAGCGATGAACACAGCGTGGGTAAAATCTCTGCAATAACCTGCTGGTGCCAATCGGTATCACCGCTAACGATGAGTAAACGGCGAATACCGGCTCGCTGCATTGAGGGAATAGAAGAAGAAAGCGGCATGAGAGTCTGCGTTGTCAGCAAAGATAGCGGATGATTATACGCGAATTACTTGCGTACGGCGGCGCTGTCACGTTGATTTAATACCCCACACATATAAATGTGCAGGGTATGAATGCCGTGATCAATTAGCTGATGCGAAGGTATTACAGCTATTTGGATTACCGCTGTCAAAACCGCGCTTAAACCATGTATAGCGTTGTTCAGATGTGCCGTGGGTAAAACTATCTGGGATCACTCGTCCTTGGCTCTGCTGTTGTAAACGATCGTCACCGATAGCCTGAGCAGCATTCAGAGCCTCTTCCAGATCGCCCTGCTCCAGCACTTGCTGATTCTGCATGAAATGTCCCCACACGCCAGCGAAGCAGTCAGCCTGAAGTTCCATTTTCACCGAGAGTCGATTTTGTTCAGCCTTGCTTGTCCCTTGCTGCATCTGCCGAATTTTCGGCTCAATGCCCAGCAGGTTTTGTACATGGTGTCCAACCTCGTGCGCGACCACATAACCCTGAGCAAAATCACCATCAGCACCAAGCTTATCTTTCATCTCTTGGTAGAAAGAGAGATCGATATACACAGTTTTATCTGCCGGACAATAAAAAGGCCCCATTACGGACTGACCCGTACCACACCCCGTGCGAGTGGCACCACGATAGAGTACCAGTTTAGGATCTTGATACTGTTTCCCCATTTTCTGGAATAGCTGGCTCCACGTGTCTTCGGTTGAAGCCAAAATAACGGAAGTAAACTTAGCCATCTGATTATCTTCTGGCGAATTAGCCTGTTGGCTTTGAGTCTGGGTTTGACCAACGGGTGCTTCACCGTTAAGCAGCGGCGTTAAATCCACCCCGTAATATCCCGCAACCAGTACAACCACCAGCAGAACCAATCCACCTTTACCACGCGGCACACGAAAACCACCGCCACCTAAACCACCGGACGAACCCGTGGAATCTCCACGTCGATCTTCAACGTTGTCGCTTTCGCGACGCCCTTGCCAGCGCATAGTTAAACCTCAGAAATTACATGATGCCTTAATGGTAGGAAATTGCTGGCGCGAATACCATAAAAAGGAGGAATCAGATAATGAAATACATCATTGCAGATAAAGATATGTGGTATTTCAACTCATTGGCAGACCATAAAAATGACAACAGAGGCTATCGCCTCTGCTGTTTTGCACGGTTTTTTAGCGTGAGGCTTAATCGAGTTTTACACCGATGCGGTGTGCGACTTCTTCATAGGCTTCAATCAGGCCGCCCAAACTCTGACGATAGCGGTCTTTATCCATCTTGTTCAGCGTTGCTTTATCCCACAGGCGACTACCGTCTGGTGAGAACTCATCACCCAGAACAACTTGGCCTTTAAACAAGCCAAATTCGAGTTTGAAATCGACCAGAATCAGCCCCGCATCACCAAAAATCTTGCTCAGCACATCGTTAACTTTGTAGCTCAATGCTTTCATGGTGGCTAAGTTTTCTTCGCTCACCCAGCCAAAGGTACGACAGTATGATTCATTCACCATCGGATCGTGCATGGCGTCGTTTTTCAGGAACAGATCGAATAGTGGCGGATTAAGAGGCGTCCCCTCTTCAATTCCCAAACGCTTCACCAGCGAGCCTGCGGCACGGTTGCGGATCACGCATTCAACCGGAACCATTTCCAGCTTTTTCACCAGCACTTCAGTATCAGAGAGTAAGCGCTCCATCTGAGTCGGGATCCCCGCCTCTTCCAGTTTGCTCATGATGAAATGGTTAAATTTGTTGTTAACCATACCTTTACGATCAAACTGCTCAATGCGCTGGCCATCCAGTGCTGATGTATCATTTCGGAACTCAAGAATCAGCAAATCCGGGTTTTCAGTGGTGTACACGGTTTTTGCTTTGCCGCGATACAACTCAGCGAGCTTTTGCATTTTGCTTACTCCATAGGTTTAAGAACATAAAAAATGAAATCAGCAGCTTTGGGTCAAAGCGCATCAATTTAGGGGCATTATACGCCAGCCAAACGATTGCGCATTAAAAAAATGAAATAAAAAAAGAGGCCGAAGCCCCTTTTTACATTTCTATGGTTTGCGCGATTACTGGCTAACTTTTACTTTCGCAAACGCAGCTTGGAACACACTCACCAACGCATCGTTCTGCGACTGGCTCAGTGGAGCCCCTTTGCTGTCAAGGAATTGCAGACTGGTACGGTTATCTAAATCGCCGACCTGAATCTTATAATCACCTTCTTTCAGCTCAGGATCTTTCGCGCCCAGATCGTCCCAGCTACTGCTTCCGATCGATTTGTAGGTCACGGAGATTGTACCCTGTGGACGGCTACGATCGGTCACTTTCATACCGATGTGTTCAAGCGTGGCCGGTAGACGATCCCAAACCGCAGTGTAAGGCGCGCGCGCAATCAACACCGGTAGGCCCGTATCATCAGCGCCGCTCTGCACGTCAATATCGCCTACCTGACGATTGGCACGCGCATTAGCCTGATCGGTTTGATATTTATCCAAACCGCTGACAATATCGTTCAGCACCGAAACCGCGTAACGCTGAGTCTGTGAATCCTCAGTGATCGCCGTATCGCCCTGCTTCAAGCCCAAGGACTTAACGACAACGGCTGTTTGGTAACCCTGTGGCTGCACAGTCACCTGATAGCGCCCCTGATACTGCACGTCTTCATCGCCACGCTGGAAATTAATCCAGTCGGTAGTCAGCGTTTGTCCCGCATCGTTACGGCTGGCAATCGGGTAATTTAACCCTTGTACTGCTTGCGCAACCTGAGACCACAGGCTACTTGCTCCCGGTGTGCTCTCTACTAAGACAATCGCTGCGCCATTAACAAACTGGCCACGCGAACCGTTCAGCAGAGCCAATGGCTGCGCCGGTGGTCGAATATCCAACGCCTTGCCTACGTTGCCTTGAGCCACATTTAAGCGCACATCATAGGCACCGTTTTGCACCGGCAGAATCATTCCAGCTGGCGTTTTCAATTCGGACAGCGTTGAGGCATCAAGATAAGCCTCATCGCCGCTCACCTGACGCTTATAGCGCTGATCGGTCGAGCATGCAGACAGCATCATCACCAAAGAAATGCCAACGACAGTCGCTACCGCCGACTTTTGTACTAAGTAAGCCATTCAATCTCCCTAAGAGTTACAGCAAGCCGACGTGTTTAAGCGCTTGTTCTACGACAGGACGAGCCTTATCGCTAATTGGCGTCATTGGTAAACGCATCGTGTCGGTTGCTATGAGTCCCAATACCTTACAGGCCCATTTCACCGGTATCGGGTTTGCTTCTACAAATAACTGTTGATGCAGCGCCATTAAACGCTGGTTCAGCTTACGCGCTTTAGCAAAATCACCTTCGGCGGCAAGCTTACAGAGTTCAGCCATTTCACGCGCAGCGACGTTTGCTGTGACAGAAATAACGCCCTGACCACCCAGTTGCATAAAGTCCAGAGCCGTTGCGTCATCGCCGCTTAGCAAAATAAAGCTATCGTCGTTGACCAGTTCTTGGATCTGACTAACACGACTTAAGTTCCCGGTCGCTTCTTTTACAGCAACAATATTTTTAATTTCTGCCAAACGCGCAATCGTTTCTGGCAGCATATCGCATCCCGTACGCGAAGGTACGTTATACAAAATCTGTGGTAAATCAGTGTGTTCAGCGATAGCTTTAAAGTGCTGGAACAAACCTTCCTGCATTGGCTTATTGTAATACGGCGTGACCGTCAAGCAACCAACGACGCCCGTATTATTGAAGCGCTCGGTCAAAGCAATCGCTTCCGTGGTAGCATTTGCTCCAGCGCCAGCAATCACAGGGATTCTGCCATCAGCAAGATCCAGCGTCTGTAGCACCACATCGACGTGCTCGTCGTGGTTTAGCGTGGCAGATTCGCCGGTGGTTCCTACGGATACAATCGCAGACGTCCCGCTGGACACATGATAATCAATCAATTTTTTCAAGCTAGCGCGATCGACCTGACCTTTGTCATCCATCGGCGTAACCAGCGCAACAATACTTCCCGTGAACATTGACAGTCCCTCCACAAACAGGTTCCTCATGGTACTTTTGAAAGCGATCGCAAAGCAAGTAAACATCTATGTGCTAACTGCTTGTCGAGGCGTTTTTTTTGTGTTTACCTTGGGACACCATCACAAAGTCAGGAAGAATGCTCTTGCCACAGCCCAATCAACACTATTTAGTCATTACAGCCTTAGGCGCAGATCGCCCCGGTATCGTCAATAATATCACCCGCCACGTGAGCAGCTGCGGATGCAATATTGAAGACAGCCGTTTGGCAATGTTGGGCGAAGAGTTTACTTTTATCATGCTGTTATCCGGTAGCTGGAATGCGATTACCCTCATTGAATCGACTTTACCGCTCAAGGGCGTTGAGATGGATTTACTGATCGTGATGAAACGCACAACGTGGCATGAACGCCCAACCATGCCAGCCACCGTATGGGTGCAGGTTGAAGTCAAAGACTCCCCGCACATCATCGAGCGCTTCACCGACTTGTTCGATTCGCACCAAATGAATATTGCCGAACTGGTTTCTAAAACCCAACTAAGCCAAGACTCCGCGGCGCCAAAATTGTATATTCAAATCACAGCACACAGCCCTGCCAGCCAAGATGCAGAAAGTATTGAGCAAGCTTTTGAGAAGCTCTGTACAGAGCTCAGTGCGCAAGGCAGTATAAACGTGGTGAACTATTCCCTGCATGAAGATAAAGACGGAGAGCAGTAATGAGCCCATTGAAAGCCGGTAGCATCGCTCCTAAATTTACCTTGTTAGATCAAGATGGTGAGCAAATCAGCTTGACCGACTTCCAAGGTCAGAAAGTTTTAGTCTATTTTTATCCAAAAGCCATGACTCCAGGCTGTACCGTTCAAGCCTGTGGACTGCGCGACAATATGGATGAATTGAAAAAATTGGGCGTAGAAGTGCTCGGTATCAGCACCGATAAACCAGAAAAACTTTCCCGCTTTGTAGAAAAAGAAGTGCTTAATTTCACCTTGCTATCTGATGAAGATCACAAAGTGTGCGAAGAGTTTGGCGTATGGGGTGAAAAATCCTTTATGGGTAAAACCTACGACGGCATCCATCGCATCAGCTTCCTGATTGATGAAGAAGGCAAAGTTCAGCACGTATTCGACGATTTCAAAACCAGCAATCACCACGATATCGTTTTGGACTACGTCAAAAACAACGGTTAATCAACCTTTGCTTTAAAATGCCAACGCCCTGCATGCAGGGCGTTATTTTTTCTAGATCACTAACGATTAATCCGCTTCGGAAATAAACTCGTCAGGCCATGCGTGGATCACTGCTTTTACCAACGTAGCCAATGGAATCGCAAAGAAAACGCCCCAGAATCCCCATAGTCCACCAAAGATAATCACCGAAAGAATGATCACCAGCGGATGCAAGTTCACCGCTTCGGAGAACAACAGCGGAACAAGCAGATTGCCATCCAAGCCTTGCACAACCAGATAAGCAACAAACAGCGTCCAGAAATCGGCGCCAAGTCCCCATTGGAACAACGCAACAATGACCACGGGGATCGTCACCAACACCGCACCGATATACGGGATCAGTACCGAGAACCCAACCAGCACGGCCAACAGCAAGGCATAATGCAAATCTACAACCAGAAAAACCAGATAGGTCGCCACGCCCACCACTACCATTTCGAGCACTTTGCCGCGAATATAGTTAGTGATTTGCTGATTCATCTCGATCCAAACCTGCCCAGCCAATCCGCGATCGCGCGGCAACACTCGCCGAACGGCATTCAGCATTTGCTCTTTGTCTTTCAGCAGGAAAAATACCATCAGCGGCACGAGAATAAGATAAATCGCTAGCGTAAGAAGCCCCACCAGCGATGCCAGTGATAATTTCACCACCGATTCTCCCATCACCGCCAACTTGGCGCGGGTATTCTCTACCACCATATCAATAATGCCCGCATCCATCAGCGCCGGATAGCGCCTTGGCAGCGTTGCGGCAAACTCATAGAAGCGCGTCACCATTTTCGGCATATCGGCTAATAGATTAAATCCCTGCTGCCAAACCGCCGGAGCAATGACAAAAACAGACAGCAGCGTAATACCGCCAAATGCAATCAGCACGGCAACCACGGCCCATACGCGCGAAAAACCAATCAGCTGCAGTTTATGCGTTGGCCATTCCAACAGATAGGCCAGAACAATAGCCACCAGCAGCGGGGCCAGAATCCCATTGAAAAAATAAATGATACAAAAGCCGACGAGCAGGATAGTCAGTAATGCTATTGCCTGTGGATCGGTAAAACGTCGTCGATACCACTGCATTAACATATCAAGCATGCGGGTCACTCCTTAAGCTGCACAAGCGTACAGTTTATTATCCTTGAAAAGAGGTGGCGAAAAGCCAATAACGTAAAATGATGATTTTGCTGTCATGGCGGCGTGGAGTCGATCCTACTATGATGGCAGAATGAGTGTAATAGAGAGTGGCGTAGTTAAGAAGAACTCTTACAGGCCTTTGCTGTCAAAAATGCCATTGCGGATAACAAACCAATGCGTTGTATCCTAATGATTCGTGTTTCTGCCAAGCAAAAAATCCCCACATGGGTATAGATGAAACTGAATGGAACTGTCTCTTATGACTTCTCGGTTTAAAACATCGGTTATCGCGACGATAGTTGCTGGTTTATTGCTGACTGGCTCCATGCCAAGCCAAGCAGATCCAAACGATGACCAACTACCTGACATTGGTACTACCGCAGGGAACACGCTCAGCATCAACCAAGAGCTAGCAATGGGTGATTTTTACGTGCGCCAGCTCCGTGCCAGTACGCCGCTTATCAACGATCCCTTATTGATTGAATATATCAACGGACTGGGGATGCGTTTGGTGTCCCATGCCCATTCGGTACGTACGCCGTTTCATTTCTATTTAGTGCGCAATGACGAAATCAACGCCTTCGCCTTCTTCGGCGGCAACGTGGTCTTACACTCCGCGCTATTCCGTTATACCGATAACGAAAGCCAGTTGGCTTCGGTCATGGCGCATGAAATTTCCCACGTGACTCAGCGCCATTTAGCCCGTGCGATGGAAGAGCAACAGCGTACGGCACCATTAACTTGGGTTGGCGCGCTGGGTTCAATATTGCTCGCGATGGCCAGCCCACAGGCGGGTATGGCGGCCTTAAGCGGTACCTTAGCCGGTAGCCAACAAAATATGATCAGCTTCACTCAGCAAAATGAGCAAGAAGCTGACCGCATCGGTCTTCAGGTTCTACAGCGTTCCGGTTTCGATCCGCAGGCCATGCCAAGTTTTCTGCAAAAGCTGTCCGATCAATCGCGCTATTCATCGAAGCCACCTGAAATTTTGCTGACTCACCCCCTGCCAGACAGCCGCCTATCCGACACCCGCAACCGTGCAAACCAGATGCCACCGCATCCCGTTCAGTCGTCACAAGACTACTTATTAGCGAAAGTGCGCGCGCTAGGCATGTACAGCGGCGGGCAGGATGGAAATACCTACCTGACTGAAGATGTTCTTAAAGCGATGGAAAACGGCAACGTACGCGAACAAACCGCCGCTCGCTATGGCCGAGCCATTTTGTTCAGCCAAGCGAATAAATATGATGATGCGCGTAAAATGCTGCAACCGTTGCTCGATAGCCAGCCAAACAATATCTGGTTTATCGACCTGATGACCGATATCGATTTAGAGCAGAAGAAAGCCCCGGCGGCTATCGCGCGTTTAGAATCAGCACTCGCAAAAAACCGCAACGAACCCGTGTTACAAATCAACTTGGCAAATGCCTACGTTGAAGGCAACCAGCCTGCCAAAGCTTCACGCATTCTTTATCGCTACACTTTTGATCATCCAAACGATCCCAACGGCTGGGACATTCTCGCTCAGGCCAGCGCCGCACAGGGGATCCGTGATGAAGAGCTATCCGCCCGCGCAGAAAGTTTGGCGCTGGTAGGACAATTGGATCAAGCGATTGGCTTACTCAGCAACGCCAGTGCCCTGATGCCGGTTGGCAGCCTAAAACAGGCGCGCTACGACGCGCGTATCGATCAACTGCGCCAACTACAACAAAGCTTCAAGCAGTATCAACGCGGAGGCCGCTAAGGAAAACCTATGTCACAACACGTCACGATTTATCACAACCCACGCTGCTCTAAGAGCCGTGAAACACTCGCGCTGATAAAAGAACAAGGTATTGAGCCAACTATCGTGCATTATCTGGAGACACCTCCCGATGCTGCAACGTTGAAAACGCTGCTGAAAGAACTCGGATTCACCTCCGCTCGTCAGCTGATGCGCCATAAAGAAGATCTGTATAAAGAACTTAGCCTTGCCGATGAATCGTTAACTGAAGATCAGCTTATCGACGCCATGATCAACAACCCGAAATTGATCGAGCGCCCAATCGTGGTTAAAGGCAAAAAAGCCCGTATTGGTCGTCCGCCAGAGCAGGTATTAGACATTCTCTAACGCGAGGTTTTCATATGGAACAGCCCGTCTTGAAAGGCAAACGTGTCGAGCTTCACCCGCTGCAGGTTGAACATCGCCAGCCAATTATCGATGCCGCCTCAGACGGGCAACTGTGGGAAATGACGCTAACGGTCATTCCAAGCCCGCAATCCATTGATAAATATCTCACCCATGCTTTTGAACAGCGTGAAAACGGCAGTCAGATGCCGTTTGTTATCGTCGATGCCGACAGCCGCAAAGTGGTCGGCTGCACCCGATTTTGGAAAATTGATTCTGCCAACCGGAAACTCGAAATTGGCCATACGTGGCTGAGCCACTCCTTCCAACGCTCAGGCATCAATACCGAAGCAAAATACCTGCTGCTTAGCTATGCGTTTGAAGTGATGAACTGTGTTCGCGTACAGTTCACCACCGATGAAAACAACGCACGTTCCCGCGCAGCTATTTTACGCATCGGTGCTCAGCAAGAGGGAATAATCCGCCACGAACGTATCATGCCAGATGGCCGAAAACGCAACTCGGTGCGGTTTAGTATTATTGATGATGAATGGGGAATCGTGAAGGCGGGGCTTGAGAGCAAAATGCGGGATTAGGAACTGACTACTCATGTTGATTCTGTGTAAGATTTCGCCCGTATTTTCAACGTACGAAACCTTACCGCCCAAGCTAAAAGCGCCCTACAACGACAATATCTCTTTCACAAACGGAATAGTCAGCTTGCGCTGCGCCGTTATCGACGCATGATCCAGCTGATCTAACGTCATAAAAAGGGTTCGCATTTCACGATCCAACCGCTTTAATAAGAATCGGCCTACGTCCTCAGGCAGCTCAAACCCGCGCAGCTTTGAACGCAGCTGTAGCGCTAAGAGTTTGTCCTCATCGCCAAGCGGCTGAAGTTTATAAATTTGCCCCCAGTCCAGGCGCGAAGCCAAATCGGGCAAATGAAGATTAAGCTGACGAGGTGGGCGATCGCCAGTGATCAGCAACCGAGTACGGCCAGTTTCAAGAATGCGATTATAGAGATTGAAAATCGCCATTTCCCACTCTTCTTCTCCGGCGATACATTCAATGTTATCAATGCAAACCAAAGAAAGCTGCTCCATGCCATCCAACACTTCAGGCACAAAGTAGGCGCGCTTATCCAAAGGCACATAGCCCACGGCTTCGCCTCGTTGAGAAAGTTCAGCACAGGCCGCGTGCAACAGATGGCTGCGCCCTCCGCCCTCACGCGACCAGAAATAGATATAAGTACCATGCTCCTGCTGCAAAGCACCCTGCAATGCGGCTAGCAGAGAAGAATTCTCTCCCGAATAGAAACTCGCAAAAGTCTCGTCATCAGGCAAATAAAGTGGCAGTGAAAGCTGTGCCGGCGTGTTCAGAAGCACCTCAAACCAAAACAGGCAAAAAAACGCCGCCAGTTTAACACATAAACTGGCGGCTGTTGAGCGAGGATCTTAAGGATCTGATTAACGCGCGGACGTTTGCTCTTCGTCCGTTTCGTCGAGGATCACTTCTTCACCACGAACCATGCTGATCACTTTGAATAACAGGCTCATGGCAATACCGACAATCGTCGCCAATGCCATGCCTTTCAATTCGGCGGCACCAATGTGGATCGTTGCGCCGCTCACGCCAATAATCAAAATAATCGACGTCAGGATCAGGTTCTGCGCTTTGTTGTAGTCCACTTTTGATTCGATCAGCACGCGAATACCCGATGCACCGATTACGCCGTACAACAGCAGAGAAACGCCGCCCATCACCGGCACGGGCACCATCTGAATCGCCGCCGCCAGTTTACCAATGCAGGATAGCAGAATAGCCAAAACCGCAGCGCCACCAATTACCCATGTGCTATACACTTTGGTAATCGCCATCACGCCGATATTTTCGCCGTAGGTGGTATTTGGCGTTGAGCCGAAGAACCCAGAGAACATGGTCGACAAACCATTCGCAAACATCGAACGATGCAAACCAGGATCACGCAGCAAATCTTTCTTCACGATATTCGCCGTCACCACCAGATGGCCCACGTGCTCGGCAATCACCACCAACGCAGCAGGCAGAATAGTTAGGATCGCAAACCACTCGAATTTCGGCGTGTAGAAAGTCGGTAACGCAAACCAGTGAGCTTCACGGATAGGTGTTAAATCCACCACGCCCATGGCAAATGACAGCGCATACCCTGCCAGCACACCGATTAAAATAGGGATAATCGCTAAAAAACCGCGAAACAGCACCGAGCCCAGCACGGTTACCCCTAAGGTCACCATCGAAATAGTGATCGTAGTGGTGTCTACCGATGCGCCGCTGGCTGGCAGCAATCCCGCCATATTCGCGGCAACGCCTGCCAGTTCAAGTCCGATAACCGCAACAATCGCCCCCATCGCCGCCGGTGGGAACATCACATCCAGCCAGCCTGTACCGGCTTTTTTCACAATCAGCGCCACTAAGCAGAACAGGGCACCGCACACAATAAAACCACCAAGTGCCAGCTCATAACCTAAGGGCAACAGCAGCATAACCGGTGAAATAAAGGCAAAACTAGACCCTAAATAAGCCGGGATTTTTCCCTTACAAATGAATAAATACAGCAGCGTACCGATGCCGTTAAACAGCAAGACCGTCGCAGGGTTTATCTTGAATAGAATAGGCACCAGCACCGTTGCGCCAAACATGGCGAACAAATGCTGGAAGCTCAACGGAATCGTTTGCAAAAGCGGTGGGCGTTCGCTTACTCCGATGACGCGACGAGTCATGTTTTTATCCTCTAAGTGATTTTATTGAATAGTCAGGTGTTGTGTTTTTAGCTTGGTCTACCCGCGTTAAGAATGCCGGATATAGACTAATGCTGGTCACTTAAGCATGATTTTAGGGGAAGCACACCGATGGGGTCGTAACAGCTTTAGCTGCCTGAGCGCCCCGCGGTGTGCTAGCCCCATGTATCTCTTAAACGATCGGCATGAGGGTATAGACCAAAAAAAAGCCGACTCTCAAGTCGGCTCAATTATTATTTCGTACCAAATATCTTATCGCCCGCATCGCCCAAGCCAGGAATGATGTACCCCTTCTCATTCAAGCCCTGATCGATAGACGCGGTGTACAGCTCAACGTCTGGGTGCACTTTTTCTAACGCCGCAATACCTTCTGGCGCAGCAACCAGTACTAATACTTTAATGCTGTGGCAGCCGGCTTTTTTCAGCAGATCGATAGTGGCAATCATAGAACCACCGGTTGCCAGCATTGGGTCAACCACCAGCGCCATACGTTCATCGATGTTTGAAACTAATTTCTGGAAGTAAGGCACTGGCTCCAGAGTTTCTTCGTCACGATAAACACCAACCACGCTGATACGTGCGCTTGGAACATGTTCCAGCACGCCTTCCATCATGCCCAAACCTGCGCGCAGGATTGGAACCACGGTGATTTTTTTACCTTTGATCTGATCGACTTCGACAGGACCACACCAACCATCAATTGTTACTTTTTCTGTTTCGAGGTCTGCGGTCGCTTCATAGGTCAGTAAACTCCCGACCTCTGATGCCAGTTCACGAAAACGTTTGGTGCTAATATCGTTCTCGCGCATCAAGCCCAGTTTATGTCTTACGAGCGGGTGTTTTACTTCGACGATCTTCATCATTTCATCTCCCAGGTTGCGGTCAGCGCAAAAAAAAATCGCGAGATTATAACGCCTTTTAAATTCCGCGCCACCGTTAAAATCATGATCCAGATCAGCTTAGATGAGATCTACACGGATTACAGGAAAAAATCAGATCCCCTTCACAAGCCGCTCGCAAACGTTTGCCTAGACTGTTAGAATTGCCGCGTTTTTGAATATTTCAGTGTGCGTTCTGTTATCCGATGCAAGTACAAGCCGCACCGTTACTGAGCTAGCGGTTCCTTTGTACTCCTGATATCAGAACTCATCCTAACCGCCATGGGGATTTTCGCAGTGACCGACAAAACCGCTCTCAGTTACAAAGACGCAGGTGTAGACATTGATGCTGGCAATGCCTTAGTTGATCGCATTAAAGGCGTGGTAAAAGAAACTCGCCGCCCGGAAGTTATGGGTGGTCTGGGTGGATTTGGCGCACTTTGTGCCCTACCACAAAAATATCGCGAACCCATTCTGGTTTCAGGCACCGACGGCGTCGGCACCAAATTACGTCTGGCGATGGATTTAAAACGCCACAACACTATCGGTATTGATTTGGTCGCGATGTGTGTTAATGACTTGGTCGTTCAAGGCGCTGAACCATTATTCTTCCTCGATTATTATGCGACCGGAAAATTAGACGTAGACACCGCAGCCAGCGTTATCACCGGCATTGCCGAAGGCTGCAAGCAGTCAGGCTGCGCACTGGTTGGTGGCGAAACCGCTGAAATGCCGGGTATGTACCACGGTGAAGATTACGACGTTGCAGGCTTCTGCGTCGGCGTGGTTGAAAAATCAGAAATCATTGACGGCAGCAAGGTTCAAGCGGGCGATGTACTCATCGCGCTGGGCGCAAGCGGCCCGCACTCCAACGGCTATTCGCTGGTGCGCAAGATTTTGGAAGTCAGCCATACCGATCCGCTCAAAGAAGAGCTGGATGGCAGACCGCTGGCAGACCATTTACTGGCACCCACTAAGATCTACGTAAAATCTATTCTTAAGCTGATTGAAGAACACGACATCCACGCGATCGCCCACCTCACCGGCGGCGGTTTCTGGGAAAACATTCCGCGCGTACTGCCTGAGGGCACGCAGGCCGTTATCGATGAATCCAGCTGGCAGTGGCCATCGGTCTTTAACTGGCTGCAGCAGGCGGGCAACGTTAGCCGGCACGAAATGTATCGCACCTTCAACTGTGGCGTGGGCATGATCATCGCACTGCCTGCTTCAGAGGTTGATGCTGCGATTGCGCTCATGAACGCCCACGGCGAAAAAGCATGGAAAATTGGTGCAATCGCGGCGTCAAATACTGACGAACGCGTTGTGATCAACGCATAAGCGACTGAGCCAATGAAAAACATCGTCGTTTTAATTTCCGGCAACGGTAGCAATCTACAGGCGTTAATTGACGCCTGTAGCCATGGGCGCATTCGTGGACGCATCAGCGCCGTGTTCAGCAATAAGGCAAACGCTTATGGGCTTGAACGTGCGGCACAGGACGCTATTCCCACGCACTGTCTAGACCCCAAATCCTATGCCGACCGCGATGCTTTTGATCTGGCATTAATGCAAGAGATCGATGGCTATCAGCCTGATTTAGTGGTTTTAGCGGGCTACATGCGTATTTTATCTCCGCGTTTTGTTCAGCATTACCAAGGGCGGATGCTCAATATCCACCCTTCTCTGCTGCCCAAATATCCGGGATTACACACGCACCAGCAGGCGCTGAGCAACGGTGATGAAGAGCATGGCACCTCGGTGCACTTTGTCACTGATGAACTTGACGGCGGGCCGGTTGTTCTGCAGGCCAAAGTTCCGATTTTCGAACATGACAGCGAAGATGAAATTATCGAGCGCGTCCAGGTGCAAGAGCATTCCATCTACCCGCTGGTTGTAAGCTGGTTTATTGATGGACGCTTAAAGGCTAAAGACGATGCTGCGTGGTTAGACGGCATTCGTTTACCCCCACAAGGGTACGCGCCAGATTAAACGACGCCTCACCGTCGCAATAAACAAAATCCCTAGCCTTGGCTGGGGATTTTTGTATTTGCCGCCTTCAAGCAACTTGAATTATTTTGGGTATAATACAGTCTGTAGTATTCACTACATCGGCTATTCAGCTGAAACTTATGACAGTGAGAGGAATCAACATGTCCAGCGACAACAACGTCAGACTGCGCCCCCTGGAACGGGAAGACTTGACGTTCGTTCATCAACTCGACAATAACGCCAGCATCATGCGTTATTGGTTTGAAGAACCTTATATTGCCTTTGTAGAACTCTCTGAGCTGTATGACAAACACATTCACGATCAGAGCGAACGTCGCTTCGTGGTTGAACACGACGGGGTCAAAATTGGCTTAGTCGAATTAGTTGAGATTGACCATATTCACCGCCGTGCCGAATTCCAAATTATTATCGACCCTGCCCATCAAGGCCACGGTTATGCCAGCAAAGCGGCACAGTTGGCGTTGGATCATGGTTTTTCGGTGCTCAATCTCTACAAGCTGTATTTAATCGTCGATAAAGAAAACCAAAAGGCGATTCATATTTACAGCAAGCTAGGATTCAAAATCGAAGGCGAGCTGATCCATGAATTCTTCATCAACGGCGAATACCGCAACGCGATCCGTATGTGCATTTTCCAGCCGGATTATTTGGCGAAATATAAATCTCCTACGCCGCCGGTGAATCCAAATTCAATGTAGGTTGGGGCGCGGAGCAAGCCTTAATGTAAGGTTTCGTTCGCTTTGCTTATGAGGCCTTTGTGTAAGGTTTCGTACGCCTATCAATAACAGCTATCACATATAGCTAAATCGAAGGCGTCCGATGAGGGGCGCCAGCGCGCGCCCCTTCAATCCTCGCGCTTTTATCCGAGACGCCATCTCCGCGCCGGGTCGGCATGCGCCATCCCTGGCGCCTCCTCCCCTCGTGAAAACATCCTGTTTGCACTGCTCTAAATGCCACGACTTAAACTAAAAAACAGATAGAGTTTTTGTCTTTTGGGTTTGACCTTTTCCGGCACGTTGTTTTTCAGCCGAATAGAGGAATGCAGGCTAGGATTCGCCGACAGGGACGTCGGCGAAAGAACGGAGGAGCCAGGATGGCGATTGCCGTT